>DASVLJ010000001.1:0-53478 GCA_036384915.1 Burkholderiaceae bacterium
CCGCATCAGTCGTTGGCCTACAAGACGCCGAGCGAAGTGTATGCCAGCGGGCGGAATGGTGGGGCGATGATTGCCGACAAATTCGGCGGCGCGCGGGGAGAATCCCCTGCTCCGCTACGCTGCGCAGGGGATTCTCCCCGCGCAGAACCAGGGCAGCGCTGTTCCGCTGCGTGTGAAGAAATGGATACAGCTTAAATTCGCTGAAAATCTGTCTTGACTGACGGGTCCACTTTACGCGATCCACGAGTTCCGCTATGCTGCCGAGAGCTGGAATCGGGAACGGCGCATCGTCACCCGTCTGGAGTTCGGCAGCCAGGGAAACAATCCGCGTTTTATCGTCACCAACCTGGATCGGCCAGCCCAGGCGTTGTACGATGAGCTTTACTGCCAGCGCGGCGAGGCGGAGAATCGGATCAAGGAAACTCAACTCGATCTGTTCGGCACCCGCGCCAGTTGCCACAGGTTCCTCAGCAACTGGCTGCGCGTCCTGTTCGCGGCCTTGGCGTACACGCTCATGCAGCGCCTGCGGGAGTTGGCCTTGCCAGACACCGACTTGGCCAAGGCTACAGCGGCGACGATCCGCGTCAGGCTCCTCAAGATCGGTGCGGCCGTGATCCGCAATACCCGACGCATCCGCGTCCTGTTTGCCTCGCACCATCCCTTGCGCGACATCTTCCTCATCGCTTCCCGCGCCTTGGCCCCACCTTAGCCTCTGGCAAGTGCGTCCCCGACACGTTGACGCTTCGGGGGTAGGGGAAGTTGCGTCTCAAATTCGGCTGTTGCGCCGAATTCTGCCGTTGCCGCCTGCCCCAAATGTATGCGCCTTCGATTCGAGGCACTGGAGGTCGAAAATCTGTCGGGCTGTGAAATATCCGGGCTAGCGCAACACACGGCTTTGACGAACGTCCGTAATGCACACGGCGCAATCGCCCGGCGCCGCGTAGCCCCGGCTTTTTGCCCCTACGATCCTTTAGGCTTGTCGCGCAACCGGATCAAGCCCTCCTGCGCCACAGTGGCCACCAGCAAGCCCTGGCGGTTATAGATGTAAGCGAAATTCAACCCACGCCCGCCCGAGGCATTCGGGCTTTCCATGGCGAACAGAAGCCACTCGTCCATGCGGAACGGACGGTGGAACCAGATGGTGTGGTCAAGGCTGGCGATCTGTAGGCGCGGCTCGCCCATCTTCACGCCGTGCGGCTGCAGCGAGGTCCAGAGCAAGCCGTAGTCGGAGACATAGGCGAACAGGGTTTCGTGCACCAGCGGCGCGTCGGACAGCGCGATGGGCGACTTGGTCCAGACTTGCTTGTAAGGCAGGCGCGAACGCGTGGAAAACACGTCGTCGTTGCCGTCGGAGCGGAAATCGACCGGCACGGGACTAAACGGGCGATGGCGTTCCACGGCCTTGTCGCGCCAGGCGCGCAGCGTGGAATCGAGCGTCTCGGGATCGGCATGCACCGGCATGGGCTTCTGGTGCGACAAGCCCTCTTCCTGCTGCTGGAACGATGCCGAGAGCACGAAGATGCGCCGGCCTTCCTGCGATGCCACCACGCGGCGTGTGCTGAAACTGCCGCCGTCGCGCACGCGCTCCACCTCGAAAGTGATGGGCAGCTTCAAGTCGCCCGGCAAAATGAACAGCGAATGCAGCGAGTGAGGGCGCCGGCCGACGACGGTTTCACAAGCGGCATACAGCGCCTGGCCGGCAACCTGGCCGCCGAATACATTGGGGCTGCCCATGAAATGGCTTTGGCCGACGAAGCGGTCTTCGCCGACTTTTTCGACGGCGAGCAGCTTGAGGACTTCTTCGGTGTTATAGAGGGTGTCGTCTATCATGATTGTGGTTTTCTCCAGGACTGCCCCATTCTAGCCCAAGGTTTGCAGCCTGTTCGGTGCCTAGAAGACTGTCTCTAAAGCAATTTTTTCGCCATTCCGTTGCGAAAATGTTACTTTCCCTGGAAAAGCCCGTCTCGGCTGGTATCATCGCAGCCATGATAGATCCCGTCGACGACGTCACCGGTGACTTGCCGGTTGCGACCGAAAGCCCGATCCGGCTGCAATTCTCTTCCCCGGAGAAATTGCACACCGTCCTGCTGATGAAGGATTTGTTCGATCAGTGGGTAATCCTGCAAACCTGGAGCGGCAAGCAGGCGGCACGCGGCGGCAGCAGGCCCCTGCCCTGTAACGATCTCGAGTCCGGACTCTCCGCACTATCGGAGATCGCGCGCGGCCATCGTGAGCGTGGTTACATCCAGCTCGAAGCTATGTAGGATCGTAGGGTGGAAAAGCCAAAGCGGAGCGCCGCCCGGGCGATTCCACCACGCGATTAACGAAAGCCGTTTGACGCAGATGGTGGAATTACCGGGCGTCGCACGCCTGCGGCTTTTCCACCGGGCGGCGAACCGTGCTACACCCCCATCAACGCATTCGGAAACGCCGTCGCAATCTGCGGAAACACGCACAGCAACACCACCGCCGCCATCATCAACAGCACAAAGGGCAGCACGCCCATGATCACGTCGCGCAGCGGGATATCGGGCGCGATGTTCTTGATCACGAAGATGTTCAATCCCACCGGCGGGTGGATCAAGCCCATTTCCATGACGATGGTCATGACCACGCCGAACCAGATCAGATCGAACCCCGCTTCGCGCAGCGGCGGCAGGATGATGGGCGCAGTCATCAGGATGATGGAAACCGGCGGCAGGAAAAAGCCCAACACCACAACCAGCAGCAGCACCAGTGCCAGCAATATCCATTTCGAGAAATGCATCGCGACCACCCATTGCGCGGCCGACTGGCTGATGTGCAGATAGCTCATGACGTAGGAATACAGGAGCGACATGCCGATGATAAGCAGCAGCATGGTCGATTCGCGTATGCTGGCCGAGAGGATCGGAGCCATGTCTTTCGGACGCCAGAGGCGGTAGACGCCGGCCACCAGCGCGAGCGCGAGGATGGCGCCCAGCCCTGCCGTTTCGGATGGCGTGGCGTAACCGCCGTAAAGCGCGACCATCACGCCAATCAATAGCACCACGAACGGCAGCACGCGCGGCAGCATTTCCACCTTTTGCCGCATCGTGTAATGCGTGTCGTCGAGCCAGGCCGATTTCCCTCCGCCGCCATGGTAGACGGCCAGCGCCGCACGGTATTCCTTGCGCGCGCGGTACACGGCATAGCCAGTGAACAGGCCGATCAAGAGGACACCGGGGCCGACGCCCGCCAGGAACAGCCGCCCCAGCGATTGTTCCGCCGCGACGGCATACAGAATCATCGTAATCGACGGCGGCAAGAGAATGCCGAGCGTGCCGCCGGCCGCGATGATGCCTGCCGCGAAACCCGGCGAATAGCCGCGCTTGCGCATCTCCGGTATGCCGGCCGAGCCGATAGCCGAACAGGTGGCTGGCGAAGAACCTGCCATGGCGGCAAACAAGGCGCAGGCAATCACGTTGGCCACGCCCAGGCCGCCGGGAATGCGATGCAGCCAGGCATGGATCGCGGCATAGAGATCGCGCCCGGCCGGCGAACGCCCGATAGCCGAACCCTTGACGATGAACAGCGGGATCGACAGCAGCGTGATCGAGGCCATTTCCTCATACACGTTTTGCGTGACGGTATCGAGCGACGAAGCCGGCATGAAGAAAACCATGAACACCAACGCCACCGTGCCCAGCGCAAAGGCGATCGGCAAGCCGGAAAACATCGCGAGCAAGGTGGCGAGGCCATAGAGCGCACCGAGTGCAAGATCGCTCATTCCGCCTCCCTCGCCAGTCTCTGCAACACCTGCAGCAGAATTTGCAGACTCAGCAGCGTCATGCCGAAAGCCATCATGGAATACGGTATCCACAGCGGCGGGGCGAAGGTGGAATCCGTGGTCTGGCCTTCCTGCCAGGCTTCCCAGAACAGCGTCCAGGATTTCCAGGTGAAGAAGCTGCAAAACAGGAAGGAAATCAAGTCGATCAGGAACAGCCGCATGCGGTTGGCGGCGGGCGGCAGGATATTGCCCAGCACGTCGATGCCGATATGGCCGCGCGATTGCTGCACGTGGGCCGCACAACCGAAACTGACGCCGATCAGCATGAACACCGAGACGTCGTCTTGCCAATCGCTCGGCATCTTGAAGAAATAGCGTGTGACGACGGCATAAGTCAGGATGCACGAGGTGGCGACAATGGCCAGCATGGACAGCGCCATCAGGAAACGGTTGATGCGGTCGAACAAGCGCGCCACCGCGCCCAGCACGCCTGTGCCTTGCGCAGCGGATGGCGGCGGTGAGGCAGCGCCACCGCTCATAGGAGCTTTTGCGCGAGCTGCATCAGTTTGGCGCAATTGGCATTCTTTTCGCCGTAATCCTTCCAGGCCGTGGCGCGGGCAATCGCTTGCCATTTCTTGACCGTGGCGTCGGAGAGGTCGGCCACCTTGGCTCCGGCCTTCTGGTAGATCGCCGCCACCAGCGAATCGTCCAACTGGGCCGATTTGCGGGCGAACATTTCCATGTCGGCGCCTACGGCCATGATGATGTCCTGCTGTTCCTTGGTAAGGCGGTCGAAAACGGCCTTGGACATCATCAGGGGTTCCAGCATGAACCAGTAAGCTTTGCCGCGGCCCGTAGTGAGATACTTCGACACCTCTTCGAGCCGGAACGACACCAGCGAAGTGGAAGACGTGAGCGCGGCATCGAGTGCGCCGGTCTGCATGGCGGCGTAGATTTCGTTCGAGGGTAACGACACCACGGCAGCGCCGGCTGCTTTAAGCACGAGATCCATTTCGCGCGAACCGCCGCGTATCTTCAAGCCTTTGGCGTCTTCCGGTTCGACGATGGCCTTGTTGCGCGAGGCCACGCCGCCGGCTTGCCAGATCCACGAAATCATCACCACACCCTTTTCCAGCAGCAGGCGGTTCAATTCCCTGCCTACTTCGGCGGTCTTCCATGCCGCGCCCTGGTCGTAGGACGTGACGATGCCCGGCATGAGGCCGATGTTCACCTCGGGCATCTCGCCGCCGGCATAGGACAGCGGTACGAGCGAGAGATCGAGCGCACCTTTGCGCAAGGCGGAGAATTGCGCATTGGTCTTCATCAGCGAAGAACCGGGATAGACCTCGAACTTCAGCGCACCCTTACTGCGCCGCTCCACTTCCGCGCCAAACTGGCGGCACAGGCGGTCACGGAAGTCGCCCTCATTGATCGTACCACCGGGGAATTGGTGCGAAATCTTCAAGTTGGCGTTCTGCGCGCGGGCCAGCGGCGACAACAGCAAGGGGGAAAGTGCGGCGGCGGCCAGAACGGTGCGGCGATGCATGTCGGTCATGAGCGGTCTCCTGATTTTTGGCGGCATTCACTTGATGCGAAGAATATCGCGAATCATGCAATCAGGCAAAGAGACGCGGTGCCGGAGATTTTTTGCTGCCAACGCACATTTGACGGACGTGCTACGCTTCATGCTTTACCGGCCAGGCTTGGCATGCGCCGGAGGAATGGAATAATCCCAGGACAATGAACCGCAATTTACCATCGCTGGACCTGATCCGCGGCTTCGAGGCTTCCGCACGGGGTTTGTCCTTCACCAAGGCTGCGGAGGAACTGGAAATCACCCAATCGGCGGTCAGCCGCCAGGTCAAGCTGCTGGAAGAGCAACTGGGCGCCGATTTGTTCCACCGGCGCCATCGCACCCTGCTCTTGACCGAAGCGGGACAGGAATTCTACCGCGCCGCAACATCGGCGTTGAAGCTGATCGAGGACTCAGCCAGCAAAATCCGTGAACGTGCCACCTCCCGCGTGCTGACGGTGTCCGCCACCATCGGCTTCACCTCGCTCTGGCTGATTCCGCGCTTGGCCGAATTCCGCAGCCTGCACCCGGACGTCGATATCCGCATCGATGCCAACAACAAGATGCTGGACCTGAAGCAGGAAAACATCGAAGTCGCGATCCGCTACTGCCCGGCCGAGATGGCGCCCGAAGGCGCGATCAAGCTGTTCGGCGAAGAGGTGCTGCCGGTTTGCAGCCCCAAGCTGATCACCAAAAACCGGCCGCTCGCCACCAGCGAAGACTTGCAGCATCACGTGCTCCTGCACCTCGAATGGCCCGACGGCAGCCACGCACCATGGCTAAGCTGGACCGTATGGCTGGAAGTGACGCAGGCGGCCGGCATCAAGCCGCGCGGCTCGCTGCGCTTCAACCAGTACGACCAAGTGATCCAGGCCGCCATCGACGGTCAAGGCGTGGCGCTAGGGTCTTCCGCATTGGTGCGCCATCTGTTGCGCGACGGCAGGCTGATTGCGCCGCTTCCCAAGGCGAGCAAATCGACACGGGCTTATTTCGTGGCCACTTCGCCCTATTATGCCGAGCGGCCAGACGTCGCTGCCTTCGTCGCCTGGCTAGCGCAACAGGCCAAGGGCGATACCGGCTTGTTGACCCATATCTCTTGAAGGGCTGGCAATCGATCTCGGCCGCCTTAAGGGCTTCCTTGTACTTTGACGAAATATCAAGCCGGCGCGCATCCTTGCAGCTCTATTTTTTGGCGAGCTGCTGCACTTTTTCCAGCGCGGCAGCGACATTGGCATCGGGCGCCACGCCGCCAATCACGGCTGAGACCTTGCCGTCGGGCGTGATAATGAAGGTAGTGCGTTCGGCGAAATCGTGATCGATCTCGACCCCGCGCGAATCTTTGTGGCCGGCATCATGTTTGATGTTCAAGGCGTAGGACTTGGCGATCTTGCCGCTCGGATCGGAAGCCACGGGAATCTTGCCGCCGCAGTATTGCGGGTCGGCCGAGAAGTCGTTCAGACGCGTAATGCTATCAAGCGAAACACCGATGATGGAAGCACCGGCCGCAGTAAATTTCTCCTGGTTGATGGCGAAGGTATGCGCTTGCAGATTGCAGCCGCCCGTGAAGGCCGACGGGTAAAAGTAGACCACGACCGTGCCTTTCTTCAAAGCATCGGAGAGTGAATATTGGAAAGCCTTGCCGGCCAGCGATGCCTGGGCATCGAAGGTAGGTGCCTTGTCGCCCTCGTTCAAGGCGGCATGGGCGGAGGAAGACAGGGCAAAAGCCGCAGCAGCGGACAGCAGAATACGTTTCATCATCGGATTCCCCTCGGAGATTTGGTTGGAACGCACCGCAGTATCTCACTCTTTCTTGTAGAACGTTTGGCGGGTGCGGCAGGTGCGTGAGAGCCCAGGAAAAACTTGCCGAGTTGTTAGGGGTGTAATCCTTTGTAAGCCTTGTGCGCCGCCGGCGGTTTCCTGCGTTTTAATGGCATATCAACTCGATAGCCTGGAAGGGAAACATCATGAACATTGCCAAAGTCAGCTTAACTCTGATTGCCCTAGCCCTCGCTGCCAGCAGCCTGACCGGCTGCGTGGTGACACCTGTACGCGGCTACGTTGTCGCGCCAGCACCGGCTCCCGTAGTCGTCGTGCATGGCTACTACCGCTATTGAACCTCGAAACGCCAGCTGACAGCTCGCTAATATCTGCGAAGGCGTACGAACATTGCCTTTCCTTCTTTCTGCGCGCTTCACCGATTTGGTGAGAGCGCTACAGGCGCGAGTGTGCAAACTTGCGGGGACGCAAGCTTGTAAGGCTTTGTAACAGCGGTCAGCACTTTTGTCGGCCAGACGTTCTAAGCTTATAGCAACGAACGATGCAAGGAGCGAATGATGAGAGCGAAATTGATACTAGCCATAGCCGCGGTGACGGTGTTGGCGAGCAGCTTGAGCGGTTGCATCGTGGTGCCGGAACGCGGCTATTACTATGGACCTCCCGGCTACTACTATCATGGCGGGTACTACGATCATGATCATGACCGTCGCTGGTAGATAGCAGCGTTAGGGGGAATATCGCGGGCCTGCGCAGCAGGCCCGTTTCTTTACCGGCTGTCGTGATGGCGACGGCCAGCCAGGGTGCTGTCTTCTGGAATATCGAGTTGCGGCCGCAACTGGCTCGGCGTGCTGGCGTTCTTCTTGATTGCCAGGAGTAGCGCCTGCTGCATCGCCGCTGTGTTTTCTATGCCCATGGTATGGCCGATGCCCGACACAGTCTTGCTGTAGGCGAAAATATCGACCTCGCGGTAAGGCGGCTTGGTGCCAACGCAAAATTGCAGGAAATCCGACAACAGCTTCATGCCCTTGTGCTTGATCGACTTGCCGATCAAGGTGTCGGCAATCGACAATGCCGCGACATAGGCGCAGCAGAACGCGTCGCCCTCGCAGCGGAACTCGCTGAGATGGCGCAGCGCGGCAATGCCGGCGCAGGTATCGATCACGTCAATGGCGTTGGCAAGGGCTTCACGCTCAAGATCGCGCGCCTCGGCGCGCTGCTTGTTGATATGTGCGGCGCGTTCCATGGCTTCCATCAGCTTGGACCACAGATCCTCGTCCGCAGCCTTCAAATCGTTGTTGTCCCATTCGCCGGCCAAGCCGAAGGCACGCATTACGCCGGCAGCCTTGGCGCGCAGGTGGCGGCAAGTGTCGTCAGCCTTGGCGTATTGGTCGCGCAGGAAATTAGCGGCATCGCTCTGGGAAAAATACGGTGAAACGGCCGACGTCACCGACTTGCCGAGCACAGCATCGTTGATGACCTCGTTGCCGATGACGACGGCGTTTTTTTCCGCCGTATTCAACAACAGGTCGCGCCAAGGCGCATTGATTGCATCGTTAGGTAACATTGCTCACTGTTTAATACCGCGCGATGAAAAACGTCCGCACGAAAAACAAAAAACCGACGAACGGTCTTTGAGGACAGCCCGCCTTGGCCGCGCAATAAGTTGAATGAGTGGCGGAAAAGGTCGGATTCGAACCGACGGCGTGGTATGACCGTACACTGGATTTCGAGTTGCATGTTTGACACAGCGACTCGCCTGAAACTCGAATGAATCCTCGCCATTGCCCATTAGTAACTAGCAAAGCAAATGCTTGGTGCACCGATCAGCAAAAACAAGGCGCACACTTTCCATCCAATTTATGGGATTCGTTTGTGCCCAAGCCTCACATCTTTACGACAATAACCACCTATTCGAAGTATATCATGGCGCTACACTTGGAATTTCTTCGTGACAAAGGGCGTCATTTGCGCTACGTCGACATCACGTTAATTTGACCCACTCTGCACGTTCCGAATTATCCGACTTCGCCAGCCACAAAGAAATCCAAAAAATTTCCACATGGAAACAAAAAGAAACACAAGTTATTTTACAATTTTTTTCAGTAACTAAGAATTTCGCCATGCTAAAATTCGCAAGAAAAAATTTGCAGCAAATTGAGTTACGTTGCGCCTAAGACAACGCCAGATGAAGATTCCAGAAAATCGAAAATTGTAAGCGGTGGGGCAGTCACGCCACACCGGCAGGGGGTGTGGTGAATTCTGATGTGGTGCTGCAGTTGGCTTCTCAACTGCTATGGAACGCGCTGTTGGTATCGGCGCCGATCTTAGGTTTAACGCTAGTGGTTGGCGTTCTGGTTAGTGTCCTGCAAGTGGTTACGCAAGTGCAGGACATGTCGCTGTCGTTCGTCCCCAAAATAGTCTCAGCAATCGTTGCATTGACGGTATTCGGGCCCTGGATGCTCAGAACGCTGCTCGCTTATGCGACAAATCTGATTTCCAATATTCCGAACTATTTCTAATTCCATGCCTTTGGTGCTTGATGTCGGCATGGCGTGGTCGGAATCGATTTTGCTATGCTCTATCCGATTGGGTGCAACGCTGATGATGACGCCCATTATCGACGGATTCGGTATTCCATTCCGGGTCCGCGTATTGCTGGTGCTGGCGCTCTCGTTCACGCTTGTCTCTGCGCTCCCCGAAGACGCGATGCCGCCGGCCATGGCGACGTGGCCATTTATCACGGCCGCTGCGGGAGAGCTTGCCACCGGCGCCTTGCTCGGATTCGGCGCGCTGTGCGCATTTGCGGCCTTTTCTTTCGCAGGGAACCTACTGGATCAGCAACTCGGATTCAGTCTGGCCAATGTCTTCGATCCCATGACCCGAAGCCAATCTCCGCTGCTCGCCTCGATGTTCGGACTTGTCGCGATCGTCATGTTTTTCACCATGGACGCGCACCACGCACTGCTGCGTGGTTTTGCCTATTCGCTCCAGGAGGTGCCGCTCGCCAGCGGATTTCATGCCTCTTCTCCTGAGGCGCTGGTCCGCGCATTCGGATTGATATTCAGCTTCGGCTTGCTTTTGGCGGCGCCGGTGCTGTTTTGCGTCTACTTGGTCGAAATCGGCTTGGCCGTCATCTCCCGCAATCTGCCGCAAATGAATATTTTCATGATCAGCATGCCGGTAAAAATCGTCTGCGGCCTGCTGCTCCTATCTATCGTGATGCCTCGCCTCGGTACCTTGTTCGACCGAATATTCGGCTCCATTTTTCGTTTCTGGAGCAGCGTCCTATGAAGCGCACCATCAATACAGGCGCGGATTGCGCATTGGACGTGTCTCATGGCTGACCAAGAACAGGATCGCAGCGAGGCAGCCACACCGTATAAGCTCAAGCAGGCGCAGGAGCGAGGGCAGGTTTCGAAAAGCCAAGAAGCCGTGTTTGCAGCAGTCCTGGCTGGCTTTGTGCTCGTCTTGTTCGGCGAGGGGCGCCCTATCGCGCAAAAGGAATTGATTTTGATGCGGCAGGCGATCGACAGCGCATCGCATCTGGAGTGGTCACCGGACACGACGGGAAAATGGCTCTTCGATCTGCTGTCGAACTCCTTGTCCCTGCTGACTCCATTCTTTTTGACGATCATCGTAGCCGCCATATTGGGCAACGTATTGCAAGTCGGCGCCATTTTCAGTTTTCGGCCGATTGCGCCCGACTTTGAACGCATCAATCCGGCAGCCGGATTCAAGCGCTTGCTTTCCCTTACCCTGCTTTATAACGCGGCAAAAAGCGTGTTCAAATTGCTAGCGTTGACATGGGTGCTCTGGATCGTCTTGGGACAAGACTTTTCCCGCCTTGTCGTACTGAACCAGGTTGACGCAAGAGCCCACGCCGGCATTGTCATGGCTCAGGTGCCCTCGCTGTTGTTCAAGCTGCTGCTCGTGATGATTGCACTGGTGCTGTTCGACATCGGCTACACCCGGTGGGACTATGGCAAGAAAATGCGCATGAGCCGGCGCGAGGTTCGCGACGAGCACAAACAGCGCGAGGGTGATCCGCGGATCCGTTCTCGCATGCGCCAGCTACGCGCGGAAATGCTGAAACAGAGCCGGGCCTTGCGCAGCGTTCCTGACGCAGACGTCCTCATCACCAACCCTACCCACCTCGCGGTGGCCTTGTCCTATAAACATGGCGAAATGCCTGCGCCGAAGATGCTCGCGAAAGGCGCCGGTACGGTGGCGGCCAAAATGCGCGAGATTGCCCGACAGCGCTCTATTCCGATTGTCGAGAACCCGCCACTTGCGCGCGCGATGTACAAGCGTCTGAAGACGGGCGAATTTCTCCCTGAAGATCTCTACCCCATGGCAGCAAAGATTCTTCTATGGGTATATTCGTTGCGCGCGGCGCGCGCAAGTATGGCAAAACAATGAATGCACTAAGAAAAATACTGGGCAACAACACCGACATCGCAATGGTTTTGCTGATCGTCGGGGTTCTGATGGTTCTTTTCACGCCCATACCGTCGGAACTGCTCGACTTCCTGATTCTGGCGAATTTCAGTTTCGCCCTACTCATACTCCTGCTGACCTTCTACATGGCGAAGCCTGTGGAGTTCTCGACCTTTCCGTCGATGCTGCTGATCGCCACATTGTTCAGGCTATCGCTCAATGTCGCCGCAACGCGGCTCATCCTGCGCGACGCCGACGCCGGACGCGTCATCGGTGCGGTCGGATCCTATGTGGTAGGGGGCAATTACGTCATCGGTTTGATCGTATTCTTTATCCTGATCGTCGTGCAATACGTTGTTGTGACGAACGGTGCGCAGCGGGTCTCCGAAGTTGCCGCCCGCTTCACATTGGACAGCATGCCGGGTCAGCAGATGAGCATCGATGCCGACTTGAATATGGGCTTCATCGACCAGCAGGAGGCACAGCGCCGGCGCAAAAACCTCAGTAAGGAAGCGGCGTTCTACGGTGCCATGGATGGCGCAAGCAAGTTCGTCAAAGGCGACGCGATTGCCGGCATCATCATCATGCTCATTAATATCGTGGGCGGATTGATTATCGGTGTCATGCAGATGCAAATGAGCTGGCCGCAGGCACTGCAAAGCTATACCTTGCTGACGATAGGGGACGGCATCGTCACACAAGTCCCGGCACTGGTAATTTCGGTAGGCACAGGGTTGATCGTCACCCGCTCCGCGTCGGACGATAATTTAAGCGTGGCCGCCTTCGGCCAGATCACATCGCATCCGCGCACCATGGCCCTCGTCGCGTTGGCCCTGGCCGGGCTCACCGTGCTGCCGGGCATCCCGGTCATCCCGGCGCTGGCGCTGATTGCGGTCTACGGCGCCTTGTTTCTGGTCAAACGCGGCATGAAGGATTCGAGGGATAAGGCGCAAACGGAAGACGCGGAAGTGACGACTCCTGCCGACGGCGACGCCTATGCCACGCTTGCAATTGAAGCGATCGAAGTCAGGTTCGGCACGCAATTGCTGCCGGTTTTCGAAGGTGAGGAAGCTGTCTTCAACGAACGGATTTCCACATTCAGAAAACAATATGCGCAGGAATCGGGTTTGGTGCTGCCGTCCATCCGTTTCCGCAGCACGCCGAAGCTTGGGCAACAGGAATACGAGATCGCCGTTTACGGCGTGACGGTGGCCCGCGGCGAGCTGCAATTGGACCGGACTTTGGCCATCCACAGCGGAGGCGACCAAAAAAAGCTCAAGGGCATCGAGACAAAGGAGCCGACTTACGGATTGCCCGCCGTCTGGATCGAGGAGAGCGAACGGGAACTGGCGCGCAACTCCAGATTTACGCTGGTCGATCCCCCGACCGTTTTCATGACGCATCTGAGCGAGACGCTACGGCGCCAGTCGGCCAATCTCTTGACGCGCAAGGAAATGGAACGATTGCTGGCCCGCGTACGCGAACAGCAACCCGGGCTGGTCGAGGAATTCATCCCAACGGCGCTGTCTTTAAGCGACGTGCAACGTGTTTTGCAGAATCTGCTGCGTGAAAAGGTGTCGATCCGAAATCTGGAAGCAATTGTCGAAACGCTGGCTGATCGTGTCCGCGCAAGCAAGGACCCTACCGTGCTAACCGAAATGGTCAGGCAACGCCTGGCAGCGGTGATTTGCCAATCACTGACAGGGAACAACAATTTCCTACAGGTGATGACGCTCGATCCGTCCATTGAGCAAAAGCTGATGCAAAGCGTCCGTGATGCCGAAGGAGGCGGAAATATCGCGATCGAGCCAAAGTTCGCCGAACAGATTGTCTCGCGAATCGCACAATTGACGGAAAAAATGATGAAGAGCAACGCGATGCCTGTGTTGATCTGCGCGCCCGATTTGCGGCGCCACATACGCGCATTGTCCGAGCGCATGGCACCGCATTTGCGTGTGTTGTCACTTGCTGAAATTCCCAACACGCTGGAGCTGCGCGCGTTCGGCGCAGTCACCCTCTAGTTCAATAGTTCATCAAATATCCTACGGAAAACATATATGAGCGATGCTCTTACGATAGCAATCCAAAGCATGCAAAACGATTTGCAGCGCATGGACATCATTAGTCAAAACGTCGTCAATAGCGCGACACCGGGATACCGTCGTGCCTTGCCTTCGAGCCAAAATTTCGAAGCGGTGTTGCAAAATAGCGCGCTGCCCGGCGCCGCTCATGATATAGGAATCGAACTGCCCATGGTTGCCAGTGTGCTCGACACCACGACCGGTTCTGTCAAGTCGACCGGTCGGCCGCTCGATATCGCGATCAGCGGCGACGGCTACTTCGAATTGACCACACCGAACGGCGTGGCGTATACGCGAGCAGGCAATTTCCGCCTGGACGACAGCGGCCGACTGGTGTCCGAGGAGGGTTTCGCGGTCAACGGCCGAGGCGGCGACATCGTCCTTAATGGCAAAGCCCCGCTCATCTCCGCCGATGGGACGATTAGCGATGGGGACACCAAGATCGGCCAGATCAAGATAGTACGCTTTGAAAAAAAAGAGCGTATGGAAACCCAGGGCAACGGCTTGTTAATGCCTTTGAATCGCGAGGCCAACACCACGGATTCGAACGCCCAGCTTCAGGTCGGCTATATCGAAAATGCGAACGTGGTGCCGCTGAATGAAATGGTCAACATGCTGGAAACCTCGCGCCATTTCGAATCGCAGCAAAAGCTGTTCCAAGGCTATGACGAAGTGCTGTCGTCGGCCATCCAGAAACTCGGCCAATTCTAATCAATCTCCCAGAGAGTCGCAGCATGAACAACTCCTTATACATCGCCGCCACCGGCATGCAAGCCCAGCAGTTGGGCCTCGACGCCATCGCAAACAATTTGACCAACCTCAATACGCCGGGGTTCAAATCGAGTATCGTCAATTTCCAGGAATTGATGTACTCCGGTACGTCGGGAGCGCATGCCGTGGATGGAGCATCGCACCTTCAACGCGTGAACCGTAGCGTCGGAGGCCACGTAGCCGGCGCCGCCAATCCGATTGAGGCAAGCGATTCGCAAGACGCCTTTTTCGGCGCCGGGGTGGCCGTCGGCAGTACGACCAAAGATTTCACCACGGGTACCCTGACGCAAACCAATTCGCAGCTCGACCTAGCCATACAAGGCAACGGCTTCATCGAAGTCGTGATGCCCGACGGCAGCCTTGGCTATACGCGCGGCGGCACGCTCTCGGTAAGCAAGGATAACTTCCTGCTGAGCCCCCAGGGTTACGAACTGAAGCCATCGATCCGCATACCCGCGAACGTTTCCGGCTTGACCATTTCCGCGACTGGTCAGGTGTCGGTGACAACCGGCACATCGTCCGTCGCGACACAGGTAGGGCAAATCGAGTTGGCCAGCTTCAGCAACCCGGGCGCCTTGACTCCCCTGGGCAACGGCCTTTACGTCCCAGCCGACGCGGCAGGCCGCGTGACCTACGGCAAGCCCGGTGACAGCAACACCGGCACGCTGTCGCAAGGGTTCATCGAAGGCTCCAACGTCAACATGGTCAGTCAGATGGTCAATCTGATGGTCGCGCAGCGTGCCTATGAATTGAGTGCCAAAGTCGTCCAGACTTCGGATGAACTGATGTCGATGACAAACAACCTGCGCCGCTGACAAGCATGTTCCGTTTAGTCTGTTCAATCGGTTTGGCCGCCCTCGCGGCACTCGGCCCATGCCGGTCCGTGCAAGCCGGCGAGGCTGTGCATGCGACGATACGCGCCGAAGCATCGGCCGAAGGCCGAAGCGTGACCTTGGGTGATCTTGCCGAGCTCAGCGGTGCGGCGGCCGAGCAACTGGCGTCACTTGCCCATACGCGCCTGGCGGCAGCGCCACAGCCTGGCGGCACGCTGCACCTTACCAAACGCCAAGTAACACGCTTGCTCCGCGAAGCGGGCGTCGCGGCAATTGTCGTCGATGGCGCTGACGACACGCTCGTCACCGCGACGTCAGTCACGCTCGACATGAACGCCGTCGTCGCGACGGCCAAGGCAAAGCTGGCGGAAGAACTGCGGCAAAACGGGCAAACTCTGGAATTGACACCGCAGGACGACATGCACGAACTCCGCCTCCCGCACGGTTCGGTGGCGCTGACCGCCAGGAATGCCCCGCATCGCGACCTGCACAGTCGCATGAGCGTCTATGTGGATGTGCTCCTCGACGGACAATACTACCGCACCGTACCTGTGACGTTCTCCGTCAGCGCCGCCGGTCCGGTCTTGGTGGCGCGCCATGATCTGCCCAAAGGCGCAGTGCTGGACTGCAACGACACTGAATCGCAACAGCGCGACCTCGCCGCCCTCGCATCGCCTCCGCTAACCGGCGATTGCGCGGCATTGCTGAAGCGGACGAAGCGCAATCTGGCCGCCGGCGAAGTGCTGCTCGCGAATGCAGCCGAACCTCTTCCTGCCGTGAGTGAAGGACAGTACGTCACGTTGAAAGTTGCCGAAGGCGCGGTCGTCATCGAGT
This sequence comes from Burkholderiaceae bacterium, assembly GCA_036384915.1. Lineage (GTDB taxonomy): Bacteria > Pseudomonadota > Gammaproteobacteria > Burkholderiales > Burkholderiaceae_D > PKWO01. Next base: position 16,054 of record DASVLJ010000001.1, read on the forward strand.
CGCGCGCCCTCGCTTTGACCGACGGCGAAATGGGGCAACGCATTCCGGTGAAGCCGACCATGGGCGAAGAACCTGTACTGGCGGTCGTCGTCGCGCCCGGGCTCGTCAATCTATCGGAAAAATAATCCTATGAAACGTAAAATTCTCCGCGCCCTGGTGCTGTCTGCATGCCAATTTATCTTGATCTGCCACGCCGTGGCCGAAGACCTGTATAGCGAAAAGACCTATCGTCCGCTCGCCTCGGACAAGCGGGCGCATCTGCCCGGCGACGCGATCACGATCATGATCTATGAAAACTCCAGCGCCTCCACCACGGCAGGGACCAACGTGCAGCGCAATACCAATATCGGCCTCCAGGCTTCGCTGGACCAACACAGCCATCAGGCCGCCGCCGGCACGACTTCCACCTTCGATGGCGGCGGAACCGTGCAACGCAGCGACAATCTGCTTGCGCAGATCACCGTGACTGTGGAAAGGGTTGCGCCGAACGGCGATCTCTGGATCAAGGGCGAACAAGTTGTCGAAATCAATTCCGACAAACAGAAAATCAGGGTCGAGGGACGCATACGCACGCTCGACATTTCCGACACCAATACCGTGCCTTCGAACCGCATAGCCGATGCAAAAGTCAGCTATCTAGGCGACGGCGACCTCGCTTCACATCAAAAGCCGGGGTGGCTTTCCAGATTCTTTACTTGGGCAGGACTATGAACCGTATCATCCTGAAGGTCTTTGTTGCCATCGCGTGCCTTTCCGGCGGCTCGGCTTGCGTGTTCGGTGCCGACACCGAAACGGTGCGGCTCAAAGACTTGGGCAAATTCGCCGGCTGGCGCGAGAACGCTCTGGTCGGATACGGTCTCGTTTCCGGCCTTGCCGGAACGGGAGACTCGGCCAGCAACAAGGCGACGCGCCAATCCATCGCCAACATGCTGGCACAGTTCGACGTGGCCGTGCTGCCGGACGACATCGTCAGCCGCAACACTGCGGCTGTCATGGTGACCGCGACTCTGCCTCCGGTCGCCACAACGGGCGATACGCTCGATGTGACCGTGACGTCGATCGGCGACGCCCGCAGTCTGGCCGGAGGAAGCTTGCTGGTTACGCCCTTGAAAGCGCCAAACAGCCGGGTCTACGCGCTCGCGCAAGGCCCGATATCGGTGGGAGGGTACAGATATGCGGCAAACGGCAGTGTTGCACAAAAAAATCATCCTACCGTGGGTTCCATTCCCAACGGCGCGAGTGTGGAGCTTGCCGTCAAGGCAAACGTGGTCAACGCCGAAGGCAAGCTGACCTTCACCCTCGCCGAACCGGATTTCACAACAGCTTCCCGCGTGGCAAGCGCGGTCAATAAGGCCCTCGGCGGATCCGTCGCTCAACCGAACGACGCGCAATCCATCGAAATCGACATCCCCAGCAACGGGAAATTAGTCGACTTCATGGCGCGCATCGAAGGCTTGTCGGTGGAGCCAGACGTCGCGGCCCGCGTCGTCGTCAATGAACGCACCGGAACCGTTGTGGCAGGCGGCGACGTACGCATCGCCAAAGTCGTAATCTCGCACGGCGATCTGAAGATATCGATTATCACGGACAACGTCCTTCAGCCGATATTCGTGCACCAAACAGGCGGAGGCGCAGTACACAGCGCCACGATCGCAAACTCCTGGGTAGGTGTCGAAGAGCCGCTCGAAGGTGGCTATGTCAGCGCTTCGAACAACTCGGTGGCCGATCTGATTCAGGCGCTGACTCAAATGAAAACCAATACGCGGGACATCATTTCAATCTTACGAGCGATCAAGGCCGCAGGCGCATTGCATGCGGAACTGGTGATCCAATAACAGGGAACGACAACATGATAGAAAAAACTGAAGCGGTCACCACAGGCATGCTCAAGCTTGCGCTTGACGCCGCCAGCATGAACCACCAGGCCATCGCCAACAATATCGCCAACATCAATACGCCGAACTACGCGCCGGTTCGCGTGAATTTCGAAGAGCAGATGGAAAACATCCGCCGCACGCTCGAAGAGGGCGACACGGTCAAGTCCGACATGCTCGCCGGCATTGCCCCCGTCCTGGAACGCGGCGAGCCGGTCCTGGCGGCGGACGGCGACCGAACCGCAACCCTCGACATGGAGACCGCCAAGCTGGCGGAAAACACCGTGCACTATGAGGCACTGCTAAAAGTCGTCGGCATGCGCATGTCGATGGTCAATTCTGCCATCAATGAAGGAAAACGCTAATGGACTACCGCAATGCATTTGCAATCAGCGCGTCTGGCATGAACGTCGAAAAGCTGCGCCTGGACGTCACCGCAGCCAATCTGGCGAATATTCATAGCGGAAAACGAGCCGACGGTTCGCTGTTCCAACCGATGCAAGTCGTATCGACGGAGGCGGCAACGAGCTTCTCGAACGACTTCGAGCAACTGGCAGGCGTGCAATTGCACGGCACCGAGGTTGCAGGCGTCGTGGCCACTTCGGTCGCGCCCCACATGGTTTATCAACCCGGCAACCCGGACGCCGACAGTAACGGATTTATCGCAGAGCCCGGCGTCAATCAGGTCACCGAAATGGTCACGATGGCAAGCGCCCTGCGCGCCTACGAAGCCAACGTGGTGGCGATGAATGCGGCCAAGACCATGGCGTTGAAAGCACTGGAATTGGGAGCCTCATAATGAACGTCGAAGCGATTTCCTTCCTGCCGGCCATATCCGAACCGTCTATCGTACCGGCATCGGATATCGGTGCCGCGAATCCGGGCGGCGGCGTATTTGCCGCATGGTTCGACAAACACCTGTCGGAAGTCAACAACAAGATGATCGAAGCCGACAAAGGTGTGCAGAAGCTCGCCGCCGGCGAAGCCAGCAACCTGCATGAAGTGATGATCAATCTGCAGGAGGCGCGCATGTCACTGCAATTCATGATGCAGGTTCGAAACCACCTACTCGATGCGTATCACGATATCGCGCAAATGCAGTTGTAACGAAAGAACGGCATGACCTTATTCTCTCAAATTTGGGCCAAGCTCGAGCGCGGCGCACGCATCAGCCTCGCCCTCCTCTTGGTCGTATTGGCAATTGCGATCGCTGCGGCGTCGTTCTGGCTGTTGCGCCCGGACTACCAAGTGCTGTTTAGCGATCTCGCCCCGAGCGATGCCGCCGCGATGACGGCCGAACTCGACCGCATGAAAGTCGCATACAAGCTGGACAACGACGGGAATACGATTCTCGTTCCCGCCGATCAGGTCTACAAAACCCGCCTCAAGCTGATCGGACGCGACCTGCCTTTGCATGGAACGGTCGGCTTCGAGTTATTCAACAACACCGACCTCGGCATGACCGAGTTCGCGCAAAAGGTCAATTACCAGCGTGCTCTGCAAGGCGAGCTTACGCGTACGATATTGTCTTACGAGGAAATCCAGTCGGCGCGCGTACACCTAGCCATGCCCGACCAAGGTTTGTTCAAGAAAGCCAATACCCAAGCCAAGGCGTCCGTCTCTTTGACGCTGAAGCCGGGCATGGCATTGCAGCCGCACGAAGTGCAGGGCATTCAACGCTTGATCGCTGCTTCTGTGCCGGACATCCGGGAAGAAGACGTCACCGTCATCGACCAGCACGGCGTGGCGCTGACCCATACTGCAAGCTCCGACAGCGGCGAATCCGCCGGCGACCTCGACAACAAGGAAGCTGCCGAGCGCTACCTGACGCGAAAGGTAAGCGACGTCCTCGATCGCGCATTCGGGGCCGGCCAAAGTGTCGCAAGCGTAGACGTGGTATTCAACCGCAATGCCGTCAAGACAACCACGGAAAACGTATTGGGTGCCAACGAGAATGCCCCTGTCGGCGTGATCGTTCACGAACACCAGACCATGCGCGACCAGCCCGCCGCGCAACCCGTCGCCGACAGCATTCCCTCGACCCCGCCCCGGCCTGCCTCGGGCAACAGCGTCCGCGAAGTCGATTATCAAGTAGGACGCCGCGTGGAACAGATCGTCTCCGCACCGGGCGGCATTGAACGGATCAGCGTTGCCGTCGTCGTGAAGCAGTCGCTGGAAGTGGATCAGATCGATCGGATCAAAGACATCGTCAGCATGGCCGCGGGAATCAAGAAGGAGCGCGGCGACGCCATCGCCGTCTATTCCCTGTCGCAATTCGGCGCGGCACAAAATGCCATGCTCCTGCCGGCGGAGAAATCGAATCATGAGCAGGGTGCGACGGAAAAACCGCTATCCATCGCACGTCAAGCCTCGGCCTCGCCGCAACTGCAGCCCCAGCACAATTTCCAGTTCCAGCGCTTGGCCTGGATATTCGGTGTAGTACTGGCATTGATCGCGCTGGCGGCGCTTGTTCGAAGCAGCGGCAAGCCGACCGCCTCGTTGACGCAACAAGAACGCGAGGCAATGCTTGCGCGGGTAAGAGGATGGCTCGATGCCAAGCCCGGCAATCACGGAGGCGGAACTTGAGCGAAGCGTACCGACAATCCGCACTGTTGTTGCACGGTATCGGAGAAACCGATCGCCGGTGGATCTTGGCGCAATTGACTGACGATCAGCGCCGGGACCTGTCGACGCAATTGGCCGAACTCAAGGAACTGGGCATGCCGCCTGACCGCAGCCTTGCCGAGGAATTGCTGGCCGGCGGCGTGCGCGCGACCGTTCCTCACGCACCACGCATGGCGGCAGCTGCGGATGGTACTGGCGCCGCCCTGCGCCTGGCACCAGCGCAAGCTGTGCTGCAATTATTGAAGGAACAGCCGGCGTGGCTGATTGCCGCGGTACTCAGCGTCGAGGCCTGGCCATGGCGTGAGGCAATTTATGCGGCCTTGAACGCCAGCACTCGTGAACGGGTAAAGCAGGCCACCGGAACGAAGCTGCCGCACAAGCTAGCGGTGGCGCTCGTGGCCGATCTCGAATCGCGGCTGGTATCGGTCGAAGTTGAAGCAGAACCGGATGCCGCGGCCGGCAGGTTATCGCGTTTGATCGGGGGATTTCGACAATGGATTGGCCTTTGAGTACCGATTCGCCAATTTTGCGCGGTCCGCAGATCGCCGACGAGCCTTTCAAGCTCGCCGGCCCGCGGCGTCCTGTAAAACCGGCAAACGAAGCATCCCCCAGTCAGGCTTCATCCACCCTCGCCTCGGTACGCGGAACGCATGAAGGGAATGACGCAGGGCTCGAAGTCGACCGGAATGAGGACGCTCAAACGGTACCGGAACAGGAAACGCCCAAGGCAGCAGGCTATCTGGCCGGGCACGACTCCGGCTACAAGGAAGGCTATAAGGAGGGCTATGAGTGCGGCTTGTCCGCAGGCGAGGAAGAAGGCAGGCTATCGGGGGAATCGGAAGGACGCGCCGCATATACGGCCGGACTTCAACAGCTCGAACAATTGGCGCAAAGTTTGAATCAGACCGTGGAACAAAGTCTCGACGAAGCCGAAGAGATGATGGTGTCGATCGTCTTCGAATCGGTTTGCAAGATTATCGGCGACGCCTTGGCCACCAGAGAGGGAATCGTCTCCGTCGTGCAAGAAGCGCTCAGACGTACGCGCGGCAAATCCGCCTTGGTCATTCGTGTGAATCCGCTTGATCTTGACCTTATCGAAGAAAGCGCTGCCTTCGGCATCGCATCGGAAGCGGATTGGCGTGCCGACGAGACCGTCCCCATGGGCGGATGCATAGTCGAATCGGAATACGGCACCCTCGACGCGCGTATCGAAACGCAACTCAACCAGCTAAAGCGGACACTTCTGGCAACGCACCACAAGCCGGGCGGCGAAATAGGAGGCGATTGATGCAACAATACCTTGAGGCGGTACGCAAGGCGGAATTTGTGCGCCGATTGGGGCACGTACGCCATATCACCGGCCTGAGCATCGAATCCGCCGGGCCCGACGCGCTCGTTGGCGAGGTATGCGAAATCGCGTTGCGCACGGGAAAGCGACAACTGCGCGCCGAAGTCGTTGGGCTGAAGGAGGACCGTGTCGTATTAATGCCTTATGGCAGCGTGCATGGCATCGGGGCGGGCAGCACTGTCATTGCGACAGGAAAAATGCCGCAAGTCGCAGTGGGTCCGGAATTGCTGGGCCGCGTGATAGACGCCTTCGGCGACCCCTTGGACGGCGGGTCAATGCCGGGCACAGTAAGCCAGCGCCCATTAAAAGCGGCCCCGCTCAACCCCATGTCGCGGCCACGCGTCGATACCGTGTTGGAAACCGGGGTGCGAAGCATCGACGCCATGCTGACTATCGGGCGCGGGCAGCGAGTGGGAATTTTTGCCGGCAGCGGCGTCGGCAAGAGCACGCTGCTCGGAATGATCGCACGGCACGTACAGGCCGATATCAACGTCATCGCCCTGATCGGCGAGCGCGGCCGGGAAGTTCGCGATTTCATCGAAAAACATCTTGGCGAGGACGGCTTGGCACGGTCTATCGTGGTGGTGGCCACCTCGGATCAGCCCGCGCTCGCCCGAGCGCGTGCGGCCTATACGGCGACGGCGATAGCCGAGTATTTTCGCGACGCCGGCAAGCACGTTGTCCTGACCATGGATTCGGTAACGCGCTTTGCCATGGCCAAGCGTGAGATCGGCCTGGCCGTCGGCGAGCCGCCTACCGCGCGCGGCTACACGCCTTCCGTGTTTTCCGAACTGCCCGAACTGTGTGAACGCTGCGGAACGTCCGAATCCGGCGGCACGATCACGGCGCTGTATACAGTCCTGGTGGAAGGCGACGACTTCAACGAACCCATTTCCGATATGCTGCGGGCCACGCTGGACGGCCATATCGTCCTGTCCCGACGTCTCGCCCAAATGGGACACTATCCCGCCGTCGATGTGCTGCAAAGCGCAAGCCGGCTGGTCTCCGACCTGGTTGACGGCGACCAGTTGCGCGTGATTCACGATGCCTTTGCCAACCTCGCCCTGCACGATCAAAACCGGCAAATGATCGCCATGGGCGCGTACCGCCAGGGCAGCGACAAAAATATAGACCGGGCCATCGCCCTGAATCCGCCTCTGATCCGTTTCTTGCAGCAACCTGAAATGGAATCGGCGGACAGGTCGGAATCCTCCGCTTCGCTGCGGACAATTCTGCAGTATTCCCCCTCCATGGAAAACCGAATATGAAGCGCGAACCTAGAGGATTTCACTTCACGCTGGAGCCTTTGCGCACCAAATGCGACTGGGATCTGCAAAGAATGAATCTGGAACTGGCTCAGCTGAACGGCCGGATCGACGAACAAAACGAACTGATTCGCCAGCGGCGAGCCGATCTTGCCGCGTCGGTGTCCGAATTTACGGAAGAGCGTAACAAAACCCAGGTCATCTATGCCGACCGCCAGCGGCTGGCCCATGAATATCTTGCCCGGCAAGCGAAGCAGCTGCAAGTCGCGGAAAAGATCCTGGCCGATCTTGAAATGGAACGCGAAATCGCCGTGGCGATACTTCATCGGCAAAAAAAACTGGCGGACGAGCTGGAGGAAAATCGAGCGGAAGAAATCAAGGATTATGCAAAGATGAAAGCCCAAACGGAAAATGCGGAAGCCGACGATGCGTGGCTACGCGCGATGAAATGGAGGACGATGCAATGACAACGGTAAGTGGAATCTTGAAGCCCGATCCGGATTTCCCGGCGCCGGGCAACAAGCAAACAGACGCCGAAAACCAGCGTGAAGCCTGGCTGCGGCAAATGGAAATGAGCCAGATTGCCTTGCTACAGCAAACCGGTTCCGCAGCAACGCCGGCATCGACCGCAGGTCTGACGAACAAGGGTTTCGGCCCGACCGTCGCGCTGCTCACGCAACAATCGAATCCGCAAATGCCGCGAGGACAAGGCAACGGCCCCGCCAGCTTCCTGCCAGTACATCCCATCCTGGGCCAGCAGCAATCGCCCGCGCAGCGGGTTCAGGGAACCGGCGCAGCCGAGCCGCTTGCCCCCCCCGCGGCACCGGCGGCGCCGGCCCGAGCAGACTCAGCCGCACCAGTTCCCGCCAAGGCGAAGATGAACACGGCAGGTAGCAGCGAAGAAACAGTCGGAACAGCGCTCCCGAATGAAGTTGGGGTGCGCGTGCCCGCAAACGAAGCCGGCAATATCGGCGCCACCGTTGCAAAACCGGCAGCACCCGGCGCGGCCAGCTTTACGGGAAGTATCGCTTCGCACTTCACCGGTTTCCATGGCGCCCCTGTCCGGCAACCCGCCAATTCCGGCAACCTGTCCACCAGCGCTTCGGCGCCGGTCAATGCCTCCGCCGACGCAAGCGGCAAATCCTTGCCTGCGCAAAGCATCGTCGTGAACACCCCCTCCCAGGCGTTGCTCCAATGGAGCAAAGACAATCGGCCCCAGGATCAAGACGGCACGGCAGTCGTTGCAGCGACCAATGCGTTCGCCGATTCCGTCGCCGCGCCCCCCCTGCTAGGGTCTGCCGCCAACCTGCCTCCCGAAATCCAGATGCCGCAAGCGACCGTGCAGGGCGCGCCGGCTCTCGCTCCCTCGTCCGTTTCGCTGCCCCGTCCAGTGCTCGATTCATCCGCCGCCGACGAGGGGAGCGAATCCGCCGAGCCGGAAACAGCACCGCCAAAAAGAAGCGACATCGAATCTGTCGATAGCGGCGAAGATTGGCAAAAGCGCCTGATGCACGTCTCGCAAAATGGGCAGGATGTAAGCCTGTCGATTCGCGACACTTCCTTGCAACCGGCCCAATCCGCACAAATCGTCTATCGCATGGCGGCCGATGTCGCGCAGTCGGGCTTGCGCCTGCGCAATGCGACCGTCAACGGCAAGCAGATACTGAAACAAACGGGCGGCGATTCTTCGATCGAGGTCGACGCCCCGGCCGACGACGCAGCCGAAGCGCTGGACGCCCCCGAACGGGCGCACTTTACCACCAGTCAAGACAACAAGGAGCGATGAGATGGCACTGGACCCGATCACCAATACTACCGGCGCCGCCAACTTGCAGGCTGCGGGCATTTCACAGCAAGACTTCCTGAAGATCCTATTGACCCAGCTTACCGATCAGGACCCTCTCAAGCCGATGGACAACACGCAGTTCGTGGCACAGCTGGCGCAATTTTCGCAACTTGAGCAAACACAGCAATTGAGCGACACCGTCCACAATTCGTTGACGACCCAGACCGCCTCGCAAGCGGTCTCGTTGCTGGGCCGCACCATCACCACGAACACCGGACTCAGCGGTTTGGTGACGGCTGTCGACTTCAGTGGCGCCACACCAACCTTGACCTTGAATGTGAGCGGCTCGTCGTCCTCCGGCATTGCCCTGAGTTCGATCATCGGCACCAAGTAAATCAACGAATCACACATCATATAAAGGAAAAATCATGACTTTGAGTTCTTCCATCGATATCGGCATGAGCGGCCTGTTGGGTTTTTCGCAGGAACTGCAAACCATCAGCAACAACGTCGCCAACCTGAATACGCCGGGCTTCAAGGGATCGGAATCGCAATTCTCCGACCTGTTCTCGCAAGACAATAGCTCGGCAGGCGGCAGCGGCCAGGCGACGGGCGACGGCCTTCAGGTTTTGCCTGCGGTCATCAATTTCGCTCCGGGGCAAACGACCCAAACGGGCATTACGACCAATATGCTCAATAGCGGCAATAGCTTCTTCGTGCTCAAGGATCCGACTACCGGGCAGATCTCCTATACCCAGGACGGCCAATTCAGTTTCAATTCAAGCGGAGAACTGGTCGACAGTACCGGAAAACTTCATGTCCAGGCGCTGAGCAGCAGCGGCCAACTGACCGATCTCACGCAAGCCGGCCTGCAAATCAATGCACCCAAGGCCACCACCACGATCACGCTCGACGGCAATATGCCGTCAAACTCGGCCACCGTTGCGGCCGGCAGCATCACCGTATTCGATTCGAATGGCGCCACGCACACACTTAACGCCACGTTCACCGACAGCACGACCTCTCCCGGCACCTGGTCTGTGAGCATTACCGACTCCGCCGGCAATGCCGTCGCCTCGGGCGGTTCTTTCGTATTCACCAACGGCAACCTGTCGGCCAGCGGCAACAACTCTTTCGCATTCACCTACACGCCCACCGGCGCCTCGGCCCTCAACCTGACCCTGAAACTCGACCCGGCTACCACGACCAGCATCGCCTCCACCAGCGCGTCGACGCTGCAAGTCGAAAGCGTGGACGGCAACACGGGCGGCACCGTCACGAACGCAAGCTTCAACTCGAACGGTACGTTGGTTCTGACCTACTCCAACCAAAAAACCGCCAATGGCCCGACCGTTGCATTGGCCAACTTTTCCTCGAACGCCGATCTGCACGTCTACGGCGCCGGAAACAACACCTTCGTCGTCGCGAACAACAACGAAGCGCAACTGGGCACGGCGGGAAGCAATAGCGCCTGGGGCACTATCACGGCGGGCTCCATTGAAGCGTCGAACGTCGATCTGTCCACCGAATTCAGCAAAATCATCATCACGCAACGCGGCTATCAAGCCGCATCCGAACTCGTCAGCACGGCAAATCAGATGATGCAGAACGTACTCGGCATGAAAGGCCAGGGCTGATCTTGGCCATCTACGAATACGCCTTGCTGGCACAGCGCGATGCCGACGCCTGCCTTGCCCGGGCGCGGGCGGCCGCCGCGCAGTGGGAAGAGGATTGGTGCAAAAAGCCCGGCCTCGACGTCTCCTGTGGCGAAACGCTCGCGGAGAAAATTTCCTCCGACGCGCGCTGGTGCAGCCATCGCCGGGCCGACGGCGCAACGTTTTGGAGCTACCAATCGGACGGCCTTGCGCGCAAAGTCCAACGCTTGCTGTTCGATCTGGACAATGGGTCGCAAATCGTCGATGGGCGGCGCGAATCGGCCATTGCTTCCAGCGTAGCGGATGAAGCGCTTGCGGACCTCAAACGCAATCTGATACGCGCCCTGACCGCAGGCGGCGCAACGGTCGACGTGGATGGGGAGGCGCCCCCCGAGTGGCAACTCCGGCGAACTGCGGGGGCAGCCCTGATCCAGCTGGCAGCTTCCGGCAACAGCCTTGGAATCCTGCTGCCCCATTCCCTGCTGCCCAATTCGCCGTCCAGGCGGGAAAAGGTGGCTTCCGCCTCGCATGCGGCGGCCCTGTCGCCATTGCCTGATGCTTTGGCCGCAACGCGAGCACGCCTCTCGGCCGAATTGGACGGCGTTGAAATCACACTGGGTCAGTTGACGACGCTGCATTCCGGCGATGTTCTCACCCTGAACCACAAGCTGGCGCAACCGCTGAAAATCTACACCACGAGCCGACACGTGGCCGCCCTGGCCTATCTGGGCAAACAAGAAGGTCAACGCGCGGCGCAATTGGCCGCCGTCGTGCAAAAGTAATGGAGTAAACACATGAGCGATACCGAATCGAAGCAATCCGCCCCCCAATTGATCGACCTGCCCGACTTGCCGCCCGAAGCCGGCTCAGGTTCCTCGATCATCGTCAATCCGCTTGACGCTATCGAACACGTCAAAGTCAAGCTCATGGTGCGGATCGGCAATGTCGATCTCAGCGTCGGGGAATTGCGCGACTTGAAGGAAGACCAAGTCGTGAAACTGGACAGCCTCGCCGACGAGCCGGTCGACATCATGCTGGAAGGACGCATCGTTGCCCGGGGCCAGTTGGTAGCGGTAGACGATCATTTCGGCGTCCGCCTGACCGAAGTGCCGAAAGCGCGGCCGTGAATTTGCGCAACATGGCAGGAATCCACACCAAGTTGCGCAGCAAGCTTGCCATATCCGTGTTGCTGTCGCTTGCGGCCGCGAGCGCCGCAGCCTTGCCGAACAACATTCCGTTCAAGCAGGCCGCGCCAGATGACGACAATTTGATCTACCGTGCAATAGCGGCCTTCCTGGTTGCCTGTGCCGCGGCCTACGCCATCGCGTGGCTCGTCAAGCGTTATGCTCCCGGAATCCGTTCGACCAAGGCGCCAAATCAGCAGCTGCAACGACTGGAGGCGATACGCGTAACGCAACGCACGACGCTGCTTCGCATACGCTGGGGCAACGAAGAGTTGCTGATCGGCGAAAACGAACATAGCGTTTCCTTGCTCGGCAAGCGGCCGTTGGCCGAAGCGGAAACGACAGGCACCCCGTCACCCGAAACAAGGAAGCCCTGACATGACCAAGCGCAATTTCATCGCCCTGGCCATCGCCCTGACACTATGCCTGATTGGAACTCAGTGGCACCCGTGTTTTGCCGCACCGGCAAACATTTCGCCGATTCCCGGTGTGGACGTGCACCTGGTTTCGCATGCAAAATCCGAAGACATTGCATCGTCGCTGAAGATCCTGCTCGGCCTGACGGTATTGAGCCTGGCCCCGGCCATCCTCATTTCGATGACCTCGTTCATCCGCATCATCATCGTCCTGTCCATGTTGCGCCACGGCTTCGGCATGCAGGAAACGCCGCCCAACAGCGTTCTGGTCAGCCTCGCATTGTTTCTCACGCTATTTACCATGAGCCCGGTGCTCAAGCAGGTCAACGACCAGGCATTCGAACCCTTCATGAACGGCAAAATGGAAGCGGGGGCTGCGTTCGAACAAGGCATCAAGCCGCTGCGCGACTTCATGATCCGGCAAACGCGGGAACGCGATCTCTCGCTCATGGTGGAACTGTCCAAGCAACCCGAACCGAAAAACATGCAAGACATATCGACGGTCGAACTGATACCCGCGTACATGCTTTCGGAACTGCGATCGGCCTTTCAGATCGGGTTCGTCATCTTTCTGCCTTTCCTGCTGATCGATTTGCTCACCTCCACCATACTCATGTCGCTGGGCATGATGATGGTGCCGCCCACCACTATCTCGCTGCCGGTCAAGGTATTGATGTTCGTGCTGATCGACGGATGGAATCTTGTGGTCAAGGCATTGGTGAACACCTTCCAGTAGGAGGTGGCCCGAATTGACGATCGCGGAACTACCAACCGTGCAGCACGAAACCGATATGGAAGAATATTGGTCGGCGTGGCGCAGGTGCGGCGATCAAGGCGCGCGCGACAGGCTGATCGAGCATTACCTGCCGTTCGCTCGCGTCTTGGCCGGGAAGCTCTACCGTGATCGCGCCAGCCGAGAATTCGAATTCGACGACTATCTGCAATATGCCACCATTGGGCTGATCGACTCGCTCGATCGCTACGACCCCGCCGGGGAAGCCAGTTTCAAAACCTACGCCTCGCTCCGCATCACCGGGGAAATGGTCGACGGCGTCCGCACCTTGAGTGAAAAGCAAGAGCAGATCAGCATCTTCAAGCGGCTGCAGGCGGAACGCAGCGAGTCTCTCGCCGATGGCGGCGATGGCCGCGACGCGTTCGAGCAATTGGCAGCAATCGCCGTCGGCCTCGCGCTGGGGCATATACTGGATAATACCGGCCACGAAGACGATACGGCGGTCCCCGACAATCAATATCAAGGCATTGAACTGCGCCAATTACGCGACTATCTGCAAACCCTGGTTGAAAAATTGCCAGAACGCGAGCGCTTGGTAATCAAATACAACTATTTCAATCACGTTCCATTCGAGAGCATAGCCACGCAATGGGGGATGACGCGCGGTAGAATTGCGCAATTGCATCGCTCCGCACTGGAACGCTTGAGAAAATCCGCGGCTGCGTTGCGGCACTACGACATGACGTGGTAGCGGAGCCACCGAGGCAAAACCAGGATCAATACGATGAGCAACCCTCCAACCGGCAAGAAACTTCGCGCGCCCAAGGCCGCCAAGGCAACAGGCCGCATGGCCGCCGATGCCCAATTCGACGCGGCCCTGGCGGCCAGTCTCGCGAATCGGCACGACGAAGCCATCGGCGCGCTCACCCGCGTCTTGCAAGCCGAACCCAGCCATGCCCGCGCGCGCCATCTGCTCGGCGCCGAATATGCGCAAATCGGCAAAATTGCCGAAGCCGTCATCGAAATGAGCGTAGCCCTTGAACTCGACCCCAACCAGACGCTGGCGCGTTTCCAATTGGGCTTGCTGCTGCTGACCTCGGGCAAGCTGGAGCAGGCCGAAACCCTATGGAAAGCGCTTGACGCACTCGGCCCTTCCCACACGCTCAACCTGTTCAAGAACGGCATGCTATACATGGCCAAAGGCGATTTTCCCGCCGCGCGCCTTTCGCTGAACGCCGCCTTGGCTGAAAACATCGAGCTTCCCGTGCTCAACAACGAAATCGCCACTGCCTTGCGGGCTCTGGATCAAGCGCAATTCCCTCCGGCCGATGCGGCCAGACCCGCGGGAGCCACTGCGCCAGCCGAAGCAGACGCGGCCCCGGAATCCGCCGAGACAGACGATAGCCACATCCTCGTATCAACCTATGGCGGCAGCAATAGCACGCACTGAACATGAACGTTTCAGCACTCAGCGTCCAGGAAATCGTCGCCGTCATCCGGCAGCAGATTGCTGCGCCCGTCAACAGAACACCCCCGCAAGCCGCCCCGGCTTCCACCGGCACGACCCGCAAGGCGGCCAATTCCCGCCAAGGTGCGAAAGGCGGCAAACAAGCCGGGCTGGGCGGCCTGATCGCAAAGCGCCTGGGCGCCCTCGATCGGACCGACCCCGAACGCGGGCGCAAAGCCTTCCGCATCTTTCTCGAGTCGGTACTGCTCAACGAATTCGGCGAACAGTTGATCAACGATCCGGGTTTCTACCAAATGGTAGACGGTATCCAGATGCAAATGGAAAGCAACGCGGAAATCGCAGCCATCATGCAGCAAGCCATCGCCAAGCTGCTGGGGGGCGCCGCACCGGACAGTACAACTTGAAAGGAACGTCAACGTGAGCGTCATCAACGTCAACACCGCTGCCCCGAGCGGAGGAAACAGCCCGCAATTGGCCCGCTTGCTCGAACATCTCGCGCAGGACCCGGGCAACAAGCTGCTCGCCTTTCGCGTCATCGACGTGAGCCTCGAGGAAAACAAACTGGACCAAGCCGACAGCATTATCGATCAAACGGCGAAGCACTGGCCCGAAGATGCCGGCCTGATCAACCGCCGGGCCATTGCCGCGCTACGCCGCAACAACCCGCAGGCCGCAATTACCGAACTGGAGAAAATCGTCGCGGCGAACCTCGCCGACGCCCCGGTGCGCTACAACCTCGCTTACGCCAGTTACGTGACCGGCGACTACGCCAAAGCTCGCGCGGCACTGGAGCCGGCCCTCCCCGAAGCCGACAAGGTTCCCGTAATCGCTCCCCTCTACGCGCTTTGCCTGCAACAGCTCGGCGAATTCGATGTGGCCATCGCCTATGCCGAAGAACGCTTGCGCGCGGACCCCGACGACGCCGAACTGCAGGGCGTGCTTGCCCTGCTCTATTTCGACGGCCAAAAGGATATGGACACCTGCCGCCGCTATACGGCCGCCGCGCTGACAAGACAGCCGCACCACCCCATGGCCCTGGTCACCGCCAGCTCGCTCGCCGTGATGGATGAAAAACCGGACGAAGCCCTCGCCTTGGCCGAACGCATCGTCCAGCGCAACCCCGCCGACGGTCGTGCTTGGTCCTGCATCGGCCTGGCCTACCTGTACAAGAGAGAACTCAAGGCAGCCGAGCAAGCCCTGCAACGCGCCGTGCAGACCATGCCCGGCCACGTCGGCACCTGGCACCTCCTCGCCTGGGCCCAACTGCTGCAAAACGACATAGACGGCGCAGAAGCCAGCTTCAACAAAGCGCGCGATCTCGACCGCAACTTCGGCGAAACTCAAGGAGGGCTCGCCATCATCGCCTATCGGCGCGGCGACAAAGAGCGCGCCAAGGCGCTGGCGGAACGCGCCCGCCGCTTGGCACCAGCCAACATGGGCCAACACTACCTGAAGTTGCTCCAGCTACAAGAGAGCGGCGACGATGCTGCCGTGCAGCGCTATCTGGAAGACACGCTGCAACGCAAACCGGGCTTCAAGGGAGATACCTTGCTGGAGATTGCGCGGCGCATGATGGCGAACGCGCCGAAATAAGCCGTCAGCGACACAGGCCGAATACGCGCATCTGTCCTCGGCGCCTTGGCTGGCGAGCGCGCGAACAGACCGGCGTGCGACCGCCTATTCGGCGTCAGTCTGGCTCGGCCCGTTTAGGGCGCCCTTTGGGAAGCGGCGCAACCCGCCTATCCGTCAACGTCTCGATCTTGCTTTTAAACCGCCCTCCTCCCATTGCCCAGCCCTTGTTGGTCGAGTCGCGTATGGTCTTGAGCATTTCCGCATCCATCGGCATTTGCACAAGCGCGCTGTAGGCTTCGAACCGTGCCTCGTCGGACGCCCCGAGCGCACGATAAAGGCGATGCGGCTTCACCAAAGGTTCCGCCGCGAGGCCGGCATTGGTCCGATAGCTGGACCAGACGTGTTCTGACGGATGCCGCACCATTCCTGCCCGGACAGGGTTCAATTCGATGTAACGCATGCACTCGAAAAGATAAGTTTCGGCCTCCACGATCGTCGCCCGGTATCGTCCTTCCCATAAGGTGCCGGTTCGCTGATAGCAGTAGTTGAAATATTGCACGTACCGCCTGCCCACGCTTTGCAAGGTCTTGGGAATGCTCTCTTCCGTAGCCGGCGATGCGAGCAAGTGGATGTGATTGGTCATGAACACGTAGGCATGAATCGTCAAACCGTTGCGCTTGGCCGCATCTTGCAACACATCTTTGAAGAAGAGGCAATCTTCGTCATTGGCGAAGATGGGTTCGCGATTATTGCCTCGCAGAATGATGTGCTGCGGGACGCCTTTGACGAAGTAACGGGGTAGACGGGCCATAAGGCGATCTTAGCACATTAAATCGAGTCTGACCCCATATATTCCAAGGTTTTGGAAATGCTCCCTTCCGTCGCCGGCGATGCGAGCAAATGGATGTGATTGGTCATGAACACGTAGGCATGAATCGTCAAGCCGTTGCGCTTGGCCGCATCTTGCAACACGTCTTTGAAGAACAGGCAATCTTCGTCATTGGCGAAGATGGGTTCGCGATTATTGCCCCGCAGAATGATGTGCTGCGGGACGCCTTTGACGAAATAACGGGGTAGACGGGCCATGAGGGATTGGACGTCGGATAAATATGGGCACCTTATTACAAGTGGCTGTCAATAGCTCGCCAGTTGAAGATCCAAATGATCCATCGATTGGCTATTGAGCGCCTCATTACTGTACAAGTATTGCCACCGCACCCTTACCAAGCGCGAATCGGTCGCCGAAGCATCGTACCAACTGACGATGTTCAGCGTGACGCTGGTGCTAATGACTTGAGAAGTCTGGAACTTGTAAGCAAGAAAACTGCCGGCGGGAACATTGACGTTTTCCACACCGAAGTAGGTTCCGGTCTGCGTGAGCGTAGCAGTACCGCTGATTCCTGAACATGTCGAAACGAAGCTGGCGTCCCAGGTCTGGCCCGGTTGCATGGCGACAGGCCTTCCCCCAGACGGATAGATATTCGTGCATGGGTTTGTGGACAGGCCCTGGTGCAATTGCGCGCTGATCGCGTCGCCAACATCATTGTAAGTGTCCGTCCCGGATTGGCTGCCGTAACTGTTCCCATCCAGGGAGTAGCCATCGCTGCTCCAGTTGGCGGTGTAGGAGCCATCGGCGTTGACTTGCGCAATCACCTCATCGGTATTATAGGTTGCCATTGCGCCGTCAACGTTTGCTATCGTGGTGGTAAAGACCCGCTTTTCGCCTTGTATCGGGGCAACGAAGGCCTTGGATTCCTGCGATTGGGGAGCACCACCCGAACCGCCCCCGCTCGCCCCCCCGCCCCCGCCGCCGCAGGAAGCAAGAGTGAGCGTCAAAGAGAAGAGAATTAGAGCATGAAACGTCATGATGCAACTTTTAATTTTTACCATACATACTCCTAGGCAGCATTAAAGAAACGATGCGCCCTAGTCCGAATATTTCACCGGAACGAGGGATGACGACGCGAAAGTTGCGAGTCAGTTTGGGCGATCGCACCCCGCAGAATGATGTGCTGCGGGGTGCCTTTGACGAAATAGCGGGGTAGACAGGCCATGATGCATCTTAGCACATTAAATCGAGTCTGACCCCATATATTGTTGGCAGCTTAGCAGCAGCGGCTAAGTGATACGAAAAACAGGGGCAAGGTCACCCTTCAGCAAGGGATACGTTTTTCGGGGACAAGCTCAAAGTACGCTACAGCTTGTCCTATAACTGGCAATATATTTCCGATTGCAACTCCTTGGCTCGCTCAAGAAACGCCAAAAGCCGAGACAAATTATCCAGTAGAAAACTATTGTGGACAACACAGCCTAACGGCTTCCTACTTTTCGCGTCCCATCCCCAACGAAAAGCAGTTTCTGACTTTTCCCGTTCAACTAGCTGATTAATCAGCCCATTTATTTCCGCGATCAATTCTGGAACTAGACTTGGACTCAATTCTTCTTCTTCATATTGCATGAATTGGGTGTGGTATTTATTGTTGAATCTATCCCAAAACTTAATATGAAAGAGCCACTCTGATACGTCGGCCGGTAGTGGCAATTCTATGGTTGAGTCGACGTCACTACTTCTCAGTAGTAAAAAGTATGATGGATGCATCATTTGTCAGTATTTGTGAAATGGGTGAGTGCGTTTCGAATATCAGAAGGAAGTCCCATTTGTGTCGTTCCTGAAGTCTTGATCAACGGAACGTTATTTGGAATTGGATTACCGAATTGATCGGTATATCTGAGTGGGCCAGTGACATTCGTATCTTCGACACGGAAATAGTTCCCAGCATTGTCATATACAACTTGCAAACCTGTCTGTGTATTAAGATAAAGAGTTTTTCCCGATGCCGTGTAAGTAATTTGCGGGTTCGGACCGGCAATATTCATAATGGTATCGTTCAATGATACCCCTTGCTGAGATGCACCCCATTGAGCGGTTCTCGCAGCGCCAGCTGAATTATATACTGGTAACAAGACGTCTTCGGTGTCGGGGTCCATGTACACAGTATTGACGCGGCCCATGCTATTCGCATAGGCACCACCATTCCACGATTGACTAGCGGCACCATTCCACGTCACAGTTTGATCGGCGCTCACAGTCGCTTGGCTCGAATACGATATGGTTTTGGGAACACTGACGGCGACACTCTCTGTCGCTGATCCTGTAGCAGTCGAAATGCCCCTGCCAGCCGTGACACTGGATCCAGAAACTACCACGCTATCGCCCATTACAGCGTCGGCAGCCGGATCAAACAGCGATATCCCCAGGAATATTGCATCTCGCATAAGTTTATAGTTTTCTCTTCGAATTACTATCTGCGAACCTGGATCGTCCGCAATTATTTGATTTACGCTCCACGGATCGGCAGCAGCAGACCAAATGACGGGGTATAACCCGCTGCCATATCGGTAGGTGCTCCCAGGGACGGCGCGCGGGAGACCATCGCTATCCAACAAGCTCGGTGGAGGTGGCGGGGGCTGGAAGTAGCATGTTGAGTTATCTTGGGCGACTTGGCTAACCCATGAATATTCGAGTGAATATGCCTTGTACAACTGTTGCTGTGTGCCGCTTGAATTCGCCGCAAGCCTCCCAAATTCACTAGCCATTCCACTATCGCGAGCTGCGGTATCGGTACAGCTTTGATAGGAGTTGCAAGCTGCAGCTTCGCTGTAAGCATCTGAAGCAGATTTCGCTTGCATAAGGGAAATCATATTGTTGGCCGCTATTTGAGCGCTATTTTGGTACATGCCTGCTAGACCCAAATAGATCGAATCACTAGTGGCGGGATCCAATCCCTTTGCTACGATCGTCCTAAAGCTATCGGCATAGTTACCGTAAGTTGAAGCAAGGTCCGCGCAAACGTTAATCGAATTACAGTTCAAAGCGTTGTAATACGATTCTCCCGCATACTGTTGAGCTGACTTTGTTGGCGCGCTCCCACCGTTAAGCGAAGCGAGACTCTGTACGCCGTTGACCATGTCCATGGCTTCTTGCTCGGAAGCGGTAATATTAATGTTATATGGGGTCAGACTCGAATTACCCTCGGGCCCACCACTATCATTAGACCCGGCTGCCAACAATCCACCGCCACCATCAGTTACAACCGGGCTAGGCCCCCAAGTCTTGTCAAACTCCATTGCCGCCCGTGCAGCATGATCTTCAGCAAATGTTTTCCCATAAACCGGTGAAGGAGCAGTATGCAGATTTTGAGCAATACTATTCCCCAGAGCCTGCCCAAACGCATTAGCCGCAATCTCCGCATTAGTCTGCGTACCACCCGTCAACTTGTTCGCCACCACGCCGCCGATAAACTGGTTCGCTCCCATCTCGAAGTTCTGCATGATGGTAGGCTTGACGTTTGGATCGAGACCGAGCTGGCCATTCAGCACCGACGACACCCCTGCGGAAATGCCCGCTGCCGCCACCTGGCTCCATTGGAAATGGGGCTGCAAGTGAGTCGCCACACCGATGCCCTGCGTCAGCGCGCTGCTGATGACCGCATTGCCGACCGCAGCCAGCGGCGCCATGGATGAGCCGGGGGCCGTGCTGAAGCCAACGCCGTTCGCGCTAGCGCCATCTACTCCCGGTATGCTGCCAGTCACGCCGGCCGAAATGGCGCCTCCCAAAGCCCCTTCCTCGACCCCCTTCCAATTGAAACCGTGCTGAGCGCCGATGGCAATACCAACCGCTTGCGAGATGACACTTGAGGCCGCCCCCGTCAATGCGCCCGCCGCTAACAATTCTCCTGGGCCGGCCTCAGCAATCACCGCAGCCACGCCCAGCTCTGAGACGTCCATGCCTGTCGTCAAGGCCAACATCTCGGGCCCCAAAATACAAGACGCCACCACAGCCACCACAATCATGATGATGGCCCCGGCACTACCGCAGCCCGCATTGTCCGGCGCCGGCACAGGCGCATTGGGCGTGGTATTGCCCAACGCCGAGCTGAGGTTGTAGGGATTGGTCGTCTGGTAGGTGTTTTGCACCTCGGTCGGCCGGGTCGGGATGATGACGGCGCTGTTGCCCGCAGGCATAACGTCGTTGTTGGCCTGTTCGATGGCCCAGCCCAGGCTGGCGTCGCCCCAGACGTTGGCGGCAATGGTGTCCCAGTTGTCGCCCGTTTGCACGATGTAGGTCGTCGGCTGGGCATTGTCGACCGCCTGGCTCAGAACCGAATAGCCTTGCACCGTGCCGACATTGTTGGCGCCGGGGCCGACCGCGTGCGGTGCAGGTGCGGCGGCGACCGAGCTGGTGCCCATGTCGTTGCCATTGGCGGCGATCAAGGTGTGCGTGACCGCGCCGGACAGGGTTTCGCTGCCGGCCGTGCCGTTGACGGTGAGGTTGCCGAGATCGAAGTTGTTGAGCACTTCGCCGCTCAAGGTGTCGAGATAGTCGGTCTGGCTGGTCGGCGTGGTCGAAGACGAGGCCGAGACGGGCGTCTCGACTACGTAGGCGATGTTGTTGTTGTCGTCGTAGTTGTAGAAGGTGATGTTCGAGCTGGCGCCGTTGGCGGCCGTGTATTGCCCGGCACTGCCATAGGGGACGGGGCCTGGCAGGTATTGGTAGATGGTGGCACCGTTCCAGGTTTGCGCGATCTGGGCGCTCTCCTGGTAGCTGGCGTGGACATTCCAGTTGGTTTCGAGTTCGGTGACGGTATCGAGTGTCGAGGATATCTCACCGCCCTCCGCCAGGTTGCCGTTGTAGGTCATGTTCGGCGTACCGGCCGGATTGTCGTGCGAGTGGGTCGACGTGACCAGGGTGTTGCCCACATCGTCGTAGGCATAAACCGTGTCGGCGGCATCGAGGGTGGCACTGGTGGGGTTGGTGATGTCTTGCAATTCCCACGAGGTTTGCATTTGCAGCCGCCCCGCCGCATCGTAGGCACTGGTCTGGCTGGCGTAGGCCAGCCCGTAGCCCTGCACCGTGCCCGAGCTGGCGGCGGCGCTGTTGGCCAGGATCGGCTGCACGCTAAAGCCCGATTCGAGGTTGTTGGGGACGCCATTGCCCAGGTTGCCGAAGCTCTGGGGGGTGCCGATGCCGGTGGTGCTTTCCATCGCGCCGGTGGCGCCGGTCGATACGGCGTCGCCGGCGGCGTTGTAGACGAGGTTGTCGATGACCGATGCGGCGAATCCCACACTGGCCCGGCTTACCTGGGTCAGCTGGCCGGCCACGTCGTAGGCATAGCTTTCGGTGGTCTGCACCGCATTGGTCTGGCCGTTGCTGCTGTAGTCGGCAAAGTAGGTGTCGGTGACGCGCTGGCCGGCGGTGTCGTAGTTGACGACGTGGCCTTGCGCGGCATTGATTTCGCTGGCCAGGATGGCGTTGCCGCCGGAGCCGGCCACGATCTGCGTGCCGCTGTCGATGCCGGTGCCGTCGACGAGGATGGCGCGGTTCATGGCGTCGTAGCGGTTGTAGTTGACCGCGACGGTGGCGCCGGTCCGCACCGGCGTGGGGTTGGTGGCGGTGACGTTGCCGATGGTTTCGATGGCGTCGGCATTGTCGTTGCCGACGTTGGCGGTGATGGTGGCGGTGGCAACCGTGGCCGCCCCGCCCATGTCGAGCAGGTAGCTGGTTGTCTGGTCTCTCAGGTTGCCGTTGGCGTCGTAGCTGTTCTGGACGTTGTAGCGGCTGTCTTCGATGGCCGTGACGCGGTTTGCCGCATCGTAGGTTTGGTGGTTGTCCCGCACGACTTCGACGAATGGCGTGGCCATGTAGGGGCGGCTGACGTCGACGGTGCGCACGGCGATCTGGTTGCCGGCCAGGTCGTAGGTGTAGCTCTCCACGCTGTTGTTGTAGGTGACGCCGCCGACCTGGGTTTGGTTGGCGTCGGTTTCCGAGGCGAGGTAGGCGCCGTTGTAGCTGAAGACGAGGTTCTGGCGCCCAAAGACGTAAGTGCCGCCGGTGAGGCCGCTGGTGCCGTTGACGAATTGGCTGCCGCTTTCGGAGGTGACGCGGCCAGTGCCGTCGTAGGTGGAGGTGAGGACGTTTTTGTCCATCTGGGTCCAGGCCCGGACCAGGCTGCTGCCGTTGATGTAGCTCCAGGCTTGGGTGTTGCCGTTGGCGTCGGTTTCGGCAATCTTGTTGTTCAGCGCGTCGTAGGCGTATTCGGTCTGATGCCCGTCACCGTCGACGCTGTCGGCTACGTTGCCGGCCAAGTCGTATTGAGTATAGCTGATCGACACGGGCGCCTTGCCGCTGGCGAGGGTATCGTCGGTGTTGAGCGTGCTGACGATCTTGCCGACATTGTCGGTGTTCAGGAAGGGCATCAGATCGTCGGCCAAACCGCTGTTGGTGGCGCTGCTTACCGTGCTGAGGGTCACGATCTTGCGCCCGAGTTCATCGTAGGCGTTGATGGTGATCTGCGACGCGGTCACCTGCACCAGCGGATTGGTCAGGTTGATGGCTGTGGTGGTTTGGTTGCTGCTCTTCGTTGCGGGGATGTCGGTGAATCCGGGGTTGGTGCCGGTTTCGGTGACGGTGCCGATGCCGTATTGCGCGGTCTCGCTTTCGATCTGATGCCCCATCAGGTCGTAGGCATAGGTGTTATTGGACAACACCGTGTAGGTACCGGTTGTGCTTGTCGGGTCGAGCTGTTCGGCGCGGGTGCGGTCGCCGAAGGCGTCGTAGTTGTAGAGGTTGATGCCGCCGTCGGCATCGATCTGGCGTTCAATGTTGCCGAAGCCGTCGTAATAGACCTGGGTAACGTTTTTGTTGGCATCGGTCGTGCTGACGGTGCGCCCGAGCGCGTCGTAGGTGGCGCTGGTGACCGACGATTGGGCCGCGGTGAGGGTCGCCTTGCCCGAACCGGCTCCGCCGCTGTAGTTCTGGAGCGACGGGCCGCTGACCTGGATCGCCTGGTTGAATTCGTTGTAGACCGTGGTGGTGGTCGGGGTACCGCCCGCGATGGACAACTCGACCGGCGCGGTCTGGGTGACGGCGTTGCCGAAGCGATCATGCGTGATCTTGGTATCGGCGGCGTCGTAGTGCGGCGTCGACCCGCCATACGAGACAAGGCTTTGCACGTTTTGGCTGGCATTGGCTAGGCCGGATGTCGGCAGCGCCTGGGCATAGGCTTTTGCGGTATTTTCCGGGGCGGTCAGGTTGGCGATGGTGGTGGCGTTGATCTGCAACGCCACGTCGACGCGCTGGTTGAAGCTCAGCTGCGTGGACAGCAGGTTGGTGTCGATCAGGGCACCGCTGTTGATGGCGTCGGTACTGGGCAGGGTGTAGCTTCCCGCCGCGGCGATCACACCGGCGGCCCAGGTACCCGCTGCGCTTGCTTGTCCCTGCGAGCCCGGCTGCAAGGCGGCCGAGATAGAGGCGGTGCCGGCGCCCAATTGGCTTTGCGCGCTGGCGAGTTCCGCCGCTTCCGGCGCGCGGCCGAAGGCGTTCTGGTAGAACTGTTGGACGAAGGCGGCAACCGTCAGCGAACTCGAGTAGAGACGCTGTCCTTCCGGGCTGACGAACATGAGGCCGGCTTCCTGGGCGGGGGTGATGGCGGGTGCCGTTGTGCCGAGGAACGCGTCGATGGTATTGGTCAGGCCATAAGGGTCCGGCGCGCGGTTCAGGATGGCGACGTAGAGCTGGGTCGCGGTCCTGGCCAGGGCGGCATTGCTGTCGGCTGCGGCCTGGCCTGCTCCTGCGCTTTCCGCCTGGGCCACTTGGGCAGACCAGCTCGAAGGCCAGGCGCCGATATTTTGGGCCAGCGCGTTTTGCGTCGCGCTCTGCAAGGCGGGAAGCTGCGCGATCAACTGCGCCGCCGTCATGCCGCTGTAGCTCTTGAGGGTGACGTCGAGTCCCTGGGGATTGCTGCCGCTGGCCAGCGTGTTGTTCAGTGCGCTGTTGACTGACTTGTTGAAAAAGGCACCGTCGCTGGTATTGGCCGGGATGTTGTCGATGATGTCTTGCAGAACAGCGATATAGTTCGCTCCCGACGAATGCGAATAGGTCGTGCCGGCCAGTTCCTGGACGTAGAAATTGGTCGCCAGCGTGCCGTCGGTGCCGGGATTGGGCATCCGTCCCATGGCATGCTGGAAAACGGCCGATACGAAGTTGATGTAGGAGTTGGTGTCCTGGTGGGCGTCGGGATAGGGCGGATTCGAGGTTGGCGTCGGCACCGCCATCGCCAGATACAGGTTACCGCCGCTGTCTTTGGCATTGGCGAACATAGTGCTGATGATGCTGTTCATCGTCGCCGGCTTGGGGGCGTTGAGTTCCTGCAGCCAGTTGACGACGTTGTTGAGCGTCGGTGCGGAGCCGGTGATCCCTACCCAGTATTGGATCAGTTGCTGCACGTAGAGCGCATTGTTGCCGGTGGCGCTCGAAGCCGCGGTCTTGTCCGTGTTCCAGGTGGCGGTATCGCCCGCCACACGCCCGGCGGCGGCCGTCACGGAGGCTGCCACGCTGGCGGCGACATTGCTGTCGACCGTTTGCTGCATGGAGAGGACCATGGCTCTCAAGGCATCGTCGGCGTTGTCGGTGGTGTAGGTGTTGGCGCCGGCCGCGCGGTTCGAGATCGATTGCGCCTTGGCTGCGGCGGAATCGGCGCCGGTCGAGGTGATGGTGGTGCTGAGGAAGTTGTCCAGGTTCTGGTCGGCCGTGACGGCGGCATTGTCCGCCGCCAGGGTGACGTTGTCGCCCGCCAGCGTGGCGTTGGCCTGGTCGGCCGCTACCAGCGAAGGCAAATAGGTCATCATGGCCTGGACGGCGGCGTTTTCATTGCCGGCAAGCCCGGTGGTCGGCATCGGGCTGTAGGTGGTGCCGCCGACGGTCGCGCCGTTGTGGGCCTGGGCATACACTTCATTGTCGAAGTAGGCTTTCGACTGGTCCATGACGGCGTTGCTCGCGCCGTAGGAATTGGTGCCGGTGGCCGTGCTGCCGGCACCGGCTTCGATATAGTTGACGATATTGACGATCACCTGGGCGCCGGTGGTGGCCGGCGTGCTTCCGAGTTGCCCGACAAAGGTCGAGAGTTCGACCGAGGTAGGCGCCCGGCCGGCGATGTTCTGGAAGGCCAGATTGACGAAGGCTGCGCCGGTGTCGCTGTTGAAGCCGGAGGTGGAGGTGTTGAGTATCCCCTGGGCCGTTTGCAATTGCGCGCTGGACTGGTTGCTGCCGTTGACGCCGAAATTACCGTAGTAGGCGCCGATGCCTGGCGCCTGCGCCGGCCGCTGCAGAATCGCCGTGTACAACTGGGCAATGTCCAACATGGCTTGGCTGCCGGCCGTGGCGTTGTCGGTGGTAGTCGCCGTATTCAAGCTGCCTGTGGTGCTGGTGACTTTGGGTTGATCGGTATTGGTGACCTGGCTCTGCATGCCGCTCGCCGTCGCGGTATCCGTGCCGAGGGTCGCGCTTGCAGTGGTGAGATCGCTGTTCAGGTCGGCGGAAATCTTGGCGTCGAGCGTGGCCTTGTCGGCCAGCAGGTCGGCATTGGTGCCGGTGTAGTTGGCGGCATAGGCGATGATCGATTGAATCGTCGCTGCGAGGTTGGACGAAGTCAAGCCGTAGCAGAAGTACTTGCTCTCGTCCCCTGTCGGAGCGCGTCCGAACAAATTATTGAAGACCGTGGCAACCCAGGTCGAGGGTTCTGCTGTGGTGATGAAGGGCGTGCCGCTGGGGCTGAAGTTGGGCGACAGAATATCCCCCGCAATAGTCGCCATGCTGGTGCCGGATTCCGCCGCATTCAGGTAATACTCCAAGCCCCCAGCCAAGGCTGGGGCCCGGTTCAAGACAGCCTGGAACAACTGCGCAATCTGGATCGCATAATTGGCATTGGCCGTGCCGTTGGTGGCATTGTCGGCCCCGGTAGCGGTATTGGTCGCGGTGGTCGCCGCCGTGGCGGCGGCACTGCTCAAGGTGCCCATCATCGTATTGACGTTGAGCCAATACGTGCCGATGGCCGCCTGCATGGTGTAGTCGGTTCCCGGCGAGGTCGAACCGCCCCAGCTGGTGCCGCCTCCGGTATTGAAATTACCCAGGTCGGTGATGACGTCGCATAGGATTTGCGCGGCCGTCTTCTTGCCCGTACTCATCTCGCTCTCGTACTGGCTGATGTAGTTCTGCATGGTGGCCGAAGGCGTCAGGACGCTGCCGGTCAGCAAGGCGTTGAAGATCGCCGGCACGAAGCTCGTCGCGCTGTACGACGGGCCCGCGCCATAGCGATTGATTGCCGATTGCGTGCCCAACAACTGCAGTGCCAGGGCGGCATAGCCGCTGTTCTGCGCCGTGGCCATGTCGATGCCGAATTGCGCGGCCGACGGTGCGCTGTTGCCGGTAAGCTTGTAGAGGCCAACCACCGTTTCGGCCAGCCCGTAGTTGGGCGCGATCTTGGTGTCGGGATTTTGCACCGTCGTGTTGCTCGTGAGATTCGCGGCCTGCGTGTCCCAGAGGGCGGCTGAGGGCAGCGGGCTTCCCGCGCCCGTCACGTTGCTGTCGGCGGCCGATGCGCTGAGCCAGGCGGCGCTCGGGATGGCGTACAGCGATTGTTCCGCCGACGCGATGCCGTTCAAGACCGTGTTGACGTTGGTGTCGAACCCGTTTTGCAAGGTGAGCATGGCGCTGTCGCTGCCGTTATAGGTGCTCAACTGCGAAGCCATGAGGGCCAGTACCGCGCCCTGGCCCATCGTGCCCAGGTCCGTGGTGTAGGTGTTGATGTAGCTTTGGACCGTGTTCGAAGTAGCCGGCAGGCTGGTCGCACCCATCGCGCCGCTCATGAGGATGTAAGCCTGGTTCACGAAGCCTGCGCCGCTCAAGCCGGCCAGCTTGCTACCCGAAATCATGCCAGTGGCAATCGAAGCCAGGGTGGTTGTACCGGCGACGAGCTGGTTGAAGTTGCTGTTCCAGGTGCTTTGCACCGGCGCGGCAGTGTTTTGCGTGGCCACGCTCAATTGCGCCAGTTGCGACATCAGCGTTGCATCGGTTCCACCGCCGCCGTCGGTCGCCACCAGAGTCTGGTCGGCGACGAGCGTGTTGTAGGCCGCTTCGACCGTGGCAGCGTTGTTGAACGCCGCCAGCGCGGTGTTGTAGGCAGGTATCGTGAGGTAGCCCTCGAGATCGGTCATCGCCTGGGCCAGGCCGGAGGTGCCGGCATCGGTGACGATGGCCAGCGAGTCCGCCGTCGAGGCGTCGCCGCTGTATTCGGCAAACGCCAACGCGGCGGTCACCTTGTTGTTGAAGGTCTGCAGCGCGGTCTTGTCGGTGGCGATAGTGGCATCGGCACCGGTCAGGTAGTTCAGCATGTCGACCAGGGTCTGGCCCAGGTTGGCGCTGCCGTTGGCGACGAATTCGGTCGTGTAGATGCTTTGCTCGGTCGGCGTGGCGTTGCGTCCGACGATGTTCTGGAAGACTTGATTGACAAACTGCAGCGCATTGCCGTTAGCGTTCAACCACTTGTAGCTGCCGTTACTGTTGACCGTTCCGTTGAGAGCTTCCGAGCTGGTTAGCAGGGCGGTGGCAATTTGCGCCAGAGTCTGGGTCTTGCTGACGAGCTGCGAGGCGTAGTTGTTCAATCCCGCGTTGAGCGGTGCCCGGCCGAAGATGACGGTGTAAAGCTGCGCAACCTGGGCGCTGGCCACTTCCATGGGCGTGGCGCCGGCCGCATTGGCAACCGCTGTGCCGTAGGCGGAATATTCGCGCGCCATATTGGCGATGTTGGCAAGGTCGGCATTCGCAGCCGATTGCGCCGTCGGTGCCGCTGTCACGGTGTTGATCAGCGCCGCCGCCGCGCCGAGCTGCTGCGCGAGTTGCTGCGGGTTGGTGGACAGGGTGACGTTGCCCGCGGCGCTTTGTGCGAAGGCCACGCCAATCGATATCTTATCGGCAAAGGCAACGCTGCCGGCCATCTGGTTGGCATCGCTGCCGCTATAGGTGGCATAGGTATTGATGATGGCGACGGCTGCGGCGGCAAAGCCGCCGCTTTGCGCCAAGGCGCTGTAGGTCGAGATCAAGCCGGCCAATTGGCCATTGGCATTGAGGGTATTGACGACCGTAGTGCCCAGCACGTTGTTCAACACCGCCGTGACGAAGGACGCGGGCGACATGTTGCCGAATAGGCCCTGCCCTTCCGGTACCGAGGTAATGAGGCTGTTGGCGGCATATTGGATGCCGTTCGAGGCGATCAGCGACGCGATCGACGTCAAGCCGCCCTGGAACGGCGCGCGGCCGAGGATGCCGACGAAGAGCGCGGCGGCATTGGCCGTATTGGCCGCCACGGCCGGGGTGGCGATGCCGGTCAGCGTGACGGCACCGCTGTCGTGCGAAACCGGGGCGCTATCGCCGATATCCTGGTAGCTAACCTGGTAGTTGTAGGCGCCCAGTGGGATGCCGGTCAGATTCACCAGGACCTGGTTGCCGAAGTTGAGGATGTTGCCGCCGCCGTTGGCGCTATTGAATACGATGGGCGTGCCGCCCGTGGCCGGGGTCAGCGTGACAGTGATCGGGGTCAGCGCGTTTTGCGGCGTGGCAAAGCTCATGAAGCTGCCGAACTGCTGCGCACCGGCGGCTTGCAAGCCGATGGTTTCTCCGCTCGTTGTTGCCGAAGCGGTGCCGGGGCTGGTATCGGCAATCTGCTGCCAGGCGCCGGCGACGTCCTTCTTCCAGACCTGGATGCGGTTGGCCGTGATGGGCGGCGAGCCGGCGGTTCCGGATACGGCTGTGCTCCAATTCAGCGTCAACTGGCCGGAACCATTGCCGGCATTGATCAGCTGATTGGCGTTAAGGGTTTGCACCACGGTTTGCGACGCGGTGCCGGTGGCCCCGCTGGTGTAGTCGAGCTCCACCATGAAGTCGCCGCTGCCGAGCTGGCTCAAATCGATGCCGTTCGAGCTTGCCAGGTTGACCGTCATGCTGAAGGCCGCAGTGCCGGTCGCACCCTGGCTGCTGCTATTTGGCGTGACTGTGCTGCCTATGCCCGTCGCGGCAATGCCCAGGATGGAACTGGTGCCATTAACCCCCACTTGCTGCAACGGGGTGATCTTGTCGGTCTGGTTGCCCAGCAAGTCGTAGCGACTGCCGTAGGCGAGGATGTTCTGGGCAACCGAGTTGGAGCTCAGACTCTGATTGACTTCATAGGCGACGGCGGCTTCGCCGGTGCCTCCGCCCAGCGTTGTGCCGGGCTTGACCAGGCTGGCAATGGCGCCGTCAACGCTGGTCACTTGTTCGGTCGCCTGGCCGTTGACGTTGTAGAGCATGGCCGTAACGACGCCATTGCCGGCATTGGTCAGCCAGGCATGGCCGGCGGTATCGTAATAAGTGAATTGCGTCTGTTGCGTCGTGGCGCCGTTGAGAACGGTCTTGCCGGTCTGCTCGCCGAACGCGTCGTAGGTTTGCGCCGTCGTGGTCAAGGTGCTGGGAAGCTCGCTGCCTGCCGATGAGGCGGCACCCGGCGTCACCGTACTGATGACCTGTCCCACCGCGTCGTAGTTCGTGACGGTGAATTCGGTCTGTTGCGTGGAACTCAAGACGACGGGGGCCGAGTTGCCCGGGTTGAAGTCGGCGTTATAGGTGGCATCCCATGGCGTGGTGACGCCGTTGATGGGAATTTCCGGCACCGCGAGTGTCGGCGCCGCATTGGTCGCGTAGTTGGCGACCGTCACCGTGGTCCATTGCTTGACCACCCGGCCCAGGACGTCATAGTCGTAATTGGTGGTGGCGCCCGACGGATTGGTCATCGATATCCGGTTGCCGTTGGCGTCGTAACCGTAGGTCGTAGTGCGGTCCGCCTGTGCATTGGCCGTAGCCGTCACGGTCGGCGCAACACCGGCGACCGACGAGGCGGTAACGGTGGCGGCATTGGAGAACACGGTTTGCTGCAGCACGTCGCCATAAATGTCGAGCGCGAAGGTGGTCAATTTTGCGGCAGGCGTGCCGTCGGCGATAGCGGCAACGTCGCTGCCGGCCACAGCCGCCGAGTCGCCTGTCGTGGCGGTACCGACGACGCGGCCCAGCACGTCGTAGTAGGTGTAGGTCACGCCTTGCAAGGCATCGGCGGTCGAGGTCAGGTTGCCCAGCAGGTCGTAGCCGTAGGTCGTGGTCGCGGAGGTGTAGGTGGCGCCGTTGTTGACCACGCCGAGCACGGCTTGCGTCAGCTTGCGGTTTTGCGCGTCGTAGGTGTAACTCGTGTCGCGGTCGTAGCTGGTGGTGCCGGCGCTCGGGCTGCCGATCGACACGCGCGCCGGCGCGGCATACGAAGGGCTGGCATTGCCGGAAGTGGTGAAAGCAACGGCGTTGGCGTATTCGTACTTGTCCGTCAGGTTGCCGGCCGCATCGTACTTCATCGTCGTCAGGTAGCCCTGCTGGTTGGCGGCATTGGCTTGCACCTGGTTAATCGCCTGCAATTGCGCGACCATGTTGCCGCGCTGGTCGAAGTAGGAGTAAGTGGTTTGCGCATTGGTGACGATGGTGCTCGAGCCCGGGCTATAGGCGCCGGTCGCGACGCTGTAGCTGGCTCCGCCTGTGGCCATGCCGTATTGGGTACTCTGGATCGCGTCGCCGAAGGCGTCGTAGGCGGTCTGCGCGACCTGGCTTGCCATGGTGCCGGTGGCGCCCGCGCCGGTTCCCTGTGCCGGGTCGTACACGTAACTCTGGGGTTGGATCACCAGCAGCTTGCGGCCCGCGTCGTCATAGGTGGTGTAGATGGTGCGGTCGATGGCACCGTTCTGGAACAAGGCGACGTCGGCTGCGACCGAATTGGCCGCCAGAACCGCAATGGCCGGTTGCAGGGCATGGAAGATCGCGCCGTTGAAGTTGCTGACGTCGGCCGCAGTGCCGCCGGTCAGGATGCCGTTGATGAAATCGACGACGACCTGGGCCTGGGACGTGCCGCCACTCAGCTCGTTGACGTAGTAGGCCAGACCCGCGCTTGCAGGTTGGCGGCCCAGCGCGTTCTGGAACAGGGCGTTGACGAACGTGGTCGGATCGCTCGACATGCTGCTGCTTCCGAGCATGGTCTGCGCCAGCGTGGCCATCGATTGGCCCGACGACAGGACGTCCGTCCACTGGATCAGTTGCGCAACCGTCGGCGAGCTGCCGCCGCCGAAGATGGAGACATACAGTTGCATCACCTGCTGCGTCTGCACGTTGGCGCCGGGAATGGCGGTGGCATAGCGCGTCAGCGCGGTGACTTCGCCGAAGGCGTTGTAGCTGTAGCCGGTGACGTAGTTGTCGGCATCGACCGCATATTGCACCTGTCCGGCATTGTTGTAGGTCTTGCTGCTGGTGTTGCCGGCGAAGTCGGTGCTGCTGACGGCATTGCCCAGCGCATCGTAGGTCGTGGTCGAGGTCGGCACGGTGACGGTGCCGGTGGCCGTGGAGGCGCCGGTGCCGTTTTGCGCCTGGCTCAGGAGCGTGGCGGCGTCGGTGGCGGCACTGTAGACCGTAGCGGAGGGGTTGGTGACGCTGGTCTGGTGGCCTGCGAGGTCGTAGCCGTATCCGGTGGTGCGCACGTTGCTCGGAGCGGCGACGCCGGTGGTGACGGCCTCGGTGGTGATCGAGGTCACGTCGCCGAAGGCATTGTACGCGGTCAGCGTGGTCAGGGAGGTACCGGTCGTCAAGGGTGCGGCGCCCGGCACCGCGCCGGCAATGCTGGCCGGCGCGGTGCTTTGCAGCTGGATCAGCGGGTCCGATTCGCTCACCTGCTGCCCTGCCGCGTCGTAGGCGTAGTGCCACACGCTGCCCATGGCATTGGTGTAGCTCAGCTTGTTGCCCAGCGCATCGTAGGTATAGCTTTGCGTGAGGGTTTGCGTGGCGCTCTTGTAGTCGGCCTTGCTCAGTACGTTGCCTGCGGCGTCGTAGATGAACTTGGTCTGGCTCTGGATCTGGCTCGCCAAGGGCAATAGCGCGTTCGACACGGCGCCCAAGGTGGGATTGGCCGCCAGGCCTGTGGGTGCCGTGGCGTACAGCGTGGTGGCGCTCACCCGGCCCAGGGCGTCGTAGTCGCTCTGGGTGACGTAACCGGCGGCGTCGATACTGTAGCGCAGGCGGTTGTCGGCGTCATACAGATTGCGCGTTGTACGGTCGTTGCCGCTGTTGGCGACGACGGCGCCGAAGATGCCGGCAATGACGCTTTGCTGCGCTGCAGTGACCGCGCCCGGCAGGATGGCTTGGGCGCTTGCGGCAACCATGTTGGCGTAGGCGGTCTGGCTGAGGACGTTGCCGTGGCCATCGTAGCGACGGCTGGTGACAGCCCAGTTGTATTGGCCTGCCGCGGCTGCCGGGCTTTGTGCGACCGCGCTCGATACGGCACGATTGGCTGCGTCGAAGGCGGTCACGACGACACGGTCGCCGGCCGACGGCGAAGGCGCGGCGCCGGTGGGGAGGTATTGGTCGATCGCTGTGCTGGTAGTGGCCGTCTCCAGGCCGTTGGAGCCGAGGAAGGCGGCGTAGGCGATGGCGGCGACGACGTTGCCGTTGGCGTCGTAGGTATTGCCGCTGACGGCCCATTGTATGGTACCGCTATTGTCGTTTTGCGCGGTGGCGCTCATGATCCGGCGATTTGCATTGTCGTAGACCATGCGCGTCATGCGGTCGCTGCCGGGGGCCGGTGCGACGCTTTGCATCCAGGCTCCGGCGCTGCTGAAGCCGCTTTGCGTGCCGCCGCTCAGGAGGCTGTCGTAGGAGGTGGTGGCAAGCAGGTTGCCGTTGCTGTCGTAGTTGTTGAGCGTGACGGCCCATTGCACGGTGTTGGTGCCGAACAGCACATTTTGCGCGACAGCCGTGCCGATCCGGCGTCCGGCATGGTCGTAGGCCATCTGTTCGGCCTGGTCTTGCGCCGGCGTGGCGGTGACGCTGCCCATCCAGCTTTGCACCTGGGTTTGGGTGGCGCTTGCCGCGAGGCCGGCGTCGGACAAGGCCGCTGCATAGGCGGTGCGCGCCACGACGTTGCCGTTGCCGTCGACGCTTTGCAGGGTGACGGCCCACTGGCCGACGCCGCCCGTCTGGCTTTGCAGGACGGCGCTGCCGGTCAGGCGGCCGGCATGGTCGTAGGCCATGCGCGTGACACGGTTGGCGGGGTTGACGGCGGCGCTGCCCATCCAGGCCACGACTTGCTGGGCGCTGGTGAAGAGGGTGCCGGTGGTCGGAATGCCGGCCACGCTGCCCACGGGAGTGGCGTAGGCGGTCTCCTGCACGATGTTGCCGTTGCCGTCGAGCACGTAGGTGGTCACGTCGCCGCGGCCGTCGATGTGGGCGACCACGCGGTTGCGCGCATCGTAGACGTAGATATCGGTCTTGTTCGGGCCGTCCGCATTCGGAGCCAGGGCGGACACGGCTGTTTGCACGGCGTTAAAGTTCATCGCGGTCGAGGCCGGGATGGGATTGCTGTAGCCGATGCGTTCGATGACGTTGCCGTTGCCGTCGTACACGTATTGCGTGACGGCGCCGGTGCCGTCTACGGTGTAGGCCAGGCGGTTGGCTTGGTCGTAGATTTTGTTGACGGTGTTGTCACGCGTCGCGTCGGCGCTGACCAGGCTGGCAACATAGCCCGCCGCCGGCGCCGAACCCAGGGAGCCGACACTGATCGCGTTGGCATAGGCGGTGGTTTGTGTGACGTTGCCGTTGGCGTCGTATACGGTGTGGGTGACGTCCCCTGCCCCGTCGATGCTGTAGAGGAGGCGGTTGTCGGCATCGTAGACATTGGTGCTGACGTTGCCGTTCGGGTCGGTGACGGTGAGCAGGTTGTTGTTGGCGTCGTAGGTGTAATGGGTGACGAGCTTCAGGCCGTTCGGGTCGACGGTCTGCATGACGCGCCGGCCCAAGGTGTCATACTGGTAGGTGGTGACGGTGTTGTTGGGGCTGGGGCCGGTTACTTGCAAAACCTTGCCGCGCGCATCGTATTGATAGCTGGTGACGAGGTTTAGGCCGTTGGGATTGCTGGGGCCGACGGTGGGGTTGACCGGGTCGACCGTCACGGAGATGACCTGGCCCTTTTGGTCGTAGGCAGTGTCGGTGACGATGCCGTTCGGATCGGTGATCTGAACCACTTGGCTGCGGCTGTTGTAGACGTAGGACGTGGTGAGGTTCAGGCCGTTCGGGTTGGTGCTGCTCTTTGGGTCGACCGTCTTGCTCAATACGCGGTTGACGGCGTCGTAGGCATAGGTGGTGAGGATGCCGTTGGCATCCTGGCTGGTAAGCAGGTTGTTGTTCGCGTCGTAGGTGTTGGTGACGTCGTTGCCCTGGCTGTCGTTGACCGTCAACAGGTTGCCGTTGTTGTCGTAGCTGTAGCTGGTGAGGTTGTTGTTGCCGTCCTTCACGCTGACCTTTTGGCCGAAGACGTTGTCGGTGATGGTTTGCGTGAGGGTTTGCGTGATGGGCTGGCTGCCGGCTTGTGTGGACGTGGCCGTGGCCGTGATGGCCATGGTCCGCGCCGCGGTGTTGTAGACGGTGCTGACGGTGTTGCCGTTGAAGTCGGTCTGCGTGAGGACGCGATCGAAGGCGTCGTAGGTGGTGCTGTTGTAGTTGCCGCTGGCCGGGTCCATGACCGCTATCTGGCGCCCCAGCCGGTCGTAGTTGTAATTGGTGACGTTGTTGTTGCTGTCGGTCGTTTGCTTCACACGGCCAAAGGCATCATAGACGACGGAGCTGGTAATGGCGCCCGCCGGCGCCGCGGTGATGGTGTCGCTGCCGTGGTCGACCGACGTATTGTCGATGAGGCGCGTGGCGATGGCCTGGCCACGGTTGTCGAAGGTGACATCTTGCTCTTCAAGGTCTCCGGCCGTATCGGTCTGCGTGAGGATCTGCTTGGCTTCCCCGAAGGCGTCGTAGGCTTGCGTCGTGGCGTAGCCCAGGGCGTCGGTGACGACGGTACGTTCGCCGGCGGCGTTGTAGCTGTAGCGTTCGGTGCTGTCGATGAGGCTGTTTGCCAAACCGAAGAATGCTCCCGTGCCGCCGACCGGGCCGCCGGTCATGCCGACCAGGGTGGTCAGCGGGATGGTGTTGGCGTAGACAGTCTGCGTGGCCAAGCGGCCGAGGTTGTCGTAGGTGCGGCCTTGCACATTGCCGGCGGGGTCGACCGTGTAGACGAGGCGGCCGTCGGAATCATAGTAGTTGAGTGTGCGGCCGGCCTGGGAATTTTGCAGAGATGTCGCCGCGGCGCTGTCGCCATAGAGCGCCTGGGCAATGGCGACCCAGGTGTCGCCGCTCTTGACGGTATAGGTTGCCGGGACGACAGTGTTGGTCGAGACGGTGTAGCTCAGCGCGGCCGGCAAGCTGCCCAGCACCGTGCCGGGGTTGAGGGTCGGATTTCCCAGCGCTTTTTGCAACACCGTTGCGACGGAACTGGTGCCGTATAGCGCTTGGGCAATTGTGTTCCAGCTGTCGCCGTTTTGTACTGTGTAGCTGGCCGGAACCGTGGTGTTGGTGACGACTTTGTAGCTGAGTACGGCGGGTAAATGCAGGGTAGTGCCGACAGCGAGGCTGGCATTGCCCGCCGGCGTGGTGATGGCGGCGAGATGTCCGTCGGCATCGTAGCCGTATATGGTGGCATTGCCTGCCTGGGCAGCCCAGACGGCGGCGATCTGCGCCGGCGTGGACGCGGCGGTGACCCCTCCCGTGAAGTTGCCCGAAAGCTCGGCTACCAGTTGGCCCAGTTGGTTGTAGCGCTTGAGGACGGTGCGCTGGTTCGGATCGCTTTGCAATGTCGCGTCCGAGACCGTGGTGGCGATGCAGTTGCCGTCAGCATCGTAGGCATATTGCGTCAGCGTGCCGTCGGCGTCGGTTTCAGTCTGGACCTGGTTCAGCAGGGTGTAGGTGTAGCTGGTGGTTTGATGCTCGCTGCTGCCGGCGGGCAGTTGCAGGCTGGCCCAAGACGGCGCCCCGGCCGCGCCGATCTGGGCGTCTCCCGCCGCAGCGACCCCGCCGCTCGTCTTTACCTGGGTGGCGTAGCGCGCCTTGCTTTGCACGTTGCCCGCGCCGTCGTAGCTGTATTGCGTCAGGTAGCCGTCGCCGTCGAGTGTGGCCGAGACTTGGCCGGCGTTGTTGTAGTAGGTGCTGGTGACGATGTCGTTCGAGCTAAGGTGTGCCTGCATCCCCTGCACCAGGGACGAGAAACTGACCGGCACCTGAATGGTCGTGTTATATGTATACGGCAACGTACCCGGCAGGTTATTGATAGTCGTGCCGGCTGTCAGGGACGTCACGGCAGGGTTAGCTTGCTGCAAGGCCGTGGCAGCCCCCGCTGTGCCGTACAGCAGTTGCGCAATCGTCGCCCAAGTATCGTTTGCTTTGACGGTGTAGTAAGGCGGCACCGTGGTCATGATCGGGCCGGTATAGGATAACGATGCCGGTAAAGTGGCGACCTTGTTGCCCGCTGTGAGCGTGGTGCCGCTGTTCAATGCCTGCAAGGCCGCCACCGAACTGGAGGTACTGACGCCGTAAAGTTTTTGCGTAATCGAAGCCCAGGTGTCGCCGCTCTGGACGATGTAATAGGGATTGCCCGTCGTGGTGACGGTGTCGCTGTAGGACAGCGGCGAAGGCAGCTTCACCGTCGAACCCGCCCCCAGCGTCGTGACGGCTGTG
>DASVLJ010000002.1:0-57971 GCA_036384915.1 Burkholderiaceae bacterium
TCGACCAGTTGATGATGGCGCCCGGCGAGTTGGTGATGGTCAGCGTGTTGCCGTTGTTGACGATGTTCACCTGGCCGTTGACGACCGTCGGGCCTGTCGGGTTGGCATAGACCGGCCCGCAGGCGAAGCAGCTGGCGATCATGACGGGCAATATCTTGCGCCGGAACAAGCGGTCCGGCGCACCCGGCAGGCCTTGCGAGCTGGTCGAGACGGTCACTTCGCGATTCATCAAACGGTTCCTTCCTTAACCCCTGACAGGACGCTCGCCGGCTTTGCCTTGGTACGGCGTCCACTGCAATTTCATCTTAGCCACACGCGGCGCTTCTGCCCGCGCATTGTTTTTTGCCGCGCTCCGCCGGGCGAAGCGCTCTCATTCTCAATAGTTCAGGACCAGGCGGAAATGCGCGCGATTGGTACCCTTGGGAGTAATATCGGCGCCGTCGATCACGTGCGCAAAGTCGGTTTGGAACACAAGGTAGCGCTCCATACTGATGCGCCAGCCGAGACCGACGCTGGAGATCGATTGGTGGTCTTGCTCGCCCGGCAAACCGTCGTTATGCGACACATAACCGGCGTCGTAGAAGCCGAGGAAGCGGCACTGGCTGCCTCCGCTGCACACGTTGGGCGTATAGATTTCGCCGTTGAACACGTGGCCCTGGTCGTCCGACACTTCGCGTTCGAGGAAGCCGCGCACCGAGGTGGCGCCGCCCATGCCGAACTGCTCGCCCTGCACCAGCGCGTCGGAAGTCGCCTGTCCGTTCAGGGCCAGGCGCAATTGCCAATCGGCAGGCAGCACACGGAAGTAGGAAACGCCGTAGCGCAGGATGTTGTAGTTGTCGGTGGCATTGGCACGTGCCGCGGTGAAGTCGGCCTGGCTGCCGTTGTTGCCACCCGCGATGTTATGGATGCCGGACAGGTAGAAATTGATGTTGTTGCTGTCCTTGGCCCAGTTGCCGGTGTAGGTGATCGACAGCGGATGCACCGTCACGTCGTTGCCGAGCGGTGCGCCCAGATAGCTGATGTCGTTCTTGTAGGCCTTGTAATCGAGCCCGAAGATGAGCTTGGATTCGAAATCGCCCATCTTGCGCAGGTTATGGTTGTAGCGCGTGCCGAACACCGTGCCCTGGCCGCTGACGGCCAGATCGAACACGCCGGCCGTCACCGTGCCCGAATTGACGCTGGAATAGCTGCCATACAGATCGAGCGAATCGCCCAGCGAATACAAGGGGATGTGATAGCCTGCGCCATAGACGTGCACGTCGCTCGGGTCGGAGACACTGGTCGTATATTGCATGGACAGCACGTGGTCGAGGCCGCCGACGTTCGCATTCTGGTATTGCACCGTGACGTGGTTGCGCCCGGTGTGCTCGTCGCCGGTATTGTCGACCGAAATGCCGGCCGTCCAGGGCCGCGCGTCTTCGACTTGCAGATTGGCGTTGATTTCGTCTTCGCGCTCGCCGGTCTGCAGTTGCAGCGTGGTCTTCTTGACCGGGTTTT
Source organism: Burkholderiaceae bacterium (assembly GCA_036384915.1). GTDB lineage: Bacteria > Pseudomonadota > Gammaproteobacteria > Burkholderiales > Burkholderiaceae_D > PKWO01. The sequence continues at coordinate 1,498 of DASVLJ010000002.1, forward strand.
CATTGGCCACCTTGAGGCTGGCCGAGACGTCGTTCAGGTCTGGGGTCTTGCCCACCTCCAGGGTCGGCACGCTGCGGCGGATGTTGTCCGCATCGAAGTATTTGTTGCCGTTGACGGTGATCTTGCCGATACGGGTTTCCACCACGCGCAGATGCACCACGCCCTTGTTGAGTTCCTGCTCCGGCAGGATCACGCGCACCACGCCATAGCCCTTGGCCCGATACGCCGCTTCAAGCGCTTCGAGCGCCTGCTGCACCGAGCCGAAATCCTTGTTCGGCCCGGCATAGGGAGCGAGAACCATGTCGACCGTCGCCGCCGGCAAAAGCGTATTGCCGCTGACTTCGTACTTGGTGATTTCGAAATGGCCGATAGGGTTGCCGGCCTGGTTCTGCGCCAGCGCGCCGCCGGAACAGGAAATGATGACGGCACCGGCCAGACTTGCCAGCAGACGGGAGGGTTTGTGATTCATATTGTGGCTTTTCTGGACGTTTGACAATTTCCGGCCCCAACGAGGCCAACCTGTTCTGCTACCTTGATTCCGCAATCTTGAACATTTATCCAGGCAGTGCCGGCCTGTTCCGGTATGCCTGGGCTCGGATTTTGCAGTACTACCGGGAAAAGAGTGGACAGAAGGCGCATGGGCAAACGATCACGGAACCGGAACAGGCGCGAGCGCCATCCGATATTCCCCGAACCCGTCAACCCCGAATTGCCAGGCCATGAAGCCAGCGCTTCATTGCCATGGCAACAACGCCACTCCCTCGATAATACGAACAGCTTCCAGTATGTTTCTCTTCTTTTTTCTTGCTTTTTAAACCGCATAGCCGGTGACGACATAATCGGCGAAGATTTACTCAATAGTAATAACTTTGCCACGAGTATGCAATTCAAAACCCTTTTGCTTACCCCGTTGGCTGCTTTTGTGTTTCATTTTTGCGCGTGTCTGTGACGGCAGCATGACTGCCGCAATCCGTTGGGCAGAACAATGCCAGCTTGGCAAGTCGTTGACAATCCCATAATCATGGGAAAACCCCGGTATTTTTACCGTGCCAGATGCCGCAAAAGGTGATGTATCCCGGATTCAGGCAGCCGGCGCCGCTGCTTTCTTCCCGGCCAATGCTTCGCGCAGTAACGTATCGAGCAATTCGCCTTTGGCAGCCACCCCCTGCCGCACGGCGGTCGCCAGCGCCAGGCTGGCCATAGCCTGCCAGTGCGAAGGATCGCGCCATAACTGCAACAGTTCGCGCCACCATGGTTCGGCCTCCTCATCGCTGGGTACGGCCCAGTGATCCTGACGGCAGCGTTCGGGAATGGGCAGCAGCCGGCCGGCACCGCCCAAGGTCTCGGGAATGCCGCCGCCGTCGGAGGCCAGCACGGGGATGGCGTTGGCATTGGCTTCGATCAGGATGCGGCCGGCAGCCTCAAACCAAAAGGACGGCATCAACAGCACCTTGGTCGCGCCGTAGACGGCAGCCATGTTGTCCTGCTTGGGCAGCAGCTTGATCCGCTCCAGCAACGCCCCCCCTCCCCGTCTTTTGCAGGGCTTCGGCGATCCTGCCGCGGCTTTCCACGACGAGAAATTGCATGTCGGGCGCCTCGGCCGCGGCGCGTTCGACCAGTTTCAAGAACATGGTCACCCCCTTTTCCGGCATGGGGTTGACGAAAGTGACGAATTGCGGCGCGCGCTGCGCCGCAATGGTCCGGGCGGGGTCCACGAACAGCCCGACGTTATGGCTGTGCAGGTTCATGGTCTTGCGGTAGTGCGCGCCGGTAGCTTCCGAATTGGTGAGGACCAAGTCGACGCGGGAAAAGGTTTCGGGCCGGCCGTAGCTGGGGTTGGCCAGGTAAAACACCAGCAAGGCACCGGCCGCGCGTGCGCAGCGCTGGATTTCGATGTCGAGCAAAAGCCCGCCGAAGGTGATGACGACGTCGGGCCGGTTTTCCTCAAGCCAGTGGCGCGCCAGGTCGCGATAGGTGATTTCCTGGCTCGGAGAAAACTGGTCGCGCGACTGGGCGGCGAACTGGGCCGCGTTGTATTCCACCCCCTTGACCTTGCCCTGCCAGACCGGCATGTTGATTTTCTGGATCAAGCCTGTTGGTCGCAATCCCTGCGCCTGCAAGACCTCGCCCAGGCGCGGCCCAGGCGGCGCGTCGAAGCAGCAGGCGGTCAACGCATGGCAGCTCGCGCCGCGCAGGGCCAGCTGCTCCAGCATAGTGCGGATAGACTGCGCCGCCCCGCTGGCAGCGTCTTGCAGAATGAACGGAGAAAGAAAGACGACTTTCAAAGGCGGCTTGCGGCCGGCGCCGGCAGTGGCGGTGTCGAGATAAATGTCAGGCACAGAATCGAGGCGGTAAGCGAAAATGCCTGGAGCATGCCATTGCGCGGGGCGGCTGTCCAATGCTATCGCAAGGTGGAATTCGGCACGGGAAATTCAACACTAGCCCCAGAAACCAGAAAACCTTATAAGTCTTGAAAACTTATAAGGTTTTTTGGTAGGCACGATTGGACTCGAACCAACGACCCCTACCATGTCAAGGTAGTGCTCTAACCAGCTGAGCTACGCGCCTAAAGAAGAGAGATTATAGCCGCATATTCCCGCGCTTGCCAAGCCCCCACGAAAAATTATTTCGCCTAGGCAGTTTTTCACGCCCTACCCTGCCGCGACAACAGCCAATTGTTGATCCAGCTCAGCCCTGCCGAAGTGCCGGCCTTGGGACGGTATTCGCAGCCGACCCAGCCCTCGTACCCCAATTCATCCATCAGGCCGAACAGGTAGGGGTAATTGACCTCACCAAGATCGGGCTCGTGCCGCTCGGGCACGCCGGCGATTTGCATGTGGGTGATGCCGGCGATGTCGCGCCGCATCTTGGTAGCCAAATCGCCTTCGACGATCTGGCAGTGGTAGAGATCGAACAAGACCTTCAGGTTGGGAGCGCCCACGTCGCGGCAGATTGCTTGCGCCTCGTCTTGCCGGTTGAGGAAATAGCCCGGCATGTCGCGCCGGTTGATTGGCTCGATGACGATGGTGATGCCGTGCGGTGCTGCCTGCTCGGCGGCATAGGCAAGGTTTTGCAGGTATACGGCCTCGTGGTGTGCCGTGTCCTGCCCCGGCTTGAGGAGCCCGGCCATGACGTGCAGGCACTTGTTGCCGAGCACGCTGGCATAGCCCAGGGCGCGCTCCATGCCGCGGCGAAACTCGTCTTCGCGGCCCGGCAGGCAGGCGATCCCGCGCTCGCCGGCGGCCCAGTCGCCTGGGGGGCAATTGAACAAGGCCTGGGTCAAGCCATAGCCGTCCAGGCGCGCGCGGATGTCGCCTGCCAGGTGCGAGTAGGGAAACAGGAATTCCACGCCCTTAAAGCCGTCGGCCGCCGCAGCGGCGAAACGGTCGAGGAATTCGTGCTCGTTGTACATCATCGTAAGATTGGCGGCGAACTTGGGCATGGCTGTTTCAAAATAAGAGCTGTCAATTTCCGGTAAACTTGCCGGTAAGATTATCGCCGACAATATTCCATCGCGCATGCATAAGCACACCCATACCGACGTCAATCATTTGCACGCACACCGCGCGGGCGATGCCAAGCATCATCACGTGGTGGAACACCGCCGCATGGGCGTGCTGGCCTGGGCGCTGACCATGACACTGGGCTTTGCCGCGATCGAGGTCGCGGCCGGCTTCATCTCGAACTCGCTGGCCTTGATCTCGGACGCCGGCCATATGGTAACCGATGCCCTGGCGCTCGGCCTGGCCCTGGTTGCGCAATTCATTGCCAAGCGCCCTCCTTCTCCTCGGCATTCGTTTGGCTTCGGCCGCGCCGAGGCGCTGGCCGCCTTCGTCAACGGCCTGGTCATGCTGGCCGTAATCGCCTGGATCGCAATGCAGGCGGTGCACCGGCTGCGAACGCCGGAACCGGTGCAAGGCGGAATGGTATTCGCCATCGGCAGCACGGGCTTGCTGGTCAACCTGATCGTGGCCTGGATCCTGTCGCATGACCAGGAAAGCGTCAATACCAAGGCCGCCATGGTGCACGTGATGGGCGACCTGCTCGGTTCGGTAGCCGCGCTGGCGGCCGGCGCCATCATCTATTACACGGGCTGGCTGCAAGCCGACCCCTTGCTTTCGCTTGTGGTATCGCTGCTGCTGCTGCGCTCGACCGTGAACGTGCTGCGCGAGTCGTATCACTTTCTGATGGAAGGCGTGCCGCACGATGTGGACTATGTGCGAGTGGGCGAAGAACTGGAAGGCATTGCCGGCGTGATCTCTGTGCACGATCTGCATGTGTGGGAAATGACGCCGGGCGAGTCTGCCCTGATCGGTCACGTGGAAGTGCGCGACCTGCAGGAGTGGCCCACCGTGCTGCGCGAGATCAAGGCCATGCTGCTGGAGCGGCATGGCATCGACCATGTGACCTTGCAGGCGGAGTTGCCTGACATGGTGGGCGGCGTACACTAGTTGCGCAATGGTAGGTTGGCGCTGAACGAAGTGAAGCCCAACAAAACCGGCTTGGCAAACACATGTAAAGCAATGCCGCCCGATGTTGGGCTTCACTTCGCTCAGCACCAACCTACACAAGCCTATTGCCGGCGCGCTTCCATCACGCCGTCCACTTCCCCGATCAAGCCCAAGGCGCGCTGCAACTGCGCCGTCGAGCCGATCTCGGCCGTGAAAGCCATGCGCGCCTGCCCCTTGGCGCTTTGCGTGCTGACGCCGATGACGTTGATCTTTTCGCGCAGGAAGATGTCGGAAATGTCGCGCAGCAAGCCCTGCCGGTCGTGCGCCAGCACGAACAGGTCGACCGGATAGACCGTCTGCGCCTGGGCATGGCCCCATTCCGTCTCGATGACGCGCTCGGGCGCCTGCGCCTTCATCTCGGCGAAATTCTTGCAGCTGGTGCGGTGGATGGAGACGCCCTTGCCGCGCGTGACGAAACCGGCGATCGGGTCCGGCGGCGCCGGCTTGCAGCACTTGGCGAGCTGAGTCATCAAGCCGTCGGTGCCAACCACCAGCACCCCCGATTTGGCACCCTGAACCACGCTTGACGCCTTGCTCTTGCGCGGCACCACCACGTCGGGCGCTTGCCCGTGCTTGTTTTGCGCGTGGCGCGCATGGTCTTCGCTATGCAGCGCTTGCTCGACGTGGCGCAGGCTGAATTCATCCTTGCCTACGGCGATGAACAAGTCGTCCGGCTTGCCGAAGCCGAGCTTATGCGCCAACTCCTCGAGGTTGACCGCGGTTTTGCCTTCGCGCTGCAAGCTCTTTTCCACCAGGGCGCGGCCGTTGTTGAGCGTTTCCTGCTGTTCGATGGCATTGAACCAGGCGCGCACCTTGGAGCGCGTGCGCGGGCTGACGGTGTAGCCCGGGCTGAGCCAGTCGCGCGAAGGGCCGCTGTTGCCGCCGCCGCGCGCCGTGATGATATCCACCGTCTGGCCGTTCTTGAGCGGCGTATTCAAGGGCACCATCACGCCGTCCACGCGCGCGCCGCGGCAGCTGTGGCCGAGCCCGCTATGCACGTGGTAGGCGAAGTCGATGGGCGTGGCGCCGCTGGGCAATTCGATCACGCGCGCCTGCGGCGTCATGACGTAGATGCGGTCGTCGATGGCGGCGGCCTTGACCTTTTCCACCCATTCGCGCTGCACTTCGTCCTGCCCGACCACGGTGTCGGCCACTTCGCTCTTCCAGGCCAGCAGCTGGCGCAGCCAGGCGATCTTTTCATCGTACTTCTGCGCCGTGAAGTTCGAGCCGCCGCTTTCCTTGTAGCGCCAGTGCGCCGCCACGCCGTATTCGGCGAAGTGGTGCATGTCGGCGGTACGGATCTGCACTTCGAGCGCGCGGCCGTCTTCGGCCACCACCACGGTGTGCAGCGACTGATAGCCGTTGGGCTTGGGGCGCGAGATATAGTCGTCGAACTCCTTCGGGATCGGCGCCCAGATGTTGTGCACGATGCCGAGCACGGTATAGCAGGTCTTGACGTCGTCGACGATGACGCGGAAAGCGCGCACGTCGTACAGTTCGGAAAAATCGATATCCTTGCCGCGCAGCTTGTTCCAGATGCTGTAGATATGCTTGGGCCGGCCGAACACCTCGGCCTTGATGCCGGCAGCGGCCAATTCCTTCTTCAGCCGTCCGATGGCGAACTCGACGAAGCCTTCGCGCTCCATGCGCTTTTCTTCCAGCAGCTTGGCGATGCGCTTGTAGGCATGCGGCTCGGTGAAGCGGAACGACAAGTCTTCCAGCTCCCACTTCAATTGCCAGATACCGAGCCGGTTGGCCAGGGGTGCGTAGAGATCGAAGGTTTCGCGCGCATACTGGCGCGTGACATCATTCTCCATCTTCAATTCGGCAAAATAGCGCAGCGTGACCAGGCGCGACGCCAGGCGCACCAGCACCACGCGCAAATCGGTGGCCATGGCGAGCAGCATCTTGCGCAGGGTTTCGAGCTGGCTCGACGCGATTTGCGCCGCATTTTTTCCGCGCGCCACTTCCTGCTGGCCGAACGTGGTTTCATGCAGCCGCATCACCTGGCGGATGCCGCCGACCAGGTCGGCGATTTCCTTGCCGTAGCGTTCTTCCATGCCTTCGGCAGCCTTGGGATCGAGCACGGTCAATTCGAACAGGATGCCGGCGATGCGCGTATCGGCGTCGCTCTTGAGCGCCGCCAGGGTTACCGCCACGGCTTGCGTGAATTCGAAAGCGTCCTGGCCGGTGACGACAGGCTTGCCGGCATAGATGGGCTTGACGTAGTCGAGCGCCGCCAGCACGCGCTCGCTGTCCTCGGCGGACAAACCTGCCGTGACTTGCAGGGGCACGTCGTTTTGGGTGACTGCCAGTGAGACCATATTGTTCTTGTTGCCCGGATCCTTGCTTCTTTGCCCTTACTTCTTTGCCCTTACTTCTTTGCCGCGGTCACCACCATCTCAACCAGCCATTCGGTCTTGGCCAGCTTGGCCTCGACGGTGGCACGCGGAGGCGAGTGCCCTTCCGGCACCCATTCGTTCCACACCGAATTCATACCGGCGAAATCCTTGATGTCGGCCAGGAAGATCTGGCACATCAAGATCCGGGTCTTGTCGCTGCCCGCCTCGGCCAGCAAGCGGTCGATATGGCCCAGCACCTCGCGCGTCTGGCCTTCGATGCCGTGCGTGGCGTCTTCGGCAATCTGGCCCGCCAGGTAAATCGTGCCGTTATGGATGGCGATTTCCGACAGGGTCTTGCCTACGTGAAAGCGCTGTATCGTCATCTGTCGTCTCCGTTCGTGTTCGTTCGTATCGCGTTGGTCAATTCAGCCGAGAAAAAATTCCCGTGCAATCGCAATCTGGTCTTCATGCAGGAAGGTCGGCGCATGGCCGACGCCCGGCACTTCGACCAGCCTGGCCTTGGGGCCGCGCTGCGTCATCGCCTGCGCCACTTCCGGGCTCAGCAAATCCGACTGGGCGCCGCGCACGACCAGGGTTTCGCAGCGGATGGCATCGTAGGTTGCCTGCAAGACCGCCGCGTCGCGCTCGGCGTTTTCGGGCGTTACCGCCTTGAACGGCACGGCCAGGCCGGCATCGTAATGCAAAATCCATTGCCCGTCCTTGTCTTGCCGCAACACGTCTTCCGCCAGCTTGCGCCATTCCGCGTCGCTGTGCGGCCCGAAGGTAATCGAAATGGCGATGATGTATTGCATCGCTTCATCGAAGCTGGCAAAGCGCACCGGGCGCCCGAGGTAATCGCCGATGCGCGCAATGGCAGCCGGATTCAGGACCGGCCCCACATCGTTCAACAGCAACTTCCGTACCGGCGTATCGGGCAGCGATGCCAGGCCCATGCCGATCAGTCCGCCCATGGAGGTGCCGAACCAGTCGAGCGTTTCCGCGTTCAGGCGCGCCACGAGCGTCACCATGTCGGACACGTATTGCGGCACCGTGTAGAAACGCGGATCCTTGAGCCAGTCGGAACGGCCGCGCCCCACCACGTCGGGGCAGACCACGCGATAGGTATCGCACAGATTGCGTGCAAGCGCGTCGAAATCGTTCGAGACGCGCGTCAAGCCATGCACACAGACGAGAACCTTGGGATTGTGCGGATCGCCCCATTCGCGGTAAGCCATGTAGTGCAGACCGGCGGGGGACAGGCATTGAACCGATTTCAGTTGCGGTGTGGTCATTTTGTGCAATGCGGTAGATTGGGATTCTCGGGTAACATTTTACCGGGCCAAAGAGGCGCTGTCTTTTTATGCTACTCCGGGCGCGGCAAATCGCCGCTCCGACTTGCACTTTCCTGCGGTTTTTACCGTATTGCCGTCAAACGGGAATGACCGCTAGGCCGCGTTCCACCATGCGCGTTTCGCAGTGTTCCGGATGAAGTGCATCGCAAACGATCCGCACTGCCAGATCGGGCTGCGCTGCGCCGCACATGAAGGCATCGACAGCGGCGAAACCGTGCTCGGGCCAGGTGTGGATGCTGATATGCGATTCGGCCAGCAGCAGGACACCTGTCACCCCCTGCCCTGCACCGAAATGATGGAACTTGGCAAAGATCGGCGTCGCGCCGGCGGCCACAGCCGCGCGTGTCAGCAAGCTTTCGATCAGCAACGCATCGCCCAGCATGGCAGGTGCCACGCCTTGCAGGTCGGCCAGCGCGTGGCGGCCCAGCGGCGCTTCGCTCATTTATGGCCGCCGCCCGAAGAAAAGCCGCCGGTCGAGCCCCCCGAACCACCCCAGCTCGATCCGCCGCCCTGGCTGATCCAGCCGCGGCCATTGCTCGAACTGAGGTTGGCGTTGTTGATGTTGGCCACCGCGCTGCCCACGAGGATCACGCAGCCGTAGAGGATGTAGAGGAATTTAGACATTGCTTTCCTTGCCGAACAGACGCACCAGTATCGGTGGAACCCAGAGCAGCAGCAGCGCCACCAGGATGACCTTGAACCCCGCGGCACCGGCCACCAGCGCAAGCGGGAAGTTGAAGATGGCGATAATGATGCTGAAAATGCGTGCCGCCTTGAACAGCGCCTTGGAATCGGCGCCGCTATCGGCCGCTGTGCTCATGCCGCCGCCGAAAGGCTTGCCGAACCACTGTCCGATCTGCGACGCGGCCACTTCGCGCCCGGCCGACCAGGTGATCTCGTGGGCATCGGCTTCGGATGCGACCACGCGGTTGCCCTTCTTGTATTCGATCACGTGGTTACGGTCGCCCACGGAGACGCGCCAGTTGAAGGCGCCCGCGGCATACAGCACGACGGCTTCGTATTCCTCGGTCTTGGCATAGCTGTCGCCATGCAGGGTGATGCTGCCGTTGCGCAGCTCGGGCCACTCGTTCAAGACCGTGACGCTATCCCAGCGCTCGCTGGTTTCGACCAGCCAATGGAAGCCGCGCTGCGGATTGAACAACAGGTATTCGACCCAGGTCCAGGATTCGTCGCCATAGCGCGTCTGGCGCTGCATCAAGCCTATCGTTTCGTACTTGGCGCCATTGATGGTGGCCACATCGCCCAGCTCGATCGAGGTCGTGATTTGCCGCAATTCCTCGGCCTTTTGCAGCACCAGGGCATGGTCGGTCGAGCAGTCGACTTCGGCATGGCAGCTCGGGCAGACGACGTGGTAAGCCATGCCGGCCATGTACTTGATCGAGGAACCGCAACTCGGACAATTGAAGGCGACAGCCTTGCCGCGGAACCTGGCGGCGGAATCGGCGACCCCGTCGCTGGTGCGCAGCAGCTGGCAGCGCATCTGTTCAAGCGTGACGGCCTGGCCGATGTAGGCTTGAGCGCGTTCGCCCTCGGAATAATCGAGCGTCAGAAAACGCAGCCCGATGCGGCAATCGGCGGCACGCAATTCCCAGCCATGGCCGACCTTGAACGGCAGTTCGCCCTCACCGCCGGTGCAGCGTGCCGTGCGCACGTCGGTGGCATGGAAAGCGGCGCCGCGGTAGCGCACGGGCAGGCCGGGCCGCATGTTCTCGAAAGGCGGAAATGCCTCGCCGGGATTGGGGTCGGGCAAAGTGAACACGAATTGCCCGGAACCATCGGACAGCCAACCCGCCGTGCCGTCGTCGAACAAGGCATACCATTCGTTCCAGACGCCGTTTTCATAGCGCAGCTGGATGCGTCCGACCAGCGAGAAACTGCGCCCCTGGAAGGTGCCGGTAGTCGTGATCTGCAGCGGCGAATAGTCTTCCAGCAGCTCCGACATCTTGCCGATATTCCTGACCGAATCGGCATCCTTCAAGAGCGTGCTCTGGCAGTATTCGCATACCGCCATGACCGAAGCGGCGGAACGAAAAACGACTTCGCCGCCGCAACTGGGACAAGAGATTTTTTGCATGTGGGTGAAGTGCTTCCGCCCGGATCAGCCCACGAGTTTTTTCAGAATATCGGCCTTGGCCGCGTCGTAATCCGTCTGCGCGATCAAGCCCTGGTCGAGCATGGATTTCAGTTGCGCCAGCCGCGCCACCGGGTCGGCGCTGCTGGCCGTGGCCGGCGCCACCGCTGCGGGAGCCAGACCTTGCGCCATGGCCGCGCCGATGACGCCGCCGGCAGCAAGATTGGCACCGAGCGCGCCCAGGCCGCCGCCTTCGTTTTGCGCTGCCAGCGGGATCGCGCTGGCGGCCTGGTATTGCGTGTACTTGGCCATGTCGCCCATCATGCCCATGGAGATGCGCGTATCGATGGCTTTTTGCAACTCTTCGGGCAGCGAGACATTTTCGACCACGAAGTTGTCCAGCGCCACGCCATAGCGTTCGAAGGCCGCGGCGAGGTCGGCCTTGATCTTCTCGGCCATCAGGCTCTGGTTGGCCGCCATATCGAGGAAGGGAATCGCCGACGCGCCCAGGGTGTTGGTCATGGTGGCGATGACGAGGTTGCGCAATTGCTGCTCGAGATCGTCGCGCGTATAGCTGTCGCGCGTGCCGCTGATTTCCTTGAAGAACTTGCCCGGATCGGCGATCTTGTACGAATACATGCCGAAGGCGCGCAGGCGCACCATGCCGAAATCCTTGTCGCGGATCGTGATCGGCTGCGGCGTGCCCCATTTGCGGCCGAGCTGCAGGCGCGTGCTGAAAAAATAGACATCGGACTTGAAAGGCGACTCGAACAGCTTGTCCCAGTTCTTCAGGTAGGTCAGCACCGGCAAGGTGTTGGTGGTCAGCTTGAACATGCCGGGGCCGAAGACGTCGGCAATCCTGCCTTCGTTGACGAACACCGCCGCCTGCGACTCGCGCACGGTCAGGCTGCCGCCATACTGGATTTCGAAATCCTGCATCGGGTAGCGCCAAGCCAGCACCTCGTCGGAACTTTCGTTCCATTGCAGGATGTCAATGAACTGTTTCTTGATGAATGATCCGAAACTCATGATGCTTCCCCAGGTAATTAAGCGAGACAGGCCGCGTTCAAGATGCCCAAAATGAGTGACGCCGTCGCCATCCAGGCCCCCATTGCGGCGTTATTGTGTTCGATGGCGCCATTCATCTGCGGCAGCATGCGCGTGATGATGGCGTAGCCTATGCTCTGCACCACCATCGCCCCGGCGCCCCAAACCAGAAAGGTGAAGTAGCTGTCGCTATGCTGCACCGCCGACCCCAGCGTCAAGACGAATCCGATCATGGCGCCGGCCAAGGACAGCGCCGCAGCCATATTACCCTCGCGGATCAGCGCAATTTCGTCGAAAGGCGTGATCCACGTATAGATGACGAAGAACACGCCCAGCATCAGGCATCCCGTGACGAGATGCAGCAAATATGCGTAAGCCGCTGCCATGCAAACCCTCCCTGGTCCATGTTGCCCTTGCACTCGAGCAATGTGCTTAGCATTCCTGCCCGAATGTGGTACTTTGGAGCCTGCTATGAGCCCGTGTAGGGAGCGCGTTCGAATCAAAAGGGATGCAGCGCCAGGCGCAAGACGCGCCGCGGTGCCGACCACTGCAAGCGGCTTGCAACAACGCGCTGCGCCCTTTTGATTCGAACCCTTTGGGTAGCCTCAGGAAAAGCCCGTCTACGTTGTTGCTGCTCCTTGCCGTAGCACCGCTACGACGCGTCGCTGCGCCTAGTATCCGGGCCTTTCCTGAGGCTGCGCGCCCCTACACGGGCTCATAACAGGCTCCACCTGCATCCTAGCAAGCAAATGCCCGCACCACAACTGTTGAAATACGGCGAAAATTACCGAAAACATGCCCAATCGCGTCCTCGTCCTGTCTGTTTTCATCGTCGCCTCCTGCGGCCTGGCCTATGAATTGATTGCCGGCGCCCTGACCAGTTACCTGCTCGGCGATTCGGTGCTGCAGTTTTCTTCCATCATCGGCTGCTACCTGTTCGCCATGGGCGTGGGTTCGCACTTCTCCAAATACATCAAGGATGAAGACGTGCTGTCGCGCTTCATCGATATCGAACTGCTGGTGGGGCTGTTGGGCGGGATTTCGGCCGCCCTGCTGTTCCTGGTGTTCGCCTGGCTCTCGTCCCCATTCCGCGCCGCACTCTATGCACTGGTATTCGTGCTGGGCGCCCTGGTCGGCATGGAGATTCCGCTCGTCATGCGCGCCTTGAACGAGCGGCGCACGGAATTCCGCGAGCTTGTTTCGCGCGTGCTCACCTTCGACTATCTCGGCGCGCTCGCCGTGTCGCTGCTGTTCCCGCTCATTCTCGCACCTAAGCTCGGCCTGTCGCGCACCGGCTTTCTGTTCGGCATCTGCAATGCCGGCGTGGCGCTCTGGACAGCCCTGGTGTTCCGCCACGAGGTGCACAAGCCGCGCGCCAAGGTCGTCGCCTCGGCCGTGGTCATGGGTTTGCTGGCAGGCGGCTTCGCCGTCTCGGACAAGCTGACGCTGTGGGCCGAGCACGGCATTTTCGGCGATGAAATCATCTATGCCACCACCACGCCTTACCAGCGCCTGGTCGTCACGCGCTGGAAGGACGACATGCGGCTCTACATCAACGGCAACCTGCAATTCTCTTCGCGCGACGAACACCGCTACCATGAGGCGCTGGTGCATCCCGTCATGGAAGCGCTGCCCTGGGCGAAGAACGTGCTGGTGCTGGGCGGCGGAGACGGGCTGGCCGTACGCGAGATTTTGAAGCACAAGAATATCGAACACATCACCCTGGTCGATCTCGACCCGGCGATGACGACCTTGTTCTCGACATCCGAGCCGCTGCTCGCCCTGAACCAAGGCTCGCTGAAGAATCCCAAGGTGCAGGTGATCAACCAGGATGCGGGACGCTGGCTCGAAGGCAGCAAGCAAGTGTTCGACGCCATCATCGTCGATTTTCCCGACCCATCGAATTTCGGCCTGGGCAAGCTGTTCTCGGTGCCGATGTACCGCCTGGTGGCCAAACATCTGTCGGAAAACGGCTATTCGGTGGTGCAATCGACCTCGCCCTATTTCGCTCCCAAGTCCTACTGGTGCATCAATGCCACGCTGAAGGAAGCCGGCCTCAATACCTGGCCCTATCATGCCTATGTCCCTTCGTTCGGCGAATGGGGCTTTGTGATCGCAGCCAGGCGGCGCGACTATACGCCGCCGGAACACTATGCGGAGCCGATGCGCTTCCTCGACGGCGATGCCACCAAGCTGATGTTCAAATTCCCGGCCGACATGCAGCCGGTCGCCGTCGAACCCAATCGCCTGAACAACCAGTCCCTTGTGCATTATTTCGAGGAAGACTGGCAGAACGTCATTCGATGATCACGAGGCGCAGTTTCCTCCTCGGCGCGGGCCTGGCCGGGCTATCCGGCGGGGCCGGCCTGTGGCTGCGCCATGAGCGCTTTCCGATGCGGGAATTGACCCCGCAAATCGCCTACCCCGGCATGCGCGAAGGCCACCTGCTGCGCGACAAGGGGGCCTTGCCGCCACCTTCGGGCAGTCTGGAAACCGGGGTAGCCATACTCGGCAGCGGCGCCGCCGGCCTGTCCTGCGCCTGGCGCCTGGCAAAATCCGGCTATCGCCATTTCCTGATGATCGACGGTCCCGAGTTCGGCGGCAATGCCGATGGCGGCAGCTTCGGCGGATTGCATTATCCGCGCGGCGCGCACTACCTGCCGCTGCCTTCGATGGAATCGACCCACGTGCGCGAAATGCTGGCCGACTTCGGCGTGATCGAAGCCGATGCCATGAGCGAGAAACCGACCTTCGACGAACGCGTGCTGTTGCACGCGCCGGATGAACGGTTGCTGATCAACAGCGAATGGCAAGAAGGTATCGTGCCCGCCACGCGGCTGCCCGCCGACGAAGCGGCGCAGCACAAGCGCTTCTTCCGGTACGTCGATTCGCTCAAAGCCGCGCGCGGCGCCGATGGGCGCAAGCTGTTCGCCATCCCGCTCGCGCTGTCTTCGCAAGACCCGGCCTGGACCAGGCTCGACACCTCGAACGTCAAGGCCTGGCTGCTGGAAAACGGCTACACGGCGCCCAGCCTGCACTGGTATCTCGATTATGTCTGCCGCGACGAATACGGCACCGAGTATGACCGCGTCTCGGCCTGGTGCGGCTTGCATTACTTTGCCAGCCGCGGCGGCAAGGCTTCCAATGCGGGCGAAGGCGCCGTACTGACCTGGCCCAATGGTTTGCAGCCCATGGTGCAGCACCTCGCCGATGCGGTAAGCGCGTATCTCGACCCGGAACCGTCCTGGCGCAAAAACGGGTTTGCCGTCCGGGCCGAAGAAACCGCACGGGGAGTGGAAGTGCTTTGCGCGCGCACGACCGCAAGCGGCTTGCAGACCTTCACCATCAGGGCAGAACGCGCCGTCTGCGCCATGCCCCTGATGATGACTGCCAGGATAGTGCCGCACATCGGCGCCTATGGCTTCGACGCCGCAACACATATGCCCGCTCACGCCCCCTGGCTGGTGTCGAACTTCCTGCTCGACGGCTTCCCGGCCGAACTCAAGGGCGCGCCGCTGGCCTGGGACAACGTGGCCTACGATGGACGCGGCCTCGGCTACGTCGTCTCGACGCACCAGGATATCCGCGTGGCCGCGCCGCCGCAAACCGTGTTCTCGGCCTACCAGGCGCTGTCGAAGCAAACACCGGCCGAGGCGAGAAAGTGGCTGCAAAAAGCCACGCCGCAAACGTTGTATGAGGAAGCCGCTTGCGACCTGAAACTCGCTTACGGCGACAAGCTGGCCGAACACGCGACGGCGCTGGAAATCACCGTGCGCGGACATGCGATGTCCTCCCCTTCGCCGGGATTTCTGTCCAACCGGGGTTTGGCGGCCCTCCGTGCGGTGGACGGCAAGCTGCTGTTCGCCCATTCCGACCTGTCCGGTTTTTCCGTCTTCGAGGAAGCCGCGTGGTGGGGTTGCGAGGCGGCGCGCAAGATCCTGGCTTGAAACTGGCAGCTTGGCCGCGCCCTGCTTCATAATAGGCACAGTCTTACGGAAATGGGCAACATGACGAACCGAGTCCGCCGAACCTTCCTGCATTTGCCGCTCATGTTGCTGCCGCTCGATGCCGCCGCGCTGGCGCCGGAACCGCTGGTCGTCATGGGATCGACCGAATATCCGCCTTACTACGGCGAGCACCTGCCCAACCAGGGCCTGCTGACCGACATCGCGGTACGGGCGTTCCGGAAAATGGGTTACCGTGTCGAAGTACGCTTTACGCCGTTCGCCCGGACTCTGGCCAACGGCAAGGCAGGTCTGGTCGATGGCGTCATTGCATTATGGCGCTCGGAAGAGCGCGAGCAGTGGTTTGCGTTTTCCGACCCGATGGCACCGAACCTGATCGGCTTTTACAAGCGCAAATCATCCGGCATCCGCTACAACACCTTGCAGGACCTGGCGCCTTACCGCATCGGCGTGGTCAACGGCTATGCCGACCCGCCGGCCTTCATTGCCGCCAAGCTCGATACCGATGCGGGAAAAGACGATGAAGCCAACCTGCGCAAGCTGATCGGCGGACACCTCGATCTCGTGCTGATCGACCGTTCGGTCGCCCAATATCTCATCCAGACCAGATTTCCCGGGCATGCGGGCGAGCTCGAATGGCTCGGACCTCCCTTGGAAGTTCGTCCGCAATATATCGGCTTTTCCAAGGCGGCGCCGCATTATCGGGAAAAGCTGCGCGACTTCAACCTCGGCATGAAAAAGCTCGCCGAGAGCGGCGAATTGCAAGCCATCATGAAACGCGGTGGACTCTCCAGCTGACGAGTGGCCGAAACGGATTTCTCTCCGACACGGTTTTGCGAAAGCCGCTACACTATTCCGGGAACAAGGTGATCGGGAGGCTGTATGGAAAATCGCGTCTGCAAACTCTTGGGTATCGAACATCCGATCATCCAGGCGCCGATGGCCGGCACCTCGACGGTTGCCATGGCCGCGGCCGTCTCCAACGCCGGCGCGCTGGGGTCTATCGCCCTCGGTGCATCCAACCACGTGCATGCGCGCAAGCTGATCGAGGAAATGCAGGAAGAGACCGACGCGCCGTTCAACCTGAATTTCTTTTGCCACGCACCGGCCGAGCACGATGCCGCGCGCGAGGCGCGCTGGCTGGCTCATCTAGCACCGTTTTTCGCCGAATTCGATGCCAAGCCTCCGGTGGGTTTGAAGGAAATCTACAAGAGCTTCGTCGAGGACGAAGACATGCTGGACCTGGTCCTGGCCATGCCGCCGCGCGCCGTCAGCTTCCATTTCGGCTTGCCGCCGGGTCCATGCATCAGCGCCCTGAAGAAGGCTGGTTGCGTGCTGCTGGCTTCAGCCACCTCCCCTGCTGAAGCGAAGCAGATAGAAGAAGCGGGTATCGACATCATCGTCGCGCAGGGCTATGAATCGGGCGGGCATCGAGGCCTCTTCGAGCCGGAAAAAGGCGACCCGGCAATCGGCGTGGTCGAACTGGTGCGCGCCATCCGCAAGCAAAGCGCGCTGCCCATCGTGGCCGCCGGCGGAATCATGAACGGGCAAGGCATTGCCGACCTCATGGCCGAGGGCGCCGATGCGGCCCAGCTCGGCACGGCCTTCATCCTGTGCCCGGAAAGTTCCGCACATGACGAATACCGCGCCGCGATGAAAAGCCCGCGTGTGCGTGAGACGGTGGTCACCCACGTCATCTCGGGCCGGCCGGCGCGCTGCATCCCCAACCGACTCTTCACCGATATCGGGGCGCCGGGACATCCTCCCCTGCCGGATTACCCGATCGCCTACGACGGCACCAAGGCACTGAATGCCGCCGCCGGCAAACGCGGCAATGCCGATTTCGCCGTCCACTGGGCCGGCACCGGTGCGGCACAGGCGCGTGAAATGCCGGCCGCGGAATTGGTGCAGGTGTTGGCACGAGAACTGGCCGAGAGTAAAAGCCGGTAAATTAGGCGGGCAAAACCCGGCCTCGTTTTTTATCCTGTGCGATACTGCGCCTTCGTTTGTTTCGCACAGGATGTTGCATGCGTTCCATATCTTCCATAACCCGCCGTCGATTCCTCCTGAAAGCCCTCGCCGGCACGCTGGCGCTATCGTGGTTGCCTGCCTTCGCGGCACGCAAGGGCAAGAGCAGGAAAAAAGCGCCGGCAGCCCCGGTTTGCCGCCTGACCGCGGAACAGGAAGAAGGTCCATACTATATCGAAGGCGAAGCCTTGCGCAGCAATCTGGTCGAAGACCGCGAGGGCGTGCCCTTGACGCTACGCCTGCAATTGCTCGACATGCCGCATTGCACGCCGCTGAAAAACGCCAGCGTGGAAATCTGGTCTTGCGATGCGGGCGGCGAATACTCAGGCTACAGCAGCGAGCAAATGAGCGCACACATGGATCCGCCGCCCGACGGCATGGGTCGAGCGCCTGGCATGCCGCCCGGCCCGCCGCCCCATCATCGGCCGGATAATCAGAAGACCTTCCTGCGCGGCAGGCAGCATACGGATGAAAACGGCCACGTCGAATTCGCCACGATCTATCCCGGCTGCTACGAGGGGCGCGTCAACCATATTCACGTGAAGGTGAGATTGGACGAAGGAGAGCGTATCGTCCATACGGGCCAGTTGTTCTTCCCCGAAGCGGTGACCGACGCCGTGCTGGCGCTGCCGCCCTATTCGACGCATCGGATAAGGCGCACGCGGGCCAGCGAAGACATGGTCTACACGAGCCAGCATGGCGAGAATTCCATGCTCGATATTGAAGCGGCACAGCCTGGGGTGATTGCCAAGGGCTTCGTCGGGACGGCGACACTTGGGATCGATCCGAGCAAGGCAGGAAAGACTTTGTAGGTTGCACACCGACCAACCGACTGGCCGGGAAAATCTTCCGGCCATTGCTTCAGGCGATGGCCCATCATGTCCCAGGTCGGGCGATGCGATGTCCAGAGTTCATCGGCCGGAGGGAAATCTTCCACGCGATCGAACGCGGCCAAGGTCACGTCGATCTCGCTGCCGCCCTCTTTCTGCCAGGTCAATGAAGTGCCGCAATGCGCACAGAATGTTCTCTGCACGCCGGGCGAGGAACGATAAGTGCTGGGCACAGCCCCCTCAAAGCGGAACAGCTCAGCCCTGACGGTGACCCAGGCGACATGCATGCCGCCGCTGGCGCGGCGACAGATACGGCAATGGCAGATGAACGATGTCGCCGGGGGATCGTCGATACGAAAACGCGTCGCACCACACAGGCAGCCGCCTGTCGCCGGTGCGTGCGCTACCGTCATCGGCAATCAGAATTGCAGTTCGACGCCTGTCTTTTCCTGCAGCTCTTCCTTGGTGACGCCCGGCGCCAGCTCCAGTACCTTCAGGCCCTTCTCGGTCACGTCGAGCACGCCGAGATCGGTGATGATGCGGTCGACCACGCCCACGCCGGTCAGGGGCAGATCGCACTTCTTCAGTATCTTGTGCGAAGTACTGCCATCCTTGGCCTTGGCGACGTGTTCCATCAAGACCACGACGCGCTTGACGCCCGCCACGAGGTCCATCGCGCCGCCCATGCCCTTGACCATCTTGCCGGGGATCATCCAGTTCGCCAGGTCGCCCGTCTCCGAGACCTGCATCGCGCCGAGGATGGCGATATTGATCTTGCCGCCGCGGATCATGGCGAACGAATCCGCCGAGCTGAAAAACGACGATCCCGGCAGTGCCGTCACGGTTTGCTTGCCGGCGTTGATCAAATCCGCATCCACCGTCTCTTCGGTCGGGAACGGGCCGATGCCGAGCAAGCCGTTTTCCGATTGCAGCCACACCTCGATATCTTGCGGCACATAGTTGGCAACCAGGGTCGGCAAGCCGATGCCGAGGTTGACGTAAAAACCGTCTTGCAATTCCTTCGCCGCGCGCGCGGCCATTTCTTCACGTGTCCATGCCATGATGACTCTCCAAAAGGGGATTTCTAAAAATTGGCAAAAGCGTTCAAGATTGGGCCGAGGAGCGGAAATGTACGGAGGTACATTGAGCACCGGAGGGCCAAGATTGGACGCTTTTGACGGTTTTGAGATGTCCCCTGGTTATTTGCTCAGCGTACGCTGTTCTATGCGCTTTTCCGGATTCGCATTCAAGACAATGCGATGCACGAAAATGCCTGGCGTATGGATTTCATCGGGATCGAGTTCACCCACTTCGACGATCTTCTCGACTTCGGCCACGGTGATCTTGCCGGCCATGGCGACGTTGGGATTGAAGTTGCGCGAGGTCTTGCGGTAGATCAGGTTGCCGGATTTGTCGGCGACGTAGGCTTTCACGAGCGAAACGTCGGCCACGAGCGAGCGCTCCATCACGTAGTGCTCGCCGTCGAACTCGCGCACTTCCTTGCCGTCTGCCACCACGGTGCCGTAACCGGTGCGCGTGAAGAAAGCCGGGATGCCGGCGCCGCCGGCGCGCAGCTTTTCCGCCAGGGTGCCTTGCGGCGTGAATTCCAGCTGCAATTCTCCAGCCAAATATTGGCGCTCGAATTCCTTGTTTTCACCGACGTAGGACGCGATCATTTTCTTGATCTGGCGCGTGTTCAACAATTGGCCCAGGCCAAAACCGTCGACCCCGGCGTTGTTGGAAATCGCCGTCAGGTTTTGCACGCCGGAGTCGCGCAGGGCCGCGATCAAGGCTTCGGGAATGCCGCACAGGCCGAACCCGCCGACGGCAATGGTCTGACCGTCTTTGACGATGTCAGCCAAGGCTGTTTTGGCGTCTGGATACACTTTCTTCATGCCAACCTCTATTGTTTCAATTGGGGGATGTAAAACGTCGCGCCAGCATACGGTGCACCTGCCCTTGCAGGCAATACCGTACAACTACGCTGAGACCGTCATTTTACGCTCAATGGCGGGCTCACAAAGCGCTCGCGCCATCGTCGGCAGTCATGATCGCGCCGTTGATGAAGTGCGACTCCTCGGCGGCGAGGAACAGCAGCATGCCGTCCAGATCTTCCGGCTTGCCCAGGCGCTTGCGCGGCAGCGTTTCGATCAATTGCCTGCCGTGTTCGGTCTGGAAATGCGCTTCGTTGATTTCGGTTTCGATGTAGCCGGGGCAGATCGCGTTGACGTTGATGTTGTAGCGGCCCCACTCCACGGCCATCGCCTTGGTCATGTGCACCACGGCCGCCTTGCTCATGCAATAGATGCCGATCTGCGGCAGCACGCGCAAACCCGCGACAGAGGCGAT
Source organism: Burkholderiaceae bacterium (assembly GCA_036384915.1). Classification (GTDB taxonomy): domain Bacteria; phylum Pseudomonadota; class Gammaproteobacteria; order Burkholderiales; family Burkholderiaceae_D; genus PKWO01. The sequence goes on from DASVLJ010000002.1 coordinate 22,014, forward strand.
GTTGATGATGCGGTGCTGTTTCTTCGGGTCACCCTTGGCGCGCGCGATCATGCGCTTGGCCACTTCCTGCGCAACGAAAAAGGCGCCGCGCTGATTGGTGTCCATCACGTAGGCATAGTCCTCCGGGGTCACGTCGATCAGACGCTGCGTGGTCGAGACGCCGGAATTATTGACCAGGATATCGATCGCACCGGCTTCGGTCTCGGCATGCGCGACGGCCGCCTTGATGCTGGCGTAATCGGTTACGTCCAATTGCACGACGTGCGCGGCGCCGCCCGAGGCTTCGATCTCGGCGCGCAATTCCTTCAAGCGCTCCACACGGCGCGAGGCCAGCACCACTTGCGCACCGGCCAGGGCCAGCACCTTGGCGAAACGCGCGCCCAATCCGGACGACGCGCCGGTGACCAAGGCGATCTTGCCTTCAAAATTGACTTCGATACCCACGACATTCTCCTTGTTCTGTTGCTTGTTGCCCGACAGCCTGTCAGGCGATAATAGCGCGCTGTATGCACTCGGATTGACAAGGTTACACGAAAGCGTCGATTCGAGTGATTTAGAGTGGAAAGTCTAGCAATCCCGAGTGAAATCCGGGACAATTAGCACACTCGTTCGCAAAACCACTATTCGGGGACCCCCATGACCGACAGCACCAACAGCATCCTGGAACAATACGGCCCGCGCGAAGCGATGGAATACGACGTCGTGATCGTCGGCGGCGGCCCTGCCGGCCTCTCTGCCGCGATCAAGCTCAAGCAGATGGCCGCGGCCAAGGGTTCGGAGGTGTCGGTTTGCGTGCTGGAAAAAGGCAGCGAGGTCGGCGCCCACATCCTCTCCGGCGCGGTGATGGACCCGAAAGCGATCACCGAATTGTTCCCCAACTGGAAAGAACTCGGCGCGCCGCTGAAAACCGAAGTGACCGAAGACCGCGTACTGGTGCTGACAGAGAAGAAAGCTTACCGCACGCCGAACTGGGCCGTACCGGCCTGCTTCGAAAATCACGGCAACTACATCGTCTCGTTGGCCAACGTGGTGCGCTGGCTCGGCCAGCAAGCCGAAGCGCTGGGCGTGGAAATCTTCCCCGGCTTCCCGGCTGCGGAAGTTCTCTACAACGAAGACGGCTCGGTCAAGGGTGTCGCCACCGGCAACATGGGCGTGGACCGCCATGGTCAGCCGACTTCGAACTTCCAACTCGGCATGGAATTGCACGCCAAGTACACGCTGTTCGCCGAAGGCGCGCGCGGCCACCTCGGCAAGCAATTGATGGCCAAGTACGATTTGAACAAGGGCAAGGACCCGCAATCCTACGGCATCGGCATCAAGGAACTGTGGGAAATCGATCCCAAGTTGCACAAACCCGGCCTGGTGGTGCATACCACGGGTTGGCCCATGTTCAGCGAATATGCCGGCTCCTTCCTCTACCATTTCGAGGACAACCTGGTCGCAGTCGGCTACGTGGTCGGCCTGGCTTACGAAAACCCCTATATTTCGCCCTACGAGGAATTCCAGCGCTACAAGACGCACCCGACCATCCGCGGCTTCTTCGAAGGCGGCAAGCGCATCTCCTACGGCGCGCGCGCCATCACGGCCGGCGGCCTGCAATCGCTGCCCAAGCTGACCTTCCCCGGTGGCGCGCTGATCGGCTGCGATGCGGGCTTCTTGAACATGAGCCGCATCAAAGGCAGCCACGCCGCCATCAAGACCGGCATGCTGGCTGCGGAAGCTGCATTCGAGGCCCTGGGCGCGAACCGTGCACAAGACGAATTGACGGCTTACTCGGCCGCATTTGAAAAATCCTGGCTGCACGAGGAATTGCATATCGCGCGCAACGTCAAGCCCTTGCTCAAGAACGGCACCTATGGCTCGCCCTGGGTCTGGCTCGACCAGGTCGTCTTCCGCGGCAAGGCACCGTGGACGCTACGCCATTCCAAGGCCGACCATGAATGCCTGCGCCCGGCCGCCGACTTCCAACCCATCGCCTACCCCAAACCGGACGGCAAGCTGACCTTCGACCGCCTCTCCTCGGTGTTCATTTCCAACACCAACCACGCGGAAGACCAGCCCATCCACCTGACGCTGAAGAATGCATCCGTGCCGGTCGACGTCAACCTGGCCAAGTATGCCGGGCCGGAGTCGCGCTATTGCCCGGCCGGCGTCTATGAATTCGTCAAGACCGATGAAGGCAAGGACCGCTTGCAGATCAATGCGCAGAACTGCGTGCATTGCAAGACTTGCGACATCAAGGACCCGACGCAGAATATTGTGTGGGTGACGCCTGAAGGCGGTGGAGGCCCTAACTATCCGAATATGTGATTTGGCATGAGATTTGTAGGTTGGTGTTGAGCGTCAGCGAAGCCCAACATAGGTGGGTCATGCAGTCGACTTAGGAGAATATGGAACCGTAGGATCGTTGGGCTTCGCTACGCTCAACCCAACCTACATCCTGTCCGTGGGTTGGCGCTGGCAGTAAGCGAAACCAACCTACGGCCTACGATCCCTTTGCCAGCATATTGGCATTCCAAAGAGCGATAACAACGTCCATTTGGGAGTTCATGCTATTTTGCCGGCCAGCCATCACTCGCGCCCACAGCGCTTGTTCATCTTGGGCGAGACGCGGATCTTTCAGGAGCAACTCGAGTGCCTGCAGTGCATACTTCTTGTTGTCGAGAGAGCGCGAATATTTCCCTCGCGGCATTCCCAACACCACGCCCTCCTCGCACAAGCCCAGCATTCCTTGGACAGCTTTTCTTTCGCGAAGTCTCTGTCGCAAAAATTTTTTCAACCGCCATTTCCCAGGCCGCAATTGGGGATGACGAGTTTCTGTCGTCGTACAGAGTTGTCGCGGTTACGGCAGCAACGCCATATTTCCCATCCCATCACCTCCAAGCTCGCCCGGTTCCAATCTAAACCAGCGACCACAATCGATCAGGATTTGACGGCAATATGCTGAGATTCCATCCCAGCCTATATTCTTAGTTGGGCTCAGTCCACCGGCTTCCACTGCCCGCTGACGATCTTGTCGATCCAGAAGGCGCCGATCATGGTTTTCACATCGGTCACTTCGCCGCGCTGCACACACTCCATCAACTCAGCCAAAGGCATTTTGATTACGTCGAGGAACTCGCCGTCGTCGAGCTTGCGCTCCCCCTCGCTCAAGCCGCGCGCGAGGAAGATGTCGAGGTGCTCGTCGGAATAAGCGATGGCATTGTGAATGGTGCAAAGGAAGTACCATTCGCTGGCGGTATGCCCGGTCTCTTCCAGTAGTTCGCGCTTGGCGCATTCCAGTGCGCTCTCGTTCGGATCGAGCTTGCCGGCCGGCAGTTCGATGAAGACCTGGTCGTTCGGATAGCGGTATTGGCGCTCCAGCAGCACGCTGCCATCGTCGAACAGCGGCAGGATGACCGCGGCCCCGGGATGGCGGATGTATTCGCGCGCCGTGTGCTTGCCGTCAGGCAGGCGCACGGTGTCGCGCTGCACCTTCAGAAATACGCCGTCGTAGGCTAGTTGACCTTCGATCTTGCTTTCTTTCAGGTGCTCATCCATGGGAACCTTAAGTCGTCAGGGCTTGGCGGATGGCGCTGACACAAGCCAGCATCAGGGGGCCGGGCAAAATACCAAGCACCAAGGCACCAAGGCCGTTAAGCGACAGCAACACGCGCGTGTCGAAGCCGGCAACGATGGGGGACTTGTCGGTCGCGTCATCGAAATACATGACCTTGACCACGCGCAGGTAATAGTAAGCCCCGATCAGCGACATGATCACGGAATAAACCGCCAGGCCGGTCTGGTGCGAATCGACAACGGCGCCTAGCACGGTCAGCTTGGCATAGAAGCCCATCAGCGGCGGGATGCCGGCCAGCGAGAACATGAGCAGGGCCATGACGAAAGCGAACCACGGGCTACGCTGGTTCAAGCCCTTCAAGTCTGCGATCTCTTCAGCCTCGAAACCGGAGCGCGCAAGCAGCAGGATCACGCCGAAGGTGCCGAGCGTGGTCAGCACATAGGTGATCGAATAGAACATCGAGGCGCCGTAAGCCGTGACGGCATAGTGCGAATCGTATTGCGGCGCGCCGACGTCGACTGCACCGGACAGCAAGCCCAGCAACATGAAGCCCATTTGCGCAATGGTCGAATAGGCCAGCATGCGCTTCAGGTTCGATTGTGCGATGGCGGTAAGGTTGCCGATGGTCATGGACAGCACGGCCAATACGACCAGCATTTCCTGCCATTCCGGGGCGCGCGGCATCAAGCCTTCGACGAGCAGGCGGATCACGATGGCAAAGGTCGCCAGCTTGGGCGCACCACCCAGGAGCAGCGTCACACCGGTCGGCGCGCCTTGATAGACGTCTGGCACCCACATGTGGAAGGGCACGGCGCCGAGCTTGAAGCCGAGGCCGGCAACGACAAATACGATGCCGAACACCAGCAGCATGGGCTTGACCGTGCCGCCATGGGCAACCTGCAGGACTTGGCCGACGTCGAGCGAGCCCGTCGCGCCGTACAGCATGGACATGCCGTAGAGCAGGAAGCCCGAGGCCAGCGCACCGAGGATGAAGTACTTCATCGACGCTTCGATGGAGGGCGTATGGTCGCGGCGCAGTGCAACGAGGGCGTACAGCGAGAGCGACATCAATTCCAGGCCGAGGTAGATCACGAGGAAGTTATTCCCCGAAATCATGATCATCTGCCCCAGCAATGAAAACAGCGCCAGCACGTAGAATTCGCCGCCCAGGCCGCTCTTGCCGCCCAGCATGCCTCGATCGGTCGCATATTGGCGCGAATACACCAGGGTCAGGCCGACGGCCAGATAAGAGAACAACTTGAGCAAGTCCGACATCGCATCGGACACGAACATGTTGCGGAACAGGTAGTTCGTCTCGCCGGTCTTGTATTGCATGTAGCTCAATACGCCGCAGACGATCAGGGTCAGGATGGACAGGTAATGCGTGACGGCGCGCTTGCCGTCGGGCATGAACATGTCGATCAGGAGGATCGCGGAAGCCGCGAGCGCCAGGAAGAGTTCGGGGTAGGCGGAGGTAAGGTTCATCATATTCTTTTACCGAAGTCTGTCAGTGCGCCATCGGCAGGCGGGAATGTTCGACTTGATGCAGCAAGTCGGACACCGAAACCTGCATGGCATCGGTGAGCGGCGCCGGATAGAGTCCGACGACCAGCACGCCGATGGCCAACAGGCCGAGGATCAGGAATTCGCGTCCGTTCAAATCGAACAGTTCGGCCACGTGATGGTTCGTGATGGCGCCGAAGATCACGCGCTTGACCAGATACAGCGAATAGGCTGCGCCGAGAATCAAGGCCGTGGCGGCCAGCAGGCCGACCCAGAAATTCATCTGGATCGAACCGAGGATGACCATGAATTCACCGACGAAGCCCGAGGTGGCGGGCAAGCCGCAATTGGCCAGCGAGAACAGCACGAAGAAGGCGGCAAACTTAGGCATCTTGTTGATCACGCCGCCGTACTGGGCGATTTCACGCGTATGCATGCGGTCGTACAGCACGCCGATGCAAAGGAACATGGCGCCCGAGACAAAGCCGTGCGAAATCATTTGCATGATGGCGCCCTGCATCGCCATGTCGGACAACGCGAAAGTCTTGTCCAGGTCCGGCGTGCAGACGAAGAAACCGAGCGTGACGAAGCCCATGTGGGCGATCGAGGAGTAAGCCACCAGCTTCTTCATGTCGACCTGCACCAGCGCAACCAGGCCGACGTAGATCACGGCGATCAGCGAGAGCGCGATCATGAAGTTGGAATAATAGTGGCTGGCGTCCGGCGCGATCGGGAGCGAGAAACGCAGGAAGCCGTAGCCGCCGAGCTTCAGCATGATGGCAGCCAGCACCACGGAACCGCCGGTCGGCGCTTCCACGTGAGCATCGGGCAACCATGTGTGGACCGGCCACATCGGCACCTTGACGGCGAAAGCCAGCAGGAAAGCCCAGAACAAATACTTTTGCACGTCGAGCGGCAAGTGCAGCATCTGCCAGGCGTGCAGGTCGAAGGTGCCCGACTTGCTGTACAGGTACAAAATGGCAACCAGGGTCAAGAGCGATCCGGCCAGCGTGTAAAGGAAGAACTTGAACGCGGCATAGACGCGGTTCGCCCCGCCCCAGACGCCGATGATGATGTACATCGGGATCAGCGTGGCTTCGAAGAACACGTAGAACAGCAAGCCATCCTGGGCGCAGAACACGCCGATCATGATGCCCGAGAGGATCAGGAAGGCGCCCATGTATTGGGCCACGCGCTTTTCGATCACTTCCCAACCGGCCAGCACGACCAGAACGGTGATGAAGGCGGTCAGCGGAATGAACCACAGCGAGATGCCGTCGATGCCGAGCGAATAGCTGATGTGGAAGCGTTCGATCCAATTCAGCTTTTCGATGAATTGCATCCCATGCTGGGTATTGTCGAAATTGGTGATCAGCGGCAGCGTGACAAACATGCTGACGAGCGAGCCGACCAGGGCGATGGAGCGCGACAAGCCGGGATTGTCGTCACGGCCCAGGGCCAGTACCAGCACGCCGAACGCGATAGGTAGCCAGATCGCGAGGCTCAGGATATAGGGAATCGTTGGATGCATCATGGTTGCTATTGTTTTCGCGTCGAATTATTTGGCGGTCATCGGCAATATGCAGAGCATTCTCATTTCGAGAACATGGGCCACAACAGGAAATAGGTGAGGAAACCACCCACGCCCAGGATCATCACGAACGCATAGTGATAAAGGTAGCCGGTCTGGAACACACGCGTGATGCGCGAGAACATGTCCACCACGTGGGCGCTGCCGTTGATGATCAAGCCGTCGATCAAGCCCTTGTCGCCGACGTTCCACAGCCCGCCGCCGATCAGGCGTGCGCCCTTGGCGAACACGACTTCGTTGATCTTGTCCATGTAGTACTTGTTGTCGAGCAGCGTGTGCAGGAAACGGAACTTGTTGTAGAACCATTCAGGCACGCTGCGGTTGACCATGTAGCAGTAATAGGCGAACGCCACGCCTGCCAGCGCCAGGCCGAACGGCAGCGACAGGAAGGAATGCAAGCCCATGGACAGGGCACCGCCGAAGTCCTTCGACAGCTCTTCCATCGCGGGGTGGTTTTCCGCGACTTCGATGGCGCCCTTGAAGTAATCGCCGAACAGCATGGGCTTGATGGTCATGGCGCCGATGATGACCGAAGGAATGGCCAGCAAGACCAGCGGCAGCGTCACGACCAGGGGCGACTCGTGCGGCTTCTGGCCCGGAGCCAGGCCGTGGTGCTCGTGGTCGTCGTGGCCGTGGTCGTCATCGTGTGCATGCGCATCGGCATGCGAAGCGTGGGCATCATGGCCATGATCGTCATGCGCCTTGCCGAAACGCTCTTCGCCGTGGAACACCAGGAAGTACATGCGGAACGAATAGAAAGCGGTAACGAACACGCCGGCGATGACGGCGAAGTAGGCGAACTTGGCGCCGTACAGGTTCGATGCCTTGACCGCTTCGATGATGCTGTCCTTGGAATAGAAGCCCGAGAAGAACGGCGTGCCGATCAGGGCCAGCGAACCGAGCAGCGAGGTGATCCAGGTGATCTTCATGTACTTCCACAGGCCGCCCATGTTGCGGATATCCTGGTCGTGGTGCATGCCGATGATGACCGAACCCGCGCCGAGGAACAGCAAGGCCTTGAAGAAAGCGTGCGTCATCAGGTGGAATACGGCGACCGAGTAGGCCGATGCGCCGAGCGCAACCGTCATGTAACCGAGCTGCGACAGCGTGGAGTAAGCCACCACGCGCTTGATGTCGTTCTGGATCATGCCCATGAAGCCCATGAACAAGGCCGTGATGGCGCCGATGATCATGACGAAGGACAAGGCGGCGTCGGACATTTCGAACAGCGGCGACATGCGCGAGACCATGAATATACCGGCCGTCACCATGGTGGCGGCGTGGATCAGCGCGGAAATCGGGGTCGGGCCTTCCATCGAATCGGGCAACCAGACGTGCAGCGGGAACTGTGCCGACTTGCCCATGGCGCCGATGAACAGGCAAATGCAGGCAGCCGTGATCAACGATACGTTGGTACCGGGCAGCATGTATTGCAGCAGCGCGGACTTATGCTCGAACAATTCGGTGTAGTTCAGCGTGCCGCCGAAATGCAGCAACAGGCCGATGCCGAGGATGAAGCCGAAGTCGCCCACGCGGTTGACGAGGAAGGCTTTCATGTTGGCGAAGATCGCGGTCGGACGCGTGAACCAGAAACCGATCAAGAGGTAGGACACCAGGCCCACGGCTTCCCAGCCGAAGAACAGTTGCAGGAAGTTGTTGCTCATGACGAGCATCAGCATCGAGAACGTGAACAGCGAGATGTAGGCGAAGAAGCGGTTGTAGCCCGGGTCGTCCTGCATGTAGCCGATGGTGTAGATATGCACCATGAGCGAGACGAAGGTCACGACGCACATCATCATCGCCGTCAGGCTGTCGATCATGAAGCCGACTTCGAGCTTCAGGTTGCCGACGGTCATCCAGGTATAGACGGACTGGTTGAGCGTCTGGCCTTCCAGCACCGATTGCAGCGTCATCGCGGAAATGATGAGGGCGATCAGCACACCGAGGATGGTGACGGTGTGCGAGACCTTGCGGCCGACCACATTGCCGAAGAAGCTGGTGCCGAACAGGCCGGCAATGGCGGCACCGGCCAGCGGCGCCAGCGGTACTGCGAGAAGTAGGTTAGCGTTGAGTTGCCCCGCCATGATGATCCTTGTCCTATTTCAGGTATTTTTTATACGGTGACGCCGCGCGTCTTTGGTACCGCTTCTTAATTCTTCAAGCTATCCAGGTCTTCCACGTTGATGGTGTCCAGGTTACGGAACAGCACCACGAGGATGGCCAAGCCGATCGCCGATTCCGCCGCCGCAACGGTCAGGATGAAGAAGACGAAAATCTGCCCTGCCGCGTCGCCCAGGTAATGCGAGAACGCGACGAAATTCAGGTTCACCGCCAACAGCATCAATTCGATCGCCATCAAGAGCACGATGATGTTCTTGCGGTTCAGGAAGATGCCGACGATGGAAATGGCAAACAGGATGGCGCCGAGGATCAGGTAATGCGAAAGTGTCAGATTCACGGGAGTCTCCTTATTTCTTGTCCGCAGCCGCCGCTTCAGCAGCCGGGGCGTCCGCTACGGGGCGCGTCGATTCGGCTTGCATCTTGACGATGCGCAGGCGGTCCGTGGACTTGACCTTGACCGCATCGCCCGGCGCGAAGTACTTGGTGTCCTTGCGGCGGCGCATCGTCAGCGCCACGGCGGCAATGATGGCGACCAGCAGGATCACGGCGGCGATTTCAAACGGGTACATGTATTGCGTATACAGCACCTTGCCCAGTTCCTTGGTCAGGCCGACGGTGGCGCCGGCTGGCGATGCCTGGGCATCCATTTCCCAGAACCCGCGCATCATGACGGCCGACATTTCGAACACGATCAAGAGACCGACCGGCACGCCGACCCAGGCGCTCTTCCAGAATCCTTCGCGCAGCTTCTCCATGTCGATGTCCAACATCATCACCACGAAGAGGAACAGCACCATGACCGCACCGACGTAGACCAGCACCAGGACGATAGCCAGGAATTCGGCTTGCAGCAGCATCCAGATGGCGGAGCCGGTGAAGAAGGTCAACACCAGGTAAAGGGCCGCATGCACCGGATTGCGGTCGGTGATGACGCGTAACGCGGCGAACACCATGATCACCGAGAACACGTAGAACAATATTGTTTTATCCATAAATTCGACAGACGATTGAATGTTTCTGCAATCCGATCAGCGGTAAGCCGCATCCTCTTCGCGGGCAGCGGCGATCTCTTTCTCGTAGCGGTCACCCACGGCGAGCAGCATTTCCTTGGTGAAGTACAGGTCGCCGCGCTTTTCACCGTGGTATTCGAGCACGTGGGTTTCGACGATGGAATCGACCGGGCACGATTCTTCGCAGAAGCCGCAGAAGATGCACTTGGTCAGATCGATGTCGTAACGCGTGGTGCGGCGCGAACCGTCGGCGCGCTGGTCCGATTCGATCGTGATTGCCATCGCGGGGCAAACGGCTTCGCACAGTTTGCAGGCAATGCAGCGTTCTTCGCCGTTGGGATAGCGGCGCAGCGCGTGCAAGCCGCGGAAACGCGGCGACTGCGGCGTCTTTTCCTCGGGGAATTGCACCGTGATCTTGCGCGCGAACATGTAGCGGCCGGTCAGCGCCAAGCCCTTGATGAACTCGCGCAGCAGCAAGCTGTTAAAAAAATCCTTGATGGCTTCCATTTTCCTTAGCCCTTAAGCTTTGCTTCTTGCATGGGCAGCGGCGATAACTCCCCTGCCCTATCCATGTATTCCGGGCCGCACTTCAAGTACGGCACCTCGTCAATGCCAGATATTCCACGGCGTCTGCATCCACGCCGCCACGATCAGCAAATAAGCCAGCATCAGCGGGATGAACACTTTCCAGCCCAAACGCATGATCTGGTCGTAGCGGTAACGCGGGAACGAAGCACGCGCCCAGATGAACATCGTCACCACCAGGAAGGTCTTGATGCCGAGCCAGATCCAGCCCGGGATGAAGCCGAGAATGGACAGCGGCGCAGCCCAGCCGCCAAGGAACAGCAGCGACGCGACCAGCGAAATCAGGATCATGTTGGCGTATTCGGACAGGTAGAACATCGCGAACGACATGCCCGAATATTCGATCATGTGGCCGGCCACGATTTCCGATTCGCCTTCCACCACGTCGAACGGGTGGCGGTTGGTTTCGGCGATGCCCGAAACCACGTAGACCACGAACACCGGCAAAAGCGGCAGCCAGTTCCAGGAGAACAGGTTCAAGCCATGCTCGGCGCCGAAGCCCTTCGATTGTTCCATCACGATATCGGTCAGGTTCAGGCTGCCCGACACCAGCAACACGATCACCAGCGCGAAGCCCATGGCGATTTCATAGGACACCATTTGTGCCGAAGCGCGCATAGCGCCGAGGAAGGCGTACTTCGAATTCGACGCCCAGCCGGCGATGATGATGCCGTAGACTTCCATCGAGGTCATTGCCATCAAGAGCAGCAAGCCGGCGTTCACGTTGGCCAGCGCAACTTCCGGGCCGAACGGGATCACCACCCAGGCCGCCAGCGAAGGCATGATGGTCATGACAGGAGCCAGCACGAACAAGGCCTTGTTGGCACGGCTCGGGACGACGATTTCCTTGAACAGGAGCTTCAAGCCGTCGGCGATGGGCTGGAACAAGCCCAGCGGGCCCACGCGGTTCGGGCCGAGACGGATATGCATCCAGCCGATGGCCTTGCGCTCCCACAGCGTCAGGTAAGCCACCGCGCCCATCAGGGGGGCAACGACGATGACGATCTTGACCAGGTTCCACAGGATGGGCCACACAAATGCGCCAAAGAACGACAGGCCGAATTCGTGAATGTTCAGCAAGACTTGATCCATCATGCACGCTCCACGGTGATGGCGCCGAACATCGCACCGAGCGCGGCAGTCGAGGCATGGGCCGCGGCAACGCGCACGACGTTGTCGGGCAATTTCTTGTCGATGGCGGCGGCAAGCACGGCGCTGCCGCTGCCCTGCTTGAGGCGCACTTGCGCGCCGTCGGCAATACCGAGCTTTTCAGCCAGTGCGGCGGATAGGTGAGCCTTCGGCGCCTGTGCATCGGCAGTCAGCTGGAGCGACTCAGCGCGGCGCACCACGCCGTCGGTCGAGTAGATCGGCACGTCGGCCACGCGCTCCAGATCGCCGGAAGCGGCTGGCGCGGCGTGCAGGATCAGCGTCGTGTGGTTGTTCAGGTGCGCCGTCAGGTTGGCCTCGGAGAGATCGCCGCAAGCGAGCACTTCGTTACGGACCGCTTCCGAAGTCTCATAATCGAAACCGTCGAGTTCGAGCAGGTTGCCGAGCACGCGCAGCACTTTCCAGCCCGGGCGCGAATCGCCTGCCGGGCGCACTGTGCCGTTGAAGCTTTGTGCGCGGCCTTCGCAGTTGACGAAGGTGCCCGAGGTTTCGGTGAACGGGGTAATCGGCAGCATCACGTCGGCGTATTCCGCGCCATGCTGGAACGGCGACATCACGACCACCATCTCGGCGGCGTCCAATGCGGCACGTGCGGCTTGGGGGTTGGCGCTGTCGAATTCCGGTTCGGCATTCAACAGGATGTAGGCCTTGCGCGGCTGGGCGAACATCCGGGCCGCGTTGGCGCCCTCCTCGCCCGGTGTGGCCTTGGCCAGATAACCGCCTACCGTATTGGCAGCCTCGGTCAAGTAGCCGAGGTGCGCGCCGGTATTGTGCGCGATCCATTGCGCTGCGACATGCAATTGCGACGCTTGCGGATGCTGTGCCGCGGCGTTGCCGAGCAAGACAGCCTTTTGTTCGCCGGACAGCAGGCTTTCTGCGGTCTTCTTGGCAGCGTCCGAAGGCGTGATGTTTTCGTAGCCGGCAGGAGCGGCAATGCCCTTGGCCGCAGCCACGGCGGCGATCACTTCGCCCAAGGCAGCGAGCCAGGCCGACGGAGCCTTGATCATCTTGTTCGCCACCGGCATGAGCAGATCATCGTCAGTCGCGTGCAGCACGCTGACCTTGGCGCCGGACTTGACCGCCTGGCGCAGGCGTGCGGCCAACAGCGGATGATCCTTGCGCAGGAAAGAGCCGATGACGAAGGCACGGTTGAGCTTGCCGAAATCGGCAATCGACATGCCGAGCCACGGGGTGACTTTCCCATCGAGCGTGAAATCGCTTTGGCGTGTGCGGAAGTCGACATTGTCCGAACCCATGCCGCGCATCAGCTTTTGCAGCAGCGACAGTTCTTCCAGCGTCGAATTCGGTGCCGCCAGGGCAGCCAGCGCATTGGCGCCGTGCTCGTGGCGGATGTTGCGCAAGCCGTGCGCGACGTATTCGAGCGCGGTCTGCCAATCGGTCTCAACCCACTTGCCGTCTTGCTTCAACATCGGCTTGGTCAGGCGCTCGGCGCTGTTGACGCCTTCGTAGGAGAAGCGGTCCTTGTCCGAGATCCAGCAATCGTTGATGTCGGCGTTTTCCAGCGGCAGCACGCGCATCACCTTGCCGTTCTTGACCTGCACGATCAGGTTGGAGCCGAGGCCGTCATGGGCGCTGACCGACTTGCGGCGTTGCAGTTCCCAGGTACGGGCGCTGTAGCGGAACGGCTTCGAGGTCAAGGCGCCGACCGGGCACAGATCGATCATGTTGCCCGACAGTTCGGAGTCGACCGTCTTGCCGACAAACGACGTGATCTCGGAATGCTCGCCGCGGCCCAGCATGCCGAATTCCATCACGCCGGCGATTTCCTGGCCGAAGCGGACGCAGCGCGTGCAGTGGATGCAGCGCGTCATTTCCTTCATCGAAATCAGCGGACCGACTTCCTTCGGGGGCACTACGCGCTTTTCTTCCTGGTAGCGCGAAGCAGAGCCGCCATAGCCGACCGCCAAGTCTTGCAGCTGGCATTCGCCGCCCTGGTCGCAGATCGGGCAATCGAGCGGGTGATTGATGAGCAGGAACTCCATCACGCTCTTTTGTGCCTTGACGGCCTTGTCGCTGTGCGTGCGCACGATCATGCCGTTGGTCACGGGCGTGGCGCAGGCGGGTAGCGGCTTGGGAGCCTTTTCAACCTCGACCAGGCACATGCGGCAGTTGGCCGCGATCGACAATTTCTTGTGATAGCAGAAGTGCGGGATGTAGGTGCCGAGCTTGTTGGCGGCATCCATCACCATACTGCCTTCCAGCACTTCGACTTTTTTGCCGTCTATTTCGATTTCAACCATGGCTTTGTGCCCAAGTATTCTTTCAATTCAGTTCTTCAACAACGCTGCTTACATATACGTCGGCACGAGGCAGTGCTTGTGCTCGATGTGGTAGGCGAACTCGTCGCGGAAATTCTTGACGAAGGCGCGCACCGGCATCGCCGCCGCATCGCCCAGTGCGCAAATCGTGCGGCCCTGGATGTTGTCGGCAATGTTGTTCAACAGGTCGAGGTCTTCCGGGCGCCCCTGGCCGTGTTCGATACGGTGCACCATGCGATACAGCCAGCCCGTGCCCTCGCGGCAAGGCGTGCACTGGCCGCACGATTCTTCGAAGTAGAAATAGGACAGGCGCAGCAGCGACTTGACCATGCAGCGCGTCTCGTCCATCACGATGATGGCGCCCGAACCGAGCATGGAGCCGGCCTTGGCGATCGAATCGTAATCGAGATCGGTCTGCATCATGGTGTCGCCGACGATCACCGGCGCGGATGAGCCGCCGGGAATGACCGCCTTGATCTTCTTGCCACCGCGCATGCCGCCGGCCAGTTCGAGGAACTTGGCGAACGGCGTGCCGAGCGGCACTTCATAGTTGCCGGGACGCTCGACGTCGCCCGAGATCGAGAAGATCTTGGTGCCGCCGTTGTTGGGCTTGCCCAGCGCCGCATAAGCCTCGCCGCCCATCTTGAAGATGAAGGGAACCGCAGCGAAGGTTTCGGTATTGTTGATCGTGGTTGGCTTGCCGTACAGACCGAAGCTGGCCGGGAACGGCGGCTTGAAGCGCGGCTGCCCCTTCTTGCCTTCGAGCGATTCCAGCAACGCGGTTTCTTCGCCGCAGATGTAGGCGCCGTAACCGTGATGTGCATGCAGCTGGAAATTGAAGCCGCTGCCGCAGATGTTGTCGCCCAGGAAGCCGGCGGCGCGCGCCTCTTCCAGCGCGTCTTCAAAGCGCTCGTACACATCCCAGATCTCTCCGTGGATGTAGTTGTAGCCCACCGTGATGCCCATGGCGTAAGCGCCGATAGCCATGCCTTCGATCAGCGAATGGGGGTTGTAGCGCAGGATGTCGCGGTCCTTGAATGTGCCGGGTTCGCCTTCGTCGGAATTGCAGACGAGGTATTTCTGGCCCGGGAAGGAGCGCGGCATGAAGCTCCACTTCAAGCCGGTCGGAAAGCCCGCGCCGCCGCGGCCGCGCAGGGACGATGCCTTCAATTCGGCAATGACTTGTTCCGGCGTGATCTTTTCGGTCAGGATGCGCTTCAACTGTTCATAGCCACCGCGCTTGACGTAGTCGGCCAAGTGCCAGTTGTTGCCGTCGAGGCCGGCCAGGATCAGCGGATTGATGTGACGATCGTGCAGGGAAGTCATTTCTTCAGTTCCTCCACGAGGGCGTCGATCTTTTCGTTGCTCATGAAGCTGCACATGCGCTTGTTGTTGACCAGCATGACGGGAGCGTCGCCGCAGGCGCCCATGCACTCGCCTTCCTGCAGGGTGAACAGCCCGTCTTCAGTCGTTTCCTTGTAGTCGACGCCGAGCTTCTGCTTCAGGTGATGCGCCGCGCGCTCGCCGCCGGACAAGGCGCAAGGCAGGTTGGTGCATACCGTGATCTTGTGCTTGCCGATGGGCTTGAGGTTGTACATCGCGTAAAACGTCGCGACTTCCTGCACCGCCACGGCCGGCATGCCGATGTAGTCGGCCAGGTCTTGCATGACTTCCGGCGAGAGCCAGCCCTTTTCGTCCTGGGCGATGGCCAGCGCCGACATCACGGCCGACTGGCGCTGATCGGCCGGATACTTCGCCAGCTCGCGATCTATTTTTTTGTATGCTTGCTCTGATAACAGCATGGTTTCAACCTTAATGATTGGCCGTCACATCAACGGTCAATTTCACCAAAAACGATATCCTGCGTGCCGATGATGGTCACGGCGTCCGCGATCATGTGGCCCTTGGCCATTTCGTCCAGGCCCTGCAAATGCGGGAAGCCCGGTGCGCGGATCTTCAAGCGATACGGCTTGTTGGCGCCGTCCGACACGATGTAGATGCCGAACTCGCCCTTCGGGTGTTCCACTGCGGCATAGGCTTCGCCGGCCGGCACGTGGAAACCTTCGGTGAAGAGCTTGAAGTGGTGGATCAGCTCTTCCATGTTGGTCTTCATGTCCACGCGGTGCGGCGGGGCCACCTTGTGGTTGGTCGTCATGACCGGGCCCGGGTTGTTGCGCAGCCACTCGATGCATTGCTTGATGATGCGGTTCGACTGGCGCATCTCCGCCACACGCACAAGATAGCGATCATAGCAGTCGCCATTGGTGCCGACGGGGATGTCGAAGTCGAGCAGGTCGTACACTTCATACGGCTGCTTCTTGCGCAAGTCCCAGGCCACGCCGGAACCGCGCAGCATGGCCCCGGTGAAGCCCATTGCCATGGCGCGCTCGGGCGAGACCACGCCGATACCGACCAGGCGCTGCTTCCAGATTCGGTTGTCGGTCAACAGCGTTTCGTATTCGTCGACGTAAGTCGGAAAACGATTGGTGAAGTCTTCAATGAAGTCGAGCAGCGAACCCTGGCGGTTTTCGTTCAGCTTGGCCAATTGCGCCGCATTCTTCAGGAGCGACACCTTGTGCTTGGGCATCGCATCGGGCAAATCGCGGTAGACGCCGCCGGGACGGTAGTAGGCAGCGTGCATGCGCGCGCCCGATACCGCTTCGTAGCAGTCCATCAAATCTTCACGTTCGCGGAAGGCATACAGGAACACGCCCATCGCGCCCACGTCGAGCGCATGTGCACCGATCCACAGCAGGTGGTTCAGCAAGCGCGTGATCTCGTCGAACATGACGCGGATGTATTGTGCGCGCAGCGGGACTTCGATGCCGAGCATCTTCTCGATGGCCATCACGTAGGCGTGCTCGTTGCACATCATCGAGACGTAGTCGAGACGGTCCATGTAGGGAACCGACTGCAGGTAAGTCTTTTGCTCGGCCAGCTTTTCGGTGGCACGATGCAGCAGGCCGATATGCGGGTCGGCGCGCTGGATCACTTCGCCGTCGAGTTCCAGCACCAGGCGCAACACACCATGCGCTGCCGGGTGTTGCGGACCAAAGTTCAGGGTGTAATTTTTAATCTCAGCCATTATTTCATCCCGTACTGTTCTTCGCGGATCACGCGCGGCACGTTTTCACGCGGCTCGATGGTCACGGGTTGGTAGACCACGCGCTTTTGCTCGGCGTCGTATTTCATTTCGACGTAGCCGGACACCGGGAAGTCCTTGCGGAAGGCATGGCCGATGAAGCCGTAGTCGGTCAGAATGCGGCGCAGATCGTTGTGGCCGTCGAACAGGATGCCGAAGAAGTCGAACGCTTCACGCTCGTACCAGTTGGCGGCGTTCCAGATGTCGGTGACGGAAGCGACCAGCGGGAAATCGTCGTCGGGACAGAACACGCGCACGCGCAGGCGCCAGTTGTGCTTGATCGAGAGCAGATGCGACACCACGGCAAAGCGCTTGCCTTCCCA
Organism: Burkholderiaceae bacterium; assembly: GCA_036384915.1. Taxonomy (GTDB): domain Bacteria; phylum Pseudomonadota; class Gammaproteobacteria; order Burkholderiales; family Burkholderiaceae_D; genus PKWO01. The sequence goes on from DASVLJ010000002.1 coordinate 39,294, forward strand.
GGTGCCGTCGCCATATGTCGAATAGTCGACGCCGGCCAGATCGATCAACTCCTCGAAATGCAGGTCGGCGTGGTCGCGCAGCGTCTTCATGGCGCCGGCGTAATGGTCGGCGGCGACCACGATGGTGATTTCGCCGAGCGCAGTCGTCAGGCTCTGGACCTGCTCACCCAAGGCACTCTTGAGCGCGGCTTCCAGAGTTTCAAGTTTGGTCGTCATAATGTGTGCGTCGCCTGAGGATTATTTACGGGCGATCGTGTTGGTGCGCTTGATCTTGGTCTGCAATTGCATGATGCCGTACAGCAGCGCCTCGGCCGTGGGCGGGCAGCCCGGCACGTAGACGTCGACCGGCACGATGCGGTCGCAGCCGCGCACAACGGAATACGAGTAGTGGTAGTAGCCGCCGCCATTGGCGCACGAACCCATGGAGATAACCCAGCGCGGCTCGGCCATCTGGTCGTACACCTTGCGCAGCGCGGGCGCCATCTTGTTGCACAGCGTGCCGGCGACGATCATCACATCGGACTGGCGCGGGCTGGCGCGGAACACGACACCGAAGCGATCGAGGTCGTAACGCGATGCGCCGGCATGCATCATTTCCACGGCGCAGCAAGCGAGACCGAACGTCATCGGATACATCGACCCGGTACGGGCCCAGTTGATCAGCTTGTCCACCTGGGTGGTGGCAAACCCTTCGCTCAAGTGACCTTCAATAGCCATAGAATAATCTCAGTGCGTTCTCAATGCATACAAGGCGTCATTCCCAGTCAAGGGCGCCCTTTTTCCAGATATACCAAAAGCCGACGGCGAATTCGACGATGAACACGAACATGGTCACGAAGCCGGACCAGCCGAGATCGCGCATGGCGGCGCCCCAGGGGAAGAAGAACGCCGTTTCCAGATCGAACAGGATGAACAGGATGGCGATCAGGTAGTAGCGCACATCGAACTTCATACGCGCATCCTCGAACGCTTCGAAGCCGCATTCGTACGGAGAGAGCTTTTGTGCGTCAGGCTTATTGGGGCCGATCAACCAGCCGAGAACTTGCGGAAGGACGCCGACACCGATGCCGACCAGGATGAAGAGTAAGACAGGTAGGTAGTTTTCGAGGTTCACGGTAATTGCGGTATACGCCGGTTGTTGAACGATTGCTGCTGCAGATCAGCGCGACAGAAACAAAATACTAAGCGCCCTAACGAACTATCAACCAAGCAACAAATTTCTCGATAAAAAGCCAGCTCGGATATTTCTTCGTTGCTGGCTTTATTTTCTCATTACATTGCGTGTTGCGTTTTCTTTGGTGCCGACGGCGAGACTCGAACTCGCACAGCTTGCGCCACTACCCCCTCAAGATAGCGTGTCTACCAATTTCACCACGTCGGCCTAAGCTCAGTATTTTAACCTGTTTTGATACCTTTGTTCAACGCACAAATTGCAGTAAATCAATGCGTGCCGCGTTTATTTTCGATACTGCCGTCAATTCCCCGACAAATTCCGATATCGGCACGCGAACGGCACAAATTATTTTTGCGCCGGAGCGGGTTGTGACGCTGCCGGAGCCGATTTTGCAGGTTCGCCGGCAGGCGCGGATGCTGCTGCGGGAACCGCCGGAACCGATGCGGCCGGCGCGGAAGCGGCAGGAGTCGCAGCGGCAGGCGCCGGGGCAGTTGCAGGCACCGTTGCAGGAATAACCGCATCAAGCGAATTCGTAGCCACGTGCGTGCCGGAATTCAGGTAAGCCAGGCCCAGCGTCGATGCGAAGAAAATCGCGGCAGCAACCCCGGTTGACTTCGACAGGAAATTCGACGAACCACTGGCGCCAAACAGGCTGCCCGAAGCGCCGGAACCGAAAGCCGCACCCATGTCGGCGCCCTTGCCGTGCTGCATCAACACCAGAGCGACAATGATCAAAGCGGAAATCACCTGGATCAACATAACCAAATTAACGATCATTGCATTCCTTCAATATTTTCCCATTGCTGGGGTTGAATCACGGAGCCGCTGCTCCCCTACTTTTGCCCTGCCCGCTTTCGCAGTTCAGCCAGCGCCCGCCTTAGGCCTTCACCGGCCGCGCCGCTTGCGCAATGGCGAGAAAATCTTCCGCCTTCAAGGACGCGCCGCCGATCAGGCCGCCGTCGATATCGGGCATCGCCAGCAATTGACCCGCATTGTCGGGCTTCATGCTGCCGCCATACAAAATCTTTACCTGGCGCGCCGCATCCGCATTCTTTGCGGCGATCATCGACCGCAGCATTTCGTGCACGGTTTGCGCCATGCGCGGCGTGGCCGTAATGCCGGTGCCGATAGCCCACAACGGCTCGTAAGCCACCACCACGCGCGCCACGTCGCCGCCATCAATCACCTGCAGCACCGCTTCGAGCTGCTCACCGACCACGGCATCGGTGCGATTGGCCTGGCGCTCGGCCAGCGTCTCGCCCACGCACACGATCGGCGTCAACCCGGCCATCAAGGTGCGCACCACTTTCTTCGCCACCGCGGCATTGCTTTCGCCATGGTAGGTGCGGCGCTCCGAGTGACCCACGATCACATAGCTGCAACCGAATTCACACAACATGGAAGCGGCCACATCGCCCGTATACGCGCCCGATTCATGCTCGGAAACCGTTTGCGCACCCCAGGCCACTTGCGAGCCTTGCAGCTCGGCCTGGCATTGCGCCAAATAAGGCGCGGGCGGACATACCAGCAGATCGCAAACCTCGGCAACTCCGGCTGCTCCAGCCTTGATTTCGCCCAGCAGCCTGGCGTTGCCCGCCAGGCTTGCGTTCATCTTCCAGTTACCAGCAATCAGTATGCGACGCATAATGGCCCACTCTCAGTAACCCGACATTGTAACTTGCCGCAGCGTACATGGTCAAACCGCCACGTCTCGGATACAACCCAGGGCGCCACCAAGCATTGACGATTCGCAAACGACTTTTCCCTGTTTTACGACACCTGAAGCATGATTTTGCCGATGTGGGCACTCGATTCCATCAGCAAATGCGCCTCCCTGGCCTGCTCCAGAGGAAAACTGCGGTAAATCACCGGCTTGATCGCGCCGCTTCCGAGCAAGGGCCAGACGTGCTCGACCAGCATGGCGCCGATGGCTGCCTTGAATTCGCGCGAGCGCGGGCGCAGCGTCGACCCCGTCACGGTCAGGCGGCGGCGCAATAGCTGGGCAAGATCCAGCGTACCCTTGGTACCGCCCAGCAAGGCAATCACGGCCAAACGGCCGTCGTCGGCCAGGCAGGAAATTTCACGCGGCAGATAATCGCCCGCCACCATGTCCAGAATCACATCGACGCCCTTCCCGCCCGTCAATGCATTGACTACGGCGGCAAAGTCCTCGTCGCGGTAGTTGATGCCGCGCTCGGCCCCGAGTTCTTCGCATTTGCGGCATTTTTCGTCCGACCCGGCGGTAGCAAAGACGCGATGGCCGAAGGCGTTGGCGATCTGGATTGCCGTCACGCCTATTCCCGACGTGCCGCCTTGCACCAGCAGCGTTTCGCCTCTCTTCAAGGACGCGCGGTCGAACACGTTGCTCCAGACGGTGAAATAGGTTTCCGGCAGCGACGCCGCTTCGAGCACGCTCAGGCCCTTGGGAATAGGCAGGCATTGCATCCAGGGCGCGGCGCAGTATTCGGCATAGCCGCCGCCTTGCACCAGGGCGCAAACCATGTCGCCCTTCCTGAACGGCGTACCCGTCGTGTCGCCGTCCACGATTTCGCCGGCAACTTCGAGGCCAGGCAAATCCGATGCACCTGGCGGCACCGGATAGTGGCCCATGCGTTGCACGACGTCGGGCCGGTTGACACCGGCGGCGTGGACCTTGATCAACAGTTCGCCTGGTTTTAACTCAGGCGTGGAACGCTCGCATAGACGCAAAACATCTGCCGGGCCGGGTTGGGTGATTTCGATGGCGCGCATTGGCGTTCCTTATTCGTGAATTCCCACCATTTTACGACGTCGACGCAGATTGGCGCTGAGCGCTGGCGAAGCCCAACGATCCTACATTTCCATTGCAGGCGAATGCGTTGCGGCAACCGGAGAATGCCGGGCTTCGCTTGCGCTCGGCACCAGCCTTCTACGACGTCAAATGCGCGAGGCTTGCACCGCTGCTTTCCCAATCCTTGCCATCAAAAGGCAGTATCTTGAGACTGGTTATCGTCGCATTGTCGAGGCAACGCACGTTGACCGAAAACCCGTCCGGATTGGAACGCGGCACGTAATAGGGCTTGCATCCGCACACCTTGCAAAAATAATGCTTCGCCACGCCGGTATTGAAGGTATAAGTCGCCAGCGATTCGGCGCCTTGCACCAGCTTGAACGATTCTTTCGGCGCGATCAGGTGCAAGAATCCCGTGCGCAGGCACATCGAGCAATTGCATTCGTAGGCCTCAATATCGGCGGGCGCCTCCACTTCGATCCGGATCGCACCGCAATGACAGCTTCCGCTGTGATTCATTTCTTTCTCCAAAAACAAAACCGCCCGGCACTCGCGCACCGGGCGGCTCGATCTTACTTCACGCAGCTTATTGCTGTTGCTGGCCTTGCTCGCCTTCTTCGGCGGCAGCGGCCTTCATCGACAGCTTGAGGCGGCCGCGGTCGTCGGCTTCGAGAACCTTGACGCGCACTTGCTGGCCTTCCTTCAGGTAATCGGCTACGGCGTTGACGCGCTCGTTGGCGATCTGGCTGATGTGCAGCAAGCCGTCCTTGCCTGGGATCACTTGCACGATGGCCCCGAAATCCAAGAGCTTCAACACGGTGCCTTCGTAGATCTTGCCGATTTCGACCGAGGCGGTCAGTTCTTCGATGCGGCGCTTGGCTTCCTGGCCGGCAGCGGCATCGACGGAGGCGATGGTGACCACACCTTCGTCGGTGATGTCGATCTGCGTGCCGGTTTCTTCGGTCAGCGCGCGGATCACGGCGCCGCCCTTGCCGATCACGTCACGGATCTTTTCCGGGTTGATCTTGATCGTGATCAGGCGCGGGGCGAAGTCGGACAGTTCCGCCTTGCCGGCCGGCAGGGCTTCCTGCATCTTGGCCAGGATGTGGGCGCGGCCTTCCTTGGCTTGCGCCAGCGCCACTTGCATGATTTCCTTGGTGATGCCCTGGATCTTGATGTCCATCTGCAGCGCGGTCACGCCGTTGGCGGTGCCTGCCACCTTGAAGTCCATGTCGCCCAGGTGGTCTTCGTCACCGAGGATGTCGGTCAGGACAGCGAACTTGTTGCCTTCCTTGATCAAGCCCATGGCGATGCCGGCCACGTGACCGGACATCGGCACGCCGGCGTCCATCAATGCCAGGCAGCCGCCGCAGACGGAAGCCATCGAAGAAGAACCGTTCGATTCGGTGATTTCCGACACCAGGCGCACCGAGTAGGAGAAATCTTCCGGTGCCGGCAGCGCGGCGACCAGGGCGCGCTTGGCCAGGCGGCCGTGGCCGATTTCGCGGCGCTTCGGGGTGCCGACGCGGCCGGTTTCGCCGGTGGCGAACGGCGGCATGTTGTAGTGGAGCATGAAGCGGTCGCTGTATTCGCCCATCAGCGCGTCGATCTTTTGTTCGTCGCGTGCGGTGCCCAGGGTGGCGATGACCAGCGCCTGCGTTTCGCCGCGCGTGAACAGGGCCGAGCCATGGGTACGCGGCAGCACGCCTGTGCGGATCGTGATCGGACGCACGGTGGTGGTGTCGCGGCCGTCGATACGCGGTTCGCCGTCCAGGATCTGCGAACGCACGATGGCGGCTTCGAGGTTGAACATGATGGCGCCGACTTCGGCCGAATCGGGAGCGGAGCCACCGACCGAAGCAGCTTCGGCTGCCAGGGCGGCATTGACTTCGCTATAGATGTCGTTGAGCTTGCCGGTACGGGCTTGCTTGTCGCGCGTTTGATAGGCTTCGCGCAGCTTGGCCTCGGCAAAATGCGTCACGCGGCCGATCAGGGCTTCGTTCTTGGCGGGGGGTGCCCACTGCACTTCGGGCTTGCCGCCGTCGCGCACCAATTCATGGATCGCGTCGATCACGGCCTTCATTTGCTCGTGGCCATAGACCACGGCGCCCAGCATGATTTCTTCCGACAACTCCTGCGCTTCGGATTCGACCATCAGCACGGCCGATTCGGTACCGGCGACGACCAGGTCCAGCTTGGTGTTCTTCAGTTGCGAAGTGGTGGGGTTCAGCACGTATTGGCCGTCGATATAGCCCACGCGCGCGGCGCCCAGGGGACCGGCAAACGGGATGCCGGCGACGCAGATGGCGGCAGAAGCGCCGATCATCGAGGCGATATCGGGATCGATTTCCGGGTTGACGGAAAGAACGTGCACCACGACCTGCACTTCATTGAGATAGCCGTCCGGGAACAGCGGGCGGATCGGGCGGTCGATCAGGCGCGAGGTCAGCGTTTCCTTTTCCGAAGGACGGCCTTCGCGCTTGAAGAAACCGCCGGGGATGCGGCCGGCTGCATAAGCCTTTTCGATGTAGTCGACGGTCAGGGGGAAGAAATCCTGGCCTGCCTTGACGTCCTTCTTGGCCACGACGGTGGCGAGAACGACGGTATCTTCGATCGACACCATGACGGCGCCGGATGCCTGGCGGGCGATTTCACCCGTCTCCAGCGTGACTGTATGTTGGCCGTACTGGAATGTCTTGGTGACTTTATTAAACACGGTGTTTCCTTTCTAGTTTTTCCGACAGATTTTCAGGCGCTGTCGTTCACCTCACCACAGACGGTAGAACCCGTCTTTCTTACAGTTATTGCAAAAGGTTCAAAGACAAAATGCCCGCATCAGCAGAGCTGACACGGGCATTTCGCTTAATCTTTTCCCGACAAAGGGATTACTTACGCAGGCCGAGCTTGGCGATCAGGTCGCGGTAACGGTTGACGTCCTTGCCCTTCAAGTAGGCGAGCAGGCTCTTGCGACGATTGACCATCATGATCAAGCCGCGGCGGGAGTGGTGATCCTTGACGTGCGCTTTGAAGTGGCCGTTGAGTTCGTTGATGCGCGCGGTCAGCAGAGCGACCTGCACTTCAGGAGAACCCGTGTCGTTCTTGCCGCGGGCGTTGTCGGCGATGATGGCAGCCTTGCTGGCTTTTTCCATAGTCATGATACTGATACCTTTCACAGGCGGTGAGCGGAGATCGCAGTTACCTGCCCTACCCCAGACACCGTGATTACGATTAGAAATTTACAACTTGATAACTGGCCAAATTTAACCAGACCGCGATTATAGCGGAAAAGACTTAAGGATTCAAATACTTAGGTGCTTTTGCTCGATATGGGCGGTTTCCCGAGCTGAAAAACCGCCCTGCAGCCTTATTCGTCCAGCGCCTTGCGTATGCCGGACAGGAAACTGCGCACGGCATCCGCGGCCTTTTCCGGCCCTGCCGCTTCGATTTCCTGAATGATGCGGCTGCCGATCACGACGGCATCGGACACGGCCCCCACCGCCTTGGCTGTGGCGCCATCGCGGATGCCGAAACCGACACCGATGGGCAGCGACACATGCTGCCGGATCGCCGCGATACGCTCCGCGACTTCCTTCGTGTCGATATGCCCTGCCCCGGTCACGCCCTTCAAGGACACATAGTAGGAAAAGCCGCTGCCGACCCTTGCCACCTGCTTGACGCGTTCCTCGGTCGAGGTCGGTGCCAGCAGGAAAATCAGGTCAAGATCCTGCTCGCGCATCAGGCGCGCAAAGTCTTCCACTTCCTCGGGCGGGTAATCGACCACGATGGTGCCGTCTGCGCCGCAAGCCTTGGCGGCTGCGGCATAGGCCTGCTGGCCCATGTGTTCGATCGGGTTGGCGTAGCCCATCAGGACAATGGGCGTGGCCTGGTTGGTCTTGCGGAATTCGGCGACCATGGCCATGACGTCTTTCATGCCGACGCCGAATTTCAAGGCGCGTTCACAGGCGCGCTGGATCACCGGCCCCTCCGCCATCGGGTCGGAAAACGGCACGCCCAATTCAATGATGTCGGCGCCGCCTTCGACCAGCGCGTACAACAAGGGCACGGTGAGTTCCGGCGAAGGATCGCCAGCGGTGATGAAGGTGATCAGGGCCTTGCGTTTTTGTGCCGCCAGCGCGGCAAAGGTTTGCTTGATTCTGGACATGGGATTCTCGATTATCTGGTTGGCGAAGCGCGCCATCGCCCCGCTGACGAGGCAGACGGCGCGGCAGCATCAAAGCGCTCTCTTGGCACGCTCTGCGACGGTGTGCATATCCTTGTCGCCACGGCCGGACAAATTGACCAGCACGATCTTGTCCTTGGGCAGCGTGGCGGCAAACTTCACCGCGTGCGCGATCGCATGGCTCGATTCGAGCGCGGGAATGATGCCTTCGATGCGGCAGCAATTGTGGAATGCCGCCACAGCTTCGTCGTCGGTGATCGAGACGTATTGCGCACGCCCGCTATCCTTCAGCCAGGCATGCTCCGGGCCCACGCCGGGGTAATCGAGGCCGGCCGAGACCGAATGCGTCTCGATGATCTGGCCGTTGGCATCTTGCAGTAGATAGGTGCGGTTGCCGTGCAGCACGCCGGGCGAACCAGCCAACAGCGATGCCGAATGGCGCCCGGTCTCCAGGCCGTCGCCGGCGGCCTCCACCCCCACCAATTGCACCTGCGGATAATCGATGTAGGGATGGAAGATGCCCATGGCATTGGAGCCGCCGCCGATGCAGGCCACCACGTAGTCAGGCTGGCGCCCCGTCATCTCCGGCATCTGCAGCAGGCATTCCTTGCCGATCACGGATTGGAAGTCGCGCACCATCATCGGGTAGGGGTGCGGGCCGGCCACGGTGCCGATGATGTAGAAAGTGTTTTCCACATTCGTGACCCAGTCGCGCATGGCCTCGTTCAAAGCATCCTTGAGCGTCTTGGAGCCCGACTCCACCGGCACCACCTTGGCACCCAGGAGTTCCATGCGGTAGACGTTTTGCACCTGGCGCTTGACGTCTTCGCTGCCCATGTAGACCACGCATTCCATGCCGAAGCGCGCGCAGATCGTCGCGGTGGCGACGCCATGCTGCCCTGCCCCGGTCTCGGCGATCACGCGCGGCTTGCCCATGCGCTTGGCGAGCAAGGCTTGGCCGATGACGTTGTTGATCTTGTGCGCGCCCGTGTGGTTCAAGTCTTCGCGCTTGAAATAGATTTGCGCGCCGCCGGCGATTTCGGACCAGCGCTTGGCGTGATAGATCGGGCTGGGGCGGCCGACGAAGTGGGTCAGCTCATTGTGAAATTCGTCGAGGAAGGCCTGATCCTGGCTGTAATGCGCATAGGCTGCGCGCAACTGCGTCAGCGCGTAAGTCAGGGTTTCGGAAACGAAGCTGCCGCCGTATTGGCCGAAATGGCCGGTGGCATCAGGGAGGTTGTAGTGCTGTGAAGATTCGGCACGGCTCGAAGCCGCGCTGTTTGCTGCTGTAGTCATGTCTTGCTCTCATTGTTGGATCGTTGCATCTGCCGCATTGACTCCGGCCACAAAGGCTCGGATTCTGGCGGCATCCTTGATGCCCTTGGACGCTTCAACGCCGCTGCTGACGTCGACTGCGTAAGGGCGCAAGCCGGCCACCGCCTCAGTGACGTTTAGCTCGCTCAAGCCACCACTTAAAACGACCCGAGGCGCGAGTTCTTTTGGAATGAGAGACCAATCGAAAACCTTTCCTCCGCCACCGTAACCGTCGACGAATGCGTCGAGCAGCAAGCCAGCGAACAAGGGGCTGGCGGCACGGTAGGCGTGATCATATTCTAGCAAATCCGGGGGCTGCATACCGCTTTTGACGCGGATGGCCCGCAGAAATGGGCGGCGCACGGCTTGCGCGACGGCAACACACTGCTCGAGCGTCTCATCGCCATGGAATTGCAATAAAGACACGGGCGCAGCAGCGAGCGCGGCCACCACCTCTTCCACCGCGGCATTGACGAACAAACCGACCGTGGAGACGAAAGGCGGCACCCTTGCCAGCAGGCGCCCCGCCGCTTCCGGCGCAAGGTAACGCGGACTGGGGCCATAGAATACGAAGCCGACCGCATCGGCTCCGGCAGCGATTGCGGCTTGCAAGTCTTGCTCGCGGGTCAGGCCGCAAATCTTGATGCGTGTGCGATTCATCTTACCAAGGCAGCATGGGTTGTTCTTGCGGCAGGTTCCAGAAAGCATCATAGCCGACTTGGGCCAGGTAAAGCCCGTCGGGCGCGAAGGTCGGCGCCGCCACGCTACGGTCGCGCCCATCCAGCACCTCCTTTAGCCATCCCGCCCCGCGCTTGCCGCTGCCGGTGAAGATCAGAGAACCGACCAGGTTGCGCACCATGTGATGCAGGAAGGCGGACGCGCGGAAGGTGAATACGATGACGTCGCCGCGCCGCACGATCCGCACTTCCTGCATCTCCTTGATCGGCGACTTGGCCTGGCATTCGGCGGCGCGGAAGGCGGAAAAGTCGTGCGTGCCCAGCAAGCTCTGCGCGGCTTCCTGCATGCGCTCCACGTCCAGCGGGCGAAACACCCAGCCGGCGCGGCCGCGCAACAAAGGCGAGCGCACGGCATTGTTGTACAGCACGTAGTGGTAGGTGCGCGAGCGTGCGGAAAAGCGCGAGTGGAACGGGCCATCGGGGCCAGCGGCGGTTTCGGCAGCCCAGCGCACCACGATAGACGGCGGCAGGTAGGAATTGACGCCGCGCACCCAGGAAAACATGTCGCGCTCGAGCCCGGTATCGAAGTGCACCACCTGTTCCAGCGCATGCACGCCGGCGTCGGTGCGGCCGGCGCAGGTCGTGGCGATATCCTGTTGCGAAAACTGCGCCATGGCGCGCTCCAGCGCATCCTGCACGGTATTGCCGTGCGGTTGCGTTTGCCAGCCGCCCCAGGGAGCGCCGTCGTATTGCACGCCCAGGGCGATGCGTTTGGCTGGTATGTCGGTGCTTGCGTCCATGTCGCCCATGTGCCATCGTAGGTTGGTGCTGAGCGCAGCGAAGCCCGACATCGGCGAGCTGTGCTATCGCATGCGTTGATTCAACGTGCTGATGTTGGGCTTCGCTGCGCTCAGCACCAACCTACGCAAACAAAACGGGCGCAAGCATTGCTTGCGCCCGTCGCTACTATAACAGCTTGTTTAGCCGAGCTTCGCGAGGAGGCTCTTGGCTTTTTCCGCGTATTCCGCGATGCCGCCCTTCATGACTTCGTCCAGCAGTTCGCGCGCACCTTCCTTGTCGCCGATTTCCTGGTAGGCCACGGCGAGATCGAGCTTGGTCGCCATTTCGGCGTTGTTCGAATACTCGTGGTCTACGCCGGTATCGAGCTCCACCGGCGCTTCGAGCACGTGGTGGCCGCCGTCGCCGTGATCGCCATGGTCACCTATGGACGGAATCTGCAGATCGGGTATGGACAGGTGTTCGCCGGCATGCGGTGCGGGCGCCGGGGCGCCGAGGCCAGGAATCTCGCCGATGTCGATCATCGGCGCATGCTCCTCGGCCTTGTGCGCTTCGGGTGCATGAACTTCAGCGGCATGCACTTCCGGCGTGTGGATATCCGGAATATGGAAATCCATCGCATGCTCCGCCACCGGCGCCGGAGCCGGTTCAGGCACGTGCGGCACGGCAGGCACCTCGGGGAGGTGGAAATCGACCACGTTCGACTTGTGCTCGGCGGCCGGAAGTTCAATGTCGGGCACGTGGGCTTCGGCCTTGTGTTCCGGCATGACGGTCGAGTCGTCCTTCGGGGAATCGAGTTCCAGCGTCAGGCCGGACAGATCGAAGTCCATGGCCGCGTCGGCCTTGGCGTGCGAAGGCACTTCTTCGGGCTTGATCGTCGGCACTGCCGGCAATTCGGTTCCGAGATCGTGCAACTCCGTATCGTGCGTATCGTGGCGGCCGATCGTGGTGGCTTCGCCGAGTTCAGGATGATGCTCGGCAGCCGGCTCAGGCGATTTCTTGTCGTCGAGGAAGTCGAAATCGATGTTGCTGAAGTCGGCCGCGGCAGGCGCCGCCGGCTCATGCCTGGCGGCAGGAGCCTCATGCGCAGCCGGTGCTGTCGGCTCGTGAGTCGGCGCTTCCTCCATGCCGTCGAGATCGAAATCGAGGCTGGTCGACACGTCGAGCGGATTTTCGCCGTGGCGCGCCAAGGTATCGGGCTCAGGCTGGCCCAGCGTGGAGCCGCCCAATTGCAGCTCGCCGCTGTGGGTGTCCGGCACCAGATCGTCGAGCATCGAGGTGTCGTGCGCATGGGTGGTATGCAGCGCGGTGGTCTTGGCCAAATCGGCGGCGCCGGTCGCGCCGGCAATGCTGTACAGCGGGTTCTTCGGATCGATCGACATGCCCAGCGCCGCAGCCTGGTGCCAATCTTCCCCCTCGCCCTTGGTCATGCCGTACAGCTCCGTGGCGACCGTCTCGAACGAGCGCACATCCTTGCGGTTGGCGTAGATCTCAAGCAGCTTGACGCGCACGGCATTGCGTTCCGGCTGGGTGCGCAGTGCTTCCTTGAGGATTTCCTCGGCTTGCGCATCGCGGCCATAGGCGATGTAGACATCGGCTTCCGCCACCGGATCGACTTCGTTGCTGTCGAGCTGGCTGGCGGAAGGTGCGAAATTCGAATTGAAGACGCTGTTGTTGGTATCGACGCTTTGGCCGCCGGTGGAACCGAACAGGGAGTTCGCCTTCAGGCTCGAATCGGTGATGATGCTGTCGCCGAAAGCCTTTTCCTTGCGTTTGCGATAACCGCGATAGACGCCGAAGGCGCCGCCGGCGACCAGCAGCAACGCGGCACCGCCGATCACGAGCGGATTGCCGAACAAGTCGTCCATCAAGCTAGGCTCGGGCGCCGGCACGGGCCTTGGCTTTGGTTTCGGCGGCTTGGGCGGCGGGATGACCGATGCCGACGTGTCGGCCGGCTTGGCGGCTTCCGCAGGCTTGGTTTCCGCCGGCTTGACCGGTGCAGGAACTGACGCAGCGGCCGTAGCGGAAGCTGCCGGCGCCGGAGCGGGAGCAGGGGCAGGCACAGGTGCAGAAGCCGCGGCCGGTGCGGGAGTGACCGGCTTGGTCTCAACCTTGGCCGGCGCCTTTTGCGTTTCCGGTACGTTCTTGCTCTTGACGTCCAGCAGCGATTTCAAATCGCCGACGTTCTTCTCCAGTTGCTTGACGCGCGTATTGGCCTCGGCGATTTCCTTTTCCTTGGCGATACGCTCTTCTTCGCCGGCCTTGCCGCCCTTCTCCGGCGTGCCGCCCTTGGACAGCTTCAACTTGTCTTGCGCGGTGGTGGCGGGCGTGGCCTTTTCTTCGACCTTGGTCGTGACCTTGCCCGAAGCGCTTTGCTTGTTGCCGCTCTCAGCCTGCTTCGGCGCCTGCGTGGACGCGACCTGGCCGGCCAGCTTGTTGCGGTATTCGTTGAAATCGGCGGCCTGCGTCAAGATCTCGTGATGCGCCTCGGCGTTGGAGATGGCGCTTGCCGTGGCGGCGTCGGGCACGGACAGGACTTGGCCCGCGCGCAGGCGGTTCATGTTGTTGCCGCCGAAGGCGCCTTGGTTGTTGCGGTACAGGGCGACCAGCATCTGGTCGAGCGACACGCCTTCAGGCTTGACCTGGCCGGCAATCTTGGATAGCGAATCGCCGCTCTTGACGGTGTACTCGGATTGGCCGGCGGACGGGCCCGCGGGCTTTTCCGCAGGCTGGCTGGCCACGGGACGCTGCGGGCGTTCCGCAGGCGCCGGAGTCGGCGCGGGTGCGGCCCCAGGACGGCGCGAACTCGGGCGCTGCGTGAGGGGCTGCGAATTATCTTGCGCCGGCTGCGGAGTCGCGGCAGCCTGGCTGGTGCCGGCCGCGGTTTGCGGACGCGAACCCGCTGTGACCGGCGCCTGGCGTGGGCCCACGCTCTCTGGGTCGAGCAGGAAGGTGTATTCGCGCAGCAAGCGGCCGCTGCCGTTGCCGCCCAACTCGAGCAGCATGTCGACGAAAGGCTCGTTGATCGCCTGCGTCGAACTGACGGCGATGTACTGGCGTCCATCGTCATGCTTGGCGACGGTGAAACGCAGGCTATAGAGAACCGGATTGAAATCGATGCCTGCGGAACGATAGGCGTCGACCGACGCCAGGCGCGGCTGGAGCAAGCCATCCTCGCCCGGTGTCACGGAACTCAATTCGATTTCGGCACTCAGCGGTTGTCCCAGGGCGGACTTCACGGTCAGCTTGCCCAGTGCCGCAGCGTCGGCATGAGAAGCGAACAGCAAGGTCGTCAGAACTGCCGCACTCAAGGTTCGCAAGCCAAACGACAGCGACTTGTGGCTAGTGTTTAAACGCATTTTTTGTGACATAGATTTGCATTCCAATAGCGCATGTTGCGATAAACACAAGCATCGCAGCTGGTTATCCTTGTTGTAATCATGGTGCCGGTCGGCAACTGTAAAACAGGCAGTTCCGAACTTTTACCATATCATCATAGACTTACGCAAGCAAGCGAAAGCATCTTCGCAACATCTGTTAAACCCTGGAAAGGGCATTCGCGAGGCATCTAGCCCTCTTTCCTGTTGCAAAGTGACAACAAAACAAACCGTCATTGAGCTCGGGGGATAAAGGTTGAGTATAGTTTCGCGCGCGTATTTTGCAATTTTTAACCAATTTACGCAAATAATCGTTACACAAATATTTCACGAAAGAACCCGAGCCGGCTCTCATGCGGAAAAACAAACGGGCTGCCACCTTGCGGTGCGCAGCCCGTCCATCCTGCCATGTAGCCAAATCTTTCAGTCGATCATGATGCGCAGCATGCGGCGCAAGGGCTCGGCAGCGCCCCAGAGCAATTGATCGCCCACCGTGAAGGCCGACAGGTATTCCCCACCCATCTGCATCTTGCGCAGGCGGCCGACCGGAATGCTCAAGCTGCCCGTCACGGCGGCCGGCGTCAGATCGCGCATCGAGGCTTCGCGCGTATTCGGCACCACCTTCACCCACTGGTTGTTGCCGGCGATGATGTCGTTCAACTCGTCCAGCGGCACATCCTTTTTCAGCTTGATCGTCAGCGCCTGCGAGTGGCAACGCATGGCGCCGATACGCACGCACAAGCCGTCGACCGGGATGGCCGAGCGGGCTTCCGCGCCGAATGCCGCACCGCGGCCGAGAATCTTGTTGGTCTCGGCACCGGCCTTCCACTCTTCCTTGGATTGGCCGTTACCCAGATCCTTGTCGATCCAGGGAATCAGGTTGCCGCCCAGCGGTACGCCGAAATGCCGGGTTTCATCGGCGGTCATCGCGTGCTGCTTGGCCAGCACCTTGCGATCGATTTCGAGGATGGCGGAAGCGGGATCGTCCAGCAGCGCCTTGACTTCGGCATTGATGGCGCCGTATTGAGTCAGCAGCTCGCGCATGTGCTGCGCACCACCGCCCGAAGCGGCCTGGTAAGTCATGGACGTCATCCAGTCGACCAGATCGTGCTGGAACAAACCGCCCAAGCCCATCAGCATGCACGAGACGGTGCAATTGCCGCCGATGAAGTTCTTCACGCCGCGCGAGAGCGCCGTCTTGATCACGGACAGATTGACCGGATCGAGCACAATGATGGCGTCGTCGCTCATGCGCAGCGTCGAAGCCGCATCGATCCAGTAGCCGTTCCAGCCCGCCTCACGCAGTCTCGGGAAAATCTCGGTCGTGTAGTCGCCGCCCTGGCAGGTAATAATGATGTCGCATTTTTTCAGCTCATCAATATTGTTGGCATCTTTCAATGTGGTTTCATTTTTCGCTTGCGCCGGGGCTTTGCCGCCCGCGTTCGAAGTCGAAAAGAATACCGGCTCGATATGGGCGAAATCGCCCTCTTCCTGCATACGTTGCAGCAACACCGAACCGACCATGCCACGCCAGCCTACCAGACCTACGAGTTTCACAACGTTTTCTCCTTAGTTAGACGCCACCATTCTACTCCCCTCCCGCGAGCGGGAGAGGGGTTTCAAACTACCCGAGCGCCGCCACCACGGCGTCGCCCATTTCCTTGGTTCCCACCTTCTTCATGCCGTCTTCGTAAATGTCGGCAGTGCGCAAGCCCTGCCCCAACACTTTCTTGACGGCCGCCTCGATGCGGTCGGCCTGCTGCGCCATGTCCAGCGAATAACGCAGCATCATCGCGGCCGACAGGATCGTCGCCAGCGGATTGGCCACGCCCTTGCCGGCGATGTCGGGCGCCGAACCGTGCGAAGGTTCGTACAAGCCCTTGTTGTTGGCATCGAGCGAAGCCGAAGGCAGCATGCCGATCGACCCGGTCAGCATGGCCGCCTGGTCGGACAGGATGTCGCCGAACATGTTTCCAGTCACGACCACATCGAACTTCTTCGGGGCGCGGACAAGCTGCATCGCGGCGTTGTCGACATACATGTGATCCAGCTCCACGTCGGGGTATTCCTTGTGCACATCGGTGACGATCTCTTTCCAGAACTGGAAGGTCTCGAGCACGTTGGCCTTGTCCACGCTCGTCACGCGCTTGCTGCGCTTTTGCGCGGCCTGGAAGGCGACGTGGGCGATGCGGCGGATTTCGGTCTCGGCATAACGCATGGTGTCGAAGCCTTCGCGCTCGCCGGCGAACGGGCCGTCCACCGCCGTGCGGACACCGCGCGGCTGGCCAAAATAGATGTCGCCGGTCAATTCACGGACGATCAGGATATCGAGGCCGGACACGACTTCCGGCTTCAGCGTCGAGGCATTGGCCAGTTCGGCATACAAGATGGCGGGACGCAGGTTGGCGAACAGTTTCAGGTTCTTGCGTAAGCCCAGGATGGCTTGCTCCGGGCGCAGGGCGCGCTCCAGGGTATCGTATTTCCAGTCACCGACCGCGCCGAACAGCACCGCGTCGGCTTGCTGCGCCAGCTTCAAGGTTCCCTCGGGCAAGGGGTGGCCATGGGCCGCATAGCCGGCACCACCGACCTCGGCCGTTTCCATTTCGAATGATTCGCCAAGGGTGTTCAACACCCGCACCGCCTGCTCAACAATTTCAGGGCCGATGCCGTCGCCGGGCAAAACCGCAATCTTCTTTGTCATGATCTGGATAATATATTCTGTCGCAATTACTTCGTCATTTTGTATCGATCCGTGCCATTTTTTGTCAATTTGACGCTATACGACAAACTTTTTGTATGACAGAGGCTCGATGATACCAAATTGACGCCGCATTTGCAGCCGTTTTGAAGAAAAAAGTAATCTATTCAAGCGCTTGCCAAACCTCATGGCAAGTAGAGCAAGCCGGAGCGGCGATTTCCGCGCCGCTTCCGTGGCGCTTCTGTCGCGCCTTTCGCGGCAAGCTGCCGACCTTGGTGGAATGATAACCCGACGCTGTGGCGAACGCGATATGCCGCCGGAAGGAAGGCGCGCCCTCTTATGAAGGGCGCCACGAGTCGGAGTCAGGCCCGGATCAAATGGCGTTGGCCAGCCAAGGTTGTGCAGCCAGATGGCGCTCTTCGTAGGCGCGGATCTGGTCGGCCTGGCGCAAGGTCAGGCCGATGTCGTCCAGGCCATTGAGCAGGCAATACTTGCGGAAGCTGTCGACCTCGAACGGGTAAGTCAGCGAACCGTTGCTCGTTCCAACGACCTGGCGCTCCAGGTCCACCGTCAGGCGATAGCCGGGAAAGGCGCGCACTTCGTTAAACAGATGATCGACCTGCGTCTCGGTCAGCACGATGGGCAGCAAACCGTTCTTGAAGCAATTATTGAAAAAGATGTCGGCGAAGCTCGGGGCGATAACGGCGCGGAAGCCGTATTGGTCAAGCGCCCAGGGTGCGTGTTCGCGCGAAGAGCCGCAGCCGAAGTTCTTGCGCGTCAACAGGATGCTGGCACCCTGGTAGCGCGGCTGGTTCAGCACGAAATCGGGATTGAGCGGGCGGCGGCTGTTGTCCTGCCCCGGCTCGCCGTGGTCGAGGTAGCGCCACTCGTCGAACAGGTTGGGGCCGAAGCCGGTGCGCAGAATCGACTTGAGGAATTGCTTGGGGATAATGGCGTCGGTATCGACGTTGGCGCGATCGAGCGGCGCGACGATGCCTTCATGGATGGTGAACTGTTTCATAGCGCTTATTTACACGGAACGGATGTCGACGAAATGGCCCGCTATGCCGGCGGCGGCGGCCATGGCCGGGCTGACCAGGTGGGTACGCCCGCCCGCCCCCTGGCGGCCTTCGAAATTGCGGTTCGAAGTGGAGGCGCAACGCTCGCCGGGTTCGAGCCGGTCGGCATTCATGGCCAGGCACATCGAGCAGCCCGGCTCGCGCCAGTCGAACCCGGCGGCGCGGAAGATCTTGTCGAGGCCTTCGGCTTCCGCCTGTTCCTTGACCAGTCCGGAACCCGGCACGATCATCGCATCGACATGCGGGCTGACCGTCTTGCCTTCGACCACCTTGGCGACGGCGCGCAAGTCTTCGATGCGGCCGTTGGTGCAGGAGCCGATGAAGACGCGGTCGAGCGAGATATCGGTGATCTTGGTGCCGGGCGTCAGGCCCATGTAGTCCAGCGCGCGCTGCTTGGACGTACGCTTGTTTTCATCGGTGATATCGTCGGGGTTCGGCACGATGCCTTGCACGGACACGACATCCTCGGGCGACGAGCCCCAGGAGACGATCGGCGGCAGTTTCGCCGCGTCGAGCACGACCACCTTGTCGAAATGCGCACCCTCGTCGGACTGCAGCGTCTTCCAGTATTCGAGTGCCGCATCCCAGGCCGCGCCCTTGGGCGCGCGGGG
>DASVLJ010000003.1:0-14178 GCA_036384915.1 Burkholderiaceae bacterium
AAAGGCTTCAAGCAGCGAAATTCCGGTGTTTGCCATCTCGTCGTCCAAATTCCGAGAGTAAACGCCTTTCTTTCGCAGTTTACAAGCCTTATTTTGTGGTTTTTCGCCTATTGGTCGCTTCGCTTCATGCGATTGCCCTGCTTGAATGTCGTGGCTGTTGGCAAAAAGATCGTAAATAGGCTCTTAGCGTGCGATTTTTTCCGTTTTCTGTGTTCTCCCCCACTAGAGAATGGGAGCGAGCCCGACTACTGCAGGTCCATGTCGTTCCGTAGCGCCTCGACCGCCATGTCGATGAAGGCACGCACCTTGCGGGTACCGTGCCGGCCTTCTCGGTGTACAACGTGGATCGGCACTGCGGGGTACTCGAAGTCTTCGAGCACTAGTGCAAGAGACCCTTCTTTCACCCTCCGTGCGATCTGATAGAGCGGTAAGCGCGTGATACCGAAGCCTGCGACAGCGCACTCGGCCGCAGCTTCGTTCATTGTGGTCGTAAATCGCGGCTGCAGCCGTATCGTTGCAGACTTGCTGCCGTCCCGGAACCTCCACTCGGGCGTTGGTGTTACTCCCGTGGCGGCTATGACGACATGCTGCGACAGGTCTTCGGGGCGTTTCGGCGTTCCACGTTGTCGAAGATAAGTTGGCGACGCACAGAGAACCCCGCGTACTTGGCCAACCTTGATAGCTTGCAATGAAGAGTCGGGCAACTCGCCAATGCGTACCGCGACATCGACCCCCTCGTCCACCAAGTTGACCACCCTGTCCACGAACCAGCAGTTGATGTCGACCTCAGGAAATTGAGATAGGTAGTCGCGCGCAATCGGGGAGACATACGTGCACCCAAAGTTCACCGATGACGTAACGGTGAGTTGGCCTCGCGGGAATGCGTGTGCACCAGCGGCCGCGCTGTCAGCCTCCTCAATGTCCACGAGGATTGTCCGGCAGCTTTCTGCGTACCTCATTCCCACCTCAGTGACCTTGACGTAGCGGGTCGTACGCGTCAGCAGTCTTACACCCAGACGTTCCTCGAGCTCGCAAACGGCGCGCGTGACAACCGAGGGTGACACATTGAGCCGGCGTGCGGCAGACGCGAAACCACCGGTCTCGACGACCGCGAGGAACGTAGCCATGGCCTGTATTCGATCCATCGATGAACGTCCTGCGAATTTCAAGTCAGGCAATAACGCCATGACCCGGATGTTTATTGTTATTTCGAGAATAGTGAATTGCAGTCCACCGTGATTCTAAATGTGGACGTGGCGATGGATCATTCGAGTCACGGACACGGAATCGTCCTGTTCGGACATCGACAAAGGATCATTCATGAAACTCTACCACCACCCCCTATCCGGCCACTCGCACCGCGCACGCCTCTTCCTCAGCCTTGCCGGCGTGGAGCATGAGTTGGTCGAGGTTGACCTCGCGACCGGCGCGCACAAGAAGCCTGAGTTTCTCACACTGAACCCGCTCGGGCAAGTACCGGTGCTCGACGACGATGGTACCGTAGTGGCGGACTCTAACGCGATCCTTGTCTACCTCGCGAAAAAGCTCGGCCTACGGGACTGGCTGCCGCAGGACCCTGCTGCGTCGGCCACGGTACAAAAGTGGCTCAGCGTGGCAGCCGGGCAGATCGCCTATGGCCCAGCGGCAGCCCGACTCATCAATGTGTTCGGCGCTGACTTCAGGCCCGAGGAAGTTATTGGACGCGCGCATGCGATCCTGGCAGTGATTGAGGCGCAACTCGCAGGCTATAGCTTTATTGCCGACTCGAAGCCTACCGTGGCGGACGTGGCGTTGTACAGCTACATCGCTCGTGCGCCCGAAGGCAACGTCGACTTGCAGGCCTATCCGAAAGTGCGCGCATGGCTTGCGCGGATTGAGGGATTGCCCGGCTTCGTCGAGTTCGGCAAGACGCCGGTCGGCCTGGCTGCCTGACCCACCCACAGCCCCGATTGACCGGGTACAACCAACAACCCTTGCACGCGAGCGTTCTATGAAAGCCCCAATCAACGCCCCTGCTGATTCACCCTGGCATGCCGGCGAACTCGCCATCCAGGACAGCGTCGACGCGGTACAGGCCATGGACCAGCCGGGGCGACTGTACGTTAGGAATTTCTTGCTCGACCAGCATCGCACCTTCTATCCGTTGCTGCACTTCATCGTGCTCGGCGCGGTCGACCCGCAGGGCGATGCGTGGGCGACAGTGCGCGCTGGCGAGCCCGGGTTCCTTCAGTCGCCCGACCCCGCAACGCTGGTCATGCATGCCCCGCGCGATGCGGCAGACCCCGCCGAAAGTGGCATGAAGGATGGCGACGCGGTAGGGGTGCTAGGCATCGACCTGATGACACGCCGGCGCAACCGCGTGAACGGCAATCTGCACCCCTCCGGCGAAGGCACATTGGAGATCGGGGTGGTGCAGAGCTTTGGGAACTGCCCGCGCTACATCCAGAATCGTGAGTTTTCGTTCGCACGTGACCCAGCCTTGCCTTCGAGCGAGCCTGCGGTCCACCTCGACGCGCTCGACGCGCGGGCACACGAACTGATCGAACGGGCTGACACGTTCTACGTCGCTTCGTACGTGGACGGCCAAGACGGCATACGGCAGGTTGATGTGTCGCACCGCGGCGGCAAGCCGGGATTCGTGCGCATCGGCGGTGACGGCGTGCTGATCATTCCTGACTTCTCGGGCAACCAGTTCTTCATGACGTTAGGAAACCTCCTCCTAAACCCGAATGCGGGCCTGCTATTCATTGACTCGGATACAGGCGACGTGCTGCAGATGACGGGCGAAGCAAAGGTGATCCTCGATGCTCCCGAGATCGCGGCTTTCGAAGGTGCTGAGCGTTTGTGGACCTTCACTCCTCGTCGCGTGGTCCACCGCCCCCAAGGCTTACCGCTGCGCTGGCGCATGACGGCAGACGGCTGGTCGCCCAACCTGCGCATGACCGGCAGCTGGGAAGACGCGGACCGGCGCATTGCGGCAAAGGCGCTAGCCCAACAATGGCGGCCTTTCCGAGTGACCCGCGTGGAGCAAGAAAGCAGTTCTGTGCGCTCGCTATATCTTTCGCCTAACGACGGCGTCGCGACGGTTCTTCCGCTGCCGGGCCAGCACCTGCCGATTCGCATGGTGCTGCCGGACACCGCCGAAGAGCTCTTCCGCGCTTACACGTTGTCGCTGGCGCCCTCGGACGGCGAGTACCGCATCAGTGTGAAAAAGGACGGTAAGGCCTCGCGACACCTGCATAACCTCCGCGTGGGCGACCTGCTGGAAGCGCGGGCTCCGGCAGGCAGCTTCACGGTGGATGCCGCGCAACGGCGGCCGCTGGTGCTGCTTGCTGCGGGCATCGGGATCACTCCCCTCCTGGCCATGCTGCGGCACCTCATGCACGAAGGCGTGCGCACGCGGGTCTTGCGACCTACCTGGCTGTTCCAGTCGGCGCGCACGCTCGAAGACCGCCCGTTCGACACTGAGCTCGCCTCGCTGGTGGAAGCCGGCAAGGGGGAGGTTCGGTGGGTGCGAGCGCTCAGTCAGCCTGGCGCGGCGGTGCTTAGCCGCGACTACGACAAGGAGGGGCGTATTGGCGTCGAATTGCTCAAGGCCACGCTGCCGTTCGGTGACTATGACTTCTATCTCTGCGGCCCGCCCGGCTTCATGCAGGCGACCTACGACGGGCTGCGCGCTCTCAACGTTGCCGACGACCGCATCCATGCTGAGACCTTTGGTCCTACCTCGCTCAAACGTTCGAGCGATGCAGGCAGCCGTGCGGCCGAGGCGGCCGTATTGGCACCTGCGGCCACTGAATCGGTGCGAGTGGTCTTCACTGAGTCGGGCAAGGAAGGGCGCTGGAACCCCGAGGGCGGCTCGCTTCTCGACGTGGCGGAGGCGCGGGGGCTTACACCGCCATTCGGCTGTCGAGGCGGAAGTTGCGGCACCTGCAGAACGCGTGTGCTCAAGGGCGCGGTGACCTATGCAATACAACCTTCGTTCCAGGTAGAAGCTGACGAAGCACTAATCTGTTGCGCGTTGCCAGCGCAGGGCATGCACGCGTCGAATGAGGCTCTGCAGCTAGCAATTTAGCCATCCGGCCAAGCGCTTCTTTATAAGTTATTTCCAAAAACGATCAAAAGGACTCGTTATGACCTCACATTCCGCTATTCAACCCATCGTGCCACCTCCACGGCAGAGCATCCGTGTCGCCGGTGCCGGCGGTATCTCCATCGCCGCCCAGGCCTGGGGGCTCGCCGATGGCCCTGCGGTTTTGCTGATCCATGGCTTTCTCGGTGGACGGTTTTCATGGGCACCGCTGATTTGCGGGTCGCTGGCCAGCAAGACGAACCTCGTCACCGTGGAACTGCGAGGGCACGGGGCCTCCGACAAGCCAAAAGAACCGTCGGCCTACGCCGACAGCAAGGTGTGGGCGGACGATATTGCGGCGGTCACATCGGCCCTGGGTCTCAAACAATTCATCCTGGTCGCACATTCCTACGGCGGCGTTGTGGCGCTCGACTACCTGCGCCACAAGGGAAGTTCGACAGTGAAGGGGCTGCTCCTCCTTGCCGCATCCGCGGAACCACCTGGGGTTTCCCAGGACTACGTCCGGCCGGACACTTTGCCCGCATTGCAAGCGTCCCTCAGCCAGGACTTGTCGGAGCGGGTGGGCGGGATTCGTGGTTTCGTTCAGGCGATCTCACGAAGCCCGCTTCCAGAGGACCTTCACGACGCGCTGATTGCACAAGGAGCCATCTCCACTCCTTTCATGCTGGTCGGCGCATTTGCCCGCCGGCCGGTCAGCAACGTGGATGTTTTCACGAAGCTCGACATGCCGGTGATCTTTGCCTGTGGAAGCCACGAGAACGTTGTCACCCAGGCACTTGTGGAGCATGTGGTGCGGGCTGTGCCCCATGCAACCAGCCTCACTCTGGACAATGTGGGCCATCTGCCGCAAATCGAGGCGGCCGACCAGGTCGCAGATTTGATTGCTGATCTGATCGCATCCAGTTCCAGCCAGTAGGACAAACCATCTCTCTACGATGATTATTTTGATCTCGCGCCGAGATACTCGCCGCCGCCGTTGCGGCAAATCTGTTATGGTCTTAGGTACTCCATGACGAGTTCGTCCCACCATAACCAAGAATACGCCTTGCAAGCGCGTCATGGGATGCGCGATCGCATCGAAGCGATGAGCCAGCGGTTGGTGTGGCGCGAGATCACGCCTGCGCAGCAAGCTTTCCTCTTGCGCCAGTATGCCTTGGTGTTGGGCGCTATGGACTCGGAGGGGCAGCCGTCAGCGCCGGATGCGACAGGGCGCAGTTCACCCGCGCTTTCGACAACATGACGATGCCCCGACTGATGTCCTGCGTGCGGGAATGTAGGGAGCACATGTATCGCGTGGGCGGTGTCAGCTTCCCGACGTTCGCCCTAAAGAGGGGGCGAACACCTGATTGTAATTCCTCACTCCCAGCGCTATGGGTATCCGGATGGCTTCGTTGACCATATCACCAATCTGACGACGTTTGCCGCTGGAGATCAATGAGACCCCGTGGGCGCTGGTGCTCCGACAGGACGCTGCGTCTTATTTTTTAGGAAAAATTCATGACAATCAAATCAGTTTCTTTCACTTTTTCGCGTCGTGAGATGCTGGCGGCCTCCGCCGTGTTGTTCGCCAGCGGCATCGGTGGCCTCGGACAGGTGCATGCACAGGGCACGACCAAGGTGCCTCTGCCCCGCCGTCCGGAAGACGTGACCCCGTACATTTCAAGCGCCATCACCGCGGGTGACCTCGACGGCGCCATGAAAGTCTATGTTGCAGACGCGGCTTTCGTGTCCAAGCCCGGCACCACCGTGCGAGGCCACAAGGCCATTCGTACGTCCTTGTCCGAATTCATGCAGCTCAAGCTGCCTATCAAGGCGACTGACAAACATATCCTGGTCAGCGGCGATGTCGCGCTCCTGATCTCTGAATGGGTCATCGAAGGCAACGGGCCTGACGGTAAGCCCGTGAAGATGTCGGGAACGTCCTCCGATGTCGTCCGCCAGCAAGCGGATGGGATTTGGCGGTTCATGATCGACAACCCGTTTGGTACTGTCTGAACCTGCACCCACCGTAACTTCAAGCTATTCACTTGAGCATTCCTTGTTTTACCTCATGCACCTGTACGAGCAGGTTAGCAAGTTGCCGAACCACGAGATTTCCCGGGTTTCGGATGCTCAGCAATTGCTCGGAATCGCATCGCGGAGCAGTGGTTGGTGCAGTGACCTGCTCGGTTGGCTGTACCTAGCAGTCGTGCTCGGCCTGTTCTCGCGCCAGGTCATCGGCTGGTCCATGGGCAGCCGCATCGACACTGAACTGATGCTCAATGCCTTGCTGATGGCGCTGTGACGCCAGCAACCCAAGGAGCCGGTGCCGGTGCATTCTGACCAGGGCTGCCAGTTCACCGGACACGACTGGCAGGCCTTCCTGCGCGATCACAACCTGATCAGCAGCATGAGCCCGCGGGGCAATTGCCATTACAACGTTGTCGCCGAGAGTTTCTTCCAGTTACTCAAGCGGGAGCGGATTCGCCGGCAGATCTACTCAACCCGGCAGGTCGCGCAGGCTGACGTGTTCAACTACATTGAGATGACTACAACCACAAGCGTCGCCACAACACATCCGGCGACGTCTCTCCGGTAGAGTTCGAGAAACGACATTCCCAACGGCTTGGGAGTGTCTAGAGCGTGTTATGAACTACATGTAAACTATCGTGCATGACTGCACGCAAGCCCTATCCGAGTGACGTAGGCGACGAAGAATGGGATCTCGTCGCGCCGTATTTGATTCTGTTTCCCTTGGACGCCTCGCAACGGCAATATGCATTGAGAGAAGTCTTTAATGCGCTGCGGTGGTTGGCACGCAGCGGCGCGCCATGGCGTCTGCTGCCGCATGATTTTCCGCCGTGGTACACGGTTTATCAGCAAACGCAGCGGTGGTTCAAGGCTGGTTGTTTTGAAACCATCGCACAAGATTTGAGGGCTGTGCTGCGATTGGCAAGTGGCAAGGAGCCATCGCCGAGTGCAGCGATCTTCGACAGTCGAACGCTGCAATCCACGCCCGAAAGCGGAGCGCGTGCGGGATACGATGGTGCGAAACGGCGTAAGGGCTCGAAAGTCCATTTGGCGGTCGATACTCTGGGGCATTTGCTGGCGCTGCATGTAACACCTGGGAGCACTCAGGATCGGGATCAGGTGGTCCAGCTTGCGCAAGATGTGCAGGAAGCAACTGGCCTGACTGTGGAAACAGCGTTTGTTGATCAAGGCTATACGGGCGATGCGGCGCAAGAACAGGCGCAGGACTACGGGATGCGGTTGATGGTGGTCAAACACACCGAAGCGAAACGGAGCTTCGTCCTCCTTCCCAGACGTTGGGTAGTTGAGCGTAGTTTTGCCTGGGCCGCCCGGTTTCGCCGCTTGGCGCGTGATTACGAACGCTTGGCAGGCACGCTCGCTGGTATGCACTATGTTGCTTTCGTTTTCGTTATGCTCAATAAAGCGGCTGATGTGTTTGGCTTAGTTCATAACACGCTCTAGAAAGCCCCCATGAGCTTGTTGGCGAGCTTACGTAGTACCTAAGATGCTGATTTATTGACAGCGGAGAGTTTCAATTGTTAAAAATTTCACTACTCGGAGTCGTATTGTTCCTATCCAATCTTTGCCAGGCTGCTTGTGAGAATGGAGTGGCGTCGTCCCTGGCCAAAGGATTCCATCCGGAGCGCGAACTTGCTGAAAATTATGGTCCATCCGGGTTTATTGTGGGTGATAGGCATCAGCGAGTCAGTTTCAGCTGTCGCGTCCTCCTTTAGCCAAGCAATGCCGCGAAGCGGACGAGCCTGCAAACCAAGACGTGGCGCGGCTTCCCGTCGCCCCAAGTCAGAAAGTGCTTCCGTCTGGCCTCAAAAGTTGCCGCGAGTCATCCACAAAAAAGTCTGAACAACCGAAAATACTTGTTATATCAGTAGGCTCGTGCCCCGCCGTAGGGCTTCTGCGATTACTTAAAAAACCATTTAATGAGTATTAGGCCATGACTACCCAAGCGAAAAGAATCGCTGCATTTTTTCTGACTTGCTTTGTCGCCACTTCCCACGCGTCCACTGATCCGGCATGGCTATTTCAAAATCTCAACAAGTCGGACGTCATCGCCCAGTCTTCTCAGGGTAAGATCGATGGAGAAACCTATACGGCAGTCGTTGCAAATCGAAGAAACCCCAAGGAAGAACTCCATCCAGTTGTCGTCATATTCAGCAGCCGGGATGGACGGCACAAATTACTTACAGAGTTCGACATTGAGAATGGGGTCTCATCAAAAATCGAAAACAATTCGATCTACATTCGCCAGGACTACGCGCATCACGGCATCCGATTCATCCAATACCAGTTCAAGCGTGTCGGCGGTGAATTTAAGATGATTGGTATCGAGTCACAAGATATGTCTTCAAGCGATTACGGTGGGGTTTCCGAAATAGAGCGAGAGGCACCAAACTATAGAAGCCAGGAGATGTGGTCGGGAATCAGCACCAATCTTCTCACTGCTCGGAGCGAATGCTGGTTGAAAATGTTCGATATCGACTATTCGCAGGCGAACCCGAATCAGCAGGACGAGGCACAAAGCCTTTTTTACCGGGGCGCTCGCCCAAAAAACGCAGTGACTGGCGAGATTCGCTTTTCCACGACAGAGTTGCTGCCATTGTCCAAGTTTGCGTCACACGGCTTTCGCGCTAATTACTTTTACCCAAGCTGCTACTTTGACTACCATAAGCACTTGCACAAAATAACATCACCTCCGAAATAGCTCACAAACATATGTGGCCTGCGTGATCGGTATCGTTTCAGTAGGTGCGTTGCCCCCTAATCCAGCAGTCTGACCGATCATCGAAGAATAGGAAGGTACCGGCATAATGTTGATCGATCCGGACGCCGATCTATCCATCGGCATAATTCCTCAAGGCACCGATATTCTGCATAGTCTATTAGTCTGGAAAATACCGTTGATCGTTGATGACCTGATGAAAATTTTTCTCAGACGGGACTTTCGACGAACACCACAGAACTCCTTTGCGGCAATGGACTTCTTGTATGCCATTGACGCCATTGCCGTCGAAGGGTACCGGGTGTCACTGATACGAACGCAGCGCGGTAAGCGTCCGGCGCATCCATCTAGCAATCGTAGAATCGAGGCATCACACTCGCGCGTTTTCAATCCATAGGTAAGCGGTAATCCATCGGCGTCATAGATTCCGCGCAAGACAACCAGCATCATGCCCCCACATTAAATCACGCGGGGGATATCATGGCGACATGCTCGGCACAAACACAGCGCCAAGCGCACTGGCAGGACATTCTGGATCGGCAAACGAAGAGCGGCCTGTCGGCGGCGGCGTTCTGCAAAAGCGCAGGTATCGCACCGCAAACATTCTACTGGTGGCGGGCCAGGCTGCGCGGCGGGACGCCGCCGGGGGCGCGGACGAAGGGCGATACGATGGCGCCCTTCGTCGACCTGGGCGCGTTGCGCGGCGCGGAAAGAATTTTGATCGACTATCTCCCCAGCAACCCCGCACTCCGCCGCTGGAATTTAAGCGTAACGCCATTACCGTCTCCCCGAGCGACATGGTGAAACCGCTGTAATGAACGTGGTTTTGATGGATAATTGAGCTCACTGTGTTTCCCGCACCCAAGTTACGGATTACCGAGTCCAAGCTTGCTTGCCGTAAATCAAGAGCGTCGAAGACGTCTGATTCGAAAGGTAGGGTAATCGAGTGGCTAAAATCCTGATTATCGATGACGAAGAGCGTAATCGTAAGCTTCTGGAAATATTGATGATTTCCGACGGCCACGAGGTGGTGTCCGCTATCAACGGGCAAGATGGTATGCGCAAGGTCGGCGCGGAGATGCCGGATTTGATCGTGCTCGATGTCATGATGCCGGGAATGGATGGCTTCGAGGTGGCGCGCTCCCTCAAGACTAACCCGCAAACCAAGGCGATTCCGATTCTGGTGGCGTCCTCGCTCGACGATGCCGCGTCGCGCAAGCGGATGATGGCGATCAACATCGACGCCTTCCTGGTCAAGCCGATAGACCGATGGGAGCTTTCGCGGCAGGTCAAAGAACTCTTGTACGGCCGCGAGAAGGTTCAGCAGGCTCAGCCGGCCCGGCCTTCCTCGGTTCCCGAATGATCCGGTCGGGTAATCCAGACTTCACATGGAAGGTCTCCAACCCCAGCTGCGGCAAACGCCCGGGCAGTTGCTCGATATCGTGCATATGGTACGGCAGGTCGGACGCGTCTGCCTGCGCGCCAAACTGGATGGTGGCTTGTACACCGACTTGTGCGTCGCTGCCGTTGGGCAAGGCCCGTTCCGTTATGCCTGGATGGGAATTTTCGAGCCCGAGTCGCGTGGCTTGAAAACGCTCTCGGCCGCCGGCGCCGAACTCCTGTTTTCGGATGCGGCCGGATCGCCGGCAGCCCTTGCCGAAAAAGTCCGCTTGGACGGCACTGCGCAGATCCACAGCGAAACCGGCCGCGGCGCAGGTATCGCGCTGCCGCTTTACGACGGCAAGCATCTGACGGGCATATTTCTGCTGCAGACGGAGAATGCCGGCGTATTTACGCCGGACATCGTGGCCCTGCTCGCGGAATTGGCCGAGGACGTGGCACGCGCACAAAACAATCTCGTCATGGACGAGCGCCAGCTGGTGGCGGAAACCCGGCTCAATTACTTCGCCTTCTACGACGCCCAGACCGGCTTGCCCAACCGGGCGCTGCTGGAGCAGCGCCTTCCGGGCATGGCGCTGGAGGCGGCGGAGCGTTGCGGCACGCTGGTCTTGATCGTCATCAAACTGCTGCGCGTCAACCAGGCCTTGCAGCTTCTCGGCAATGCCGGCATGGATGAAGTCTTGCAGGAGCTGGCATTGCGCTTCGAACGCTTCGGCGGGGTCGAGACGCTGGTGTCGCAATTGGCGCAGGACGAGTTTGCTCTGGCGCGCATCGAGGACGGCGATCCGGAAACGGCCATGCGGCTGGCGCGGCAAGTGCACTCCCTGTTGAACGAGCCGGTGAAGCACCGCGACAAGGAAATTTTTCTCCAGGCCAGCGTGGGCGGAGCGGTCTACCCGGTCCACGAGAGCGACATCCAGTACCTTCTCAGGCGCGCGCGCGCCGCCGCCGAGCAATTCGGCGGTGACGTGGTACGCTTATATAGCCCCGAGATCGACAAGGGGCTCGAGCAAAGGCTCGCCATGCAGGCCGATTTGCACCGGGCGCTGGAGCGCAAGGAGTTCCTGCTTTATTACCAGCCCCAACTGAACCTGAAGACCGGCGAGATCGTCGGTGCTGAAGCTCTCCTGCGCTGGCGCCATCCCCGCCATGGCATTGTCGCGCCCGCGCTGTTCATCCCGCTGCTCGAGGAGATAGGATTGATGCCCGAGGTAGGAACCTGGGTACTGAGAACGGCCTGCCGCGAAGTGAGGCAATGGCAGGACCAGGGATACGAACCGCTGCGCGTGGCCGTCAACATGTCGGCGCAGCAATTCCGCATGGCCGATCTGGTTGCCACGGTGCGCGCCGCGCTGGATGAAGCGGGGCTCGACCCTTCCTGCCTCGAACTCGAACTGACCGAAAGTCTGATCCTGGAAAGCGCCGAGCGTACCATACGGACCATGCAGGAGTTGAAGAAAATGGGTGTCGGCCTGTCGCTCGACGATTTCGGCACCGGCTATTCCTCGCTCAGCTATATTCACCATTATCCGGTCGACCGCATCAAGATAGACCAATCCTTCGTGCGCAACATGACCGAGCACGCCGCCAGCGCCGCGCTGGTGCGCAGCATCCTGGCGCTGGCGGGCAATCTCGGGCTGACCACCATCGCCGAAGGAGTGGAGACCGTGGGCCAATACGGCTATCTGCGCAAGCAACTGTGCCAGGAGATGCAAGGCTTCCTGTTCAGCCGTCCGCTGCCGCCCGAGGAATTCGCCAAGCTGCTGCGGGACCGCAAGCGATTCGACACCCAGGATGACGCAGCCCAGGCTTCCTGCACGGTGTTGCTGGTCGACGACGAATTGAATTTCCTGTCCGCCATGCGGCGCGCTTTCCGCCACGAAAGCTGGAAATTGCTCACGGCTTCGCAGGCCAGCGATGGACTCGACTTGCTGGCGCGGCACGGTGTCGGCGTGGTCGTATCGGACCAGCGTATGGCGGGCATGTCGGGAACGGAATTTCTGAACCGGGTGAGAAAAATGTATCCGGACACGATACGCATATTGCTGACTGGCTACGCCGATTTTACAACGGTTATCGATGCCGTGAACCAAGGTGACCTGTATAAGGTGTTGAGCAAGCCGATCGATGATAATCTGTTGCGTGAGCATATCCGGGAAGCGCTGCGGCGCTACGAAGTGTTTTACGAAAACCGCCGCCTGACCCAACGACTGCAGCATCTGGAGAGCCTTGCCGGCGAAGACGCGCAAGTGCGGTAATGCCATTGCGGAGTGAGCCATGCAATTCGAGGATTTCAGCGCTACGCCGGTTGCCAGGGAGCCGGCACCTTCATCGGTACCTGCCCCCCCGGCGACGGAGCCTGTGCCGGCGGCGGACCGCTTTCTGGCGATATATCGTGCGATCCAGGCAGCGAGCAAGGGGGACTACAGCACTACCCTGGCCATCAGCGGCAGCGACCAGCTGACCGCGTTGGCCGGCAACGTCAACCGCTTGCTGGAAAGCCTGCGCGATGCGGGGCCGGACGCTGCCGGAGCCGGCGGCGGGCCCGCCTTTGCCGAACTGCAAAAGGCCAATGCCCGCCTGGAGTATCTGATCGCCAATACGCCTGCCATCATCTACAGCAGCGTCCCGACCGGCGACTTCAAGATGACCTTCGTCAGCGCCAATGCGTTCCGGGTCTTGGGTTACCAACCCGCGGAAATGATTGCCGATCCGAATTTCTGGTTCGAGCACATCCATCCGGAGGACATTCCCACCATCTTTTCCAGCCTCGCACTGGTCTTCTCCGAGGGCCAGCGTGCCTACGAATACCGTTTCCGCGCCAGCGACGGGCAATACCTGTGGATGCACGACAGCCTGCGCCTGATCCGCGATGACGCCGGCAATCCGCTGGAAGTCGTCGGCTCGCTGACCGACATCACCGTGCGCAAGGCCATGGAAGAGGCGCTGCAAAAGAAGGGGGAGGAGCAGCGGGCCTTGATCGACACCTTGCAGCAGACCCAGGCGCAATTGCTGCAGTCGGAAAAAATGGCATCGATCGGCCAGCTCGCCGCCGGCGTGGCGCATGAAATCAATAATCCGGTCGGTTTCGTCAACTCCAACATGGGTTCGCTCAACCACTACGTCGACACGCTGTTCGAGGTCATCGACGGCTACGACCGGATCCTTTCCGCGGGCAAGGGCGCCCAGGAATCCGCCCGCGCGGTGGAAGAGCTCAAGGCACGCGCCGACCTGGAATTCCTGCGCGAGGACGTCGTGCAACTTGTGCGCGAATCGATGGACGGCCTGACCCGGGTAAAAAATATCGTCCAGTCGCTCAAGGACTTTTCCCACGTCGGCGAGACCGACTGGCAATATGCCGACCTGCACGCCGGGCTCGACAGTACGCTTACCATCGCCAACAACGAAATCAAGTACAAGGCCGACGTGGTGCGCGAATACGGGCAGCTGCCGCTGGTGAATTGCCTGGTGTCGCAATTGAACCAGGTGTTCATGAACCTCATCGTCAATGCCTCGCATGCGATCCGCGAGCGCGGCACCATCACCATCCGCACGGGCTGTGCGGAC
This sequence comes from Burkholderiaceae bacterium, assembly GCA_036384915.1. Lineage (GTDB taxonomy): Bacteria > Pseudomonadota > Gammaproteobacteria > Burkholderiales > Burkholderiaceae_D > PKWO01. Next base: position 13,809 of record DASVLJ010000003.1, read on the forward strand.
GACTGGGTCTGGATCGAGGTTGAAGATACCGGCCAGGGCATTGCGCCGGAAAACATGACGCGCATCTTCGAGCCGTTTTTCACCACCAAGCCGGTCGGCCAGGGCACTGGGCTGGGGTTATCCCTGTCCTACAACATCGTGTCGAAGCACAACGGGCGCATCGAGGTGAAAAGCGAAGTCGGCAAGGGGACGTGCTTCACGATCCATTTGCCTGTCGACGGCAAAGGGGAGGGCTAGGAGCCTGCGCGGCAGAAGCGAGTCGGCTGCAATGGATGGAGAAAAGTCCCACTTTGCCCCCGTTTTTCCGGCTGTAGCTACGGCTACAGTCCTCAAAAGCGAGGCCAAATTGGGCTCTTTTCCCACCCATTTC
>DASVLJ010000004.1:0-46168 GCA_036384915.1 Burkholderiaceae bacterium
TCCGGACCTGGCGCGCGAGCTGGTGGACGCCTTCCTCAAGCGCTTCAATCCGGCGTCGACCGAGGCTGACCGCAAGGCGGGCACCGACGCGCTGGCGGCCATCAAGGGCAAGCTCGGTTCCGTGAACCACGCGGACACCGAAGAAATCCTGGCCGCGCTGGCGAACCTGATCGGCGCGACCCTGCGCACCAACTACTTCCAGAACAAGGGCGAGAAGATCATCTTCAAGCTCGATACCTCCAACCTGCACCTGGTGCCGGAACCGCGCCCCTACCGCGAGATCTTCGCGTTCTCGCGCCGCTTCGAGGGCGTGCACCTGCGCGGCGGCCCGGTGGCCCGCGGTGGCCTGCGCTGGTCCGACCGGATGGAAGACTACCGCACCGAAGTGCTGGGCCTCGTGAAGGCGCAGATGGTCAAGAACGCCGTCATCGTGCCGGCCGGCTCGAAGGGCGGCTTCGTCTGCAAGCAGATGCCGAAGGATGCGGCGCGCGACGTCGTGGCGGCCGAAGGCGAAGCCGTCTACCGCCTGTTCATCGCGAGCCTGCTGGAGCTGACGGACAACCGCGTGCGTGGCGAGATCGTCCCGCCGGCGGACACCGTGCGCTACGACCAGGACGACCCGTACCTCGTCGTCGCCGCCGACAAGGGCACCGCGACGTTCTCCGACATCGCCAACAGCATCGCCGTCTCGCGCGGCTTCTGGCTGGGCGACGCGTTCGCGTCGGGCGGTTCGAACGGCTACGACCACAAGAAGATGGGCATCACGGCGAAGGGCGCGTTCGAAGCGGTCAAGCGCCACTTCTACGAGATGGGCCACGACATGAACACGACGCCGGTGACGATGGTCGGCGTGGGCGACATGTCGGGCGACGTGTTCGGCAACGGCGTGCTGCTGTCGCGCCAGATCAAGCTGGTGGCCGCGTTCGACCATCGCCACATCTTCCTCGACCCGACACCTGATACGGCACGCTCGTTCGAAGAGCGCCAGCGCATGTTCGCCCTGCCGCGTTCGTCCTGGGAAGACTATGACAAGTCGCTGATTTCCAAGGGCGGCGGCGTCTTCCCCCGCACGGTGCGCTCGATCGAACTGTCGCCCGAAGCGCGCGCCGCGCTCGGTACCGATGCGGCCACGGTCACGCCTGAGCAATTGATGCACATCATCCTTCTGGCGCCGGTCGATCTGTTCTACAACGGCGGCATCGGCACCTACATCAAGGCATCCTCCGAAACGCATGCCCAGGTCAAGGACCGTGCCAACGATGCGATCCGCGTCAATGGCAACGAGCTGCGCTGCAAGGTGGTAGCCGAAGGCGGCAACCTCGGCGCCACACAGGCCGGCCGCATCGAGTTCGCCCTGAAGGGCGGCCGTATCTACACCGATGCGATCGACAACTCGGCCGGCGTGGATTGCTCGGACCACGAAGTCAACGTCAAGATATGGCTCGACACCGAAGTCAACGCCGGCAAGCTGGCCGAAGCCGAACGCAACCGCATCTTGAACGACTTGACGCAGGACATCGAAACCCTGGTCTTGCGCGACAACATCCTGCAGACGCATTTGCTCGCCCGCGAGGAACAGGCTCAGCGCAACAGCGCCGTGCAAGACGGCTATGCCGCATTGATCGCGAGCCTGGAGGCCGAAGGCGTGGTCTCGCGCGAACTGGAGCAATTGCCGTCGGCTACCGAACTGGCCAAGCGCAAAGCGGAAGGCAAGGGTTTGACCGCGCCTGAACTGGCTGTCGTCGTGGCCAACGTCAAGAACCGCTACAAGCGCATGCTCTCGGCCATGCCGCTTCTGGAAAACAGCTGGGCTAAAAAGCTCTTGACGCCTTACTTCCCGCACGGCCTGGTCGCCACGCGCAATGCGATGGACCATCCGCTGGCCAACGCCATCCTGGCGACGGTGCTGGCCAACGAAGCCGTCAACCGCTGCGGCCCGCTGATGCTGGTCGAGCTGGCCGAGCGCCATCAAGTCGAGGAAAGCGCCGTGATCCTGGCCTGGGCCCAGGCATGGTCCGCGCTGAACCTGGCGCCGCTGTTCGCCGCGCTCGATGCGCATGCACTGACGATTCCGACGGCCACTTCGAAGCAACTCGATGCGCGTACCCGCGTGCTGCAGCAAGCTGTCACCGGCGGCTTCCTCGCCACCGCCAAGGAACTCAATCCCGCCAGCCTGGCGGAATTGGAAACCGTGTTCGGCGATACCGCCAGCGTGCAGGCGCTGATCCCGGCGCAAGCGGCGGGCGGCGCCTTCGAGCAGGCGCGCGCCACGGTCGACGCGATTGCCGCGATGGCCGACTTCCTGTTCGCCGCGCTGACCATCGTGCGTCCGGCCGGCTTGTCGCTGCCGGCCTTGCTGCAGACCGGCGTCGAACTGCGCCGCACGGTTGGCATCGACTTGCTGGAGCAGGCCTTGATGAACCTGCCGGCCGGCGACACGCAACTGGCCCTGCGCAACCGCGCGCTCGATGCCCTGCGCCGCAGCCAGCAGCAATTGCTCGGCCTGGCGTTGCGCTCTTCCGGCGCGGTGCAGGCGCTGGCGGCCAAGCTGCGGCACAAGGACGAGCGGCCGGGCACGATAGAACAAGCTGTGCTCGAAGCTTGGACCCTGTCCGAAGCGGCAGCGGCTGCGGCAGCGTAATGGAGGAAGCACAGAAGGCGGCCGGCATGGCCGGTGCCTTGGCCGAAGCGGATTTCTCGGAAATCGCCGACCGTTTCGCCAATGCCGGCTTCACCGTGCGCCTGCCGGCCAAGGGCATCATGCAAGTGGTGTCGTCCGAACCGGACGCAAGGCGTTTGCGCCTGCTGCTTTCGGTCGGCGTGCATGGCGACGAGACGGCGCCGATCGAAGTGCTGGCGCAGCTGCTCGAACGCCTGTCGTACGAGCCGCACGACCTGCAGCTCGATTTGATGGTCGCGGTCGGCAACATCGCCGCGATCGCGCAAGGCAAGCGCTTCATCGATGCCGACTTGAACCGCCTGTTTACCGATGAGCGCGGTGAATTGCAGAATACGGCCGAGGCGCAGCGTGCCGATGCCCTGATGCGCGCCACGGCGGCGTTTTTCCAGGGCGAGGGCGGCGATAAGTGGCATCTCGACTTGCACACGGCGATCCGCAAATCGGCTTACCCGACGTTTGCCATCGTTCCCGACGCGATCGCCGCGCGCGGAAAGCAGGTTTTGACCGCGTGGCTCGGCGGCGCCGGCATCGGCGCCATCATCCTGAATTCACAATTGGCGCCGACCTATAGCGCGTATACGGCCACGCGCTTTGCCGCCGTGGCCTGTACGGCGGAACTGGGGCAGATCGGCGTGCTGGGCCGCAACGATTTAAGCCAATTCGAAGTGACCGCCGCCGCGCTCGACACCATGTTGCGTACAGGGAGCACCATGGCTTTCCGCAAAGTCGCGCCGCACATCTTCCGCGTGGCACAGGAATTGCTAAAACGCAGTGAGGATTTTCGCCTGAACTTCGACGGCAAGACGGAGAATTTCACGGCGTTCGCGCCGGGTACCGTCGTGGCCCAAGACAGCGAAGGCGAATACCGAGTCGGCGCGGCCGTCGAGCACGTGGTATTTCCCAACGCCGGTGTCAGGGTTGGACAGCGCGCCGGCTTGATGGTGGTGCGGGTTGACGGGAAATAGAAGGCAGCAGGGAAGAGGAGCCCTGTTGCGTCGCCAAGTATTGGCGCCGGTCGTGAGATGGAATGACCGGTGCATCGTGCCCGGTACAGGATGGTAGCGTGGCCGCGCGGAGCGGAAGTTGAGGAGCTGGTTTTTTGACGTCGTACCGGCATAGACCGGTTTCAGGAGACATGAATGGCACAAACCTTTGGCCAAAAATTATTGCGCACCAAGCCCGTGATGAAAGAGGCCGTTCGCGACGGACATGAAAGTGCGGCGCTCGGCCGCACGCTCGGCCTGTTCCCCTTAACCATGATAGGCGTCGGCGCCACAATCGGCACCGGCATCTTCTTCACCATGGCCGAAGCGGTGCCCAAGGCCGGTCCCTCGGTGATCCTGTCCTTTCTGATCGCCGCCATCACCGCCGGCCTCACTGCCTTGTGCTATGCCGAGCTGGCATTCCGCATCCCGGCTTCCGGCTCTTCCTATTCCTTCGCGTACGCATCGGTCGGCGAATTCGCCGCCTTCGTCATGGCAGCCTGCCTCTTGCTCGAATACGGGTTGGCCGGCAGCGCGACGGCGATAGGCTGGTCCGACTACCTCAACAACTTCCTCTCCAATGCCTTCGGCTGGCACATCCCCGAAGCCTTGCGCTCGCCCATGATCGTTGCCGGGGCCAATGGCGGTGCCGAATTCCATCCGGGCCAGTTCAACCTGCCGCCGGTCTTGCTGGTGGTCCTCTGCGGCTTCCTGCTGATACGCGGCACCAAGGAATCGGCCACCACCAACGCGATCATGGTCATGATCAAGCTGTGCATCCTGGTGTTCTTCGCGGTGATCGCGTTCTCTGGGTTCGACCAGAAAAACTTCGTACCCTTCTTCCTGACCGACAATAGCGAAGGCCATGCCGGCATGGCCGGCGTCGCGGCTGCCGCCGGCACCGTGTTTTTCTCCTTCATCGGTCTTGATACCGTGGCGACGGCGGGCGAAGAAGTGAAGAACCCGACGCGCAACGTGCCACTGGGCATCATCGGCGCCTTGCTGATCGTGACGGTGTTTTACATGCTGGTGGCCGTGGCCGCGATCGGCGCGCAGCCCGCGGCCTTGTTCAAGGGCCAGGAAGCCGGGTTGGCCGTGATCCTGCAAAACGTCACTGGCAAGGTCTGGCCGGCCTTGATCCTATCGGCCGGCGCCGTGATCTCGGTATTTTCCGTGACGCTGGTAACGATCTACGGCCAGACGCGCATCCTGTACGCCATCAGCAAGGATGGCCTGGTGCCGAAGTTCTTCCACACCGTCCATGAACATACGCGCACCCCGATCCACAACACCGTGGTGGTGTGCGTGGTCATCGCCCTGGTGGCTGCGCTGGTCGATTCCAACTTCCTGTGGGACATGGTCAGCATGGGCACGCTGACAGCCTTCATCGTGGTTTCGGTCGCCGTGCCGGTAATGCGCAGGAAAGACCCCGATGCGCCGCGAGGCTTCCGTGTGCCCTTTGGCCCCTACGTCGTGCCTGCCCTGAGTATCGCGGCCTGCCTATACATCATGGTGGGTCTATCCAGCACCACGTTCACCGTGTTCTTCGCCTGGATGGCGCTGGCCTTGCTGGTCTACTTCACCTATGGTCTGCGCAATTCGAATTTGAACTGAGCGCCTGCCAAACCCCGCCACCCGGCCGGCTTCATGCCGGCCGTGCCGTTTCAAGTCCAAGGATAGTTGAACCCGCCCTCCGGTGCGAGACCGGGCTCGCTACCACAATTCCCGGCAGTTTATTTTTCCGGCAACTCGCTGCTGTGCCGTGCATGGCAGAAAAGCAACAAATGTATTGCCAGAAAGACAGCATGGCATTATGCTAAGACGCATAGCCGTATTAACGAGCAGCCGCAGGGAGGCCGCATGTCCAATATCGCGGGAAAGGCCTATGCCATCAGCGTCATCACGCCGCTGCGCTGGTACCTGGCCTGGGTCAACAAGGTCATATTCTGGATTGCGGTCCAGTACCCGCAATGCCTCAATGGTTTGATTACACTGTCGCTGATCCACTATGCGCGCTGGGTCATCATCGGGCGCAAGCAGTTTCCGCACCTGCATCCCGATCAGCCGAAAGAAGAGCTCAAGTACGGCTACATGCTGTTCTTCAGTAATTTCAACGGTAGCTGGGACCAGTACATCGATTCCTTCACCTTCTCGATTCCCGGCGGGCTGGACCTGTTCTGGAAGTGGAGCGTGCGCTATCCGCGCTCGGTGGCGCTCACGCCTTTCCACAAATACATACGCTACAACCAGGTCGAAACCAATCACTACTACAGCGCCTATCCGCTGGCGGCTTCGAACGACGTCAAGGGGGCCAAGAAGCTTAAGGATTTGCTGATCGATTTCGACGACAAGTGGCATGACGCGCCCGATGCCGAATTCCAGAAACAGTACGACAAGCTGCTATTGAGCCTGCAGCACGACCTGGGCGATATGCGGCCTTCCCCCATTGTCAGCATGGCCGCTGCGATGGTCGAGAAGCGCCATGTGCGCGATTTGCGCAAGGCCAAACAGCCGAAAATCCCGGCGATGGAGGAGGTCTGATGGGCGGCAATGCTTCAGGCAAGGCATATGCCTTGACCATCCTTTCCCCGATCAAGAATAGCCACGTCGACGGCAGATCATGCGCCGACGTGGTCCGCGACCGGCTGGAAAGCTGGAACATGCTGCAAAACAGCCCGATGGCGCGCGTGCCGCAAACCTATCTGGCGCGTTTCTTCGTGCTCGACGACGTGTTCACCGAATCGCTGCCGGGTGCGAACGTTTTCGACACCATGAGCGACTTTTTGCCGGTTGTGCCCGATGGCGTACGGCGCGCCGCGCTGCCGGCCGAAGAGCATTTGAAATCGAAATATCTGGTGTTCTCGAGCGACTTCCACGGCGACCTCGACATGTATCTGCAGGGTATGTGGCAAGCCATTGCACCCGAAGTGCAAAGTGTGTGGCAGCATTGCTACGGGTTCGATGCGGTCAAGGATGCGGCCGGTTTCTCCGCCTACATGAAGCGCTGCCAGTTGAGCGCCTCGCTATTCTTCGTCGGTTCGAACGACGAGCCGCTCGAAGAGCAATTGAAGGCGCTTTACCTGAAGCAGGAATTCTCGCGCTTCGCACTGGAGTCGCAGGGCTTGCCGACTGCCGAGTTGAAGGTGCGCTACCGGGAGTTCATCGCACGTGTAAAGCCACGCGATCTTGCCGGGCCGTCCTGGGAGCCGGGGCAGTACAGCCTGCTCAAGCATAGCGAGTCGCAACAGGAGCCCGCACTATGACCGCCCCGCTCGACTTGTTCGATATCCAGGGCGACATTGTGCGCCCCTATGGCCGCTTCGGTTTCCCGTTCGCGCGCTACGTGTTCTTCAATATCCGCGACGGGCGTAGGGGCCGCGCCTTCCTCAGTGCGGTGACCGCGAGAGTCACCACGGCCGCCACATGGAATGCGGGACCTGATCCGATACCGAAACCCCTGGCAACCACCAATGTCGCTTTGACCTATCAAGGCTTGAAGAGCCTCGAACTGCCGCAAGCCTCCCTCTCGGGTTTCCCCGAGGAGTTCGTCATGGGCATGAAGGCGCGCAAGGATATCCTCGGCGACGATGGGCCTAGCTCGCCCGAATACTGGGACCCGATCTGGCGTGCCAGCCGTGTAAAAGACCGCAATCTCGACGTGCACGTGCTGGTCTCGCTTAATGCACAAACCATGGAAGCGCTGGAAGAGCGCTACCGCTGGCTGCAGGAAACCGCTGCGGCGTCAGACGGCGGCGCGGTGCAGCTCACAGGCCATCGTGGCGAGGACGGTGAAGACCTGCCGTACCAGGAAGGCCATGCGCTGGTAGAAAACGGCCAGCCTTGCAGCAAGGAACACTTCGGCTACACCGACGGCATAGGCGACCCTTATTTCGAGGGTTTGGCCGATGCGCCCGAACGCGTCAGGGGCCGCGGCAAGCAACTCGATGGCGGCAAATGGGCGCCGCTGGCAACCGGCGAATTCCTGCTCGGCCACATCGACGAGGCGCACGAATATCCGCCTGCGCCGAACCCCTTTCTGCTTTCGCGCAACGGCACCTTCATGGTGTACCGCAAGCTGCATGAAAACGTGGCGAGCTTCGAGAGCTTTCTCGAGCGTGAAAGCCGCGGCTTCGCCGGCAGCAAGGAGATGTTGAAGGCCAAGTTCGTCGGCCGCTGGGCCGACAATGGCGCGCCCCTCGTCGCGGCGCCGGACGACAAGAGCAAGGCCGATTGGGATGCGCGCTTCGCCAGGGCCGGCGATGCGGAAAGGGACCGCATGCTGTCCGATTTCACCTACGATGAAGATATGAGCGGCGCCAAGTGTCCGTTCTCGTCCCACATCCGCCGCATCAATCCGCGCGCTTCGCTTGAATTCAAGCAGGGCGACAATCCGGCGGCCCAGGTGGTCAGCAAAGACGCCTTCGATACGCCCGGCGCCCTGACCAACCGGCGCCGTATCATCCGGCGCGGCTTGCCTTATGGCGCAGTCAAGGACAGGAGCAGCGACCGCGGCAACCACGGCATCGTCATCATGATGTTGAATGCCGATATCGGACGCCAGTTTGAATTCGTGCAGCAGCAATGGATCAATTACGGCAACGACTTCAAGGCCTCGAACGACAAGGAAATCCTGCTTGGCAACCATGACAAGGAATATCCGAGCCGCGCGGTGCTGGCTGCCGACCCCGATGGCGAGCGCCCACCTTATTTTCTGCGCAATATTCCGCGCCTGGTCGAGACGCGCGGCGGGGATTACTTTTTCATCCCGAGCATGACGGCGCTAAGGCTGATCGCCAACGGCCTGATCGACCCGACCTGAAACGGTGGACGGCTCAAGCGCATTCGCGGACCGGGACTTGTCCGCAATGTCGGCATCAATTGCGGCGCTGCCGGGGCAAGTCCCGGTTTCAAGGCTCGTCCTGCGGCATCAGGTTGCGCTCATGCCGCATCGTCGAGACCGAATGATAGGCCGTGCGGCGCGCCCGGTTGATGCCGCCCAACGGCCGGTGCTGCGGCAAGCAGTGCCAAGGGTTGAAGGACAGGTTCTCGCCATGGTGGCGCTGTTGCTTGGTGTCGCAATCCTGTTGCGGAATGCGTATCGTGGCGAGCTTGACGAAGGGCGATTCCGCTTCGCTCCAGGCCATCCCGGGGTCCTCGATGGGCATGGTGTCGGGATCGGTCTGCTTTTGCGCGGCAAAGTCGAAGCGCACCTCGCCGCGGCGCAATTGCTCGGCCAGGGCGTGGCGCAGGAAATCCTTGCCGGCCTTCGCGGGAATGCGGTTGTCGACTTCGCCGGTGGGCAGCGCCGAATACTTTACCGCATGCGACCCGAACAGGTAGGGCGTGGCGCTCCAGTAACGGATGGCCAGCGGGTTGCCGACTTTTTTCATCGCGGCGAGCAGGTTCCAGGCGGCGCGCCAATGGGTGGCGAAAAACCAGGCTGTCGGCAGCCGACCGGCCATCAGTGCCTTGACCATGGTGTTGAACTCGCCCACGTCGTGCGTGACGAACACGTTGGTGCTGATCAGCATGAAATCCTGCGTATCGCAATATTGCTGCGGCGCAAGAAGCTTTTCACCTGGCACGTCCATCAACTTGATTGCCATGCCGCGGATGTCGCCCTTGAGATCGGACTGGATTCGGGCGCTTTGATTGGAAAAGCGGATCCAGGCCGTGTAGGTAATCGGTTCGCGGAATATCCCTACGCGCCACTCCCGCGGCAAGTCCGGTTCCACGATGAATTCGGCCTTGACCAGGCCATGCATCTTGGGATGCGCATCGCGCCGCATGATACCGCTTGGATACTGCTTCCTGATCTTTTGCTGCAAGCGTGCCGCCAGGTCGGCGATGGCTGTCTCTTCACCGGGCGGGGGATACTCTTGTGCCAACTCCTTGTGCGCCATTTACACTCCCCTTGGGCTTCGATAGTATGGCTCGCTACGTGTACGAGATGACAGCCCTTTTCGTGATTATCGAACTTGTCAAGCTTGTTCCAAGCTTATATTACCGTTTTTCTTGTCATTGTAATACTTGGTTGCGATAATTTTCCAACATAAAAACAGGGGAGCGTCGGGTGGAGAGCGGCATGCACAGAAGGCGGAACGCGGAGCGCGGCTCCGCTTCACCAGTGCCCGGGCGCGGCTGGCTTGCGCTGGACCTGCATGGCTTGTTGCGCTTCTTCATCGCCTTGAGCGACAGCCTGCGCGACTATCAACGCCGCTTAGGGCCGCATCTCGCGTTGTGCCCGCTCAATCTCGGCGCCGAAGCCGATGGCACCGTGGCCCTGGCACGCGATGCCGAAGCGCCGGTAGCCTACATGTCGCCGGAACAGACCGGGCGCATGAACCGCCAGGTCGACCACCGCAGCGACTATTACTCGCTCGGCGCGCTGTTCTATGAAATGCTGACCGGCCAGCCGCCGTTCGAGTCGGAAAACGCGATGGATGTGATTTACGGCCACATCGCGCGCCAGCCGCTGGCGCCGAACGCGATCAATCCGGAACTGCCCCAGGTCCTATGCGACCTCGTGCTGAAGCTTCTGGCCAAGAACGCCGAAGACCGCTATCAAAGCCTGGAGGGTTTGTCTTCCGATTTACGCCGTTGCGTGGACGGTCTGTCCGGGGGGGGCATCGAGCGTTTCCGCCTCGGGCGCGACGATATCTCGGACCGGCTGCAGATGCCGCAAAAGCTGTACGGCCGCGAAGAAGAAGCGGCGCAACTGCTGCGTATCTTCGATCGTGTTGCCGGCGGCGGCGCCGAACTGCTCCTCGTCACGGGCTATTCCGGCATAGGCAAATCGGCCCTGGTGCACGAATTGCACAAGCCGGTCGCGACGCGCCACGGCTATTTCATCAGTGGCAAGTTCGACCAGTTCAAGCGTAATGTTCCCTATTCGGCAATCAACCGGGCGTTCGGCGACTTGATACGCCAGATATTGACGGAGAGCGAAAGCCGCATCGCCGCCTGGCGCGACAAGCTGCAAAAAGCCCTCGGCACCAATGCGCAATTGATCGTCGAAGCGATTCCCGAGCTCGAATACGTCATCGGCAAGCAGCCGCCGGTGCCGGCGGCGAACGGCGCGCGCACCTACAGCTACGTGATGCAGAGCTTCGTCAACGTGTTCGCCAAGACCGAGCATCCGCTGGTGCTGTTCCTGGATGACTTGCATTGGGCCGACGCGGCCTCGCTCAAGCTGATCGACGTGCTGATGCGCAGTCTCGACGAGCCTTGCCTCTTGATGGTGGGCGCCTATCGCAACAATGAAGTCGATGCGGCGCATCCGCTACTGGTGGCGATAGGCGGCATACGCACGGCGGCGCCGGTGACCACGATAGAAGTCAAGGCGCTGCCTGCGGAGAGCATCGTCGAGCTGCTGGCCGACACATTGCACGCCTCGCACAGCGCCGTGGGTTCGCTGGCCCTGCTGATCTACCGCAAGACGGCGGGCAATCCTTTTTTCGTCGGGCAATTCCTGATGAGCCTGTATCGGGACCGGCTGTTGCAGTTCCAGGCCGGACGCTGGCAATGGAGCGTGGAGCAGATCGAAGCGCTCGGCATCACCGACAACGTGGTCGACCTTTTGATGAAGGAGCTGCGCCGCCTGCCCGAAGCGACGCGCCATTCGTTGACGCTGGCTTCCTGCATCGGCAACCGCTTCGAGCTCGCCACGCTGGCCATCGTGAGTGAGACGGCGGAGCATGAGACGGAAGCCGGATTGCGCCTGGCCGTCGAAGCCGGCCTGATCCGCGTTTCCGTGGGGGGGAGCTACCAGTTCCTTCACGACCGCGTACAACAGGCGGCGTACGAAGGTATTCCCGCCGGCGAGAAGCAAGCGGTGCACTTGAAAATAGGGCGCCTGCTGCTGCACGGCATGCGGGCGGAGCAGAACGAAGACCGGATCTTCGACATCGTGCACCAGATGAACGAAGGACGCGTGCTGATTGCCGACGAGGGCGAGCGCGAAGCGCTGGCGGCATTGAATCTGCAAGCCGCGCAGCGGGCGCGCAAGACAGCGGCTTTCGATTTGCACGAACAATGCATAGGCATCGTGCTCGAATTCGGCGGTGCTCTTGACTGGGCCGCGCGGCCGCGCTTCATGTATGAACTCTACATGGAGATGATCTACGGCGCCTTTGCGCGCGGCGACTATAAGGAGATGGAGCGCCTGTGCCGCGTGGTATGCGACAACACGGTTGACCCGGAACAGGCCATCTCCGCCAAGGAAATGCTGATTCGCTGCTATGCCGCGTCATACGAGCCGCACAACATCCTGCAGAGCGGCATCGAGGCGCTGGCGCTGGCCGGCGTGACGGTGCCGCCGAAACTCGGGCGGCGCCACATCTGGCTCGCCCGCTTGCGTCTGGCCCTAGCCATGCACGGGAGGAGTCCGCTGGATCTGGTTGACCTGCCGCCAGTGGAGAATGCGCGGTATCGGCTCGAACTGCAGGCGAGCAGCCTGTTTCTGGCTTACGGCTTCACCTATCTGGCCGATTCCAACGTCGTGCTGTGGGTGGCGATCGAGATGATCAGGAAGGCCGTGCGTTACGGCATGTCGGCCAATTGCACGTATGCGCTTCTGGTGTGGGGGCGCACGCTGGCAGGCAAGTTCGGCAAGCCGGAACAGGGCTACAGCTTCGGCAAGGCCGCAGCCGAACTGGCCGCGAGGAACGGCATCCTGGGCGCGGTGGGCATTTTCCACGGTGTCATCCGGCATCGCAAGGAGCACCTGCGCCTGGCCTTGCAACCCTTGATGGATACCTACGTCAAGGCCATGGAAATCGGCGACCGCGCCGGCGCCATGGTAGCGCTGCAGTTTTCCGACGCCATGCGTTTCCAGTCCGGCGGCAAGGTCGACGATGCGCTGGCCCAGATCAAAAAAGGCATAGCCATCTATCGCAAGATGAATTACTCGGCGGTCTTGGGGGTGATGATCCCCTGGGCCATGCTGTTTGCGCGGCTGGTGGGCGAGCCAGTGGATCAGTTGGGCGACGGCAAGAGCGAAGACGACTACGTCGCCGAGCGCAAGGCCGTCGACGATCCCTGGGGCGTGTTTTACGTGCGCTCGATCCAATGCGTTTCCGAGTATTACTTCGGCAATTACACGCGCGCCGTGGCGCATGCCGACGCGGCGATGGATTTGCCCGGTTTCGATTTCGGCACGCCGGCATCGGGATTCCTGTTGTTTCTGTCTTCGTTGGCGCGCCTGGCGCAATGCCGCGCCGGCGATACCGATGCAAAAGACGTCCTGGGACGCGTTGGGCGCAACCAGCGCCGCTTCAAGCCCTGGGCCGACCACGCACCGGTTAATTACCTGCACAAATGGCAATTGGTCGAGGCCGAGCGCGCCCGCGTGCAGGGACGCGTCGCCGATGCGGCATCGCTGTTCGAGCGCGCCATCAAGGGGGCCCGCGAGAACTGGTTCTGGAACGATGAAGCTCTGGGTAATGAGCTGGCGGGGCGCTTTCATTTGGAAACCGGCCGGGAAATGCATGCGCGGCTGTACATGGAGGAAGCGCATGCCAAATATTCGGAGTGGGGTGCGTTGGCCAAGGTGCGCCAGCTTGAAGAGGCCTATCCGCGCCAACTCGCGCGCGTGATCGGCCGCAACCGCGTGGCAGTGTCGCCCGGCAGCGAAAGCCGCGTCGACCTCGATACCGTGATCAAGGCTTCCCAAACCCTGTCGGGAGAAATCCAGCTCGAGCGCCTGCTGGCCAAGCTGATGCGATTGTTGATCGCCAATGCCGGCGCGCAAAAAGGCGTGCTCTTGCTGCACCAGGACGGCCGGCTCCTGGTGCGCGCCCAGGCGCAGGATGAAGTAATCGAGGTGCTGCAACAGGTGCCTGCCGAAGACGCGCGCAACATCAGCCTGGCCATCGTGCACTACGTGCGGCGCACGCGGCAAAAGGTGGTGCTGGGCGATGCCACAGCGGAGAGCCAGTTCAACGGCGAAGCCTATGTCGCCGTGAACCGGCCCAAGTCGGTGCTGTGCATTCCCTTACAAAAGCAGAGCGAACTGATCGGCATCCTCTACCTGGAGAACAATCTCGCCGTCGACGCCTTCACGGCGGGGCATGCCGAGCTGCTCGAAATGCTGTCGACCCAGATCGCCATCTCCTTGGAAAACGCCGGGCTGGTGACCGAACTGGAAGAAAAGATTGCGCTGCGCACCCAGGCGCTGAGCCAGAAGAATACCGAATTGAGCGAGACCCTCCTTACGCTCAAGCGCGCGCAGAGGCAGCTCGTCGAGTCGGAGAAGCTGGCGTCGCTGGGCCAGCTCGTGGCCGGCGTGGCGCATGAAATCAATACCCCGGTCGGCGTGGGCGTGACCGGCGCCTCGACCCTGGCCGACGAGACGGCCAAAATCGAATCGCTGTACCGCTCGGGCGAAATGAAGCGTTCCGATCTCGAACGCTACGTACAGCATGCCGGTACCATCAGCCGCTTGCTGCTGTCGAACATGGAGCGTGCCGCAACGCTGACGCAAAGCTTCAAGGAAGTCGCGATCGACCAAACCAGCCAGGAGCGGCGCGCCTTCCGCCTCGACGAATACATCCGCGAAGTGTTGCTGAATTTAAATCCCATTCTGCGCAAGACCGAGCACAGCGTGGAGATCGAATGCCCTGAGTCCATCATCGTCGACAGCTATCCCGGCGCCCTGTCGCAGATCCTGACCAATTTCGTGATGAATGCTCTCTTGCATGCCTTCGAAGACGGCCAGCCCGGGACGATGCGTATCGTGGTGCGCCAAGCCGATGCCGCGACGGTGGAGTTGCGTTTTTCCGACAACGGCAAGGGTATCGCCGAAGAGCACCTGTCCAAGATTTTCGATCCTTTCTTCACCACCAAGCGCGGCCATGGCGGCAGCGGCCTGGGCTTGTCCATCATTCACAACCTCGCATCGGGCGCCTTGATGGGCAGCATCGCGGTAGAAAGCTCTCCCGGGGCCGGTACTACCTTCACTCTCTTGTTCCCGCGTACAATAAACACGGCGAAGACGCCATTGCGCTAGGACGCCGCCGCATTAGATAGAGACAGGCATGCTGAACGATTTTTCCTTTGCTCCCGAGACTGAAAACAAGAGCCGGTCGGAAGAGCAGGACTGGCAGATACTGATTGCCGACGATGAAGACGAAGTGCACCAGGTCACGGCCGTGGCGCTGGCCGACCTCGCGTTCAAGGGCCGCAACCTGAGATTCCTGCATGCCCATTCCGGCGCCGAGGCGCGCGCCATTCTGAGCCGCAACCGCGACATTGCCCTGGTGCTGCTCGACGTGGTAATGGAAGCGGACGACAGCGGCTTGCGCCTGGTGCGCGAAATCCGCGAAGAATTGTGCAACCGTCGCCTGCGCATCGTGCTGCGCACCGGCCAGCCGGGCCAGGCGCCCGAGCGCGACGTGGTGATCCAGCACGACATCAACGACTACAAATCGAAGACCGAGCTGACGCGGCAAAAGCTGATGACGTGCGTGATTTCGGCGTTGCGCTCGTTCGACGATATCGTATCGCTGGAAAACCTTTCCGCCGACCTGGAACGCCAGGTGGCGCAGAGAACGCACGACCTCTCGATCGCCAAGGACGCGGCGGAAAAGGCCAACCAGGCCAAGTCTGAATTCCTGGCCGTGATGAGCCATGAAATCCGCACCCCCATGAACGGCATCCTCGGCATGATGCAACTCGCCATCAGCGAGGCGCGCGAGCCGGCTCAGCGAGAATACCTCGAAACGGCGCAATATTCGGCCGAAGCCCTGCTCACCATCTTGAACGACATCCTCGATTTCTCCAAGCTGGAGGCAGGCAACCTCGACTTCGAGGCGATCGATTTCGACGTGCAAAAGACCGTGGATAGCGTGGTCAGCCTGCTGTCGTCGCGGGCGCAGAGCGCGGGCTTGTCGCTCGCTTGCGAATTCGGCGCCGGGGTGCCGCGCAACCTCGTCGGCGATGTCGGGCGCTTACGCCAGGTCTTGCTCAACCTCGTGTCGAATGCCTTGAAGTTCACCGAAAAGGGCGGGGTGAGCATCGTGGTGGAAACCTGTGCGGCAAGAGACGGTGGACAGGGCCTGCAAGGGTTGCGGTTTAACGTCATCGATACCGGCATGGGCATCGCCCCCGAGGCGAAAGACAAGCTGTTCCACTCCTTCTTCCAGGCCGACAGTTCGATTTCGCGCCGCTTCGGCGGGACCGGGCTGGGTCTATCCATCTGCAAGAAGATTGTCGAGATGCAGGGAGGCAGCATCGGTGTCGACAGCACCCCGGGAGCGGGCAGCCATTTCTGGTTCGAGCTCGACTTTGCCCCGGCTCCGGCGCCGCAGGCGCCGAGTGCACCTGCGGCGCCGGCCGCGATGCCGGCCGGCTATGCCGGTATGCACATCCTGCTGGCCGAAGACAATGAAGTGAACCAGCGCGTGGCAGGCACCTTGCTCAAGAAAGCCGGCCACCGCGTCACCATAGCCGGCGACGGACGCCAAGCCGCCGAACTGGCCGCGCGCGAAAACTTCGACGTGGTCTTGATGGACATGCACATGCCGGAAATGGATGGCATCGAAGCCACGCGCGCCATCCGCGCCTTGCCGGCCCCGGCTTCACAAGTTCCCATCGTGGCCTTGACGGCGGCCGGCGCCAGTTCCGATATTCAGACATGCCTGGAGGCCGGCATGAATTATTTCCTGGTCAAGCCCTTCCGCATGGAGCGGCTCGACGCCATTCTAGGCGAGATGCGGCGAGACCGACAAACGCCATAGTTGCATAAAAGTAATTTTCTTCGGAAATAGCCGATAAATCCGTTTCTTCTCCACGCCTTGCTGGATTTTCGCACACTGATAATGGTTGCTACGAAATTCCGAATGGCGGGAGTGGAGCATGGAAAACAACGGTGCCGGGCGCAATCCTTTCCTCGATGAAGATAATCAGCATGGCTTTGCCGATGTCGACGAATTGCCGCCGCATACGCGGGTAGACCTCAAGGCGATACGCCAAGCGATCGCGCGCGTCGAAGCCGAGGCCAAGGCCACGGTGGCGGCGGAAAACCGCGCGCGTGCCGAGGCACAGGCGCGCGCCCTCGCCGAAGAGCGCGCCCGCACCGATTCCGAGGCCAGCGCCGAAGCGCAGCGCCAAGCCCAGGCTGAGGAAGAAGCCCTGGCCCTAAGCCGACGCCGCCTGGAAGCCGAACGCGAAGCCCGCCTCGCCAGCGAAGGCAAGGTCAGTGCCGTCAACGGCGAAATCGCCGAATTGCGTGCCCGCGCCGAAGCCGACAAGGAAGCCGGTGCCGCCGCGGCAGCGCGTCTGGAAGCCGAACGCGAAGCGCGCCGGCGCGCAGCCGAACAGATCGCCGCCGAATCCGAGTTGACCGAGCGCGCTTCCGAAGCGGCGCGCGCCTTGGCCCAGGAAGCCGAACAGGCACGCTGGCTCGCCGCCGAACGTGCCGCCGTGGCCCAGGCCGCGAAGGAAGAAGCCGAAGGCCGCGCCCGCGCCGAAGCGCGCCTGGCCGAACTGGCGCGCGAACGCGAATTGGCGGAAAAGGAAGCGCGCCTGACGGCCGAGCGGCTTGACGCAGCCGGGCGCGAAGCGCTTGAGCAGGTGCGTGCCCGTGAAAATGCCGATAGCTTTGCGCTCGATGCGGCCCTCAAGCGCGCGGCCAGCGAAGCGCGCGCCCGCGAAGACAGCCGCGCCCGTGCGCTGGCCGAGCGCGAGCAGGACAGCATCGCACATGCCCGCATCGAAGCGGAGCAGCGCGTGCGCGAAGCGCTGCAATTGCGTCTGCAAGCCGAAGTCGACATGCGCGACGCCGCGGAAAAGCGCGAACAGGCCGAAGCCGCTGCGGCAGCCGAAGCAAAGGCCAGGCGCGAAGCCGACGAGCGCATTCGCATCGCAACCGAGGCACGCATCCGGAACGAACGCCAATTGCAGCATCAGGCAATCGCCCGTATCGAAGCCGAACACGCGGCCGACCGGCAAACGCGCGAGCGCGTCAAGGCCGAAGCCCTGGCCGCGGAACAGGCGCAATTGCGCGCCGAAGCCGAACAGCAGGCCGCCGCCGCAGCCCATGCACGCGCCCAGGAAGAGCGGCAGGCGCAGGAAGTTGCCGCGCGCCGCGCCGAAGCCGAGCGCACCGCCGCGCGCGTCGAGGCCGAACGCCATGCCGCCGAACGCGAAGCCATGGTTGCGGCCGCCGAACAGGCCGAACTGCACCGCCAGGCAGCCGAGCTGGCCACGCGCAAGGCGCGCCAAGCCCTGGAATTGGCACGCGCCGAACATGAACGCGCCGCAGCCGAAAAGCGCGAACTCGCCGTGTTGCAGGAAAAGGCCGCCGCCGAGGAAGACGCCTATCTCGCGGCCCAGGCGCGCGCGGAAGCCGGCCAGGAGCACGCCGAGTTGTTGCGCATGCAAGCTGAGGCTGACCATGCGAAGCGTGTGGCCTATGAAACCGAAGCGGCCGCCGTCAAGCTGGTGGTGGCAAAAGCCGTCGAGGAAGCCGAAGCCAGGAGCGCCGCCGCGCGCGCCGCTTTGGAAAAGGCGCGCGAGGCGGTAGACCTGGCGCGCATTGAGCGCCGGCGCGCGAAGGACGAGCAGGAAGCGCTCAAATTGATGCAGTCCAAGCTCGAACTGGAAAAGAAGCGTGCCGCCGCCGCCGAGCGCGTGCGCAAGGCCACCGAAGACAAGCTCTGCAGCGAGCAAGCTGCGATCGCCGAAACGGAGGCGCGCGAGCAAGCGGAGCGCGAACAGGCCGAGCTGTTGCGCCGGCGTGAAGAAGCCGAGCGCCAGGCGCGCGCGCTGCGCCAAGCCGAATCGCAGGCTGCCAGGCACATGCTGGAACAAACCCAGGAACGCATCGGCCTGCAAAAGAAGGCGGCGCAAATCGCCTTGCACAAGGCGCGTGCGGCGGTCGATTTGAAGCGCACCGAGCGCGAACGCCTCGAAGCCGAGCAAAAGGAATTGGCCGCTTTACAGGAAAAGATGGCGGCCGACGCGGCCGCGCGTGCGGAAGCCGAAGCACGCGAGCGGGCCGAGCGTGAGCATGCCGCCGCTTTGCAGGCGCGTCGGCAGGCGGAACAAGCCGCACGCGCCGCGGCGCAAGCCAAGGCGGCTGCGGAGAAGGAGCAAGCCGCCATTGATGCCGCGCAGGCCGAACAGCAGGCGCGCCTGGCCAAGATTGCCGAAACGCGTGCGCGCGAAGCCGCCGAATTGCAGCGTATCGAGCGCGAACGTCTCGCAGCCGAACAAACGGCGCTGGTCGCACTGGAAGAGAAAAAGCGGGCGGAAGCCGCCATACGCCGGCAAGCCGAGGAGCGTGCCGCGGCCGAATTGCAGCATGCCGAGCTGCTGCGCCAGCGCGAGCGCGCCGAGCAGGAGGAAAAGCTTGCCGCCGAAGCACGCGTCGCCGCCGAGAAGCAGCGTGTGAGCCTGCTGCAGGCGCACTCCGAACAGCAAAGGCAGATGGCTGAACTGGCTGCGGCCAAGGCGCGCGAAGCCGAAGAGCTGGTGCGGGCCGAGCGCGAGCGCATGGCGGCCGAAGCCGAAGTGCTGGCCGCCTTGCAAAAGAAGATCGAAGCCAAGGAGAGCGCACGTATCGAAGCCGAGGCGCGCGTCCGCATGGAACTGCAGCAGCAAGCGTTGCTCGCGGCGCAAGAGGACGCCGATCGCCAATTGCGCCTGGCGAGGGAGGCTGAATATGAAGCAGCCAGCAAGGCCGTCAGTGAAGTTCAGGCCCGCCTGCAAGCACAACAGCAAGCGGCGGCAGCAGCGGCCTTGAAGGCGGCACAAGCGATCGAGCTGGCCCAGGCCGAACGCGAGCGCGCCACACAGGAGCAACAGGCGCTGGTCTTGCTGCAGCAAAAGACGCATCTGGAAAAGCAGCGCGGCGACGCCGAACGCCTGGCCGCGTTGTCGCTGCAAAAAATTCATGCGGCCGAAAAGCAAGCCTGTGCCGAAGCGCAGGCGCGCGCCGTGGCGGAATACCGCCAAGCCAAATTCGTCGCCGAACGCGAAGAAGCCGAACGTGCCGCACGCCAGGCCACCGAAGCCAGGGCCGAGGCCGAGCGCCAAGCCCTGGAGCGCGCTGCGGTCCAAGCCGCCGCCCAAAAGCAGGCCGCCGAACTGGCCGAGGCACGGGCGCGCGAGGCGATGGAACTGGCGCGCATCGAACAGGAGCGCCTCGAAGCGGAGCAACGGGAACTGGCCGCCACCAAAGAAAAGCAGGACATGGAACAACTTGCCCTGCAGGAAGCGCGGCAGCGCGCGTTTGCCCAGAGCGAAGCGGCCGCATTGCGGCGACAACGTCTTGAAGCGGAAAGTGCGGCACGCGTCGCCGAAGAGCAGGCGCTCGAAGCGGAACGCGAAGCCTTGCGCCTGGCGCAGGAAAAGCTCGCTGTCGAACAGGCGCTGGCCGAGGAAAACGAAACACTGCGTCAGCGTAATGAAGAGGAAAAAGCGCAGGCCGAACATCTGGCACGCGAATTGATCGGCCGCATTGCGCAAGACGGCGCGGATGCGCAAGCCTGGCGCGCCCGCGCCGAAGCCATGCTGGCCGAGGCTCCGGTTGCCGTCGACGTTCCCAAGCGCCGCCGCGCAACGGCAGCGATCGTCACCGCCGGCGTTGCTGCCGGTTTTGCCGGCGTGGTCGGTATGCTCGCTTTCACCAACGGCGGCTTGCCGCCCGCGCAAAAGCCGGCCGCAAAAGAGGTGGTGCGGCAGGCCCCGATCGTGCCGGCCAAGCTGCAGATGTCATTCTCGCTCTCCGCGCCGGCAGCGGCAGCTTCCGATGCAGGCGACACGTCTTCGGCGCAGTAAGCCGCTTCCGCGTCAACGCAATTGTTGCGCGCATCCCCCCTCCCGGCATATGTCGGGAGGGGCTGTCATGAAATAGTAATATTATTTCGTTATCGTTTCGCCTCCGGCGTCGACCCGCCTATGACCGCAATGTGAAAAATTGCGCCTTCGATGCGTTTCCCGGCGCGCTCGCACTACCTTGAAGGCATAATGGCGGGTGTCGCTTCCCGCGACGGCATGGGCCGATTGCCCGGTTGACGAGGGCGATTGGCGAGAGCGATTGACGAGAGGATGGGATGTTCGCAGCGGTAGATTTGGGCTCCAACAGTTTTCGCATGCATATCGGCCACCATGACGGCGAGACGATGCGCGTAGTGCGCAGCGCGCGCGAGCCGATCCGGCTGGCGGCCGGGCTCGATGGCCGAGGCAACCTGACCGAAGCGGCCATGCAAAGCGCGCTCGAATGCCTGACCCGCTTCAAGATCATCCTCGACGGCTACAAGCTCGATGCCGTGCGCGTGGTGGCCACCAACACCATGCGCATCGCCAAGAATGGCCCCGCTTTTTTGCCGCAAGCCGAAAAAGCGATAGGCTGCGAAATCGAAATCATTTCCGGCGAAGAAGAAGGGCGCCTGATTTACATGGGCGTGGCCAGCACCTTCGTCGCTTCCAACGAACGCCGTCTCGTGCTCGACATCGGCGGCGGCTCGACCGAGTTGATTCTCGGCCAGGGTCAGGAAATTGAACGGGTCGAATCGTTTTCGATCGGCAACGTCAAGCAAAGCTATTCCTTCTTTATCAATGGCAAGATCGACGCCGCCAGTTTCGATGCAGCCATCCTCTCGGCGCGCAGCTACTTCGAAGATGCCGCCCCGCCTTACTATCCGCAATACTGGAGCAATGCCTACGGATCATCGGGCACGATACGCTCGATTGCCGATGCCATCGCCAAGAATGGCCTGGGCGACGGCACGCTGACCTTGGCCAGCCTCGAAGCCTTGAAGCAGCGCATGATCCATTTCGGCAGCAGCAACCGGCTGGAACTGGCCGGCATGAAGCCGGACCGCTCCAACGTAATCGTGGGCGGCCTGGCGATTCTGATCGGCGTGATGCAGGAACTCGGCATCAAGAAGATGACCGCCATAGAAGCCGGCTTGCGCATGGGCGTGCTGTGGGATTTGCAATGGCGCGCCAACAAGCGCGACAGGCGCGATCAATCGGTGCACGCTTTCCTGCAACGCTTCCATACCGATGAAGGCCGGGCCAAGCGCGTGGCCGACATTGCCTCATTGCTGTATGCGCAATTGAAGCCGGCCGGCGACCTGTACACGCGCTACCTGTATTGGGCCGGCTTGATGCACGAAGTCGGCCTTGCCGTTTCGCAAAGCGGCTATCACAAACATGGCGGCTACATGATCGCCAACGCCGACTTGCCCGGTTTTACCGCGCGCGAGCAGCGCGTGATGAGTATCCTGATCCTCGGTCAAAAGGGTAATTTGCGCAAGATCCAGGAAGCCGTCGCCGAGCCCGACATGGCCAAGGCCGTGCTCGCGCTGCGACTGGCCGTGCTGTTCATGCACTCGCGCATCGAAGTCAACCTGGGCGAAATGCGCCTGCGCATGAAGAGCCGCGTGGAACTCGAAATCATGAGCGGCTGGTTCAAGGACCATCCTACCGCCTGGTTCTGGATGCAGAAGGAAAAAGACTTCTGGAACGAAGTCGGGATGGATTTCTCCATCAAGACCAGTTAGTTAGTCATAGTATCTACAGAATCAAAACACCAATTCGCTACCCCGGCTGAACAAGGCAATGTCCAGGTAAGTCGACAAGTGATTGTTGCCGGGCGAGCAAACCATGTTCAAGCCGCCCAGGTCGATATTGGCATTGTGCGCCACGATGTCTTCCAGGGCTTCGTAGTTGTAGCGCCTGGTCTGTTGTATCGTCTTGACCAAGGCCTTGGCGGCGGCGAAGCCTTCTAGCGTCAAGGAAGACATCGCTTCGTCGCGGTATTTCTTCATCATGTTCTGGTGCTCCGCCTGGATCGGCGAAGCCATCGAATTCGGGTTGGGCACCACTTGCGAAAACACCGTCCACTTCACTCCCGCACTGCCGGCCAGTTCCACCAGCGTGCCGAGGTTGGTTAGCGACGTCCCCGCCACGAAGGTTTGCGGATTGGTCTTGCGGAACTCCTTGAGGAACAAGCCGGTGGTGATGGTATCGCCTACCACGATCACGAACGAAGGCTTGGATTGCGACAGCTTCAGCGCATCGCGCCCCATCTGTTCGCCATTGCCGGCCACGTGCACGCTGCCCGTGATGCGCATGCCCTGGGCTTTGATTTCGTCTTGCAGATTGCCGAACGCATCCTGGCTGGCCGCATTGTTTTGCACCACCACACCCACGTCCTTCATCCCCAGTTTGGTGAAATAGCTGAAGACGTACTTCATTTCCTGGGTGTAGCCCGGGCGCCAATACAGCACATGCTTCTCCCTGCCTTGCTCGCCGCCGGTCAGCGGCGCGTAGAGAATCTGCCCGCTGCGTTTGAATGCCGGCGATTGGAGCACAGCCTTGGTGACGTCGTCGCCCACGCCGCCGATCAGGAAATCGGCCTTGTCGCGCTCAAGCAATTCGGCCGTGGCCGAGACTGCCAGGCTGGGCTGGCCTTGGTCGTCCTTCACCACGTATTCGATGTGACGGCCGTTGATGCCGCCCGCCGCGTTCAAGGCGTCGAAATAAGTCTTGATGCCGGCTACATAATCTCGTCCGATCGAACCGTTCTGGCTCGACAGGTCAACCGCTTGGCCGATCACGATGGATTTGCCGGCGGCATGCGCGGACAAGGGCAGTGCAATGAGGGCGACGGCCAGCAGCCGGCGCGCGCAAATGAGAGTATGGCGGAGGGCGTCCATGGTCGAATATTGCCTCGAGGAATGAATCGACCGCTATTGTGCTTGGGAAATGTGACCTGCTAATGAATTTGCAGACATGTGCGGCAAACGAAGCAGGCGGACTGGAAAAATTGTTCCATCTGGGCCAAACTGCGCATCGGCGCACCGTGGATTGATGCACGCGATTGAGCTTGAACGTGCGGCCCGCCGGTCCCGGCAGCTTTCTTGCTGCAAGGGAAGTAATGGTATATATTATTTATACGATTAATCAAAAGGACAATATTCATGGCCACCAGCCCGACAAGCGCCAAGCCCGCCGCAGGTACCGCAGCGAAAAAGACTCCCGCCCGCAAGCCTGCCGTCACGAAGCAGCCGACGGCGAAGAAGCCCGTAGCGGCCAAGCCCAAGGTGGCGAGGTCGGTCAAGGCAGCCAAGCCTGCAAAAGCAGCCAAGCCGGCCAAGGTGGAAGTGACAGAAGCGCCCAAGCTCAAGAAGTCGAAACTGGTGCGCGACAGCTTTTCCATGCCCGAGCCGGAATACGCAGTGCTCGGCTCGGTCAAGAAGGCGTGCCTCAAGGCCGGCGTCGAAGTGAAGAAAAGCGAGTTGCTGCGCATTGGCGTGGCGCTGATTTCCAAGATGGATGTCGAGGGTTTGAAGGCCGTGTTGGCTACGCTGCCTCCCTTGAAGGCCGGCCGCCCCAAGTCCAAGTAATCTGCTTGCCTTCATCGATAACGAGATTGCTGCCGGTTGCCGGCGGTAATCGCGCTTTTGAATGCGGCCTTGACGTCTTGGCGACAAGGAACGCGTCAGTCTTCCGGCCAGCGCAAACGCGAGCGGCGCGCAGGCATGATTACGATCTCTTCCGTGCCGCGCGCAAGATAGGAACTCTTTTGCAAGCCGCGATCTTCTTCCTTTGCCGCTGTTTGCCAGGCCTGCACCATGGCGGCATCGCGCGCTACCCCGAGCCATAGTAAATAAGGCCCATCTGTACGCACCGGCAATTGCGGAAAGTTGTTGTTGGCATCGAGCGTAACCAGCACCCCCGCTTGATGGATGCCGGTCGCACGGTAACGGGCAAAGCTTGTTTCAGCATTGGCGGCAAATTCGTCGACCTTGCCAGGTTTCAACGAGAACAGTTGGGCAACCCAAAGGCCATGCGCTCCCTGAGTTTCGGAGACTGGATCGACGGCAGGCAAAACCTCGACGGCATGCAAGGCATCCAAGGGCCGCATCAAATAGACATTGTCGCTGCCGTCGATCAGCGCATTCAAGGTGTTGCGATGCTCTTTCCATAGCGGACCGTAGTAGAAGGCGGAATTGGCCACGGCCCGCGCGTCCATGGAGTGAAACCCGCGCAGCCAGGTAAAGCCGTTTTCATGATCCCGCTCGAATCCCTGGCCCAAGGCCAGCGCGCCCAGTTGCTGGAAGGCTTCGGGAAAATAGGCCTCGAAATAGGTAGCGAATTGCTCGCGTTTGCCGGGCTTGATCGTATAGCGGCGGAATTCGATGACTTGATAGGATTCGCTGGTCGGTGCGGACATGGTTACGTTCTCGGAAGTGTTGGCCGAGGCGCAGGGCAAAGGGGTAATGCAAGCCAGGCAGAAGATGCCCAGCAGGGGTAGGAGATTCAATCGCATTGCCTGCTCCCGGTAGTTGGAAGGCCGCATGATCGTGCGGGCAGGCGGTCAGCATAGAGGTGATATAGGACAGAAGAAGTCCTATATCACCAAAGCCGCGGAATCATCCCCTCCAACCTGGGGGCCTATGCACGCAACTTAGCGATGCAGCGTCTGCAGATAGGCCGCGACTGCCTTGATCTCATGTTTGTCCAGGTGCTGTGCTACTTGTTGCATCGGCGTTCCCGGTCTTCCCTCATTGTCCTTGAATACGTCGAGCTGCTTTTCCAGGTAGGCGCTGTGCTGGCTCGCCAGGCGCGGGAAGACTGCCATGCCTTCGCCTTTGGGACCGTGGCAGCTCTGGCATGCGGGAGTTTCCTTGGCAGGAATGCCGTTTTCAAAGATGGTTTTCCCCAGCGCGGCCTCGCCGCTGTCGGCGACGCTATTGGACGCGGGCACCTGTTTCGAATAATACTCGGCCAGCCCTTTGATCTGTTCGTCGGTCAGGTTACGGCTAAGACCCCACATATACTCGGAGCCGGCGAGGTCGGAGCGCTGGTGGGCGCGGAATGCCTTCAATTGGGCTTCCAGATAGGCCGCCTGTTG
Source organism: Burkholderiaceae bacterium (assembly GCA_036384915.1). GTDB lineage: Bacteria > Pseudomonadota > Gammaproteobacteria > Burkholderiales > Burkholderiaceae_D > PKWO01. Next base: position 25,535 of record DASVLJ010000004.1, read on the forward strand.
GCCGGCCAGGCGCGGGAAATTGGGTGAAGTCGAATTGCCGTTCAAGCCATGGCAATTGGAACAGACCTGGGCTGCGGTGACTTCCGGAGCGAGGGAAGGATTGGCGAGGTCGCGCGAGCGTCGATCATTAACGCATCCCGCGAGCGAGACGAAACACAAGCATGCCAGTGCAATTTTGGAGGGAGTCATTTTGCGGATTCCTTAATCTGAATGTGGGCGTAACGCGGAATATCGATTCCGCGATGGTGTTAATAGGCGCCCCACAAATAAACGAACAAGGTGTTGTTGTCGCGCGCGCTTCTGCCATTGCCGTCATAGTTCGACGAGGATCCGTTGTACTCGGTGAACTTGTAATACTGCATCCCAACGCGCAGATACTGGCTGGGCTTCCAGAATATTTCCGGCACCCAAAGCTTGGTATTGGGCGTGCCGTTCGCGTTGCCGAATGGGACCGGGTTGCCGTTGGCGTCGGGGCTGTTGGCATACAGGGTAGCGTCCGCGCTGCCGTTGACGGCCGCATAGGCGAGGCTTGCGCCGTATTTGGCTTGATAGACGTAGGTCGCCTTGAACCTCAGATAGTTCAAGGTATTGGACGAATTGGAATAGGTTCCGGAATAGTTCGGGTTGGAAGGGTTCCACAGCGCATCGTCGTAGTTTTGCCTTTCGTGGATATAGCTGAATTGCGCGGAAACGGCATGCGGGTCCAGGATGAACTGATATTGCGCGTCCATTCCCACATCGCGGTAGCGTACGGTCGGACCAGTCGTTGCAGGCGAACCGGCATAGATTTCCGCGTTCATGCCGAAGGCCCCGACCATCGCACTGTGTGGTCCCCAGTCGTGATTCAGCGCCAGCCGCCAGTAGGGGTTGAATTGCCCCTTCAATTTCGGCATGTCGGCATCTGCCACCCCCTGGCTGAGGAAGGAAAACGCCTGGTTGGCCGTGCGATAGGCGCCAAGTTCTCCATAGATGGTGCCGTTCCAGAATGCATAGGCATCGATGCCGGCTGCAACCGGCCCGAGTTGCATGATGATGGGCGTTGCCGGCGCGCCGACGAAGGGGCCGCCGTTGCCGGCCGGATTGCTGGCGGGCACGTAGCTCGGCGTCGAGGTAAAGGCGCTGTTGAACGTATTCCATACGTCGGTCACGCCGGGGTTGTTGTTCAAGCTTGCGCCGATGATGAGATCGCTCTTGTCGCTGATGAAGCGGTCCGCGTAACGCAAATCGAATTGGTCGGAACCGCTATGGCCTGCCCAATGCCCGTCCGCAGCCTGGTGGTCGTACGCGTTGTACGTCCATTGCCCGAAGAGGCCGACATTGTCGGTGATTTTGCCGCCGGCAAATACGCTGGCCGTCGTAAAATGCAGCAAGCCGTTTTGCGGAAAGTCTGCCTCCGAATCTCCCGTTCCCGGCGTCTTGCTCGCGACGCTGCTGCTCGAAGCGACTGCCATCAAGGCCAGCGGCACTTCGGTGCGCGAACCTGTGGTGTAGCCGGTCAGCTTGAACAGGCGCCCGTAGGCAGTCAATTCCGGAAACTGCCCGCCTGCGTGGCAGGCGATGCAATTCTGCCCGGTCTGTCTGGCGTAGACGGGAATGGCTTCGGCGGACTTGGGAAAGGCCAACAGGCAGATGCCGAAGAAGGCAAGAAGCTGGGTCAGGAAAAGGGCGAAACAATACCCTCGTGCGCGCCATCGCAATGGCCGCAAGTGTTGCGAACGCATATTCTCTCTCCTCAATCAACGCGGTTGTGCCGCGTTGTAGTGTTGGGGCGATGTCGTTGCATCGCTCTCCGGTTCAAGTTTCCCGTGCAGGCAAAAGGAGTACCCCGCATGCCTTGCACGAAAACCCAGAGCGCGATGATAGGCGAATGTAAAAAAGATAAGGAACTGTTAACTTTGACAGTTGTGCCGTTTTCGCTAAAGAGGCAAGATATGGCCCCCAAAATATGCAAGTGTTGCTCTGAGGAATTTTATTTCAGGGAATGCCGTGCCTTGCGAGCTCTATCTTCAGAATGAAATGACTATCTGGGACTCGAAAGCAACAGGCGCCCTCACCGGGTAAGTGCCCGATCATCCGATAGCGGTTCAAAATTCATTAGCGCCCTGGCGCGATTGCCAAGCGGTAACCGAGCTTGGCTGCCCGCCGCGGGGAATCTTTCCCATCGTCCAATCACCAGAATTCCTGAAAACCAGGGGCGGCGTTGTCGTGTCATGAAACGGACACGCTGCTGTCATTTTGCTGAAGCAATGAGCAGTTACGCTTCCATCACTCATTTGAATAGGACGGATACATGCGCTTATTGACCAGCCCCGCAGATGCTTCCAGTGTTCAAGGCAAGTTGACGTTGAGCTTCGCAAGTACCCCTGAAGAGGTCAGAGAAGTTCAGCGCTTGCGTTACAAGGTATTCGTCGAAACGATGGGTTTGACTGCCCTGATGAATGCCGAGGGCCTTGACCGCGACGAGTTCGACGCCTATTGCGACCACATCATCGTGCGCGATTCCGATACATTGAACGTGGTCGGCACTTACCGGGTGTTGGGTCCCAACGCCGCACGCGAGAAAGGGCAGTTTTATTCCGAGCAGGAATTCGATCTCTCGCGCCTGTCCAACCTGCGCGGGCGCATCGCCGAAGCGGGCCGGGCTTGCATCCATCCCGACTATCGCAGCGGCGGCGTGATCATGATGCTGTGGGCCGGCCTGGCCAGCTTCATGAAGCGCGAACAATGCGAATACCTGATCGGTTGCGCCAGCGTCAGCCTGGCCGACGGCGGCAACAACGCCGCCGCGCTGTATCACTCCATCAAGGACGGCAATTTGGCTCCGGCCGAATACCGCGTCACTCCCCATCTTCCTTTCCCGATCGAGGAACGTGCTTTTGGTGTCAGCGGCCATGCGGCCCAGGTTCCTCCGCTGATCAAGGGTTACCTGCGCAGCGGCGCCTGGATTTGCGGCCAGCCTGCGTGGGACCCCGATTTTCACAGCGCCGATTTCTTCATGATGCTCCCCCTTGCAAAGCTCGACGGCCGGTATGCGCGCCACTACCTGAAGGAAGAGAGGACTGCATGAAACCAAGGGATCAGTTTTTGGATGACGCGTTTGGCAAAGGCAAGAACGGGCACGCGAAAAAAGACGTCAAGCGTTTCCGCACCATGTGGCTCTCCGATATCCATCTCGGAACCACCGGTTGCCAGGCAGCGCGGTTGCTGGAGTTTCTCCGCACCACGGAATCCGAAACACTGTATCTCGTCGGAGACATCGTCGACGGCTGGCAACTGCGCCGCCGCTGGTATTGGGACCAGATTCACAATAACATCGTGCAGCTGGTGTTGAAGAAAGCCAAGAAGGGCACCGAAGTCATCTTCGTGCCGGGCAACCATGATGAAATGATCCGCCAGTTCATCGATTTGAACTTCGGCGGCATCCACATCCGCGACGAACTGGTTCACACGACCGCCGACGGCAAGCGTATGCTGGTGTTGCACGGCGACCGCTTCGACGGTGTGATTGCCTGCGCCAAATGGCTGGCCCATGTCGGCGATTCGCTCTATACCATGATCCTGGCGTTCAACCAATGGTTCAATGCCTGGCGCGCACGGGTGGGCTTGCCATACTGGTCGCTCTCGCAATACCTGAAGTCCAAGGTCAAGAACGCCGTCAACTATATTTCTTCGTTCGAAGAAGCGCTGGCCGACGAAGCCAGGAAGCGCGGCCTCGACGGGGTGATATGCGGCCACATTCATAAGGCCGAGATCCGCGAGATCAACGGCGTGACCTATTGCAACGACGGCGACTGGGTCGAAAGCCTGACCGCGCTGGTGGAAGAGTTTTCCGGAGAATTGCGTCTCGTGACGTGGGAAGAAATCGTCATGCGCAGGAAGGGGGCCGAGATGGGGACACCGGACGAGCTATGCGTATCGCCGTCGTAACCGACGCCTGGGAGCCGCAAGTCAACGGGGTGGTCAATACCCTCAAAGCTACCGCCGCCTGCCTGCGCGGCATGGACCATGAAGTCCTGATGCTGGCGCCGGACGACGTGCACACCTTTCCTTGCCCGACCTATCCCGACATCCGCCTGGCCCTGAAGCCTTACCCAAAAGTGTGCACCAGGCTCGATGGGTTCAAACCGGACAGCATCCATATCGCCACCGAAGGCCCGATGGGTCTGGCGGCGCGACGCTATTGCCTCAAGCGCGGCTTGCACTTCACCACGGCTTACCATACGCGCTTTCCGGAATACGTCAAGGCGCGAACCGGCATTCCATTAAGCTGGACATACCGCTGGCTGCGCTGGTTCCACGGCCCGTCGCGCGCCATCATGGTGCCGACAGAGAAAGTCAGGCAGGTGCTGGCCGGGCGGGGTTTCGAGCGGCTGGCGCTTTGGGGCCGCGGCGTCGATACCGAACACTTTGCACCGCGCGAGATCGACGGTTCGTGCATAGCGCGGCCCTTGTTCCTCTATGTCGGGAGGCTGGCGGTGGAAAAGAATGTCGAAGCCTTCCTCAAGCTCGATCTGCCCGGCACCAAGTGGCTGATTGGCGACGGACCGGCGCGTGACGAGCTGGAAAAGAAATACCCCAAGGCACACTTCCTCGGCGCCAAGCCGCATGAGCAATTGCCCGCCTATTACAATTGCGCCGACGTGTTCGTCTTTCCCAGCCTGACCGATACTTTCGGCCTGGTAATGGCGGAAGCCATGGCCTGCGGTGTACCGGTAGCCGCCTATCCGGTCGAAGGGCCGATCGATGTCGTAGCAAATGGCGGTTCCGGTTGCCTGGATGAGGATTTGGCGCGCGCTTGCAGCGCCGCCTTGAAGCTGAACCGCAAGGACGTGCGGCGCCATGCCCTCGGCTATTCCTGGCAAGCGGCGACGCAGCAATTCCTGCAGCATTTGCATCCGGCCATGCCGTCTCCAGCGGCTAAAGTGCGGCCTGCCTTGGCCTGAATGCTAAACTGGCGGCTCCAACCTTGGAGCAGCCATGAGACAAGACCTGCGCTTTCCCAACCTGTTCATCGTCGACCATCCTTTGGTGCAACACAAGCTGTCGCATATGCGCGACAAGGATGCCTCGACACGCAGCTTCCGCGCGCTGTTGCGCGAGATTGCCTTGCTGATGGGCTACGAGATCACGCGCGAACTACCGCTGGCAACGAAAGCGATAGATACGCCGCTGACGCCCATGGATGCCCCCGTTATCGCCGGCAAGAAACTCGTCATCGTGCCGGTTTTGCGCGCCGGCATGGGCATGAGCGACGGTTTGCTTGACTTGATTCCCTCGGCCCGAGTCGGCCATGTCGGCGTCTATCGCGACAAGGAAACGCTGCAACCCGTGGAATACCTGGTACGCCTGCCCGATTTGAAAGAGCGCGATTTCATCGTCTGCGACCCCATGCTGGCGACCGGCAATTCAGCCGCGCACGCGGTTGACGTGTTGCGCGAGCGGGGAGTGGAGCAGAGCAGGATACGCTTCATGGCGCTGGTGGCCGCGCCCGAAGGTGTCACGGCGTTCCAGGCGAAGCATCCGGAAGTGAAGGTATATGTCGCGGCGCTCGATTCGCATTTGAACGAGCATGCCTATATCGTGCCGGGATTGGGCGATGCAGGCGACAGGCTGTTTGGGACCAAATAAAGAATGCGGATTGTGTCGGGTTGCGCCTACTTCGACAATAGATCCGGCGCCATCACCGCCTTGAGATAGTTCGTCGCAATATCTCCGCGGTCCTTCTGCCCGATCCACAGCGCCGTCGACTTGCGTATCGTCCAATCCTGCTCCATGCCGGTCAATACCAGCGAGGCGACACGGCCCAGCGTCGGTTGATGTCCCACCACCAGCACCGGCTCGCGCCCTTCAGGCCAGTTAACCACCGACAGGATGCCTTCAGCCGCGGCGTCGGGAGCCAGCCCAGGATGGATCTTGAACTTGCGCCCCAGCGCTTCCGCGGTCTGGACCGTGCGCCGCGTCGGACTGACCAGGATGCGACAGGTGTTGGGTAGATTGCGATCCAGCCACTCTGCCATCTTCCATGCCTGCTTGTGGCCCTTGGGCGTCAGCGCCCGTCCTTCATCCGGTTCCCCGGGCTCCGCTTCGGCGTGCCGCCACAAGATCAGTTCCATAAGGTGTCTTTAAGAAGAAGTGGGTTGAGCCAGCGCTTCCATCAGGTATTGTTGCGCGGAAAACGCTTGCTGGCCGCTGCGCGGCTTGCGCGCATGGTAATGGCCGTCGGAATCCAGCTCCCAAGAATTGCTGTTGTCCTTGATATAGGGGTGCAAACCTTCCGTGATGACGCGCTTCTTCATATCCTTGTCCAAGACGGGGAAGGCGACTTCGATGCGGCGAAACAGGTTGCGGTTCATCCAGTCGGCGCTGGCGAGATATACGTCGTGCGCCAGGTCGTTGCGGAAGTAGAAGATGCGGCTGTGCTCGAGGAAGCGTCCGACGATGGAGCGCACGCGTATGTTTTCCGAAAGTCCCGGCACGCCGGGGCGCAGCGCGCAGGCGCCGCGCACGATCAAATCGATCTTTACGCCGTCTGAAGACGCCGCATACAGGGCGCGGATCACGGATTCGTCGAGCAGTGCATTCATCTTGGCGATGATCACGCCGGGCCGGCCTTCGCGCGCGATCTTGGCCTCATTGCGGATGGCGGCGATGAAATGCTTTTGCAGCGTGAACGGTGCCAGCCACAGATGTTGCAGTTTTTTCGGCTTGGTCAGGCTGGTCAGGTGGATGAAGATTTCATTGACTTCGCTACACAGTTCGGGATTGGCCGTCAGCAAACCGAAGTCGGTGTAGAGCTTGGTCGTGGTCGGGTGGTAATTGCCCGTGCCCAGGTGCGAATAGAAATTGAGTTTGCCGCTCTCGCGCCGGATCACGAATGCCATCTTGGCATGCGTCTTCAATCCGACCACGCCATATACGACTTGGGCGCCGACGCGCTCGAGCTTTTCGGCCCAGTTGATGTTGGCTTCCTCGTCGAAGCGTGCCATCAATTCCACGATCACGGTCACTTCCTTGCCGCGCTGAGCAGCCAGGATCAGCGACTCCATCAAGTCCGAGTTCATCCCGGTGCGGTAGATGGTTTGCTTGATCGCCACCACGTCGGGATCATAAGCCGCGGAGCGGATGAAGTCGACCACCGGCTGGAACGACTGGAACGGGTGATGCAGCAGGATGTCCTGCTTCTTCAGCATGGCGAACAAGTCCGCGCCCGCCAAGCGCGCCGGAAGGTGCGGAGTGAAAGCCGGGAAGCGCAAATCAGGGTGGCCGGCATTTTCGATCAATTGCGACAGGCGCACCATGTTGACGGGACCGTCGACTGCATAAAGGCGGGTGTTATCGATCCCGAACTGTTCGAGCAGGAATTTCGACAAATGGGGAGGGCAATTCTTCGCTACTTCGAGCCGCACGGCGAAGCCGAATTGGCGGCTCTGCAATTCGCTTTGCAGTGCCTGGCGCAGGTTCTTGACTTCCTCCTCATCGACCCACAGGTCGCTGTTGCGCGTGACGCGGAATTGCGAGTACGACAAAAGCTCGCGCCCGGTGAACATGTCGGCGATGTGGGCGTGGATGACGGACGACAGCAGGCAAAACGTCACCCCGTCCTTGGACAGTTCCGACGGCAACTGGATCACGCGCGGCAACACGCGCGGCGCCTTGACGATGGCAATTGCCGTGCCGCGCCCGAAAGCATCCTTGCCGGAGAGCTCGACGATGAAGTTCAAGCTCTTGTTGACGACTTGCGGAAACGGGTGGGCCGGGTCCAGGCCGATCGGCGTCAGGAGCGGGCGCACTTCGCGGTCAAAATAAGACTTGACCCAGGCGCGTTGCTCTTCGTTACGATCCTGATGTCTAAGTAAGTGAATGCCTTGTTTCGCCAGTTGCGGCAAGATCTCGTTCCACACGGAATATTGCTTCTCGACGATCTGGTGGCATTCGATGTTGGTGCGTTCCAGCGCAGGACCAAGGACAGGCATGGTGGTTTGCTGTCCATCCATTTGGCCCTGGGCCAGCAGGCTGGCGATGCGGACCTCGAAGAATTCGTCGAGGTTGCTGCTGACGATGCAGAGGTAGCGCAAGCGCTCGAGCAAGGGTACGTTCGGATTCTCCGCTTGTGCCAGGACGCGGCGATTGAAGGCCAACTGCGATAGTTCGCGGTTCAAATAGATACTGCTTTGGGGAATAGCCAGATCGGCTTGGCGATGCAGGACGCTTTTGTTATTCATTTGCCTATATTATAGTGACAAGCGATCAGAACCGAGTGTAAAGTGCATTTGTGACAGGTTAATGACAGAAAATGTCTTGAAATTCTCGATTTATGACACGATTTTTGGCTTCGTCATAAACGTGTCACATTACTTCGTTACAGTTCGCAGCATTATTTAGCACTCCAACAAGGGGATAAACGATGCGACTGAATCAACTCTTCAAGGCTGCTACCCTGAGCCTGGCACTTGCCGCAACTTCTGTTTTCGCTGCAGATATGACCGGCGCGGGCGCCACCTTTCCGGCCCCAGTTTACGCCAAGTGGGCAGAATCTTACAAAGCAGCAACCGGTAATGGCTTGAACTATCAAGCCATCGGCTCGGGCGGCGGCATCAAGCAAATCAAGGCCAAGACCGTCGATTTCGGCGCGTCGGACATGCCGCTGAAAGGCGAGGAGCTCGACGCCGATGGCCTGATCCAGTTCCCGATGGTGATGGGCGGCGTGGTGCCGGTGGTCTTCCTCGACGGCGTCAAAGCCGGCGAAATGAAGCTGACCGGTGAAGTGCTGGGCAACATCTACCTGGGCAAGATTACCAAGTGGAACGACCCCGCCATCGTCGCGCTGAACCCCGGGGTGAAGCTGCCGGCCGACGATATCACCGTGGTGCACCGCGCCGACGGCTCGGGCACTTCCTTCCTGTTCACCGATTACTTGTCCAAGACCAACGCCGAATTTCAGAAGACAGTCGGCGCCGGCACCGCTGTCAAGTGGCCGGTTGGCGTGGGCGGCAAGGGTAATGACGGCGTCGCGGCCAACGTGACCCGCATCAAGGGTTCGATCGGCTACGTCGAATACGCCTATGCCAAGAAGAACAAGATGGAATACGCACAGTTGAAGAACCATGACGGCCAATTCGTCGAACCCACCGAAGAAAGCTTCAAGGCTGCCGCTTCGGGCGCAGACTGGACCAAGACTCCGGGCTTCGGTGTGGTGCTGACCGACCAGGCCGGCAAGGCCAGCTGGCCCATCACGGGCGCCACTTTCATCCTGATGCACAAGGTGGAAGCCAATGCCGCCAGCGCCAAGGAAGTGCTGAAGTTCTTCGACTGGTCTTACAAGAACGGTACGGCTGCCGCTGTGGAACTCGATTACGTTCCGATGCCCGCTTCGGTGATCAAGCAAGTCGAGGAATCCTGGAAGCAGGTAAAGGACGGTTCCGGCAAGGCCGTCTGGTAAGCACACATTAAATAGAAGTATCTCGGGCTGCATTCCACAGGAATGCGGCCCATTTGTTCAACGTTTGTCGACGTCTCACTTCATGAGTGCAAATTTGGCCACAACCGACAATTCCGCGGCAGCGGCCGGGGTGCATGACGCTTCAAAAGTCACTCCCGGGCAGATGGCGATGATGCGCAAGCAGCGCATCCAGGATTACATCTTCCACAAGATTACGTTCGGGTTCGCGCTCTCGGTGCTCGTGGTGCTGGCCGGCATCATCATCTCCTTGGTGTATGCCTCCATCCCCATTTTCAGCCACTCCGGTTTCAGTTTCCTCACGGGCATGGAATGGGACCCCGTCAACGACAATTTCACGGCGCTGATCGCCATCGTCGGCACCCTGGTTACGTCGGCCATCGCACTCCTGGTGGCTTTCCCGATCAGCTTCGGCATTGCGCTGTTCCTGACCGAAATTTGCCCCGCCTGGCTACGCCGCCCGATGGGCACGGCGATCGAACTGCTGGCCGGCATTCCCTCCATCATCTACGGTATGTGGGGCTTGTTTGAATTCGTGCCGTTTTCGGCGAAATACCTTGAGCCTTTCCTCAAGCATACGCTGGGCTGGATTCCCGGCATCGGCGTCTTGTTCTCCGGCCCCGCAACCGGCCTGGGCATGTTGACGGCCGGCTTGGTGCTGGCCCTGATGATCATCCCCTTCATCGCATCGGTCATGCGCGACGTGTTCGAGGTGGTGCCGGCGGTGCTGAAGGAATCGGCTTACGGCTTGGGCTGCACGAGGTGGGAAGTGGTGCGCAAGATCGTGCTTCCCTATACCAAGGTCGGCGTGGTCGGCGGCATGATGCTGGGCCTGGGCCGTGCCTTGGGCGAGACCATGGCCGTTACCTTCGTGATCGGCAATGCCAACCAGCTCTCGCCATCTCTTTTTTCCGCCGGCAACAGCATTGCTTCCTTGCTGGCCAATGAGTTCGGCGAGGCGAGCGATCCGCTGCACGTTTCGGCCCTGCTGGCCCTTGGCCTGATCCTGTTCATCCTGACGTTCATCGTCCTGGCCGGCGCAAAGCTGCTGTTGGCCAGCATGGCACGCCGCGAAGGAGCCTGACCCATGTCCCCGATTTACCGCCGCCGTGTTTTGGTGCACCGCATCGGCATCAGCCTCTCTGTCCTGGCCATGGCCTTCGGCGTGGGTGCGCTGCTCTGGATTCTTGCCATGCTGTTGTATCGCGGCCTGGGTGCGTTCAGCATCCACATGTTTACCCAGACTACGCCGACGCAGGGCCGGGTTCCCGGTGCCGACGATGCCGGCGGCTTGCTCAACCCCATCGTCGGCAGCCTGATGATGGTCGGCGTGGGTACCTTGATCAGCACGCCGGTCGGCATCCTCGCCGGTATCTACCTCGCCGAATACGGCGACCGCAGCTGGATCGCCAAGGTGACACGCTTCGTGACCGACATCATGCTGTCGGCGCCGTCCATCGTCATCGGCCTGTTCGTGTATGCCATCTATGTGCTGCGCGTCGGGCACTTCTCCGGCTGGGCCGGCAGCATCGCCTTGTCCCTGATCGCTATCCCCGTGGTGGTCCGTGCGACCGACAATATGCTCAACCTGGTGCCGACCAGCTTGCGCGAGGCTGCGTATGCCTTGGGTGCGCCGCACTGGAAGGTCGCCCTGCTGGTGCGCTTGCGTGCGGTCAAGGCCGGCGTGATGACCGGTGTGCTGCTCGCGGTGGCGCGTATCGCCGGCGAAACCGCTCCTTTGCTGTACACGGCGCTCAACAACCAGTTCCTCAGCTTCAATTTGAATCCGCCCATGGCCAATCTGCCCAAATTCATCAACGACTCTGCCGTGAGCGTCGACGACAACCTGGTGAGCCTGGGCTGGGGCGGTGCGCTCCTGATCACTTTCAGCGTGCTGACGCTGAATATCGTGTCGAGAACTTTCTCGTCGCAAAAGACCCCGAGCTAACTCTGTATCCATTATCGACTTATCAACCGTCATGTCCAATCCCATTCCCGCGAAGCCAGAGCTGAAAAAGACGATTGAAATTTCCGGATTGAATTTCTTTTACGGAAATTTCCAGGGTTTGAAGCACATCAACCTCAACGTCTACGACAAGAAGGTCACGGCTTTCATTGGCCCCTCGGGCTGCGGCAAGTCGACGCTGCTGCGCACCTTGAACCGCATGTACGACCTCTATCCCGGCCAGCGCGCCGAGGGCAAGATCCTGTACAACGGGCACAACATCCTCGACGCGGACCAGGACGTCAACATGCTGCGTGCCAAGGTCGGCATGGTGTTCCAGAAGCCCACGCCGTTTCCGATGACGGTCTACGACAACATCGCCTTCGGCGTGCGCCTCTATGAAAACCTGTCCAAGGGCGAGATGGACGAGCGTATTGAATGGGCCTTGAACAAGGCCGCGCTCTGGACCGAGGTCAAAGACAAGTTGCACAAGAGCGGCCTCGGCTTGTCCGGCGGCCAGCAGCAGCGCCTGTGCATCGCGCGCGGCGTGGCGGTCAAGCCCGACGTGCTCCTGCTGGACGAACCGACCTCGGCGCTCGACCCGATCTCGACGGCCAAGATCGAGGAATTGATCAGCGAATTGAAGGGCGACTACACCATCGTGATCGTGACGCACAACATGCAGCAAGCCGCACGTTGCTCCGATTACACCGCTTACATGTACCTGGGCGAACTCGTCGAATTCGGCGATACCGATCAGATCTTCATGAATCCGGACCGGAAGGAAACGCAGGACTACATCACCGGCCGCTTCGGTTGATTCCGGCGCGCCAGGTGAACCAAAACATTCGAGCGAGAACAGGTATTCAAGTAAGGAGAAACCCGATGACGGGCGAACATTCATCCAAACAATTCGACCAGGACCTGGAAGACATCCGTTCCAAGGTACTCCTGATGGGCGGCCTGGTGGAAAGCCAGTTTTCCGATGCCATCAGCTGCCTGCGCAGCGGCAACACGGAGCAGGCTTCGCAAATCATCAAGGCCGACGAAAACGTCAACCGTCTGGAGGTGACGTTAGACGATTCCTGCAGCCACCTGATCGTGCGCCGCCAGCCGGCCGCCAACGATTTGCGCACCATCATGGCCACCATCAAGGTCATCACCGACCTTGAGCGCATCGGCGACGAGGCGACCAAGATTGCGCGCGCCGCGATGAACATCCAGGGCCGCGGCGTGACCACGATCAACCAGTACGGCACCATCCGCGTGATGGCGCAATCGACGGGCGCCATGCTGCGCGAAGCGCTCGACGCCTTCGCCCGCCTCGATGAAAAGCACGCCGCCCAGATCATCGGCAAGGACGAAGTGGTCGACCATGAATTCCGCTCCATCATGCGCAACATGATCACCTTCATGATGGAAGACCCGCGCACCATTTCGACCGCGCTCGACACGCTGTGGGTCGCCAAGGCGATCGAACGCATCGGCGACCATTGCAAGAACATCGCCGAATACGTGATCTACGTCGTCGAAGGCAAGGATATTCGCCATACCAACTTCGGCGGCAGCAAGCCCGACGCGGCTGCAGCCACGCCGGAAGCGAAGCAGGACTGAGGACGATGGCTGCGGACAAGACCACCATCCTCGTCGTCGAAGACGAGCCGGCGATCGTTGAACTGGTCAGCTTCACCCTGAAGGAGGCGGGCTGGAATCCGGTGGCGGCGCACAACGTCAACGACGCCTGGGAATTCATCCAGCGCCGCACACCGCACCTGGTGTTGCTCGACTGGATGCTGCCGGACCAGACAGGTCTGCGCTTCCTCTCGCGCCTCAGGAGCGACAGGACGTACAACGACCTTCCCGTCATCATGCTGACCGCCAAGAGTATGGAAGAAGACAAGATCGCCGGCCTCGACAATGGCGCCGACGATTACGTCACCAAGCCTTTTTCGCCGCGCGAGCTGACGGCGCGCATCAATGCGCTATTGCGGCGCAAGACTCCCGAGCATTCGCAAAGCGTCATGTCGGCCGGCGCGGTCAAGCTCGACCCTGTCAGCTGCAACGTCAGCATCGCCGAGCAAAAAATCGACATCGGCCATGCCGAATTCAAGCTGCTCAAGTTCTTCCTTGCCCATCCGGACCGCGTGTTTTCGCGCAGCCAGCTGCTTGACAAGGTGTGGGGCGACCACGTCGTGATCGAGGAGCGAACGGTCGACGTACACGTGTTGCGTCTGCGCAAAGCATTGAAGGAAGCCGAATACCTGATCAAGACAGTACGCAGCGTCGGGTATATGCTTAGCGAGAAGTAAGGACCGTCTTTGCCGTCATGGCGCTGCGAACGTGATTATCGCCTTTGCCATGGTTGTGCGCCTTTATCGACTTTAAAGCGAGCCTATGAGTCCGCAATTGCTGTTCTGGGTGCCCGCCGCACTGCGCATGTCGCTGCTGGTGGTCGGGTCCCTGATCCTTTGGTTTTTCTTCGGCCCGGCAATCGGGCTGGGAGCAGGGCTGTTCGGCGCCTGCCTCATGGTCTACGTGCAATTGCACTATCTGTTCCGCCTGGCCGGCTGGCTCGACAATCCCCAAAGCGAAAAACTGCCCGACGGCTGGGGCGCCTGGACCGACATCTTTTCGCGCCTGTACCGCCTGCGCCGCGACGATGAGAAAAACCGCACCGAACTGACCGAATGGCTGGCACGCTTCCGTCAGGCCATGAGCCTGTTGCCCGACGGCGTCGTCATCATGGACGACGTGCTGTTCCTCGAATGGTGCAACCCTGCGGCGGAACGCCATCTCGGCTTGAAAAACAGCCGCGACAAGGGAATGCGCGTGACCAACCTGATCCGCAATCCCGACTTCATGGATTACATTATCCTCGGGCGTTACGAACAGCCGCTCACACTCTCGCTGCGCGAACGCAAGCTGATTGTGCAGATCATCCCCTTCGAAAACCGGCGCCAGATCCTCGTCACGCACGACGTGACCGAGTCGGAGCGCATCGAAATGATGCGGCGCGACTTCATCGCCAACGCTTCGCACGAATTGCGCACGCCCTTGACCGTGATCAACGGTTTCCTCGAAATCGCCTCGGGACAAGCCAACCTCGACCCGGCCACGCGCGCGGCCCACATCAAGCTCATGAGCGAGCAGGGCCACCGCATGCAAAACCTGGTCGAAGACATGCTGACCCTGACGCGCCTGGAATCGATCGATTACCCGTTGCGGCCGGAACGCGTCGCCATCGGCCCGCTGCTCGACCAGATACTCGAAGAAACCAAGGCCTTGTCCGCCGGGCGCCACACCATCACGCTGCATGCCGACTGTCCCGACATCCGCGGCAGCGCCGACGAGCTGCGCAGCGCCTTCGGCAACCTCGCTTCGAACGCTGTGCGCTACACGCCCGAAGGCGGCGCGATCACGATCTATTGGCGCATGGGCCCCAACGGACCGCAGTACGCCGTGCAGGACACCGGTATCGGCATCCAGGCTGAACACATTTCGCGCCTGACCGAGCGCTTCTACCGCGTCGACAAAAGCCGTTCGCGCGAAACGCAGGGAACGGGCCTGGGTCTGGCCATCGTCAAGCATGTGCTGCTGCGCCACGATGCGGTGCTGACCATCGAGTCGAAGCCGGAGCAGGGCAGCACCTTCACCGTCACCTTCCCGATGACGGCGGTAGTGCCGGCGACGTCGGACAGCAGTAACGAAATTCTCGCCGAATGAATGGACTCAGCATGAGCTATTGAGGCGGAGCAAGTTAGGCTAGAATTCGCCTACCCGCTTCAATTCCGCCCATTTCCATGCCTAATCGCCTCCTGCGTTGCCTGATCTGCATCGCTGCCGCTTGCCTTCTTTCCGCTTGTCCTTCCACGCCGATTACGCCGCCGGTTCAGCCGGATGTACCGCAGGTTGTGCAGACTCAACCCAAGCCGCTGCGCAAGATCAAGATCGGTCTGGCTCTCGGCGGCGGCGCGGCCCGCGGCTTCGCCCATATCGGCGTCATCAAGGCCCTGGAGGCGCAAGGCATCCATCCCGATATCGTGGTCGGCACCAGCGCCGGCAGCCTGGTCGGCGCGCTCTATGCCGCCGGCAATGACGGCTATGCCTTGAACCGCATGGCGCTCGATATGGACGAGGCGGCGATTTCGGATTGGTCGGTGCCGTTCTTTTCCAAGTCAAGCGGTGTATTGAAGGGCGAGGCGCTGCAGAATTACGTCAACAAGGAAGTACACGGCATGCCGCTGGAAAAGATGAAGATTCCCTTCGGCGCCGTCGCTACCGACCTGCATACCGGCCAAGGGGTGCTGTTTCAGCGCGGCAATACCGGCATTGCCGTGCGTGCTTCTTCGGCTGTTCCCGGCGTGTTCCAGCCGGTTACCATCGGCGATCACAATTATGTGGACGGCGGCCTGACTTCACCGGTACCGGTCAGCTATGCACGCCAGATGGGGGCCGATTTTGTTATCGCCGTGAATATTTCCGCGCAACCCGAAGCGCAGACGGCCGGCACGACCACGGAAATCCTGCTGCAGACGTTCGCCATCATGGGGCACAGCATCAACCGCTACGAATTGAAGGATGCCGATATCGTGATCCAGCCCGGCCTGGGCGCGATGAAGGGCAACGACTTCAGCGGGCGGAATCTGGCAGTGCTCGCGGGCGAGCAGGCCACGACAGCCGTGATGCCGGAATTGAAACGGAAGTTGGAAGCAATGCGTTCGCAATGAACGCCTAATGACGCTATTGCAGGTTGTTGGCGCCTATTGCGTGCTGTTGCCGGGCTCGTCGATGCGGCGCGCACCGTTGAAACGGCGCTTCCAATAAGCCAGATCCATGCTCTCGATGCGCACCTTGCCGCCCGAGGAAGGCGAGTGGATGAACTTGTTGTCGCCGAGATAAATGCCGACATGCGAAAAACCGTGGCGCAACGTGTTGTAGAACACCAGGTCGCCCGGCTTCAAATCCTGCAGGCTGACTTGCTGGCCGACGTGGCTGATTTCCGCTGCCGTGCGCGGTAAATTCGTACCCCATGCTTCTTTGAACACATAGCGCACCAGGCCGCTGCAATCCATGCCGTTTTCCGGGCTGGTGCCGCCATACTTGTAGTGCGTGCCGAGCATGCTGACCGCCTGCACCGCTAGCTGGGAAGCACGGCTGGTGAATTCGGCAAAGCGGCCGAAGGCAGATTTGTGAACTTCCGGCGCCGGCTGGGCGACGGCCTGTGCGGCAGAAACAGCTTCGACCGCAACGACGCCATGAGGAGGGGGAAGGGCTTCCGCGCGTGCCGTATGCGGCAGGGTGCTTGCGGCCAATGCGGCAAGTACGATGGGCAGAATCGGACGGTACGCTTGGAATCTTGTCATGAGGTCAACTTTCGTTCGGCGTAAGGATGCACTTTACGCGAAAGTCGACGGACCTGTCAAAAAGTATTTCTGTCTATTATGCTTATCGCAAAGCCTTGAATATATGGTTAAACTTGCCGTGCGGCATAAATTTAATGTGCAAACGCTGAAGACAAAATCAACAAAATAAACAAGCTCCCTGAGACCCTAGAGACAGTCCCATATGACAGTTGATATCCCGGCCAAGCCGCGCGTTCTGATCGCGGACGATTCGCGCATTGTCCGCGCCACGTTGATCAAGCGCATCGAAGGCATGTTTGAATTTCGCGAAGCCCTGGATGGCGAAGAGGCGTGGGAAACGCTCTTGATCGATCCGACCATACGCGTCGTGATCACCGACCTGACCATGCCCAAGCTAGACGGTTATGGTTTGCTTGGGCGCATACGCCAATCCAAGATCGGCCGTATCCGTAACCTGCCTGTGGTGGTGGTATCCGGCAGCGATGAAGCCGAGGAGCGCGATCGCGCCAAGGCGGCCGGCGCTACCGACTTGATTACCAAGGGCATAGGCGCGGCGCAATTGCTGTCGCGGCTTGATATTCTTGCCAAGCTGGTCAATACGCAGCGCGAATTCGAGCAAAGCTTGGAGACGATGGTGCAGCAAGGGGCGATCGACCCCAATGTGGTGCTGACCACGCCCGAGCAATTGACCGCGCTGGCCGGGATCATGCTCGACAACGCGGTGAAGTATCACAAGAATTTCGTCATGCTGCATGTCTGTGTCGGCTTGAAGCATGCCGGACTCGAAGGCTATCCGGCCACGCCGCCCGGTTTCGTGGTCAATGCGCTGGGCCAGCTTTTGCAAAGCACGATACGCCAGACCGATTGCGTGGCGCGCACCGGCGAGGCCGAGTTCACGCTCGCAACCGGCACCATCCATTCCGATTCCGCGCGCAACTTCGCGCAGCGCATTTGCCATGCGGTGGCCAATGCGAATCTGATCAAGGATGAGCGCATCGCCTTCGTCGCCAGTTGCGGCATGGTGGCTTGGCCCGAGTCCGAAGGAGATGCCGGCGCTTCGCCGCTGTTGTCAGATCTACGCACCATTGCCAGGCGCCGCGCCGCGCTCGGCATGGATCATGCGCTGTCGGGCGTGATGGGGCGCGAAGAGGAGGATGCGTTCAAGTATGGCAGCGAAGCGCCGATAGCCCCGGGCCTCGTGCCGGAGGAGCCGGAAGGCGCGCCGGACATTGCGACACTTTTGCAATGGTTGAAGGATGGCAAGCAGGAACAGGTGTTGCCGCATTTGGGCAAGCTGTCCGCCGACTTGCAGCCGCTGGTCGAGTTGATGAAGCAGCAAGGCCAGCGATAAGAACGCCTTGGTTGTCGTACAATCCCCTCTCCAATCAAGAGAGGGAATCATGCAAACCAAACCCATCCTGTCGCTCGATGATCTAAAGAAAATCGCCGCCGCGGCCGAAGCCGAGGCCAAGGCCAACCACTGGGCCGTCACCATTTCCATCGTCGACGACGGCGGCCACCTGTTGTGGCTGCAGCGCCTCGATGGTGCAGCACCGATTTCCGCCAAGATCGCCCCGGCCAAGGCCAGGACTGCCGCGCTCGGCCGCCGCGAATCGAAGGCTTATGAAGACATGATCAACAACGGCCGCTACTCCTTCCTCTCGGCCCCGGAACTTGACGGCATGCTGGAAGGCGGCGTGCCCATCATGGTCGATGGCCAATGCATCGGCGCGGTCGGCGTGTCCGGCGTTAAATCTTCCGAAGACGTGCAGATTGCCAAGGCCGGCATAGCGACCTTGGGCTAATCAACTGCTCGGCAGATTCGGCAAGCTGTTACTCTGGTTGACGCCCGTCATCCAGGCATGCCGGATCAGCCGTCCACATTGCGCCGAGGCATAACCGCTTTGCTCCCCGCCTGAGGCCATGTCTTCGCGTGAAATGATGCCGTAGTATTTCTTGCTTGCATCGATCCAAGGGTAAAAGCCGAAAGCGCCCGCGCTGCTGAAAGCGCCGTCGCCATAGGTTGCCGGATCGTCTTCCACCCAATGCCCGATGGAATAATGCCAAGCCTCGGCAATCGGGCTATAGGGTGCGTTGCAGGGGGCTTTCATCGACGTGCAGACCGGGCTAGTGCCGAGCGCATCGTGCATATGCAGTGCATTGTTCAAGATTTTGCGTAACAGCAAAGCGTAGTCGCCGCCTGTCGTGTAAATCCCGCCGGCCAAAAGCGGCTGGGAATAGGCGATATTGATGTCGGCGCCGATCTGCGCCTGCACCGCTTGCGCCAGCAGGCGGTCGCCGTCGTTGCCGAAGCCGTTCTGGCTGGCATGCACTTCCATATGGCCGCTGTCATAGTCGAACACGCCCGTCGTTGCCGGGTTTGGCGTATCGTAGTTGCTCTGTGCCAGGCATTGATTGACCGTGTCCATCTGCGGGCAGGATGGGCTGCCGGGCGTGTAATTGCCCATGTTGGTATAGCCGCTGGTAAAGTGGAGGAAGTTGATGTCGGAGGACGTCAACTGGGCGGCACTCCCGCGCATTTGCACGATCGCGGTACTGTAGACCCATTTGGATGCAGAGGCGATCGAAAACACCGTGCTCGAGGTGACAGGCGTGCCGGCGCTGCCGTTTTCGCTTGCCGCGACGCCTGCTCCCGTGCCGTCGCCGATTTCCCAATAGTAGGGTGTGAGTTTGGTGCATAGCGGATTGTTTTGCGCAGTCCAGGTGGCAGCGGACGCGCTCATCGGCGTCGGCGCGCCTGCGTAGCCGGTCGCGGTATCGGCCAAGGCCGTGACCGTGGCGGAGACGGTGCTGGCAAAGCCTGTGGTGTCGGTCGCGGCATTGACCTCGGCCAGCATCGCGCGCGCCGTCGCAGCGGCGATCTGGCCGCTGTAGGAATTCGTCGCGCCCTGGCTCGACACCGCACTACTGAACATGGAGGCGACGCTGATGCGATTGGCGATCAATTGCGCGTCCTGCAGGCCTTGCGCGCTTTGATTGGTTTCGGCGCCGGCCATGATGGATAGCGCTGCATCGCCTACGGAGAGCGAACCGCTTGCGATGGCGCCGCTCCAATAGCTCAAGCCGCTGGAAGCCGGTGCGCGGCCTAGTACGTTCTGGAACACGGCCGTAACGAAATCCTGCGTGCTGCCGCTGCCGTAAAGCGTCTGCGATTCCTTGCTCGTGCCGAAGCTGTCGATCAGCGATTTGATCGCGGGATTGCTGTTGTAGGCTTGTGTCAGGCTGGTCAAATCGGTCGGCGCGCCGGCGCCTTGCAGCGCCGCCTCGAAATTGGCCAAGCCCGTCGGATCGGCCGGGCGGCCGAAATAGGCCACGTAGAGGTCTTGCACGATGTTCTGGTAGTCGGCGGCCACGGTTTTGCGCTGCGGCGTCAGGACCTTGGCTGAAAGCGAATCGGCGTTTCCTCCGGTGCCGCCGCTGCAGGCGGCCAGCAATGCCAGGGGCAGCATGGAAGCCAGAAATAAGGTTTTGGTCATGCGTTGT
Organism: Burkholderiaceae bacterium; assembly: GCA_036384915.1. Taxonomy (GTDB): domain Bacteria; phylum Pseudomonadota; class Gammaproteobacteria; order Burkholderiales; family Burkholderiaceae_D; genus PKWO01. The sequence continues at coordinate 45,804 of DASVLJ010000004.1, forward strand.
CCTCATGAAAGATAATGCGATGAGGGAATTTATAACGGAAACAGGCGAATTTGTGGCGGCGCAATTATTTCAATCTGTTGCAACTGCATGGTTCCCCTCACGCGCCGGCAAGGAGGGGAATGGCGCGTTCACGGGCCAGGCAGAGCCTGGCAAATTAATTGTGCGTACGAATCACTGCGTTACAAATATGTCAGCCCACGTAATCGTCAGCCCATTTCGCCAAGGCAGGGCAATCGCATGAAGCGAAGCGACCAATAGGCGAAAAACCACAAAATAAGGCTTGTAAACTGCGAAAGAAAGGCGTTTACTCTCGGAATTTGGACGACGAGATGGCAAACACCGGAATTTCGCTGCTTGAAGCCTTT
>DASVLJ010000005.1:0-6917 GCA_036384915.1 Burkholderiaceae bacterium
GAAAGCCACGGTATTGCTGGCGCCGCATCACGGCAGCGGCACCTCGTCGACGCTGCCTTTCCTGCAGGCTGTGCAGCCTCAGGTGGCGATCTTCCAGGTTGGCTATCGCAACCGCTTCCATCACCCGAAGGCGGAAGTGTACGAGCGCTATGGTGCGCTCGGCATCACGCGCCTGCGCAGCGACGAATCGGGCGCAGTCAAGCTGCAGCTTGGCGGCGGCGTGGCGGTTGAAGAATTTCGCCGTGCCGTGCCGCGCTATTGGTTTGGTCGTTAGCCCGGGCATTGTTCGCGCCGATTGAATTTTGTCGCAGGCAAATTTCAAATACGCGGTCTTTATACGGTTGTTATTATGCCGACATTGCCGCGGTTTGCCAGGAAAATGGGTGGTGAAATTGCTGGCTCGCGGCGAAGCGAACCTGTCGAGGTTGATAGGTTGTCAAAGAACCTACTTTTGGTCGATGATGTCTGAAATATTGTCTTTGGCTTATGTCGCTAATTTGTTAAGTCGAGTCTGACTCTATATATCTCACAGCATTGGCTGGCTGCGGGACGTCCACCCATGGTTCAAAAGGTGAAGGACTCCAGCGCAGACAAGAGATCAAAGTGATGTTCTCTGTTTCTGCCGAAACTCAGCCGGAGTACAGCCCGCTTCGCGCTTGAAAAACTTGCTGAAATTGGTGGCTTCTTCAAAGCCCAGCTTGTCGGCGATGGTGGCGACGGTCAAGTCCGTATGCACGAGCAGGCGCTTCGCCTCTAGGTTGACCCTTGATGCGATGAAGGCTTTGGCCGTCGTGCCCATGGCTGCCTCCACGGCGCGCGCCAGGGTCTTCTCTGTGTAGCCGAGCTCTTTGGCATAGTCAGCCACCTGGTGCCAGTGGGCGAAGCGTTCCTCCACCAGCTTGCGGAAGCGTTTGAAGCGTTGCAAGGCTGGCGACACCACGGTTCCGTGTTCCTGTTGCCGTCCCACCAGGATGGCGAGCCGCGTCAAGAGTGCGTGGAGCTGGTGGCGTAGCAGGGAACTCACATCGTCGCGCGGGGCATCAAACTGCGTGTCCCCGCGTAGCTGTTCGATGGAGTCCGTCACCGTGCGTAGGTCATCACCACGCAAGATCATGTGCTCTGGCAAGCGATCCAGATCGATAGCGGGCGTAAGGTCACGCGACGCCGATGCAGGTAGGACAAATTCTGGGCGAAACAGGACGTTCCAACCGTCCCAATCTTCCCCCAGCCCGTATTTGTGCGCTTGTCCCGACCGCAGCACCAGCAGCGATCCCGCAGCACAGGAGATGGATTTGAAGTCCACAACCTGGGTGGACACACCTTGCGTGACCAACACTAGGGTGTGGAACTCGTAGCGATGGGTCGCCCCCAATTGATCCTTGGCCCGCTCCCGCAAATCAGTCATTGAAAAGACTTCCAAGTCAAGCTGGTAGGTCGCTTGCGGGCGATACCCGAGGTGTCGAATTTCAAACTTTGTGATCGAGCCCCCCTGACTTGGCTTGAGCAGCTTTTGCTGTTCGGCGTGGGTCTTGTTTTTTGTCATTTGTCTTAAATGTATCGCCCATTGTCTGTTAATAATCGTTTATTTTGATCACTTTAGTCTAATAATAACCATATTCAAACCAGATTGAAAAGGATGAACAATGAAGGCAGATGTCGGCGAGATCACGAAGACCATCCTCGCGTTGGAGCAAGGAATCAACGAGCGCTGGAACAAGGGCGATGTCGATGGCGCACTGGAGATGTACAGCGAGGAGGTGACCTACTTCGATCCGCTCACCGAGATGCGGCTTGAGGGCCGAAAAGCCGTGGAGGCGTACTTTCGCCAATATTTCGAAGGCAAGCTCAACATCCTTCGCAACGAGTTTCCCAACCCGCAGGTGATCATCAGCGATGGCGGCGATCTGGTCGTGCTGAACTACAACTTGCGCAACGTCATCGGCGATGGAAAAGGCGGTGAGAAACCCGGTACCCCATGGAATTCCACCCAGGTCTACCGCTTCATCAACGGCCAGTGGCGGGTGGTACACGTAAATTGGTCCTTCACCCGGCACCCTGCTGCCATGCAAGGGTTGATGGCCTGACACTACGCCATGAAAGCCAGCATCCGCCGAGGTTTGCTCGGCGTCTTCTTTCTCACCGCCAGTCTCGCCGGGGGGGCGTCTCGGCACTGGAACAACCTTCGTCAACCGCCGCATCAACAAAGGAGCGCATCTTGAACAACATCGACATCGCCAAGACCTACATTAGGGCCGCACAGACGGGCGACCAGGCCACTCTGGGCAGCATCATTTCGCCCGAGGTGATTTGGCACCAACCGGGCAACAACCAGTTTTCTGGCACACATAAGGGCATGGCCGCAGTCGGCCCGATGCTGGGCAAGATGATGGAAGTCTCGAAGGGGACGTTCACCATCACCCGCGCCGACAGCTACATGGCCAACGGTGACTGGGTCGCCATCACGCTAGAGTTTGCCGGCGAAGCAAATGGTATCCAGCTCAAGCAGCCGGGCGTGGACCTGATCCGCATCGAAGGCGGCAAGATCGCCGAAGTCCGACTTTTCTCCAGCGATCAAGCACAAGAGGATTCTTTCTGGGGGCGTTGACACGCACGCCGCCGACCTCGTCGTTCGCGTTTCACCAAACACGCTATCCAACGACAGGTCGGTATGCGTGAGCACTTGATACGGGCGTACTCCAGGTCCTGTTCCCAGCTGCAACTGCAATCACTTGGCAAAGTTCGCCTATACACCTACGCCAACCTCATCAATCGTAGCCGGTACGTCAAACATGATGACTTCGGGTCTCATGAGCAACGCCCGAGTGATCGCCACGCGCTACTGCCAGATAGCTTCGAGGGGTAGACGTCGTTAAATGACCGCATACGCCTCATCGCGTGCCATGCGGTGTACATGCACTGGCGCCTCAATGCCGTTCTCAAGCACCGTCAGATGCGGCCACAGGTTGTAGCTCTGTGAACACCAGAGCAGTGCGACCATGCATTTGTGCCAGTTCGCTGCTCAACATTGCCGTCTTGCCGTCGGACCGAATGCTATGCCCGGCAACCTGCACGCCGCATCAAACGAAATGATATTTCTCATAAATCCTGGAAAATACATACAATTCCTTTGTAAACGCAATTTTTTTGTATATCTATGCCTACTGAGGACGCGGAGACTGCCATGCCCCACACATTGGATAGCTTTGACCTGCAGCTACTGGCGCATTTGCAAGTGGACGCGCGCCTGTCTCAGGCCGAACTGGGTGAACGGGTGAACCTCTCGACTGCAGCGGTCAACCGTCGGCTCAAGCGGCTGACCGAGGATGGTGTGATCAAGCGCTACACGGTGGAGATTGAGCCTGCTGAGGTGGGATATCCATTGACGGTCATCACAGGCGTGGAGGCCGAGAGCGAGCGGATCGATCTGCTGGATGAGACCAGGCGCGTGTTCGTATCCTGTCCTGAAGTGCAACAGTGCTATTACGTGACGGGTGACTGGGATTTTATCCTCATCCTGGCCGTGACGAACATGGAGCACTACAACTCACTGACGCGGCAACTGTTCTTCATGAGCAACAACGTCAAGCGCTTCAAGACCTTTGTTACGATGAGCCGAGAAAAAACAGGTCTGTCGCTACCGATCGGCAAGGGGCAACGGGCGTAAACCGAACCCAAGAACGATAAATCATTCCATTTTTTTGTCAGATTTCAAAACAATTTAACCATCCAATGGAATACTATTTCATGGCGTCTTTTTCAGGACACACCATGCAAACCGCTTCTCTTTCCTTGGATGCACCCCTCCTGCTCGCCCAGCTCCAGGCTCTCGGCGCAATGAATGCAAGAGTCGCGGCTCGACGTGGTGCAGCGACGCCTAGCGGCACGCTGAGCGCACCACGTCCATCCCGCTTCACATCCGACCATTGGAGACACACCCTATGCTGATCGCCAACGCGCGTGCCACGCGTACCCTCTACCCAGACGAACTGCGTTCGATCATGAGCATCGAGCGCGCCCAGGAAAGCCGCCGCTGGCTCAGTACTTGGACCGGCATCGCCCACGAAGCAACGCCTCTGTATGACCTGCCCGGCATCGCACTGGAACTGGGCATTGCCCGGTTCAGCGTCAAGGACGAATCGGTCCGTTCCCCACTCGGCAGCTTCAAGGCCCTGGGCGCACCCATCGCCTTGGTGCGGCAGATCCTGCGCCTGCATCCTGAACTCAATCCGGCATCCATCCTCGCGGGCCGCTACGCGCAGCAGCTCCAAGACTACACCGTCATCAGCGCAACCGACGGCAACCACGGCCGGGGCCTGGCCGCTGCCGCGCACGATGCGGGCTGCCGCTGCGTAATCGTGCTGCATGCCAATGTGAGCGTGGAGCGTGAACGGGCCATTGCCGTTCATGGCGCACAGATCGTGCGCATCCAGGGCAACTACGACGAGTCGGTGCAAGAGGCTGCACGCTTGGCTAAGGCCAACGGTTGGCAGGTCGTTTCCGATACGTCCTACGAAGGCTACGAAGACATTCCCCGTGACGTGATGCAGGGCTACGGCACCATTGCCGCCGAAATCGTCGAACAGACCGGCGCACGGCCGGGTGAAGTGGGCGCCTTCACCCACGTCCTCCTGCAGGGCGGCGTGGGCGGCATGGCGGCCGGCCTGGCCAGCTACCTATGGGAATACCAGGGCGAACACCGTCCGCGCTTTATCGTGGTCGAACCGGCGCAGGCTGACTGCCTGCTGCAGAGCGCGATCCAAGGGCGGGCGGCCAAGGCCACCGGCACGGTGGATTCTGTGATGGCGGGGCTGGCCTGCGGCGAAACCTCCCCGCTGGCGTGGAAGTTCCTGCAAACCAGTGTCGATCACTTCATGACCATCGAGGATGGGCAGGCGGTCGAAGCCATGCGTACTTTGGCGGAGGGCAGTGACGAGGACGTGCCGATCGTGGCTGGCGAATCCGGCACTGCTGGTCTTGCCGCGCTGCGGGTGCTACACGGCAATCCCGCTCTATCGGGTCAATTGGGGCTAGACGCGCGGTCCCGCGCGCTGATCATCAATACCGAAGGGGCCACCGCGCCTCAGGTGTACGAGGAACTGGTGGGCGAGTCGGCTGCGTCGGTGCTGCAGCGGCAGGCCGCCTGGGCAGCCCGGACCGAAGCATCTCGCACACCTGCTTGAAGGAGGAACCCCATGTACACCGACAACGAACTGGGTACGCAACTGGTGCGCTGGCGTCATCATCTTCACCGGTTTCCCGAAACCGGCTTCAATGAGCACCAGACCTCGGACTATGTGGGCAAGGCGCTGGAGCTTCTTGGCTTGGAAGTGCACCGTGGCATCGGAGGTACCGGCCTGGTGGCAAACCTCACGGTCGGTGACGGCACCGGCGTGATCGGACTGCGCGCGGACATGGATGCCCTGGCGATGACCGAGACCGCCGAGGGCCGTGAACACATCTCGCGGAATAGTGGCTGCATGCACGGCTGCGGGCATGATGGCCACATGGCGATGGTGCTGGGTGCCGCCCAACTGCTGACCCGGCACCGTGACTTCAATGGCACCGTGCGCTTCATCTTCCAGCCTGCCGAGGAGCATGGACGCGGTGCGCTGGCCATGATCGACGACGGGCTGTTTGAGCGCTTTCCGGTCGATGAAATCTACGGTGCGCACAATATTCCCGGCATGCCTGCGGGGCACATCGCCACGCGAGTAGGCGGCATCATGGCCAGCGAGGACAACTTTGTGATCCGCATCAAGGGCCGTGGCGGTCACGCAGCGCGCCCGCATATGGCGGCCGATCCGCTGATCGTGGCCGCAGAAATCATCCTCGCGCTGCAGACCATTGTGGCGCGCTCCGTGGACCCGGCCCATTCGGCAGTGGTCTCGTGCACCGAAATCCATACCGACGGTATCCGTAACGCCATTCCCACTCATGTCGAAATCAAGGGCGACACACGCAGCTATACGCCCGAGGTGCAGGCCTTGCTGGAGCGACGCATGCGCGAGCTTTGCAATGGCATCGCAACAGCCCACGGTGCGATATGCGAGGTGGAGTACACCCATGAGTTCGTGCCCACGGTCAACTGGCCGCAGGCCGTTCCCATTGCCGTCAGCGCGGCGCAAGCCGTGGTGGGTGCAGACAAGGTGGAAGGCAATGTGCCACCGATGATGATTTCGGAGGACTTCGGTGCCTTCCTGAAGGTGGTGCCTGGAGCGTTCGTATTCATCGGCAATGGCGCTACTGGTTCACCAGGCGGCGTGCCGCTGCACAACAGCCAGTATGACTTCAACGATGCGATCCTGCCTACCGGGGCGTACTACTTCGCCGAAGTGGCACGACAAGCTCTGTCCAGAGCAACTTTTGGAGGTTAGGAATAAACCCCGGGCAAACTCGAATGTGGCTTGTTTCAGATTGAGCATCCATAGGCGCCAATCGGAGTCAAGGGCGTGGTTGTGCGGTTCAAATCCCTAAACTTTGTTGCAATTACCTCGCCCTGTACGTCAAAACCGCCATCTCCGGTGCCGGAGGGCATGCCGGTGATCTTCAATCCAAACAAATCGCCTATGGCAAGTAAGCACGCGAAAACAAAATTTTCGAAATCGCCGAGGGTGAGAGATTCGATGGGAAACCTATGGAAACGCTGATTTATTCACCGGCCGCTCCATTGGGCGCGGCATAGCTGGCACAATAGCGCGTCCCCTTTGCCGATACCGATAAAAATGAAGCAATCGAGTTTTTCCGCAGCAGAGTTCGCAGGCAAGAAGAAGCAGACACGGCGCGAACGTTTCCTCGCTGAAATCGAGGCCATCACGCCGTGGGCGGCACTGGTGGCTGCACTGTTACCTTACTATCCCAAGGGTGACGGCAGAGGGCGTCCGCCGATCGGACTGGAGCGCATGCTGCGCATGTATATC
>DASVLJ010000006.1:0-1815 GCA_036384915.1 Burkholderiaceae bacterium
AGGTGGTGCGCCAATTGGTTGGCCCGGCGGTTCAATTCGGCGTAGCTCAGTGTTGCCTCCCCGTACACCAGGGCGACCGCCTCGGGGTTGCGCTCTACCTGTTCTTCTATCCATGCGTGAACGGGTTTGCCGGCCGGGTAGTCGGCCCGCGTTGCATTGAATCCCCTGAGCACGCCGAGGCGTTCCTCTTCGTCAAGCAGCGCAATGGCCTTCACCCGTTGTTCCGCATCCTGCACCATGGCGCCCAGCACGGTCTTGAAGTGACCGACCCAGCGTTCTATCGTGGTTTGATCGAACAAGGCGCTGGCGTAGCTGAAAGCGCCCGATATCCGGTCGCCGCTTTCCTGCAGCGCCAGCGTCAGGTCGGACGTTTCGGTGTCGTGCGGCATATCCTGCGGCATCAGCTTGAGCCCCGGCAAGGAGAATTCTCCTTCGGGTGTATTATGCAGCACCAGCATCACCTGGAATATCGGGCTGTGACTGAGACTGCGCGGCGGCTGCACGACATCGACGACCTGTTCAAAGGGAACGTCCTGATGGCTATGGGCATCCAGCATCATGGCTTTGACCTGCTGGAGCAGGCCGTACACGGTCGGGTTGCCATCGAGCTTGGCGCGTAGCGCCAGGGTGTTGACGAAGAAGCCGATCAAGCTTTCGACTTCCGTGCGCAACCGGTTCGCCACGGGGGTGCCGATCACGACATCGTCCTGTCCGCTCAGCCTCGACAACAGGATGACGAAGGCGGTGTAGATCGTCATGAACATCGTCGCGTGGTGCTCGCGTGCCAGTTTCCTGAGCTTCAAGGTCAGTTCCGTGTCGATGACAAAGGCGGCCCGGGCGCCGCGATAGTTCTGTTGCAGTGGGCGTACACGGTCTGTGGGCAATTCCAGCAGGGCCGGCGCTCCGGCAAGATGCGCCTTCCAGTAATCAAGCTGGCTTTGCAACAGATCGCCTTGCAGCCACTGGCGCTGCCATACCGAGTAGTCCGCGTATTGAAGCGGCAAGGGTGCGAGCGGGTTCGCCTGCCCTTCCTTGTAGGCGGCATACAGGGCCGCCAGCTCACGTCTCAGGATACCCATCGACCAGCCGTCGGACACGATATGGTGCATGGTGAGCAACAACACGTGTTCCTGTTCGCCGACTCTCAGCAGTCGCCCGCGGATCAGGTGCCCCGTCGCCAAATTGAACGGGGTGCCGACTTCCTCGGCGGCATGACGCCAGACCTGCTCTTCGCGTTCCGTCGCAGGCAGATCGTTGAGGTCGATCTGGGCGATATCGAAGCGGCAAGGGTCCTGAATTCGCTGCACGGCGTTACCGTCATCATGGGTAAATACCGTTCGCAAGACCTCGTGCCGTTCAATGAGAGTATCCAGCGCGGCCTGCAATGCCGCCCGGTCGAGTTCGCCCACCATGCGCAATGCACTGCGCATGTTGTAGGCGGTATCGCCCTCTTCCATCTGCTCGATGAACCATAGTGCCTGCTGCGGCCAGGACAACGGCAAGGCCTGCGTCCGGTCGGCTCGGCCGATTGCGGTGATGGCAATCGAATCGATGCTCATCAATTGCCTGGCCAATGTTCCGACCGTGGGGTGTTCAAATAACTGATGCAAGGCGATTTCGCGGCCCAAACCTTGACGGATCCGGCTCATGAGTTGCACCGCCAGGAGTGAGTGGCCGCCCAGTTCGAAGAAGTTGTCGTGCCGGCCGACGCGCTCCACACGTAACAGCTCCTTCCAGATGCCGGCGAGAATTTCCTCGATCTCGCCTTGCGGCGCTTCGTATTCCTGCGAGAGATAAGACCCCAGTTCCGGCGCC
>DASVLJ010000007.1:0-2559 GCA_036384915.1 Burkholderiaceae bacterium
AGGTGGTGCGCCAATTGGTTGGCCCGGCGGTTCAATTCGGCGTAGCTCAGTGTTGCCTCCCCGTACACCAGGGCGACCGCCTCGGGGTTGCGCTCTACCTGTTCTTCTATCCATGCGTGAACGGGTTTGCCGGCCGGGTAGGCGGCGCCCGTCGTGCTGATTTCGTCAATCAACCGACTGCGTTCTTTGTCGTCCAGCAGCTCGATGGCATTGACGCGCTGTTCCGCGTCCTGCGCCATGGCGCCCAGCACGGCCTGGAAGTGTCCGATCCAGCGTTCGATCCTGGCCTGGTCGAACAAGTCGCAGGCGTAGCTGAAAGCGCCGAAAACCCGGTCGCCTCGTTCCTGCAGCGCCAGCGTCAGATCGAACGTTTCCGTGTTGTGCGGGGTCTCCTGCTGCATGAGCTTGAGCCCCGGCAAGGAGAATTCTCCTTCGGGTGTGTTCTGCAGCACCAGCATCGCCTGGAACAGCGGACTGTGGCTCAGGCTGCGCGGCGGCTGCACGACATCGACGACCTGCTCAAAGGGAACGTCCTGATGGCTGTAGGCATCCAGCGTCATGGCCTTGACTTGCTGGAGCATGTTGCGCACGGTCGGGTTGCCGTCCAGCCTTGCGCGTAGCGCCAGGGTGTTGACGAAGAAACCGATCAAGCCTTCCACTTCCGTGCGCAACCGGTTCGCCACCGGGGTGCCGATCACGACGTCGTCCTGCCCGCTCAGCCTCGACAGCAGGATGGCGAAGGCGGTGTAGATCGTCATGAACATCGTCGCGTGGTGCTCGCGTGCCAGTTTCCTGAGCTTCAGGGTGAGTTCCGCATCGATGGCAAAGACGGCGACACCGCCGCGATAGCTTTGCTGCGCGGGGCGCGCGCGGTCCGCCGGCAATCCCAGCAAGGCCGGCGCTCCGGCGAGATGCGCCTTCCAATAATCGAGCTGGCTTTGCAGCAGATCGCCTTGCAGCCATTGGCGTTGCCATACCGCATAGTCGGCGTACTGCAGCGACAGCGGCGCCAGGGGACTGGCTTTCCCTTCTCTGTAAGCGGCATAGAGCACCGCCAGTTCCCGCATCACGATGCCCATCGACCAGCCGTCGGAGACGATGTGGTGCATGGTGAGCAACAGCACGTGTTCCTGGTCGTTGACTTTCAACAGACGCGCGCGGATCAGCGGCCCCGTCTCCAAATCGAACGGGGCGCCGACTTCCTCGGCAGTGTGGCGTCTGACCTGTTCTTCGCGCGCAGTCGCAGGAAGGTCGTCCAGATCGACTTGCACGATGTCGAAGCGGCCCGGATCCTGCACCAGTTGCACCGCCTTCCCTTCGTCGGCCACGAATATCGTGCGCAGGACTTCGTGCCGTTCGACAAGGGTATCCAGTGCCGCCTGCAATGCCGCCCGGTCGAGTTCGCCGACCATGCGCAAGGCGTTGGACATGTTGTAGGCCGTGCCGCCGTCCTCCATCTGGTCGACGAACCACAGCCGCTGCTGGGGCCAGGACAAGGGCAATGCCTGCGTGCGATCGGCGCGGCCGATTGCGGCGACGGCGATCGACCCGGTACGCATCAATTGCCTGGCCAGTGCTGCGACCGTGGGGTGTTCGAAGAGCTGGCGCAAGGCCATCTCCCGGCCCAGGCCCTGACGGATGCGGGTCATGAGTTGCACCGCCAGGAGGGAGTGGCCGCCCAGGTCGAAGAAGTTGTCGTGCCGGCCGATGCATTCCACCCGCAACAGCTCCTGCCAGATGCCGGCAAGAATTTCCTCGATCTCGCCTTGTGGCGCTTCGTACGACTGCGAGACGTAGGCGCCCTGCTCGGGCGCGGGCAGGGCCTTCCGGTCCAGCTTGCCGTTCGGCGTGAGCGGCAAGGCATCGAGAACCACGAAAGCGCTCGGCACCATATAATCCGGCAGGCTTTCCCGCAGCGACGTCCGGAGCTCGTCCGTACTTGCCGCCGCTTCCCCGTTTTGCGTGAGGTAGGCAACCAGGCGCCGTTCTCCGGGTACGTCTTCGCGCGCAATCACCACCGTCTCCCTGATCGACGGATGCCGGCTCAGTTGCGATTCGATCTCGCCCAATTCGATCCGGAAGCCGCGTATCTTGACCTGGTGATCGTTGCGTCCCAAATATTCGATATGCCCGTCCGGCCTGAAACAGCCCAGGTCGCCCGTCCGATACATTCGCGCTCCCGGCGTGCCGCTAAACGGGTCGGCAATAAATCTCTCCGCCGTCAATCCCGGACGATTGCGATAGCCCCGCGTGACACCGGTGCCGCCAATGTGGATTTCGCCCGACACGCCCAGCGGCACGGGCTGCTGCATGGCGTCGAGAATGTAGATTTGCGTGTTGCCTATCGGCCGGCCTATGGGTACGCGGGTGGGATTGCTCTGCTGGCCGCGATCATCCAGTTGGCTATAGGCACTCGACATGACTGTCGTTTCCGTGGGGCCGTAGGAATTGATCCAGGCCTGATGCGGTTTGGCGATCTGTTTCCATTTACGGTACGATTCGAGCGATACCTTCTCGCCGCCCACCACGACCAGCCGCAGTTTGCTTTGCTCAAGATAC
>DASVLJ010000008.1:0-106687 GCA_036384915.1 Burkholderiaceae bacterium
CGTGTCGGACAACATCCGGCATCGCGCGTGGAAGAACTGACGCCGAAGCTGTGGAAACAGCATTTCGCCAGCAATCCGTTGCGCTCGCTCCTGCATCAGTTGGGCAGTTAGCGCAAGGACGCCGCTCAGTTACCGCTTACTTCTGTCTTACATCCTGGTGTTGAAGAAAACTGGCCATGTCGATTTTTCGCTGACGTTACCAGAGATGGCAACTCTTGCGGGGAGATTCCGGAGCTATGGCTGGGCACATCTTATTGAGCCCAGGCGCTATGACCCGCCCAACAAGACATCTTCATCGAAAATTTTACTGTTTAAAACAAGCGAGGAGCAACAGGCCTGCGTCAACACCATCATGGATAAAGTTTTGAGCTCAATCGACAACCTTGGGCGAGCGGATTTCGCCGGAGTTGAGTGGGCACTTAACGAAATAACGGACAACGTCCTAAATCACTCACAGTCTCAAATTGGAGGAATTGTCCAAGTCACCCTACACAGTCGGGCTCGACGTGCAATCGAGTTTACGGTTTGTGATGGTGGACTGGGTGTTGCGCACACACTGAGAGAAGCACATCCAGAGATTGTTTCGGACATTGCTGCGCTAGAAGAGGCAGTGAAGGAAGGGGTCACGCGGAATTCGACTACAAATCAGGGAAACGGACTTTTTGGATCTTTCGAAATGTGCCGAGTTAGTGGGGGTATATTTCGAATTCATGCAAACAATGCCCGCTTCGAGTTAGATGATGGCGTCCTGTCCTTTCGCAACGATGTAGTGCCATTTTCCGGAACGATGGTTGATATGACGATAGATATCAGCAATCGTGGCATTTTGGAACAGGCGCTAAAATTTAAGGGGTCGTATCATAAACCAAGCGACATCATCGAGCACAAATACGAAGCAGACGATTTAAAGTCCGTCAAATTGGTGATGTCGGAGGAGGTGACTTCCTTTGCTTCGCGCATTAGCGGACGGCCGATCAAGATCAAGTTGAAAAATATTGTGGAGATGTGCGATGGCCAAACAGTGGTCATAGATTTTTCCGGAGTCAGCGTTATCTCAAGCAGCTTTGCCGACGAAGTTTTTGGAATGCTCTTTCTTGAGCTAGGCCCAATGAAATTCATGTCGTCTATTGTATTTGTAAACGACTCGCCAACCATTCGCGGCCTGATTGATCGGGCCATAATGCTGCGCATGCGGCAAGGGCATGGCGCGAGCGATTCTCTCACCTAATAAAACGACAATTGAAGCATTCGTCCGATTGCTCGTTGCGCATTTCTGTTGCTTCGGTCAAAGCTGCGCGACCTTCATCAACTTAGCCACGCTGACACGCAAAGCGGACGCGAGTTTAACTAGGGTCAGCACAGCGACGTTATTGTCCCCGCGTTCCACCCTTCCGACATAACTGCGGTCAACGTCCGCCAATAGGGCAAGCTCCTCCTGCGAAATACCTTGCTCCAAGCGTATTTGGCGAATCGCCTTTCCGAGAGAAAGCAATGCAGGGTCTTGACGTTGTTTGGATAGATTGGGCACCCATGCATGATTTCAACGTGTTACATTTAAGTCCACGGTACATGTACCTCAGTACATTATTCGAAATTGCCTAGGAAGATTTGAAATGAGGCGACTCGCTTACCCATCAATTCTTGACGCGTGTGCAAAAAATGGATGCTCCTGGCGCAATCGCCACGAACCTCCACGCCGCTCGCCGCATCTGCCCACGTTGTTGCATTGAACAAGCGGGCGCGAAGCAATCCAGGCTTTACGTAGACGTCATTTCATAAATTGGGGATCGCGCAATGGCATTAATTGAATGCAGCGAATGCAAAGAAAAGATCAGTTCAAAGGCACATGCGTGCCCAAAATGTGGCAACCCTTTGACTGACGAAGAGGGGCAGCAGGAACAGCAAATCGTAAATGCAGCAGCAGATAGGCCAAGAAAACGCGGATATCTTTTCTTTTTTTACTTGGTGATCGTTGGAACCGTAATTTTCTTCGTGGGTAGCACCATCATCCACGGCATACTGTCAACCGCAGTCACACACTATCGAACGGTCGATCCCAACACCATACATGCCGACGACGAAATTTCGATGTCCCCCAATGCGTTTGGCTGTGAATATTTGTCCAAGTTTGCGGAGGCAGTGCAGCACTATGAGTCAAGGGAGCTTTCGGCGTGGGCTGCTATCGTCAACGATGAGCCTTACTGCTTTTCCGGAATTTCGCTCAAGGCTGGCCAGAAATGGACGGTTTTACAGGTCAGGGGGAATTTGATGCAAATCTCCCAAACGACTTATGAGCAGTATCAGACTGATCCGACAAGGCACGGGCACTCCTATTGGACTCAAGTCGCATGGGGAAGCAAGGTTAGCAAAAATCCGCCCACGGCCCAGGTGCATTAATTGGGTGATGGCCCACTTGCAAGGTCGAATTTAAAAGTTTGGAAAACTTGCCGGTATTTTTCGGCCGACAGGGCGGCGGCGGCGCTCACGCCAGTGCAAAAAGTGGATACGTCACTGCTCGCTCTGCCATGAGCTACCAATCCGCTCGCGTGCAAGGCGCAGGCGGATGGGGCTGGACGGGTTGCACAATCTACCCCTGAGAACTCGCTTAAAACCTACACAGCGCCTACATGAGCCGCAGAAAGCAAAAAGCCGACTTCGAAAAATTGGCTAAATGCTTGATATATATGGCGCGGCTGGCTGGGATCGAACCAGCGACCCTTGGCTTCGGAGGCCAATACTCTATCCACTGAGCTACAGCCGCGTTGAGGGTGACATCGAGGCTTGGATGGGGCCGTCGAAGCGTTGAAGCACAGCATGGTTGTCACATGAGTCAATTGCACAAAAAACAACTCTCGCGTATCCCCATCCTGCGCAGACGCCTCGCATTATAGGCGAGCGCAGCAATGCTGTCACGAAAGCATGTGCCCTACGCCATTTCCCGTCAACCCGACGTCCCCCAGAGCTGCAATGAAAAGCGGCAATTTCTTGTGCCAAAACGGGGTTGTTACGACTATAATCAAGGGTTTGGCAAGGTGCAGCATTGCAACTGTGCGCACAGAGACAGCTTGCCGGAATCAGCAGCGCTACAAGTCACAGCTTTCAAAAATTGTATTGAGGGAATAATGAGCGACGCACATAACGAACACGAATCCGCGATCAAGACACCCAAGCAACTCATTGTGGCAGTCGTGGCCGCCTTTCTGGTGCCCATCATCTGTATCGTGCTGCTGGTACAATACGTGACCGGCGGCCCCAAGACCGGTGCCGGCACGGAGAGCCAATCGAAGGAAGCGATCACTGAACGCGTCGCCCCGGTGGCGGACCAGAATTTCAAGCTGGTTGACGCCAGCGCGCCCAAGCAACTGCAAAGCGGCGAAGACATTTACAAGAGCACCTGCTCGGCCTGTCACGGTGCAGGCGTTGCCGGTGCTCCCAAATTCGGCGACAAGGCTGCTTGGGCGCCGCGTATTGCCCAAGGCTACGACACGTTGCTGTCGCACGCTTTGAAGGGCTTCAAGGGCATGCCGGCCAAGGGCGGCAACCCTGATTTCGAAGACGTTGAAGTGGCACGCGCCCTGGTCTACATGGCCAACCAAGGCGGTGCCAGCTTCAAGGAACCGGCTGCGCCTGCCGCTTCGGCTGCTGGTGCATCGGCTTCGGCGCCTGCCGCTTCCGCTCCGGCCGAATCCGTCGCGCCAGCGGCACCCGCCTCGGCCAGCGCCGCCGCTTCAGCTCCCGCCGTTGCCGCAGCCGATCCGGGCAAGAAGCTGTTCGAATCGACTTGCACCACCTGCCACACGGCCGGCGTGGCCGGTGCGCCGAAGTTCGGCGACAAGGCTGCCTGGGCGCCGCGTGTCGCGCAAGGCAAGCCCACGCTGTATGACCACGCCTTGCACGGCTTCAAGGGCATGCCGCCCAAGGGCACGGCAATGACGGCATCGGATGCCGACGTCAAGGCTGCAGTTGATTACATGGTATCTGCCGCCAAGTAAGATCCAGCACCCAGAGAAAAAGCCGGCTTGCGAGCCGGCTTTTTTGTATTTGCAGGATGGAAAAACTGAAGGCTTACGACGCTTGGCGATTCCACCATGTGCGCGAGAGGCCACTATTTAATCGCTTGGCGGAATGCCGCGAACCACGCTCCGCCGCGGCTTCCGCCCGTCCTGCGCCCCCTGATAAACGATCAAAAATCGTCTTCGGTCTCTTCTTCTTCGCTTGCCTGCTTGCGCTTGCTAAAACCGACGAACAGCGCAGCCGCGCCAGCCATCGCGCCGGCAATGAGCACGCCGCGCAGTACCGGCTTCCAGTTGCGCTCGCGCCAAGCCTTGGCAACCCCGCTGGCTATGATGGGCAGGACGGCCGGCATACTGGTGGCGGCCACGCCGGAGCGCGTACGCCAGGCGGCCAACGCCGCCAGCCCCACCTGCTTCAAGGCGCTGCGCGCCAGCGAATCGGCACGCAAGCCATGGAGCACTTTCTCTTTCGACGTGACGATGCCGCTGCGGTACATCGCGCCTTGCGTAATGAGCAGCTGCTTGCGCAATTCGATCGGGGTGTCGTCCTGGGCCATGGAAGCTCCTACAAAAGCGCGTCGCGGTCGTTGCGCAATTCATTCATGGTCGCCAGCAGCGAGAGCTTTTCCCGCATCACGATTGCACGCACATAGAGCAGCACGGCAACGGCCACCACAGTGAAGCCCACGGCAACCAGCAACAGGATCACCCAGCCCAGCGTGTTCCAGGCCAGGTAGACCAGCAGTACGCTCCAATAAGCCAGCGCGAACCAGGCCGCCAGCAGCCCGATCGCCGCCGCCACCGACAGCTTCAATAGCGTCGTGCGCACCTCGGCCAGCTCCAGCGCAGCGAGTTCGATGCGCGAGAGCAACAGGCCGATCATATTTTTGACGACGCCGATCAGCCCGGCGATCAGGTGCGTATCCGATTTGCCCGCCGGCTTGTGCTCCATGACTGAAATATGAAGAGTCGGGCGGGCCGCTTACTTGCGGGCAAGCAGCAAGCCGACGATCAAGCCCACGCCGGCGGCGATGCCGACAGCTTTCCACGGATTTTCATGCACGAATTCGTCGGTGGTCTTGGCGGCTTCCTTGCCGGTTTCGATGGCGGCTGTCTGCAATTCCTGTGCCTTGGCACTGGCAGCTTCGAGCAGGCCGATGCCCCGTTGGCGCAGCTCTTCGGCCTTGTCGCCGCCGGCGACGGTGGCTTCGCGGAACAATTCTTGCGCGTCGCGCAGCAGGGTTTTCATATCGTTCCTGACGGTCTTGACGTTATTGGCCAGCATGGGATGCTCCTTTTCTTGTTGGGGGGCAAATCAATTGGATTGCCAATCAATTCGGTAATGTGATCGGGCGCCTTGGCTATCGACTGACATCATACCGAGCACGGCAGGATGGGGCAACTACCGAGAGTCTGTCACACCTCGGCCTCGGGCGCATGCACGGGCAGCCAGACGCGAAACGTGGACCCCTTGCCCACCTTGCTCGCCACGTCGATGCGCCCGCAGTGTTGTGCCACAATGCCATACGACAGCGACAGTCCGAGTCCGGTTCCCATGCCCACCGGCTTGGTGGTGAAGAACGGTTCGAAGATGCGCGTCATGTTGTCCGCCGGTATGCCGACACCATTGTCTTCCACTTCGATCCAGACCCAGCCGTCCTCGCATCCGGTGCGGATGACGATGCGCCCCTCCCCCTCGTTCACGATCGCCTGCCCGGCATTGACCAGCAGGTTCAAAAACACCTGGTTGATCTGGGCCGGCACGCCCTCGATGACGGGCAGCTTGCCGTATTCCTTGACGACTTCCGCCTTCTGCTTCAATTCGCTATTGACGATGTTGAGCGTGCTGTCAAGACCGGGATGCAGTTCGAAGCGCTGGCGCTCGGCTTCGCCGACGCGTGAAAAGTCCTTCAAATCCTGCACGATGCGCCGCACACGCTGGACGCCGTCCTGCGATTCGGCCAGCAGGTCGTTCACGTCGCTGCGCAGGTGCGCCAGGTCGATCCGCGTGCGCAGGCGCTCCAGCTGGGCCAGCAGGTCGGCCTGCCCGGCCAGGAAGGGTTCGGCACGCTCATACAGCGCGATCAGCTGCAGCAGCCCCGCGACGTACTCCTGGAAAGTGCCGAGGTTGGCATGGACAAAGGCGATCGGGTTGTTGATCTCGTGCGCCATGCCGGCGGCGAGCTGGCCGATCGAGGCGAGCTTTTCCGACTGCAGCAATTGCTGGTGCATCTCTTCGAGCTTGCGGTTGCTTTCCTTGAGCTTCTGGTAGCTTTCGTGCAAGCTCTGCTCGGCGCGCTTGCGCTCGGAAACGTCGCGCACGAAAGCGATCGCATATTCGCGGCCGTCGAATTCGAGGTAATTGATGGTGGATTCGAGCGGCAGCACGGCGCCGTCCTTGGTGCGCACGCGCGTCTCATTGCCAAAGTAGCGCCGCTCCTTGATGTAAGCCCAGTGGAGCGCCCAGTTCTCTTGGGTGACGCCGACTTCGATGTCGTACATGCCCAGGGCCATCATCTCGGCCCGCGTGTAGCGCAGCAGCTGGCAGGCGGCTTCGTTGGCGTAGGCGAAACTGCCGTTGGGCGCGATCCAGATCACGGCCACGGTAGCGTGGTCGACCGAGAATTGCGTCAGGCGTAGCGCGCGCTCGGTCTGCAGCCGCACATGGATTTCCTGCTGCAGCAATTCGTTCTGCTTTTCCAGCTGGCGCCGCATTTCGCGCAGCGACAGATGCGTCTTCACGCGCGCCAGCACTTCTTCGATTTCGAACGGCTTGGTCACGTAGTCGACCGCACCCACGCCGAAGGCGTTGACCTTTTCGCCGGCCTCGGTCATGGCCGTCATGAAGATCACGGGAATGTCGCGCGTGCGTTCCTCGGCCTTGAGGCGGCGGCAGGTTTCGAAGCCGTCCATGCCCGGCATCATCACGTCGAGCAGGATCAGGTCGGGCCGCGCGAATTCGGCGCGCTTCAAGCCTTCCGCCCCGTCCTGCGCCACCACCACACGAAAGCCGTTGTCTTCGAGGTAGTCGACCAGCACGCCGACGTTGGCCGGTATGTCGTCAACGATCAGAATGGTCGACGCGGCTTGCGGCGGTGCAGCGGGCCTCACGGCGCATCGCCCTTTCCGTCCGGTGCGCCAACCGGACGTGCCCCGAACGATTCGACTAGTTCGAGGATGGCCCTGGACTGGTAACTCTTGGCCAGCGCGGAAAGCTTGTCGGCAAAGGGGCGATACTGCTCGCCGAGCGCGGCGATGTACTCGGCGTGCTGGCGGATGTCGCGCATGCTGCCGGCCAGCGCCAATTCGTGCAGGCGCGCCATTTCCGCAGCAGGCGGGACTTCGAAAGCCGGCGCTTGCAGCGTCTCGGGCTGCGCCGCCTCCCTGGCCACCGGTTCGCTGTCCCATACCAGGTTGAGGAAGTTGCCCACATGCTGCAGGAACTCGTCCTGGTCGACCGGCTTGGTCATGAAGGCGTTCGCGCCGGCAGTCATGGATTCGCGCTGGTCGTCCGACGTGGCCGAAGCCGAAATGGCGATGATGGGTACCCCGGCCCAATCGGCATTGGCGCGGATCTGGCGTATCGCTTCGAGGCCGTCCATCACCGGCATCATGATGTCCATCAAGACCAGGTCAGGTAGGGAAAGCTGCATCTGGCGCAGCGCTTCCTTGCCGTCGCCCGCTTCATCGACGGCAAAGCCCAGGCTCAGCAGCAAGTCGGCCAGCATCTGGCGGTTGGCGACCACGTCGTCCACGATCAGAACCTTGCGCACTGGCCCGGCGTAACCCGAGACGCGGCGCTTGGACGGACGCAACGCCTGATCCACTTCGACGACAGGCACGGTCAGTTCAAAGCTGAAACGGCTGCCCCGGCCCAATGCGCTCTCGACCTTGATGTCGCTGTTCATCATGCGCACCAGTTGGCGGCTGATCGACAGGCCAAGGCCGGTGCCGCCGAAGCGCCGCTCGGCATCGCCCACCTGCTCGAAGGGCTGGAAAATGGTTTCGAACTGGTCGGGCGTCATGCCGACGCCGGTGTCTTGCACCTCGAAGGCCAACGCAACCTGCCCGCCTTCGCGGCGCGCCGCGGCGACGCGCAGGGAAATCTGGCCGCGGTCGGTGAACTTCACGGCATTGCCGAGCAGGTTCAACAGCACCTGGCGCACACGTTTTTCATCCATCAAGACCGAGTGCGGCATATCGGGCGCCGCCTGATAGGAGAACAGCAAGCCCTTTTGCTCGGCCTTGATGCGGATGATGTCGGCAATGGTAAGCAGGAAGGCCATGAGATCGACCGCATTGGCATACAGCTCGAACTTGCCCGCCTCGATCTTGGACAGGTCGAGCAAGTCAGTGATCAGGGTCAGCAAGTGTTCGCCGCTCTGCCGTATCGTGTTCAAGCCGGTGATCTGGCGTTCCGACAGGTTGCGCTCGCGCTTCAAAATTTGCGCGTAGCCGAGGATGGCATTCAAGGGGGTGCGCAACTCGTGGCTCATGGAAGCCAGGAACGTGCTCTTGGCGCGGTTGGCCACTTCGGCCCGTTCCTTGGCGATAGTCAATTCCGCCGTGCGCTCGTGCACCAGGTCTTCCAGGTGGTCGCGGTGGCGCTGCAATTCCTTTTCCGTGGCAGCGCGCCGTTCGATATCCTGCTCGAGCGCGCGGTTCTTGGTTTCGATCTCGTCGAACAGGGCTTGCAGAGCCTGGCGCGTGCTCTCGAGACTGGCGCCCAGGCTGCCCAGTTCGTCGTCGCGCTGCCAGCGGAACGGTTCATTCAATTGCTTGCGCGCCAGGCGCTGCGATTCCTGCATCAGCCGGCGCAACGGCGCCAGCAGCCGGTATTGCAGCAGGGCCACCGTCAGCACGATGGACAGCAGGAGCTGCCCCGCCACGGTCAGGACGAAGGTGCGCCGGTCGCGCATCACTTCGGCGTCGAGCTGGCCGCTATCCATCTCGACCGTGACATATCCGATCACGTTGCCGTTATAGACCACATCCTCGTTCTTCACCGCCTGCTTGCCACGGCGCCGCTCGGGACGCTCTTCGGCAAGGAAATTGCCGAACTTCTTGTCGCGCACGAACACTGCGGTCACGCGCTCGTCGGACAGCACGGAGTCGAACAGCGGCTTGCCGGCATCGCGCGACAGATTCCAGAGCGGCTCTTCCATGCCGAGGGTCAGAATATCTGTCAGGCGCTGATGGTCCGATGCCAGGCTTTGCGACAAGGCCTGTTCACGCTGCCCGAGCGTGAGAAAGCTCGATACCGTGACCGGAATGAGCAGGCCGACCACGACGGCCGCGACGATGGAGGCGCGCAGCTTCAGGCGCATCGATGCCGACCCTTGTTGTTTTGCCTGTCTCGCCGTTCCATATTATTCGCCCGCCGACAAACTTCGTTCCTATTGTGCCTCACTGCGATGCCAAGGTGGTGACAAAATCAGGCTCCAGAGCCACACCCAAGGCCCGTTTCCGGACTTACGACCCCGGTGTGCAATCGGTGCAATGCTCGATTTCGGGCAAGCCGCGTTGCAATTTCTCGTTCAAATCGCGCAACGCCGTGCGCAAGCCTTCCTCGACCACGGGATGGTAAAACGGCATCTCCAGCATGGCCGGCACCGTCATGCGGGTCTGGTGCGCCCAGGCCAGCAGATGGGCCAGGTGCTCGGCGCGCGGCCCGGCCATTTCGGCGCCAAGGAAACGCATCGAACCGTATTCGCCATAGACGCGCAATAATCCGCGATTTTGCCGCATCACGCGGCTGCGGCCCTGATCTTCGAAAGAGACCGTGCCGAAAGCGATCCTGTCGCCGAGCTCGGCAAAGGATTCCCCGGCTACGGCAATCTGCGGCTCGGTGAAGGCGATATTCAGAGGGCTGCGGCGCAAACCGGCATGTACGGCGGGAAACAGCGCGGCATTGTCGCCGGCGATGCGGCCTTGGTCGGCGGCTTCATGCAGCAGGGGGCGCTCATGGTTGGCGTCGCCGGCGATGAAGATCGCACTACCGCCGCATTGCATGGTGCGCGGGTCGTAAAGTGGAATGCCATGCGCATCGAGTTCCAGCCCGGTGTTTTCCAGGCCCAGCTGCCGCAGGTCGGGCATGCGGCCCGCCGCCGCCAGCACGTAGCGGAAGTGCTCCCTGTGTTCCACACCCTTGTTGTCGCGGTAGCGCAATTGCACGCGCTCGCCGTCGTCATGGGCTGAAAGTATCCTGGCATGGCAGCGCAGATCGAGTTCCTGCCCCAGCGCACGCGCCGCCGATGCCGTCACTTCAGGGTCGGTCAGTTGCGCTATGCGCGCACTGCGGCCGAATACCGCCACGCGCACGCCGAGCCGGTGCAGGGCCTGGCCCAGCTCAAGGCCGATCACCCCGGTGCCGATCACGGCCACCGATTCAGGCAAATCCTGCCATTCGAACACGTCGTCATTGACTATCAGGCGCTCGCCGGCGTCGCGCAACTGCGAAGGGATCTGCGGCCTGGAGCCGGTGGCGATGACGATGCGTTCGGCATGCACAATGGTGTGCTCGCCGACCTGCAAGCGCTTCGGATCGAGAAAGCGGGCATGGCCGCGCAGGCGCTCGGCCTCCGATATGCGCTCCACGCCTTCGAGCACGAAGCCGACGAAGCGGTCGCGCTCGGCACGCACGCGCGCCATCACGGCGCGGCCGTCGATGCGCAGGTTATCCGCATGCACGCCGAAACCCGGCGCGTGGGAAATCGCATGTGCCGCTTCCGCCGCCGCGATCAACAGCTTGCTTGGCATGCAGCCCACGCGCGCGCACGTCGTGCCGTAAGGCCCGCCCTCGATCAACACGCCGGACCTGCCATGCGACTTGGCGGCGCGAAATGCCGCCAGACCCGCCGTACCGGCGCCTATCACTGCGAAATCGACATGCAAGGTATTCATGCGAGCCTTTCGCCGACCAGTGGTTTTAGTGGATCGGGCCCGTTGGAGACGTTTTGTCGCGCAACTCGGCGATGCCTTCTATATTGCCGACGCGCACGAACACCGGGGCGAGCGACAGCATGGCCCCGGTCGGACGCCAGGCGAACAGCCATTCCTCTTGCGCGGCATCGGCGCGTTCCTTGGAAAACAGAGCACCCAAGGGACTAGGCTTACCGTAATACACTGGCGCATCGATACCCGCCCAGCTCGGCAGGATCTTTTGCGCCGCGCGGTGCAATCGCTCACCGAATTGCTCGGTATCGTGGATGATCAGGCAGGTATCGACACCGAAGGCGTCGAACAGGCGCTCATTCCAGCTGCGCGTCCAGCCCAGCGTGAGATAGCGTGCCGCCTGCTGCCCGGGCTCGACGGCGGGAGGAGAGAGGCGAAACTCGCCCAGTGTCAACGCGCGCTCCAGCCATTGGCGATCGGAATAGCGATAAAGTTTGGGCGGACGGGAAGAATCGATACCTGGCATGGCGTGTGAATCCTGCGGATGAGCCAGGCTATAGTATGCGGCAAAAAGCAAAACGCGGCAGGAAATTGCCGCGTGCCAATGATTCCTGAAGCCGCTTACTAGTCGAGTTACTCGCCGAGTTATTCGTCGAGTTGCGGTTGGGCAATCGTCCTCGGCTGGAAGCGCCCGTCATTATTGAACAGCATGGTTTCAATGACCTCGACCTTGCCGTGCGACAGCAATTGATACGGCGGCGCAGGATAAGGCGCCGCATGGCGCACTGCGGCATGCGCCGTGGCCAGCGTGGCCGAATCCCCATTCGAGCGTATCGTATTGACCGAGGTCACGTTGCCATTGGAATCGAGCACATACTTCATGACGATAACCGAACGCAACAAGGCTTGTGGATTACCCGGGTAGATCTTCTCAGGATTTTGATCGACGATGCGCTGCGCCAGCACTCGCTTGTAGCGTTCGAGGGACATGTTTTCAACGCGATACGGAGGGGCGCTTTCGGCACGCATCGAACTGTCAGGCCGGTTGGCCGTGGCGACAGGCTGCGAGGCCGGATGGAAAACCGGCGGCGTGGTGGTGACCGAACAACCCGCCAGAATGCCTACCGTAGCCCACGCGGCGCGCCTGGGCTTGAAATGATTCATTGCCGCCATGACAGTCTCCTTGGCCCAAAGCTTCGCTTGATTATCGTATTGCCGCACAAGCCCACTATATGTCATGAACTTGACCAAAGGAATGTCTCTTACGAAATGTTACGCAAGAAAATTTATCCTTGACACAAATCGCGACAAATGGTCGCTGCCGAAGGCAAGAAGCAAGTCCGTAGACTGGCAACAAGTATTGCCGGGATTTCACCCGGGCGATGCTCCACCCTGCCCACAACCGGGTTGGAGACTACAAGGCCGCCGCCAACTCGGCGCCTTCGCGAATTGCCCTTTTAGCATCGAGTTCGGCCGCCAGCTTGGCACCGCCGATTACGTGGAAACGCGGGCCGTTCGGCCGCTGCCCGTTGGACTCGGCCGGCGGCATCAGCTCAGTCAGGGAATCCTGTCCGGCGCAGATGATGACATTGTCGACTTCGAGCAAACGCGCTACGCCGTCAACGCTGATGTGCAAGCCTGCGTCGTCGATCTTGTGGTATTCGGCGCCGGCGATCATTTCCACACCCTTCTTTTGCAGCGTGGCGCGATGCACCCAACCTGAAGTCTTGCCCAGCGTCGCGCCAAGCTTGCTTGCCTTGCGCTGCAACAGATAAAGCTGCCGCACCGGGGTTTCCACATGCGGCTCAACCAAGCCACCGTTACCCCTGGCTTGCAGATCGACACCCCATTCACCCAGCCAGTTGTCCAAAGGCAGGGGGAGCGGCACGGCCGGATCATGCAACAGGAATTCGCCGACGTCGAAACCGATGCCGCCCGCACCGACGATGGCCACGCGCTTGCCCACGGGCGCATTGCTCTTCAGCACATCGAGATAAGACAGAACTTTGGGATGCTTGATGCCCTCGATACGCGGCGTGCGCGGGACGATGCCGGTGGCGACGATCACCTCGTCAAACCCTTCGCTCAGCAGCTCCTCGCGCGTCACGCGCCGGTTCAATCGGCGCTTCACGCTGGCGAGTTCAAGTCGACGGTTGAAGTAGCGCAGCGTCTCGGCGAACTCTTCCTTGCCCGGTATGCGCATGGCGTAATTGAATTGCCCGCCGATGCGGTCGCCCGCTTCGAACAAGGTCACGTCGTGCCCGCGCTCGGCCGCGACAGACGCGGCCGACAAGCCGGCCGGCCCGGCGCCGACCACGGCCACGCGCTTGGCACGCGCAGTCTTGACGAACACCAGTTCGGTTTCATGCGCCGCGCGCGGATTGACCAGGCAGCTGGCGCGCTTGTTGGAAAACGTATGGTCCAGGCAAGCCTGGTTGCAGGCGATGCAGGTATTGATCTCGTCGACGCGCCCTGTTTCGACCTTGCGCACGAAATCGGGGTCGGCCAGGAAAGGCCGCGCCATCGATACCAGATCGGCCTCGCCGGAAACGAGGATATGCTCGGCTTCATCTGGCATGTTGATGCGGTTCGAGGCCGCCACGGGAATCTTCAATTCCCGCTTGAGGCGGCCCGCCAGACTGCGGAAAGCCGCACGCGGCACCGAAGTCACAATGGTCGGCACGCGCGCCTCGTGCCAGCCTACGCCGGTATTGATGATCGATGCGCCCGCCGCTTCCAGCGCCTTGGCTACCGTCACGACCTCATCCCAGCTATTGCCGCCTTCGACCAGGTCGAGCAGCGAGTGGCGGTACATGATGATGAAGTTCGGCCCCACGGCTTCGCGCACGCGGCGCACGATTTCCACCGGCAGGCGCATGCGGTTTTCAATGTCGCCGCCCCACCGGTCAGTGCGCTTGTTGGTGCGCTTGCACAGGAATTGGTTGATCAGGTAGCCCTCGCTGCCCATGATCTCCACGCCGTCGTAGCCGGCCTTCTGCGCCAGCTTTGCGCAACGCACGTAATGCCTGATCGTCTTTTCGATGCCGGCATCGGACAGCTCGCGCGGCTTGAACATCGAGATCGGCGATTTGACCGGCGAAGCCGACACCACGAAGGGCTGATATCCGTAGCGCCCCGAATGCAGGATCTGCATCACGATCTTGCCGCCTTCCTCGTGCACAGCGCCGGTCACGCGCCGGTGATTGGGCACGTCGAAAATCGACGACATGGTGCCGCCGAAAGGCAGCAGCCAGCCCTGGTAATCCGGCGAGATGCCGCCCGTGACGATCAAGCCCACGCCGCCCTTGGCGCGCTCGCGGAAATACGCTGCCAGCTTGGGATAGTTGTAGAAACGGTCTTCCAGGCCGGTGTGCATCGACCCCATGATGACGCGGTTCTTCAGCGTGGTGAAGCCGAGGTCGAGCGGGGCGAGGAGATTGGGGTGATTGGTCATGGGTGGTGTCCGATATCGAGTCGGCGCTTATTATCGTTGAGTGGGTTAGAGGATGGGCTCCAAACCTGGCTCACACACTGCGCGATGGCCGTAGGTGGAAAAGCCAGAGGCGCATTCCACCAAAATTTGTCAAATGGCTTTATTGGAGCATATGGTGGAACCGCCGGGCGTCGCACGCTACGCTTTTCCACCCTACAAAATCTCAACCGTCCGCGTTGATCTTGGCAATCAATTCCTTGAGCACCGCCTCGGCCTTATCGTTATCGACCTGACAGGTGCCTGCATTCTCATGCCCGCCGCCGCCGTAAGCCAGCATCAACTCGCCGATGTTGGTCTTGGACGTACGGTTCAAAATCGACTTGCCGGTGGCGAACACGGTATTCTGGTTCTTCAGCCCCCACAGCACGTGGATCGAAATATTCGTGTCGGGGAACAGCGCGTAGATCATGAAGCGGTTGCCTGCATAGATCGTCTCTTCCTTGCGCAAATCGAGCACGACAAGATTGCCCTGCACGGCCGCGCAGCGCTTCAACTGCTCCTTGAACTGCGGCTCATGCTCGAAGTAGAGTTCGACACGCTCCTTCACATCGGGCAGTTGCATGATTTGCTCGATCGTGTGGTCGCGGCAATAGTCGATCAAATCCATCATCAGGTTGTAATTCGAGATGCGGAATTCGCGGAAGCGGCCCAGGCCGGTGCGCGCATCCATCAGGAAGTTCAACAAATCCCAGTTTTCCGGATGCAGGATTTCATTGCGGTTGAACCGGGCCGAATCGCCCTTGTCGACAGCTGCCATCATGTCGTTCCACTCGGCCGGGAAAGCCTTGGCGCCGCCGTAATAGTCGTACACCACGCGCGCCGCCGAAGGCGCGTCGGGGTCGATGATGTGGTTGGGCCGCTCGCCGGTATTGCGCCTGGTCTCGGAGAGATGGTGGTCGAAGGCGAGGTGCACGCCCGGCACGTAGGGCAGGTTGGTCGTCAGGTCCTGGTCATTGACCTCGACCTTGCCGTCCTGCATATCCTTCGGATGGACAAACTTGATCTCGTCGATCAATTCCAGGTGCTTCAGCAAAACCGCGCAGACCAAACCGTCGAAGTCGCTGCGCGTGATCAAGCGGTATTTCTTTGCCCCGACTGCCATGAATACCTCCATGAAGTATGCGGTTCGGCCAGAATTGAACGCTCATCATAGTCCAAGTCCGCTTTGGCCGCCCTTGCGATTGGACCGATTAGCAACAGTTCACAATTGTTCAAGCGACGAATTTGCCCACCGCTTTGAACTGGTCGGTCGCCGCCACCAGCGCGCGCGCAATGCCGGCTTCCATCGCCGCATGGCCCGCGTCCGGGATCAAGTGATAAGCCGCTTCGGGCCAGGCGCGATGCAAGCGGTCGGCCGTGCCGGGCGGGCAGATGACGTCGTAGCGCCCCTGGATGATGGTGGCCGGCAAATGGCGGATGCGCCCGAGGTTCTTGATCAACTGGTCGTCTTCGAAAAAGCCGAGGTTCAGCATGTAATGCGCCTCCAGCCGCCCGATGCCCAGGGCCGTTGCGTCGGCCGTGAATTCGGCCAGCGCCTCGGCATGCGGCAAGAGGTAGAGGCAGCTCCCCTCATAGCGCGCCCAGGCCCGCGCGGCCGGCAGATAGATATCGGGATCGTCGCAAAACAGCCGCTTGCGATAAGCCTCAAGCAAGTCGCCGCGCTCGGCTTCGGGAATGGCTGCCGCGAATTCGGCATGCACCTCGGGATAAAACAGCCGCATGCCGTTGATGAACCAATCGACCTCGGGCGCAGTGCAAAGGAAGATGCCGCGCAGGACGAAGCCCAGACAATGGGCCGGATAAGCCTGGCCGTAGGCGAGGGCCAGCGTCGAGCCCCAGGAACCGCCGAACACCAGCCAGCGTTCGATACCGAGCAGGGTGCGCAAGGTTTCGATATCGTGGATCAGCAAATGCGTGGTGTTATGCCGGTATTCCCCATGCGGCATGGATTTGCCCGCCCCGCGCTGGTCGAACAGCACGATGCGGTAATAGGCCGGATCGAAAAAGCGCCGATGGGTGGGCGACAAGCCACCACCCGGCCCGCCATGCAGGAACAGGACAGGTACGCCCTCCGGATTGCCGCACTGCTCCCAATACAAAGTGTGCAGCTCATCGACCGGCAACATGCCGCTTTGATAAGGTTCGATCGGCGGAAACAAGGCCGCTTCGGCATGGGCGTCGAGCATCGGACTCTCCTTGGCAAGAACCACGAAGAATCCTCCGAAACTGCACAATTTGCAATCCAACCCGCCGTATCGGCAAAAAATTTGGAAGCAAAACGCAATTACCCCTAGCCAAACTCAAAAAACTCCTGTAATATCTTACGTCTTTGCTGGACGTGGTGACAAACGTCCTTTCCAGCTAAGTGCCAAGGTGGTTGCAATGCGGGTGCTTAGCTCAGTTGGTAGAGCGGCGCCCTTACAAGGCGTAGGTCGGGAGTTCGAGCCTCTCAGCACCCACCAAAGCTGGAAAAGCAAAACCGATTTCAGGTTTAGGAGTGGTAGTTCAGTTGGTTAGAATACCGGCCTGTCACGCCGGGGGTCGCGGGTTCGAGTCCCGTCCACTCCGCCAAATAAAAGAGCCCGCTATGCGGGCTCTTTGCTTTTCTACGCAATGTTCGCGCCGCGAACATCAAATCGGCGAGCCCCGTCGTAAGTCCCAATAAAAAGCCCGCATTGCAGGCTTTTTATTTCCGATTTAACCGTGAATGTTCGCCATGCGAACATTGCAAGAATGGATTCCTCAAACCTGAGGAGCCTCCGCCCCACCCAACGCCTCAACAAGATCCCCCAACATCTTCGCCAACTCCCCACTCATCAAAGCAAAGTCCGAATCAAACCGCTCGTCTTCATTCATGGTCGACGAGTCGTTATCTTCCTTCAGCACGTCCAGAGCCGCGACCCGCTTCACCGCCGACGTATCGGTCAACACAAACGACACCCGGTCGGCCCAGGTCATCGCCAGGCGCGTGCACAGCTTGCCCGCGGCAATATGGCGCTGCACCTCGTCGGCATCCACCGTATGGCGCACATAGCGCACCGTAGCCTTGCTCTCGCCCGCCGCACGCAATTCGGTATCCTGGTCCACGGTAAAACCGCCCGGCGCCTCGTTCGTCATCAGCCACTCGGTCATGCACGATTGCGGCGTGCGCTGCGTGCGCAGGCTTTCCACCGGCAACTTGTCGATCGACTTCAACAAGAGCTTGAACACTTCATCGGCCTTGGCCGGGCTGGCCGCATCGACCACGAGCCAGCCGTTGACCGGATCGATCCAGGTCCAGGTATTGCGCCACACTGAAAATGCGCGCGGCAGCAATTCATCGGCCACCTGTTCCTTCAAGTCGCGCATCTGCTTGCGGCCCGGCTTGAAGCCTTGCTGTTCTTCGATTTCGGCGGCGCGCGCCTTGGTCACCTGGTTGATCACCGAAGCCGGCAACAGCTTTTTCTCGGTGCCGAGCAGGATCAGCATCTGCTTGTTGACGGCGTGCACCAGCACGCCGTTTTCGCGCGGGGCGATCCAGCCTTGGCTTTGCAGCTCAATGCTGGAGCAGGGCTGGAAAGCCTGCGGAGCAAGCTTTTCGTGCAGTTGCTCCGGGCTCAGGGTCCAGGGTGCGTTGAGACGGTAGATTTGCAGATTCTTGAACCACATGGCGGCAATGTAAAGGCGCGAAAAAAGGCGCCATTTTACACTGTCGCCAAGTGACTGAGCAGCGGCGGCACGATCAAGCGGTGCGCCGGAATGACAAAGAACAAATAAGCCCGGCCGAGGAAGTTGTTCACGTGCACCACAGTGCTGACGGTGACATTGCGCTCTTTGAATACGGAAATCCGCGCACGCAAATGCTTGTCGTCGTCGCCAAGGATGACTTCTTCGGGCGATATCGAATAGATCGTGAAAATGCCGATGCGATCGCCGACACGGTAATCGCCAAGTGCCTTGTCAGGGTCGACAGCGGATAGCTTGCCGAGATTCTTCAAGCCGAACCAACTGACGACGCGGTTGCGCATCATCAGCAGGGAGTCGAACCAGCGCGGCGTTACGCGAGCCAGGCGTAGCGCCACCTGTAGCGCAGACTCCCCGCTTTCCGCCTGCCGCACTTCGAAGGCATCGTAGAAATAAGCGGAAGCCGTGTCCTGGTACACGCGGCTTGCGGACGGCACTGCGGTTTCACGTACTTTTTTACCGGCAAACATCATGAGAGTTCTCCAGGTGACGCTCTCATTGTAAATCACTTGCCGAAGTAGGGATTATCGGGTCCGTCATACGGCACGGGGTAAGGCGTGGTGCGCCCAACCAGCGTTTCGATCAGCAGCAGTTCTTCGTCCGTGTGGCTGCGAAAGCCGGCCTTGCGGATCAGCTTGCCTTCCTTCCCCTTGGCGGCGATGTAGAGCGGCCGGTTATGGTGCGTCGCCACCACCGTATCCTGGCTGTGCACGTCGTGACGCGCAAACACCGTGGTCTTGCCGTAGCAGGTGCAGAGGTAAGTCAGATCGGGCTCGGCTTCGACATAGAGGCCCGTGCCGCGTATGCCGATGGTTGCGGTCGGCGTGCTGATCGAATAATTCTGCTTGCGCGATACGGCCAGGAGCTTGCCCTGCAGCAGGCGCATGGCCGAGACCAGGAAACCGCCTATGCCTTCTTCCCTGCCATTGATCACCAACACGCCATTCTCGCGCACCAGCATGGAGTGGCCGCCGGCGACGAAGATCACTTCGCTGTCCGCACCGGTACGCACGGTCGAGCCGGCACGTATCGGCGTGTCGAGCGTCGCCTCCTTGCCGTCAACCGTCACCTCGCCCTTGATGCGGTAGATCGATTGGCCCGGCGGCAGGCGTGAGGGCGTTTCGGAATAGACGGCATCGGCCCGCGCCTCGCCCGGTTTCAGCAGCATTGCAGCGGCACCGGCCGACAAGGCCTGTATCAAGATGCGGCGGCGCGGATCTTCGGCTTCTTCCATGCTTCCTCCAATCAACTGATAAAGGCGGCCGGCACCGGATTCTCGCCCAACGCCTGCAGGAGAACGGCCCAGTGCATGGTCTCGTCGCCGAGGATGGCGGCGGCACCTTTGATCAAATTCTTTTGTCGCAGATTGGCCAAAGAGTTTACATAGGCCGAAGCGGCAGCCTTTTCCAAGCCGGCGGCAAAGCGCAGCACGTCGGCTTGCGACTTCAATTGGTCGACCGGGAAGGCATAGTCGGCAATGGTCTTGGATTCGACGGCCACGCCGCCCGATTGCTCGATCGCCACAGTCAAGGCCGAGGCGTGCGCCTTATGGTGGCTCTGGAATTGCACGGCGAGGTCGAGCACGGGCTTGTCCAGCAGCTTCGATTCGGCGCCGACCTGGTAAGCCGCAATGGCCTGGAATTCCAGCGCCAGGGCGGCGTTAAGGATCGCCGCATCACCATTGCCTGCGGCGCCCTTCGCAAAAGCGGACTGAGCCAGGCCCGAGGCGGCCAGCGCCCCCAAGGTAAACAAGCCGCGCCGGCGCGTGATCAGTGCGGGTGCTTCGGAAAACAGGAATTTGCCGCCCATATCGCCTCCCTAGTCATGATCTTCGTAATCTTATACGGAGGCTATCGTGCCATGGATGCAAACCCAGGGCAACACGATTACCCCTTGGCGCGGGCTGGGGGCGCCTGAAAGAGGTTATGCGGCAACAACACCTTTTCCATGACGGTCACGGGCCAGGCATGCAGGGTCATTTCCTGCCTGGCTTGCCAGCCCAATGCCTGGTAAAAGCGCTGCGCGCGCGGCGTATAGAGGTAGAGCTTGTGTATGCCCATCGCCACGGCTTTCTTTTCAGCGGCGCGCAACAGCTGCATGCCGATGCCGGACTTGCGGTGCTGCGGCACGACGTACAGCCCGGCGAGCCAGGGTACTTCGCCAAATTGCTCGCGATGTTCCTTTTCGTGCGCCCTCAACGCCACCGTGCCGACCACTTCCTCTCCAGCCACGGCCACCAGGGCCATCGGAATCGCATCGCGCACCAGCCACTTGACCAGGCCCTGCTCGATTTCCGCCGCGGTGCGCATGCCCAGCAATTCGTGCCACTCTTCATGGAACCAGGCCGAGATGGTCGGGATCCATTGCGGGAAATCTGCCAGTTCGCGTATCGCCACATCAACCATCGGCCCCCCCCTCTTAGAGTCCAAAGAGTGTAACCGGGCTTTCACATTGTGGGAACACCTAAAAATGTAACTAGGCCGGTTTCGGCTTTGCCAACAAGGCCTTGAGATTGGCCAAACGGTCCTGCGGCGTCAGAATCTCCGCCTCGGTCGGCACGGCATCGCCTTCGTCGAGCTTCATTTCCTTGATGAAGCGCGAGGGGTCGCAATGCACATGCTCGCGCGCGCGCTTGCGCTTCTTGCACCATGTCACGTGCAGGGTGCGCTGGGCGCGCGTGATGCCGACATACATCAGGCGCCGCTCTTCCTCGATGCGTGCCGCGATGGTGTCGGCCGGCGCATCGGGGTCGCCCTTGTGCGGCAGGATGCCTTCTTCCACGCCGACCAGGAACACGTGCGGATATTCCAATCCCTTGGAAGCATGCAGGGTCGACATGCGCACCGCATCGGGCTCTTCGTCGCGCCCTTCGAGCATGCTCATCAGGGCCACCATCTGGGTCAATTCGAGCAGGCTCTTTTCCGGGTCGGTGCCGTCGCGTCCACCCGTGCCCTTTTCCTTGAGCCAGTTGGTGAAGTCGATCACGTTCTGCCACTTGCTCTGCGCCGCGCGGTCGTCGAAGGTATCGTAAAGATAGGCTTCGTAATTGATCTCTTTCATCATGTCGTCGAGCACGCTCGCGGCATTGTCGCCGCTGCCGGCCTTGCCCACGCGTTGCGCGCGCGCCTCTAGCCCGTTGATGAAGTCGCAGAACTGGCGCAGGGGCGTCAGTTGCCGGTCCGTGAGCTTGGTCTCGATGCCGCCCTTATACACGGCTTCGAACAGTGAGCATTGCCATTGTCCGGCATAGGCGCCGAGCGCTTCGAGCGTCGATTGCCCAACCCCGCGGCGCGGCGTAGTGACGGCGCGGATGAAAGCCGGGTCGTCGTCTTCGTTCGCAATCAGGCGCAGGTAGCTGATGATATCCTTGATCTCGGCGCGGTCGAAAAAGCTTTGCCCGCCCGAGATGGTGTAGGGAATGCGTTCCTTGCGCAAGGCTTGCTCGATTACGCGCGCCTGGTGATTGCCGCGATACAGGATCGCATAGTCGGAGAACTTGGCGCGCCGCTCGAAACGGTGCGCCGAAATCATGATCGCCACCTGCTCGGCTTCCTGCTCGTCGTCCTGCATGCCCATCACCTTGATCGGATCGCCCAGGCCGTGCTCGGACCAGAGCGACTTCTCGAACAGCTTGGGGTTGTTGCCGATCACGGCGTTGGCCGCCTGCAGGATGCGCGTGGTGGAACGGTAGTTCTGCTCCAGCTTGATGACGCGCAGATCGGGAAAATCGATCTGCAGCTGCTTGAGGTTCTCGATGGTCGCGCCGCGCCAGGCGTAGATGGCCTGATCGTCGTCGCCCACGGCGGTGAACATCGGCTTCTTGCCCAGGCCCGTGACCAGCAGCTTCACCAATTCGTACTGGCAGGTATTGGTATCCTGGTATTCGTCGACCAAGAGATAGCGCAGACGGCGCTGCCACTTGTCGCGCACGGCTTCATTGCTGCGGAACAGTTCCACCGGCAAGCGAATCAGATCGTCGAAATCGACCGCCTGGTAAGCCGCCAGCGTGGCGACATAGGAACGGTAAATGCGGCCGGCTTGCGCCTCGTCCTCGGTTTGGGCATTTTTGATCGCCATCTCTGGATCGACCAGGCCGTTCTTCCATAGCGAGATCGCGGTCTGGATGCGGCGCACCACCTGCTTGTCGGTGGTCACCGCCATGTCCTGCACCAGCGAGAAACAATCGTCGCTGTCCATGATGGAAAAGCGGTCTTTCAAGCCGAGGTTGTTGGCTTCCTGGCGCAGAATCTTCACCCCGAGCGAGTGGAAGGTCGAGACGGTAAGGTTCTTGGCTTGCTTCGGATCTTTCAGCAGCTTGCCGATGCGCTCCTGCATTTCCGTCGCCGCCTTGTTGGTGAAGGTCAGCGCGGCGATGTGGCGCGACTCGTAACCGCAGTTCTCGATCAGG
The DNA here is from genome assembly GCA_036384915.1 of Burkholderiaceae bacterium. Lineage (GTDB taxonomy): Bacteria > Pseudomonadota > Gammaproteobacteria > Burkholderiales > Burkholderiaceae_D > PKWO01. The sequence goes on from DASVLJ010000008.1 coordinate 22,532, forward strand.
TGCGCAATCTTTTGCGTGATCACGCGCGTCTTGCCCGAGCCGGCGCCGGCCAGCACCAGGCAGGGGCCGTCCATGTAATTGCTGGCTTCGCGCTGGGGCGCGTTCATTCCGGGAAAGGGAGCGGACATGCAGACTAAATGAATATCGGTCAAGGGTGCAATTTTTTACCGATGCATCGCACCACGGAGCGTGCCATTGTATCAGGGACGTCAGGGATTGCCCTGCGTCTTGCTGCGCAGAAAGGTGTGCTTTCTTCACTTGTATGATTTCGTTTTGCTAACTACACTGAGAGCCCGTTTCACTTGCAGTGCTTCTTTAACTACTTAGTTCGACCTACCTCACGGAGAGATACAGATGCATTTTCTCGATTCCCTTACCCGCACGATCAAGGGTGTGCTCAACGACTCCGCCGATGCCATCGCCGATCCGGCACGCGACGCGCGCCAGATCGTGCGCGAGCTTGACGAGAGCATCGCCAAGGCCGAATCCGCACTGACCGACGTGCGCGCGCAATTGACCGTGCTGCAATCGAAGCACGATCACGAAGTGTCGGAAGCGGCCCGTTATGGCCAGGGTGCCGCCAACGCCGTCAAGGCCGGCGACGATGCACTCGCGACCGACGCCTTGAACGCCCAGATGGACCACGAAGGCAAGGCCAAGGCTTATGAAGCGCAAATCGGCCAGTTGAAGCCCACCGTCGAAGAGCTGGACCGCCAGATCGAAGACATGCGGCGCCGCCGCACCGACTTGAAGAGCCGCACCGAGGTCATCGAAGTGCAGGAGCAAGTCGCCAGCGCCAAGGAGACCGCAGCCACCGCCTTAGGCGGAATCGGCGGCAAGAACCTGTCGGAAGATTTTGCCCGCCTGGAAGAAAAGGCCCAGCTCACTTCGGCTCGCGCCGATGCGCGCCTGGCCTCGGTCGACCAGGCTTCGGGCAAGTCGCTCGACGACCGTCTCGCCCACGTGAACAGCACGGGCGATTCGGCCGAAAGCCGCCTGGCCGCGCTCAAAGCCAAGATGCAGCAATCGCAGTAAACTTGGTGCCGGATGATGCGGACCTCCGCATCATCCGCTCCCTGCACAAGCTACCTGCACAACCCACGCGGCCGTGCCGCCGGAAAACCATGACTCTCTCAGGCAAACTATGCGCCGCCTTGCTGGCGCTTTCAGTCGCCGGTTCGGCCTTGGCCGCCGCGACGCTGCACGACGTCGAAATCGCCGTCAAGACCAATCACGATTACGCCAAGGGCGAAAAGCTGATGCGCGACGTGGTCGCCGGCGACCCGAACAATGCGCGCTACCACTACATCTTTGCGCAAATCCTCGACAAGAACGGCAAGCACGACGAAGCCTTGCGCGAATTCAACCAGATGAAGCAGCTCGACCCGAGCTATTCGTTCGAGAAAGATCCCTCGCGCGTACAAGTGTTCGGCGACAAGCTGGCCAATGAGGGCGCCCGCGCCGCGCCGGCCCAAACCGCACCTGTGACGGCTGCACCGGCATACACGCCGCGCGCCGAAACCCATATTGCGCCTCCGACACCCGCGCCCGATGTGCCACATAAGTCCGGCCATACCATGCTATGGGTCGTACTGGGCTTGATCGCGCTCGGCATTGCCGGCTGGTTCCTGTTCCGCCGCATGGCGGCGAAAGACCAACTGGAAGACGAAGCGCGCGTCAAGGCGTTGCGCCAGGAACAGCTAAAGCAAGCCAATGCGCTGCTTGAGTCGGTCAAACCGCTGCGCCTCGACATGCGCATGGCCAGCCCGCCGAATACCGCCCTGCTGGCCGAACTCGACGATGCGGAAAAGTCGTTGATCGACTTGATCGAGCGCCTGTCCAAGACTCCCGTTCCGCAACGCGAAGTCGATGCGCAATCGGATAAGCTGGCCAGCCTGCGCCGCCGTTTCGAAGGCAAGGCCGAGCCGGCGCCGCAGGCGGAACCGGAGCCGCTCAACAACAATAGCTCGCAATCGGTCTATCAGGGCGGTCAGCAAAACACCGGCTTCGGCATGCCGCAGCAAGTCAATGCCGGCATGAGCGCAGGCGCCAACACGGTATATCAGCCGGCGGGCTATCCGCAGCAATACCCGCCGCAAATGATGCCGCAGCCGATGTACGTCGAACAAGACAGCGGCCTCGGCACGGTGGGCGGCCTGATTGCGGGCGTGGCACTCGGCGAAATGATGGCCGGCGGCCACCGCCATGACCGTGAAATCATCCGCGAAGTGCATGAAGTACGCGAGGTGCCGGTCTATGAAGACCGTCCAAGCCGCGATGATTCGAGCGATATCGACTTCGGTGACGACAATTCGGGCAACAGCGGCGGCGACGTGGACTTCGGTTCCGACGACAATTAGTTCGCCAGCGCTCGGCACCAAGCTGCCGGACTTATTTTTTAGCCGGAGAGAAAAGAAAAAGCGGCGCAAACGCGCCGCTTCCCCTTTGGCAGAGCTTGTTCTTAATTGCGGCTCTGTCCATCCCCCTGAGGCCCTTGGCTCAACATGGCTTGTTCGCCGCCCGCAGCCGGGCCGTTCCAAACCAGATGCTGCGTGCCGCGCAATAGATACAGGCCGCCTGCCACGGCAAGCACGCCCAGCGTCGCCAACGCGGCGCGCCAAAGGTTGCCGCGATTGAACACGTGCTTTTTAGCTTGCAGGAAAATCTGGAGCTGCTGGTCGTAAATCTCCCGCTTTTGCGGCGAGCACAGCAGCAGGTAGGCTTCGCGGACGTTTTGCATGCGCCGCGTCTCCTGCCCGCTCCTGATGGCTTGCGGCCGGTCGAGATAGCGATCAAGTTGGCGCTTGTAGCCTTGTTCGATCTGCGCCTGGGTCGCTCCGGCTTCGACTTCAAGCAGATCATAGAGCGTCTTCATGTGTTTCTTGTCATCGGTTGTTCAAGATTGACTTTATAACCAATCGCGGCAATCCGAACAATCCCGTATTTATGGGATATTGCGCTTATTCGGGCCCCTCTCCCGCCGCGGTGCGATAATCAGGGTTTTATCCAGGCAGTGCATTCATGCAATTCCATCACCTCGTTGAAATCAACGATCCCTTGAATCCCTTGATCGATACCTTGACGCGCGCCCAGGTATGGCGCGGGCTCGTGCTGCGCGCCGAACAGCCGGGGTTGTTCATGCCGCACCTGGATGGCTGCGAATTATCCGAACGCAAGGCCGATTCGGTGACACGGATATTGCAATACGGGAAAATCAGCATTCGGGATACAGTGGTCTACTATCCCGGCCAGCGCGTGGAATACTGGGTGCCGCAGCAACCTGATATCGCGGCATCGAAATTGACGATGTCGATCGAAGAACCGTCGGAAGGCCATCTGCTGGTGCGCTTCGAATATGAAGACAGCGCCGAAGATGCCGCCGGCGTCGATGCCTTTTACAACGAATTCCGACAATCGGCTTACAAGGAAGCCGATATCGACACGATCAGCTTGATCCGCCAAATGGCCGCCGAGGGCAAGCTGTAGTGTTTCACGTAGACTAAATATCGGTCGGATCGACTTCCAGAGTCCATTTAATGCGCGACTTGCGCGCACGCAAATCCGCGATCCACTGCTTGAGGAAGACTTGCAAGGCGGGACGCGAAGCGGATTCCACCAGCAATTGCGCACGGTCCATGTTGGCCACGCGCGTGACGGTCATCGGGATGGGGTCGTTGATCGTGATGCCGCCGTGTTCCATGGCGCCGGCGGCTTCGGCCAAAAAGTCGAGCGCCTCCTGCAAGGTGCGCGCCTCGGCGCGCAAGATGGCTTGATACAGGAAAGGCGGCAAACCGGCTTGCTCGCGCTCTGCCAGCAAGCCGCGCGCAAAGCCGTCGAAGTCATGGCGCGCCACGGCGGCGTATAGCGGGTGATGCACATAGCGGCTCTGGATCAATACCTCGCTCACATTGCCGCCTTCCTTTTGCCCCGCACGGCCGGCACGCCCCGCCACCTGCATCAATTGGGCAAACAGCCGTTCGCTGGCGCGATAGTCTTGCGAAAACAGGGCCGTGTCGGGATTCAGGATGCCGACCAGCGTGAGGTTGCGGAAATCGTGCCCCTTGGCCACCATTTGCGTACCGATCAGGATATCGATCTCGCCGCGATGCACGGCATCGAACGCCGCTTCGGCGCTGCCTTTTCTGCGCGTCGAATCGGCATCGATGCGCAATACCCTTGCCTCGGGAAAATGGCGCTGCAAGCCTTCTTCGACACGCTGGGTACCGCGCCCAAGCGGCTGGATATCGACATTGCCGCAAGTGGGGCAGCCGCGCGGGATGATTTGTTCGAGACCGCAATGGTGGCAACGCAGCCGGCGGTCGAGCTTGTGCAGCACCAGATAAGCCGAGCAACGCGTGCAATTGCTGATCCAGCCGCAGGCGTCGCACGCCACCACGGGCGCATAGCCACGCCGGTTGAGAAACAGCAGTGACTGCTCACCTCGGTCCAAACGCTTGCGTACGGCGGCAATCAAGAGCGAGCTCAAGCCTTCCACGGGCTTGTCGCGTTCCAGGTCTATCATGCGCACGCCCGGCAACACGGCGTCGCGCACGGCGCGCTGCCTCATCACCAGTTTCTTGTAACGGCCCGATTGCGCATGCTGCCAGCTTTCCAGCGACGGCGTGGCCGAACCCAGCACAATGGGGATGCCGAGCTGGTGCGCGCGCCAGACGGCAAGGTCGCGCGCCGAATAGCGCAAACCTTCCTGCTGCTTGTATGAAGGATCGTGCTCTTCATCGATCACGATCAGGCGCAAATGGGGCAACGAAGCCAGCACGGCCAGCCGCGTGCCGAGCACGATGCGCGCCCGGCCCAGGTGTGCAGCAAGCCAATTCACCATGCGCTCGCCTTCGGCCAAACCGCTATGCAACGTGGCCACGGCGAGGCCGGGAAAGCGGCCGCGCACGTTCTCTTCCAGTTGCGGCGTGAGATTGATTTCCGGCACCAGGATCAAGACCTGGGCCTCGGGCTCACGCAGCAGGCAGCGCGCGATCGCCTGCAGATAGACTTCGGTCTTGCCGCTGCCGGTTACGCCATACAGCAGCATGGGCGCATAGCCCGAGGCGCCGGCGATGGCATCGACCGCTTGCGCCTGCTCGGCGTTCAAGCCGGCCGCACCGGCCACTTCCCAGGCGACCGGTCCACCGGCTTGCCTGGCCAGTTTCTTCAAGGCCTTGTCGAGCGCCAAGGTCTTTTCCGCGCGCAAATTCTTGGGCAGGCCGGGCAGCGCCACCTCGCCCAGCGGACGCTGATAGTAGTCGGCGGCGAAGCGGCACAACCCGATCCAGGTGCCCGATAGAGGAGCAAGCTGGTGCCGTACGGCAATCACATCGCGAATCTTGTCGCCTTCGAGTTCGGTACTGTCGAGCACCTCGACTATCAACCCGGTCACCTCGCGACGGCCGAAGGGCACTAATACCAGTTGACCGACGCGAGGCTCGGGCTGTGCCGCTTCCATCGTGCCGTTCCAACGGTAGTCAAGCGCAAAATCGAGCGGAGAGTCGACCGCGATGCGGAGTATTTTCTGCTGGTTCTTTGGTTCCACGAAGTTAAAGTAACACTTGAGGAATTGAGCTAAGCTGCGGTTTCATAAGTCATTTTTATTCTATCCACAAAGCCGGTGGATAACTTTGTGCATAAGCCCCCCTTGACAGGCCTGAAGCCCCGTATTTGCAGGGGTTCCCTTAGGTTGACCATTTGAAAAGCAAAAAATTATTCCTGTTAAATCAAAGACTTAAAATTTACCAAAAATCATCATCGAAAAAATGTGTTAAATATTTCTGCTGCTCTGCAACACTGTGCTTTTGTGCATAAGTCCGGTTGGATCGAAGAAAATAACTTGCATCCAGGCATAATTCCTGACCAATTTTACTTGCTTCCAAGCAGCAAAAATCCCGTCGTTTTGAAACCCGGAAGCAATATCAGCTTGTAACCGGCTTGCCCAAAACCGACTGAAGAATGCCTCTTTTTCAGTTCTCGCGCCGCAGCATGCACTTCAGGTTTTACATGAAGAAATGCGCTAAAGAGCGGTTTCGTAAACGCTTTTTCATCTATCCACAAAGTCTGTGGAAAACTTTGTGGAAAACCACCCCTTGACAGCCCGAGACGCCAGCATTGGCGCGGGTTTCAACAGATTGATGAAACGTGGAGCAATTTTTTTGTCTTTTAAAATCAAACGTTTACGAAAACTACTTCGCTAGAAGAAAAATTGCCGGAAAAATTTTTTCGCCTCAGCCGGGCTTGTCCTTATTGTGCATAAGATGCACTTCGCAACAAACCAAAGTGCGACGGACGCACCCTAAACCCCGGTATGAAGTGGTCTGCTCAGCTCATGCACGGCATCGACCAGCACCGCAACCGCCTCCGGGTCCGTATGCTGCGAAATACCGTGCCCTAGATTGAATACGTGGCCGGAATCGGCTTGGTGCCTGCCAAAGGATTGCAAGAGTCGGCCGACTTCGGCGCGAATCTGCTCGTGGCCGGCGAACAGCACAACGGGATCGAGATTGCCTTGCAAGGCGACCTTGTAGCCCACCTTGGCACGCGCTTCGCCCAGATTGACCGTCCAGTCCAGCCCCACCGCATCGGCGCCGATGTCGGCGATCTGTTCGAGCCACAAGCCCCCGCCCTTGGTAAAGACGATGCAGGGGATATCCACGCCCTCGTGCTGGTGCTTGAGTTTCCTGACCACTTCGCGCATATAGGCAAGTGAAAACTCCTGGTAGGCGCCGTCGGCCAGCGCTCCGCCCCAGGAATCGAAAATCATGACCGCCTGGGCCCCGGCTTCGATCTGGGTATTGAGGTAATCCGCCACGGCCTGCGCATTAGTGCGCAAGATATGGTGCATCAGGTCGGGACGGCTGTAGAGCATGGACTTGACTGTGCGATAGTCGTCCGAGCCGCTGCCTTCGACCATGTAGCAAGCCAGCGTCCAGGGACTACCGGAAAAACCGATCAGCGGCACGCGGCCATTCAGCGCGCCGCGGATCTGGGTCACGGCGTCGAAGACGTACTGCAGTTCCCCCATGTCGGGCGCGCGCAGGGCTTTCACCGCGGCCTCATCGCGCAGCGGCCGCTCGAACTTCGGCCCCTCGCCCTCGGTGAAGTACAAGCCGAGGCCCATGGCGTCGGGCACCGTCAGGATGTCGGAAAACAGGATGGCGGCATCGAGCGGGTAGCGGTCGATCGGCTGCAACGTCACCTCGGTGGCGAAATCGGGGTTCTTGGCCAAGCCGAGGAAGGAGCCGGCCTTTTTGCGCGTGGCGCGGTATTCAGGCAGATAGCGCCCGGCCTGGCGCATCAGCCAGATCGGCGTGTAATCGACCGGTTGGCGGCGCAGTGCGCGCAGGAAGGTGTCGTTTTGCAGCGGCGGAAAAGACATGGGATGCTCGCAGGCTAAGGTCCAGGCGCCATTATCCCATGACCATCTGGTAGGATGGGCCAATGGAGCAAAAGGAGCCAAAAGATCAACCAGCAGATCAGCGTACGTGCGACGTGCTGGTCGTCGGCGGCGGCATCAACGGCGCCGGCATTGCACGCGACGCGGCCGGGCGCGGCCTTTCCGTCATCCTGTGCGAAAAGGACGATCTTGCCTCCCACACCTCGTCGGCCTCGACCAAGCTGATCCACGGCGGACTGCGCTATCTCGAATATTACGAATTCCGCCTGGTGCGCAAGGCCCTGATCGAGCGCGAAGTGCTGTTGCGCAGCGCGCCGCACATCATGCGTCCCCTGCGCTTCGTCATGCCGCATGAAGACGGCTTGCGCCCGGCCTGGATGATCAGGGCCGGCATGCTGCTCTACGATCTGCTGGCCAAACGCGAGCTGCTACCCAGCTCACGCGGCGCCAATCTGAAAAAGCATGCCGCAGGCAAACCGCTGGCCGAGCGCTTCAGGCGCGGCTTCATCTATTCCGACGGCTGGGTCGACGATGCGCGCCTGGTGGTATTGAACGCCATCGGGGCGCGGGAAAAAGGTGCGCAGATCCTGACGCGCACGGCCTGCCTCTCGCTCGAACAGCAGGGCAAGCATTGGCTGGCACGATTGAAAGATCGATCAGGCCGGCAGTTCGAAGTCAAGGCCCGGGCGGTAGTCAATGCCAGCGGCCCCTGGGCGGTCAAATTTCTGCAGCACGCGGCGCACCACCCGGCTGACCGCAACCTGCGCCTGATCAAGGGCAGCCACATCGTCGTCAAGAAGCTGTTCGAGCACCAGCATGCCTACATTTTCCAACACCCCGACGGCCGTATCGTGTTTGCGATTCCCTATGAACGCGATTTCACGCTGATCGGCACGACCGATATCGACTACCACGGCGACTTGGACCAGGTCGCGATCGATGAAAAGGAGGTTGGCTACCTGTGCGAACTGGTGAGCCGCTATTTCCGCCAGCCGGTCAAACCGGCCGACGTGGTGTGGACCTATTCCGGCGTGCGCCCGCTGGTGGAAGATGCCTCGGCCAGCGCCTCGGCCGTCACACGCGACTATCGCTTCGAACTCGACCGGGACGGCGCACCCATGCTGACCGTCTTCGGCGGCAAGATCACCACTTTTCGCAAGCTGGCGGAAGAAGCGCTCGACTTGCTGGCGCCGCTGCTCGGCAACACGCAAGGCGCCTGGACGGCGAACGCCTGCCTGCCCGGCGGCGATATCTATGGCCCGAAACCGCAAAACCGCTCGGTGCGCGAATTCGAACGCTTCATCGCAAGCATGCAGCGGCGCTATGCCTGGTTGCCCTCCGACGTGGTGAAGCGCTACGCCCACGCCTATGGCAGCCGCATTCATGTACTGCTCGATGGGCGCGGTGCAATCGGGGACATGGGTGAAGAAGTTGCGCCCGGCTTGTATGGTGCCGAACTGGAGTATCTCGTGCTTCACGAATGGGCGCGCGATGCGGCCGATATCCTGTGGCGCCGCACAAAACTGGGCCTGCACCTTCCAGCCGATACCGCGCAGCGGGTGGCACATTGGCTGGCGCGCCATCCGCTGCGCGCCGCCGACGAATAAGAAAGGAATCGCGACATGGCCGAATCGGAACCTCTTAGCGATACGCCGAGCGACGGCGACACGGCCTTGGCGCATGCAGCACAGCTGGCTCGCCGATTCCGCCGCACGGTCGATTCGCAGGCGCAATGCGCGACGTTGAACTACACGGAGATGCTGGAACGGTTTGCCGGCGAATTGCCGGCACATGGACGGCCAGCCGTTGAGGTGATCGACACACTCGTGGCCCTGGCCGAGCCGGGTTTGCAGAAGTCCGCCGGTAGTCGCTTCTTCGGCTGGGTGATCGGCAATTCGCACGAAGCGGGAGTCGCCGCCGATTGGCTATGCTCGGCCTGGGGACAAAACGCGGGCAACCCTCTAGCCAGCCCCGCGGCCGCCGCTTGTGAAGCTGTCGTGGTGCAATGGCTGCTCGATCTGCTGGGCTTGCCCGAGCAGAGCGGCGTGGGCCTGGTCACCGGCGCAACGATGGCCAATTTCGTCGCCATCGCGGCGGCGCGCGGCGCGCTTCTGGCCCGCGAGAATTGGGATGTACGTGCGCAAGGGCTGGCCGGCTCGCCTCCGCTACGCGTGCTGCTCGGCGCCGACGCACATGCCACCGTCGATGCCGCCCTGCATTATCTGGGAATAGGGCAAACCAGCGTAGTTCGCATCGCGACCGACACGCAAGGCGCCATCCTGCCGGATGCCTTCCAGGAGGCGCTGCACAAGCAGCAGGGCCCGACCCTGGCAATACTTCAGGCTGGGCAGATCAACACCGGCGCCTTCGACCCGTTCGCGAAATTGATCCCGATGGCAAAGGCGCACAATGCCTGGGTCCATGTCGATGGCGCGTTCGGCCTGTGGGTGCGTTGCTCCCCCAAACTTGCTCCGCTGGCTGCAGGCATCGAATTGGCGGACTCGTGGGCCACGGACGGCCACAAATGGCTGCAGATGCCGTATGACTGCGGCTTTGCCATCGTGCGCGATGCGAAAGCACAAGTGGATGCCATGGGCTTGAGCGCCAGTTATCTGCCGCAAGCCGACGGGGACCGCGATCCCTCGCAATTCGTCCCGGAACTGTCGCGCCGCGCCCGCGGGTTCGCGGCGTGGGCGCTCTTGAGCCATTGGGGCCGCGACGGCGTGGCGCGCATGGTCGAACGGCACGTGTCGCTGGCGCAGATGATGGCGCGCCGCCTGGCACAGGCACCCGGGGTTTCAGTCGTCAACGACGTCGTGCTGAATCAGTTGATCGTCCGTTTCGGCGCCGGCCGGTCCGATGAAGAAGCCGACCGCCTGACCCTGGCCACGATTGCCAGGATTCAAGCCCGACAAGCCTGCTTTGCCGGCGGGGCGAAATGGCGCGGCCGCTGGGTGATGCGGATATCGGTGTGCAGCAGCGCAACCGATGAAGCGGCGGCAACGGCCAGTGTCGATGCGATGCTGGCCGCGTGGCGCGAAGTGCAAACCGACACCTGAACCATACCGTAAAGCCGCAATGATTTATGGGGCCAGGCGGTGGGCGTGCTCGACCTTGGTGCAGCGGTCCATTACCACAGCCATGCCGGCGGCGCGGGCCTTGTTGGCGGCCGCCTGATTGACCACACCGAACTGCATCCACAGGCACAGCGCACCGATATCGATCGCCGCATCGGCAATCGCTTCCATCGCATCGGAGCGGCGGAAGCAATCGACCATGTCGATATGCGCACCTTGCGCTTCGACGTAATCCGCTGCCTCGTATAGGGAGGCATGGCAGCGTTCGCCGAGTATGACGGTGCCTGAATACGTCGGATTGACGGGGACGATGCGGTAACCGTGCTCTTGCAGATAGCGCCCGATCTGGTAACTATCGCGCGAAGGATCCGTCGACATGCCCACCACGGCTATCGTCTTGCTCCGTGTGAGCATGGTGTCGATGACATTCTCGTCGTTGATCGAGCCGGAAGGGTCCATTGGAGTCTGCAGCAATCGCGAGTTGTAGGTTTCCATTATCGCGGAAAATGAAAAAAGCAGCCGAAGCTGCTTTTTTCATGGGTTTGCCGCAAACGCTTAACGCTTCTGGCGCAGGCGCTGGATAGCTGCCAGTTGCGCAACCGCTGCCGCCAATTCGGCTTGCGCCTTGGCGTAGTCGATCTTGGCTTCGCTGTTGTGCAGGTTTTCTTCCGCACGCTTCTTGGCCTCGGTCGCCTTCGCCTCGTCCAGGTCCTTGCCGCGGATCGCGGTGTCGGCCAGCACGGTGACGTTATCGGGCTGCACTTCCAGAATGCCGCCGGCGACGAATACGAATTCGTCTTCGGCCTGGCCTTCGACCTTGATGCGGACAGCACCCGGCTTGATGCGCGTGATCAGCGGCGTGTGCTTGGGATAAATCCCCAGCTCGCCCGCTTCACCCGGCAACGCGACGAATTCGGCTTCGCCCGAGAAGATTTGCTCTTCGGCGGAGACGACATCGACGTGGATCGTATGTGCCATGATTGGTCCTATCTAAGCTAGTGAAAGACTGTTGAATTGCATTCAAGAGCCGCCGCCCAGCTACCGGGCGGCGAACTCAGAAAAGACATCAAGCAGCCTTCTTGCCTTTCTCGATAGCCTCTTCAATGGTGCCGACCATATAGAAGGCCTGCTCCGGCAGGTGATCCAGTTCGCCCGACGCGATCATCTTGAAGCCCTTGATCGTGTCCTTGAGCGAAACGTACTTGCCCGGCGAGCCGGTGAACACTTCCGCGACGTGGAACGGCTGCGACAGGAAACGCTGCATCTTACGTGCGCGGTACACCACCAGCTTGTCTTCCGGTGCCAGTTCGTCCATGCCCAGAATCGCAATAATGTCGCGCAATTCCTTGTAGCGCTGCAGCGTGCCTTGCACGGCGCGTGCGGTTTCGTAGTGCTCCTGGCCGACGACCAGCGGGTCCAGCTGACGCGAGGTCGAGTCGAGCGGGTCCACGGCGGGGTAGATACCGAGCGAGGCGATGTCACGCGACAACACCACGGTCGAGTCCAAGTGGGCAAACGTGGTTGCAGGCGACGGGTCGGTCAAGTCGTCCGCAGGGACGTACACGGCCTGGATCGAGGTGATCGAACCGGTCTTGGTCGAGGTGATACGCTCTTGCAGGCGGCCCATTTCTTCGGCCAGCGTCGGCTGGTAGCCCACGGCGGAAGGCATACGGCCCAAGAGTGCCGACACTTCGGTACCGGCGAGCGTATAGCGGTAGATGTTGTCGACGAAGAACAGCACGTCACGGCCTTCGTCACGGAAGCTCTCGGCGATCGTCAGACCGGTCAGAGCCACGCGCAGACGGTTGCCCGGCGGTTCGTTCATCTGGCCGTAGACCATCGAGACCTTGGAGTTTTCCGGGTTCTCGAGATCGACCACCTTGGCGTCCGACATTTCGTGGTAGAAGTCGTTGCCTTCACGGGTACGCTCACCCACGCCGGCGAACACGGACAGACCACTGTGCGCCTTGGCGATGTTGTTGATGAGTTCCATCATGTTCACGGTCTTGCCCACGCCGGCACCGCCGAACAGGCCGACCTTACCACCCTTGGCGAACGGGCAGATCAGGTCGATCACCTTGATGCCGGTTTCGAGCAAGTCTTGCGACGGCGACAGTTCGTCGTAAGCCGGTGCGGCGCGGTGGATCGCAGCGGTACGCTCGTGGCTCACAGGACCGCATTCGTCGATCGGGTTGCCCAGCACGTCCATGATGCGGCCCAGCGTTGCCTTGCCGACCGGCACGCTGATCGGTGCGCCGGTGTTCTTGATCATCATGCCGCGGCGCAAACCGTCCGAGCTGCCCAGCGCAATGGTACGGACGATGCCGTCGCCAAGCTGTTGTTGCACTTCCAGAGTCAGTTCCGACCCTTCCATCTTCAAGGCATCGTAGACCTTGGGCATCGCATCGCGCGGAAACTCCACGTCAACCACAGCGCCGATACACTGAACGATTTTGCCATCAGCCATTTTCGTTCCTTCAATATATAAAAATTAAAATTCGTTCCCACTCGGTGATGAGGGATACAACACAGCCAAATGTCTTGGCCCCCTCCCTCACCCCCAACCCCTCTCCCGCCTGCGGGCGAGGGGAGCGAAGCGATCGCTACGCGATAATCTTAAACAGCGGCGGCCCCTGCCACGATCTCGGAGAGTTCCTTCGTGATCGCCGCTTGACGCGTCTTGTTGTAGACCAGCTTCAACTCACCGATCACGTTGCCCGCGTTGTCGCTTGCCGCCTTCATCGCCACCATGCGGGCCGATTGCTCGGACGCGATGTTTTCGGCGACGGCCTGGTAGACCAGGGCTTCGACGTAGCGCAACAGCAGTTCGTCGATCACGGTTTGCGCATCGGGCTCGTACAGGTAATCCCACGAGTGGGACTGCTTGTCAGCCTTGGTGCGGTCTTCCGCCAGCGGCAGCAACTGTTCCAGCATCGGCTCTTGCTTCATCGTATTGATGAACTTGGTGTACACCAGGTACACCGCGTCGAGCTTGTGATCCTGATAGGCGTCGAGCAGAACCTTGACCGGGCCGATCAGCTTGTCCAGGTGCGGCGTATCGCCGATCTGGGTAGCCGACGACACGACCTTGGCGCCGATGCGGTTCAGGAAGCCCAAGCCCTTGTTGCCGATGGCGACGGCTTCGATCTTGTTGCCGGCTTGTTCCAGCTCGCGGATCTTGGACGTCGCAATGCGCAGTGCATTGGTGTTCATGCCGCCGCACAAGCCCTTGTCGGTCGTAACGACGATGAAGCCTATCGTCTTGGCGCCGTGCTGCTGGACCAGGAACGGATGCGTATATTCCGGATTCGCCTGCGCCAGATTCGAGGTGATGTTACGAATCTTGTCACTGTAGGGACGGGCCGAACGCATCCGGTCTTGCGCCTTGCGCATTTTGGATGCGGCGACCATTTCCATCGCCTTGGTGATCTTCTTCGTATTCTCTACGCTCTTGATCTTGCCGCGTATCTCTTTACCTGCAGCCATGAGTACTTACTCCTTCAGCTCCAGTTAAATTAGAACGTCTTCTTGAATGCGGCGATCGCGGCGGACAGGGCGGCTTCGCCATCCTTGTCGAGTTGCTTGGTCTCTTCGATCTTGGCCAGCAAATCGGCGTGGCTGGTCTTCATGAAACCATGCAGGCCGGATTCGAAAGCCAGGACGCGCTTGACGTCGATATCGTCGAAGAAGTTGTTGTTCACGGCGAACAGCGACACGGCCATCAGCGAAATCGGCAGCGGAGCATATTGCGCCTGCTTCAGCAACTCGGTCACGCGCGCACCGCGGTCCAACTGCTTGCGGGTGGCTTCGTCGAGGTCGGAAGCGAACTGGGCGAACGCGGCCAATTCACGATACTGCGCGAGATTGGTACGGATACCGCCCGACAGATTCTTGATGACCTTGGTCTGTGCAGCCGAACCCACGCGCGACACCGAGATACCGGCGTTGATCGCGGGACGGATACCGGCGTTGAACAGCGAGGTTTCCAGGAAGATCTGGCCGTCGGTAATCGAGATCACGTTGGTCGGAACGAAGGCGGACACGTCGCCGGCTTGCGTTTCGATGATGGGCAACGCGGTCAGCGAACCGGTCTTGCCCTTGACCTCACCCTTGGTGAAGGCTTCGACGTATTCCGGATTGACGCGGGCGGCACGCTCCAACAGGCGCGAGTGCAGGTAGAACACGTCGCCAGGGTAAGCTTCACGGCCCGGCGGACGACGCAGCAGCAGCGACACCTGGCGATAGGCCACGGCTTGCTTGGACAGGTCGTCATAAATGATCAGGGCGTCTTCGCCGCGGTCGCGGAAGTATTCGCCCATGGTGCAGCCCGAGTAGGCCGACACGTATTGCATCGCGGCCGATTCCGAAGCCGAGGCGGCGACGACGATGGTGTATTCCATCGCGCCGTGGGCTTCGAGAGCACGCACCACGTTCTTGATCGACGACGCCTTCTGGCCGATCGCGACGTAGATACACGTCATGTTCTGGCCCTTCTGGTTGATGATCGTGTCGATCGCCACGGCGGTCTTGCCCGTTTGGCGGTCGCCGATGATCAATTCACGTTGACCGCGGCCGATAGGCACCATGGAGTCGATCGACTTCAAGCCGGTTTGCATCGGTTGCGAAACGGATTGACGGGCGATAACGCCGGGGGCAATCTTTTCGATCGGCGAGGTCAGCTTGGCGTTGACCGGACCCTTGCCGTCGATCGGCTGGCCCAGCGCGTTGACCACGCGGCCACGCAGTTCGGGACCGATCGGCACTTCCAGAATGCGGCCGGTGCACTTGACCGTGTCGCCTTCGGAGATGTGCTCGTAGTTACCGAGAATAACGGCACCGACGGAATCGCGCTCGAGGTTCAGCGCCAGACCGAAGGTGTTGCCGGGGAATTCCAGCATTTCGCCTTGCATCACGTCGGACAAACCGTGGATGCGGCAAATGCCGTCCGATACGGAAATCACCGTACCTTGATTGCGAATCTCAGCGGAAGCGCCGACGCCTTGGATGCGGCTCTTGATCAGTTCGCTGATTTCAGACGGGTTGAGTTGCATACTAACTCCTAAAATTAAATATCGTCGCGAACTACGCGGCAGTCAGCGCCACTTGCATTTGCTGCAGCTTGGCGCGCACCGAGGTGTCCAGCACTTCGTCGCCGACCACGACGCGCACGCCGCCGATCAGCGATTGGTCGACATGCACCGCCGGGTTCAGCTTGCGGCCGAACTTCTTTTCCAGCGTGGCGACCAGTTGCTTGACCTGGGCATCGTTCAACTCGAACGCGCTCGCGATCTCGGCGTCGGCGGCGCCTTCCTGGGCATTTTTCAATGCGTGGAATTGCACGCCGATTTCCGGCAACAGCGCGACACGGCCATTCTCGACCAGCATGGCGACGAAATTTTTCGCTTCATCGGTCACGGGCGACTTGACCAGGGCCAAGAGCGTGTCGGCGACAGTCTTGTCGGACAGGTTGGGGTTGTGCGACAGCGCCTGCACGTCGGGATGCGCTCCGACTTGTGCCAGTTCGGACACCAGATCCGACCAGGCCGACAGATTGCCGGCCTTGGCCACACGGAACAGCGCTTCCGCGTACGGACGAGCGATCGTTGCGAGTTCAGCCATGATTACAGCTCGGTGGCGAGTTGGTTCAACAGATCGGCGTGGGCGCTGGCGTTGATTTCGCGCTTCAAGATTTGTTCGGCACCCTTGACGGCCAGACCGGCAACCTGGCCGCGCAGCTCTTCGCGAGCCTTGGACAGTTGCTGGGCGGCGTCGTCACGGGCGGCGGCCACGATACGGGCTGCTTCTTCCGAGGCGATCTTCTTCGCTTCTTCAATGATGCCTTGCGCACGCTTTTCAGCGTCGACGATGCGCTTCTGGCCTTCGTCACGGGCCTTGACCAGTTCAGCGGCGGCGGCCTTGTCGGCGTCTTCCTTCGCTTTCTTGCCAAGGTCGGCGGCAGCCAAGCCGTCGGCGATTTTCTTGGCACGGTCGTCCAGCGCCTTCATCATCGGCGGCCACACGAACTTCATCGTGACGAGCGCGAGAATGAAGAAGACGACGAACTGTGCCAATAAGGTGGCATTAATATTCACGTTGCGTCCTTTAGCGTTTAAGTGAGTCAAGCGGCCCGCAAATCACGGGCCGAAGGCCGCGCAGATCAACAACGATCCGTCGCATGCCGACTTAAACCGTCTACTTAGCCCGTGAAGGGGTTGGCGAACGCGAACATCATCGCGATACCGACGCCGATCAGGAATGCAGCGTCGATCAGACCGGCCAACAGGAACATCTTGGTTTGCAGAGTGTTCATCAACTCGGGTTGGCGAGCGGAGGCTTCGATGAACTTGCCGCCCATGATGCCAATACCGATACAGGCACCGATAGCGCCCAAACCGATGATCAAACCACAAGCCAAAGCAACCAATGCGACGTTAGTCATGAAAACTCCTTAGATAGTCAAAAGTCAAAAAGTAAAACCAAAATACCGCAAAACCTTTACTTACTGCTTACTGCAAAAGCTATTAATGGCCTTCGTGCGCCTGGCCGATGTAGACCAAAGTCAGCATCATGAAGATGAACGCCTGCAGTGCCACGATCAGGATGTGGAAGATGGCCCAAACCGAACCGGCCAGCACATGCAAACCGAAGCCCCACCAGGTGGCGGTCGAGCCGAGCAAGGCGATCAACAGGAAGATCAATTCGCCGGCATACATGTTGCCGAACAGTCGCATGCCGAGCGAGACGGTCTTGGCGACGAATTCGATCAGATTCAAGCCGAAGTTGAACGGCCACAGGTAGAATTGCGGGCCGAACGGTGCGCAGAACAATTCATGGACGAAGCCGCCGGCACCCTTGATCTTGACGTTGTAGTAGAGCGTCAGCGCCAGTACGCCGAGCGACATGCCAAGTGTGCCGTTCAAGTCGGCGGTAGGCACCACGCGCTGGTGATGGAAGATGTGCTCGAGACCGGTCCACTTGAACAAGGAGGCAAACAGGTCCACCGGCAGAAAGTCCATCGAATTCATCAGGAATACCCAGACGAACACCGTCAGGGCCAAAGGAGCGATGAAGGCGCGGTTGCCGTGCGGAATGATGGCCTTGGACTGATCTTCAACCAGCTCGACCAACACTTCGATGGCAGCCTGGAAACGGCCCGGCACGCCGGCGGTGGCCTTGCGGGCCGCCATGCGCATCAGGATCAGGCCGATCACGCCCATCAGGATGGACCAGAACACCGTATCGTAATTGATGGTGTGAAAGTCGATGGGGCCGTGTTGCTTGACCGGCTGGAAGTGAGTCAGGTGGTGCTGGATGTACTCCGATGCGGTTGGAGCGGCTTCACCCGCGCCCTCGGGGACCAGATCAGTTGCCATGTTTATCGATGCCTAAATAGTAAGATGATGTAACTTTTCAGCGCCACGATGAACCCCGCGAGCAGCGCGAGCCAGTTCAAACCGTGGTACAGCCATCCGATCGCGCCCAACAGCGCCACCGTTAATGCAATCTTGATAAATTCCCCGATGAAAAACGACATCGGGTTGGCACCTTGCGGCTTTTGCGCCTCCGCGAACAGACGCAGGGCGAACAAACTATTCGGCACCACGCAGCACAAGCCTCCCAGCAGCGCCGACAGCAACGCAGGAACACCACCGAGCAAACCCGCCACCACGCTGGTCGCAACCGTTGCCGCAAGTTGCAGAATAATGATACGTAGCATACTTGCCCGCTTATTTGCTCGGCCTGCTTGGCCAGGCGCGCGCGACTCTCAAGGGGCGCATCAACCGGCCGATGGTGAAGATTGCAATGTGTTCTGTGTAGCCACGGGATTATAAGAGTTTTTCGCCGCACCAGTCAATTGCTTGCTGCACCGCAAAGGGGCGGATCGCCTGATTTGGTGCGGGGTTACAGCATGTTGTGCGTTAGTTGCAGGCTATATTAAGCAAATGCTATCGGCAATTACCTGCGGGGGAATTGAACACGCATGCCCCGAAGACGTTTCTCTTCGCCCGGCCTGCTGAGCCAAGCCGGGGGGCGTCATCAAGCGCTACCGACCGAACCTGCGCCAAAAATAGGCCAAAAGCGTCAACAGCGGCAGCCATACCGGCAAGGCTTGAATGATGACGCGTGGCCATTCGGGCATGTGAGCCAGCATGTGGCCCAGCGGTGTGGCAAATACCGCCAGGTAAAGCGCGCTCCAGACCAGCAACAGCGCGCAGATGGCAACGTTCACCAGCACATGCTGCCGGCCCGTTCCGACTCCGGCTTCCTTGAGCAGCGCCAGGGCCTCGAGATTGCCATGCCGCGCCGCCAGCCCCAGCCACAGCTTGGCCTTGGCGAGGTTTTGCGGTGTGCCGCGGCCGGTCAGGTACATGCGGCCCAGGTTCAATTGACCGATCTCGTTGTCGAGCGTGGCGGCCTTCTGGAAACAGGCAAAGGCCATCTGGTCGTCTTGCGCCATGGCGCGCCCGGCTGCGTGCAGGCATCCGAGGTTGTTGAAGCTGGCTGCATGGCCCTGGCCGGCCGACTTGCGCCACAGCGTATAGGCCCGCCGTTCGTCGCGCGCAATATCCTGGCCCAGCAAATAACGGTAGCCAAGCCCGAATTGGGCCTCGGCTTCACCAGCCGCGGCTGCCGTCGCCAAGGCCTTGAGCGGGCGCTTGTCGTCGGCGGGAATCAGCGTATCCTTCCCTTCGATAGCGGACATGGCGATGTGAACAGTCGTGATTGGCGGGATGGCCCGGCCTTCTTTCGGATTCCGGGCTCAGGCTGTTGCATTCTAGCATGTGGCAATCCCACGCCGGAGCCCACCAGCGCTAGGAAAAAGCCCCAAGGCGGTCGTCGGTCGCCATGGCGTCGCTGCCGGAACTTGCCGTCGTATCGCCGAAATCGATGTCGCTGTCTGGCGCACTGGCCGCCGGTTCGGCAAAATCGATGCCGCTGTCGAATGCTGCCCCTGGTGCGATGCTGCCGCTGTCGTCAGTGGGGTTGGCTTGGTGCGATTGGCGCATCGCCTCCAAGGCCATGGCGGCAAGGCTTTGCGGTACGTCGGCGGCGAAATCGGACCAGGTATCGACATAGACAAACTGTGTATCCGGATTCTCATGCATCGCATGGCTGTGCGGCGGTGCCATCGTTGCTTTCGCAGTTCGCGCTGCCTGCTTGGCGACCCGTGCTTTCTGCACGATGGTTTGCACGTCCCGCTTTGCCTGATCCGGCAGTCGGATGGCGTTCCCTGCCGCCGCGCGCAAGAGAGCAAGCGACGCAAGCACGTTACGCTGCCTCAGGGCCAGTTCTTCGCGCTCCGCCTGCAGCGCGTCGATGTTCTTGTTCCAGTCTTCCACGCGCTGGGCTATTTGCGGCACGAATCCCTTCCCTGCCGCAAACGCCATGCGCGTACGCAGCGCGGTCAGGGTCTGCTCGTAGCCTTTGCGTTTGAAGAAAAAGAGGAAATACCATTTCCGCTGCATCAGGTAATGCACTTCGGCATCGGCGAAGCGCGGCACGGCGACACGCAGATTGTCGAAGGTCGAGCGCCTCAGGTCGGGCAACAGTTGCGCCACCAGCATATCGATCCCGACCTTGCGCTCGGCCTTAAGACGGCGCAAGTCGGCGTCGCGCCCCGCAATGCGCTTCTCAAGCGATGCGGTCGTCAGCGACAGCGCGTTGGCGGCTTCGATCAAATCGTTGCGTTCGTCCGAGTTGGTTGTCATGCCGCGTTTCCCGATGATGGTTTATATTCAATTAGCCTGTCGCGCCGCCGGTGCTGCGCCGTCTTCCTTGCGCGACTGAAAGTAATCGGCGAAGTAATCGCGCAGGGACGGCTTTTCCATGGCTGGATCCCACTCCAAGGGCATGCCCGTCTTCACCACCAGATCGGTATAAGGGTCGAAGCCGCGCTCGGTGATGTCGTGCATGCGCAGAAAGTAGCGCCGGTGCTCCAACTCACCATGCCACAGATGCTCGATCTCGCCCCGCACCACACCCAGGCTGCCGCGCACGTGGGCATGAAAACGGTCGGCCCAGGCGCGGAAATGGCCGATCTGCACCGGGTCGTGCTTCAAGGCATTGTGCACGCAAAAGCCATAGATGCCGTAGATGGCATGCGCCATGAAATGGTCGGCGCTGCCGCTCACCGCAGCTTCATACAGGCCGATCTCGTCGAACAAGGCACGCCGCATGGCCCAACCGTAGCCAGTGTGGCCGTGCGTGTCATAGCGCCCGGCATTGATCAAATCGGGCTGCCGGACCATCACGGACGCAAACGATTCGACGATATCGGGCTCGGCACCGCGCACATCGCCTTGCTTGAGGCGCACACAGGTTTCAAACACTTGCGCAACCTGGTGAGTTTGCAATACCCGCACCAGGTCGCGTGCCCAGCGCTTACGCTTGAACAGGATGTCGCAATCCAACCAGGCCACGTATTGGCATTGCGGCGGCAACCAGCCGGCGGCGAGATTGAGCAGGCGTTCCTTTTGCCATACCAGCGTCTCGCAACGCACCTGCAAGATATCGGCCGCGGGCGGCAGTTCGAATTCCTGTTCGCCGAAGGCGCATTCGACCGTGATGCAGGCGATGCCTGCCGCGCGGATTCCCGCGATGAAACGCTCATAGTTGCTGCGGCGCGTCTGGTAGCGGCAGGGGTTGAAATAGGTCGTGACGACAACGAGCTGGTTGATATTGGCCATTACTGCGGGTCGACGCCGTAGCGTGCGCGCTCTTCGTTGCTCACAGCATCCTTGTCGATGGGCAGTAGGCCGCTCAAGCTGGAATTCGCATCGCGCTTGCCGTATTGCGTGCCATACCATTGCGGCCTGCCCTGCGTAATCAGGATGCGGTCCCAGGCCTGGGCCGAAATCAGCGCGCAGTCCCTGTTGGCGGGATCGAGCTGGAAGCCGATCCAGGCCAGCGAATAGGCGAGCTTCTTCTTGTCGAGCGTGTCGCCATGATGGAAGATCAGCGCGGCGCGGCAGTAGTCGGTGGGCGTGCGGATTGCACCTTCGCGCAGCAGGGTGATGACGCGCTCCGCATGTTCGGCGTCGTGCTGCGCGATGATTTCCCAAGGTTGGCGCGGCTTGGCGCCGCGTTCGTCTTGGTCGATCTTGTAGAGCGCGGCGATGGTTTCGTTGTCGGCGACAGGTTCGGTGGCTTGGGCTGCGCTCGTACTGAGTGCGCTCCAAAGTAGCAGGCTCGCGGAAAATACTTTGCGGCAAATGGTCATCGAGTCATTTCCATTTCTACTAATTCGAATGCGCAATTCTCAAATTGTCTGCGCGGTGCGCGGACAATGCTTTGCGTCGCTTGAAATCGTTATTAGCCGCGTAACCTGGCAATCACGCCGTCCAACGCATCGAGATCGGCAAAATCGATCACTAGCTGGCCGCGGTTCTTCGCACCCACCTTGATCGCCACTGTCGTAGCAAGGCTGTCCGACAATTCCTCTTCCAACCGCGCGATATCGCGCGATTTTTCCTTCGCGGCCGCACGCGGTTTGTTCGCCTGCTCGGTGCTGGCGCGCACCACGAGTTTTTCCGTTTCGCGCACCGAGAGGCGCTTGGCCACCACTTGATTGGCCAGCGTGATTTGCGTGGCCGCATCGACGGCGAGCAAGGCACGCGCGTGGCCCATGTCGATGTCGCCGGCCATCAGCATGGTTTGCACCGGCTTGGCGAGATTCAAGAGGCGCAGCAGGTTCGACACCGCCGTGCGCGAACGTCCGACGGCGCCGGCGGCCTGTTCGTGCGTAAAATCGAAATCGCTGATCAGGCGCTTGATGCCTTGCGCTTCTTCAAGCGGGTTCAAGTCTTCGCGCTGGATGTTTTCGATCAGCGCCATGGCGGCGGCGGCTTCGTCGCCGACCTCCTTGACCAGTACGGGCACTTCGGTCAAGCCCGCGAGCTGTGCCGCGCGGAAGCGCCGTTCGCCGGCGATGATTTCATAACGCGTGCCGCCGTTATGCGTGCCGATCGGGCGCACCAGGATCGCCTGCAGCAAGCCTTGGGCCTTGATCGAGGCGGCCAGCTCGGCGAGCGCGCCTTCATCCATGCGCGTGCGCGGCTGGTATTTCCCGGCTTGCATCTCGCTCACGTTGAGCGTGGAAGGCGCGCCCGGTATGGTCGGCGTGTCGGCGAAATCGGGCGAACCGCCCAGCAATGCATCGAGGCCGCGCCCCAAGCCTTTAGGTTTTTTCATGATCGTCAATTACAAAGTCTTGATGCGTTCGACCATTTCGGCACCGAACGCGATATAAGCCTGCGCTCCCTTGGCAGCGGGGTCGAAGGTGACGCCGGGAACGCCGTAAGACGGCGCCTCGGCCAGACGCACGTTGCGCGGGATGATGGTCTTGAACACCTTGTCGCCGAAGTGCTGCTCGAGCTGGGCCGAGACTTGCTGCGACAGCGTCATGCGCGGGTCGAACATCACGCGCAACAGGCCGATGATTTTCAAATCGGGGTTCAACTTGGCATGCACCTTCTTGATGGTGTTGACCAGGTCGGACAAGCCTTCCAATGCATAGTATTCGCACTGCATGGGAATGATCACGCCGTGCGCGGCGCACAAGCCGTTCAAGGTCAGCATCGACAGCGCAGGCGGGCAATCGATCAGCACGAAATCGTACTCGGCATCGACCGCTGCCAGCGCGTCCTTCAAGCGTTTTTCGCGGTTGTCGAGCTCGACCATTTCGACTTCGGCGCCGGCCAGTTCGCGGTTGGCCGGCAGGACATCGAAGCCGCCCGAGTCCGAAGCCTTGCGCGCCGTCTTCACGTCGGACAGACCGAGCAGCACTTCATAGATCGACGCTTGCAAGCTGGCCTTGTCGACGCCGGCGCCCATGGTGGCATTGCCCTGCGGGTCGAGATCGACCAGCAAGACGCGCTGCTTGTGCTGTGCCAAGCCCGCTGCGAGATTGACTGCCGTGGTGGTCTTGCCGACGCCGCCCTTCTGGTTGGCGACACAGAATATCTTGGCCATGTTTTAGTTATCCGCTGCCTTCGTGATGAATACCAAATGCCGCTCCGCTTGCATTCCCGGCACTGTCAATTTGCTGATTTGCTGCACCTTCCAACCCTGCGGCAAACGTGCCGCTTCGTCTACCGGTTCGACGCCCTTCAGAGCGATGAACTTGCCGCCCGGTGCCAGCAGATGGCCGGACCAGGTGACGAAGTCATTCAGCTCGGCAAACGCGCGCGAGGTGATGACGTCGAACGGACCGGCCTTCAACTCTTCCACCCTGCCCGTGTACACCGTGGCATTGTGCAAGCCAAGCTCGGCCTTCACTTGCGTGAGGAAGGCCGTTTTCTTGTGCACGATGTCGATCATCGATACCCTGGGCACCCCGCAGATTGCCAGTACGATGCCGGGCAAGCCGCCGCCCGCGCCGACATCGAGCACATTTTGCGCGCCGGCGAAGGCCGGCACCGCTGTCAGGGTATCGAGCAAATGCTGGACCACCATCTGTTCCGGATCGCGCACGGCGGTCAGGTTATAGGTGGCATTCCACTTGACGAGCAGTGCGAGGTAGTCGATCAGTTGCTCAAGGTGCGCGTCGTCAAGTTTCAACGGCAACCCGGCCACATTTGATTGCAATAATTGCAATAATTTGGGGCGATCAAAAAAGGCGGGCCTTGCCATCAAGCCGCCGTCTTGTCAGCAGCCGTAGTGGCGAATCCCTTCAAGCCGGCTTTCTTCAGATGCACCAGCAAGAGCGAAATCGCCGCCGGGGTCACGCCCGAGATGCGCGAAGCCTGGCCCAGGCTTTCAGGCTTGTGCAGGTTCAGCTTTTGCCGTACTTCGATCGACAGCGCCTTGACTTCCATATAGTCGAAATCGAGCGGCAGCTTCAGGTGCTCGTAATGCTCGTGGCGTTCGACTTCCTTGGCCTGGCGGTCGATGTAGCCGGCATATTTCAGCTGGATCTCGATCTGTTCCTTCACCGCGCCATCCAGGACGGTCTCCGGCAGAAAGCCGCCGCCATCCAGACGTGTCAGGCTCATCAAGCCATCGTAGTCGACATTGGGCCGGCGCAACAGATCGGCCAGCGAATATTCATGATCGATGCCCTTGCCCAAGACACGCTCGGATTCACTCGCGGCCAGCATCTTGGGATTGACCCAGGTCGATTTCAAGCGCTCGAGTTCCCGCGCTACGGCTTCGCGCTTTTGCTCGAACACCTCCCATTGCGCATCGCCGACGCAACCGAGGCGGCGACCGATTTCGGTCAGGCGCATGTCGGCATTGTCTTCGCGCAAGCTCAAACGATATTCGGCGCGGCTGGTGAACATGCGGTAAGGCTCTTGCACACCTTGCGTAACCAGGTCGTCGACCAGTACGCCCAGATAGGCTTCATCGCGGCGCGGCGTCCAGGCTTCACGGCCCTGGGTTTGCAAGGCGGCATTGATGCCGGCCAGCATGCCTTGGGCCGCCGCTTCTTCGTATCCGGTCGTGCCGTTGATCTGGCCGGCAAAGTACAGTCCGACGATGGCCTTGGTTTCCAGCGAGGCCTTCAGGCCACGCGGGTCGAAGTAGTCGTATTCGATGGCATAACCCGGACGCAGGATGTGGGCATTTTCCAGGCCGCGCATCGAGTGCACCAGTTCCAGTTGCACGTCGAACGGCAGGCTGGTTGAAATACCGTTGGGGTAGAACTCGTGCGTGGTCAAGCCTTCCGGCTCAAGGAAGATCTGATGCGCGCCCTTGTCGGCGAAGCGATGGATTTTGTCCTCGATCGAGGGGCAATAGCGCGGGCCGACGCCCTCGATCACGCCGGTGTACATTGGGCTACGGTCGAGGCCGCCGCGGATGATGTCGTGCGTGCGCTCATTGGTATGCGTGACCCAGCACGGCAACTGCTCCGGATGCATGGCGGCATTGCCCAATACGGAAAACACCGGAATCGGATCGAGGTCGCCCGGCTGTTCCTGCAAGACGGAAAAGTCGATGCTGCGGCCGTCGATGCGCGGCGGCGTGCCGGTCTTCAAGCGCCCTTGCGGCAGCTTCAATTCCTTGAGCCGGCCCGAGAGCGATATCGCGGGCGGGTCGCCGGCACGGCCAGCCGAGTAGTTATTCAGACCGACATGGATCTTCCCATCGAGGAAAGTCCCTGCGGTCAACACCACAGCACGAGCGCGGAAACGGATACCAACCTGGGTCACGGCACCGACGACACGGTCGCCTTCGACCATCAGGTCGTCCACCGCCTGCTGGAACAGCCACAAGTTGGGCTGATTTTCCAGGCGGTGACGAATCGCGGCCTTGTAGAGAATGCGATCGGCCTGGGCGCGCGTGGCGCGCACCGCCGGTCCCTTGGAGGAATTCAAGATGCGGAACTGGATGCCGGACTCATCAGTGGCAATCGCCATCGCTCCGCCCATGGCGTCGACTTCCTTGACCAGATGGCCCTTCCCTATCCCGCCAATGGACGGGTTGCACGACATCTGACCCAGGGTTTCGATATTATGCGTGAGCAAGAGCGTAGCCTGCCCCATGCGCGCGGAGGCAAGCGCGGCTTCCGTGCCGGCGTGACCGCCGCCGACGACGATGACATCGAATTCTTTGGGGAAATGCATTTGGTGCCTGGAGAAGGGAACTGCCGAGGCGTGATTATAGGACCTTTACCGGAGGTCCGCCAGCGATACACCAAATTCGCACCAAATCCGCGCCGAATTCACCGGCGATTTTGTT
Organism: Burkholderiaceae bacterium; assembly: GCA_036384915.1. Lineage (GTDB taxonomy): Bacteria > Pseudomonadota > Gammaproteobacteria > Burkholderiales > Burkholderiaceae_D > PKWO01. Next base: position 48,689 of record DASVLJ010000008.1, read on the forward strand.
TCACGTGAAACAAAACAGAGGCCACTCAATGTGCGTGATACCAGGCAATCACACCGGTCACGGCCAGAATCAACCCGACAAATACCACCCAGTAAGCAATCTGGATTTGCCGGCTGCGCTGTTCGCGGCGCGCGCGGCGGCGCGAAGAACTGCTCTTCGATTCCCCACCGCTATTGCCGGTGATCAGCTTGGCATTCTCGGGGGGCTGCCATTTGGCAGGCTCTGGCGCTACATTGGGCGTCAATTGAATAAAGAAGTCGACTTCCGGACTTGGTTTGCTCGACATTGCCGGTTTGGCCACCGGACGCAGTGGCGCTTGCAAGTACAAAGCGGTGATTGTAATCGGATCGGACGGATCTTGCTGCACAAAGCGTTCCACCATATACAGATCGAGCTTGTCCGGCACGGCCATCGGGTTCTTCGCTTCTTCAAGCAGGCCGCGTGCAGTCAAATCGGCGACAGCCAACGCGAAGCGGCGCTTGGCCATGCCACCAAGCCGGCGCTGCAATTCAGCAATCTGGCTCACACCATCTACCGATGCCAGGATAAGGCGCTGGCTTTGGGTCAAGGAGTGTGATTTCTTGCGGATTTCGCCCTCACCCTTGGAGGTACGTTGGAGCTTGATATCGTTGGCGGCCATGTTTCACGTGGAACAATCTGATGCTCATTACCGAATTTACAGCCTTCACTATACCCAAACCTGCCAACCCACGCCATGCTCCACGGAAAGTATTTCCACCAAATACCCCTACCCTGAGCTGGGCTACAATAATCATGAAGGAGAACCCATGAGCACGTTCAATGCATTCAGCTTCAATACCGTCCCGCGCCTCGTCTGCGAAATCGGCTCGGCAGCCAAATTAGGCCTGTTGGTACGCGATAACTTTCAAAGCGTGCGTCATGCCCTGCTCGTGACCGACCCCGGTTTTCTCAAGACAGGCCAGGTCGATCCGGTCATAGTCAGCCTGAAGGGTGCGGACATCCGGGTCAGCATTTTTTCCGACGTGGTGGCAGATCCGCCCGAAGCCGTGGTACTGAAAGCTGTGGCCGACGCGCGCGCCGCCAAGGTCGATACGGTAATCGGCCTCGGTGGCGGCAGCTCGATGGATGTAGCCAAGTTGATCGCCGTGCTGGCCGGTAGCGATCAGGATTTGAAGACCATGTACGGCATCGGCAACGTCAAAGGCGGCCGCCTGCCCCTGATCCAGATTCCGACCACGGCCGGCACGGGTTCCGAGGTCACGCCGATTTCTATCGTCACCACGGGCGAAACCACCAAGATGGGCGTGGTCTCGCCCCAACTCTATGCCGACCTGGCCGTGCTTGACGCGGCGCTGACTGTCGGCTTGCCGTCCAAGATCACCGCCGCAACGGGCATCGACGCCATGGTGCATGCCATCGAAGCCTACACCACCAAGCTGAAAAAGAACCCGCTGTCGGATATGCTGGCGCGCCAGGCGCTGGATCTGCTGGGCAGTAATATCGTGAGCGCCTGTGAAAACGGTAAAGACTTGGGAGCGCGTCAGGCCATGTTACTCGGGTCGATGCTGGCCGGACAATCCTTCGCCAATGCGCCGTGCGCTGCGGTGCATGCCCTCGCCTATCCGATCGGCGGGATTTTCCACGTGCCACATGGCTTGTCCAACTCACTGGTGCTGCCGCACGTGTTGCGCTTCAATGCGCCGGAGGCGATGCGCATGTATGCGGAATTGGCCGAGATTGTCTGCCCCGAAGTCGGCGGATCGGCCGAGGCAAAGTGCCAGGGCTTGATCGCTCACATGGAAGGTTTGGCGAAACGGCTGGCTATTGAAACCAGCCTGCGCCAGGTCGGCATCGCTGAAACGGATCTAGACCGGCTCGCAGATGACGCGATGTTGCAGACGCGGCTGTTGAGCAATAACCCACGCAACGTCGCAAGAGACGATGCACGGGCAATTTACGCTGCGGCGTTGTAACGTAGGTTGGCGCTGAGCGCGAGCGAAGCCCAACATCTGCGGGTTAAATAAACACTTACTTTAATAGAAACCGCAGATGTTGGGCTTCACCTACGGCTCTGCATCCACCTGCCTAATTAAGCCGGCTTGCCGGCCGCCGCCCGGCGCTCGCGCCATGCCAGCAGTTCGCCGACGATGCCGCGGCGAAACAGCATCACACAGGCAATGAAGATAAAACCGGTCACGATACTGACCGAATCGCCCAAGGTATGGAACCACTCGATGCCGGTGGTATTCCCCAGCCAGTCGCCGATTTCGCCGAGGCGGTTGTCGAGCAGTACGATCAACACGGCTCCCACCAGGGGGCCGAAAGTCGTGCCCAGCCCGCCGACCAAGGTGGTCAACACCACCAGGCCCGACATTTCCCAAGCCACGTCGGTCAAGGAAGCTTGCGAATTGACGAGGCAACGGGTCGCACCGGCCAAGCCCGACAAACCGGCCGACAGCACGAAAGCCAGTAATTTGTAGCGGCTGACGTCGTACCCCAGCGAAATCGCACGCGGTTCGTTTTCCTTGATCGCCTTCAGTACTTGGCCATAGGGGGAATGGATGATACGCACGATCAGGGCGAAGCCGCCGACCGTGATGCCGAGCACGACGTAGTACATCAGCAAGTCATTGCTCAAGTCGAACATGCCCATCAGCTTGCCGCGCGGGACTCCGGTCATGCCGTCCTCGCCGTGGGTGAACGGTGCCTGCAAGAACAGGAAATACAGCATTTGGGCCAGCGCCAGGGTAATCATAGTGAAGTAGATACCTTGGCGCCGCACCGCCAGCGCACCCATAACAAAACCGGCAAGCAACGCAGCAAGCACGCCGGAAAGAATACCGAGCTCGAAAGGAAAGCCCAGCTCTTGCATGGCATAACCCGTAACGTAACCGGCACCCCCAAGGAAGATCGCATGCCCAAATGACAACAATCCAGTATAGCCGAGCAAAAGATTGAAGGCGCAGGCAAACAAGGCGAAGCACAACAACTTCATCACCAGGATGGGGTAGATCAAGGCGGGCGCAGCCAGCAAGCCCAGCATGAGGATGGCGTAGGCGATTCTTCTGCCCATCTTATTTCTCCTTGCCGAACAAGCCGGCCGGCCGGATCATCAGCACGACGGCCATGATCACGAACACCACGGTAGCCGATGCCTGCGGATAGAACACCCTGGTCAAGCCCTCGATGACACCGAGGCCGAGACCGGTCAGAATGGAGCCGGCTATCGACCCCATACCGCCGATCACGACGACGGCAAACACCACGATGATCAGGTTCGAGCCCATCAAGGGCGATACCTGAATCACCGGCGCTGCCAATACGCCGGCAAAGGCGGCGAGCGCCACGCCGAAGCCGTAAGTCAAGGTCACCATCAAGGGCACGTTGATGCCGAAGGCTTCCACCAGCTTGGGATTTTCGGTGCCGGCGCGCAGATAGGCGCCGAGCTTGGTCTTCTCGATCACGAACCAGGTACTGAAGCACACCACCAGCGAAGCCACCACCACCCAGGCACGGTAATTGGGCAAGATCATGAAGCCGAGATTGGTTGCGCCGCCGAGTTCATCGGGCACGGCAAACTGCTGGCCCGACACGCCATAAATGGAACGGAACAAACCTTCGAGCAGGAGCGTAATGCCGAAAGTCAGCAGCAAGCCATACAGGTGATCGAGCTTGTACAGCCAGCGCAGAAAGGCCTTTTCAATGATGATGCCGATGACGCCCACAGCGAGCGGCGAAAGCACCAGCACTTCCCAGTAATTGAGGCCGAAGTAACTGACGCCCATCCAGGCAAAAAATGCGCCCAGCATGTAAAGCGCGCCATGGGCGAAGTTGATCACATTGAGCAAGCCGAAGATCACAGCCAGCCCAAGCGAGAGCATTGCATAGAAAGAGCCGTTGACCAGCCCCAACAGGAGTTGGCTCAACATGGCCTGCAGGGGAACGCCAAATATTTCCATTAAGCAACACTCACAATATCAGGCAAAGGACGCCCGGATGACATCAAGCTGCAACGACACCCGGGCAGGCTATTACTTCCAGAGCGAGCACTTGGTCTCGGCCTTGGTGGTGAAGGCGTCTTCACCGGGAATCGTCTGCACCACCTTGTAATAATCCCAGGGATATTTCGACTCGCTCTGCGTCTTGACCTGCATCAGGTACATCGGGTGGATCATCGAGCCGTCTTCGCGGATATAACCGCCCTTGGCATACATGTCGTTGATCTTGGTCTTATGCAGGTAAGCCAAAACCTTTTCGGCATCGTCGGTACCGGTGGCCTTGACCGCATTGAGGTATTGCGTGACGGCGGAATAGTCGGCGGCTTGGAGGCTGGACGGTTCCTTCTTCATCTTCTCGAAGTAGCGCTTGCTCCACTTGCGCGTGTCGTCGTTCGCATCCCAATACCAGCTGTCGGTAAGGTACATGCCTTGCGTATAGTTCAAGCCCAGTGAATGTATGTCGTTGATGAACATCAGCAAGCCCGCCAGTTTCATGGTCTTGGTGATGCCGAATTCGTTGGCTGCCTTGATCGAGTTCACCGTATCGAGGCCTGCGTTTGCAAGGCCGAGTATCTGCGCCTTCGAAGCTTGCGCCTGCAGCAGGAAGGACGAAAAGTCCGATGCCGAGAGCGGATGCTTGACGTCGCCCAGCACCGTGCCGCCATTGGCCTTGACCACGCGCGAGGTATCGCTCTCAAGCGATTGGCCGAAGGCATAGTCGGCTGTCAGGAAAAACCAGCTCTTGCCGCCTTGCTTGATGACGGCCGAGCCCGTGCCTTTGGCCAGCGCCACTGTGTCGTAGGCATAGTGCACGGTATAGGGCGTGCATTCCTCGTTGGTCAGGCGCGCGGTGCCGGCACCGATCGAGATGAACGGCTTCTTCTTCTCCGCAGCGACCTTGGCCATCGCCAGGTTAGTGCCGGAATTGGTGCCGCCCAGCAGCATGTCCACGCCCTGCTGGTCGAACCATTCGCGCGCCTTGCTGCCGGCCAGGTCGGCCTTGTTTTGATGGTCCGCCGTGATCAATTCGATCTTCTTGCCGTTGACCGTGCCGCCGAAGTCGGCGATGGCCATCTTGACCGCTTCGATGCCGCCCTGGCCGTCGATGTCGGAGTAGACACCGGAGAGGTCGGTGATGTAGCCGATCTTGACCACGTCGCCGGAGATCTGAGCCTGGGCGCTGCCACAGACGAGAGCCGCTGCCGCGGCGAGGATACTGAGCTTCATCATCATGTCTTCCTCCAATAAGTTTTCAAACGCCTAGCAAGGCAGTTAACACGGGCATCTTGTCATTCAATTCGGATGCGGCAAAACTCTCGACAATCTGGCCATGCTCCACTACATAGAAGCGGTCGGCCAGCGGTGCAGCGAAGCGGAAATTTTGTTCCACCATGACGATGGTGTAGCCTTTCTCTTTCAGCGTCGTGATCATGCGTGCCAGGGCTTGCACGATCACGGGTGCGAGGCCTTCGGATATCTCATCGAGCAAGAGCAGCTTGGCGCCTGTGCGCAAGATGCGCGCCACGGCCAGCATCTGTTGCTCGCCACCCGAGAGCCGCGTGCCCTGGCTGTTCTTGCGCTCCGCCAGATTGGGGAACATGGCGTAGATTTCCTCGATCGGCATACCCTTGACCGTTTTGGAAACCAGCGGCGGCAACATCAGGTTTTCTTCGGTCGAGAGTGAAGAAAAAATGCCACGCTCTTCCGGACAATAGCCGATGCCAAGGTGTGCCACCTTGTGTGTCGCCAGCCCAATCGCTTCCTTGCCATTGACCTTGATCGATCCCTTGCGCGTGCCGGTCAAACCCATGATGGCGCGCAGCGTCGTGGTGCGGCCCGCACCGTTGCGGCCCAGCAGCGTGACGACCTCGCCGGGCTGCACCACAAGGTTGACGTCGTGCAGGATATGCGATTCGCCATACCAGGCATGCAGGCCGCTGATTTCGAGAGCGGCGGTCATCAGTGCGCTCCCTGCAATTCTGCGGCAGCCGTGCCCATATAGGCTTCCATCACCTGCGCATTGCTCGAGACTTCCTTGTAACTGCCTTCGGCCAGGATGGCCCCGCGCTGCAAGACCGAGATGCGATCGCAAATGCCCGACACCACATTCATATTGTGCTCCACCATCAGGATGGTGCGACCGGCCGACACTTTCTTGATCAGGTCGGTCACGCGGCTCACGTCTTCATGGCCCATGCCCTGCGTCGGTTCGTCAAGCAGCATCAGTTCCGGCTCCATCGCCAGCGTAGTGGCAATTTCCAAAGCGCGCTTGCGGCCATAAGGCAGATCGACCGTCACCTTGTCGGCAAAGCTGCGCAGATCGACTTCTTCGAGCAAGGCCATGGCACGTTCGTTCAAGGCATTCAAGCTGCGTTCGCTGCGCCAGAAATGGAATGAGGTGCCGAGCTTGCGCTGCAGGCCGATGCGCACGTTTTGCATCACCGTGAGATGGGGAAATACTGCGGAAATCTGGAACGAGCGGATCACCCCCTGGCGCGCGATCTGCGCCGGCTTGGCGCCGGTAATGTCCTTGCCGTTGAAGGTGATCGTTCCGGAAGTCGGTACCAGGAACTTGGTCAAGAGATTGAAGCAAGTCGTCTTGCCGGCACCATTGGGCCCGATCAAGGCGTGGATATGGCCGCGTTCGACCTTGAGGCTGACGTCATTGACCGCAGTGAAGCCCTTGAAGCTCTTGCTGAGGTGACTTGTCTCCAGAATGACATCCGCCATTGAGTCTCCTATATTTTGCTTAAACGGATCTTTTCGGCTACCCGTCTTCTTATGTCGGTCGCCGATGGTACACAGCGTCCGCAACAGCTGGCAATACAGTACAAATACGACTCAAGCGCGCAGCGGCATCCAGCCGGCATCGCCCGACCGCGGGAGAACCTTTAGCGCCACCTATTGTAACTGTCGTTCCCGCAGCGTCAATAGTGCCACAAGCCGGCGTTTCAGGAGTGTGACATCGCGAGTACCCATTGTGCCGCTTTCTCTGCAATCATGACCGTCGGCGAATTGGTATTGCCCGAGGTAATGGTCGGCATGATGGAAGCGTCGACCACGCGCAAGCCTTGCACGCCCCGCACGCGGAGCCGGCTGTCGACCACGGCTTGCGCATCATCCGCTGTTCCCATCTTGCAAGTCCCCACCGGATGAAAAATCGTCGTGCCAACGTCCCCGGCAGCCTGCTCCAACTGCTCCTGGGTTTCATAACCGGGCCCGGGTTTGAATTCCTCCGGGCGGTACTTTCGCATGGCCGGTGCGGCGGCGATACGGCGCGTCAGGCGCAAGGCGTCGGCCGCGACCTTGCGGTCCGCTTCGGTGGCGAGATAATTGGTCGTGATCTTCGGCGCGACCAGGGCATCGCCGGAAGCAATACGCACGTGGCCGCGTGAAGTCGGACGCAGATTGCATACGCTGGCCGTGAATGCCGGAAACGGATGCAAAGCCTCACCGAACTTTTCCAGCGACAAAGGCTGCACGTGGTACTCGAGATTGGCGCTGGCCTGCGATGCATCGGAGCGCGCAAACGCGCCGAGCTGGGACGGCGCCATGGCCATCGGACCGCTGCGGTTGAACAGGTATTCCAGCCCGATGCGCGCCTTGCCGAACAGGCTGTTGGCCATGGTGTTCAAGGTCTTGGCGTTTTGCACCTTGAAAGCCATGCGCAATTGCAAGTGATCCTGCAGGTTTTCCCCGACGCCAGGCAAATCCTGCACGACCGCGATTCCGTGAGCTTGCAGCAATTTGCCGGGTCCGATACCCGACAATTGCAAGATATGGGGCGAACCAATGGCACCCGCTGCAAGCAGGGTCTCGCGCCTGGCTTCGGCCACCCATTCCTGTCCATCGCCGAAGAATTCCACGCCACTGCAGCGCACACCCTGCTCCGTCTGTTCCAGCCTGAGCTTCTTCACGTGGCAACCGGTCATGATGTCGAGCTTGCCGCGCCGCCGTTCGGCACGCAGGAAGGCACGCGCCGTATTCAAACGCACGCCGCCACGCTGGTTCACTTCGAAGTAGGCGCAACCCTCATTGTCGCCGCGGTTGAAATCCTCGATCTTTGGAATGCCCGTCTGCGCCGCCGCTTCGCGGAACGAATCGAGGATTTCCCAGGATAGCCGCTGACGCTCCACGCGCCATTCGCCGCCGCGGCCATGCATGGCATCCCCGCCGCCATGGTGGTCTTCACTCTTGATGAAAGTCGGCAACACTTCCTTCCACGACCAGCCGGCATCGCCGGTGATGTCGGCCCAATGGTCGTAATCACGCGCCTGTCCGCGCATATAAATCATGCCGTTGATCGAAGAGGAACCGCCGAGCACCTTGCCGCGCGGGTAGATCAGCGAACGTCCGTTCAAACCAGGGTCGGCTTCAGTACGGAAACGCCAATCGGTACGCGGATTATCGATGCAATACAGATAGCCGACCGGGATATGGATCCAGAGATAGTCGTCCTTGCCGCCGGCTTCGATCAAGAGCACGGAATGGTCGTGCTCCCGCGTCAGCCGGTTTGCCAGCACGCAGCCGGAACTGCCGGCGCCGACAATGATGTAATCATAGACGCCAGCAGATTGCGCCATCGCTTACTTGGCCACCGGCATGGTGAACTCGGCGCCCTTGCCTATCGATTCGGGCCAGCGCTGCATCACCGATTTGTAACGGGTATAGAAACGCACGCCTTCTTCGCCATAGGCATGCGTATCGCCGAACAGCGAACGCTTCCAGCCGCCGAAGGAATGCCAGGCCATGGGTACGGGGATCGGCACGTTGATGCCGACCATGCCAACTTCGATGCGACGCGAAAACTCGCGCGCCGTATTGCCGTCCGATGTGAACAACGACACGCCATTGCCGAACTCGTGCTTGTTGATCAGTTCGACGGCCGAGGCAAAATCGGGCACACGCACGATGCACAGCACGGGGCCAAAGATTTCTTCCTGGTAGATCTTCATCTCGGTCGTCACATGATCGAACAGGCTGCCGCCAAGGAAGAATCCTTCTTCATGGCCGGGCACGCGCAAGCCGCGGCCATCGACCAAAAGCTTCGCGCCGGAACGCACGCCATCGTCGATGTAACCCAGAATCTTGTCGCGATGCGCCGCCGTCACTACCGGCCCCATCTCGGCGTCGGCTTCCATGCCGTTCTTGACCTTCAAGGCCTTCACGCGCGGGATCAGGGCATCGACCAGCTTGTCGGCCACGCTGCCCACCGCCACGGCTACTGAAATCGCCATGCAGCGCTCGCCGGCGGAACCGTAAGCAGCGCCGATCAAGGCATCGACGGCTTGCTCGAGGTTTGCATCGGGCATCACCACCAAGTGGTTCTTCGCGCCGCCCAAGGCTTGCACGCGCAGTGGATACGGTCCCTTGCGTTTGGCGCCCTCGGCATAAATATATTCGGCAATCGGCGTGGAACCGACAAACGAGATTGCCTTCACGTCGGGATGCTGGATCAAGGCATCGACCGCCACCTTGTCTCCCTGTACCACGTTGAATACGCCCTTGGGCAGGCCTGCCCTGGCAAACAGATGGGCCAGCATCAGCGAGGGCGTGGGGTCGCGCTCGGAAGGTTTCAGGATAAAGGTATTGCCCGTCGCAATCGCCAGCGGTGCCATCCACAGCGGCACCATCACGGGAAAATTGAACGGCGTGATGCCGGCGGTGACGCCAAGCGGCTGGCGCAATTGCCAGTTATCGATGCCGCCGCCGATATTGTCGGTAAACTGGGTCTTCAGCAACTGCGTCGCACCGCAGGCGAATTCCACCACCTCGAGACCGCGCACGACTTCACCCTTGGCATCGGAAAACACCTTGCCATGCTCGGCCGTGATGGCGCGCGCCAGGTCGTCATGGTGCTGTTCCATCAAATCCTTGAACTTGAACAGGATGCGCGCACGCTTCAAGGGTGCCGTATCAGCCCAGGCAGGCGCGGCAGCGGAAGCGGCAGCCACGGCTGCATGCACATCCTGCACTTCAGCCAGCACCACTTCACTGGACGGCTTGCCCAATGCCGGGTTGAACACAGGCTGGCTGCGCTTGCCGGCACCGGCTGTCACCGCGCCATCGATGTAATGCAAAATCCGGTTGCTGCTCATAAGATTTCCTTTGGTAGTTCATATTGAATCGTACTAAATTTCAAGCTTACGCCTCGCCCCTTCTACTATCCAATGAGTTATTATCAAGATCAGCATAAGATATTCTTATAATACCCCGATGGATATCACCCAATTGCGCGCCTTCGTCGCCGTGGCACATGAAGGCAATTTGACGCGTGCAGCGGAAAAACTGCACGTGACCCAGCCGGCGGTCAGTTTGCAAATCAAATCGCTGCAAGCCGCCTTGGAGTTGCAATTATTTAACCGCAACACGGCCGGCATGAGCCTGACCGAAGACGGGGCCAAGCTCTTGCCTTACGCCGAGCGGGTTTTGGCGGCCTTCACCGAATTCCGCCAAGGTGCCGAAGCCTTGCACACCACGATCTCCGGTTCGCTGGCGCTAGGCACCATCCTCGATCCTGAATTCACGCGCCTGGGCCAATTCTTGAAGCGGCTGGTGGAAAATTATCCGCAAATCTCGACCGAATTGCGCCATGGCATGTCAGGCTGGGTGGCGCAGGAAATCAAGGCCGGGCGGCTCGACCTCGGCTTTTACCTGGGAACCGGGCAAGGCACACCGGGCAAGGAATTCCATTCCGAGATCCTGACCTCGTTCACCTACAACGTGGTGGCGCCGCAAGGCTGGAAGGCGCGCGTGGCCGGAAAGGATTGGCCGGCCTTGGCCAAGCTGCCCTGGATCTGGACCCCGGCCGAATCGGTGCATCAACGGCTGCTGAACCAGGTCTTCTCTCGATACAAGGTCACACCGAACAGGGTCGCCATGGTCGACCAGGAGCCTTCCATGCTCGACCTGGTGAAATCCGGCGTGGGCCTATCCCTCATCCGCGAATCCATCGCCTTGCGCGAAGCGCATGCGCATGGCCTGGTGATTGCCGACCGTGTCAGCCTGAGCAGCGATCTATCTTTCATTTGCCTGGCCAAGCGCAGGAATGAACCCGTCATTGCCGCCGTCTTCGATTTGTTGAATTCGCTTTGGCATTAGGCGACGGAACGCGTCCCGGCTCAGTGCGGCGATACTCGCCGGGGCACGCCCCAATCCACAAAACGGTTGTGGATAAAGCTTGGGAAAACGTTCTGACAGCATGTGCAAAAGCCAAAACTTTCCCCCAAGCCGATTTTTGTCCAGATTCCATACCCAGGCCGTGCACCAGTTATTCGCGACTTATCCTTACGCTAAATCGTTGAAACCACATTGTTTACTGCGCTTGTCCACAGCAAACAGGGGGCGTTAACTATTACTATCAAAGATATATCTTACTAACCAATTTAAAACCCACCCCTCCTTACCCGCCATGGAAACCCAACCCCACCGTCTAGGCATCGTCAGTGCCCTGCACCAGGAACAAGCCGGTTTGATCGAATTGATGGAAGATGCGCAAACCCACAAGGCCGGCATGCGCGATTATGTGCAAGGCCGTTTGTGGGGCATGGATTGCATTTGTGTGCTGTCGCGCATCGGTAAGGTGGCGGCGGCCGCCACGGTCGCGACCCTGATCGAACGTTTCAAGGTCACCCATGTGGTGTTTACCGGCGTGGCCGGCGCAATATCGCCTGCGGTCAAGGTCGGCGATATCGTGGTGGCCGACAGCCTGGTGCAGCACGATATGAATGCCGCCCCCCTATTTCCGCCGCTGGAAGTCCCCTTGCTCGGCCAATCGCACTTCTCCAGCGACAAAAACACGACCGACAAGCTGCTGAAAGCGGCCCAGACCTTCGCCGAGCAGGATTTTGATAGCGTGATCTCGGTTGAAGACCGGCACGCCCTGAAATTGCTTAAACCGGCCATCCACCGAGGTCTGATCGCCAGTGGCGACCAATTCATCCATGAACGCGATAAAGCCGCCAGGCTGGCAGAAATCCTTCCCGGCTTGCTGGCCGTCGAAATGGAAGGCGCTGCCGTGGCCCAGGTGTGTTTTGAATTCGGTGTGCCGTTTGCCGTGATACGGACGATTTCTGACGGTTCCAATGAGGATTCACCGATGAATTTCGTCCATTTCATCGAACGCGTGGCTTCGCCTTATGCCTTGCATATCGTGAAGCGATTGTGCGGTTTGCCTTGGTAAAGGGGGTTCGTGGTTTTAAATTAGTTAGTGATATATACAATTGATAGTAATGTTAACAAGCCCCTGTTTCTGTGGATAAGTCCAAAAAACCGTCGGTAATCAAGAGTTTGGACTGCGGATAAGCCTTCGGATAAGGCTTGTATCGCATGCGGGGAAAGTCTGGATAAAAAACGCGGGCAAAAAAAAGCGGCGATTTTCCACAATCGCCGCAAGCTTTATTCAGTGAGTTATCCACAGGCCTGATGGTAAATTATGCCCCCAAGGTCATAAGGCTGGCATTGCCGCCGGCGGCCGTCGTATTGACGCATAGCGCACGCTCGGCCACCAGGCGCCACAGAGGAATCGCCTGCTCGGCGCGGCATTCGATCACATTGACGATGGCACCGTCACGTGCCGCCAGCAGCGGGCGCAGATCCTTGAGGCAGGCGCCTTCGGCCAGTGCGAAATCGAGCGGGGCGGTATCGAGCTCGTTTTCCACCTGGATTGCCTTTCGCACCACGGCAGGCAAGCCGTTGGGAATCAAGCCTTCGTTGCCGCCTCTCACGACGGGAGTGTTATGCGTTGCCAGCACGGCAGCCAACTGATTGAGCAAAACATCGACGCGCAGGGCTTCACACAATACGCGGCCGCGTGCGGCAAACGAGAGCGTATTGCGCTCGCCAGTCGGGCCGGGCAGCACGATACTGGTATCGATCGGGCTGGCATGCAGGTATTGCTCACCCAGCAAGGCGGCATTGACGTGGCCATGGGTACGGGCCCAGTCGAGCAAGGCGTCGAGCGCGGGCATATTGGCTTTCGCCGCAGCCGATTGGTGGATGGTGTGGGCACCGATCTTGATGGATGGATTGCGCTGCAGGCGTTTCAGGTAGAGCGGGCCGCCGGCCTTGGGGCCGGTGCCGGACTTGCCTTCCCCGCCGAAGGGTTGCACGCCCACCACGGCGCCGACGATATTGCGGTTGACGTAGATATTGCCGACATGGGCGCGCGCGGTGATGAAATCGATGGTTTCATCGATACGCGAATGGACACCCAGCGTGAGGCCATAGCCGGTGGCGTTGATCGCGTCGAGCAAAGCCGGCAGGTCATCGCGCTTGTAGCGCAACACATGCAATACCGGACCGAACACTTCACGCTTCAATTCGCCGATCGAGCTGATTTCCACAACGGTAGGCGCGACGTAGGTGCCATGTTCGTGCCCTGGAGGCAGGGCAAGCTGGTAGAAATTGGTCGACCTGCCCTTGACACGCTCGATGTGGCGCAACAGGTTTTGCTGCGCTTCGGTATCGATCACGGGGCCGATATCGGTGGCGAGCCGGTCGGGGCTGCCCAGGCGCAACTCTTCCATCGCACCTTTCAACATGGTCAGGGTCTTGTCCGCAATTTCGTCTTGCAGGCACAGGATGCGCAAGGCCGAGCAGCGCTGGCCGGCGGAATCGAAAGCTGAATTGATGACGTCGTTGACCACTTGCTCGGGCAAGGCCGAGGAATCGACGATCATGGCGTTTTGTCCGCCCGTTTCGGCGATCAGCGGGATATCGCAATTTTCTTCGACGGAGCGCTTGGCCAGGGTGCGGTTGATCAATTGTGCGACTTCGGTGGAACCGGTGAAGATCACACCGCGCACGCGCGCGTCCGATGTCAGCCTGGCGCCCACGGTTTCACCGCGTCCCGGCAGCAATTGCAGGGCGGCGCGCGGGACGCCGGCTTCATGGAGCAATTGCACCGCGCGGAACGCGATCAGTGGGGTCTGTTCCGCCGGCTTGGCCAGCACCACATTGCCGGCGGCGAGCGAGGCGCTGACCTCGCCCGTGAAGATCGCGAGCGGAAAATTCCATGGGCTGATGCACACCACGGGGCCGAGCGCCAATGCGTTCTGCGTGCCGCGGATCTGTTCGGCATAGTAGTGCAGGAAATCGATCGCCTCGCGCACTTCGGCAATCGCATTCGGCAAGGACTTGCCCGCTTCGCGCACGGCGATTGCCATCAGCTCGGCCTGGTTCTCTTCGAACAGTTCGGCGGCACGCACCAGGATGGCGGCGCGTTCCGCCGGTTCGCGCGTTTGCCAATCGGTGGCGTAGGCTGCCGCGGCGGCCAGTGCGGTTTCGACGTCTTCAATATCGGCTTCAACGACTGAACCTACCACGTCGCGCCTATCCGCCGGATTGGATACCGGGGTGGCTGTGCCTGCACTGACTTGGCCTTCAAGCAGGGGCGCGGCATGCCACTGCTGCTTGCCGATCCGCTCGTAACTGGCGCCGAGCTTGCGCAACACGTTTTCATTGCTCAGATCGACACCGGCAGAGTTCTTGCGCTCGCTGCCGTAGAGTTGCGGCGGCAGCGCGATATGCGGATGCGGCGAGCCGTCCAGCTTGCGCGAGGTTTCGAACGGATCGGCGATCAGGCTGTCGATCGCGACGTTTTCATCGACGATCTGATTGACGAATGATGAGTTGGCGCCGTTCTCCAGCAGGCGGCGCACCAGGTAGGCCAGCAGTGTCTGATGCGAACCCACCGGGGCATAGACACGGCAAGGCTTGTTCAGGTTGTCCTTGCCCACCACCTGGTCGTACAGCGTTTCGCCCATGCCATGCAGGCATTGGAATTCATAGTCTTCGACCTTGCGCTCTTTCGCCCAGGTGTGGATGGTGGCCAGCGTATGCGCATTGTGCGTGGCGAATTGCGGATAGATCACATCGGTTGCATCGAGCAACTTGCGCGAGCATGTCAGGTAAGACAGGTCGGTATACACCTTGCGCGTGTAAACCGGGTAAGACGGATGGCCATCCATCTGCGCGCGCTTGATTTCGGCATCCCAATAGGCGCCCTTGACCAGCCGTATCATCAGCTTGCGCTTGTGCCTGCGCGCCAGATCGATTACATAGTCAAGCACATAGGGGCAGCGTTTTTGGTAAGCCTGCACCACGAAGCCTATGCCGTCGAAGCCGGCCAGGTCCGGGTCCTGCACCAGCACCTCGAGCATGTCGAGAGAGAGTTCGAGGCGGTCGGTTTCTTCGGCGTCGATATTCAGGCCGATGTCGTATTGCTTGGCCAGCAGGAGCAAGGCTTTCAGCCTGGGCAGCAGCTCGTTCATCACCCGTGCGCGCTGCGCGCGCGAATAGCGCGGGTGCAAGGCGGAAAGCTTGACCGAGATGCCTGGGCCGTTCTTGATGCCGCGCCCATTCGACGCCTTGCCGATGGCGTGGATCGCTTTTTCGTAGGCTTCGTAGTACAGCGCCGCATCGTGCGCCGTCAGTGCCGCTTCACCGAGCATGTCGTAAGAATAGCGGTAGCCGCGCGCTTCATTGTCGCGGCTGTTGGCCAGCGCTTCTTCTATGGTCTGGCCCGTGACGAACTGGTTGCCCAGCATGCGCATGGCGAGGTCCACGCCCTTGCGTATCAACGGTTCGCCGCCCTTGGCGATCAGCTTGGTCATCGCACTGCCCAGACCTTGCTCGCTATTGGTCGAGACCAGTTTGCCCGTGATCAGCAAGCCCCAGGTCGCGGCATTGACGAATAAGGAAGGCGATTCGCCGAGATGGCGTTTCCAGTCGCCCTTGCTGATCTTGTCGGCGATCAGGCGGTCGGCGGTTTGATGATCCGGGATGCGCAGCAGTGCTTCGGCCAGGCACATCAAGGCTACACCCTCTTCCGACGACAAGGAGAATTCGTGCATCAAGGCGTCCACGCCCGAAGCGCGCGTGCGTTTGCCGCGCACGGCTTCGACCAGGTTGCGCGCCAGTTTTTGCGCCTCGCCGCGCGGGCGCGCATCGTCGCCGAGCTGCGCCAGCAGCCAATGCACGGCTTCGCGTTCGTCGCGGCGATAGGCGGCGGTGATGGCGTCGCGCAGGGGTGTTGAAGGCGGGAGGATTTCAGCAGAGAATGCGGCAAAAGCCTGCAGCGGGGTAGCCGGGGCGGTGGCCCGGATCGTGCTAGTAGTCATGGTGATCTCGTCAGGCGGCTATTCAGCCTTGAAGGTTTGCAAGCAGGCGGGGGATTTGGACGGACTTACCCCTGCCACTCGGTTGATTCGATTGTAAAGGCGAATCTTCTGGATTAATTCTGGTAATGCCGAGGGCTATCAAAATTTTGTATTTGGTGAGAAAATTCCGCCAAATAAAATTTTTCCTGGAGCGCCTCGATGCTCGACAAGATCAGCAAGAAAATATTATCCGAATTGCAAAACGACGGCCGCATCAGCAATGTCGAGCTGGCCTCGCGCGTCAATCTCTCACCGGCCGCCTGCCTCGAACGAGTGCGCAAGCTTCAGGAAGCCGGGTATATCCTGCATTACACGGCGCAACTCAATCCGCAGTTGCTCGATGTGTCGTTGCTGGTGTTCATCGAGGTGGTGCTCGATCGCACCACGCCCGAAGTGTTTGAAGCCTTCAAGCGCAGCGTGCAGGTGATCCCCGAAGTGCTCGAGTGCCATATGGTGGCGGGTGGGTTTGATTACCTGGTCAAGGCGCGCGTGAAGGATATGAATGCTTATCGGGAGTTTTTGGGTAAATCCTTGTTGCAGCTCAAGGGTGTGCGGGAGACGCATACCTATGCTGTGATGGAGGAAGTGAAGAACACTTCGAAGCTGCCGATACGTTGAGCTATGTTTCGGGGCGTGGATGCACATCAGGAAGCAGCCAAAATCTGGAATGCCGCTTCCGATCCATTCATATAGCTCTGGCTATCGTCTATTGTCTAGGCGCTGGAAATAGCGTGGCAGTTGGTCACTTTCTTTGACGACAAAGAAAGTGACCAAGGAAACGCGCTGCTACGCAAGCGGGAATCCAGAAGTTCAGACAGGCTTGGCCGTGGGCCGCGCCGAGGTATCATCCGCCACCATCCTGCTCAAATGATCGCGCAGCCAGCGATGCGCCGGGCTCCTCGCATCGCGCTCATGCCATAGCATGTCGACGTGCACGTCGGGCAGCTTGAACGGCAATTCTTTCGAAATCAGCGAACCCGTCATGCCGGTCGAGCCGATCAGGTGGCGCGGCAATACCGTGATGAGGTCGGAGCTCGCCACCACGCGGCCGGCGGTGAAGAATTGGTTGACTGTGAGCAGGATGCGCCGCTCACGGTTCAATTGCGCCAGCGCTTCGTCGGTCAAGCCGTGAGCCCGGCCGGAGAAACTGACCAATAAGTGGTTCGCGTTGCAATAGGCGTCGAGCGTCAATTCCTGGCTGGCCAGCGGGTGGTTCTTGCGCATCACGCAGACGTATTGGCCCGAATACAGGCGTTCGTGGCGGATCGGGGTATAGGGGCCGCCCGAGAGCTGGGCCACCACGCCGGGGAAAAAGCCGATGGCGAGGTCGATGTCGCCGCGCAAGAGCATGGGGCGCGGCTCGCGCGTGGTCAAGGGCACCATGCGCACGTTGATACCCGGAGCGTCGCTTTCGATCGAACGCACCAGGGCGGGCAGCCATAGCACGGCGGTGGCGTCGGCCATGGCCATGCGGAAGGTGGCTTGCACCTTGGAGATGTCGAATTCTGTCGGCGCTACGGCAGCTTCGAGTTCGGACAAGGCGCGGCGTACGGCGGGCCAGAGTTCTTCGGCGCGCGGCGTCGGCTTGACGCCGTGCGCGGTGCGCATCAGCAGTTCGTCGCCAAGCGCATCGCGCAAGCGCTTCAGTGCGTTCGAAACGGCCGGCTGGGTCATGGCCAGCCGGTTGGCCGCACGCGTCAGGTTTTGCTCGGTCATGACCGAGTCGAACACGCGCAGCAGATTCAAATCGAGGGTCAGGAAACTCATGGTCGCTACCCTGGGTTACTTTCTGGCAAATTGGTATACGGAAAAATAATAACTGATATTCGATTTAAAAATTGGGAATATAACTCTAATCCCGATATACTGCGACGCAGCAATGACGAGATATGACAAAAGAAATTTTTGTCCGGTCCATTGAAAAAGAACGAACGGCACCGATATCAGTCTTGTAGCAGTATCCCCTATGTCTCCTCCTCCCTCCTAAGGAAGGATTTAGTCCCGCGTAAGACTCTTACGCGGGCTTTTTTTTGCCTGTTTCCGGCATGATGCGGCAAATTCCTTGCTTGATTCTTGCACATCGGTATTTTGCCTTTTCTGTGATGCAAGTTCGGTGCCAGATAAGAATTTTCTAAAAGCAATAAAAGTCGCCATTGAGATATATTGTTTGTGAATGATAATTATCAGAAATCAGAATTGGAAATATATCTTGGGCATCACTATACTGCTATGCACAATAGAGAAAATTGGATAGTGGAAAGGAAAAAATCATGTTCGCCTCTGTTTTGAGTATCGCCAACCCGGCACAAGCCCTGCAAGCAGCAAACTTCTTTGTCCGCCCCTTGTTCGGTCTGGGCGCATTGGCAACCTTCTTCGTCATGTTCAAGCCCATGTTGCTGGGCATGGTCCAGGCAATCCGCCTCGTGTTCAGCCCGCGCCTGACACTGGAAGAGCGCAAGAGCCGCCGCACGCTGGAAGGTGTGCTGATGTTGAACCGCATGGCACGCGACATCGAGCAATTCGAGCCCAGCCAAGCTGCGGAACTGCGCCAATTGGCATCGCGCTACTAATTTATCGGTAGCCATGCAGCCTGCTGCCAAGCAGGCTGCCGAAGGTCCTCATCCTCAAGGCTCGCCATGGCGGAAACATGGCGGGCTCGCAAGAACTTCCCCCTGTAGTACGACAATATCCGGCCTTGCTGCCGGATATTGTCGTTTACGCCACTTTTGCCACTTTTTTCAATTCGTCATCCCGGCGACATCAAAAGGGAGCACAATAGGCTTGGGATGGACACCCTCCATCCCGCTGTCACGCAGTTTCCTGTTACCGCTGGAGGCGAAAACTTGGGCCGATTGATCAAGAACAATTACTCGAATATCGCGCAATTGAAAGAGCTGACGACGATCCCGCCTATGACGGCAGAGCAGCACGCCGCCGTGATGCGCAAGCGTATCGAGCATCGCCGCAAGCTCGAAGAAGCCAGGGAGATGAAGCTTGCTACGGACGACTTTTTGGTTCCGCAGCCGAGGTAGTGTTTAGAAATCGGTGAAGAACGGCACGGCCAACAGGATCGCGCCGATCAGCACCAGGATGGCGGGATTGCTCGTCATGTACGGGTATATCCCCAGCAACACGCCGCACAGCATGGGCGCGAACTTCTGCTGCCGTTTGCCATAGACGAAATATGCCATGCCGAACACGCCGGCGATGAAGCCGATGATGAAGGTACTCAAATTCCTGCCTCCGAATGCGATGGCTGCACGATAGCATGGCGAAGGTCGTTCGTCCCCAATAAAAAAGCGCGCCGGATTTCTCCAAGCGCGCTTTTCTTCAAAGGACTGCGGACCGGAACTTTTCCCGGCCCGCTCACGCTGATTTAGGCCGAGAGGCGCTGCTCCAGCTTCGTCATCGTTTCGACCAATTGCTGCGGCAGGTTGTGCTTGAGCTTGTCGAACAATTCGTTGTGCAAGGCCAGTTCGGCACGCCATGCTTCCTTGTCGATCGAGGTCAGCATGGAGAATTGTTCCAGCGACAGTTCCAGCCCTTCCCAGCTCAGGTCTTCGTAGCGCGGGGTGGTGCCGAAGATGTTTTCTTCTCCCTGTGCGGTACCGGCCAGGCGGTCGAGCATCCATTTCAACACACGCATGTTGTCGCCGAAGCCGGGCCAGACGAACTTGCCTTGCTCGTCGGTGCGGAACCAGTTGACGCAATAAATTTTCGGTTGCCTGGCTCCGCTGGCGGCAATCTTCTCGCCCATATTGAGCCAGTGCTGGAAGTAGTCGCTCATGTGGTAGCCGATGAACGGCAGCATGGCGAACGGGTCGCGCCGCACGACGCCCATCTGGCCGGCCGCTGCTGCTGTGGTTTCCGAACCCATGGTGGCGGCCATGTAGACGCCTTCGACCCAGTCGCGCGCTTCGGTGACGAGCGGCACGGTGCTCGAGCGGCGGCCGCCGAAGATGAAGGCCGAGATCGGCACGCCGGCGGGGTCGTCCCAGGCTGGATCGATCACGGGGTTTTGCGTGGCGGCAACGGTGAAGCGCGCGTTCGGGTGCGCCGCCTTGCGGCCGGTTTCCTTGGCCAGTTCGGGCGTCCAGTCCTTGCCCTGCCAATCGATCAGGTGGGCCGGTGCCTCCTTGGTCATGCCTTCCCACCACACGTCGCCGTCATCGGTCAGCGCGACATTGGTGAAAATGGTGTTGGCGGCCAGCGAAGCCATGCAATTATGGTTGGTCTTGTCGTTCGTGCCCGGGGCTACGCCGAAGTAGCCGGCTTCCGGGTTGATCGCGTACAGGCGCCCGTCCTTGCCCGGCTTGATCCAGGCGATGTCGTCGCCGATGGTGGTGATCTTCCAGCCGTCGAAAGTCTTGGGCGGGATCAGCATGGCGAAATTGGTCTTGCCGCAGGCCGAGGGGAAGGCCGCGGCGACGTAATGCTTCTCACCCTTGGGCGATTCCACGCCCAGGATCAGCATGTGTTCGGCCAGCCAGCCCTGGTCGCGTCCCATGTTGGAAGCGATGCGCAACGCGAAGCACTTCTTGCCCAGCAAGGCGTTGCCGCCGTAACCGGAACCGAATGACCAGATTTCGCGCGTATCGGGATAGTGCACGATGTACTTGGTCGGATTGCATGGCCAGGCCACATCCTTCTGGCCGGCCGCCAGCGGCGCACCGACGCTGTGCACGCAAGGCACGAACTCGCCGTCGGTGCCGAGCACTTCATAGACAGCCTTGCCCATGCGCGTCATGATGCGCATGTTGACGGCGACGTAGGGCGAGTCGGACAGCTCGACGCCGATGTGGGCGATCGGCGAGCCGAGCGGGCCCATCGAGAACGGCACCACGTACATGGTGCGGCCGCGCATGCAACCGTCGAACAAGTCGTGCAGCGTGGCGCGCATTTCGGCGGGTGCCATCCAGTTGTTGGTCGGGCCGGCGTTTTCTGCGCGTTCGGAACAAATGAAGGTGCGGTCTTCGACTCGGGCCACGTCGGACGGATCGGAGCAAGCCAGATAGCTGTTGGGGCGTTTGGCTTCGTTGAGCTTCTTCATGGTGCCGGAGGCGACCATGTCGGCGCACAGGCGGTCATATTCGGCTTGGGAACCGTCGCACCAGTGGATACGGTCCGGCTTGGTGAGGGCGGCGATCTCGGCCACCCAATTGATCAGCTTTTGCTGCTTGACGTAACTCGGTGCGCTAAGCGTGGGTACGCCGCCCATGACGGGTTGGTTCATAACTTCTACCTCCAATGCCTATAAAAAATTCTTAGCGGCACGGCAGGATCGTCGTCAGCTGATCGAAGCGATACGGCGGTCATGTCGAAAGCGGTCGCGAACGACCGCCTCGCCCGGAAATGTAGTGCGGCTTGTAGTAGGCTGGCCGTTGTTCGGCCGAGCCTTGCACCCGGGGCGAAAAGCCTGTTCCAAAACGGTCTAGAGTACTCATTCTCGCTCTATTTAAGACCACTTTAAGCCAGGCTCTTTTCTGGAAAAGAGTGCGCGATTGTACACCCGTGCCCTTCCATTCTGAGCCAATTACAGGAAAAAATGTAGTAAATAAGCTTGACTCATGTAGTGGGTTATTTTTATCGGTTGCCAAGCTGTATATTTATTACGAAACTATTAAAAACTTGCCATTTGTTAAGCAAAATTGGTCGAACAACCATGAAAATCGCGATTCTCGACGACTATCAGGATGCCGTGCGCAAGCTCGATTGCTTCGCGCTCTTGCAACAGCATGAAGTCAAGGTATTCCATAACTCTGCACGCGGACTGGGGCAATTGGCGATCCGGCTGGCCGAATTCGAAGCGCTGGTGCTGATCCGCGAGCGCAGCGCGATTACCCGCCAATTGCTGGCCAAGCTTCCCAAACTGAAACTGATTTCGCAAACCGGCAAGGTCAGCGGCCATATCGATGTGGAAGCGGCGACCGCGGCAGGGGTGGCGATTGCCGAAGGCGTGGGCGACCCGACAGCGCCGGCCGAACTGACCTGGGCTTTGATCATGGCCGCCATGCGCCGTGTGCCGGCCTATAGCGAAAATCTGAAACGGGGCACCTGGCAGGCGACGGCACTCGATCCCGCCCTTAATGGGCTTGGCCGTGTGCTCAAGGGCAGGACCCTCGGCATATGGGGGTACGGCAAGATCGGCCGTCTCGTCGCGGGATATGGGCGCGCCTTCGGCATGCATGTCGTGGTGTGGGGGCGCGAAGCAAGTCTGGCGCGGGCACAGCAGGACGGCTTCGAGGTTGCGGCATCGCGCGCCGCTTTCTTCGCCTGCGCCGACGTGTTGAGTTTGCACCTACGCTTGAATGATGCCACGCGCGGCATCGTTACTGCCGGCGATCTGGCCGCGATGAAGCCCGATGCCTTGATCGTCAACACCAGCCGCGCCGAGTTGATTGCGGCCGGAGCCCTGCTTGAAGCGCTGCAGGCGGGGCGGCCTGGCTTTGCCGCGCTCGATGTGTTCGAGAGCGAACCGCTGGCACCGGATTCGCCTTATCTACGCCTGCCCAATGTGCTGGCTACGCCGCATCTTGGTTACGTGGAAAAGGATAGCTACGAATTGTATTTCCGGGCGGCGTTCGAGAATGTGCTGAGCTTTGCTGCGGGGGAGCCTACGGGGATTCTCAACCCTGAGGCGCTCGGGCGGAGGCGTTGAATTTCGTTGGTTGGCCCGGGCTTCGCAACCTACCCACTATCAAGGCGCGAGCGCCGTGCCCTGCTGCGTTGACGCATGGCGCCACATACGCTTCCATCCCGGCGGCCAGGATAGCGTCGGCCCGCTGTAGGCCGGTATGCCCTGGCGCACCGCGATGATGGGCACGCTATCGGTCTGCATGCCGTCCACGCCTTCGGTGGAAAGGCTGAAGGCATAATTGGGCAGCAGCAGTTCGCAGGCCGTTTCGAACCAGTCGGTATGGTCTTCGTCGCGCCCCAGCGCATTGGCCATGCCTTGCGGGTCGAACGCAGCGAGATGGCTGGCCAGTTCGGCCGATGTCGCCGTCGGCGCGTCGCCCCAGCCCATCACGGGGTTGAAGTTATAGTCGGCGCCTGAGCCGTACCAGCCCTCGCGCCAGGGTCGCTGCATCCAGTTGCGCGTGCCGGTGAACAATTGCCAGCGCCAATGCAAGCCCGAAGGCTTGGGCCAGCTATAGAGGTAAAGCCTTTGGTAACCGGTGCGATGCAGTTCGCGCAGCATAGCCATCAAGCGCGCGTGCGGCATGCGGTCCGGCGGTTGGCGACGGAACAGGATGGGCTCGCCGTCGGCGTGCTGGATTTCGTCCGACGACAAATTCAAATCCAGCGTGCGCGATTCGTTGCCGAAGCGCGCCGCGATCCACCCGGTCAGCAAATTGACGGCCGTGACCACGCCATAACCGCGATGGCGATGGAAGATGACGGTGCCGGGTGCGACGGGTTTCATGCGGAAAAATTGCTTATGATGATGGAGGTAGCATAACAAGGAAACGCGCTGCGCCAGCCGTTTGCGCACGAAAATAAAAAGTCCGTTTCCTGAGCAAATTGTCATTCCATGGTAACCGATCTGATGCTAAGAAATTTCGACGATGGACGCGATCCTCTTTGAAACCGGCGGACCTGTTTGCACCATCGTGCTGAACCGTCCTGAGCGGCGCAACGCCGTCGACGGCCCGACCGCACAGGCCTTGCTTGCCGCGTTCCAGCGCTTCGAAGACGATGAAACGCTGCGCGTCGCCGTGCTATGTGGCGCGGGTGCCGCGTTTTGCGGCGGCGCGGACCTGCAGGCAATGCATGACCCCGCCACGCGCAATGCCTTGACGTCGGACGGCAGCGGCGCCGGGCCGATGGGGCCGACACGCATGGCATTGAAGAAGCCGCTGATCGCGGCGGTGCATGGCCACGCGGTGGCCGGCGGGCTCGAGCTGGCTTTGCTGGCCGACATGCGCGTGGCCGACGAGACTGCCGTGTTCGGCGTGTTTTGCCGACGCTGGGGCGTGCCCCTCATCGACGGCGGCACGGTGCGGCTGCCGCGCGTCGTCGGCATGGGGCGCGCGCTCGACATGATCCTGACCGGGCGCGCGGTCGATGCGGCGGAGGCCTTGCAAATGGGTTTGGCCAATCGCGTGGTGCCGGCCGGCCAGGCGCGCGCCGCGGCAGAGCAGCTGGCGCATGAACTCGCGGCCCTGCCCCAGGCGTGCATGCTGGCCGACCGTGCCTCGGCTTACGGGCAATGGGATTTGCCATTGGAAGAAGCCTTGCGCCGCGAAGGTGCGGAGGGTTACCGCATCGTATTTGAGGAAGGGTTGGCCGGAGCGGCGCGTTTTGCCGCCGGGGCCGGCCGGCATGGCGCAAAAGAATGAGGCGACCGATTTAAAAGTTTTTGCAAGGCAACTCTATGCAAATTGGACATAACCCGATGCGTACACGGCATTGGTATTGTTGCACTGCGTTATTCTAGGATGCCTTTCGCAGCCTGTCGGACTTAAGGGAAATCGGCCGCAAAAATGCCTAGCCGGCCCATATTTCACTATTTTTTGTGTCGATAGTCCCGCTATCGACACAAAAAATTGGCAAAATCTGCGCTCGCTGGGCCATTTTTTCGCTTCGATTTCTTAAGTCCGACAGGCTGCTAGTTTAGGCTGTCATGTTACAAATTCATGGCCAATAAATGTCGCTTTTTCTCCACCGTTGCCTTTGGCAACCACTGGAGTCGGCGATAATAGCCCCCACTTCATTTTGTAGTTACGCAAGGAAACTTCGTGATTGCGGTAGACGATTACATCCTGGGCAACGGCGCGCTGCATGAGCGCTTCCGCTTGACGACCGAGATTCTCGGTGCGCTGGTATCGTGCGCGCCGCGTTCGCTGTCAATGGCACAGCTCGAAAGCTATACCGGCCAGCCGACCAAGGAACTGGCCAAGCTGTGCGGCATGCTCTGGCGCGCCATGCTGACCAAGCCCGACACCGACGTGCGCGGCAGCTGGACCCTGGCTTGCGCCCCGTCCGCGGTCACGCTGGAAGACGTCTTCCGTTGCGTGGTGGCGAACCAGCCGCACAACACCCGCCCGGCTTCCGCAGCCAAGCTCGAAGAGCGCGACCAGCGCCAGTACAACATCGATCTGCTCGTCTCGCAAGCCACCATGGCAATCAACCAGAGCGTGTTCATGCAGTTGCGCCAGTTCTCGCTCGACCGGCTCAAAGTCAGCGCCGCCGCCAAGCCGCCGGTGCGGCGCCGGCAAGGAGTGGGCGCGATGTACGATAATGTTCACGACTTCGAAGTGAACCCCTGGTTCATTTAAGTCCGGCAACACAACCGATTCAATTCCTGATGTCCGCCGCACAGCGGGCATCGAACCCCATCTCCAAGAGGATTCCCCATGACCCTGCGCGTCATCGCCTCCGGCGGCACCTTCGACAAACACTATGATGAAATCGCCGGCAAGCTCGGCTTCGGCCCGGGCCACCTGGGCGACGTGATCAAGCGCGCGCGCATTACCGTGCCCGTGACGCTGGAAGAACTGCCCTTCCTCGATTCGCTCGATATGCAGGACGGAGACCGCCAGCGCATTCTGGCCGCCTGCACCAAGGCGAGCGAAGACGGCATCGTCATCATCCACGGTACCGACACCATGCGCGAGACCGGCGAAGTGCTGGGCAATGCCAAGCTGGACAAGCGCATTGTGCTGACCGGCGCGATGATTCCTTATGAAATCGCCAATTCCGATGCCTTGTTCAATTTCGGTTTCGCCTGTGCCGCCGCGCAATTGTTGCCGCCAGGTGTCTATGTGGCAATGAACGGACAAGTCTTCAGCTGGGACAACGTGCAGAAAAACCGTAGCGCAGGTGTATTTCAGCCTCGCTAAGCAAGACAGGCCAACAGCCTGGGGTTCCTTGACGATTGCAACTGAATGTAACAATCGTTTCGCGTAGTCTTGAGCGGATTTAAGGTTGCGGCTCGATCAAGAAAAAAGTCCCATGCGCAATTTCCGCTCCAGGCGCATTACATCGCCGGCCAATTCGGCAGCCGCCCTGTTGCTGCTGTTGCTCGCCGCGTGCGGCGGCGCGCCGGCTGACGCCTATGTCCCGGCGACCTCGAGTAAAAACACGCTGCGCGACGAGCAGCCGCGCAGTACCGGCGACGCGGCGACCGACAGCTTGAACTGGATCAACTTCCGCCGCCGCCAAGCCGGCTTGACCCCCTTGGTGCGCAACCTCCGGCTGGACCGCGCCGCCATGGGCCAGGCGTCCTATCTCAAGACAAACAGCGTCGTGAGCCATGTGCAAACCGCAGGCAAGCCCGGTTTCACCGGCGCCACGTTGACCGACCGCCTCGCCGCGTCGGGCTATGGCTTTGCCAACACCGGCCATGCCTATGGCGAAGTGATCGCTGCCACGGGCAGCAATTCCGGCTTCAACGCCGCCGACGAATTGGTCACGGCGATCTACCATCGCTTCGTGGTGCTTGAGCCGATGTCCAAGCAAGCCGGTGTCGCCGCAGTGAATGGCCGGAGCGAGACCTATTTCACCGCCGATACCACGGCCGATGGTCTTGACCAGGGCTTGGGCGTGGGGCGTTTCGTCACCTACCCCGCCAGCGCCCAGACCGAAGTGCCTACCTTGTTTCACAACGACGGCGAAAAGCCCGAGCCGGTACCAGGCAAACACGACGTGGGCTTTCCCGTGAGTGTCCATGCCGACCTGCTGTCTTCGCTGCAGGTACAGCGCTTCCTGCTGCGGCCCCAGGGCGGCGCCGCGCTTCCGGTGCAATTGCTGACAGCCGCGCTCGATCCGAACACGCCGACCTCGGCCGCCGCCATCATCCCGCTCGAGGTGCTGCAGCCGGAGACGACCTACGAAGTGCAATTCGTAGGCCGCGTCGATGGCGTGCAGGTGGCGCGCAGCTGGCAATTCACCACGCGGTAGTGCCGCAAAGGCTGCTCAGAACATGAAGGACTTGACCAAAGTCAGGTCACTGATCTTGCGCAACGGGATGACGAAGGTTTCGCGCTTTTCGCGCGGCGTGTTTTCATAAAATACCAGCGTGACGCGTGTGGTGATGATGGGCTTTTGCCGCTTCGATTCGTCGAAGTTGTAGCCCGCTTCGCTATAGTTGCCCCAATAGTTCACGTAGACGTGATAGACGCCATGCTGCGGCGCGACCATGGTGAACATCTCCGGCCCCGGGCCGTCCACGCTATCGACGTCGAGCCCGCCGCCGCCGTTCAATATCGGGTCGGCATAAAAGGCGTGCTGGCCGTCGGGCGTGATGATGTGCATGTCAACCTCCGCTTCCGGCGCATCCCAGGAACAGATGATGCGCAGTTGCGGTGTCAACTGGTTCGGATTGGCTTCATAGAATTGCACGCGTTTTGCGCTCTTGCCGTCTATGGTCTTCAGTTCGACGCTGTTCGAGCCGCCGCCGAAGGCGTAGTGGCGTGCGTAGCGCCCGTCCTCGCCATAATTCAATACCATCGGGTTGCCGTTGACCACCAGTGTGTGGAAACGGTGCTTTCCCGCCTCCTTGATATGGCCTTCGATCACGGTGCGGTTGCGCAGCGCGCCGCGGTCTATCGGCGGCGTGGGGTAGGCCACGTGGGTATCGTCGGCGTGATCGGTCAGGCCGGAATAATTCCAGCCGCCGTGCGGCGTATCCATGGTGGCGGAGATGACCGGCGAGGCCGGATCTTCGGCGGCCGCCGTCGTGCAGGCGGCCAGCAACAGGCAAGAGAGGAGTAGCTTTTTCATGGGTAGCTGAATGATTTGATCAAGGTGAGATCGCCGGGTTTGCGCATGGGGACGGTCACCGTCTGGCGTTTTTCCGACAGCGTGCCTTCCTGGGTAATGATGGCGACTTGCGCCGTCGTCACGTCCTCGCGCCCCGGGCCGTTGCCGTAATAATTGACGTAGACGTGGTACACGCCCGTCATCGGGCTCGGATTGGCATAGATTTCCGGGCCGTAGCCGGTGGTCACGTCGACGTCGAGCGCGCCGCCATTGGGCGAAGTGCGGTTGCCGTACCACACGTGCTCGCCATCGGGCGAAATGACGTGCAGATCGAGGTCGGTGCCGTCGGTATCCCACATCAGCACCACGCGCAATCGCGCCTGCGGCTTGCCGGCATAGGCGTCGTAGAACTGCACGCGGCGGCGCGATTTGCCGTCGGCGCTGCGTACTTCCACGCTGTTGGAGCCGGCGCCAAAGGAATAAGGGCGCTCGAAATTGCCGCTTTCATCAAGCGAGAGCGGCATGGCCGCGCCATTGATCACCAGCTTGCCCGGCGCCCGCCCCTCCTTTTTTTCAGCGCCCTCGATACGGCCCTTGATCAGGGCCTTCTCCGATTGGCCCGCCGCATTGACCGAGGATGCCGGGTAATGCACCTCCTGCCGGAACCCGGCCGCTTCACCTTCGCTGTTGCGCCAGCCGCCGCGCGGCGCGTCGATGCTGACTTGCGCGCATGCGGGCGAGAAGCAGAGTGCAAGAACCAGCGCAGCCGTGGCGCGCAACCGCAAGCGGGAAAAGAATTGATCCATGCTTCAACCCTCTATCAACTGCCGCGCAAGGCGCTCGACATAATCTTCGTCGCTGCCATGCGGATGGAAACGCAATACCAGGTGTACGTATTCGTGTGCCAGCGTGATCCGTTCGTCGAGACTGCGCCAGCCGCGCGCGTAAATGCGCAGGCGGCGCTGATCGGAATAGGGGTGGCCTTGCGCCAGCGCACAGATGTTCGGCGTCGCATCGAGCGCCTCGAAACCGGGTTCGCGCTCCAGCCTTGTGTTCCAGGCGGAGGCGGCATGCGCCAGCCAGGTTTCGGCCGCATCGAGCCGCGTGCATTCGCTGTGCCCGCCCGCGCCGGCGAGCGTGGCCTTCGGGTAGGCCTGTCCGAGAATGCGCTCGAAGCTCCAGCCGGCATTGGCCTGGCTTTTCGCCGCTTCCCAAGACAGGCGGTTGGCCCCCGCCGCGTTGCGGTGATAGTGCACCGGCACGCCGGTCAGGACGATATCGTCGGTGAACCAGGCGACGCCGAGCGCGGCATCGGTAGGCGGGTTTGGGCTGACGCGCTGGGTTTGCGAGGAATCGGCGATGCGCCAGCAGGCGCCTTCGAAATGCGCGTTTTGCAGCAGATAGCTGCGCGCCGCGACGGCCAGCGCGCGTGCCGCCTGCACGGGCTCGGCGCCACCCTCGCGGTCGACCACGCGCGCCACGTAGTCGTTGATTGTCATGCGGCCGGTTATGGCGGGCGGCGCGCCTTCATTGCCGGTCAGCATCAGCTCGCCGCGAGAATCGATGGTGAGCCAATTGCCGTTGGCGAATTGCAGGCGGTAGCTGCCGTTGAGAGTGCCGGCCTGCACCTGCGCGTCGCCTTTCCACACTGCGCGCAGCGGGTAGCGCGCAAAAAAATCGACATCGACACAGCTCGCGTCGTCATTGGCATGGCCAGCCTCGCGCCATCTCGGTTCCGGCAGAGCCCTGGCTATCGGCGCGGACCATGTTGCCAACGCCGTGCGGCTGGAACCGCGCGCGCCGAACCAGAACGGCGTGCCGTCGGCCAGCCAACCGGCAGCGCCGCCGAATGCGCTGCCGTCGGCGCGATGCCAGGAATACGTTTTATAGCGGATGCCGCTGCCCAATTGCGGCCAGGCTTCGCGGCCATAGCCTTCCATGCCGGTTTGCAGCAAAGCCGCGCGTGCCTCTTTGCGCGCCTGCGTCGGCATGGCTTGCAGCGCCTCGAGGATGTCGGCCACGCTCGCTTCGGTCTCCGGCCCCAGGTGCGCCATATCGAGCAGCCAGGGCGCCTGGCTGTACCGTTTCCACATCGCTGTCCAGCGGGTTGCCGTGATGCCCAGGCGCGCCGGTGCGAAATAAGGAGCGCAGGATTTGGCCAGCGCCGGGTCGCGCGCGACGCTTTCGCCGGGGTTGCAGCAATAGTGGTCTTCTTCATCCGGCGTGGAAGCGGAACAGGTGTAGGCGCTTTCCTTTGCACTGGTGTCGACCAGATAGGCGTAGACGAAGATCTTCCACAAGCTGCCCAGGGGAACCTTGCCGGACATCGCAGCCGGTTGAGCCGGTGCGCCATTGCTCAGGTTCACCTGCTCCACCTTGCCGTCGCGCAGCCATGCCAGCTGCGCGCCCTGCTCCGCACGGGCTTGCGTCATCGCCAGCATTGCCGCGCTCAGCAGCAACGCCTGCAAGGGCTTAGCGAATCTCGATGCGCGCACGCGCCCTCTCCTCGAACGCTTTCTGCTCGGGTTGATACATGCGGTAATAGCGCGCCGGCGGCAAGGCAAAGGTACCGGTCTGCGAGGCACGCACGAGATGGCGGATCACCATTTCACCGCTTAGCGAATCGACCGGCACCGCATAGCCGCGCGGCGTCTGTTCATAGCGCGCTTTCTCGAGCGCCTCGGCCGCCTGCGCGCCGGGGAAGCGCACGGCGATGCCCCAGGTGGTGCGGTCGGCATTGGTGCCCGGCGGCAGCGGCACTTCGAGTATGCCGAAGCGCAGCGGCGCGCCATCGTGGCGCAGCACCACTTCGTCAAGATAGACTTCGTCGGTCTTCAAGACGGCGTTCGGTTCCAGCAACTCCAGCGTGTAGCTGTTGATGTCGGCAGCCGCGACCGTAGCGGCAGGTGCCGATCCCGCTTTGGCCTTGGCGGCGTCCTTGGCCGCAGGCTTGTCTTCGCTCTTCACCAGGCGGTACAGGCGGCGTTCCAGGTGCACCGGCAGGCTGCTGGTTTCCGGTTCGCGGCTTTCATACTGCGCCACGGCGGTCAGGCCGGCGGCGGGCGCGCTGGCCAGCTTGATGGCGGCCGGCAGTGCCGTGCCGGCCGGCCAGCGGTAGACGCGCTGCCCGGTGGCGGTATCGGCCGCCTGCCACGGGGCGTCGGGCTCGATCCTGGCGGCGGCGCCGCGCAAGACATTGCCGCCCAGTGCGCGGTAAGTCCAGAGCAGGGTCATGGCGCGGTCGAAGGTCGGATACTCGGCGCGCACGTTATCGAGGATGGCGGCGGCGTCCGCGGCGGGGCGGCGGCCGGTCAGCATCAGCAAGGCGTCGGCCAGCGGCAGGTTGGCCTGCTGCACGCGCTGTGCCGCCGCATCGAGCGTCGCCTTGGCGTCCGGGCTGACCGTACCCTGGCTTTGCTGGACCACGTAAGCAGTCAGGATGCGCGCCATGGCGGTCTGCAGATCGTCTTCATCCTGCGCCAGCATCAGGCTATTCATGGCCGACAGGCGCGCGGCCTTGGCTGCAGGATTGGCCGCGATGCGCGTGGTCTCGTCGAGCAGGCCTTCAGCCAGCGAACGCACGGGCAAGCCCATGTCCTGCATCCAGTACAGCATCAGCGCGCGCTCCCAGGCCGAGCGCTTGATGCCGTCTTTGCGGTACACCTCGATCAGGCGGTCGAAGTGGCCATCGGGCAGGGTCAGCTTCAAGGCGCGGCTGGCGTGCCAGTCGGCGTAATAAGCGTAGGCCGTCAAGAGCGGGTCGGCATCGCGCTCGGGCATGCTCCACCAGCCGAAGGTGGCTTCCGGCCCGGCCATTTGCGCCAGGCGGAAACGGTAGCTGTTCAAGCGTTGCGTCAATTGCGACACCATGCGCTCGTCGCTCGGCAAAGCCGATTGCAGCGCCAGGCTGTAGGGGATCAGGCGGCTCGAAGTCTGCTCGACACAGCCGTAGGGATAGTCGATCAGGTCGTCCATCATGCGGTGGAATTCCGCGCTCGCGCCATCGGTGAATTGCAGCCGCACGTTGGCGGCATCGGCCGGCAGCTTCAAGGCGGTTTCCTTGCCCGTCAGGGCGATGCTTTGCGAGCGCTGGCTTTGCCAATGCAGCGGCACCACCTTGAGCGGCACGGTGAGCGCATCGACGGTCTTGCCGTTCTGCGTCAGCGCGAGGTCGATATGCGAATCGCCCGCAGCGGCGCTCAAGGGCAGCGGCACGAAGTTGGCGCCCGGCTTGACGGTGAGCGCATCATGCTTCTTCAGGCCGGCACCGGTGGCGCTCAATTCGAGCTTGGCTTCCTTGTTGCCTTCGTTGAAAATCGCCACGCTGGCAACCGGCGCATCCTGCACGCGCATCCAGTCCGGGCTGGTCCACTTGACGTAGAAGTCCTTGTCGGAGCGGACGTAAGCCAGGTTCTGTCCCACCTCGCCCGAGACCGACAGGGCGCGTACCGTCACGCGCCAGCGTGTCAGCGAATCGGGCATGGTGAATGTCACCTTGGCGTGGCCCGTGGCATCGACTTTCACAGTCGGCTGCCAGAAGGCCGTGTCCTTGTCTTCGCGGCGCGGGCGTTCCAGCAGCTTGATGGCGCGCTCGTGCGTTTGGCCGCGCGCCGGCAGCGCCAGCTTGCCCGGCGGCTTGGCCAAGTCGTAGCCGATGAAGTTCAGGCTGGCCGAGGTGCGTACATTATTGCGTCGCGGGTGATAAAAGAAATCCTGGATGTTCGGTGCGATTTCCGGCTGCAGCACATAAACCATTTCATCGACCACGCCGACGGTCAGTATCGTGCCGGGCGCCGGCTTGCCGCCGACCAGGGCGGCGAGGTCGAGCGTGACGGTTTCGCCCGGGGCATAGACTGTCTTGTCTGCTTGTACGGCGATATCGATGCGCGGCTGCTCGACCTTCAAGCCGAGGTTCTGGAATACGTACTCGCCGCCCTTCACGTAGACCACGGAGAACGTGATATTGGGGCCGTAGCTGTCCGCCACCGGAATGTCGACGCGCCATTGCGTGGGCGATAGCCGCTTGGCATTGGCCCAGCCGCTGGCATTGGTCATCAGTGCCGTCTTTTCGACGGCGTCGCGCTCGAGCGTGAACAAGGCCTGATCGACCGGTTGCGGGAAGGTAACGAGCGCGCTGGCGGTCTCACCGGGCTTGTAGCTGGTCTTGTCGAACACCATCTCGATCGATCCCTGCGGCGCACCCACGCCGGCGCCGCTGACATAGTGCGAGGTGCCGCCGACGATATTGCCGGCCGCATCGCGCAGCGACACGGTATAGGTGCCCGGCTCGGCAAAGGTGATGGCGAACTTGCCGCCAGCGGCGACGGTGCCATTTGCGCGCTTGCGGTTTTCCAGCCGCACCCAGTCCCAGCTGGCCGGCTGGTTGTTGGCGGCATCCGGCGCGCTGTGGCCGTCGTTAAGCAGACGGTAGCTGAAATCGACCTTCTCGCCCGCGCCCGAGAATGCCCGTTCGCTCTTGACCGTATAGGTGCCCGCGCCGCGCTCGACCAGGATCTCCTTGGTGGCGCGCACCTTGTAGGCCGCGCCGTCGGTCGCCAACACGGTAAGCACGTAGCGGCTCGGCTCCTTGGCCGCCGGCAGCTTGAAGCTGGCCATGCCCTTGCTGTCGGTGGAGAGTTTGGCCGTGCTCAATTGCAGCGGGAATTGGCCGGCATAGCCGAGGTCGCCCTCGATCATGGTCAGGCGCTGCGCCCGCACCGACAATTCGGCCGTGGCATTGGCCACCGGTTTGCCGTCGGGATAAACCAGCTGCACCTGGCCTTTCACGTCCTCATTGGTCTTGAAATCGTTCTTGGACGGCAGGATATTGATCTCGAAATGCGGCTTTTGATATTCCGCGACGCGGAATGCGGCGCCGTAAACGTCGCCCTTGTAGGAAAAACGCAATTCATAGCCGCCGGCCACGGCATTGTCGGGCAATTGGAAGCTCGTGTCGCCGCCGGTATCGGGCGACATGTGCAAGGTCTGGCCGGCGACCGGGAAACCGCCCGCATCGAATACCTGCAGCTTGATGTCGGCCGCCGCAACCGGCGTCGATTCGCGTGCGGAATGGAATTCGCGGCCGAGGAACTTGACGAATACCGTCTCGCCGGGGCGGTACATCGGACGGTCCGTGACGGCATACAGCTTGGTGTTATAAATCTCGCTGTCGTAGTAGTAATTCTCGGCGACGTACACGCCGCCTTGCGCGTCTTCGCCGTACAGCACGGTCTTTTCCGGCGCGGCGCGGTTGAACGTGGTCAAGCCGCTCGCGTCGGATTTGCCGCTGGCCAGCACGCCCACGCCGTCGCTCCACACCGTTTGGGCATCGGCAACCGGCGAACCGTTGCGGCGGTCGGCGGTCCACACCAGCATCTGCTGCGCCGATACCTTGGTCACGGCGATGGTGTCGGAGACGAACACCAGCGTCACGGCGCGATGGTCGCCCACCATGGCCTCAACCAGATACAGGCCAGGTTCCTTCTTGCCCAGCGGGATCATCACATTGCCTTGCGGCGAGGCGATGAATTCGCTGCTGCTGCCGTCCAGCTTCACGCCGGCCGGCGGCTGGATCGGCTTGGCCAGATGCACGGGGTAACGGAAGCTGTCGACCAGCGTGTGCATCTTCAGCGGGCGATATTGCGGGTTCAGCACCTGCGGCGTTTCCGCCTTCACCAGCGGATGGGTGTGCAGTTCCGGCGCCTGCGCCGTCATGGCCTGGCGCGCATCGGAAGTGAACAAGCCCTGCCAGGCCTTGCGTGAACCGGTCCACCAATTGTCCCAGGTGCGCGAGATGGCATTGGACAGCCCCGGCCCGACGTAGTCGGCTTCGGTATCGATGCGGTGCAGGTTCTTTTGCGCCTTGAGGAAATCGAGCGGCTTCTTGACGCGGTAGACATAGACGTCCACGCCGCCGTAGTCCGATACCGGCCCCATGTCCAGCGCTTCGAGCCGCACCATGGCCTTGTCGCCGGAACCGTAGGAGGCATCGCTCAAGAGGAAGAACGGCGTGCCGTGGCCGCCGGTGGATACTTCCGGCTGATCCTGGTCCTGTGCCGACCCATAGAGCGGCGCAAAGAGAAAAGCCAGGAAGGTGCATACCAGGGCGAGGAAACGAGTGGGGGTCATGCTTGCTCTCATGGGGACGCTCATGCGGTAAGGAAATTCAGGCGGTACAAGCCTGCGAAATTGGGATTGTCTTGCGCCGGATGCCAGCGCGTGTCGTTCCAGTGCAGCAGCGCGCCCAGGCTGACGGCGCGCAAGCCGTTGTCGGTCGGCGTGACGGTGCCGGTGTGGTAGGCAATGAAGCTGCCCATCCAGATCATCAAGTGCTGCGCGTCGCCCTGGTCGAAGAACAGCAAGTCGCCCGGCTGGGCTAGGTTGCAATCCTTGCCGCGGAAGCGGCAATTTCCCTGCACCAGCTCCAGCGCGTCGGCAAAGGCCGAGACCGAACCATCGGCCAGGCGCCAGGCATTGCGCAAGGCTTGCTGGGCACGCGTCAACTGCACTTCCGGCGGCACCGCCTGCCCGGCCAGGCCGTTGGCGTGCTTCCATTTCTCGTCGTGATCGCGCAAGGCTTCCGCCGTGGCGAAGCGCACCAGCCCGGCGCAATCGCGCTGGGTCCAGCGCGGCGTGGGGCCGGCATTGAGCTGGGCGGAGACGATGCGAACCATCCAGGCGCGGAAGGCGCGCGATTGTACCGGCGTCAGGACTTGCGGTACGTCCGGGGCATCCGTCGCGGCTGAGGCCGAAGCCGGGCGCGCCAGGCAGGCCAGCGCAAAGACCGCCGCCGTGCCGCCAAGAAAGCTGCGGCGCTTCATTTCGCGTCGTCCTTCGCGTGCCACTCCACATGCTGCCAGCCCGACCCGGCCTTGCCCGGCAATTCCAGCCGGTAGGCCGGATAGGCGGCCAGCGCCTTCATGTGCGGCGGCAGTTTCGCCGCCGCCACGTCGCGCAGGCTGCTGTCGTCGCCGCCGGACAAGGCGGCAAGCGCTTCCTGCTCGACCATGGGAGAGAGGCGCTGCGGCGTGAACAGGGCGAGCGTGCCGTTATCGGCCGGCATTTGATCGGCTACGCTCGGGTTGGCGTGCGCCAGCGTGGCCAGCACCAGGTCCACCAGCGCGCCATCGGGCGAAAACGCGACATAGTCGCCGCGCGCGGCCAGCGCCGCCGGCAAGACCTTGGGGTGCTGGGCCAGCACATCCGCCGCAACCGGCGTGGCGGAGCGCCATTGCAGGATGTCGCCCTTCTCGCTGATCGATGCCGGCCCGACCTTGTTGCCCTTGGCGTCGCGCTGGGTGACGGCCCAGTTGGCCAGCGTTTGCAGCGACGCCTTGCGGTCGCCCAGGCCGGACGCGACCTTCACCACGAACACCGGGGAATACAGCGTCGATTCGCCATACCAGCAAGCCAGCGCCGAGCCGTTCAAGGCGTCGAGCTTGGCGCCGTCGCCGAGAACGGGCTTGTTCTTGGCTTCGGACACGATCTTTTGCGCGCCGCTCCAGTCGAGCGGCAAGACCACGCAGGCGCTGGGGTTGGCCGGCACGGCTTTCCATAGCGCGGCGTCGCCCAGGCCGGTCTTGGGCAAGGCGGCGGAATCGACCCAGACCGAGGTCGACCAGGCGGTGCCGAAATCCATGCGCAAGCCCTTGAAGCCGGGCATGAAGGCGCTATAGCCCATGCTCAGGGCCGGCGCACCAATGGCGAAGGTGTGCGTGGGCTTGGCTCCGCGCGCGCCGTCGTCGAGCGCGAACTGGCGCGACAAGGTGCCGTCGTCGGTCAGCCACTGGCCTACGGCATCCTGCGCCCCGGCCACCACCTTGTTGTTCTTGTCAAACAGCATGCCGGGGTCGGACAGCACGACGAGTTTGTCGCCCTGCCCGATCAAGAGCAGTGTGCGGCGCGGATTCAGGGTCAGGGCATAGACCTTGGCCTTGCCGCCGGGCGTCTCGATCGCGCCGGCCTGGCTCAGCTGGCTATCCTGCAAGGCGACTTTGGCCGCTTCCTGCAGCACCTTGGCCAGCGCGTTGCGCCGCACCACGAGCGCGTAATTGCGCAGCGCGCCCTTGCCGTCGCGCCAAAAGGCCAGCTCGGCGGGCTCGTTGAATACGCTGACGAGCAGCTTGTCGCTCCAGTCGAGCTCGTGCTCATAGGCGATGCGCTTCAAGGCCCCGTTCATGCCCAGCCGGTCTTCGCCCTGTTCGTAGTAATAGACCAGGTCTTCGGTCAGCACGTCGTGCGCGATCGGCACCTTGAGAAAATCGCGCGGCAGTTGCGACAGGCTGGCGGTGCGGATCAAGGCGTCGGGGTGGCCGAGATCGACCATCAGCCGCGAACCCCCATAGCGGTAATGCTTCCCGCCTATCACCAGACCGTAGCCCACCGCACCGACGGTGAGGATGCCGACCAATCCGGCAATGAACCAGCTTTGACGCATGCTGAACTCCTTATTAGTGATTTTGAAACATGGCACAAATGCTACGTGCGGAACCTGCTCTTGGCAATACTCAGGCGGGGTATCTTTGGTAGGCATTTCTTCACAACGTGAATATTTCACACGGCGCGGGAAGAAACAGGACGGGTTTGTGAGCGTTTCTTCCTCACATCGCCGGCTTTTTTGAAAATCGCGGGCGCGTACCGTCAGCGTGGTATCGTAGTGAAAACCTGCAGCCCAAGATGAATACCGAAGCCGAATTCGACTGGCGCGAACGCTGCCACGAAGCGCTCGACCTGATGCGCGACGACCCCGCGCGTGGGCGCGCCGCCATGCTAGGCCTGCTGGCCCAGGCCGAGGCGGCCAAGCATGCCGCCATGGGCATGCTGGCACAACTGGGCCTCGCCTTTGCCGACTACTACCGCGCCGACCTCGATGCCGCGCTGGCGCAATTCGAGCACCTGCTGGCCGCGCTCGACCAGGCCGCCGAAGACGAACGCGACGAGCATCATGAGCTCAATCTCGCGCTCTGCCTGTTTGGCATCATCGCGATCTGGCGCAGCCGCGGCCGTGCGCGCGAAGCCTATGAATTCGGACGCGAGCGCCTGCTGCCTCTGATGGTGGAAGCCACGCGCGAAACCGTGCTCGGCTTGAACCTGCTGGGCATCGTGGCGCAGGAATACGGCCAGATCGACGAAGCGATCCGCCATTACTACAGTGCGCTCGATGCGGCGCGCAGCCTGGGCTTGACGGCGCGCACGGCACACATCATGGCCAACATCGGCGAGATGTTCTACGTCAGCGGCAATGCCGACGATGCCGAAGCCATCCTGATCGACGCGGTGCGGCTGGCGCGCGTATCGAAAGAGCGCTGGCTGGTCGGCTTCGCCTCCACCGTGCTGGCGCTGGCCTACCTCTCGATGGAACGCTACGACGACGCCTATGCCGCCATCGCCGACCAGGTGCATTCCAGTGCCGAGGAAACCCAGGCCGACCTGGCCAACCGCACCTTTTGCCTCGCCGTGGCCGCCTACACGCTGGCCCTGCACGGCCAGCTCGACGAAGCCGAAGAATTGTCGGGCAAGGCCATGGCCCTGCTCGGACGCTTCGAGGAAAAACAGCTCAAGCCCTATTGCTGGTGGGTCGCGGGCCACCTGCACCACCGGCGCGGGCGCATCGCCGAAGCGCTCGATTGCCTGGGCCGCGCCGTCGAAGGCATGGGCGAATACGGCTACGTGTTCCTGCCCGTGCGCGCCAGCCAGGAACTAGCCGAAATCCACGCCGAGCGTGGCGATTGGGAAGCGGCATACCGCGAACAAAAGCGCTGCCAGATGCTCTACGCGCGCGCCCAGAACCAGGCGGCGCGCGTGCGCGTACAAAACCTGCACGTGCAAAGCGAATTGAAGCAGGCCGAAACCGCGCGTGCGCATGCCGAGGAAACCAGCCAGGCCAAGACCGTGTTCCTGGCCAACATGAGCCACGAATTGCGCACCCCGATGAATGCCATCATCGGCATGGCCCACCTGGCCTTGCGCACCGAGCTCAACCCCAAGCAGCGCGACTACCTGGAAAAAATCCACACCGCCGGCATCTCGCTATTGGGCATCATCAACGGCATCCTCGATTTTTCCAAGATCGAGGCCGACCGCGTGGAGCTGGAAAAGCTCGAGTTCAACCTGGAAAACGTGCTCGACAACGTGGCCACCGTCACGAGCGCCAAGGCCCACGCCAAGAAGCTCGAATACGTGATCCACTCCTCGCCCGACATCCCGCGCTACCTGATCGGCGACCCGTTGCGCCTGGGCCAGGTCTTGATCAACCTGGTCTCCAATGCCATCAAGTTCACCGAGCGCGGCGAAGTCTATGTCTCGTGCCGCCCGATGGAAGCGGCCGACGGCACCATGAAGCTGCGCTTCCTGGTGTGCGATACCGGGATCGGCCTGACGCCCGAGCAATCGGCGCGCCTGTTCCGTCCCTACAGCCAGGCCGACGAATCGACGGCGCGCAAATACGGCGGCACCGGCCTTGGCTTGATCATCTCCAAGCGCCTGGTGGAGTTGATGGGCGGCGCGATCTGGATCGAAAGCGAACCCAAGGTCGGCTCGGCCGTGTATTTCACGGCCGTATTCGGCGTGCCCGAAACGGCGCAGCCGCCGCGCACCATACCGGAAGCCTTGCACGGCAAGCGCATCCTGATCGTGGACGACAACCCGCTCGAGCGCGTGGTGCTCGGCGAAGGCATGGAGCAGCATCCGCTCGAAGTCGATCTGGTGGCCGGCGGCCACGCGGCGCTGGACGCGGTGCGCGCCGCCGATGCGGAGCATCCGTATGCGGCCGTGTTCACCGACTGGCACATGCCCAACTTCGACGGCATCGAGCTGATCCAGGCCATCCGGCGCGAAAGCGGGCCCGGCGGCAGCTTGAAAAATCCGCCGCGCCTGGTCCTGATCGGTACCCACACCAGCGAAGAGGACAGGCTGCGCATGGAAAGCGCGCAAGCCGACGGCTTCCTGATGAAGCCCGTCACGGCCGGCATGCTGACCGACTTGCTGGTGGAGCTGTTCGAGGAAAACACGCGCCGCCCGGCGCCGCCGCCCATCGCGGCACCGAACTTCGACGATCTCTCGGTGCTGCTGGTGGAAGACAATCTGCTGAACCAGCAGCTCGCGCTCGAATTGATGCAGGCGGCCGGCATCAAGGTCGAGATCGCGGCCAATGGCAGATTGGCGGTCGAGATGCTGAGCGCGGCGCCGAACCGCTACGACCTCGTGCTGATGGATTTGCAGATGCCCGAGATGGACGGCATCGAAGCCACGCGCATGATACGCACCGACCGCCGCTTCGATGCCTTGCCCATCGTGGCCATGACGGCGCACGCCAGCACAGCCGATCGCGCACGCTGCTTCGCCGCCGGCATGAACGACCACATGGCCAAGCCGATCGATCCGGACGAACTGTTCCAGGCCATCGAGCACTGGTGCCCGGCCAAAGGGCGCGGCAGTGCGCTGGCTGAAGCGGCGCGCAGCGTCGCCGCCTTGCAGGTGGCACCGGGCGAGATCGCCCTCGACGGCGTCGATGTCGAAGGCGGCATACGCCGCGCCATGGGCAACCCCAAGCTGTATCTGCAGATGCTGGGCCATTTCCGCAACGACCAGGGCGGGATGGTGGACAAGCTGCGCGCCGCGCTCGAGGAAGGTGACCGCATCGTCGCCGAGCGCGTGGCGCATACCCTGAAAGGTTCAGCCGGCCTGGTCGGCGCCAGCTTCGTGCAGGGATTGGCGGGAGAGATTGAAACCGCGCTGCGCCGCGGCGCGCGCGACCGCGTGCTGCAGCCGCTATTGGAACAACTGGATCTGGATATGCAAGCCTTGCTGCAGCAACTTGAACCGGAAGCGCTGGAGACGCTCTTGCGGGGGCTCGATCCGTTAGCGGCGCCCGCCGCCATCGACCTTGCCCCCGATTCCGACATGCCGGGCCTTAACCCGAGCTGATCGATTCCGGCCGATCAGTCCCAGCTGATATCGCCCGAGCCCATGCGGTTAACATTGCGCTGCGCCGGATTGCCGCGCACGCTCACGTCGCCGCTGCCATGCAGGTTGATTTCCACCGACTTGGTGGCATAGACCGAGGAATCGCCCGAGCCCATCACATCGAGCTTCAAATCGTCGGTGTGCAGGTTTTCCGTGTTGAGGTCGCCCGAACCCATGATGCGCACCTTCGTCGACTTGTTCTGGCCGGAAGCCGTGATGGCGCCCGAGCCGAGTATGCTCAAGTCGGCATCGGCGCCGCTGCCGGTCGTCATATCGAGATCGCCCGAACCCATGGTGCTGGCCGTCACGTGCTGATACACGCCGTCGAAATTCATGTCGCCCGAACCGCGCAAGGTCAACACTACCTTGTCGCCCGAGAAGCCGCTGACGCGCGCGTCGCCGCTGCCGTGCAGCGAGAGCTGCTCCAGTTTGGGCAGTGTCAACTCGATGCGCATCGGGTGGCTGCTGTGGAACAGCGAATCCTGGAAATCGATCTCGAGCGTATTGCCTTGCTGCCTGGTCCTGATGCGCGGCAGCAGGCGCTCTTCGGCGATCACCTGCATGGCCGGCGTCGCGCCTTGGTGCAGCACCAGGTCCACCGGGCCGTTGGCGTTGATCACCGTGACGGCGCCGTCGACGGTGCGCGTTTCGGTCTTCATGGCATGGCTGCCGGGGATGTTGGCGGCGACGCCGCCTTCCGCATGGGCCCGCAGCATGGCAGCCGAAACGCCGACCAGGATGATGGCCAGCAGCATCATGCCGGCGCCGATTTTGAGCAAGATACGCATGGTAGTGTCCTCCGAAAGTGTTGTTAAGCGCCGCGCAGCACGCTGAATTCCATTTGTGCCAGCCTGACCACGCCGAGCCAGGTGTAGCGGGCAATCGTCAGGCACAGCAGGAAGCCGATGATGCCGGCGAAGATGATGCCTATGCCCACGCCGACCTGGACCGGTTGCGAAGAGCTGATGAAGTCCGTGCCCAGCATGACCGTGTTGTGGCCCGCGTCGACATCGCGGTTGTGGATGTGCAGGCCGGGCATATCGACATCCATGTCTTCGTCGTCGTTCGTCTCGGCCTCGTCGTCTTTCGAGCCTTCATCCTTGACGACGATGCCCTTCGGGCCGATATCGACCGAGGTGTTGTGGTCGCTTTCAGGAGCGGGCGCAGCCGCAGGCGTGGATGCGGAACCGGTTTCGGTCGTGACGGCGGAAGCCGGCACCACGTGAATGCGCTTGTCGCCGGTTTCGACGTGGACCCCTCTCTCGCCGATATTGACCACGGTGCGGCCGTCGTGATGGCGCATGTCGTCGATCGCGCCAGGCTTGTCCAAATAAACGTGGTGGAAGGGCTCGTCCAGCGACAGCTGGTTTACGCCTG
Source organism: Burkholderiaceae bacterium (assembly GCA_036384915.1). Taxonomy (GTDB): domain Bacteria; phylum Pseudomonadota; class Gammaproteobacteria; order Burkholderiales; family Burkholderiaceae_D; genus PKWO01. Next base: position 90,873 of record DASVLJ010000008.1, read on the forward strand.
CCACGCTGGCGCCGGTGACGGCGATGCCGCCCAGATAGCAGGCAAACGACACGGCGAATGCGGCGATCAAGAGGCCGGCATAGGCAATGGCGGGAATGACCAGGAACAGGTTGAACACCATCAAGCCGACGAAAGAAAAGAACATGCGCACCGCGCTGCCCGGGCGTTGCGAGGGCGGCACCGTGTGGGCCTGCGGCGGTGGGGCCACGGCGGCGGGCGTCTTGGGCGCATGTTGCGCGCGCAAGTCCTCGGCGACTTGTTGCGGATCGCCGAGCCCGGCGATGATTTCGTCTTCATTCCGGCCGGCGGCGCTGGCCTCGTGGATGCGCTTTTCATATTCCGCCACCGTGCGCTCCACGACCTCGGGCGGCAAGCCCTCGAGAGCGCTGCGCAGTGCGGCAATGTATTCGAACCTGGTCATGTTGTCCTCGTCTTATCCCTTGTTGCGCTGCTTCAAGCTTCCTTGCTGCGCTTGATTGTCACTGTATGGGATGCGCCGGCTGGGTTCCAGCAAAATGCGACAGAATGCAAAAACCGGGGATTGGTCGTCGAAATCGCGGGATTTGGGGCGCTCTGGTTTTGTTAATTAATGGAAAGGAGGTAGGTTGGTGCAGAACGAAGTGAAGCCCAACTCCGCGCGTTGAATTAACGCCTGCGATGGCGCGAAGTGCCGATGTCGGACTTCGCTCGCGCTCAGCCTGCGCGGCCCGGCACAACCTACAACCACAAAGCAAACGGCACCGCCGAAGCGGTGCCGTCAGTCTGGTTACGCCGGGGACGGGATGGCGCATTTCCAGAGGGATGGGGGCGGGCTCAGCAGCCCCGCCGTCCATTCCACTGGAAACGCCCTGCCCGGCGGGAATTGCCGTACGCATCGCGCAGGCTGGCCTCGATCTTGGCCGCATTGTCGGCCCCAATGACGGTCGTCGTCATGGCACGCATCAGATCATCTTGTGGCCGTTGTTCAACTCGGCGCGGTAGGCGTTCTTTTCCGCTGCGCTGGCGTGCCTGGCGACGATGGTTACGGTCGGCACGTTGGCGGCGACGGCTTGATGCGAGGTGATTGCATGGGCCGTTTGCATGGCCAGAGAGAGCACGGCTGCGGCACACAGGGCGCCGATTGAGATCAGGGTGGCGCCTTCGATATTGCGGATGGTGTTCATGATGTTTCCTTTCAATGTGTGAGTGATGTCTGCTGCTTAGATCGTGGCCCGGCCGGACTTGAGAATCTGGTTCTTCTCGGCGGCGGTCATGCGCTTGGCGACGATGGTCACGGTTTCGGTATGCGTGGCTTGCGCGACTTCGTGTGCCGTTGCATGCTTGGGCGGCACGGTCAGCGTGAGAACGGCGGCTGCGCACAATGCACCGATGGAGACCAGGGTCGTGGCTTCGATAAAACGTGTGGTGTTCATGATGTTTCCTTTCGTGTGTTTTGTTTCGGTATGGTCACTTTAGGCAAGTGCTCCCGCAAGCGCTACGCGTATGCGACAGACCGCATGAAACGCGGGGCAGAGCGCAAAAAAGCCGGGATAGAGCGGTCGGAAAAACCGACTTTTCGGTGTCCCGGCGAGACAAAGCGGCAAAAACGGGGATTTGTGCCACAGGCTGTGGCACTTTGTTTCAAACAAGCAAATAAAAAGCCCGCAAATGCGGGCTGGTCACAGGTTTCACGGGCTTGCGGTATTCAAGCGGGCTTAGCCGCCGCAAAAGAAAGCGAGCTTGTTGCCATCGAGGTCGCGGAAATAGGCTGCGTAGTAACCGACGCCGCGCTCGCCCGGCGCGCCCTCGTCGGTCGCGCCCAGCTCCATCGCCTTGTTGTACAAAGCATCGACCATGTGCGGCGCTTCGACGACAAAGGCAATCATCACGCCGTTGCCCACCGTGGCCGGTTGGCCGTCAAACGGCTTGCAGACGGAAAAGCCCGGCTTGTCTTCGGCCGTGCCCCAGGCGATGTAGCGCTCCATCTCCATCATGCGCCCCGCGCCGATGGCGGCAAACAATGCGTCGTAGAATGCCGCGGCGCGCGGCATGTCATTGGTACCGACGGTGACATATCCGATCATCTCGTGCCCTCCTTTTGCTCTTTTTTCAGCGCGCGCAAGCATGGCGCGGCCTTGGTGGTATTGTGCGGCGCGCGGCATGAATGCGCAAGGCCCGCTACTGCATGGGCGCGCCTTCTGGCTTCTTGATATCGCCGAGCTGGGCATTGGCCAGGAACTTTTGCAGGAAATCCACCATGTGCATCGCCGCCGGCACCGACATCACCAGCCGTTCGCACACCACGTTGGTCATGGTCGGCGGCATCGTGGAATGATCGACGCGGTTGCTGACGAAGGTGAGATGGATATTGGGAGCATCGAGCGAGGCGCCCGCCAGGTAAGAGGCGAAAATCTCCGGCGCCTGCGCCGTATCGCTGATCGGGGGAGCGTTGGTAACCACAGTCATGATTGGCCCTCTCTGCAAGATAGCGCCATCGGCGTATGCCGTCGGCTTACTGCAGAGTAGGCAAGCAACAATGCCGGGAGTTCACGGACGACAGCGGTTTATTTGACGGTGTAGCAGGCGGGAAATGTTGCGGCAATGTTGCTGTAGCGGGGCATCAAGCATCCGCCAGCAGGGCCCAGCGCTCATGGTCGCGCCACTGCCCGCCTATCTTCAGGTAACGCTCGGAAAAGCCTTCCTGCCTGAAGCCGAGTTTCTTCACCAGCGCGATCGAAGCGAGGTTGCCGGGCTGGATGTTCGCTTCCACGCGATGCAGGCCGAGGTCCTTGAAGGCGAAGCCAATCGCCTGGCGCAGCGCTTCCGTCATCAAGCCCTGGCGCGCATATCGCACCATGCCGTAATAGCCCAGATAGGCACTCTGGAACGCACCCATGGCGATTTCGCTGATGTTGACCACGCCGACGATGCCGCCGCTTTGCGCTTCGCGCGCGATGAGGGCGACGTTAGGGCCGGTGATGCTGCGCGCGAACCAGGCGTCGAAGCCGGCCTGGTCGGTGAAGGACGTGACCCAGGGCCGGTGGTGTTCCTGGCTTTCCCTGTTGGCGGCGATGAGGTCCGCGGGATCGGCGACGGTGACGCGTTGAAGTTGAATGCGTTGCGTCATTATTTTCCGATACAGAAACGGCTAAAAATCACCCCCAGCAAGTCATCCGGCGTGAATTCCCCGGTAATGCTGTTCAACCTCTCCTGCGTCAGCCTTAGTTCCTCGGCAAACAGATCCAGCGATTGATCGTCCTGCGCGGCAAGCTGCGCGGCGTTTTCCAGGTGCAGGTGCGCCGCCTTCAAGGCGATCAGGTGGCGTTCGCGTGCGAGGTAAAGCGATTCGCCGGTTTGCTGCCAGCCCACCACCCGCAACAGTTCCGTGCGCAGCAAGTCGATGCCGACGTGGTCCGAGGCGGAGAGGTAGATGTGGCTAGTGTCGCCCACCAAGTCCACGCCGGGCTTGTGGCCCGAGAGGTCGATCTTGTTCCAGATGCGCATCACGGGCACGTTGGGCGGAAAGCGCGCCACGTATTCTTCATCGGCCAGGGTCGGGCCCATGGAGGCGTCGAGCACGTGCAGGATGACGTCGGCCTTTTCCACCGCGCTCCAGGTGCGGGCGATGCCGATGCGTTCGACTTCGTCGCCGGTTTCATGCTCTTCGCGCAGGCCGGCGGTGTCGATCACGTTGACCGGGATGCCTTCGATCTGGATCGTCTCGGTGACCTTGTCGCGCGTGGTGCCGGCGATGGGCGTGACGATGGCCACGTCGGCGCCGGCCAGCGCGTTCAACAGTGAAGACTTGCCGACGTTGGGCTGGCCGGCCAGCACGATGTTCAAGCCGTCGCGCAGCATGGCGCCTTGCGCGGCCTGGGCGAAGATTGCTTCCAACCCGTTGCGAATGCGTACCAGCTGGCCGCGCGCGTCGGATTTTTCCAGGAAGTCGATTTCCTCTTCCGGGAAATCGAGCGTCGCTTCGACCAGCATGCGCAGGTGCACCACCTGTTCCACCAGCCCATGGATGGCCCGGGAAAACAGGCCCGATAGCGATTGCGAGGCGGAGCGCGCAGCCGCTTCGGTCGAGGCGTCGATCAAGTCGGCCACGGCTTCGGCCTGGGCCAGGTCGAGCTTGTCGTTCAGGAAAGCGCGATGCGTGAATTCGCCGGGCTGGGCGATGCGCAGGCCGATCCCGGCGCCGGCTTCCAGGCAGCGCGCCAGCAGCATCTGCAGCACCACCGGGCCGCCGTGGCCTTGCAGCTCGAGCACGTCTTCGCCGGTGTAGGAATGCGGTGCGGCGAAGAACAGCGCCAGGCCTTGGTCCATCATGCTGCCGTCGGCGTTCTTGAAGGTGGTGAAGGTGGCGTGGCGCGGCGTCAGATTGGTGCCGGGCGCAAGCTTGCATAGTTCGGGGATCAGGCTGGCGATGTTCTTGCCCGAGAGGCGGACCACGCCTATGCCGCCGCGGCCCGGAGCGGTGGCGATGGCGGCGATGGGTGAGCTGTCGTAAAGCATGATGAGGCGCGAAATGAGATAGCTTATTATCGCGCCGTGCGGCATGGATTTGTTGCGAGAAACGAGATAGTGATGTTTTTATACGTCAGCGTTGCGGCACTCCCTCCCACTCTCCCTCTCCCCCCGCCCCTCTCCCGGCTGGGGGAGAGGGGTAGAGCATGCGTTACCAGATGATCACGCGGTCTTCCGGTTTCAAGTACATCATGTCGCCGGCCTTGACGCCGAAGGCTTCATAAAAGCCCGGCTGGTTCTTCACCGTGCCGTTGGCGCGCACGGCGCCTGGGGCGTGCGGGTTGGTCTCGATCAGCATCAGCATGGCGTCCTCGCGTTCCTTCTCGCACCAGATCTGGCCGTAGCCCATGTAGAAGCGCTGGAAGCCGCTCAGGCCGTCGATGACGGGGGCATCTTTTCCGCCCAGCGAGATCTTGTAGGCCTTGTAGGCGATCGCGAGGCCGGAATTGTCGGCAATGTTTTCGCCCAGCGTCAGTTCGCCGTTGACGTGGTAGCCGGGCAAGGGTTCGTACGAGCTGTATTGCTTGACCAGCGCTTCGGTCTTGGCCTTGAAGTTTTTCTTGTCGTCCGCCGTCCACCAGTCGTGCAGGTTGCCCTGTCCGTCGTATTGTGCGCCCTGGTCGTCGAAGCCATGGCTGATTTCATGGCCGATCACGGCGCCGATGGCGCCGTAGTTGACGGCGTCGTCGGCAGCGGGGTCGAAGAAGGGCTTTTGCAGGATCGCGGCGGGGAACACGATCTCGTTCATCTCAGGGTTGTAGTAGGCGTTGACCGTTTGCGGCGTCATGCCCCACTCGCTGCGGTCGACCGGCTTGCCGAGCTTGTCGATATTGCGCTTGAATTCGAAGACGGAGGCGCGTTCCATGTTGCCGTATAAATCGTCGCGCGCGATGCTCAGGCTGGAATAATCGCGCCACTTGTCGGGATAGCCGATCTTGGGCGTGAACGCGGCCAGCTTTGCCTTGGCCGCTTCCTTGGTTTGCGGGCCCATCCAGTCGAGCGTGTCCACACTCTGGCGGAACGCGGCGAGCAGGTTGCCGACCAGCGTTTCCACGCGCGCCTTGTTCTCCGGCGGGAAATATTTGGCCACGTAGAGCTTGCCCAGCGCTTCGCCGACGGCGCCCTCTTCCAGGTTCACGCCGCGCTTCCAGCGCGGCAGTTGCTGCGGCGTGCCTTGCAGCACGGTGCCGTTGAAGGCGAAGCTTTCTTCGTCGAAGGCCTTGGACAGGAGTGAGGCATTGCTCGACAGGACTTGCCAGTCGAGATATTCCTTCCACACCGGCAGCGGCGTGCTCTTCAACAGCTTGGCGAAGCCGCGCATGTAGCTCGGTTGGCTGACGATGACGTAATCGACCTTGCCGCTGACGCCGATGGCGTCGAGGTAGGGTTTCCAGTCATAGCCGGGCGTGAGCTGGTTCAGCTTCGCAATCGGTTCCTTGTTGTACAGCTTGAGCGGGTCGCGGTTTTGCACCTTGGTCCAATTGACCTTGGCCAGTTCGGTTTCCAGCTTGAGGATGTCCCTGGCCTTCTTCTTCGCGTCCTTGGCATCCTTATTGCCAAGGAGCGTGAACATCCTGGCGATGTGCTCTTCGTACTTCACGCGCGCATTCTTGAGCTTGGCATCGTCCTTCAGGTAATAGTCGCGGTCGGGCAAGCCCAGGCCGCTTTGGCCGAAGTCGATCACATAGCGCGTCGAATCCTTATTATCGAGATGCACTCCGGGGCCGTAGGGGGTGCCGATGCCGACCTCGTTGAAGTGGGCCAGCAAGGCCGGGATGTCCGCCTTGCTCTTCAGGGCCGCGACGCGCGCGAATTCGGGTGCCAGCGGCTTGGCGCCGAGTTCTTCGAGCTTCTGTTCATCCATGAAGCTGGCATAGAGATCGCCGATCTTTTGCGCTTCGGCGCCCGTCGCATCCGACCCCGGCACGCTGGCGCCACCCTTGGCTGCGTCTTCGATGATGCCGCGCAGCTGCGGCAGCGCCGAGTCGGCCAGCAAATCGAACGCGCCCCAGAATGAATGGTCGGCCGGGATCTCGGTATTTTTTATCCAGGTGCCGTTGACGTGCATGTAGAAATTGTCCTGGATGCGGACCTTGGTATCGGCATTTTGCAAGGCGATGCCGGATTCGGCAGTGGCGGCAGAGGTGGCGGGAGCGGCCGGGTTGGCATGGGCCGCGCCCTGCATCAAGAGCAGGGGCAAAGCCGCGATCAGATAAGGCTTCATCAATTTGTCCTATTTTTGGGCTGGTCAGGGTGTGTTGGCCCGGGTCGTCGCAAGTTGCCTTGCTGCCCCATTCGGCCGTGTGCTTCTTGTTATGTTTGACCAATTATGCGACAAAAGATGACATTTCACCAATCGAATCACTCATCAAACTGAGTCAGTCCACTCAGCCACAAACTGTGCACGAAACGCGTGTATCAAGCGCAGCCGCTCTTCGCCGAGCTTGCGCCCGGCCGCGGTTTGCATGGACGCCGGCAGCGTCTCCAGCTTGACCGCGATATGGTCGAGCGCATAGGCCTTGTCGTCGAGCGGGCGCGATCGCGCCAGCGCGTCGCTGTGGTGCGCCAGGGAAGAATCCATTTTTCCCGCCGTATAAAACAGCCGCGCCAGGCCGACCGCGCCGAGCGCGTCGAGCCGGTCGGCATCCTGCACGATTTGCGCCTCGATGGTTTCGGGTGCAATCGCAGCGGAAAAGCTGTGTGCCGCGATGGCGTGGGCCACGGCAGGCAGTTTCTCCGACGCGAAACCGATGCGCGCCAATTCCTGCGTCGCGGTTTCAGCCGCAAGCCGCGAAGCCTGGGCGCGGTGCGGGTGGTCCTTGGGCAGGTTGACGATATCGTGCAGGAAGCAGGCCGCCTGCACCACCAATGCATCCGCTTCCGGGTGCGCGGCCAGCAATGCCCGCGCTGTGCGCCAGACGCGTTGCAAATGGTTGGCATCGTGTGCGCCGTCGTCGCCGGCATGCCTGGCGGCGATGGCTTGCAGTTGCGCTTGCCAGTGCTGCATCAGGTCCTTATCCATGCGCCTGGCCCCAGATGCCGGCTTCGGTCCAGCCGAGTTCGGCAAAGTCCGCTTCGCGCTCCTTGATATCGGTGACGCGGAAAAAGTCGTCGAGCTGCGGTGGTGCCACCGACGTGCCGGAGAGCATGGCATGCACCTGGCCGCGATGATGGATCTGGTGCTGGAACACGTGCGCCAGCAGGCGGTTGCGCGGTTCGCGCACGCTGCCGTCGGGCCGCAGGTAAGCGACAATGCGCCCCATATCCGCATCGCGCAAACCCTGGCAATAAGCGATCAGCCTTTGATCGACCTTTTCCTGCTCGGCGCGCCATGCGGCAGCCGTCTTGCAGGGATCGGGATCGGCGAACATCTCGCGGTAGTTCGGGTGCGGCAGCTCGCCCTTCGCCTCGCGCTCCATGCCGTCGACATAAACCCAGTCCACCATCAGGATGTGGTTCAGCGTGGCGCGTATGCAGGGGAAAAAGCTGCTGCGTTTGGCGTCGTATTCTTCCTGCGTCAATTGCAGGCAGGCCTTGGCGAGGCGGAAATTGGCCCAGGCATTGTTGTAGGCCATGGTCAGGAAATGATGCGATAGCGCATCGCACGCGGTTTGGTTCATGTTGCGCACCTCATGCAAATGGGGAACGTCAGTGTAGCGTGTTCGCATGCGCGGCGGATCGGGGGGATTTGCCTGAGTGAAGAAAGAATAGTAGGGTGGAAAAGCCGAAGGCGCATTCCACCACAATGCGTCAAATGACGTTCTCTAATCGCTTGGTGGAATGCGCCTTCGGCTTTTCCACCCTACGGGCGAGGTGAGGCGAGCTGCGACCTATAAAAAAGCCCGCGAAATTCGCGGGCTTGATCGGGTTGACGGCTGCCGAAGCGGATTACTTCTTCGGCGCAACCGCCAGGCGTTTGTTGATGAACTGCTGCTGCGCTATCGACAGCACCGTGTTGACCACGTAATACAGCACCACGCCCGAAGGGAACATGAAGAACATGACCGAGAACACCAGCGGCATGAACAGCATGACCTTGGCTTGCGTGGGGTCGGGCGGCGCCGGCGACAGGCGGGTCTGGAAGAACATCGCCACGGCCATGATCAGCGGCAGGATGCTATAGGGGTCTGGCGTGGAAAGATCGTGCACCCAGCCGATCCAGGCCGCGTCGCGCGTTTCCACCGAAGCCGAGAGCACCGAATACAGCGCGATGAAGATCGGCATCTGCACCACCAGCGGCAGGCAGCCGCCCAGCGGGTTGATCTTCTCGGTCTTGTACAGCTCCATCGTGGCCTGGTTCATCTTCTGCGGGTCATCCTTGAAGCGTTCGCGGATGGCTTGCATCTTGGGCTGCAGCTGCTTGGTCTTGGCCATGCTCTTGAAGCTGGCCGCCGCCAGCGGATACAGCACGATCTTCATCACCACGGTGAAGACGATGATGGTCCAGCCCCAGTTGCCGACGAACTTGTGCAGCGCATTCATGATGCTGAAAATCGGCTTGGCCACCACGGCGAACATGCCGTAATCGCGCGTCGAATCGAGCGTGCTCGAGACCTTGTCGAGCGCGTCGATGTCTTGCGGGCCGGAATACAGCTTGGCGTCGATGGCGGCCGATGTCCCTGGCGCTATGCTCGGATAGCGCAGCGTGCTGCCGATGGCGAACAGGTTGGTGCCGAGCGCCTTGGTGTAGACCTCGCGCGGCGTATTGGCCGGCGGCACAAAGGCCGAAACGAAGAAGTGCTGGATCATCGCAATCCAGCCGTCGTTCGACTTGGCGGCAGGGGCGTTCTTGCCCTTGGTGATGTCTTCGAACGATTGCTTCTGGAAGTGTTCCGATTCCGAGAATGCGGCCGGGCCGGTGTAGGGATTCGGCGCGAAGCGCGGGTTCTTCGGCAGCGTGCCGTCGCGCACCAGGCGCAAATCCAGTGTCGGCGCGATGGCGGCGGCCGTGTTGTTGGCCACTTCATGCTTTACGTCGATTGCGTATTGGCCGCGCTTGAAGGTGAAGGTCTTGGTCAGCTTGACGCCGTTCTTTTCCGCGTCGAACACGAGTTGCAGGGTGTCGCCGTTATCCAGGGCGCGTGCACCCGGGCGCACGGTATAGCCGCTGTCGATGCCGGGCAGGCCGGCGTCGGCCAGGCCGGTTTCGGCGAGGTAGGTGTGCTCGGGCGTGCTGTCGAAGATCACCACGTTGGGGCGCGCGCCCTTGTCTTGCGTGCCATGGATCTTGTCCATCACCAGGTCGCCCAGCCACTCGGACTTGGTTTCCTGGTATTGCAGCAGTTCCAGGCGCTTCAGCTTGGCGCCAGCCGTGTCGAAAGTGGCCTTGAACAGATCGGTCGTCACCGTCACGTCTTCCGCCTTGAACGGCGCTTCGGACGGGGCTGCCGTGGCCGCGCCGTTTGCGCCGGCGACGGCTGCGGCCGAAGCCGCAGGCGTGGAGGAAGCGGCAGCGCCGGCCGGCGTATTCGGCGCGGTAACGGCGGGCGGTTGCGGGCCGAACAGCGGCGGCTTGCCCTTATACACGTTCCATTGGTTCCACAGCGTCAGCATGGAAGCAAGGAACACAAACCACAATATGCCACGTTTGATATCCATATCGGTTCAATAGAGTAAGCGAGAATTCAGTGGTGCCGGCAATTGCAGGCATGGGATGCGTCGTGCTCGGCCTCATCAAATTCATGAGGCTTGTGCGGCACGGGATCGAACCCGCCCGGGTGCCATGGATGGCACTTGGCCAGACGCACGGCCGCAAGCATAGCGCCTTTCAGAGCGCCGTGCTCACGAATCGCTTCCATGGCGTAGTTCGAGCAGGTCGGGTAAAAGCGGCATGTGGGGCCGAACATCGGGCTCAGCGCGATCTGGTAGCCGCGCACCAGCCAAAGCAGGATCTGCCTGGGCAGGGTCTTCCACCGCAGGCTCACGGCTGCTCCCGCAGGATTTGCCCGGCGAACAGGCGCGACAACTCCTCGCGCAAGGCGCGCTTCAATGCGGCGGTGACGGCGGGCCCGGCCTTGGTATTGACCGGCTGCGACAGGCGCACGATGCAATCGATGGCCGGCAGCCGCGCCTGGCGGAACAGTTCGCGGGAAATCCGCTTGATGGCATTGCGGGTCACGGCGCGCGGCGCAAAGCGCTTCGCCGCGACCACGCCCAGCCGGGCGTGCGCTAATTGGTTGGCGCGGGTGTAAAGCACAAAATGTGCTGTCCGTTGCACAGGGCGCAAACGAAAAACGGATGAAAATTCATCCGTTTTTACGATTCGCCGATCGCGCGAATAATCGTGCAAGTGAGCAGGCAAGATTAGCCGGGACGATCGCCGGTCACGCCAGCAAGAGGCTTGAGTCCGGCTTAAGCAACAGCCAGGCGCTTGCGGCCCTTGGCGCGACGTGCGTTCAACACGGCACGGCCGCCGCGGGTTGCCATACGGGCGCGGAAACCATGCGTGCGCTTGCGGCGGACAACGGAAGGTTGGTAGGTACGTTTCATGATGGACTCGCTAAATCAGCAAAAATTAAAATCGGACGCATGTAAATTGGATCATCACGCCCTACGCCCGGCTTCTACTTCTTGGTGCTGCGCGCCGGCGTATGCTGATGCTGCTGAAATGCCTTGGGCCACAACAGAAATTCCAACATCGCGGGGAGTGAACCTGAGATTAAACAGCATTTTTCCCTTGCTTGTCAATCATTTAGGCGAGTTATGCACCGGGTTTGGGGCGATTGTCGAGGGTTTGTTGGGTAAACAGAAACGGCTTCGATGTTGGATCGGTAGGTTGGGTTGAGCGTAGCGAAGCCCAACATCCGAGGGTTGTTCTAACGCCTACGCCGATTCGACCTCCCAATGTTGGGCTTCGCTGCGCTCAACCCAACCTACAAAACCAAGCCTATTACCAAGCCCATTATCGATCCTGCAACAAGCCCATTTCCCGCTTGCTGCCCTTGCAGAAATCCCCCGTTTTTGCAAGCCAAAAAACACAAAAAAACTCAACAAAAACTTCGTCCAGCCTGTGGATAACCCGGGGTTGCGGGGGTAGAATAGCGCGACCGTGTGGCAAGCCCGAGGACGGCCAAAACCCTGTCCAGAATGGCAACAATAACCTAACCCCCCACACCTCACAGAATATTGATTCATGGAAAATTTTTGGCAGGCTTGCTCCGCAAGGCTGGAGCAGGAACTGACTCCGCAACAATATAGCGCTTGGATCAAGCCCTTGGTCATGCTTGACTTCGAAGAGGGCCGGGTGCGCATCGCCGCGCCCAACCGGTTCAAGCTCGACTGGGTCAAGACCCAATTCGCCAACCGCATCGCCGCGCTGGCCAACGAACATTACGAATCCTCGGTCGACGTGCAATTCGTGCTCGACCCGCGCACCAACGCCCGGAAACCCAACATGCTGGCGCCGGCCAGCAGCGAAGGTGTCGACGGAGGGGCTTCGCCCGAAATCCCCGAGCGCGTGACGGGCGGCATGGCCATGAGCGCGGCCGAAGTGTTGTCCGACAGCAACCCGCGCCGCGAACAAAGCCGCATCAACACCGCCCTGACCTTCGATAGTTTCGTCACCGGCAAGGCCAACCAATTGGCGCGTGCTGCCGCCATCCAGGTGGCCAACAACCCCGGCATTTCATACAACCCGCTGTTCCTGTACGGCGGCGTGGGCCTTGGCAAAACCCACTTGATCCACGCCATCGGCAACCAGGTGCTGGCCGATAACCCCAACGTGCGCATCCGCTATATCCACGCTGAACAGTATGTTCGCGACGTAGTGACCGCTTACCAACGCAAGGGTTTCGACGACTTCAAGCGCTACTACCATTCGCTTGATCTGCTGCTGATCGACGATATCCAATTCTTTGGCGGCAAGAACCGCACCCAGGAAGAATTCTTCTATGCCTTCGAAGCCTTGATTGCGGCGAAGAAACAAATCATCATCACCAGCGATACCTACCCCAAGGAAATCACCGGCATGGATGACCGGCTGATTTCGCGTTTCGACTCCGGTTTGACGGTTGCCGTCGAGCCGCCCGAGCTTGAAATGCGTGTTGCCATTTTGCTCAAAAAGGCCGCTTCAGAAGGCGTCGGCTTGTCCGACGACGTGGCGTTTTTTGTTGCCAAACACCTGCGTTCGAACGTCCGCGAGCTCGAAGGCGCGCTGCGCAAGATCCTCGCCTACTCGCGTTTTCATGGCAAAGACATCACAATCGACGTCGTCAAGGATGCCTTGAAGGATCTCTTGACCGTGCAAAACCGCCAGATTTCGGTCGAAAACATCCAAAAAACCGTGGCCGATTTCTTCAATATCAAGGTCGCGGACATGTATTCCAAGAAACGTCCGGCCAATATTGCCCGTCCGCGCCAGATCGCCATGTACCTGGCCAAGGAGCTGACGCAGAAAAGTTTGCCCGAAATCGGCGAGTTGTTCGGCGGCCGCGACCACACCACGGTGTTGCATGCCGTCCGCAAAATTGCCGCCGACCGCGGCAAAAACCCCGAAGTCAACCACGAATTGCACGTGCTTGAGCAAACCCTCAAGGGATAAAATCTGCTCAAAATATAGGCAGAAAGTGGACCTTAAAATCCGCAAAACCAGTTGCCTATCGGCCTGTGGATAACTTTGTTGATAAGCGTGTGGACAAGCCTTGAGTAAGTTGTGAATAGCCGCGCAGTTCCTGACGAGTTCTCTTGCTGATTTGGCACAACAATTCACGCCCGAAAAAGGGGTGTCAATACGTCATTGGGGCGGCTTTTCTGTCACAATAAGGGGTGCGGAAAAATCCCGTCAATTCGGGGTTTTCGGGAAACGGAACGTGCATGTTTTACGCTCGTATTAAAGGGGGGAAGAACGACGGTGAGTGAGATAGCCGTGTAAGACCCAGATAATGTCAGCAACAACGACCCGTTAAATAACTACTCACAAGGAACCCTATGCAATTGGTCAAAACCAGCCGGGACACCCTGCTCCGGCCCCTGCAAATCGTGAGTGGTATTGTCGAGCGTCGGCACACCTTGCCGATTCTGGCCAATATCCTCATCCGCAAGGACGGCGAGAAAGTCTCTTTTCTATCCACCGACATCGAAGTGCAGATCACCACGCACGCCGACGTCGGCAGCGGCGGTGAAGTCGCCGCCACCACCGTCGCCGCGCGCAAGCTGCTCGACATCCTGCGCGCCCTGCCCGAATCGGGCGACGTTTCGCTCACGCTGGCCAACAAGCGCATGACCGTGCAATCGGGCAAATCGCGCTTCGCCCTGCAAACGCTGGCCGCCGAAGAATTCCCCACCGTGGCAGAAGCCGAGCACTTCGCTGCCCGCGTCACGCTGCCGCAAAAGACCTTGAAGCACCTCTTCAACATGGTGCACTTCGCTATGGCGCAGCAAGACATCCGTTATTACCTCAACGGCTTGCTGATCGTGGTGGACGGCAAGAACATCATCGCGGTTGCCACCGACGGCCACCGCCTCGCGTTCTGCCAGGTCGAGACGGACCAGAACTTCCAGCGTCAGGAAGTCATCATCCCGCGCAAGACGATTTTGGAACTGCAACGCCTGCTGGACGACAGCGACCAGCCGGTGGACGTCTCCATCGCCAACAACCAGATCAAGCTGCAATTCGCCGACATCGAACTGATTTCCAAGCTCGTCGAAGGCAAGTTCCCCGATTACACGCGCGTCGTGCCCAAGGGCTACAAGAACAGCTTCACCGTCAGCCGCGACGCCCTGCTCCGCTCGCTGCAACGCGCCGCCATCATGACCTCCGACAAGTTCAAGGGCGTGCGCTGCGTGGTCAGCCCCGGCAGCATCAAGATCAGCTCGACCAATGCCGACCAGGAAGAGGCCGTGGAAGAACTCGAAATCGATTACGGCGGCGAAACGGTCGACATCGGCTTCAACGTCACCTATCTGCTCGACGTGCTGAACAACCTGAAGTGCGACAACATCAGCATCGCCCTGGGCGATGCCAATTCCTCGGCGCTGATCACCGTGCCGGACAATGCCGACTTCAAATATGTGGTGATGCCGATGCGCATTTGATTTTCAACGCCCCTCTCCCGCGAGCGGGAGAGGGGCGGAGGAGAGGGAGCGCCCCTTCTGCTTTGTTTAAGCCTGGCCAGATCGCAATCGCCCTCTCCCCCACCCCTCTCCCACTTCATGGGAGAGGGGATAAAGCCAAACGGGGCCTCAGGCCCCTTTGCCGCATTTATAGATTTGCAGTTTTTAGCAGTAGCAACAACCAGAGAAAGCAGTCCATGTCCGCAAACCCCAACGAACTCCCGAACGGCACCCCCGCAAACGGCAAACCCGAAGCATCCTACGGCGAATCCTCGATCCAGATCCTCGAAGGCCTGGAAGCGGTGCGCAAACGCCCCGGCATGTATATCGGCGACACTTCCGACGGCACGGGCTTGCATCACCTGGTGTTCGAAGTGCTGGACAACTCCATCGACGAAGCGCTGGCCGGCCACTGCACCGAGATCCACGTCACCATCCATTCCGACAACTCCATCTCCGTGACCGACAACGGCCGCGGCATCCCCACCGGCATCAAGTGGGACGACAAGCACGACCCCAAGCGCAGCGCGGCCGAAATCGTCATGACCGAGCTGCACGCCGGCGGCAAGTTCGACCAGAACTCCTACAAGGTTTCCGGCGGCTTGCACGGCGTGGGCGTATCTTGCGTCAACGGCCTCTCCAAGCTGCTGCGCCTGACCGTGCGGCGCGACGGCAAAGTGCACCAGATGGAATTTGCCAAGGGCGTGCCGCAAAACCGCGAAATCGAAATGATTGACGGCGTGGCCACCTCGCCCATCAAGGTCGTCGGCGAATCGGACAAGCGCGGCACCGACGTGCACTTCTGGGCCGACGAAGAAATCTTCACCCACGTCGAATTCCACTACGAAATCCTCGCCAAGCGCATCCGCGAACTCTCCTTCCTCAACAACGGCGTGCACATCAAGCTGACCGACCAGCGCACCGGCAAGGAAGAAGACTTCGCCTTCGAAGGAGGCACGCGCGGCTTCGTTGAATACATCAACAAAAACAAGAGCGTGCTGCACCCGACCATTTTCCAGGCCACGGGCGAGCGCCAATCCGACCAGGGCACCACCATCAGCGTGGACGTCTCCATGCAATGGAACGACGCCTACAACGAACAAGTGCTCTGCTTCACCAACAACATCCCGCAGCGCGACGGCGGCACCCACCTGACCGGCCTGCGCGCCGCCATGACGCGCGTCATCAACAAATACATCGACGAAAACGACTTTGCCAAAAAGGCCAAGGTGGAAATCGCCGGCGACGACATGCGCGAA
>DASVLJ010000009.1:0-32339 GCA_036384915.1 Burkholderiaceae bacterium
CGTCGTTGAGCAGGATCTTGATGTTGACTTCATGGTCCGACGTGTCGACGCCGGCCGAGTTGTCGATGAAATCGGTGTT
Source organism: Burkholderiaceae bacterium (assembly GCA_036384915.1). Classification (GTDB taxonomy): domain Bacteria; phylum Pseudomonadota; class Gammaproteobacteria; order Burkholderiales; family Burkholderiaceae_D; genus PKWO01. The sequence goes on from DASVLJ010000009.1 coordinate 80, forward strand.
GAGCAGCACGCCGTGATGGGCCGCCTCGATGCGGCCCTTCTGCGTAAGCCCGAGATTGCCGCCCTCGCCGACGATCCTGCAGCGGAGCTCCTTGCCGTTGACGCGCAGCGCGTTGTTCGCGCGATCGCCGGCGTCGGCGTTCGATTCGCTCTCGGCCTTGACGTAGGTGCCGATGCCGCCGTTCCAGAGCAGATCGACCGGCGCCTTCAGGATCGCGTTCAGCAGCGCCGTCGGCGTCATCGACGTGGTCGTCTCGTCGATGCCGAGCGCGCGGCAGGCTTCCGGCGAGAGCGGAATCGACTTCGCCGTGCGCGCAAACACGCCGCCGCCCTTCGAGATCAGTTTCGTGTCGTAATCGGCCCACGACGAGCGCGGCAGCGCGAACATGCGCTCGCGTTCGACGAACGATTTCTCTGTGTCGGGATCGGGATCGAGTAAGATGTGACGGTGGTCGAACGCGGCGAGGAGGCGGATGTGCCGCGACAGCAGCATGCCGTTGCCGAACACGTCGCCCGACATGTCGCCGATGCCGACTACGGTGATCGGCGTGGTATTCATGTCGTGCTCGACTTCGTAGAAGTGGCGCTTGACCGCCTCCCAGGCGCCCTTGGCGGTGATGCCGAGCTTCTTGTGGTCGTAGCCGTTCGAGCCGCCCGAGGCGAACGCGTCGCCGAGCCAGAAGCCGCGCTTGACCGCGATGCCGTTGGCGATGTCGGAGAAGGTGGCAGTGCCCTTGTCGGCCGCCACCACCAGGTAAGGATCGGCGTCGTCGTAGCACACAGTTTGCGGCGGGCGGATGATTTCGCCGCGCGAACGGTTGTCGGTCAAATCGAGCAGACCGGCAATGAACAGCCGGTACACCGATTCGCCTTCTTGGGCGATCATTTCACGCGTGGCGTCCTTGGGCATCATCTTGCAGACGAAACCGCCCTTGGCGCCAGCCGGCACGATGACGGCGTTCTTGACCATCTGCGCTTTGACCAGGCCCAGCACTTCGGTGCGGTAGTCTTCCATGCGGTCGGACCAACGCAGGCCGCCGCGCGCCACCGGGCCGCCGCGCAAGTGCACACCCTCAAAACGGCGCGAGAATACGTAAATTTCGCGATAGGGGCGCGGTTCGGGCAGGAAGGACAATTGCCCGCTGTCGAACTTGAAGAGGATGGTGTCGCCCACTTGCGCGTCCTGGAAGTAGGAGGTGCGCAGCGTGGCCAGCATCAGGTCGGCGATGGAACGCAGGATATCTTCAGTGTCGGCATGGTTCAGGTCGCCGAGCTTTTGCTTGACTTCGTGCAAGGCGGCCGTGCCGGCCGCATGTTCCGCCTCGGACAGCTTAGGGTCGAAGCGCTTGGCGAAGCTGTCGACCAGGGTGCGCACGATGGCGGGCTGCTTGCGCAGGCAATCGGCGATATAGCGCAGCGAGAAGCGGCTGCCGGTCTGGCGCCAATAACTCGCGTAGGCGCGCATGACCTGCACTTCTTTCTGGCGCAAGCCAGCTTCGATGACCAGGCCGTTCATGCGGCCGTCTTCGGCTTCGTTGTTGAACAACGATTGGAACAATTCCTGCGCCGCATGAGCCACGTGCGGCTGGGCCAGCTTGGCTGCGCTGGCGCTGTCGACGGTCAGGCAGGTGACGAAGAACGGCGTGCCGTCGAGGCCAGCGATGGTAAAGGTCTGCTCGCGGTCCACCGCCACGCCGGCATTGTGCAAGGCGGGCAGGATTTGCGAAAGCGAAGGCGCGCTCTCCGCGGACAGCAGGCGCACGTTGACCATGCCGCGCCAGCCCAGCTCGATATGCACCTTGACGCCTATCGAGCGCAGGCTGCCCAGCAGGGAAAGGTCGTGGAAAGCCGTGCGCGGCGACGTGGCGGCGATATAGTCGGCCGGCAATTCCTGGCGCAGGCGCCGCAGGCCGGTGCGTAACGCCGGGTCGTTCGATTCATCGACCATTTCGTCGAAGGCGTTATGCCAGCCTTCGATGGCGGCCGAGAGCGGACGCACGATGTCGCCGTCGAGATCGAGATGGGCGCGCGCGCCCTTGGCGATCAGGTAGAGGCTGGCCAGGGGGCCTTCGGCCAAATGGGTTTGATACGTCACTTCGGCGGCGCCGGCCAGGTTGCGCAGGTTTTGCGACAGGGTCTCGGCCAGGCTGGCGCTGTAGCGTTCGCGCGGCATGTAGACCAGCACGTTCAAGTGGCGGCCGTAGATGTCGCGCCGCGCGAAGACCTTGGCGCGCGGCTGCTTGTACAGCGCCACCACGGTACCCGACAATTCAGCCAGCCAGTCCGGCGTGGCTTCCATGATCTCGGTGCGCGGCAGGGACTCGAGGATCTCGAGGAATTTTTCGGCGCGGAAGCCTTCGGGGCGCACCCCGGCAATGGACAGGACTTGCTTGATGCGGCCGCGCGCGAACGGCAATTGCGCCAGCGGCGTGACGGCGGCGCTGCGCGAGAACAGGCCGAGGAAGCAATGCTCGCCGATCATCTCGCCTTTTTCATTGACGTCGCGCACGCCGATGAAGTCGAGCTTCTGGTCGCGGTGCAGCGTCGATTGCGTGTCGGCCTTGACGATGGACAGCGAATCGATACGGCCGGACTGGGTGGCGAAATCTTCCGGGATGCCGGCCAGGCATTTGTCGTAAATCGGATGGGCGGTATCGCGCAGCACGCCGACGCGGGAAGGCAGATCGCGCGTGAGCTTGCCCTCGCCGGGTACGGCGCGGTAATAGGCATAGCCGAACAGTTCGAATCCGCCTTCTTCGGCCCATTCGAGGAAGTCCGACACTTCCGGCCCGTCCGACAACTTCTTGGCCGAAGCCGCTGCCACAGCTTTCATCTTTTCGCGCATCGCCGGAGCGTCGCGGTGCACAGCGGCCGCATCGCCGGCCACGCTCTTGATCGCTTCGACCAGATTGGCCAGCGCCGGGGCGGCCAGTTCTTCGGCCAGCAGGCACAACACGTAAGATTCGAGCGGGTCCTTGCCCGTATTGGCGCGTTCGACGTGGGTCACATGGCCCTGCGCATCGCGCCGCACCGACAGCACGGCGTTCAACACCGCGCGCGACAGCACGCGCTGATTGCGCATGGCCATGACGATGGAATCGACCAGGAAGGGCATGTCGGGGTTGGCGATCAAAAGCGCGGTTGCGCCCGCATCGCGTGAATTGGCATAGCGCAACGCGCTGATGCGGCAGCCGGCCGGCGAACCGGACAGTCCTTCGGAGAAACACTGCGAGATGGCGGAAGCCAACACCTCGGGAGCAACGCCGGCGATGTCTTCTTCTTCGATGGAAGCGAGCCAGGTTTCGATCACGGCCGATGTCGGCGCATCCTTTGCGCCCTTGGCTTCAGCCATGGATTGCACGAGATTCAGGGTTTGCTTGCGCAAGTCTTCGATGTGTTGGTTCATCTGTTTCTCCATTTATTTCTTTGATGAAGTGTGCTCCATCATGCTGATTTGTTTTCCCGTACGCACCGCACATCATGGCGTGGGCGCGGCATGAACGCGGATAGCGTTCATGGGTGGCTGGAATATCGACGCCCATCGGCGTCATGGGGCACTTTGTTTTTTGTCTACTACCATTCACTCCGGTTTTGCAGGGTGGAACCGCCGGGCGCCGCACGCTTCGCTCGCCCACCCTACGATCGTTTCCTCTATCTGGCTGCAGCTGCAACAGCCCAATTTTTTATGGCGCTACGATACGCGCATTCGTACCGCATTTAATTCGCTATTTGGCCTAAAAACGCACGAATCCGCTCATTTCCGGGGTTCCCGAAGAATTCCCCGGGCGGCGCCTCGGCCAGGATGCTGCCCCGGTCGAAAAACAGCACGCGATCGGCCACTTCGCGCGCAAAGCCCATCTCATGCGTGACCACGATCATGGTCATGCCCGAGCGCGCCAGATCCTTCATGACGTCTAATACTTCCTTGATCATTTCGGGATCGAGCGCCGAAGTCGGTTCGTCGAACAGCATGACCTTGGGCTGCATTGCCAGAGCGCGCGCAATCGCCACGCGCTGCTGCTGTCCGCCGGAAATCTGGTCCGGGTACTTGTGCGCGTGCTCGGCCAGTCCCACACGGGCCAGCAGCGCCCGCGCCGCATTCCCGGCCTCGGCACGCGACATGTCCCGCACGCGGCGCGGCGCCAGGGTTACGTTTTCCAGCACGGTCAGGTGCGGGAACAGGTTGAAATTCTGGAACACCATCCCGACTTCGCGGCGCACCGCTTCGACGTGCTTCATGTCATCATTGAGCTCGATCCCGTCGACCATGATGCGGCCCGCGTCGTGGCTTTCCAGCCGGTTCAACAACCGCAGGAAAGTCGATTTTCCCGACCCCGAGGCGCCGACGATGACCGCCACCTCGCCTTGGCGAAATGCGGCCGACACGTCACGAATCACGTGAGAAGCGCCGAAATGCTTATCGACGTTTTCAACGGTGATCAGCGGTGCGGCGCTCAATTCTTTTTCCTCAACGGCAGCGGATATCTTCGCTGAAATACTTCCTGGACAAGGTTCCGAAGGTGCCGTCGGCCATCAGTTCGGTCATGGCCTTGTTGATGGCATTGGCCAGGCCCGCGTTATTCTTCTTCACCGCCCCGGCGATCTTTTCGATGAACAGGTAATCGCCTTCGTGCAGACCGGCCTTGGGGTTGGCTTCGAGCGCCTGCTTGGCGGAGAAGCGGTCGGTGACCCAGGCGTCGACGATACCGGCCATGAGCGCGGACTTGCCGTCCATGTTTTCCGGAAACGCTTTCACTTCTCTCACGCCGGGGACCTTTTCCAGGTTCTGCAGATAGGTGGTGCCCGATTGTGCGGCCACGACCTTGCCGGCCAGCGTGCCGACATTCGAGATGGCGGGGTCTTTCGCCACGATCACGCCGCCGCTGCAATATTGTGGTGCGGTAAAGGTGGCGCTCTTGGCGCGTTCGTCGGTGACGCCCAGCGAAGCCATGACGAGGTCCCAGCGATCCTGGCGCAAGCCGGGCAAGAGCGAATCGAAAGGCGCGGCCTTCCACTCGACCTTGACGCCCATCCTGGATGCAATCGCCTCGGCCAGATCGACTTCGAAACCGCTCAGCTTGTCGTCGCTGTAGTAATTGAAGGGGGCATAGGCGCCTTCGGTGGCCACGACGATGCTGCCTCCGGACTTGATCTGTTCCAGCGTACGCGCTTGTGCGCCTGCGGCTAGCAGATACAAGGCCAAACCCGAGGCCAAGACGGCCAACGCTTTATACCCCATCATGCTTCCCCCGTCGGTTATTTATTTGTATAGCCCGGGCATACCCAAAATACCGCTCAAGTCGTCCATGGCAGCATGGATTTCCAGGGCCAACTTGGGATCGGCCAAATCGGCCGGCGCCAGCTGGTCGCGGTAATGGCGTTCCACCCAGGCCACCAGCTTGCCATACAAGTCCTCAGTCAGTATCACGCCGGGGTGTACCGCCGCCGCTTCCTGTGGCGTCAACGCCACGCGCAGGCGCAGGCAAGCGGGGCCGCCGCCGTTGCGCATGCTTTGGCGCAGGTCGAAACTGAGCAATTCGTCAATCGGGCCACCAGAAGCGATCATTTGCTCCAGGTAACGCGCCACGGCCGCGTTTTCCCGGCACTCCTGCGGCACTACCAGAGCCATCTTGCCATCGGGCTTGGACAGCAACTGGCTGTTGAACAGGTAACTCGACACGGCATCGGCCACGCTGACCTGGTCCACCGACACGCGTACCGGCTTGAGCTCGGCTCCTTGCAAGGCCATGGCAGAACGCAGCGCTTCCAGAGCGCCGGCTTCGTCGATAAAAGCCATCTCGTGATAGAACAGCACGTTGCCGTTGGCCACCGATATCACGTCATTGTGGAACACACCCTGGTCAATCACATCGGGATTTTGCTGCACAAATACGGCGCAGCCCTCGTGCAGTCCATGCAGGCGCGTCACGGCGTGGCTTGCTTCAAGGGTCTGGCGCGCCGGAAAACGGCGTGGCGCGGCGGCTTGCGCATCGAATTCCACACGGCCATAGACGAATAATTCCACACCACGCATGCCGTGGTCGGCGCACAGGCGTCCGTGGTTGGCTGCGCCTTCGTCACCGAAGGCGGGCGTGGGCGGCAACGCCGCATGCACGACGAAGTGGCGCGGATCGTGGAAGATGGCGCGCAAAGCACGCTCGGTTTGCGTGTGCTCGTAGGAGCGGTGCAGCTTGCTGTTGAGATTGGCAACCGTCAGATGCACCTTGCCGTCGCTCGTATCGGCGGAGGGGCTGACCGTCGCAGCGTTGGCGGTCCACATGGGCGAGGCCGAATAGGCACAGGACAAAATGGCCGGCGCTTCGCGGAAAGCATGCGCAATCACGTCCGCGTCGCTACCGGCAAAACCCACGCTGCGCAGCAAATCGAAATTGGGACGGCATTGCGGCGGCAGCAAGCCTTGCTTGAAGCCGCGCTGCATCAAGGAGCGCATCTTGGCCAAGCCCTGCAGGGCGGCCTGCCTCGGGTTCGACACGCTCTTGACGTTGTTGAACGAGGCCACGTTGCCGAACGAAAGACCGGCGTAGTTGTGCGAAGGGCCTACCAGGCCGTCGAAGTTGTATTCGCGTACATCCGACATAACATCCGACATAATCAGAACTCCAATCCGGGCGACAAGGTTTTCGGCATTGCCAGTTGCGCATTCTCGATCGAAGCGACCGGGTAGGCGCAATAGTCGGCCGCATAGTAGGCACTCGGGCGGTGATTGCCCGACTTGCCTATGCCGCCGAACGGCGCCGTCGAAGCAGCACCCGTGGTCGGGCGGTTCCAATTGACGATGCCGGCACGCGCCAGCGACTGGAATTTCTGCCACAGCGCCGCGTCGTCCGACAGCAAGCCGGCGGCAAGGCCGTATTCGGTGGCGTTGACGGCGGCGATGGCGGCATCGAAGTCAGGCACGCGTATCACTTGCAGCAGAGGGCCGAACCATTCTTCGTCCGGCACGCCGGCCACGCCCGTCATGTCGAGGATGCCCGCGGTGAGCAAGCCGGTGCCCTCTTCAATCTTGCGCATCGACAGCAGCGCCTTGCCACCCCTGGCGACGAGGCCGGCTTGTGCGGCAAGTAGCTTGTCGGCGATACCGCTGGACACGACCGGTCCCATGAACGGCGCCGGCTCGTCGCCCGGCTTGCCGACGCGAATCTTGCCCGAGACCTCTACCAGGCGGTCAAGGAAAGCCTGCCCCGCCGGCGTATCTGCCACGATCAGCCGGCGCGCACAGGTACAGCGCTGGCCGGCGGACACGAAAGCGGAAAATACCGTGTGGTGCACGGCGGCGTCGAGGTTGGCGGCGGCCACGTTCCACACCGCCAGCGCATTGTTGCCGCCCATTTCGAGCGCCAGCATCTTGCCTGGCTGGCCGGCGAATTGACGATGCAGGATCGCGCCGGTGTGATAGCTGCCGGTGAACAGGATGCCGTCGAGCGCCGCATGCTGCGACAGCGCCGCACCGGTGTCGCGCCCACCGTTGACAAGGTTCAACACGCCCTCGGGTAAGCCGGCCTCACTCCACAATTGCACCGTGCGGATGGCTGTTCTTGGCGCATATTCCGAGGGCTTGAACACCAGGGTATTGCCCGCGATCAGCGCCGGCACGATGTGGCCATTGGGCAGATGGCCGGGGAAATTGTAGGGACCGAATACGCCGAACACGCCATGCGGCCGATGACGCAGCACGGCTTCGCCATCGGCGATCGTCGCTTGCGTGACTCCGGTGCGTGCCTGATAGGCTTGCAACGAGATATCGATCTTGTTGGCCATCGAGGTCACTTCGGTGCGCGCTTCCCACCAGGGCTTGCCGACTTCCTCCGAAATCTGGCGCGCCAGTTCTTCGCTATTGGCCTTCAACAGATCGCGGAAACGCTGGCAGATGGCGACGCGGTCTTCGAGCGGCCGCACCGCCCAGGCCGGGAAAGCAGCCCGCGCCGCTTTGCAGGCGACATCGACTTCATCGGGCGTGGCCGCGGCACCGGTCCACAGCGGCTTGCCGGTGGCGGGATCGGTGGTTTCCAGAAGCGGGCCGGTGCCCACGACCCATTGGCCGTTCAAGTAGTGACTATGCATGGGAGTTCAAGGAGAGAATGCGCGCCGCCCCGCCCTCGAGCAAGCCCAGCGCCTTGCGTTGGTCATCGTTCAATTCAATATGGCTGTCCTGCCTCGCGTTCTCGCACACGAGCACGCGGAAGTCGGCCAGCCGGGTATTGGCCACCAGCATGGGCGCGCCGCCATCCGCGCCGGCAGCGGCAACCTGCACCACTTCGCTGTCGCGCACGGCACGCAATTCGCGGATACGCGCCTGCAGTACGGGACCGGCGTCGAAGATATCGACATAGCCCTCGTAATACATGCCTTCCTGCTCCAGCAAACGCCGTGCCGGTACCGTGGCCGTGTGCACCAGGCCGACCGCATCGCGCGCCTCCTTGGGCAGGTAGTCGATATAGAGCGGATGGCGCGGCATCAGTTCGGCGATAAAGGACTTCTTGCCCAGGCTGGTCAGGTCGTCAGCGCGCTCGAATTCCATCTTGAAGAAGTGCCGGCCCAGGCTGTCCCAGAACGGCGAGCTGCCGTCGTCGCGCAGATAGCCGCGCATTTCGGCAATCAGCTTGGGCGCGAACAATTCGTGGAATTGCGCAATGAACAGAAGCCGGCTCTTGGACAAGAGCTTGCCGTTGTGGCCGGTACGGTAGTCGGGATGGAGAAACAGCGAACACAACTCCGAGCAGCCGGTCAAATCGTTCGAGAGATAGAGCGTATCCATGCGCGAGAACACACCCAACTCCTTGCTCGAATGGACCAGGGTGCCGATACGGTAGTTGTAGAAAGGTTCTTCCAGTCCCACTGCGGCCTTGATGGCGCATACGCCGGCCAAGGCACCCGTGGCCGTGTCTTCCATGACGAACATATAGTCGCGCTGCTCGGGCGCGATGCTTTCGGCAAACGAGGCGCACGCCACGTCGACGCGCTTGCCCAGCATGCCACGGTCGGCCTTCAGCGTCGTCATCCCGCCGCCGACGCGGCCGGCCAGGTCGAGCAAGCCGTCGATATCTCTTTCTGCTATTGCACGGACTACCAGCATGCCGGCCTCACAATCTCACGCAGGAAACGGGGTCGCCCGCAACGACGTCGAGCGCACGCAGCGCCGCTTCGGGCAAGACGATGCCATCGCGCTGGTCAAGGGGCGCGGATTGCACCAGCACGGCACGGAAATGCGTATCGCGCAAGCTCGACACCAGGTAGTTCGCCACGCCCTCTTGCGCCGCGCCCGCCATCCCTGCCGCCACGCGGCAGGTTTGCGCCGCGGAGAAGGCGCGCAGGCCGTTGCGGTGCGCCTGCAGGATGGGGCCGCCGTCGAAGATATCAATGAATTCGTCGGGCTCGAAACCTTCCTCCGACAAAATGCGGAACGGCAATTCGCCCTCGCTATGCACTTGGCCCATGACAGCTTGCGCCTCACCGGGCAGAAGCGGGACATAGACCGGGTAATGCGGCATCAGTTCGACGATCAAGGAGCGGTTGCGCGCCCCCTCTATCACGCGTTCGACTTCGAGGAAATCCATGTGGAAGAATTTGCGCCCCAGCGCTTCCCAGAACGCCGAACGGCCATTTTCATCAGTCACACCGGCCAGCGAAGCGAAGAAGCGGTCGGCGAAGCGGTGCGGCGCCGAAGCGGCAAACGCCAGGCGCGCGCGCGACAGCAAAGCCGCTTCCAGGCCTGCCGTGCGCCAGCCGCGCAGGTAGAAACTCGACAATTGCGAGTGCGCGGTCAGATCGGAACACAGGGTCAGCGCATGCACGCTGTGGCTGATGTTCAAGTCGCGCGAGACTTGCTGGATCACGTCGTTGCGGAAGGCAAAGAACGTGCCTTTCGACCCGGCCGTGGCGGCGATCGCCGCCGTGCCGGCCAAGCCGCCTTCGGGCGACTCAAGCACGAACATGTAAGACTCGTCGCTCGGCATGTCGACCTGGGCCGCAAACGAGGCAAGCGAGTGCTCGACCGCGCGCCCTATGGCGTCACGCGTCTTGGGCAGCGTGTGCACCCCGGGCGTCGCCACCGAGGCAACGGCCTCGAGCGCGGCGACGTCGGATGCGGCAACCGGCCGAACCACGAACATGGTCTGTCCCCTATCGATCCGCGACTTGTCAGGCTGCGAGGAAGGCGTCGATAGCCTGGCGCAGCAGGCGGTCGGCTTCCGCTATCTGCTCGTCCGAGACGATCAGGGCCGGCAGCAAGCGCACCACGTCCGGGCCTGCGATCAAGACCATCAAGCCCTGCGCTTCGGCGGCCTTGGCGATTTCCTTGGCGCGGCCGGCATAGGCTTCGGTCAAGACCATGCCCAGCATCAAGCCCTTGCCGCGCACCAGGGAGAACAGCTGCGGGTAGTCGGCCCGAATCTTGTCGAGCTTGCTGTATAGCAGAGCCGACGCTTCCTTGATGCGGCCGAGGAAGGCCGGCTGGTTGATCGTACGCAACACTTCGAGCGCCACCGACGAGGCCAGAGGATTGCCTCCGTAAGTGGTGCCGTGCGAACCGACCGAGAAAGCCTTGGCGATGTCTTCGGTGGTCAGCATGGCGCCGACCGGATAGCCGTTGCCGAGCGCCTTGGCCACGGTGATGATGTCGGGAGTGACGCCGTAACCCATGTAGGCGAACAAATCGCCGGTACGGCCCATGCCGCATTGCACTTCATCGAAAATCAGCAAGGCATTGTTGGCGTCGCACAGTTCGCGCAGCGCCTTGAGAAAGGCCGGGTCAGCCGGGATCATACCGCCCTCGCCCTGCACCGGCTCCACGATCACGCAGCACACGTCGGGGCCGATGGCTTTCCTGGCGGCTTCGATGTCGTTGTAGGGCAGGTGGTCGATGGCCGGCGGCAGCGGCTCGAAACCCTCGGTGTACTTGGCTTGCCCGCCGACCGACACGGTAAACAGCGTGCGGCCGTGGAAGGAATTGAGGAAGGACACGATGCGCGGCTTGCTGTCGCCATGCTTGAGATGGCCGTACTTGCGCGCCAGCTTCAATGCCGCCTCATTGGCTTCCGCACCGGAATTGCAAAAGAAGGCACGGTCGGCGAAGGTGGCGGCCGTCAACGCCTGCGCGAGGCGCAGCACCGGCTCATTGGTATAGCCGTTGCCGACGTGCCAGAGCTTTTGCGCCTGGTTGGTCAGGGCGGCAACCACGTTCGGGTTGGCATGGCCCAGGCCGGTGACAGCGATTCCGGCGGTGAAGTCGAGATAGCGCTTGCCTTCCTGGTCCCACAGGTCGAGGCCGGAGGCACGCACCGGCACCATGCTCGAGGGTGCATAGGTCGGCACCACGACTTCATCGAAAGTCTGGCGTCCAACCGCGCCTGCTGAGTCCTTGCCGCCGAGTGCTGCGTTCATACCTGCCTCCGTCAAATGTCCAAAAAATATCGAGAAACCAGCCAATCTCGACATTATAGAGAGAGCCTGTGGCAAACTCTTTTCGAACTGCGACGAAAACTTTCAAATTCGCGCAGGAGCAAGCCTGCGCTGGCGCTCTTCTCGCGGCGTGATGCCGAACAACGCGCCGTAGGCGGTGGAAAAATGCGCCCCGGAGGAAAATCCGCACATCAGCCCGACTTGCACAATGGAATGATGCGATTCAAGCAACAAGGACCGCGCATGTTGCAGGCGCAGCTCCAGGTAGTAACGCGCCGGCATGTTCCCCAAGTGCTGCTTGAACAAGCGTTCGAGCTGGCGCCGCGAAATGCCGACCAGATTAGCGATGTCGTCGCTGTTGAGCGGCTCTTCGATGTGCGTTTCCATGAGGCGCAACGCTTCTGCCAGCGCCGGCTGCAGGCGCTGACGCGCTTGCGGAAGCGGCGTGTCGGGCGCGCGCACCTGCGTGATATAAAGGGCCTCCATAATGCCTGCTTGCACCGCCTCGCCGAAGCAGGCCTTGACGATGGCCAGGGCAAAGTCAATGGCGGCAGCGCCGCCGCAACAAACGAGCGGGTTGTGTTCGAGGTCGTAAAGCTGGGCGGTATCGTGCTTGATCTCGCCTTGCTCCTTGAACCATCCAAGCACCGCTCCGACGACACCATACAGGCCAGCCTTGCGGCAATGCGCCAACAACGCAGGCATGCGTTCGGCTGGCACGTCCTCATCGGCAACGAGCAGGACCAAATCGGCCGCCGTGTCGGGCAAGGATTGTGCCGATGCCGTTTCGAACAACAACCGCTCTTCGCCCAGCTCATCCGCCGCCAGCCGCAGGACCTGGAACAAGCCTGAAAAACCGAGCCCCGCTACCTCGCCACAACGGATCACGCGTATCCGCAGCGGTTGGAGCGAGGCCAGGCTGGTGAGGGACATGATCTAGCCCGGGTTGCCCTCGGGCGCGTTGCCGGATGCGATGGCGGCTTCCGGCTTGTTTTCCGGCGTCCATTGGCTCACGATCATGCCTGCGATCAACAATGCCGCGCCGACGATACCGCGCAAGCCCATGCTTTCGCCAAGCCAGAAATACGCCGCAATCGCCGCACAGCCCGGCTCGAAAGCATAGATCACCGCCGCCTCGTTGGCGCTGGCATGACGCTGGCCCCAGGTTTGCAGCGAAATGATGGCGGCGGTGGCCACCAGGGATAGATAGGCAAGATTGAAGAAACTGGCGCGTCCTGCGGCAATCGCCTCATTCCAGACGAAGGGGTGCGCCGGCAACTCCCTCAAGACGAGCCACAGCAGCGCACACAGCGCCACGGCTATGATTTGCACCGTGGTCATCGCCATCAGGCTGCTCGCGCGCCGTGCCGCTAACTCCAGCATCTTGACGTAGGCGCCAAAGCAAAAAGCGCCCATCAGAGCCAGATTGTCACCTGCGCCCCAGGCCGCGCCGTCCCAGCACAGGGAGAACAGGCCGGCGATCGCCAACACGATGGCAACCAGAATGCGCTTCTCGGGAACGCGTCCCACTGCCACGCCGAGCAAAGGCACGATTAGTACGTTCAAGCCCGTGACGAAGGCATTGCGGTTGGAACTGGTCAAGACCAGCCCGCTGAACTGGAACATGGCGGCGACGAACAGCAACACGCCAAGCATGGCCCCGCCCAGCAGATCGGCCTTTTTCGCGCGAAACAGGAAAGGCGTCAACACCAGTCCGCCGATGGAAAAGCGCAGGAACAGAATCCAGGGTGCGGAAAAATACTGCGACAAGTCCTTCATGGCAGGAAAGGTCGTACCCCAGACCATGGTGACGATCAGCAGGCCGAAGATTCCTTTTAGGTGGCGTGGCATTGAGTGGCTATCCTAAACTCCCCTCTCCCGCTTGCGGAGAGGGGTGGGGAAGAGGGTGAATGCGCTTGGTCCCGCATGGTCAAGACCTTGGAGCGAATCCTGGTCTGACGATAAAAAGCATTCAGATCGCGCGCTCCCTCTACCCTGCCCCCTCTCCAGCAACCGGGAGAGGGGTTCTTTTTTGGTTAAAAAAAAAGGCACTGCGCGAGCGCAGTGCCTGCAACAGATAGGGGATATTCTAACTCAAGCCGTCGCGGTCATCTTGAATATGCCCTGCGCATTGGCAGCATCAAAGCCCAAATCCAGCTTCTGCACATCGGCGGCCGTATCCAGGTATCGGTCGCGCGAAATGAATTCATAGAAGCTGCCCGGCACCATCATTTCAATGACTCCGCCATCGGCGCCGATGAATTGGCGCAGCACCATGTCGGCCTTGAACGCAGTTTGCTTGATCCGGCCGCTCTTGGAGACTTCGATGCTTTGCTTCATCGGGCGCTGCAGCGCTTTCTGCTCTTCCGTCACACGCAACAGGTCATCGACGCGATCCGTCACGTGGTTGAACATATTGCCTTCGGTCGCGATCCAGGCCATCTCGGCCGACTCCGCGAGCAGGATTTCGTAGTCGGCCAGATGCGGCACGGCGTGCTGGCGGCCGAAACAGGCTTTCAGTTCGGGCAGCATGGCGGCGGCGTCATGGAAACCGATACGGCCGTCGCGCGCCAATTCATGCAGCAGGAATTGCGACTTGGGCGAGAGCGGGTCTCGCGAGCTTTCCAGCACGCGCGTCACGGCTTGCTGGAAAGCCGGCGAGAAGCGGCCAGGATGCAATTCGCTGACGAAGAACTGCGCGATCTCGTCCGGCGCGTCGACATGGGCGTAGGAGCGGCCGGTCATGCCGAGCCGGTCGAGCGGGAAGGTGCCGTTCAGCTTGTAGCCCAGCGGCTCCAGAATGCGCGTGAACGCTGCCTCGCCGGGAGGCAGTGCGCCATTGTCGATCCAGCGCACGGTACGCAGCGCGCCATGGTCATGGAAGACCTTGCCGCCCTTGGCCGCGACTTCTTCGGTATATTGGCGGCCGGTCGGCACGCGTTGCAGCAAGTCGTGGAACAGCACCATGTTGAGCGCCTGCGCCAGTTCCTTGCGCGAAACCCAGTCTTCTTCCCAGGTCGCGAAACTGCTTGGCACCGTCATCAACTCCAACACCCAGGCGCAAGCCTCGGCACCGATGACTTTTTCCACCAGGTTGGTCAAGTTACTGTTCTGCAAACCCACTTCATACTCCCTGAATTTTCAAAAAATACGAGACTCGCCGGCCGCATGAAGCGGCCGGTTTGCCTGTAGAACCTGGGATCAGATATCGAAGCTGATACCCTGGGCCAAGGGCAGCGCGTTGCTGTAGTTGATGGTGTTGGTCGCACGGCGCATATAAGCCTTCCACGAATCGGAACCCGATTCGCGGCCGCCGCCCGTATCCTTCTCGCCGCCGAAGGCGCCGCCGATTTCCGCACCGGACGGGCCGATGTTGACGTTGGCAATGCCGCAGTCCGAACCCGAAGCGGACACGAAACGCTCGGCTTCGCGGATGTCGGTGGTGAAGATCGAAGACGACAAGCCTTGCGGCACTTCATTGTTGGCTGCGATCGCGGCATCGAGGTCGGTGTAGCGCACGATGTACAGAATCGGTGCAAAAGTCTCGTGATGCATGATCTTGGTCTGCGCCGGCATTTCGACCAGGGCGGGATGCACGTAGTAACCTTGCTCGCAACCCGCCACGGTGGCGCGCTGGCCGCCGAACACCTTGCCCTGCTCGGCCGCTGCCAGCTCGAGCGATTTTTGCATGGCATTGAAGGCTTGTTGGTCGATCAGCGGACCGACCAGCGTGCCCTTCTCGGCCGGATTGCCGATCGGCAGGCCGCCATAAATCTTCTTCAGGCGCGGCACCAACGTGTCATACACGCTGTCGTGCACAAAAAGACGGCGCAGCGTGGTGCAGCGCTGGCCGGCGGTGCCGACGGCGGAGAACACGATGCCGCGCACGGCCATTTCCAGGTCGGCTGACGGAGCGACGATCATGGCATTGTTGCCGCCCAGTTCCAGAATGGTGCGAGCCAGGCGCACGCCGCAACGCTCAGCCACGGCGCGGCCCATCTGCGTGCTGCCGGTGGCGGAAACCACGGGCACGCGCTTGTCGTCGACCAGGGTCTGGCCGCATTCGCGTCCGCCGATGATCAACTCAGCCAGGCCCTCCGGCGCGTCGGCGCCGAAGCGGGCCACGGCCTTGGCGAACAGGGCATGCGTGGCGATGGCGGTCAAGGGAGTCTTTTCCGACGGCTTCCACACCACGGCATCGCCGCAGACGAAGGCCAGTGCGGCATTCCAGGCCCAGACGGCAACCGGGAAGTTGAACGCGGAAATCACGCCGACCACGCCGACCGGGTGCCAGGATTCCATCATGCGATGGCCGGGACGCTCGGACGCGATGGTCAGGCCGTACAGCTGGCGCGACAGGCCGACTGCGAAATCGCAGATGTCGATCATTTCCTGCACTTCGCCCAAGCCTTCTTGCAGAATCTTGCCGGCTTCGAGCGTAACGAGCAGGCCGAGCGCGGCCTTGTGTGCGCGCAACTCTTCGCCGAACAGGCGGATGAGTTCGCCGCGGCGCGGCGCGGGGATATTGCGCCACTGCTGGAAAGCAGCATGAGCGCGGGTGATCTTGGCGGTAACTTGTTCAGAGGTATCGGCACGCAGATGGGCCAGCACGGCGCCATCGATAGGCGAGCGGCTCTGCAATTCGTTGCCGTGGAAGGGCGCGAGGTCGACGCCGAGTTCCTTGAGTACGTTTGTGATTTGTTCCATTGTGTTCTCCATCGGCGGGGGTGTTGAGGGGCGCAAGGATATCACTTCCCTCAATAATGCATCGTTTGGCGGCTGGGACTGGACGTAGGGCGGGTGCAACCCACCAATTGCCTAGCGACCATCATTTGACGCGCCTGGCGGGTTACGCCTGCGGCTAACCCACCCTACGATCCTAGCCTGAGATATTAAGCAGCGTAGTACTGGCCAAAACGGTTACCCAGGAAATCGGCCAGCTTAGTCTGTTCCTGGCGCACTAGGCCCTTGTTCGGCAGCTTGCCTTGCACGACCAGATCGACCATGGCGCAGATGCCGGAAGCGGTGGTCAGCTGGATGGCGGACAGCAATTGGCCGTTGACTTCCTGGCTGTAAATCTTCTTGGCATAGGTTTCTTGCTCCAGGCGGCCATCGCGCGTGCCGACCACAGACACGAACACCAGCACCACGTCCTGCTTGGTGATGGGGATGGCGGCTTCCATCACTTCCTTCAGGATGGGACGGCGGTCCAGCTTGCCCAATTGCAGGTCGCGCACCAGCATCTTGATGATGTCGCGGTGGCCGGGATAGCGCACGGTCTTGTAGTTCAGGTTTTGCACCTTGCCTTCGAGGCTTTCGCACAGCGTGCCCAAGCCGCCCGAGGTGTTGAAAGCTTCGTAGTCGATACCGTCGAGCGAGAAGTGTTCCATTTCTTCCAGCGGCGAGGTTTCGCGCAGGCTGCCGTCGACGATGGCTTCGCAAGGATTGCAGTATTCGTTGATCAGGCCGTCGGTGCTCCAGGTCAGGTTGTACTTCAGCGCATTGCTCGGATAGGTCGGCAACGCGCCGACGCGCATATTGACGTCGCGCAGCGTTTCAAAACGGCTGGCCACGTCGTTGGCGACGATGGAGATGAAGCCGGGAGCCAGGCCGCATTGCGGCACGAAGGCCGTGTCGGCGCCTTCAGCCAGCGCCTTGACCACGCGTGTGCTTTCCACGTCTTCGGTCAGGTCGAAGTAATGCGATTTGGCCTTCTTGGCGGCGGCGGCGATGACAGGAGTCAGGAAGTAAGGACAGGCCGACAGCGTGACGTCGTGGCCGGTGATCAGGTCGGCGACGGCGGAAGAATCCGACAAATCGGCTTGCACGCACTTGACGTTAGGGAAGTTGGCTTGCTTGACATAGTCCATGCGGGCCGGATCGCGGTCGGCCACGGTCAGTTCGTATTCGCCGGTGTGCGACAACAGGTTCAGGATGGCATCGCCGATCTTGCCTGCGCCCAACAGGATCAGTTTGGTCTTTTTCATGGATATCTCCGCTCTCTATGGTGGTGGGGCCGGCACATTGCCGGCCATAAGTATTCGCTATGGTTTCGCTACGGAAGCCGCTTGCACCCCTGCCGGCCTCTTCCAGTCGTGACGGAAGTGTAAAACCTATGCATGTCAGATAATAGAGAGTAAAATGCCGTCACAATGTAGCAGGACACTACAAATTGACTATCAAATACTACAAATAATCCACAACAATCAAAATGAACCCAACATTGGACGATGTAGACAACAAGATCCTGGCCTTGTTGATGGACGATGCGCGCACACCTGTCTCGACCATTGCCAAGCGCGTGGGCGTGGCCCGCACCACGGCCATCGCGCGCGTGGCCAGTATGGAAAAGCGCGGCGTCATCGCCGGCTATGGCGTGCGGCTAAACCAGGAGGTGTATCAGCCGGCCGTGCGCGCCTATGTCGGCATCACCATCGAGCCGCGCGCGGCAACTTCGCTGGTGACCATGCTGCAAAAGATGCCGGAGGTGGAAACCCTATGCGCCGTCAGCGGTACGGTGGATTACATGCTGACGCTGCGCTGCCAATCGACGGGCGAACTCGACCGCCTGCTCGACCAGATCGGCGCGGCCGAGGGCGTGCGCCAGACGGCGACGTCGATCATCCTGACCAAGCGCATTGACCGCACGCCGATTTGATTCTTAATTATCGCAACTGTAGCGAAAAGAGCCATCGAGGGCGAGCGGCAGCACCAGGGTCCGCAAATTCGCCGCTTGCGCCGCCGCGCACATGGCCGTCCGGGCGCCACTGGTGTTGTCGACGTATTGGCTCGCATATTCGGCGTTGAACACCGCCTTGTTCTGAGACGTGAATACGGAATAGCCGGCGCATTCGTTGTACTCGTGACATTGTTCATTGAGAGCGAAGTCGAAATAAGGCTCCAGTGCCGCCAATTGGTCGACGTCATTCTTGAGTGCCACGGCCAAACGATAGCTGTGCGCCTGGCTGGCGAGATAGGTGTTGTAATCGATCTGATCCTGCGCAGTAAGCGGGAATCCGGAATTGTTGGCATAGCCGTCGACGTTATCCGGCTCCACGCCATCGCAACCCTTCGACGCGGCCAGGGCAAAACGTGCCGCCATGATGCTGCGCACGTTGGCGGACCGGATATCGAGCCAATTCTCCCCCGGCCAGCCGGTCACCGCATTGCCCATGTCGACCGCGGTGAAACTGGAATAATCCGGCCGCCAATTTTCGGAGCTGCCGGCAGAGAAATAGCATACGACCTTGTGGCCCGACGCCTGCAGTTGCGCAATCGTCGTCGCGCTGGTGTTGAACAAGTCAATATCGTAAGCTGTGGCCGCGTATGACTGATTGAGCGTCCCGCTCAATTGCCACTCCCAGCTTGTCGAAACCGTCGGAGTCCACAGGGGTGAAGCTGGGGTCGGGGTCGGGGTCGGAGTCGGAGTCGGAGTCGGAGTCGGAGTCGGAGCCGGAGCCGGAGTCGGTGTCGGTGTCGGAGTCGGTGTCGAGGCGCCTGTCGATCCAGCGCTGGCATTCCCAAAAAGCTCCTGCACTGTAGTCACAACCACTGGCTGAAATGTAGTCGTGCTGGTCGTGGACGTCACTTCGGCAAGCATGGTTCGGGCAAGTGCGGCGGCAGAAGCTCCGACATACACCCTGTTCGCATTCTGAATGCCAACTTGAGCGGTAAAATTGTCCGATACAGTCATTCGCTCATGGATCAATTGTGCATCCAACTTGCCTTGCGCCGTCGTATTGGACAAGGCGCCGGCCGCAATAGACAGCGCGGCTTCTCCCATGGTGATTTGGCCGCTATCGATTGCATTGCTCCAGAAACTCAGTCCGGTTGCCTGCGGCGTGCGGCTTAGCACGTTCGAGAAAATAGCGGCGACAAAAGCCGCCGTCGAAGCGTTGCCGTAAAGAGCGTTTGATTCCTTGCTGGTTCCAAAACTGTCGACCAGTGCCTTGACAGCGGGATTAGTCGGGTAGGCATTGACGATGCTTTGAATATTCGTCGGCGCATTTGCGCTTGCCAGAGCGGCCTCAAAATTGGTTAAGCCAGCGGGATCGGCAGGGCGGCCGAAATATGCCAAGTACAATAGCTGTACTTCCTGATCGTACAGTGCATTTCCCGAGACGCCGGAAACCTGTGCCTTACCCGATTGATGCCGCTCAGATTGGCCTGAGGCAACGCGGTCGTCCAACGAGGCGCCGCCACCGCACGCTGACAACATCAGTACGATTGAAAGAGGCAATGTACGAGACGCAATCTTCGACTTTTGCACTTCAGCGATCCTTTTTATAAGTTTTTCCGGTTGACCTTGTCACCCGCGCTGAGCGACGATTTCATGTCTTGAGAACGTAATGCGACACCGTCTCGACTCTCAAAGACCATAGGTCCATGAGTGTTGCGAAGAAGATCAAGCCACTCTGCAATCCGGGGAAAGTTTCTTTGCGGAGATTAAAATTGTTAAATGCAATCATACGCTTTCATGTGACATTGATAATCCGACAGATGTCGGATGTTCGTGACGTGGAATGGAAAAGGCGTTAGCCGAGCGGGCAATTGCTGATCGCTAAAGACAACGCGCTTTCCAGCCTCTGAACCGCTGCGGATCTGGATATCGATTGCGGATTGTCCAAATTGGGAAATTGGAACAGCACACTTTATGTAATCGCCAAGCACCTATCTTTTATGGAGAGTGGGCATGGAAGCAGCAATCGATGATCGAAATCATGCAAGATCAATGAAAAATGCCGCGCGAACGCTCATTCGAAAAGCCCGCCGGCACGCCGTCACGCTATTGGCCGGCTTGTTAGGACTATCGGCAAATCTGGCATTTGCCGCGCAAAATTGATCGATTGCCGATCTTGGTACCTTCGGAGGAACGTTCAGAACCGCATTGGGTATCAACGGTAGTGGGCGGATCATCGGCCAAAGCCTCTCTAGCGACGACGGAGGCAGCCACGCGTTCCTTTACAAAGCCGGCAAGATGATCAATGTGGGGCCGCCGACACCAGGCGGTCTTGCAAGAGAAATCAATGAGCGCGGGCAGGTAGTTGGCGGCTATTCCCTGGCAGGAGAAAACGCGGGGCACGCACTCCTTTAAGACCGGGACGCGCTGACTACGATTGTCGACTTGCCGGGAGGCGTGGGACATCAACAATTCCGACGAGATCGTCGGGCAGGCTAGCTTTGACTCGACCGATCCAGGCCGAGTAAAGTGGACTATTTCTGTACCGCCATAGCCAAATGCAGGACCTCGGAACAATCGGAGGAACAGGCAGCATCGTGGTGGGCATCAACAACAAGGGCCAATTCGTTTGGACCGCGGGCGCACCTGGCTGGGGCAGCAATTTTCATGCATTTATCTACGGCCGCAATGGGATGATCGATTTGAGGGGGGCACTGGGCGGATTGTTCGGCAACGCTTTTGGCGCCAATGAGAAAGGCGAGGTGGTCGGAACGAGCGAGGTAAGCAGCCGCTGTCTGATTAATCATGCATTCGCATGTTCAGGCGGGATGATGCGCGATATTGGCCGATGTCGGCTCTAGAGCATCAAACTGGATTGTTCCAACGAAAGCGTGGAATTGATGGTTTCCAGCACGCTTCCCATTTGCTCGTGAAGGAAAAAATGATCGCCATCGAACCAGTGTACCTCACAAGGCCCCCTGGTTTCGAGTTCCCATCCCAATGCTTTTTCTTCCGATACGTGATTGTCATTGCGCCCGGCGAATACCGTGATTGGAATGTCGAAAGGAGGAAGCCGCTTGTATTGATAGGTTTCAACCGCGGCGAAGTCGGCGCGCAAGGCTGGCAATACAAGTTGCATCAACTCGCGATGCGCCAGGATTTCCGGAGGTGTGCCGTTGTATTTGCGCAGTTCTTCGATAAATTCCTCGTCCGGTAGCAGGTGCATACGTTGCGTTGCGTCGCGCATTTGCGGGGCAGAGCAACCTGAAACAATCAAATGTCCGGGCGAGGGAAGAAGATGGTGTTTGCAATATCGAGTGAGTTCGAACGCAAGCAGGCCGCCCAGACTATGTCCAAAAAAAGCGAATGGCAGGCGTGTTTCGTTGGAGATGACCGCAGCAATATCGGCAACCAGTTTTTGCAGGGATGGAACAGGCATTTCATTTAAACGCGCGCCACGACCTGGCAACTGAACCGCGCACAGTTCTATTGAACCGTCCAATAGATTTTTCCACGGCAGATACACGTTCGCACTCCCGCCTGCGTAGGAAAAGCAGTACAGGCGCAGGCGCGCATTCGGGCGCCTCTGCGTGACCAGCCACGGGTTTGGTTCGATTATTGATTGCATGATCGGGTGCGATGATAGCAGGGCCTGGGAGGTGAAGGCAAAGAGGATTTTTATTTCAGATCCAAAAATAAATTGTCGATATGCGGCATTTCGAGGATGATTGTTGCCTCAGTGAAAGTTGCGGGGCCACGTCTTTCTTTCCATGGATCAACGATGTGAATTTTCACTATTTTAATGGTGCGCCTAGGATATGCTGTTACCAAGTTTTCATGCATAATTGGCAGCCTGAAAAGAGGCGGGTTACGCCCTCAGTGTCAACTCTCAAGTTTGACAGTTGATTTGAAATAAGAAAGATGTTGGTAAATAGGCCGGCTCGTTCAAGAGACGACAACGGTCACATTCTATCCACACAACGGAGTTTTCATGTCACAAGAAAATCATTCTCATGTTCTATTCGATGTCGTAGTCAACGACGAAGAACAATATTCGATCTGGCCGGCAGGCAAGGAAGTGCCGCTCGGTTGGACCTTGGTGGGAAAGCAAGGTACCAAGGAGGCATGCCTCGAATACATAAAAGAGGTTTGGGTTGATATGCGACCTCTCTCCCTGCGCAAGCAAATGGCGGCTGCATAGCTGGCAGCCTGGCAAGCGGGATATCCAAGCAACTCAATTCGCTCATCCAGGGCGCTTTATCGCATGTGGCACTGCAGTAGCCTGCAGCGCTGCCGGCTTTCGTCTGCGTGCCTTGAGCTTATACGGATATTGACGTCATCCGGAGTTTCGCGAATAGGCTCGAATCCCTCCGATTCGCCGCTGGCTATGACCTGTCTCCACGTGCGCACATAAATTTATCGCTGCTTGCCGTCGCGAAACGCTGTTTGATCAATGAGTTGATTTCGATTGCCGAAATGCTCGTTGCCATATGCCTGCGCGCCCGATTCGAACGACCAACCTGAGTCTCATCTTAAAAAATGAAAACAAGATTCCTCACTAAATTCATTATCGTTTTATTGATTGCAACTCTTGCGGGATGTGGCGGGAGCAATTCAACAACCCCAGCCGCTGATTCTTCAACTGTGCATATTCTCGATCAGAACATCGTCGGCTATTGGACAACCTCGAACGCGAATGAACCGGCTTACGAGTTTTATGCGGGACCGACCGAGCCGCCTTATTCCAGTTCCACCGACAAGGTTGGCAAGATCAGTCAGAACGGCGTTGTGACGGCTCGTTTCCTCTGGGACTATCAAAGCGATGGAAGCGTAAAACTCAAAACGGTCAGCCCATTTTGTCCTGCGCATCCTTTGAGCCAATGTCCCGTTAACGGCACCGTTGTCGTGAGCGCGCGCAACGACGCCTCCGGCAGCGTTTTCTGGAACATTTCTTACGACGATAATAACGACGGGGTCGTTGATCGTCAGTTCACCAGAACCTATTCGCAAAAGACGATCGACTGGTCGTCCATGCCTCAGGGACAATTCTTCCTTGCCGGCACTCCCTCGTTCGATACGCCCTTGTCCGGCAGCATTAGCAACGGCACGGCGTCCATTCGCATGGTCGATTTTTCTGCACCGGTGACATTGACCGCACCGATTGCTTCAACTCCGCAGTCGAACCTTGTCTTTAGCGCCGGCCAAAGCACGGCAATTACCGATAGCGGCCAGTTCGGGCTGAAGGACGGTTCGACTATAACATTGCCGTTTCTGGCATGGTACGACAATGTTCGCCTGACCATGTCGGCCGACAACACCGTCGCGCTAAACTATGAACTGCATCGCAAGGTGCAAGTACCTGCCAATTTCGATGCAACCACACTTGTATTGGGTAATTTCGAGCGCACCACGCCGAAATCAATGGCGCTTGAAGTCATCACTACCTTCGTTCCGGGTGTCCGCCTGCAGCCGCAGCAGAATTATTATTCTTTCCTCCCCTTGTTCAATCCGGACTGGACATTGCTGGGCGGCGGCAACCAAATTACCCTGACTTCCAGTACTGCAGGAACAGTGGGGCACACGGATATTCATGGCGGTAAGTACAGCGAATCCTACCCTTTCACCTGGTCCCAGGGAGTCGACGGCAGTGTCGTATTCAGTTTGCCTTTCTTCGACGTGAAGATGCAATTCATTAAACCGGTCCCTGGCGGTTATCAAGTCCTGTATAGCTATCCGGACCCGGTTCTTGGCGTCAATTACCTGATCCACGATCTGGTTCTCGACTCAAGCAATACCATTACCGCGGCAGACTTGCCGGGCACATATGCGTTTACAAGCTCCGACTCCTATACACCCGATATCGTGGTATTTCACAGGGATGGCACGGTATCCGGCGTTGTTGGCGGTTATTGGTTCATCGATACCAACGGTGACCTTGTCAGCTACGAATGCAAGGATGTGAACGGCACTGCGTTGACCACCTATGCAGCGTGTTACGCAAGTTTCGACCAATTGGCAAACAGCAGCCTGTCGCATATCCGCCGCGTGAAGATGATCCGTGCCGGAGGCAACGATTTCCAGGTCAAGTATGACTCGATCATCTACGGCGACAAGTATGGCATCACCGGCCGCGACTACATCACGGCGGCAGTGACTTACCACTTCGTGCGCCTCGGCGACGAGAATTTTGTCGTGCATTGACGACGGCTGCGGATTTGGATGCCATGCCGGGAAATATCTGTATGGCATCCGGCCGTATTGTCGTCGGGTTATGCCGATGCTTACCCGGAAATGATTGCAGCTTGTAGCCAACCACGTTTGAACAACGACATTTTTATTTGTAATCACCCTCGCGCAGGCGGCACTCAAATGAAAAAATATCTCGGCAGTAATACCCGCATAGACCATATTGCCATTGCGGTTCGCGACATTGACGAAGCCTTGTTTTTGTACCGCGACGTTTTCGGTTTTGAGCTGCTTCAGCGCCGTGAAATCAGCGGCAGGTATTCGGGAATGGTGTCCGCGGAACTCAATGCGGGTGGGTTCTCCATCGTACTGGTGCAAGGCACGGATCCGGAATCGCAAGTCAACCGCTATATCCAGGAATTCGGGCCCGGCGTCCAGCACGTCGCCATCGAGGTCGACGATGTGGAGTCCGTCGCCAAAACGCTGACGACCTCCGGTGTTCAATTTGCCACCGACGTGATTCGCGGCGACGGATTGATTCAGATATTTACCAAGCGCGAAGACAATTCGGGAATGATGTTCGAATTCATCCAGCGTGCACGCGGCACCGAAGGATTCGAGGCGCCCAATATCCAGCAGCTGTTCCAGCAATTGGAAGCCAACAACGCCTGTTAATTTGGAGTGCCGTGATGCGTATGACTATTATCGACCGTATGCGCGCGAATGTGGACGCCGCCGCGGGCGACATTGCTTTCCGGTTTTTGAGCGAGCAGAACCAGGCCCCAAGCGAACTGACTCAACTGCAGTTGTTGGTTGAGGCGGAAGCGATCGCCGCATTTTTGCTCTCCCGCACGGCGCCAGGCAGCCGCATTATGCTGTTTTATCCACCGGGCCTGGACTACGTCAAGGCATTTTACGGATGCTTGTTGGCGGGCATGGTTGCCGTCCCCTTGTATCCGCCGCGCCGGAACGTGAAGTCGGACCGTGTCGTCAAGGTTGCAATGAGCAGCGGCGCAAATATGGCGCTGACCACCTCGTCTGAATTGCCCGTGATCCAGTCAGCTTGGGATCAGCAAAACCAGTCTGGTATGCATGTCGATTTTCACGCCACCGATTGCATCGCGGCGAGCGGGCATGCGCTGGCGGCTCATCCGGACATCGATCCCGCCACCCCCGCTTTTTTGCAATACACCTCAGGATCGACAGGATCGCCAAAGGGCGTGATTATCACCCACGACAATATCATTGCAAACATGCGGCATTTGTGTCTCATGTCGACCGGCAACGCCAATGACGTATTCGTTAACTGGCTGCCGCTGTTTCACGACCTTGGACTGGTGACCGCAGTCCTGTGGCCGGTCTTCCTCGGTGCGCAGTCCAATTTGATGTCGCCGGCAAGCTTTGTGCGCAACCCTTTGCTGTGGTTGAAGGCAATTACGCACTATCGCGGCAGTATGTGCGGCGCGCCGAATTTTGCCTATGATCTATGTGCCAACAAGATTGCCGATGTCGACCTGGCCGGGCTCGATTTAAGCTCTTGGCGCGTTGCCTACAATGCAGCCGAGCCGGTACGTGCGGAGACGCTGGATCACTTCGCACAACGTTTCGCCCCCACTGGTTTTCGTGCAAGATCGTTTTATCCATCCTACGGCATGGCCGAGGCTACAGTCTTCGTCACGGGAGGCGAGGCCGGAAAGGCACCGATCGTACAGACCGTCCACAAGAAGGATATTGCCGAACAGGGTATCCGTATTGTCGGTCAGGGCGACAAGATGGCGACACGCATCGTGGCTTGTGGTGCCGCCCATGCCCCGCATGACGTCCAGATCGTGGATCCGGCGAAAGGGACAGCATTGGCCGAAGGGAAAGTCGGAGAGATCTGGTTCTCCGGGCCGAGCGTATCTCCGGGCTACTGGCAACTCGACGAATTGAACAAGGTCACGTTCGGTCAGCGCATCGTCAATCACGACAACCCGCCCGGGGGGTATCTGCGTACCGGCGACCTCGGCGTCAAGTGGCAGGGCGAGATATATGTGACCGGGCGCCTCAAGGACATGATCATTCTGCGCGGCGCGAATTATTATCCCCAGGATATCGAGGCCTCAGTTGAGGCTGCGCACCCTGCGATCCGCGCAGGTTATGTCGCCGCGTTCTCGCTGGACGCCGAAGGCGAAGAGCGTTTGGTGGTGGTAGCCGAAGTCGAGCGGGAGCAGTTTCGAAACATCAATGCCGATGTCGTCGTCGGAGCAATACGGACAAAGGTCGCTCACGACCACGAAATCAACGTCGATCAAGTGATCCTGCTGCGCCCCTACAAGATACCGATGACTTCCAGCGGCAAGATTCAGCGCAGGCAGACGCGCAGGATGCTGTTGGACGGCGAATTCGAGACGCTGGCCAACGATACCTCGCTCACGCGATCGGACTATGTGGCCCCGGGGACGGCGACAGAACAATCGCTATGCGAAATATGGAAGCGTGTGCTGCGGCTCGAGCGTGTCGGTGTGCAGGACAATTTCCTCAGTGTGGGTGGCGATTCGATGGCTGCCATCGAGGTATTGGCGCAGATGCAAAACGTGTTCGGGTTGCCGGAACTCGAGCCGGAATTGTTGATTGAACGCCCGACGATAGAACAGCTTGCAAGCTGGATTGACCTCAAGCTCGCCAGGCTCCGAACAGGCTCGGGCGCGGCTGGAATTTCCACACGGAAGACAATGAAAATATGAATGCCGAACATCTCCTCGTCCAATTGTATGAGCGGGGCATCGTTCCGTATCTGCAACAAGATGAGTTGCTGCTGGAAATGCCGGAGGAGGGTATCGATGATGCATTGCTTGAGTCGATACGTGCCAACAAGGCCGCACTTGTCGCCGTCCTGCGCAAGCTTGAGCGTCCCACGGCGAGGCCGCCCATTGTGCGGTTCGATCATCCGGCCAGTTACCGGACTCCGGCTTCCGTGGCGCAGCAGCGCATGATGTTCCTGGAGCAGTTGGCAAGCGATCATTCTTACTACAACATTCCCTTTGCGTATCGATTGAGCGGCGCGCTCGATGCCGCTGCGCTGGAGTCTGCACTTGACCAACTGCTGCGGCGTCACGACGTCCTTCGATCAATGTTTGTGGCCGAGCGCGACGGCTATGTGCAAGTTGTGCAGGAACCCGGACGGTTTGAACTGGATTTGCTCGACTTGCGCATGATGGAAGGGCGGCAACGCCAGCTGGCTTTCGAGAACCGGCTGGCGGCAGACGCCGCGTATCGTTTCGATCTTGGCGGCGAACCGCCGTTTCGTGCATGCCTGATCCGGCTTGGGGACGATGAGTATGTACTCAGTCTCAACGTTCATCATATCGCAGCGGACGGCTGGAGTGCTCGCATCATTGTCAATGATATCTGTCGCGCGTACGAGAATGCATTGCTATCCGCCAAGGGGGGGGTTCCTGCTCCCTGGGAGCGCGGCTTGCAATATGCCGACTACAGCCGTTGGGAGCAGACGTGGCTTGACGGTCCTGCCTACCGGGAAGCGCGCGCCTATTGGGTGAAGGCATTGGATGGCCTTCCGCAGCTTCACAGTTTACCGACCGATTTTGGCCGATCGGCAAATGCCTCCGTAGACGGCAACACCCACGTGCAGCCGCTTTCGCCGACTCTTGCGGCTGCCATCGAGCGTGTTGCCAAGGCGCACCAACTGACCCCATTCGTAGTGTTGCAGGCGGCCTTTGCGGCGTGGTTATCACGCTACGCCGATCAGGACGATGTCGTGTTTGGTACGGCGGCGGCGAATCGAAAACCTGCCGAATTTATCGACACCGTCGGCCTGTTCGTCAACACGCTGGTGCTGCGCTTCCGGATGTCGCCGGAATTGTGTTTCACCGAGATATTGCAGATGGCCAGCGGAATCAATCAAAACGCTTTGCGTTATCAGCAATACCCTTTCGATGCCCTGGTCGAGGATTTGCAGCCCGCGCGCAGTCTGGGCTTCAACCCGTTGGTGCAAATCATGCTGGTCATGCAAGAGGACAAGGCCGGTCAACTGCAGCTGCCGGATGTGCGGGTGCTTCCTTTGCGTAACCGGCAGGCAGTCTCGAAGTTCGATATCGCCTTGCACGTTGCGCCTGAGGACGGAACCTTGCGCATGGAGTGGGAATATCGCACCGATCTTTTCCGCCACGACACCATCGCCGCAATGTCGGCCAGTTTCGAGTATGTGTTGAGCCAGGTACTGACGGTGCCGGAGCGGCCACTCGATCAGGTCGCATTGGTTGCGGCCGAGTCGGTCGCTCCGGGAGTGGACCTCGATGCGTTTCCCGCTCCGGTTTGTATTCACCGCCTGTTTGAGCAAGGCGTTGTCGCCCACCCTGATGCGCCGGCCGTGGTCGATGGCGGCGCCACGCTCAGCTATCGGGAAATGAATCGGCGAGCTGAAGGCGTTGCGCGCTATCTGCATCTGTCCGGCGCAGCCGGACGGCGCGTTGGTGTTTGCATGGACCGATCTGCCGGGCTTGTGGCCGCCATGCTCGGGATCATGAAGGCTGGTTCGGTCTATGTGCCGATCGATCCCGCCTATCCGGCCGAGCGTATCGAGTTCATGGTGCAGGACTCCGCCGTGGCTGTGCTGCTCGTCGGCGAAAACAAGCCGCTGCCGGCTTCGCTTCAACCGTCGGTTCCGACCGCAATGGTGGAATCGTTGATTGACGCAGGCGGTCCATCCGGCTTCGCGTTCGACGACGTACAGGCTCCGGCTTATATCATTTACACCTCAGGATCGACAGGCAGACCCAAGGGCGTGCTGGTCTCCCATCGCAACTTGTTTTATTCGCTGCTGGCCAATGGCAACTTGATGGAGTTCACCGGCAGCGATTCCATGCCTACCATCGGCTCCCAAGCTTTTGGGGTATCCCTGCTTGAAATTCTTTTGCCGCTGACGCGTGGCGGCGTGGTGCAGATCGTGCGCAAGGCCGATGGCGCGGACATCGCACGCCTGATTGATGTCACTAATGATGTCACAGTGCTGCATGCGGTTCCCAGCGTGATGCGCCAATGGCTGGAGGTGCTGTTGAGCAGGCAAGGCAACGATTACCCGCATTTGCGCTTGTTGCTTGTGGGCGGCGAATCGGTGCCGGAAGGGCTGTTGCGCAAGTTGCGCGAATGGCGCCCGTCCATGCGCCTGCTGGAGCTATATGGCATGACCGAATCGACTATCGTATGCAGCAGCTTTGCCGCCATCGCAGATGCGTCTGCGCACTACTGCATCGGGAAGCCGCATCCGACCGCGCGTTTCTATGTAATGAACCGTCGAGCTCAATTGCAGCCGGTCGGCGTGCCTGGCGAACTGTACATCGGCGGCCCGTCCATCGCGCTGGCATATCTCAATCAGCCGGAAATGACGGCCGAGCGATTTGTCGCCAATCCCTTCGTAGCCGGCGACCGCCTCTACAAGACCGGCGACCGCGTGCGCCAACTTGCTGATGGCAACTTCGAATTCCTTGGCCGCGTCGACCATCAAGTCAGCTTGCGTGGCGCGCGTATCGAAATGGGTGAGATCGAAACCTTGGCAACGTCCGTGCCGGGGGTCAGGCAGGTGATCGCACACGTGCTGGAGCTCGGTGACGAGGAGCGCACGCTGGTTTTGTATTTCACGCGGGATGCCGCTGCCGTTGCCGAGGAGCTGATACCGGCATTGCGTCAGACACTCACCCGCCATTTGCCGGACTATATGCGGCCGTCCATCATTGAAGCTATCGATGCGTTTCCGCTCAATCCCAACGGGAAGGTCGATCGCAAGCGTTTGCCCGCGCCAAGGTTTGCGCAAGGTGGCGACGAAAGCTCGCCCACCACCAACACGGAACGGCGGTTGCATGCGCTCTGGTGCGAGGTGCTGCAACGCAACGAGCTGGGAATTGATACCAATTTCTTCGAAGCAGGTGGCCATTCGTTGATGGCGATCAAGCTGGCGTCGAGGGTTCGATCGGAGTTCGGCATCGATTTTCCCTTGCTTGCGATGTTTAACGCGCCGACCGTCAGGCTCGGGGCCGTGCTCATTGAGACTGCGCTTCGCAACAAACATGCCGCCGCACTGATTGCCTCGGATGACGGCGCTAGCCCGGAGGCTGGTGAAGAGATGGTGTTCTAGACGCTTCACCCTCCAATTTTTCGATAAACAGACATCATGCGTACCTGTACCATATCCGGCTCCGAATTGAATTTCCTGGCATTTCTGGAACTGTGCTCCGAGAGAAAAATCCGCTTCATACTGCAGGGCGATCAGTTCAAAGTCCAGGCGCCCAAGGAGACTCTGACGTCGGAGATGGCTGCGGCGATGCGCCTTTTCAAGCCGGAAATTATAGATTGGTTGCGCCTGCATGCCGACGGCAATTCGGGCGCGGCAGCCGAGCTTGCACCTATTCCGGTCGTGGCACGTGCCGGAAGTTTGCGCAGTTCCCCGGGCCAGGAGGCGATGTGGCTGGCACACCGCGACGAACGGATTGGGGCCGCCTATCATTTTGTGCGGGTACTGCATTTGCATGGTGCTCTCGATGTCGATGCGGTGCAGGAAAGCTTTAACGACATCCTCCTGCGCCACGAAACATTGCGCACGACGCTGTCCGAGCTGGACGGCGAGATTGTGCAGCAAGTAGTGCCGATGCGCGCGTTGAAGGTCGAATCTACCGATCTGAGCGGAATGGCCCCTCAAGAACGCGAGGTGGCCGCCAACGACATCGTGGAGCAGGTTGGATCCATGCCTTTCGATCTTGCCCGCGACGTGATGTTGAGAGTGCGTCTGATACGCGAAGCGCCGGACCGCCATCAATTGATCGTGGTCATGCACCACATTGCAACCGATGGCTGGTCGCTAGGCATCATCGTCAAGGAATTTACCTGGTTGTACGGCGCGCGAGTGAAGGGCGAACCGGCACTGCTGCCTCCGCTGCCCATCCAGTATGCGGACTATTCCGCCTGGATTCGCGAAAAGACGGATGCGGCGCAGGCCTCGTCAGCATTGGCGTATTGGAGGGAGCAGCTACATGGCGTGCCCGAGGTGCATGGATTGCCGCTTGATCGTCCGCGGTCCAAGATGCAAAGCTTCCGAGGAAGGGCGGTCGTCACCCGGCTCTCGGCCGGCATGGGTGCAGCCTTGCAATCGCTAGCTTTGTCGCATGGCGGCACGCTTTACATGGCCATCGAGTGTGCCTTTGCCATTTTGCTTTCCAGATATTCGGGTAACGACGACATCGTGATCGGAACGCCGGCCGCCAACCGTACCCATCGCGACCTCGATGCGCTGGTTGGCTATTTCGTCAATCTCGTGCCGCTCAGGCAGCAGATCGATACGCAATGCTCGTTTCGCATATTGCTGGAACGGGCGCGCGATTGCATCGTCTCCGCGCTCGAGCAGCAGCATCTACCGTTCGATCGGGTTGTGCAGAATGTGGTCGGACGCCGCGACGCCAGCTATAACCCTTTGGTGCAAATCGTATTCGCGTTTCAGAATAACGATATTCCAGAGTTGAACCTGCCTGGCGTCAGCTGTACGATCAGCCAATCTGCCAACACACATAGTTTTTTCGATTTGCTGCTGGAGGCGACACAGACGCCTTCGGGCATTGACTTGCGCTGGGAATACGCCACCGACCTGTTCGACGAATCGACGATCGCGCGCATGGCGCGGCACTTCGAGAATCTGCTGGGTGCGGTGATCCAGGCCCCTGAAGCGCCAGTAGGCGAGCTCTCCATGCTCGACACGGGCGAACGGCGGCAATTGCTGGTCGACTGGAACAGCCCCGCAGCACACCCGGGCCGCGCAGCCACCCTGCAGGAGGGATTCGAAAGCGCAGCGGCGCGCCATCCCGAGCGCTGCGCCGTCAGCTTCGAAGGCGCGAGCTTGAGCTACGCCGAACTCAACGCCCGCGCCAACCGGCTCGCCCATCACCTGCAAAGCCTGGGCGTCGGCCCCGACGTGCTGGTCGGGCTGTGCGTGGAA
>DASVLJ010000010.1:0-29558 GCA_036384915.1 Burkholderiaceae bacterium
GAAGCGAAATGGGTGGGAAAAGAGCCCAATTTGGCCTCGCTTTTGAGGACTGTAGCCGTAGCTACAGCCGGAAAAACGGGGCAAAGTGGGACTTTTCTCCATCCATTGCAGCCGACTCGCTTCTGCCGCGCAGGCTCCTAGTCGCCAAGACCTTTTTGCAGGAACTCGATAAACGCCGAAATCTTCAAAGGCAAAAAATCGCGCGCCGGGTAGACCGCATACACCGGCGCCGCTGTCGGCAAGCGACAATCGGGCAAGACCCGCACCAGCTCTCCACGCGCCAGTTCGCCGCGCACCAGTCGCTCGGGAATCATCTGGATGCCGGCACCGCACACGGCGGCGGTCGATAGCGCGCTGCCGTCATTGATCTGGATCGGCCCCGAGACGCGCACCTTGTACGGCCCCTCGTCATCGAGGAAGGTCCATTCGTCATAGACGCGGCCGCCATTGGTATAGATCAGGCAGGCGTGCGCGCTCAAGTCCTGCGGTGTTTGCGGCGCACCGGCGCGCTTGAGGTAATCGGGCGACGCTACAAGCGTGCGCTTGTTGTCGAACAGCTTGCGCGCCACCAGCGAGGAATCTTCCAGCGGCGACGAGCGGATCGCCAGGTCGATCTGTTCCGCGATCAAATCGACCAGCCTGTCTTCCAGCACCAGATCGACCTTGACTTGCGGATATTTGGTCACAAATTCGGCAATCGCGGGCACCACGAGTAAGCGCCCGGACACGGAACACGACACGCGCAGCACTCCGCGCACCTGGGCCTGGTATTGGTCGGTCAATTGTTCTATGTTGGTAAGCGACTGTTCGATGCGGCGCGCCTCTTGCAGCACCATTTCGCCGATTTCGGTCAAGGCCAGGCGGCGCGTGGAACGCTGGATCAGGCGCGCGCCCAGTTCTTCCTCGAGCTTGGCCAGTTGGCGCGAGACGACCGATTTGCCGATGTCGAGCTGTTCCGCCGCCCGGCTGATGCTGCCGTGCTGAACGATGGCGGAAAAGATGCTCAGGAGCTGCGGATTTTGCATGGCGATCTCTATTATTCCTGCTTGTTGTTCCACTTAAGTCAACAATATAGTGGTCGAATGGTGACTTATCAAGCAACAACACCACCTCTATACTGCGATGCATCAACAATTCCACTGGAGAACCACCATGAACACAGTCAACCGTCAATTCAAGCTCGTCGCCCGTCCCGTCGGTGAAGTCAAGCGCAGCGATTTCGAACTTGCCAGCAGCCCGCTGCGTGACCCGGCCGAAGGTGAAGTCGTGGTCCAGATTTTGTACGCCTCGCTCGACCCCGCCATGCGCGGCTGGATGAACGATAGCCGCGAATCCTACATGCCGCCTGTACCGCTGGGCGACGTGATGCGCGCTATCGCCGTGGGCCGCGTGATCGCGTCGAAGAATGCGCAATTCGCCGTCGGCGACCACGTTACGGGCATGCTCGGCCTGCAGGACTATGCTTACTCCAACGGCCAGGGATTGAACAAGATCGATCCCAAGCTGGCGCCTTTGCCGATGTATCTCGGCGCCCTCGGCATGCCGGGCCTGACTGCCTACTTCGGCCTGCTCGATATCGGCCAGCCCAAGGCCGGGGAAACCGTCGTAGTCTCGGGTGCAGCCGGCGCGGTCGGCGCCGTCGTCGGCCAGATTGCCAAGATCAAGGGCGCGCGCGTGGTCGGCATCGCCGGCGGTGCGGACAAGGCGCGTTATCTGATCGAAGAACTCGGATTCGATGCTGTCATCGACTACAAGAAAGAAGATGTGGCGGCGGCATTGAAGACGCATTGCCCGAACGGCGTGGACGTCTATTTCGACAACGTCGGCGGCGATATCCTCGACGCCGTACTGCTGAATCTGGCCATGCATGCACGCATCGTGATCTGCGGCGCGATCTCGCAGTACAACAACACGACGCCGGTCAAGGGGCCGGCCAATTACCTGTCGCTGCTGGTCAAGCGCGGCACGATGAAGGGTTTGATGGTGGCAGACTACTATCCGCGCGCCATGGAAGCGTTCAAGGACATGGGCGCATGGATTACCGCAGGCAAGCTGAAGACGCGTGAAGACGTGGTCGACGGCCTGGAAAACTTCCCCGAGGCATTCCAGAAACTGTTCACGGGCCAAAACAACGGCAAACTGGTGCTGAAAATCGCTCAGTAATACGATGGAAAAAATCGCGGCTACAATCGAGGGATTCTATCCCCGATTGTAGCCATGACATCTTTCGACTGGTCCAACCCTTATCCGACGATACGCTCGCCGCTCTTCGCGCGCAACGTCGTCGCCACGTCCCAACCGCTGGCCGCGCAGGCCGGACTGCGCATGCTGTTAAAGGGCGGCAATGCCGTCGATGCGGCAATCGCCGCGGCGGCGGCGCTGACCATCGTCGAACCCGTTTCCTGCGGCCTGGGCAGCGATGCCTTTGCCATCGTCTGGGACGGCAAGCAAATGCACGGCTTGAACGCCTCGGGTACCGCGCCGGCGGCCTGGACGCGCGATTACTTCACGAAGAAATATGGCGACACGTTCCCCATGCGCGGCTGGGACAGTGTTACCGTGCCCGGGGCGGTGGCAGGCTGGGTTGCCCTGTCGGACAAGCTAGGCAAGCTGCCTTTCGAGGATTTGCTTGAGCCGGCAATCGAGCTGGCCACACGCGGCCACCTCGTCTCTCCCATCGTGCAAGGAAAATGGGCCAATGCCGTGCCGCTCTTGCAAGACCTGCCCGGCTATGCGCAAGCCTTCATGCCTTATGGCCGCGCGCCGCATGTCGGCGAACAATTCGTCTTTACCGAAGCCGCCGCTACGCTGGAAAAGATCGCCGCGAGCAAGGGCGAAGCCTATTACCGCGGCGAACTGGCGCAGCAATTGGCGCGCCATGCTGCCGCGAACGGCGGTGGCATGACCGAGGCCGACCTCGCCGCTTACCGGCCCGAGTGGGTGACGCCGATCCAAAAGGATTTCGCCGGCCATACGGTGCATGAAATCCCGCCCAATGGCCAGGGCATTGCCGCATTGATGGCGCTGGGTATGGTGGAATCGCTCGATATCGCGCGCTTCCCGGTCGATTCCGTCGAAAGCCAGCACCTGCAGATCGAGGCGATGAAGCTGGCCTTTGCCGACACCTACCGCTGGGTGGCCGACGAACGCGCCATGACCGCGGTAACGGCACGCGACTTGCTCGATGACGCCTACCTCGCCGAACGCGCCAAAACGATCCGCATGGACCGCGCCGGCGATTTCGCCCATGGCACGCCGCCCAAGGGCGGCACCGTCTACCTGACCGCAGCCGACCAGCACGGCATGATGGTCAGCTTCATCCAGTCGAACTACATGGGCTTCGGCTCGGGTATCGTCGTGCCCGGCACCGGCATCAGCCTGCAAAACCGTGGCCACTGCTTCTCGCTCGACCCGGCATCGCCCAATTGCGTCGCGCCGGGCAAGCGGCCCTTTCACACCATCATCCCAGGCTTCTTGACGAAGAACGGTCAGGCGCAGATGAGCTTCGGCGTCATGGGCGGCAATATGCAGCCGCAGGGCCACCTGCAGACGCTGGTGCGCATGCTCAAGTACGGCCAGCAGCCGCAAGCCGCCTGCGATGCGCCGCGCTGGAAGGTCAATCGCGGCTTGTCGGTCGATATGGAAACGGCCATGCCGTCAAGCACCGCGGCGGCATTGACGGCCATGGGCCACCAGGTGGAAAACATTGCCGACAGCTATATGGATTTCGGTTCCGGGCAATTCATCTGGAAGCTCGAGAACGGCTATGTGGCGGCCAGCGATGCGCGGCGCGACGGTCAAGCCGTCGGATTTTGAAGGCGGTTTTCCTTGATCTGACTCCGGAAAATCCGGCTTTCGTCGCATTTTGCTGGCGTAACGCGCGGTGAGCACGCACAATGCCGCCATGTTTCCTATCGTTTCCGCATTGCTCAAGCTGATCACAGGCAAGCGCCGCGAGCCCGACACTGCAAGCCCCTCCCTCGATGGGCAGCCGGCGCGCTGGTCCGACCGTTTGCGCAAAATCTATTACGCCGGCTCGCTCTTGAGCCGCTTCGTCATCGACTACCTGTTCGGCATCCTCATCAACACGCTATGCGCTGTGATGGTCTGCTTCGTCATCCTGCCCAATGAGACCTTTGCCCAATGCTGGGTCTTCTCCATGTGCATCGGCAGCCTGATCATGTGGATGACCGACGGCAGCCGGCTTTTGATCTGGCGCGGCGGCCGCCCCTACATGCCGGGCTTGCTGGCCATCATCGTGGCGGCCATCCCGATCGGCTACTTCGGCGGCAGCTTCATCGCCGCCAAGATCCTGACCCTGCCCAGCGAAACGGTGATCAGCCACCAGATCGAGCACGCCACGCCCCTGTTCGTCATGATTCTCGTGGTATGCCTTATCCTCGCCTGGTTCAATTGGAACCAATCGGCACTGTCCGAGTTGCGCGCCAAAGCCGAAGCGGAAAAAGCCCACCTCGCCGCCGTTGAGCGCCAGGCGATGCAGGCGCAACTGCAATTGCTGCAGGCGCAGATCGAGCCGCACATGCTGTTCAACACGCTGGCCAACCTGCAAGGCTTGATCGCCATCGACGCGGCACGCGCACAATACATGCTCGACAGGCTGATCCACTACCTGCGCGCCAGCCTGTCTTCCTCGCGTGCCGAGTCCACTACCCTGGCCCACGAATTCGAATTGATGCATGCCTACCTGGAACTGATGTCGGTGCGCATGGGTGCGCGCCTGTCTTACAGCCTGACGCTGCCGCCGGAGCTGGAAAGCTTCAAGCTGCCGCCCATGCTGCTGCAACCGCTGGTGGAAAACGCGGTCAAGCATGGCGTGGAAGGCAAGATCGAAGGCGGACGGATCGAGGTGACGGCAAGGCGCGACGGCACCCGGCTGATGATCTCGGTGTCCGACAACGGCCTTGGCCTGGAAGAGAGCACCGCGCCGCGTTATCGCAACCACGGCACCGGGCTCGGGGTCGCCAACGTGCGCGAGCGCCTGCGCGCGCTGCATGGCGAACTGGCCGGGCTGAGCCTGGAACCCAATGCTCCGCAAGGGGCGATTGCCACACTGACTTTACCCTACGAATCATGAATACCCATCCGCGCGCCTTGATCGCCGAAGACGAACCCATCCTTTCCTATGCCCTGGTACAAGCCCTGCAAAGGCTATGGCCCGAATTGCAGATTAGCGGCGTGGTCGACAATGGCGTGGCCGCCGTGCGCGAAACGCTGGCGCAAAAGCCTGACGTGCTGTTTTTCGACGTCAAAATGCCGGGCAAGAGCGGGCTCGAAGCGGCCGAGGAACTGGCCGAAGAATGGCCGGAAGACACACCCTTCCCGCTGTTGGTCTTCGTCACGGCCTACGACCAGTTTGCGCTCGAAGCCTTCGAACACGCGGCGGTCGATTACCTCCTCAAGCCGATCAACGACGAACGCCTGGGCAAGACCGTCGCGCGTTTGAAGCTACGCGCGACGCAGAGCGATGAACAGAACGACGAGTTGAACCGGATGATCGCCAAGCTGCGCGCAATCGCACCGCCGGCCGCCACTGCGGCGGAAAAGCTGACCTTGATCCGTGCCGGTAGCGGCAACCAGATCAAACTGATTCCGATCGAGGACGTGCTGTATTTCGAGGCGACAGACAAATACATCAATGTCATCACCGCCGAAGGCCAGTCGCTCATCCGCACCAGCTTGAAGGAATTGCTGCCGCAATTGGACCACAACCACTTCTGGCAAATCCACCGCAGCACCATCGTCAATTCGCGGCAGATTCAAGTGGCTACGCGCGACGAACTGGGCAAACTGACAGTGAAATTGAAGAACCGCGACGAGAACTTGGCCGTGTCGCGCGTGTTTGCGCACCTGTTCAAACAGATGTAGCGCTGCTGGTGGAATGCGCCTGCGGTTTCCCCCTACGAACCACACAGAGGCAAAGCCAAAGCCTGCAACACCTCGCCACTCCCGTTGCGCACAAATGCCGCCACGCCAAGCTGTGGGTTCACGTCGTCAGGCAACTTCAATTGACGCAAATTCACGGTCTCACCGGCCTTGGCCGGCAAGGCAATCGGCCCCTGCCAATCGCGCACCACGAAATCGTGATGCAGCGTCACGCCATTGTTCTCGCCAGCCTTGATGTTGCTGCTCAAGCCGTTTTCATAGAGCGCGATATACAGGCTGGCATTTTCCGCTGCCGTGGTCTTGATCGAGACGGGCAACTTGCCGCTGCTCGGCTTTCCGGCGTCGATGCTTATCGTTGCACGCGCCGGCTCTCGATTGATCGCGCCTATGGCAGTCTCAAGCTGGCCGCGCCAATTGCGCAATTCGCGTGTGCCGAGGAACATCTCGGGCGTATATACCGCGCGGCTGTTGACTTCAGCGACGAGCTGGTTTTGCCTGGCGCTGAATTCAGGCTTGGCGAAACGGTCGGTCCAGCCTATGTAGTCCCAATAATCGACATGCAAGGCAAGCGGCACGACTTGGTCGGCTTGCGCGGCACCCTTCAATCCCGATAATGCACGGTCAGCCGGCGGGCAACTGCTGCAGCCTTCGGAGCTGTATAGCTCGAGCAGCGCGACGGCGTGCGCCGGGCTTTGCTTGTGACAGGCTTGGGCCATGGCGGGGTTGCAGATGGTAAGACCGGCCAGCATGGCAAAAATGACATGTTTCATGAGGCACTCCTGACGTGAAGTCGCTTGGTCGTGCTGCGGGCGCAAACCTTACGCGGCCGTCGGGGGCAGGCGCTTCGGTTTGATCCCGCTCAGTTCTCGTTTCACGCTGCTTTGCAGCAGCCTGCGGTAGAATGTTTAATTCTCATGCAATTATTGCCATTTCGTTCATGAACAGCAAAGCAGACAAGAATGCCCCCGCCGCCCCACCGGCCAATTTCCTTCGCACCATCATCGACGGCGACCTCGCCTCGGGGAAATACGCCCAGCGCAGCGACGCGCAGCAACTGCCCTTGCCCGAAGTGATCACGCGTTTCCCGCCCGAACCGAACGGTTACCTGCACATCGGCCATGCCAAGTCGATCTGCCTCAATTTCGGTCTGGCACGCGACTACAACGGCCGCGCCCACCTGCGCTTCGACGACACCAACCCGGAAAAGGAAGAGCAGGAATACGTCGACACCATCATCGATAGCGTCAAGTGGCTCGGCTTCACTTGGGAAAACGCCGGGCGCGAACACTTGTATTACGCCAGCAATTATTTCGACCAGTTGTATGAGATGGCGCAATACCTGATCAAGGCGGGCCATGCCTATGTCGACAGCCAATCCGCGGCCGAAATGGCGGCCAACCGGGGCAACTTCGGCGAAGCGGGCAAAAATTCGCCTTACCGTGAGCGCTCGGTGGAAGAATCGCTCGACCTGTTCCAGCGTATGAAGGCCGGCGAATTCCCCGACGGCACGCACGTGGTACGCGCCAAGATCGACATGGCTTCGCCCAATATGAACATGCGCGACCCGGCGATCTACCGCATCCGCCACGCGCACCATCACCGCACGGGCGACAAGTGGTGCGTCTATCCGATGTATGATTACACGCACCCGATTTCGGATGCGCTGGAAAACATCACGCATTCGATCTGCACGCTGGAATTCCAGGACCACCGCCCGTTCTACGACTGGGTGCTGGAGCGTCTGACCGAGGGCGGGTTCTTCAAGAAGCCACTGCCGCATCAATATGAATTCGCACGGCTCAACGTAACCTACGTTGTCACCAGCAAGCGCAAGCTGCGCGCGCTGATCGAAGAGGGCATCGTCGAAGGCTGGGACGACCCACGCATGCCCACCATCGTCGGCATGCGCCGGCGCGGCTTCACGCCGGAATCGCTGCAACTGTTCTGCGAGCGCACCGGCGTGACCAAGTCAGATGGCTGGATCGACATGAGCGTGTTCGAAGGCTGCCTGCGCGAAGACCTCGACCCGAAGGCACCACGCGCCACGGCCGTGCTCGATCCCTTGAAGCTGATCATCGACAACTTCCCCGACAATGAGACGGTCGAATGCAGCTCGCCCGTGCATCCGCACTTCCCCGAGCGCGGCGTGCGCACCTTCCCCATCAGCCGCGAAGTATGGATCGAGCGAGAAGACTTCATGGAAGTGCCGAGCAAGGGCTATTTCCGGCTGTTTCCCGGCAACAAGGTGCGCCTGCGCTATGGCTACGTGGTCGAATGCACGGGTTGCGACAAGGACGAGCACGGCAATATCACCGCCGTGCACTGCAACTACTTTCCGGACAGCAAGAGCGGCACGGAAGGCTCGGCCAATTACAAGGTCAAGGGCAATATTCACTGGGTCAGTGTGGGCCATGCGCTGGAGGCGGAAGTGCGCCTGTTCGACCGCCTGTTCCTGGACCCGCATCCCGATGCCGGCGACAAGGATTACAAGCAGCTATTGAATCCGAATGCCAAGAAGGTGGTGACGGCTTATCTCGAACCGGGCATGAAGGATGCGCAGCCGGAACAGCGCTACCAGTTCGAGCGCCACGGCTATTTCGTCGCCGACCGCGTGGACAGCAAGCCTGGCAAGCCGGTGTTCAACCGGATTGTGACCTTGAAGGATTCGTGGGAAGGCAAGGCCGGTTAAAGAACTGAGGGTGGGAAGCCGCAGACGCATCCCTCCAAGATCCTATGCCCTCGCCTTCGGCGCCGCAGGCTTGGGCCTTTCCTCGCCTTGGCGCGGAAAATCAAAATGAAAGTTGACGGACACCTGCCCCGACACACTCTCGGGGCAGCCGTCGCGCCGGTAATTGGTAACCGTATTTTCCTTACCCGGCACGATCTCAATCTGGATATCGGCCGCGCTCTGGCCAAAGGCATGCAAAATGGTTTGCTTGACGCGGCGCAAAAGGTCTTCTTCGGGAGAACATTCCGAGTCGCGCGGAATGGTATTGCCGAAGTTCGTGTCGAGTTCACCCGGGGCTTCGCCGAAAATCTGTTCCACCGTCTGCGCGAATTCCGACTCGGTCGTGACGAGATAGCGGATGGCCGACTTGGGAAACAGGTTGAAGATCATGCGTGAGCTGCCTACCCGCTCAGGGTCTACGGCCAGCACGACCATCCCGGCCTCGCACTTTTCCAATACCAGCCATTGATTGTGTTCGGCGAATTCGCGCTTGAAGTTGTGCGTGGTATCGGACGCAAGCTTGCGTGCCGCGCGGTAAGGCTCGTAAGGCACCCCGAAGTGCGCCGCCAGCGCCGCGCCGATCTCTCCCTGCCTGACCTGAAACCGCGTCTGCAGCACCTCTTCCATGCTGCGATTGTGCAGGCGCGCCTCCTGCCCGGCCAGTTCGAGTTCCGCCATAGAGATCACCCCGCTTGCCACCAGCGGATAGTATTTCGAGCGCACCGCCGGATGCTGCTGCAAGCGCTGGGCGAAGGCGACCGCCAGGGTGTTGCACAGCTCGACCGCGCCTTCTTCCATGATGGACGTAAACGCCCCGCCGGCGCGGTTGTTGATGATCTGCAGCACGCCGAGCAATTCGCGCGAACGCTCATGCACGATGGGCGCAACCAGCATCTCGCGCGTGCGAAAGCCGGTGCGCTTGTCGACCTTTTTGAGAAACTGGAATGAAGGATTGAATCCGGCCATCTCGGCCTCGTCGTAGGCGTCCGCGATGTTGACCATTTTCTTGGTCAATGCGACATAACCGGCCGCACTGCTGGAGGAGATCGGCAGCGAAAAATCCTTGAACGAATTCAAGCCGGTCTTGATCATGGTTTCGATCGTGGTGCGGCCTTCGCCAACGGAATAGATGGTCAGCCTCTCACAGCCGAACAGGTCGCAGATGTCAGGCGAAAGATCGAGGATGATTTCATTGATGCGGTCGGTAGCGTGGATCTTGTTGGCGACCGCCTGCAGCTTCTTGAAAAAGACCAGCCGGCGCACGTCGTCGTCCGCCGCCATCCCCTTCTGCATACCCAATGCCACGCTTCCCATTTTCTTCCGTCCCTTGCATGGCTATGTTTGCCATGACTAATTTTCACGCTCGGGCGATTCCCTTAATAACTTTTCAGCATAGACTGCCGTTGGTATTCGGCAATATGAAATATTCACACTTTGAGGAATTCCACAGCAAGCTGAGTACAATGTGCCACAAAACACTCTTATCACACCAACAAGAAAATCGCACGCCATGCACAAACACCATCGTATCCGGCGCTTGATCCGTAACCGCCCGCGCCTGTTTATCGCTCTGGTCATCGGCGTTGTCATTTCCTTCCTGTTGCCGGCCGACTGGCCAGTGATCGCGCGGGCGCTGACGGGCTGGAACCTCGCAGCCTGGTCTTACCTGGCCTTGATCGGCTGGCTCATGGGGCACGCCAGCCATGCGCGCGTACGCAAGATCGCGGAACAGGAAGATGAAAGCGCGGTGGCGATCCTGACCATCATCTCCATCTGCGCCGTGCTCTCCGTCGCCGCCATCGTGGTCGAGCTGGCCATGGTCAAGGACTTGCCGCCCGCCTTGCGCATCGGCCACGTGGCATTTACCGCGGCTACCGTGATGGGTGCCTGGTTCTTGCTCGGCGTCATCTTCACCATGCACTACGCCCATATGTTTTATCGCGCACCGTACGAAAAGCGGCCGCTGCTATTCCCCGATGGCGACATTGAGCCAGACTACTGGGACTTTCTCTATTTTTCCTTCACCATCGCCGTGGCGGCACAGACTTCCGACGTGGCGGTGCAATCGCGCGCCATGCGCAAGGTGGTCTTGGCGCAGTCGATTTTGAGTTTCCTGTTCAACGTGGCAATCCTGGGTTTGTCGATCAATATCGGGGCCAGCCTGGTTGGCTAGACCAATGGATGTGCTAAGCTTTCCGACGACATGTACACGCAATTCTTCAAGCTGGCCCGCAACCCGTTTTCCATCGCTCCCGATCCGCGCTTCCTCTACATGAGCGAGCGCCATCGCGAAGCCTTGGCCCATTTGCTGTACGGCGTCTCGGGCGGTGGCGGCTTCGTCTTGCTGACCGGCGAAGTCGGCGCGGGCAAGACCACGGTATGCCGCTGCTTTCTGGAACAGATACCGGCCGATTGCAATGTCGGCTATATCTTCAATCCCAAACTCTCGGTCGACGAGCTGCTGAAATCGGTGTGCGAAGAATTCCACATCGCCCTGCCCGACTCCAGCTCGGGCGTAAAAACAAGCGTCGACGCGCTCAACGCCTTCCTGCTGCGCGAACACGCTGCGGGCCGGCACAACGTGCTCATCATCGACGAGGCGCAGGGCTTGTCTGCCGCCGTGCTCGAACAATTGCGCTTGTTGACCAACCTGGAAACCAACGAGCGCAAGTTGTTGCAAATCATCCTGATCGGCCAGCCGGAATTGCGCGCGCTACTGGAACGGGCAGACCTGCGCCAGCTGGCGCAGCGCGTGATCGCGCGCTACCACCTCGATTCGCTTTCGCCAGGCGAAACGGCCAACTACGTCATCCATCGCCTGACCGTGGCCGGCATCGTGGGAGCCTCGCCACTGCCTGACGGATTGATGAAGACCATTCATCAGCTGACCGGGGGCGTGCCGCGCCGCATCAACTTGCTGTGCGACCGCGCATTGCTGGGCGCTTACGCCGAAGGCAAGGGCACCGTCACGCGCAAGATTTTGCGTAAAGCGGCAAGCGAAGTGTTCGGCGCCCTGCCCGCGCAGCCGAATATGCTGAAACGCCTGCTGCTGCCGCTGGCTGTCGGCTCCGGCGTTGTTGCCGTGGCGGCCTGGGCCATTGCCACCCATGAGCCGCCGCCCCCCCCGGCACCCA
Organism: Burkholderiaceae bacterium; assembly: GCA_036384915.1. GTDB lineage: Bacteria > Pseudomonadota > Gammaproteobacteria > Burkholderiales > Burkholderiaceae_D > PKWO01. Next base: position 11,767 of record DASVLJ010000010.1, read on the forward strand.
AGCTCGCGGCAAAAATTGCGGCGCCCGCGCCCGCACCCAAGCCCGCACCGCCTGCACCGAAGCCGCTGCCCGTATTCGACCCGGCCGGCACGATACCCGAGCAAGCCGATGCGGAACACGCCTACCGCGAACTGGCGGCAAGCTGGGGCCAGTCGCTGGCCGAAGGCGATGCCTGCACGCTGCTGCAACAGGCGGGTTTGCGCTGCTATCAGAGCAACAAGGGTTTCGCCGAAATCCGGCAATTGAACCGACCAGCCGTCCTGCTGCTGCGCGATGCGCAAGACCACCCCTACGCCGCCTTGCTGACCGGCTTGAACGACAACCAGGCCACGCTGCAAATCGGCACCGTGCACTACAGCGCCAGCGTGCTCGGCCTGATGCCCTACTTCCACGGCGAGTTTGCTACCGTATGGCGCATGCCGCCCGACTACCGTGACAAGATTCACAGCGGCGATACCGGACGCGATATCGATTGGCTGGCGGGGCAATTGGCCAAGCTCGATGGCAGCGCAACTCCCGCTACCGGCGCCCGTTACGATGCCGCGCTGACGCAGCGGGTGCGCAGCTTCCAGGCGGCGCAAGGCTTGAGCCCGGACGGCGTGGTCGGCCCCAAGACCGTGATGCTGCTCTCGCGCGCCACGGACGGCAGCGAACCGCGCCTCGCCAGCGCCACTGCAACGAATGCGAATGTGAAATAGCGCCATGTCGTACATACTCGACGCCCTCAAGAAAGCCGAAGCCGAACGCCGCATCGGCGGCGTGCCATCCATCCATGCCGACACACCCGGCGCGGGAACGGTAGCCGAAGGGAAATCTTTCCTGCACAAATTCCTGCCCTGGATCATCAGCGGCATGCTGCTCCTGATCATGCTGGCTTATGTGCTGTGGTCGCATCCCTGGAACACCGCGCCCATCCCGGCTGGCGCAGCGGCGCTGGCGCCAGTACCAAGCGCCCCTGCCGTGGCGAGCGGCCCTGCGCCTGCGCCGCAGCCGGCACCGCTGCAGCCAGCCCCATTAGCGCAGGCACCGGCGCCCGCAACACCCGTGCGTCAGGCATCGCCTGCAGCAGAAAAGCCGGCGCACCCGGCGGCGTCGCCCGCAGCCCTGGCCGAGAAGCCCAAGACGGAAGAAACCAAGCCTCCCGCGCTTGTTACGGCACCGAATGCGGCAAGCACAGCACCTGCGCCGGAAGAAGAGGCCGGCACCGTACAAGACCTGCCAGCCACCATCCAGCGCGAACTGCCGCCGGTCACGATCAACGGCTACATCTATGCCAGGAACCCGGCCGACCGGTCCGCGCTGATCAACAAGAAATTGCTGCATGAGGGCGAGAACATCGCACCCGACCTCGTGCTGGAAAAATTGACCCCCAAGGGAGCCGTGCTCAATTTCAAGGGCTACCGCTACCGCATCTCCTACTAAGGTAAAACAATGATCCTGGAAATCGCCGACATCCGCATCCAGCCGGGCAAGCAAGCCGAATTCGACGCCGCCATCACACGCGGCTTGAACGAGGTGATCAGCAAGGCCAAGGGCTATATCTCGCACCAGGTGCAGAAGTGCATCGAGACGCCCGAGCGTTACGTGCTGATGATCCAGTGGCAGACGCTGGAAAACCATACTGTCGATTTCCGCGGCTCGCCAGCCTTTGCCGAATGGCGCGGCCACGTCGGGCCCTTCTTCGCATCCCCGCCCAACGTCGAACACTTCACCCTGGTCACCGCCTCGAACTGAGCGCGGCGATGGAACACATCGCCAGTTTCGCCGAGTGCGGCTATGACATTTCGCTGCTGCACCTGTTCCGCGATGTCGGCAATGCCGCAAGCCTGATCGCCGATTGCCCGGTGGTGCGCCTGGCCGCCGGCGAGACGATAGGCGAAGCCAACAACCGCGGCGGCCAGCTCTACGTCGTGTTGCGCGGTTCGCTCAATGTCGAGCCGATCGCGCTGCATGGCCCGGCCATCGATGGACCTGCCTCGCGCGTGCTGCCCGGCGAATGCGTGGGCGAACTTTCCGTGCTCGATGAAGACGCGGCCGTATCGACCGTCTCGGCTGTGCAGGAGACCGAGTTGCTGCTCATCGATGCCGACCGGCTGTGGAAGATCATCGAGGAATCGAACGGCGTGGCGCGCAATCTGCTGCGCCTGCTGTCGTTCCGCGTGCGCGCGGCCAATGCGCAATTGCGGCGGCGGCACAAGGTCGGCGAATTCTATCGCCAGCTCTCGATTCACGACGGCTTGACCGGCTTGCACAATCGCGCCTGGCTCGACGATACGCTGCCGACACTGGTGGCCGACGCGCATGGCAGCGGGCGCGATCTGGCCCTGATCATGATCGACCTCGATCACTTCAAGCAATTCAACGACAGCCATGGCCATCTGGCAGGCGATGAAGCCTTGAAGACCGCCGCGCGCGTGCTGACAGGCGCCCTGCGCCCGAGCGATTACGCCGCGCGCTATGGCGGCGAGGAGATGACGGTGATCCTGCCCGGCAGCAATCTCGACGCCGCCATGCTGGTGGCGCAGCGCCTGTGCGACCGCATGCGCGAAGCGGCCGTGTTCGCCGACATGCGCAAGCCGCTGCCGCACATTACCGCTTCATTGGGAGTGGCAGTCTTGCGCGCAGACATGGATGCGGCAGCCTTGATCGCGCTGGCCGACGCAGGACTCTACAAGTCCAAAGAAAACGGCCGGAATTGTGTATCAAAAGTCAACGAAATCGTTTGATCTTGTAACAATATTTCATACTTTTGGCGAATTGCTTATACGCATTAGACGTTAAAATTGACGCCTTGATGACATGAAAAGGATAGCGCGCATGGATAGGCGTCACTTCTTGCAGTCCGTCGCCGCGGCAACTCTCGCAGCCAGTACCCCATCGGCCTTCTCCGTCGGATTGAAGCAGAGCATGATAGGCATGGACTCGGATGGCCGGCCTTTCGATCTCGCCAACTACGCCGGCAAAGTCAGCTTGGTCAGCTTCTTCACCGCCGGCTGCAATCTGTGCACGCACGACCTCAAGCTGATGCGCGAGTTTTATGTGGACAACCGCGCCAAGCACTTTGCGCTGATCGGGGTCAACGTCGACGCGAAGAAACAGGACTACGTCGAATACGCCAAACTCGTGACGCTGACGACGCCGGCCGACCAGCGCTTCCCGCTGATCTGGCGCAACGCCCCCGACCACGCCGACACGTTCGGCCCGGTTTCGAAACAGCCGACGCACTTCGTGCTGAACAAGGATCTCGAACTGATCTTCAAGCGCGAAGGCACGTTTCAGCCGCAGGACTGGGATCAGGTCTGGTCAAAGCTCTAAGCGGGGACATGTCCGATTTATAATTCGGATATGTCTCATACTTTCTACTGGCACGACTACGAAACCTTCGGCGCGCAAGCCAGGCGCGACCGCCCCGCCCAGTTCGCCGGCATCCGAACCGACGCCGAATTGAATGAAATCGGCGAGCCGCTGATGGTCTACTGCAAGCCGGCTCCCGACTTTCTGCCGGACCCGCAATCCTGCCTGATCACCGGCATCACCCCGCAGATCTGCCTTGAGCGCGGCGTGCCCGAGCATGAGTTCGCCGCGCGGATCGAACGCGAACTGGCGCAGAACGAAACCATCGGTGTGGGCTACAACACCATCCGCTTCGACGATGAAGTCACGCGCTTCCTGTTCTGGCGCAACCTGATCGATCCCTATGCGCGCGAATGGCAAAACGGCTGCGGCCGCTGGGATATCCTGGACATGGTGCGCACGGCCTTCGCTTTGCGCCCGGAAGGCATCGAATGGCCTACGCATGAAGATGGACGTGCCAGCTTCCGTCTCGAGCAATTAACTGCCGCCAACGGTCTGGCACACGACGCCGCGCACGATGCCTTGTCCGACGTACGCGCCACCATTTCGCTGGCGCGCCTGATCCGCCAGCGCCAACCCAAGCTGTTCGATTTCTGCTTCTCCCTGCACAAGAAGGACAAGGCGGCCGAGGAAGTCGGTATGCCGGGGCAGCGGCCCTTCCTGCATGTATCGGGCATGATTCCGGTCGAACGCGGCTGTACGGCGCTGATGTGGCCGATCGCCATGCACCCGGCCAACAAGAATGAAATCCTGTGCTGGGACCTTGCCTTCGATCCGGCCGAGCTCGAGAGCCTCGATGCAGAGACCATGCGCGCGCGCCTGTTCAGCAAGAGCAGCGAGTTGCCCGAAGGCGTGGAGCGGCTACCGATCAAGTCGGTGCATCTGAATAAATCGCCGATTGCGATTGCCAACTACAAGCCTTACCTTCCGGTGCTGGAGCGGCGCTGGCAATTCGATGCAGCGCTCGCGATGAAGCATGCCGAGCGCGCGGGTCGCCTGCGCGACCTCGCGCCCTTGTGGCGCGAGGTGTTCCAGCGCCCGAACGAAGCTGCGCCGGATGTCGATGAAGACCTGTATGGGGGCTTCGTCGGCAACGGCGACAGGCGCTTGTTGACGCAGTTGCGCAAGATGGCGCCGGCGCAACTGGCCAAGGCCAATCCGGCATTCGACGATGCGCGGCTGGAGGAAATCGTATTTCGTTATCGCGCGCGCAACTTCCCGTCCAGCCTCAATACGGAAGAACGTCAAGAATGGGAAGAATGGCGGGCGGCGAGGCTGATCGCGGGCGCGGGCGGTGCACGCAGCGCCCAGCAAATGTTCGACGAGATCGATGGCCTGCAGGAAAACGCCGACGAGCGCGGCGAGGAAATTCTCGGTGCCTTGTACGAATACGCGGAGATGATCGTGCCCAGCTGAGGTGACTCGCAGTTTATGAGCAAAAGCACAATTTCATACAAAAAATCATACACTTACTGTGACAATTGGAGAATGATGCAGCGCGCAATTTCGATTACAATACGCGCCAACCATCCACTCGGCAGGTCACTAGCCTGACCGGACACCGGTGCTCCAGACTGCGCGCGCCGGCACTACACTGAGGTTGTCATCATGTTTGCAAAGTGCAGGATTCTGCTCGGCCTTTTTGCCCTGGGCGCAACGTTTGCGGCACACGCCGACATCACCGGCGCCGGCTCTTCGGCCGCCAAGCCGCTTTATAACCTGTGGGCTGAAGAATATGCCAAAAGCGGCAACCCCAAACTCGACTATCAGCCGGTCGGCTCTTCGGCCGGTATCAAGCAGATCAAGGAACGCGCGGTCGACTTCGGCGCTTCCGACGTGGCCATGTCGATCGAAGACCGCAAGGCCAACAAGCTGATTTGCTTCCCCAGCGCGATCTCGGGCGTCGTGCCCGTGATCAATCTGCCCGGCATCAAGCCCGGCGAAGTGCAGATGACCGGCGAAGTGCTGGCGGACATCTTCGCGCGCAAGGTAACGAGGTGGAATGATCCCGAGATCGCCGCGATCAATCCCGGCCTGGCGCTGCCCAAGCTGCCTATTGTGGCGGTGGTACGCTCCGACGGTTCGGGCACGACCTATAATTTCACAGATTACCTGGTCAAGATGAGCAAGGCCTGGAAGGATACCTACGGCCGCAATTTCACCATTATGTGGGCGGCCGACACAACGCCGGCGAAGGGCAGCGGAGGCGTGGTCGCGGCCGTCAAGCAAACCCCGGGCGCCATCGGTTATGTCGACTACAACTACGTGGTGCAGGAAAAGCTGACTTACACCAAAGTGCAGAACCGCGACGGCAAGTTTGTTACACCAGGTTCGGAAGGTTTCGCCTCCGCCCTGAACAACAGTTCCTGGAAAACGCAGGCCACGTTCGAGGAAATGCTGACAGACAAGCCGGGCCTGCACACCTGGCCCATCACCATGGGCACTTTCGTGATGGTGCCGCAATCGACCAACGCCCCCGAGAAGACTATCGCCGCACTCAAGTTCTTCACCTGGGCTTTCTTGAAGGGCGACAAGTTGGTCGGCAATATCGATTTCGTACGTCTGCCCGACCGCGTGCAAGCGCGTATCTACAACGAACTGACGCAGATCACCGATGTAAAGGGCCAACCTTTGCATTGGACCATGCAATAAACCGGACCTACAGCGAAAAAGAGCCTGGAATTCCCAGGCTCTTCTTGTTTGGCATTGCGTTGTCGTGGAACCTTATTGCGCCGGCGGCTGGGCCGGAACCTGCTGCCAGGCGCCATTGCAGTTTTTGACATAGGGATAATAACCGGCCGGGTCCTGGCAATAATACCAACTCCCCGGCGGTGAAACAGCCGGGGCGTTCGGCTCAATATAGACCGGGGCGGCTGGCGCCACCACGACATCAGGATAAGTATAGTAGGGGTAAGAGTAGGCCCCGACACCCCACCACGGATCGATATACACGCCGCCCCAGCCGCCATACCAGCCATCGTGCCAATGGTTGCCATACCAGCCGGGGTGTCCACCCCAGCCGCCGCCATGGTATGAACCGGAATACGAACCGTGATAACCGCCGTGACCGAATGCGTGTCCGCCGGAATAGCCGCCGTGTCCCGAAAATCCTCCAACCGGCCGCGCTGCGGCGATGTTTGCCGTAGCAACAAGCAAAAGACCGGCACAAAATGCAAACGTCCTGACGGCTTTCATGATGATTCTCCAATCACACCCCCATTCAGCATACGCCGGAGACGCCAGCTGGGGGCATTCATGAAGAAAATTTTATACTTTGCTGTTCAAAACCATGAAAAAAGAGCCTGGGCGTTCCAGGCTCTTTTTTGATTTCCATTTCTTTCCTTTATTGGCCCGAGCCGTCCAAACCGCGACGCTCGAGCAAGGGCTCGAGGATCGGATCGCGTCCGCGGAACTTGCGGAACAGGCTCATCGCATCGGCACTGCCGCCGCGCGAGAGCAGTGTCGAGCGGAACCAATCACCGTTCTTGCGCTCCAGCCCGCCGTTTTCCTTGAACCAGTTGATCGAATCGGCCACCAGTTCCTCGCTCCAGATATAAGCATAGTAGCCCGCCGAATAGCCGCCCGAGAAAGCATGCGAGAAGTAGGTGGTGCGATAGCGCGGCGGTACCGGCGAGAAATCCACGCCCGCATCCTTGAGCGCATCGGCTTCGAAGGCCAGCACGTCGGTGGGTACCTGCTCCGGCGTCAGCTGGTGCCAGCGCTGGTCGAGCAGCGAGGCGCTCAGGTATTCCGTAGTGGCGAAGCCCTGGTTGAACTTGCGCGTGGCCATGACCTTGTCGAGCAAGGCTTGCGGAATCGGCTCGCCGGTCTTGTAGTGCTTGGCATAGTTCTTCAGCACCTCGGGCCAGACGGCCCACATCTCATTGACTTGCGAGGGATATTCGACGAAGTCGTTCGGCACCGAGGTGCCGGCGAAACGCGGGTAGTGCACGTCGGAGAACATGCCGTGCAGCGCATGGCCGAATTCGTGGAACATCGTGGTGACTTCGTCAAAGGTCAACAGCGTCGGCTCGCCGGCCGGCGGCTTGGGGATGTTGATGTGGTTGGCCACGACAGGTCGGTTGCCGGTGAGGTCGGATTGGCTGACGTATTCATTCATCCAGGCGCCGCCCTGCTTGTTGCTGCGCGCATAGAGGTCATAGATGAATAGGGCCAGCGGCTTGCCGTCCTTGTCGAAGACTTCGAATACGCGCACATCTGGGTTGTAGACCGGCAGGTCGTGGCGCTCCTTGAGGGTGATGCCGTATAGCTTGTTGGCGGCGTAGAACACGCCGTTGTGCATCACACTCTCGAGTTCGAAGTAAGGCTTCAGCTGCGATTCGTCGAAATCGTAGCGCGCCTTGCGTACTTTTTCGGTGTAGTAGTCCCAATCCCAGGCGGCCAACTTGAAGTTGGCACCATTCGCACCGCTTTCCTTGTCGATGATTTCCTGCATCGCGGCCGCTTCCTTCCTGGCATTGTTCACGGCTGGCTTGGCCAGATCGGCCAGGAGTTTGTTCACGGCCGGCACGGTGCGCGCGGTCTCATCTTCGAGCTGATAGGCTGCATGGCTGGCGTAGCCCAGCAGCTTGGCGCGTTCGGCGCGCAGCTTGACCATCTGCAAGACCACGGCGCGGTTATCGAACTCGCCGCCGCGGCTGCCGCGTGCGACCGAGGCTTCATAGATGCGCTGGCGCAGCGCACGGTTGGTCAACTCGCCTTCGGGCGGCTGGCCTGTGGTGTTGACCAGGGCGATCACGTATTTGCCGGCCAAGCCGCGTGCCTTGGCGCGGTCGGCCGCGGCGGCAATCTCGCTGTCGGACATGCCGTCGAGCTCGGCACGGCTATCGACCACGACTGCGGAAGCATCGACTTCCTTCAACACGTTTTGCTGATACTTCGACGACCACTGCGCCAGTTCGGCGTTCAAATGCTTCAACCTGGTCTTGTCGGCATGGGACAGCTCGGCGCCGGCGCGCACGAAATCGGTGTGGTAGCGCTCAAGCAGGTAAGCCGCCTCCGGATCGAGGCCGAGGCTGTCGCGCTTGGCATACAGGGTTTTGACGCGCGCATACAGCTTTTCATTGAGCATGATGGTGTCGCTATGCGAGGCGCGCCTGGGCGACATCTCGCTGTCGATCTTGTCGAGCGCGTCATCGGTATTGCAGCTGTGCAGGTTGTCGAATGTCTTGCTGACGCGGTCGAGCATCTGGCCGGAGCGGTCGATGGCGACGATGGTGTTCTCAAACGTTGGCGCAGCGCGATTGTTGGCGATCGCCTTGATCTCGGCCAGTTGCTCCCGCATGGCTTCATTGAAGGCTGGAACGAAGTCCTCGTCCTTGATCTTGTCGAATTGCGGCATGTGGTAAGGCAGCGGCGAAGGCGCGAAGAGAGGATTCTTCGCCATTGCCGCTTTGGGAGTGGTGTTCATGGCATTCTGCTCCTGTGCGCAGGCAGCGGCCGCAGCCAGGGTCAATCCGGCGGCGGCGATCACGAGATAGGTTGGTCGCATGTCGTTTCCAATAATGATGGGGACTCGCGTGGGTATGCGCTTGTCCAAGCGCGCGATCATATCACCTGAGGTGCGACACTGAATGATTTTGGCCATGGGCATTTAAACGACCCAACAATACCACTTTGATGCCACATTCGGGTTATTCTTGCAACCTGGAACTTGCAAAACGGCAGCACAACCGGGGAAAAAGCGTGACCAAGCATTTGAAGCATGCAGCACTGGCCTCATTCATCGCGGCGGCATTTTGCGCAAGCGCGCAGGCGGCGCCCAAGTACGCCAAGGCGCATGCCGACGCGGATTACAAAATCGTCGGCTATTACCTCGACCGCGCCGACCCGGCACGTCACTACGGTGCGGAAAAGCTCAAGGGCACCAAGGTCACGCATATCAACTTTGCATTCGCCGCCATCAAGGACGGCGGCGTCGTCCTGGGCAATACCTTACCCGAAGAGCAAAGCAAGGCCGACCTTGCCGCACTGGTCAAGCTCAGGCAGCACAATCCCAAGCTCCACGTGCTGGTCTCGATAGGCGGCTGGGCCGGTTCGCAAGAGTTTTCCGACGTGGCGTTGACGCCTGATTCTCGCGCCAAGTTCGCCGACAGCGCCGTGGCGTTCATGAAGCAGTACCGCCTCGACGGCATCGACATCGATTGGGAGTTTCCTGTGCACGGCGGGGACGAGCACAATGCGCGCCGCCCGGAAGACAAGGAAAACTACACCTTGCTGTTCCATGCATTGCGCGATCGGCTTGACGAAGCCGGCACCAAGGACAAGCGCCACTACCTGCTGACAGCTGCCATCGGAAACAACCTGCAATTCCTGGCCGATACCGAGATGGGCAAGGTGGCGCAGGTGCTGGACTGGGCCAACATCATGACGTATGACTTCAGCGGCCACTGGAACGGCTATGCCGGGCACCATGCGCCGCTGTATGACGATCCGATGATCAGGCATGCCGGCGTGGATGGCAGCCAGCTCAACATCGATTTCATCGTCAATGCGACGTTGAAGGCTGGCGTGCCGCCGGCCAAGCTGGTTCTGGGCGTACCGTTCTACGGCTATAGCTGGAAGCAATGCGCTCCGGCCAACAACGGGCAATTGCAGGATTGCCATGGCAAGGGTCGCGGCACCTGGGAAGATGGCGTACTCGACTATTCCGACATCGAAGCCAACCTCGCGGGGCAGAAGGGATTCGTCCGCTACTGGAACGAACGCGCCAAGGTTCCCTACCTGTTCAATACCGACACAGGAGAATTCGTCAGCTATGACGACCCGGAATCGTTGGAGCACAAGATCGACTACATCAAGTCGCATGGCCTGGGCGGCGCGATGTTCTGGGAATTCACCGGCGACCGAAAGGGAGCGCTGCAAAACAAGCTGGCGCGCGGCTTACTCGGCAAATGAGGCACCTGGCAAGCTTCAACAAACTCCCAATAACCCACTAAAGCGCATTAAGGGTCCATTACTTCGTTAAGGCCTTGAATAAAGGGCCTTTTTGGCACTACGTGCCGCGACCACTGGTACAATGCCCCGGCATAAACCGGTCAGGCTCGCATGCGTGCGCGGCGGCTTCTGGACCTATTATATTCTGGACATTTCATTCATGACTATTCTGAACCTCTACCAAAAGCCCGCCGTTCTCGACCGCAACAAGCATCGCAATTACCGCCTCAAGCCTTCGTCGACCGGCTTGAAGTTCGTCTCCAAGACAGTGGCTCTGCCGATTGCCCCGCTGGAGTTCGGCTATGCCGCGGCGGAATTCCCGCTGGTCTTTGCCGTCCAGGACGACGGCACGGGCACACCGATCGGCCTGTTCGGCGTACGCGAAAAAGAAAACCTGATGGTTGACGAAAACGGCAACTGGCTCGGTCAATACATCCCCGGCTTCATCCGCCGCTATCCCTTCGTTCTCAACATCGATCCGCAAAACGAGCGCCCCTTCGTCGTGTTCGACGAAGCCTATGACGGTCTCGGCGAATTTGCGGACGGCGAGCGCCTGTTCAACGAAGACGGCAGCGAGACCGAGTTGATGAAGTCGACCGTGGGTTTCCTGTCGGAGTTCTCGGCCCAGAGCGAAGCCGCCGCCCAATTCGTTGCCAACCTGAAGAAGCACGACCTGCTCGTGCCCCAGCAAGTGGTATTCACGCGCGCCAAGGACGAGACCTATACGCTGGACGGCTTCCAGATCGTCGACGAAAAGCGCTTGCTGGCGCTGTCCGACGCCGCCCTGCTGGAACTGGCGCGCAGCGGCGACCTGGGCCGTATCTATGCCCACTTGCTGTCGCTGAACAATATCACCCGCATTGCCCAACGCATGAAAGGTCCGGCGCCGGCGAAAGCTTAAGCGCCGGCTCGGATAGCGGATTAGAATCAACGGCCGGCCGCGGCGGCTGGCCGTTTTTATTTTATCGACGACCATGCCCACACCCAGCACCGCCGCCCTGCGGGCCAGCCTGAGTGCCATCCGCAGCAAGCAATCGAACGTCGCGCAATTCTGCGCGCTGTGGCGCAGCCAGGATGGCTTGCTTGACGCCCTGCCGCCGCGCTACCGCCAAGTGATGGAAGACTTGCTCGGCCGCCTGGAGTCGGGCAGCGCGTTTTCCGAAGAAAGCTGCTCTTATTCCCATGAGGATTTGCTTGGCGCGCTGGAGGACTGGCTAAACAAGGCGCAAGCCAAACTGGAAACCTGAGATGAAAACCGTGGAATTCGAACTCGAGGGCGAATACGTCGAACTCAATCAATTGCTGAAGCTGGCCGGCCTGTGCGACAGCGGCGGGGCCGGCAAGATGATCGTCGCCGGCGGCCAGGTCAAAGTGAATGGCCAGACCGAATTGCGCAAAACGGCCAAGATACGCGCTGGGCAGGTGGTGAGCCTGGGGCAGATCCGAATCAAGGTACTGGCTCCTTGAAAGGCAAAAGCAGAATAAAAGTTTGCAAAAAAAAGAATAATCAATACAAAATATTTTTTAATCTGATTTATCCTGACAAAATACGAAATCCCCTCTTAGGCCGCCCGCTTGGCGCGCATGCGCTCCAGTACATAATCGAGCGAAATTCGTCCCGGACCATACGCCAGCAGCACCAGCGCCATCAAACCCCAGCAAAAGTGGTCTTTCAAGCCTGCCGGGCATTCGAACTGGAATAGCTGCGGGTAGGAAATCACCGCCATCGCATTGACGAAGAACAGGCCGGCCGCCGCCGGACGCGAAATAAAGCCCAGCGCCAGCAGGATGGGAAAGCCCAATTCGCCAGCAGCGCCCATGTAAGCGGCGAGATCGGGCGGCAGTAGCGGCACGTGGTATTCATCGTGAAACAGCGCCAGTGTCGCGCTCCAATCGCTTATCTTGACCAGGCCGGACCTGAAAAAGTCCAGGCCGATGGACAAACGGATCGCGAGCGACAGCAGCGAACCGAACCAGATGGTAATTTGCGGATCGAAGCGCGTGATGGCTTGATGCAGGCGCAGTATTTTTTGCATGTCTTTTCCTTGTCGTTTGCGATGCTTATTGTTCGAAATCAAGGCTCGCGAATATCCTGGCTTGCAGCCATTCCTGCAGCCAGTTTCCGAAATTGAATTGCTCATCGAGATCAAGCGCAGCATCGAGAGCCGCCCCCAGGCTTGCGCCGGCAGCGAGGCCGCTTAGCATCGCGTAAGCCGCTGCCGACAGGGGCAGCACTTCGCATTTCCAATGCGGGCGCACAATCACGGCATGGCTATCCCGCGCCAGTTCGACGGGAAATTCCTGTTCATGGCCGGGCTGATGCGCTTCCCACAATTCGACAATGGCCCAAGGCGAGGCAAACAAGCTGCAAGCGGGATGAAGCTTTAGCCCTGCCGCATCCATCTGTTCCGGTGCGAGCGAGGATAGCGCGACCGTATCGATCACGGCGGCCCCATCCGCATAATGTGCACGATGCAACGCCCATTCGAGCCGCGCCATATCGGGGAAATACGGATACTCGGCAACGTGCTCGAAGCCGGTCAGGAATTCAGCAAAATGGGCTCCGAAGCGGTTGAGATCGCCATCGGTCGATGGATGGGCTCTGCCGTATTCGCGTGCCAGCGCAGCGAAAAATTCCTCGCCCACCAGTTGCCGCAACACGGGATAGGCATTGGCCAGTGCCTTGTCCCAATTGCCGGCAAGGTTGCCGCGGTAAAGTGCGAAGCGCTGTTGCGCGAGTGCCGCATCGCTTTTGAATAGCGGCAACGCTTGTCCCTCCTTGGCGGCGTCGAACAGTGCTTCGGCGAATGCCGTTTGCGTGCGCTGCAGTTCGCTCGGCCCAATGGGAACCACATCTTCCATGATAACGCGTGCTCTTTCCGCTTCGCCCAGCAGCACGGCCAATTCGGGCAGATCGGTGTCCCATTCGATCAGGGTTGACACGGCGCCGAAGCGGCGTAGCGCTGCGCGGTACAAATCCCAGACTTCGGGCGCGACGCGGTCGCCATGGTGATCGATCACCGCTTCGGGCGTAACGAGGTGGCCGGCCAAATGGATTTCGCAGACCGAAGCCGGCGCGATTGCCTGCAAGGCAGCCAGCGCATCTTCGCCATGGTTGCATTGGTTAACGTAAAGATTATTCACGTCGAGCAGAATGCCGCAGCCCGTGCGCGCGGCAAGCCGGGCCAGGAATTCGGCTTCGCTCATGGCATCCTGTGCGAAGCGCAGATAGGTCGATACGTTTTCCAGCAAGAGGCGTCGACCCAGCATATTCTGGATACGGTCGACGCGCTCGGCCACCAGGTTCAGGCTTTCTTCCGTCAGCGGCATCGGCAGCAGATCGTTCAGGTTGCGCGAGCCGGCCGCGCCCCAACACAAATGCTCCGACACCAGAACCGGATCGATGCGGAGCACCAGGTCGCGCACGCGCTTGGCGTGCTCCATCGAAAAGCCGCTGGCGGAGCCTATACCGAGTCCTACGCCATGCAGGCTGATGGGGTAATCGGCACGCAGTTGCTCAAGCACGTGCGCATCCCAGCCGCCGCGTTCGAGGTAGTTTTCGCTATGCACCTCGAGCCAGCCGACAGGCGGCCGCTGCTCGAGGAAAGCACGGTAATGCGGCGCGCGCAAACCCACGCCAACGCCCATCGGGGCTCGCCTATCGGGTACGGTGTGCATGGATGCGCGAGGAGAAAGATGGAAGAATTACTTCGCCGCGGTCAAGCTGCCGCCGGCCTTTTGGCAAGTGCCCTTGGCGACGTACTTCCATTCGCGCTTGTCGTTGTCGACCTTGCTCTGGCCGGCACAAGAATGGACGCCGGCATTGTTGGCGCAATCGTTTTGGCCAGCCTTGGCAATGCCGAAGCATTTTTCTTTTTCAGCGTCGGCGGCATGGGCGGCGCCGGTGGCGGCGAAGCATACGGTGGCGAGAGCTGCTGCAAACAGGGCGTGACGTTGGTTCATGGCGAATCTCCTGAGTAAGGTTAAGTGGGTAACCGGGATGATTGAAACCGGTTACCCACTAGTCGGAGCCGTCAGCGATTTCTTACACGCGGCGGAAAAATAATTTGCCGCGCCGTTCGTATGATTACTTCGCGCCCTTGGGCATGGCCGTAGTGCCGCCGGCCTTGGCGCACGTGCCCTTGGCGACGTACTTCCATTCAGTCGGGTCCATATCCTTCTTGGCCTGACCGGCGCAGGAGTGAGTGCCCATGACGCTGGAGCAATCGTTTTGGCCGGCTTTGGCAATACCGAAGCACTTTTCCTTGTCGCTATCGGCGGCATGCGCGGCAGTCATGCCGGTGACGCAAACGGTGGCGAGAGCGGAAGCGAGCAGGGCTTGACGTTTGTTCATGGCGTTTCCTTTGCAAGGTGAAGGTGAAAGTAAAAATGAATATAGGGATGCCGCGCAAAAACAAATGGGACAGGCCAAGCACGGCTTCGTGCATGCTATCCCATTTTGGTGCAACTTGCGAATGTGCAAACGAGCTGTGAATGTACGGAACAACTCCCCAGCAATGCGGCCTTAATGCATGTGCTGACCGCCGTTGATGGCGATGTTTGCGCCGGTCACAAATGCCGCTTCGTCCGAGGCCAGATAGGCTACCAGACCGGCAACTTCTTCGGGCTTGCCCAGGCGTGCCATTGGAATTTGCGGGATGATCTTGCTGTCCAGTACTTCCTGAGGAATCGCCATCACCATTTTGGTCCCGATATAGCCGGGCGAGATGGTGTTGACGGTTACCCCCTTGCGCGCCACTTCGAGCGCCAGCGCCTTGGAAAAGCCGTGCATGCCGGCCTTGGCCGCAGAGTAATTGGTCTGGCCGAAGGCGCCCTTTTGACCGTTGACGGAAGAAATGTTGATGATACGGCCCCAGCCGCGGTCGACCATGCCGTCGCATACCGGCTTGGTCATGTTGAACACGGAATCGAGATTGGTGCGCATGACCGTGTCCCAATTGACCTTGTCCATTTTCTTGAAGGTCATATCGCGCGTGATGCCGGCATTATTAACCAGCACATCGATCGGACCGACTTCCTTTTCCACCTTGGAGATGCAATCGACTGCGCATTCGTAGTCGGCCACATCGCAGGGATAGGCATGGAAATCGTAGCCCGCGTCCTTCATCGAGGCGAGCCACTCATTGGCCTTGGTATTGCCCGGCGAATACGTGGTCACGACCTTGTAGCCGAGCGCCGCCATCTTGATGCAAATCGCCTCACCCAGGCCGCCCATACCGCCCGTCACTAACGCTACTCTAGACATGGTTTCCTCGTCGAATTGAAAGTTGATGATCGAAACTTAATCACGCTCTACCGCCAATGCCACACCCATGCCGCCACCGATGCACAGGCTGGCCAGGCCGCGCTTGGCATCGCGGCGCACCATCTCGTGCAACAGCGTGACCAGGATACGGCAACCGGAAGCGCCGATCGGATGACCAATGGCGATCGCGCCGCCATTGACGTTGATCTTGCTCGTATCCCAGCCCATTTCCTTGTTGACCGCAATCGCCTGCGCGGCGAAGGCTTCATTGATTTCCATCAGGTCAAGATCGGCCGCGGTCCAGCCTGCCTTCTTCAGGCACAGCTGCGAAGCCGGCACCGGGCCCATACCCATGATGCTGGGGTCCACGCCTGCCGAGGAATAAGCCTTGATGCGGGCCAGCGGCGTCAAGCCCAGCTGGCGCGCTTTCGAAGCCGACATCATCACCACGGCCGCCGCGCCGTCGTTGATGCCGGAGGCGTTGCCGGCGGTGACCGTGCCTTCCTTGTTGAACGCGGGACGCAGGCCCGACAGCGCTTCAAGCGTGGAACCGGCCTTGATGTACTCGTCGGCATCGAAGGTGATACTGCCCTTCTTTTGCGGAATTTCCAGCGGCAGGATCTCGTCCTTGAACTTGCCTTCCTTTTGCGCGGCTTCAGCCTTGTTTTGCGAAGCGAGCGCGAACTCGTCCTGTTCCAGGCGCGAAATGCCGAACTTCCTGGCCACGTTTTCGGCCGTCACACCCATGTGATATTGGTTATAGACGTCCCACAGGCCGTCTACGATCATCGTGTCGACCAGCTTGCCGTCGCCCATGCGAATGCCGTCGCGCGAACCGTTGAGCGCATGCGGAGCGGCGCTCATGTTTTCCTGGCCGCCGGCAATCACGATTTCCGCGTCGCCGCAACGGATCGCTTGCGCTGCCAGGTGCGTCGCCTTCAAGCCGGAGCCGCACACCTTGTTGATCGTCATCGCAGGCACCATGTCAGGCAAGCCGGCGCGGATGACGGCCTGACGCGCCGGGTTCTGACCTACGGCGGCGGTCAGGACCTGGCCCAGCAGCACTTCGCTGATCTGTTCTGGCTTCAAGCCGGTCTTGGCCAGCAACCCCTTGATCACATGCGCACCCAGATCCGACGCGGCCGTCTTGGCCAGCGAACCACCGAATTTACCGACTGCAGTGCGCAAGGCACTGACAATGACGACGTCTTCCATCTTGCTTCTCCGTAAAAGATACTGCTTGCGAAATGCCTACAAAAGTCTACGTAACCGGTGTCGTGCGTCTCCAGAGAGCCGCGCTGTATCAGGCAGGAGCAAGTGTTATGCCAGATTGTTATCGCTGCTGATTTGCCAATAATCGTTATGATAGTCCTAAAAAGTGACAACATCCTGACCTGAGGTAGGGGAAATCCGGTTTATTGATGTGGATCAGGTGCTTTGTTGCAGGTGCTCGTCAATCAACGCGGCCAGCTCTGCGGCATGGGTATTGGCAAGATCGTGGCCGCCGTCTTTGACGACGTGCAGCGTGGCGCGCGGCAGCAAGCTTTGCAGATGGCGCCCGACCGCGAGCGGGCTGATGGGATCGGCATCGCCCCATAGCAGCAGCACGGGCTGGAGCAAGCGTTTTATCTCCGACGTCAGGTCGGAGCGGTCCGCAATGAACCAGTCGGGCAAATGCGGATTGGCGGCAAGGAAAGCCGGACGCCAATCATGCGCACGAAAGGCTTCCATATCGATACCCCCTGATGTGACGCTGAGTACCAAGTGGGTGATCAAATGCGGTTTTTCGATTGCCGCGCGCACGGCCAGTATGCCGCCCATCGATTGGGCGATCAGCGCAGTCGGGCAGTTGATCTGACTCACCAGATGAGCGGCAAGGTCGTCGAGGCTCGTGACGGTCGGGTCGGGCGGCTCCTCACCAAAACCCGGATAGGCCATGAAGCGGTATTCCGCCTCGAAGCCCAGTCGCCCGGCAAGCGGATGCCAGAATGCAGGGATGCCCGAGGCACCGGGAAGAAACAATAATCTTGCAGGCTTCGGCATGACCAGCTTGAAATTGCGATATTTGTCTGAGAGTAAGCGGTAACTGAGCGGCGTCCTTGCGCTAACTGCCCAACTGATGCAGGAGCGAGCGCAACGGATTGCTGGCGAAATGCTGTTTCCACAGCTTCGGCGTCAGTTCTTCCACGCGCGATGCCGGATGTTGTCCGACACG
>DASVLJ010000011.1:0-364742 GCA_036384915.1 Burkholderiaceae bacterium
GTGGCCGCGCACGACGAGATTGCCCGAGGCCTATCCGTCCCACGGCAGCGAGCGCCCGTCGTCATCGATGATGGCCATGTCCACGCCGTAGATCCCGCGGCCCTGCTTTTCCAGCAGGCGCTGTTGCGCCTCGGGTGGCAGGCTGAGCTGGCGCGTCGTCAGCTTGGACAGCGTGCCCAGCGGCGACATCTCCGTCATGCCCCAGGCGTGGATGACCTCGATGCCGAAGTCATGCTGCAGCGAGGCCATCATCGCCGGCGGACAGGCCGAACCGCCGATGACGGTGCGCTTGAAGGTCGAGAACTTGAGGTTGTTGGCCTTCACGTAGTTCAAGAGGCCCAGCCACACGGTCGGCACACCGGCGCTGAAGCTGATCTTCTCGCCCTCGAACAGCTCGTACAGGCTCTTGCCGTCCAGGTGCGGGCCGGGGAACACCAGTTTGAAGCCCACCAGCGCCGCCGTGTACGGCAGGCCCCAGGCGTTGACGTGGAACATCGGCACCACCGGCAGCACCACGTCGCGCGAAGACACGTTCAAGGCGTCGGGCATGGCCGAGGCATATGAATGCAACACCGTGGAACGGTGCGAGTACAGCGCCCCCTTGGGGTTGCCCGTCGTGCCCGAGGTATAGCACAGGCTGGAAGCCGAGTACTCGTCGAACAACGGCCACTCGTAGTCGTCGGAATTATTCTCGATCAAGTCCTCGTAGCACATCAGGTTCTTGATCTTGTGTTCCTTGGGCATGCGCTCACGGTCGCACATCAGTACATAGCCCTTGATCGTCGTGCAATGCGCGGAAAACGCTTCGGCGGCTTGCAGAAAGGTCAGGTCGAAGAACAGGTACTGATCTTCGGCATGGTTCGCGATATAGGCGACCTGTTCGGCGAACAGCCGCGGATTGATCGTGTGCAGCACAGCCCCCGAACCGGAGACCGCATAGTACAGCTCCATGTGCCGATAGCCGTTCCACGCCAGCGTCGCAACACGGTCCCCCATCTTCACGCCGAGCGCCTTCAGAGCGTTGGCCATGCGGCGCGCGCGGGTGTGGCAGTCGGTATAGGTATAGCGGTGGATATCCCCTTCGACACGGCGCGACACGATTTCATTCTTGCCGAACTGGCGGTCGGCGTGCCGGATGATGCTGGAGATGAGCAGGGGCTGGCTCATCATCTGCCCCATCAAGGGGCTATGAGGATACTGCGGCATTCCGTCTCCTGAAGATCAAACACTTCTGGCATGCTGCCGGTGTTTGTTGCCATCGATTTTTGTACGACCGTGCTTTAATCGTCAACGAATTTCGATGCTGCATCGCCGCATTGTTGTCCCTCATCCATTCCTATTTTCATGCAATGCACTGCATCATGTCCGATAGGATGGATCCTTGCGATCAAGTCGCCGCAACAAGCCGGGCCACGCCAGCATGCCTCCCAAAGACTTCGTTACCGCCTTGGCTTGCTGCTGCGCGCCGCTGATGATTGAAGAAGGAATTTCGATCAACTCACCGCCGCCCGCCATCGCCCGCACCTGTATGGTGCAGGCGGCTTCGAACACATACATATTCAAGAAAGCGTCGGCCACTGTACGCCCCACCGTCAACAAGCCATGGTTGCGTAACATGAGGTAAGTCTTGTCGCCGAAATCAGCCACGAGCCGCGGCTTCTCATCGTCGTTCAAGGCCACGCCTTCGTAGTCATGATAGGCCAGACTCGAGAGGATGAAAATCGATTGTTGCGAAAGCGCTTGCACACCCTTGGCCTGGGCCGAAACCGCGACGCCGTTCAAGCTGTGCGTATGCAGCACGCATTGCAAGTCGTGGCGCGCCGAATGAATTGCCGAGTGGATCGTGAAGCCCGCGGGATTGACCGGGAATGGCGTGTCGTCGAGCTTGTTGCCCTGCAAGTCGATCTTCACCAGCGAAGACGCCGTGATTTCATCGAACATCATGCCGTAGGGGTTGATCAAGAACTGATCTTCCGTTCCCGGCACACGCGCGGTGATATGAGTGAACACCAGGTCGCTCCAGCCGAAATCGGCCACCAGCCGGTAGCACGCCGCGAGATCGACCCGCGTGTTCCATTCATCGTCCGATACCTCGCCTTTGCGAGAAGGAATGTGCAGTGGTTCACCCAGGCTCATATACGGTCTCCGTGTCGTGTTTTGTCTCTTCTGTACAATGATAGGTTATCCGCCCGGTATCTGCACGTACCCATGCCGGGCCAACAAGGAATGTCTGTGAACGCACCACTACCGCAAAACTTGAAACCGCTGGAAGCGCTGGAGTTCGGCAATACCTTTGCCGAATTGCCGAGCGCGTTTTACACTCTGCTGCAACCCACGCCGCTCCCTGCACCCTACCTGGTCGGCTTCGCGCCGCAAGCCGCGGCATTGATCGGGCTTGATCCTGGTGCTGCGGCGCAGGAAGGCTTTGTCGAAGCCTTTACCGGCAACTGCATCCTGCCCGGGTCCAAGCCTTTGTCCGCCGTGTATTCGGGCCATCAGTTCGGCGTCTGGGCGGGCCAGCTTGGCGACGGCCGCGCCATCCTTCTCGGCGACGTGCCGGATATCGACGGTGGCAGGCTTGAATTGCAATTGAAAGGCGCCGGCCTGACGCCTTATTCGCGCATGGGCGATGGGCGTGCCGTGCTGCGTTCCTCGATCCGCGAGTTCCTCTGTTCCGAAGCGATGGCCGCGCTCGGCATTCCGACTTCACGCGCATTGTGCGTGACCGGTTCCGACCACGCCATCATGCGCGAGGCGCCAGAGACCTCGGCCGTGGCCACACGCATGGCACCTTCGTTCGTGCGTTTCGGCTCCTTTGAACACTGGTTTTATGCGGAGCGCCATGAAGAGTTGAAAATCCTGGCAGATCACGTGATAGCCGGCTTCTATCCGGAATTGCGCGAGGCATCCAACCCCTACTACGCCCTGCTCAAGGAAGTGACGCGACGCACGGCACACCTGATGGCGCAATGGCAGGCGGTCGGTTTCATGCATGGGGTGATGAATACGGACAACATGTCCATCCTCGGCATCACAATCGACTACGGCCCGTTCGGCTTCATGGAAGCCTTCGATTCGCGCCATATCTGCAACCACAGCGACCACGGCGGGCGTTATTCCTATGCCATGCAACCGCAAATCGGCCACTGGAATTGCTATGCATTGGGCCAGGCTTTGCTTCCTTTGGCGGGCGAACCCGATGAGGTACACGAGGCGCTGTCGGGCTACAAGGCGGAATTTACCGGCAAATTCGACGAGCTGCTGCACGCCAAGCTTGGGCTGAAGACGGTGCAGGAACCCGATGCGGCGTTGATCGAACAGATGTTCAATGTCATGCAAGACAGCCATGCCGACTTCACGCTGTTCTTCCGCGAACTCGGCAAATTGAAGCTGGACGATGCCGCCAGCGCCGAACCGGTGCGCGACCTGTTTATCGACCGCCCCGCCTGCCATGCCTGGCTGGAACAATACCGGGCCCGGCTGAAGCAGGAAAATAGCGTTGACGCCGCACGCCGTGCGGCCATGGACGCGGTCAACCCGAAATACGTCCTGCGCAATTACCTGGCCCAAATTGCCATCGAAAAGGCGCAGAATAAGGACTTTTCCGAAGTCGCGCGCCTTTTGGCCGTTCTGGAGAAACCCTTTGACGAACAGCCGGAAAATGCGCATTATGCGGCCCTGCCCCCGGATTGGGCCAGTACCTTGGAAGTGAGTTGTTCATCATGACAGAGAAAGTCGTAAAGACCGACGCCGAATGGCGCGAGCAGTTGGATACCATGCAATACCAGGTGACGCGCCATGCGGCCACCGAGCGCGCCTTCACCGGCCGTTATTGGGATCACCACGAGCACGGCATCTATACCTGCGTCTGCTGCGGCACCCCATTATTTGAATCCGATACCAAGTTCGATTCCGGCTGCGGTTGGCCGAGTTATTTCAAGGCCTTGAACCCGGCAAACGTGCGCGAAGTAACGGACCGCTCACACGGCATGATACGCACCGAAGTGATTTGCAACGTATGCGACGCCCACCTCGGCCACGTATTCCCCGATGGTCCGCCGCCTACCGGCCTGCGCTATTGCATCAACTCGGCCTCGCTGAGCTTTACCCCTACCTCCTCCACCTGATCCCCTGCTCATGAAGTTATTGTTCGACGTATTTCCCGTAGTCCTGTTCTTTTTCGTTTTCTGGTGGGGCGACGGCCACCCCGAAACCGCGCGTGCGATGGCCAATCAATACCTCGGCAGCTTCATGTCGGGCGGTGCCGTGATCGGCAACCACGCCCCGCTGCTGCTGGCCACGGCCGTCGCCATCGTCGTGACCGTGGCCCAGGTCGCCTATGAATTGATCCGGCGCAAACCGGTCGGTTTCACGCTGTGGATGACCTTGACCGTCATCGTGGTCTTCGGCGGCATGACGATCTACTTCAACAATGAAAACTTCATCAAGCTCAAGCCCACCGTGCTCTATTGGTGCTTCGCTTCGGCTTTGCTGGTCAGCCGCCTTGTGCTCAAGAAGAATGCCATCCGCAGCTTGATGGCCGAGCAATTCAGCCTGCCCGAGCGCATCTGGAACAAGCTCGACCTGGCCTGGGTCTTGTTCTTCCTCTGCATGGGGATACTGAACCTGTTCGTCGCCTTCGTCCTGTTCAAGGACAACAATGGCGCCTGGGTCGATTTCAAGCTGGCTTCGATCGGCATCAGTTTCGTCTTCATCATCGTGCAGAGCATTTACCTTTCGAAACACATTGAAGGGCCAAAATGAGCAATACTCCAGCCGGCCAAGGCGTTGCCGAACGCATCGTTTCTCTCCTGAATGCAACTTTTTCGCCGCAGCTGTGTCAGTTGGAGGACGAATCGGCGGCGCATCGTGGTCATGCCGGGGCGGCTTCCGGGGGTGGGCACTACCGCTTGAAGCTCGTTTCGGCTGCATTTGAAGGACAAAATCGCGTCGCCCGCCATCGGCTGGTGTATGATTGCCTGCTTGATATGATGCACAAGGATATCCACGCTCTGGCGATAACCGCCCTGGCGCCTTCGGAAGTCCAGGCTTGAGTGCTGAGATATCGTCAAAAAATAGATTAACCCTTATTAACAAGTTCGCAACACTTCTATTCCTTGGGAAGCAATAATGACTTTTAAACCTGCCCGCCTGTTGGTGGCTCTCCTCGCTATTGCCGCAATGCCTGCCATGGCACAAGTTGCCACCGTCAACGGCAAGACCATTCCTTCCGCCCGCCTTGATTCCGTGATGAAGGATGTCGAATCCCACGGCCAGAAGGATAGCCCCGAACTGCGCAAGCAAATCTCCGAAAAGCTCATCGATCTCGAAGTCCTGAGCCAGGAAGCGGAAAAGCAAGGCTTGGGCAACAGCCCGGACATCAAGGAAAAGCTGGCGCTGGCCCGCGAACAGATGCTGGCCAATGCATTGGTCCAGGCGCAAATGAAGAAGATCGTCGTCAAGGATGCCGACATCAACGCCGAATACGAAAAGATCAAGGCCAGCCAAGCGCAGCGCCAGGAATACCATGCGCGCCACATCCTGGTGAAGACCGAAGACGAAGCCAAGGCCATCATCGCCAAGCTGAAGGGCGGCGCCAAGTTTGAAGACCTGGCCAAGGACAAGTCGACCGAACCCGGCGCCGACAAGAGCGGCGGCGACCTCGGCTGGTCTTCGCCCGAAGGCTATGTGCCTGAATTCTCGGCCGCCATGGTCAAGCTCGAACCGGGCCACTTCACCGACACCCCGGTGAAGACGCAATTCGGCTGGCACGTGATCAAGCTGGAAGAAAAGCGCCAGGGCACTGTGGCTTCGCTGGAAGACGTCAAGCCGCGCCTGACTGAAATGATGAAGCAAAAGCAGTTGGACGAGTACATCACGTCGTTGAAGAGCAAGGCGCAGATCAGCGAAGGCTCCACCGCAGCTCCTGCAGCCAAGGGCAGCAAGAAGTAATTTCCGGCCGCCTTCCGGCCCCAAAGCCCTTCGCCTCCGCGAGGGGCTTTTTGTTTTTGGCGCCGATCCGAAGCACGGCTCCGGCTTCCCATCGGCTGGACTTTCCGGGCGAACCGTTCCGCCCAGCCCCCCCTCCTTCAAAGGCGGCTTTGACTTAGGTCAAATCGGCTCCCGCCAAGACGGCGCAAACTCCAAAGCAGTCAATCTTCTTTGCGACGGAGGGAATATGTACATCGGCAGCGTATGCACACGCGACGTGGCAGTGTGCGAGGCCAGTCTCAGTGTGGCCGAGGCGGCGAAGCGAATGCGTGAAGGTCACGTCGGCGATCTGGTGGTGGTGGAATTCCGCGCTGGCGAAGCCGTCCCTGTCGGCATCATTACCGATCGCGACCTTGTCGTTGAAGTCATGGCCAAGGACAGGAATCCCGAGGGTATCACCGTCGGCGGGATCATGACGCCCAAGCTGGTCACCGCCTATGAGGGCGAGCAACTGGATGTCGTCATGGAACGCATGCGCTGGTCCGGCATCCGGCGTATTCCCTTGCTGGATTCTGCCGGCGCTCTGGTCGGTGTCGCCTGCCTCGACGACATCGTGGCCAATCTGGCCCAGCTACTGGCGAATGTGGCTTGCGTGGGAAAAATCCAGCAGCGCGAAGAACGCATCGTGCGCGAATAGGCATGAGACCCGGCCGAGCTTTCCACCGCTTTCGAAGTCTGTTCGGTTCCGGCAGGCTGGCATTCAGCAAGTCGGAAGCGGACTCCGTGCGGAAAGAACTTGAACTTGGGGTGCGCTCCCATCTTGGAGAACTGAGTCTGGCGGTCGAACAAACCGTGCCTCTGGGCGCATTCCGGAAGAATATCTCGCCGCGCGAGCGGGCAATGCGGGTTTTTTCGTCGTTGCACATGTGGGACACGGCGCGGCGCAACGGGGTATTGATCTACGTATCGCTGCCGGACAAGGCGGTGGAGATCGTGGCCGACCGCGGGATCGCGCTAAAGACGACGCCCGATCAATGGGAAGACGTGTGCCGCAGAATGACGAAGCTCCTGTCGATCCGGGACTACCCTGAAGCCGCGCTTCAGGGCATCCGCATGGTCAATCGCTTATTGGCCGAGCACTTTCCTGCGTGGGAAAAGCAGCAGATTCCGCATCGGCACTCCCAGGTCTTCGTGCATTAAGATGCTTCCACAAAGGCCATGCCGAGCAAGCCGGCTATTCATTGCATTTCAAGCCGTTTTGATGTCCGTTCTTGCGGGCGCAGCATTGCAATGCCGCGCCGAGCAAGGCTTGGTTACGGTAGAGACTATACGCGGCGTATATTCGCAGTCGGTAGAACCACGAATCGCCGTTCCGGAGGATGTCGCGCACCGCTACGCCGCCCTGCTCCTATCCACCCTCGACAGCTCGGACCGGCAGCCGGATACTCCGCAATACGTCATCTTGGTGGATCGCAGCCCGAAAATCCAGGTGCTTTTCCTGTTCTGGCTTGATGGCGACGGCGGTGCCGACCTGCTCGGTGCGTCTCCGGTTTCGACCGGAAAGGCGACACGGTTCGACCATTTTGAAACGCCGGTCGGTATCTTTCTCCATACACCGGACAACCCCGACTTTCGGGCCGAAGGCACAAAAAACGAAAACGGTATCCGCGGATACGGCGTAAAAGGCGAGAGGGTTTTCGATTTTGGCTGGCAGCAGGGAAAGCGCGGCTGGGGGCGACACGACTTGGGCGAGATGCGGCTCCAGATGCATGCGACAGACCCCGATCTGCTGGAGCAGAGATTGGGGTCAGTGCAATCGAAAGGCTGCATCCGCATACCGGCATCGCTCAATCGCTTGATCGACCACTACGGCTTGCTTGATCGCGACTATGAAGCGGCCGAACAGGAAGGCCGCCACCAATGGGTGCTCGCCACCGACCGTGAAGCGGCGGCATCGGCCGGCAATTTGCTCGTCATCGTCGATACAGGGCAAACCGATCGCCCTTATTGGAACGTGAAACTGGTATCGCAAAATCGGGCAAACCGCCTGTCCATGCCGGATAAGCCGCGCCTCACTCCAATGCCGGCAGCACCACGCCCGTAACCGAACCGAATCCCACGCGATACCCATTGCCCTGGCACCAGCCGGTCATGGCTATTTCGTCGCCGTCGGCGATGAAGGAGCGCTGGACACCCCCTTGCAGGGTCAGTGGCTTCTGTCCGTTCCAGGTCAATTCAAGCAGACTGCCGTAAGAATCCGGTGTCGAACCGCTGATCGTACCGGAACCCATCAAGTCGCCCACCTGCGTATTGCAGCCGGACACCGTGTGGTGCGCCAATTGCTGCGCCATGGTCCAGTACATGGTTTTGAAATTGGTGTGACAGATCGTGCTCGGGCGAGCGGCATCGCCGGGGCGCAGGCTGACTTCGAGCTCCAGATCGATGCCGTTCTTGCCGCTCTGGCGCAGATAAGGCAAAGGCTGCGGTTCCTGCGTGGGACTATCAACCATGAAGGGCTGCAGTGCTTCCATCGTCACGATCCACGGCGAGATCGAGGTGGCGAAAGTCTTGCTGTTGAACGGCCCCAGCGGCACGTATTCCCATTGCTGCAAGTCGCGTGCGCTCCAGTCGTTCAACAACACCATGCCGAAGATGTGGTCCGGCGCGGCGTCGACCGCAATCGGCTCGCCTAGCGCATTGCCCTGCCCCACGATGAAGGCAGTTTCCAGTTCGAAATCGAGTTTGCGGCACGCGTCGAAGATCGGCGTTTCGGCATCGGGAAGCTTGATTTGGCCGCGTGGACGGCGCACCGGCGTGCCACTGACCACGACC
The DNA here is from genome assembly GCA_036384915.1 of Burkholderiaceae bacterium. GTDB lineage: Bacteria > Pseudomonadota > Gammaproteobacteria > Burkholderiales > Burkholderiaceae_D > PKWO01. Next base: position 8,764 of record DASVLJ010000011.1, read on the forward strand.
GAGCTGGCGCGGCCGTTGTAGCCGATGGGAATGTGCAGCCAGTTCGGCAGCAAGGCGTTCTTCGGGTCGCGGAACATGGTGCCGACATTGGTCGCATGCTCCCTGGAAGAGTAGAAGTCGGTGTAGCCTGGAATCGCCACCGGCAGATGCATCGTTACCGACGCCATGGCGACGAGCGCTTGCTGGCGCAAGGCCGCATCGTCGCGCAGCGTAGGATTATCATGGCGCAGCAAGAGGCTGATTGCCAGACGGTTGTCACTCCAGGCCTGCTTGCCGAGCGCAATAAAAGCATTGAGCGCAGGCTGGTCGAACACGTGCGTGCCCGATGGCTTCAGCAACCCCCGGCGTTCCAGCACGGCCAGGTCGAGCACGTAATCGCCGATGGCGACGCCGGCGCGGGGCACCGGGTCGGCGGCGGTGCTGAAGATACCGAACGGCAGGTTCTGAATGGGGAAATGCGAGTCGGGCGCGACGTCGACGAAGGATTTCAACGCGGGATCATTGGCTTGCATGCTTATCCTTTTTTCAGAGCTTGCCGGTGAAATTCTTTTTCAGGCCATGCCAGCACTCGAGGTAATTCTTTTGCAGTTCGGGCATGAGCAAGGCGTGTGAAGTCGGGCGGATCACGTAGCGGCTTTCGAACATGAAGGCCAGCGTATTGTCGATCTTGTGCGGCGCCAGTTGTACTTCGCTGGCGCGCTCGAAGGTCGCCGCATCGGGCCCGTGGCCCGACATGCAGTTATGCAGGCTGCTTCCACCCGGCATGAAGCCTTCCGCCTTGGCATCGTAGGCGCCGTGGATCAAGCCCATGTATTCGCTCATCACGTTGCGGTGGAACCAGGGCGGACGGAACGTGTTTTCCGCCACCATCCAGCGCGGCGGGAAAATCACGAAATCGACATTGGCCGTGCCCGGCGTATCGGACGGCGAAGTCAGCACCGTGAAGATCGATGGATCGGGGTGGTCGAAGCTGACGGTATTGATCGTATTGAACAGTGCGAGATCGTACTTGAACGGCGCATAATTGCCGTGCCAGGCCACCACGTCGAGCGGCGAATGACCGATATCGGCCGACCAGAGCTGGCCGCCGAATTTGGCGACGAGTTCGAACTTGCCTTCGCGGTCTTCGTAGGCCGCCACCGGCGTGAGGAAGTCGCGCGCGTTGGCCAGTCCATTTGAACCGATCGGGCCCAGCTCCGGCAGGCGCAAGGCCGCGCCATAGTTTTCGCAGACATAGCCGCGCGCGGTTCCTTCAAGCAGTTCCACGGCAAAGCGCACGCCGCGCGGCAGCACCACCAACTCGCCGGGCTTCACGTCGAGCACGCCCATCTCGGTCCTTACGCGCAAGGCGCCCTGCTGCGGCAACACCAGCATTTCCCCGTCGGCGTTATAAAAGAAGCGCTCTTCCATCGAGCGGTTGGCGGCATAAAGGTGGATGGCGATACCGGCCTGGCTGCCTGCGTCGCCGTTGCCGGCCATGGTTACGAGGCCGCTGACGAAGTCGGTCGGCTGGTCGGGCGAGGGCATGGACAGCGGGTTCCAGCGCATCTGGTTCGGCGAGACATTGGCCGCATCGAACGGCGCGGAGCGCAACAAGCCGTTGTCGATGGCGCGGAAGGTGCCATGCATGGCGCCGGGGCGGATGCGGTACAGCCAGGAACGGCGGTTCTGGTGGCGCGGCGCGGTGAAGGCCGTGCCGGAGATTTGCTCGGCGTACAGGCCATACGCGACCTTTTGCGGCGAATTCTGACCGTGCGGCAAGGCGCCCGGCAGCGCCTCGGTCGCCAGCTCGGCACCAAATCCTGAGAGGTAACGCAAACCTTCTTTGATTGCATGCATGGTCAAGGGCTCCATAGGAAAGTGGGCGGCGGCGCACTCCTCGAACCATATTGTGCGCTGCTTTGCGAATGCTCACATTATCTACATTTGTTCATTTCGGAAAAATGGAGCAAAATTAAAATAATTATTCATCTTTAGTGAACAATATGGATAAATTGGAATCGCTGCATGTATTTTGCCGCGTAGTGGAATTGAACAGCTTCAGCCGGGCAGCCGATCAACTGCAATTATCGAATGCCTCGATCTCCAATCACATCGCCGGCCTCGAAAGTCATTTCGGTGTGCGCCTCTTGAACCGCACCACGCGCAAAATCTCGCTGACCGATGACGGACGCTCCTGCTACGAACGTGCCCTGCGCTTGCTGGGAGAGATGACGGAACTGGAAGATGCCTTGCAGGGCGCGCGCCTGAAACCCAAGGGCATGCTGCGTGTGGACATCCCTACCGCCATCGGACGCATCTACATCGCCCCCGCGTTGCCGCGCTTTGCTGCGCAATATCCGGAACTTTCCTTGCGCGTGCATGTGACGGACCGTGATCTCGACATTGTCGACGAACGTGCGGACGTGGTGATCCGCATGGGCGAATTAAAGGATTCGAACATGGTGGCGCGGCTGATCTACCGATCGCGCTCGATCTGCTGTGCAGCGCCCTCCTACCTCGCCCGACACGGCACGCCGGCCGCGCCGCAGGACTTGGCGCAACACACCTGCCTTGGTTTCATCCAGCCGAACTCGCGCGAGATCGTGCCTTGGGAATTCACGCGCGGCGACGAATCATTTACGTTTACTCCACAAGCCAACATTGCGATCAATCATGCGGAATCGTTGATCCACGCCGCAGCCACTGGGGCAGGCATTATTCAACTGCTGTCGTCGTCACTGAATCCGCCGCTCGCAAGCGGCGCCCTGGCGCCGATCCTGCAAGACTGGGAAAGCGCCGGCCCGCCGGTCTACGTGGTGTATCCGCAGAATCGCCACCTCTCGCCGAAAGTGCGTGCCTTCGTCGATTTCGTCAGCGCCTTGTTTGCCGAGCTTCCTTGATCCGCGTTGGAGGCGGATGAAATTGTTTCGACCCACCGCGCTTCCGCCCGCGATGTCTTCGCCGCGACAGTTGCGGCATGGAAGACCTCCCGTCTAAGCGGATTATTTGAAAAAGCCGCGATCTTTCATTCTGTCGCAGCCGCTGTAGCGAGGCACCGGAAGTGTCTTGCCTTGCTCCTTTGCACGTGCTTCCATTTGGCTATGGTGCTCGTCTTGGTAGGCTTTGCACTCCTCGTAGGTTTTCATCGAACGCATTTTTTCCTGGTGCGCCTGGCGCTCTTCCTGCGACATCAACTGCCAGCCATAAACGTTGTTTTTGGCGGAGCAGAACTTGGCACATTCCATTCTCGAGCCCATGCCCGGTTTATGCCTCATGCCCTGATCCGGCCCCGACTGGGCGATGGCGGACGAGGCGAAAAGAAGTGTTGCAAGCAGCGATGTTGTGACTAAGTATGCTTTCATGATGTTCTCCAAAAGTGGATTTTTCGACAGAATTGAGCCTTGCTCCTATAACGCTATAGACGGCACGAGCCCCTGATTCGGAATCAATTCAACATTGGTTTGTCCATGGACGGCAACGGAAGCGTTCCGGCCGGACGGCTGAAAAACGGAACAGATACATTGCGCCTAAAGACCGGATTCTCATCCGGCCTCCTCTTCTTTCCAAACGAAATACAGCCTCTTGCGTTTATCGGCTTCGACGTCAACCTTATGGGTCTGCGATTGCTGGCCATAGCTCGCCTCTATCGTGTATTTTCCCGGTGCCAAGTCCAGCAAGAGTATGGGGCCGTCCGGCTTTAACTCGAGCAACTGCTTTCCTTTGGCATCGCTCAGGGTGACACGCGTGGCCGAGGCGTAGACCGTATTGCCGCCAAAGTGAGTGACGAAAAACAAAGTCAGCGGCGAAGTCTTGGCCGCGTCGAGCAAGGCTGTCGATTCGTCGAGGCCAATGCCGCCGGTGCGATATTGAATGCCGCCCGCATGCTGTATTGGCGGCAGGAAGCTCGCGACTTGCGCGCCTGCGATATCGGAGACAGTCGTTGCCAGCAAACTGGCAACGGCCAGAGAAGTGACGAGCCGCGTACTGAATGCAAACATTGGAATCCCCAATTAACACGCTTCCAAAATGAACGTCGCCTTATCGCCAATTTCGGGCAAAGCGCCGCCTTGCCCAAGTTGCTGCGCCTGGCTCAACCCATTTGAAGCTGTTATCAAGCCTATGTCGGCGCAGCTTACTGGGCCTTGATAGATATCAAACCCGTGCTTGTTAACTCCGGAAAGCGCGTCCTTGATCGCTTGATCCGCCTTCGGCGCGCAGAGGTGCTTTGACGGCCCGGTCGAAATAACGATCAAGCCGTTCTTCCTATGACTGCCGTGACGTTCACTTCTCCTTACCTATCCTTTACCGAATAAAAATTCGTATATAATTCAGGCCATGAAGCCCAAAGATGAAAAAAAAGTCGAAGCCATCGCTGCCGCCGTCTATCGGCTGGCGGCACATCGTGGCTTGTCGGCGATGACCCTCGCCGACATCGCGCGCGAAGCGGGCGTGGCTACCAGCACGCTTTACGTCTATTACAAGTCGCGCGAGGAGTTGCTGGAAGACGTGTATCAAAAAGCCAAGACCGCTACCGTCTTGCGCTATGGCAGGGATGACGATCCGGCAGCCGCATTGAAGCCGAGGGTGCGCCGCATCTGGTGCAACATCGTCGAGAATCGCATCGAGCACAGCCAGCGTGTCGCCTTCCTGGAACAGTACTACCACTCCGAATTCATCAGCGAAGCCAGCCGCGCTCTCGGCGCCAGCATGACGGCGCCGTTTCTCGAGCTGCTGGCGGCGGGACAAGCCAGCGAACAGCTCAAGGCGGCGCCGGCCGCTTTGCTGGCTGCGACCATCATGGGCATCGCCAAGGAAACCGCATTACTCGTCGCAAGCGGCCGGCTTGCGAACGATGAAGAAACGCTATCGAACGGCTTCCAGATTTGCTGGGATGCCATTCGGGCGTAATAATTTGTTCAGCCGGACTTTTTTGCCCTATAACCGAATATTTTTTCGTCGAAGGAAACATCATGCAGACGCTCGAAATCAGTAATGCCAAGACTGTCTTGATCACCGGCTGCTCCACCGGCATAGGCCGGGCGGCGGCAATCCGCTTCGCCAAAGCCGGCTGGAACGTGGTCGCGACGATGCGCGACACAGGTAGCGCGGGAGAACTTGCCACCCTGCCCGGCGTGTTGCCGCTTACGCTGGACGTTACCGATCAGGAATCGGTCAAAACTGCCGTCTCCGCGACGCTGTCGCACTTCGGCAGCATCGACGCGCTGATCAACAATGCAGGCTTCGGCCTGTTCGGCCCGTTCGAGTTGGCCAACGATGCGGTGATAGAGCGGCAATTCGCGACCAACGTCTTCGGCGTATTCAACGTCACGCGGGCCGTATTGCCGGCGATGCGCGCCCAAGGCGCGGGCGTGGTCGTGAATATTGCCTCGGTGGGCGGGTTGACCACCCTGCCATTCAACTCGCTATACCACGCAACCAAGTACGCCGTGGTCGGCTTCACCGAAGCGCTCAATCACGAGCTGGCCGAATTCGGCATCCGTGCAAAATTCGTCGCGCCTGGAGGGGTCGCCACCGACTTCGCGGGGCGTTCGCTGTCGACCACGTTTTCCGACGACAATCATCCTTATGCCGCAAACGTGGCGAAGGCGCTGACAGCCTGGGGCAGCCGCCGTGAGGGCTATGCCGCGCCGGAGCAAGTGGCCGACGTGATATTCGGCGCCGCCACGGATGGCACCGGCCAGGTCCGCTATGTCTCGGGCGCTGACGCGGAAATGCTATTGGCAGCACGCGCCAAGCTCGACGATGCTGGCTATCTTGACCTCATGCTGCAGACCTTCGGCTTGGCCGGCCGGGCAAACACTTGAATCCCCCCGCACAGGAGCATCGCTGCATGGAAAAGCGGAAAGTCATCATCGCAGGGGCCACCGGACTGGTTGGAAGGGAATTGCTGGCCGGCTTGCTGGCCGACGATGGCGTGGCCCAAGTCCATAGCCTGGGACGGAGGGCGCCGGCAATAGATCATCCCAAGCTGACTACCCACCTTGTCGACTTTGCCGATTTGCCGGCATTGCCGCTGGCGGACGAGGTGTATCTGGCGCTGGGTACGACTATCAAGGTCGCCGGCAGCCAGGAAGCGTTTCGCGCTATCGACTACGACGCCAATCTGGCGGTGGCACGTGCCGCCTTGATTGCGGGCGCGAAGAAAGCCGGCCTGGTCAGCGCGATGGGGGCCGATGCGGGCTCGAAAGTGTTCTACAGCCGGGTCAAAGGCGAACTGGAAAACGCTTTGGAGCATATACCCTTTGAAGGGCTGATTATTGCGCGTCCGTCGCTGCTCGTGGGCGATCGCGAAGCCTTGGGGCAGCCGAGCAGGCGCGGCGAACGGCTGGGCTTTGCGCTGGGCAAGGCGCTGGGCTTGCTAATCCCCTCGAACTACAAACCCATCCCCGCCAGGGCTGTCGCGCGCGCGCTGCTTTCTTCAGTGCCTGCCGCCACAGGTATCAAGGTCTTGCTTTCGGGCGCCATGCAATGAGATGTGCATAGGCAAGAATGGCGCTTATTAGCGATTGAAGCGCGACGTCATGGCTTTTACGAGCGTGCCAGCATGAAATAGAGGTGGCATTTAAATTGCTAAAAATATAACATCAGAAGGGCGATACCGGCTATGCAGACGGCCCCCGACTCACGATCACGCTTCAACGGCCAATGCAAGCACTATATTTGACATTGTTGCATTTTCAATACAGCCAATTTGATGATCAACGAAATTAAATAAAACATCACTCGTTCCTCGCATATCAAAATTTTTAGTAAAAAAACGAATAAAATATCAATTAAAATTCTGCAAATGTTTCCACCAGTTAAATTTTTTCTTTACCACAGGCAAATTAGAATAAACGTTCGAGAAAAATAGCAGTTGAATCGATGGCAAACATGGCTACAATCCGTTCACCATTTGGATTCGTTAACAAATCCTCATGGAATACTGCCGCGCAGTTCTCAAAGCTGACGACGGCACATAAAGAAAATAATATCCACGCGGAGAGAGTCATGAAGTCAAGCACGAAGCACTTCTTGTCGCAGCTGTCGTTTACGGATTCGCTTTTCTTTTCCCCGCCCGCGCTCATCGCCTGCGCGCCGGCCCGCGATTTCGCCTCGTCGCGATCTTGCAGCCTTCGCATCTAGCAACCCCAATACCCACTGAACGACAATCCTGACCGCCTCGCGGCGCTTTGGATGGTTGTCGGCATCTCGCCGCGTCGTGCGCATTGCATTTGCGGAAATGCCGCCCTGAAGGAGAAATGGAACATTTCTTCTCGGAGTCTTGTAGCCATGGCCTGCGCCAGACGCAGGGATTGATCCACCTATTTTTTATCAGGAAAGGCAAACGCGCAGTAACCCAAGGAGCGTCGGCCCGGTTCGCATGAAGCGAAAGGGCCCGCGAAAATGATTGATTTGATTTTATAAAAGTTAGATTTCGGAGAGAGATTCATGAGCACGAAGAACCTGAAAATGCGTCCGCTGGCACTCGCTATCGCCGCCACTTTCTGCACCGGCGCCTATGCCAATACGACGTGGGTATCGACCGCCACCAAGTCCTACACCGCGAACCATCCTGAAGCCCTGTCGGCCATGGCCGCCACACAATCGACCGAACTGGTCGCCGGCGTGCCGGTTCACGTTACGGTCAGCCTGAACGTCCGCAACAAGGCCCAACTCGACGCGCTGACCGCGGCAATCCGCGCCGGTTCGACCAACTACCTGACCACCGACCAATTCGTCGCGCAGTTCTCGCCGACGCTGGCTCAAGCCAACGCGGTCGTCGCCCACCTGCGCGCCTCCGGCTTCACGAACATCGTCGTTGCTCCCAACCGCTTGATCATCACAGCCGACGGCAGCGCAGCTTCGGTCAAGGCCGCATTCAACACCTCGCTCAAGAGCTACACCAAGAACGGTGTGCAAGGCTACGTGAACACTGCCGACGCGCAAGTGCCGCAAGCCCTGAGCGGCATCGTCCAAAGCGTGCTGGGCCTGCAAAACGTGGATCATCTGCACACGATGAACAAAAGGCCCAGCCAGAAGCTCGGCACCTTGGCCTCCGTGACGGGTCATAATGCATCGGACTTCCCGCTCATTTATGACGCCTCCAGCCTGCCGGCCGCGACCAACACCACGATCGCGATCATTTCCGAAGGCAACATCTCGCAAACGCTGACGGACCTCGCTTCGTTCGCCTCGCAAAACGGCTACCCCAATCCGACCACGCAGCAGATCAATACCGGCGCCGCCTCGTCCGACACCAGCGGCGTCGACGAATGGAACATGGACAGCCAATCCTCGCTGGCGGCAGCTGGCGGCCGCGTGCAGAAGATGATCTTCTACGTCGCCACTTCGCTGAACGACTCCGACCTGACTGCAGCTTTCAACCGCGCCGTCACCGACAACACGGCGAAGGCGATCAACGTGTCGCTGGGCGGTTGCGAAACCGGTTCCCAATCCGACGGCGGCATGGCTGCGGACGACCAGATCTTCCAGCAAGCCATGGCGCAAGGCCAGGTGTTCTCGATCTCGAGCGGCGACTCCGGCTCGAATGAATGTAACGGCGCGGCCGGCCAAAGCTATCCCGCAACCTCGCCCTACGTCATCGCAGTCGGCGGCACCACGCTGTCGACCAACGGTACGACCTACTCCTCCGAAAGCGTCTGGAGCGGCGGCGGCGGCGGCCCCAGCGTTGCCGAATCGGCCCCGTCCTGGCAGACCAACGCAGGTGTCCTGACCGGCAGCATGCGCGGCGTGCCCGATATTTCCTTCGACGCCGACCCCAACAGCGGCGACATGGTTCTGGTCAACGGCAGCCCGACGCAAATCGGCGGCACCAGCCTGGCAGCTCCCCTGTTCGCCGGTTTCTGGACCCGTATCCAGTCGAACCACGGCAACGCCGCGCCCTACCCCGCTTCGCTGTTCTACAGCAAGACTTCCGGCGTACTGGGAGCATTCCATGACGTCACCACCGGCAACAACGGCGGCTACAGCGCCAAGTCGGGCTGGGACTATGCAACGGGCTGGGGCAGTATCGACGTGGCAAAGATGAACGCACAAGTGAGCACGCCTACGCCCACTCCGACTCCGACGCCGACGCCGACTCCTACCCCGACGCCGACACCCACACCTACGCCGACTCCGACTCCGACGCCTACCCCCACCCCGACGCCGACGCCCACACCTACGCCGACGCCTACCCCCACCCCGACGCCCACTCCGACGCCGACCAACGTGATCAAGAACGGCGGTTTCGAATCCGGCGCGACGAGCTGGACCGACCCGAGCGGCGACATCGGCAACTGGTCCGGCGAACCTGCCTATGCCGGTTCGTATGACGCCTGGATGGCCGGCTACGACAGTGCCAGCGAAAAGCTGTACCAGACCGTGTCGATTCCCTCGACGATCACGAAAGCGACCTTGAGCTTCGAGTTGCACATCGACACCAACGAGTCCGGCTCGACTGGATACGACTTCTTCAAGGTTATGGTGCGCAACAGCAGCGGCACGGTGCTGGGTACGTTGGCAACCTTCAGCAACGCCAACGCGGCATCGGGCTATCAGGCGCACAGCTACGACATGAGCGCCTACAAGGGCCAGACGGTGCAGGTGTATTTCTCCGCCACGACCGACAGTTCCTTGCCGACGAGCTTCGTCCTCGACAACGTCAGTCTGAACGTGCAGTAAGCTGATGTAAATGCTCCGAAGGACAGCGCAATCTGTCCTTCGAGGTTGGAATTGGCCCGGGCTATGCCCGGGTTTTTTTCGCCTGGACAAAAGCGGCAGACGAAAAAAGCCCCGCTCCTTCCGGTAGCGGGGCTGTTTCAGCAGCGAGGCTTGCTTAATCGGCCCAAACTCATTGGCCCAGACTAGCCGACCCAGACGCGCGCGTTGCGGAACATGCGCATCCACGGCGAATCCTCACCCCAGCCTTCCGGATGCCAGGAATGCAACACCGAGCGGAATACGCGTTCGGCGTGCGGCATCAAGACCGTGAAGCGGCCATCGGGCGTGGTAACCGAAGTGATGCCGCGCGGCGAACCGTTCGGGTTTTGCGGATAGGTTTCGGTGGCGGCGCCGCGCTGATCGATGAAGCGCATCGCGACGATGGCTTCGTCGATGGCCCCGGTTTGCGAAAAGTCTGCAAAGCCTTCGCCATGCGCCACGGCGATCGGTGTTTGCGTGCCGGCCATGCCGCGGAAGAAAATCGAGGGCGAATCGGCCACTTCCACCATGGTCAGGCGCGCTTCCAGGCGTTCGGACTTGTTGCGTGTGAACTTCGGCCAAGCTGCAGCACCGGGGATGATGGACTTGAGATTGCTCATCATCTGGCAGCCGTTGCAAATACCGAGCGCAAAGGTATCGGGGCGGTTGAAGAACAGCGAGAACTGCTCGGCCAGCTGCGAATTGAACAGGATGGTCTTGGCCCAGCCTTCGCCGGCGCCGAGCACGTCGCCATAGGAGAAGCCGCCGACGGCGATGGCGCCCTTGAAATCGGCCAGGCGCGCCCGGCCGGCGATCAAATCGCTCATATGCACGTCGACGGCTGTAAAGCCGGACTTGTGCATGACGTAAGCCGTCTCGACGTGCGAATTGACGCCCTGCTCGCGCAAGATGGCAACCTTGGGTCGGGCACCGGAGTTGATGAACGGTGCGGCGATGTTTTCCTGCGCATCGTAAGTAAGCTTGGGCGACATCGGCGGCTCTTGCGCATCGAGGATGCGGTCGTATTCCGAATCGGCGCAAGCCGGGTTGTCGCGCAGGCGCGCGATGCGCCAGCTGGTTTCGCTCCAGAGGCGCTGGAGATCGACGCGCTTCTGGCTGAACACGGTCTTGGCATCGCGTGCGATTTCGATCACGTCGCGGTCGTTCGGCTTGCCGATGATGTGGCTGCATGCGCCCAGGTTGTGGGCGCGCAGCACGTCCATCGCTTCGCTCTTTTGTGTTGCGGACACCTGGATCACGGCGCCGAGTTCTTCATTGAACAGCGCGCGCAGCGTCATCTCGTTGCGGCGCTCGGCTACCTGAGCGGCCCAGTTTTTCGAATCGCCATGGTCGGAAGCGTGTTCACCCTCGAGCGTCAGGATGTCGACGTTGAGCGACAAGCCCGTATGGGCGGCAAACGCCATTTCGCACAGCGTGGCAAACAGGCCGCCGTCAGAACGATCATGGTAGGCCAGCAGCTTCCCTTCTCTATTCAACTGCTGGATCGCATTGAAGAAACCCTTCAGATCCTGAGCCGAATCGACGTCCGGTGTTTCATTGCCGATCTGCTGCATCACCTGGGTCAAGGCCGAGCCGCCCATGCGGTTCTTGCCGCGTCCCAGGTCGATGGCGATCAGCACGGTGTCGCCGGCATCGGTACGCAATTGCGGCGTCAGCGACTTGCGGATATCGTACACGGGCGAGAACGAAGACACGATCAGCGACACCGGCGCCGTGACCGACTTTGCCTCGTCGTTCTCTTTCCAGGTAGTGCGCATCGACAGCGAATCCTTGCCCACAGGGATGCTGATACCGAGCGCCGGGCATAGGTCCATGCCCACCGCCTTGACGGTATCGAACAACGCGGCATCCTGCCCCGGCTGGCCGCATGCAGCCATCCAGTTGGCCGAGAGCTTGATGTCGGAAATATCGGCAATCGCGGCGGCAGCGATGTTGGTCAGCGCTTCGCCGACGGCCATGCGGCCCGAAGCAGGTGCATCGATCACGGCCAGCGGCGTGCGTTCGCCCATGGCCATCGCCTCGCCGAGGTAGCCTTCGAAGCTCATGGCGGTGACGGCGCAATCGGCCACCGGCACTTGCCACGGGCCCACCATCTGGTCGCGCACGCTGGTGGCGCCGACGGTGCGGTCGCCTATGGTGATCAGGAAGGATTTGTCGCCGACCGTGGGGAGCTTCAATACGCGTTGCGCCACATCCGTCAAATCCATGCCGGTCAAGTCGACTGCGGGCAAATCGCGCTTGACGCGCTTGACGTCGCGATGCATCTTCGGCGGCTTGCCGAGCAGGACTTCCATCGGCATGTCCACTGGGTAGTTGCCGTGCTGCGGGTCCACCACGCGCAACTGGCGCGCTTCGGTCGCGGTGCCGACCACGGCAAAGGGACAGCGTTCGCGTTCGCACAGGTAGCGGAACTGCTCGAGGTTTTCCGGCTCGATCGCGAGCACATAGCGTTCCTGCGATTCGTTGCTCCAGATTTCCTTGGGCGCCAGGCCGCTCTCTTCAAGAGGCACCTTGCGCAAATCGAACAGCGCGCCGCGCTTGGCGTCGTTGGTAATTTCCGGGAAGGCGTTGGACAAGCCGCCGGCACCCACGTCATGGATCGACAGGATGATGTTATCGTCGCCCATGGCCCAGCAGGCATTGATGACTTCCTGCGCGCGCCGTTCGATTTCCGGATTGCCGCGCTGGACCGAATCGAAATCGAGGTCGGCCGTGTTGGTGCCGGTCGCCATCGACGATGCGGCACCGCCGCCCATGCCGATACGCATGCCGGGGCCGCCGAGCTGGATCAACAGGCTGCCCACCGGCAGGTCATGCTTCTTCGTATGCTTGGCCGAGATATTGCCGATGCCGCCGGCGATCATGATAGGCTTGTGATAGCCCAGCACCGTGTCGCCGACCTTTTGCTCATAGGTGCGGAAATAACCGGCCAGGTTCGGGCGGCCGAATTCATTGTTGAAGGCGGCGCCCCCGATCGGGCCGTCGATCATGATCTGCAAGGCCGAAGCGATGCGGTCCGGCTTGCCGTAGACCTTGGCGCTGTCGTCCTGCCTGGTCACGTCCGCATCGTTTTCCCACGGCTGCTGCGCACCGGGCAAATACAGGTTAGACACCGAGAAGCCGGTCAGGCCGGCCTTGGGCTTGGCGCCGCGGCCGGTAGCGCCTTCGTCGCGGATTTCACCGCCCGCGCCGGTGGAAGCGCCGGGGAAAGGCGAGATCGCGGTGGGGTGATTGTGCGTCTCGACCTTCATCAGGATGTGGGTCAGCTCGTCCGAGCCGGCGTAGACGTTACCCTCGGCCGCGCCGCGCGCATAGAAGCGCGACACGGTCGCACCTTCGATGATGGAGGAATTGTCGCTGTACGCCACCACCGTGCCCCTAGGTTGGAGCTGATGCGTGTTCTTGATCATGCCGAACAGCGACTTGTCCTGCTTTTCGCCGTCGATGGTCCAGTCGGCATTGAAAATCTTGTGCCGGCAGTGTTCGCTGTTGGCTTGGGCGAACATCATCAGCTCGACGTCGGTCGGATTGCGGCTGGCTTGGGTAAAGGCATTGACGAGGTAATCGATTTCGTCCTCGGACAAGGCCAGGCCGAGTTCGGTATTGGCTTGCACCAAGGCGTCCTTGCCGTGTGCCATAACGTCGACGAAGGCCAGCGGCTTGGCGTCGAGTTCTCGGAACAGGCCCGCTGCCTCTTCGGCACTCGAAAGCACGGTCTCGGTCATGCGGTCGTGCAGGCAGGCGGCCACTTGCTGCGCGATCTCGGGCTTGAGGCTCTTGGCGCCACCCAGCAGGCCGCTCTTGACTTGCACGCGGTAGGACACGCCGCGTTCGATGCGGTGGATGTGGGCCATGCCGCAGTTGTGCGCGATATCGGTGGCCTTGCTGGCCCAGGGCGAGATCGTGCCGAAGCGCGGAATCACTACGAATTCGTCGCCCTGCTCGTGCACAGAGAACGGCTCGCCATAGGTCAGCATTGCATTCAGGCGGTTGTGGTCGAGCTCGGTCAGCGGCGCAGAAGCATCGACGAAATGCAGGAAGCGCCCGGTAATGCCGACGATGGCCTTATCGAGCAATTGCAATTGAGACAATAAACCTTGAGTACGGAAAGCGGACAGGGCGTTGGAGCCCGGCAGGATCAACATGGCGTGAAGAGAGAGTGGGCAATGCGCGGCTTCATGGGCGCAGGCACTGCGGTTTCTTGGGAAGCCGACATTATACCGCGTTGCGCCCCGGCAGCCCCTCATTCACGCTGCGAATGGAGGGTATGCCTACTTTCAATTTCAATTTATGACGAGTCTTCGATAAAGTGAACTCGTCGCTCTGACATCTTGAGCCACTTGACCACTTGGGAGGATACGATGAATAGCCGCACATACCTGATCGCCGCACTGGGACTCTTCATGATGGCAGCCAGTACCGGCGCCAGCGCCCGCGAGGTGTCGCAAATCAATACCAACGACTGCCGCGTCCCGGTTTACCGGCACGACTGGGAGACATCGGAGGAAAGCGGCGACGTGCGGCTCGCCTTCCAGATCGATGCCAAGGGCAAGGTCACTGCCGTCAAGCTGGTGGAATCGAGCGGCTGGCCCGATCTGGATGCGGCTTCGGTGCGCTCGCTGAAGCAATGCGTATTCAAGAGTGCCCCCGCATCCCTGAATTGGGAAGCGGTACGTTACACCTGGATCTTGAAATAGGCCGCAGCCAAAGGCCGTAGGGTGCGCGGGACGCTGCAGGGGCAACCGACCGGCGGAGCGCAAGCTCCTTTTAGGCGCTTGGCGGCTTGCCCATACGATCCTCTCTTCGCGGCCTTTGGCGGACGCTATTCAAACTTCGCGCTTTCGGGCCTCATTGGCGATCAGGAAATAACGGTAGGCAGGTCGCCTGCCAGCAATTGCTGCGGCACCTGGCTGAACACATAAGATTGGCTGGCTCGATCCCAGTCGAAAATCCAGACCAGGTCAAACCGGTTCCCCGGCCAGGTTTGCGGCACGCTGGTGTCATTGCCCATGATGGCGTTGGCAATCAGGTGGATGTTTTGATGCTCCCAGGCGATCAAGGCAAAGCCGCCGCATCCCATGGCCAGCGCCGCCACTTGACCTTCCTGCCCCTTCGCCGCCTGCGTGTTGATGCTCAAGCCGAGCTTGGCGGCAAGGGGGGTGATGGTTTCCTGCGGGCGCTCGCTCTCGCTATGCTTGGCCACGCCGGACGCGAAGAGGAATTCCGGTGTCGCAAGAGCCGGGTTTTGCAAAGCGCCGTGGCTAGGTGCAAACAGGACCGTCAACGCGCCCGCGCGCTGCCAGCCGGCGACGATCAGGGATTCGTCATCCTTCTCGCCATCGGGGTCGACGCCATGCGGCTTGCCGCTGTCAGCAGGCTTTTCCGCGTGGCGGACAATCATGATCTTGATGGTCTGGGTCATACTGCTCTCCTCTTGCGCACGGTTGATGTGCACGTTCTATCGGTGCGTCTGACTATCGGCGAGCATGGCAAGTTAGTCAATCCCGCGAGCATGGGATTTGAACCAAACCTGTCAGAGTTGACAGGTTAAATCGCGCTAATTCAGTGGGAGCGGACCTTTTTCATCGCTTCGATCAGCGCAATGCGAAGCGCCACACTGTTGGCAATACCCATGCCGCGCCCGATTCCCGAGGCGACGCGGCTGTGCGCGTAGATATCGTATTCCACCACGCGCGTCTTTACCCCGATCGCGTATTGCAGCCAATCGGCCAGGGCATCGACAGCCTTTCCGGCCGGCACGTCGCGCACGCTCTTTTCCCGCACCATGGCAGTAGCGAGATAGGCGACGCAAAACGCCTCGCCTTCGCACTGGTATTTTTCGATATTGCGCAGCACGGCGATACTGGCACAAAGAGAGATTTCATCGACCGCGCGGCCGAGCAATTGGTTGTCGAGCGCGCTCGCTTCGGCACGCATCTTGTTGATGTCGGATGCATTGGCCGCGGCTTCCTTCAAGGCGATGGCGAGCTGGCCGTCCACGGCCTGGATGTCGTCGCTGCTCCAGTCCGGGCCATAGCCGCTCTGGCTCATCAAATCGCGCGCCTCGCGGCGCAGATTCACGCAAAGCTCATCGGCCTTGGCGAATTGATGGCGCAGGGCAGCAAGTTTTTCGTGATGGGACTCGAAGCTGCCGACGGCAGTGGCAATCGACTCGCCGAGCACGGCGTCGGACAAGATTTCCTCCACGATGGGCGATGCACTTTCCACTACGCTGTGCAACAGCACCTTCCAAGGAGGCAACTCCTCGCGCTGGACCGCATCGAGATCGTGATGAAATAATTCGCTCATGCTCGCGTGCTGACGCTTCTGTCAAAAGCCGCGAGCCGAAAGAGAACGCTAATGGCTCACGGGGCGATACTTACTTTACAACAACAATACACTTGGGAAACAGTATATTGAGTGTAATGCATCGCCCCCATGATCATAAGGGGAACTTGCAACTAAAAGCCACAGTTCCTTGGCTTACATTTAACGATTACCTGCCCGATCCTGATCCGCGGTTTTGTTCCAGATTAGGCAAGAGGGCCGCCACTATGCCAAGCAAAGGCAGATAGGCGCAGAGCTGGTAGACATAGGCAATGCTGGTCCGGTCGGCCAGATTGCCCAGCACGGCAGCACCGATGCCGCCCATGCCGAAAGCGAAGCCGAAGAACAAACCGGATACCATGCCGATACGTCCCGGCAGTAATTCCTGCGCATAAACAAGGATGGCGGAGAAGGCCGAAGCGAGGATGACGCCGATCACAACGACCAGCACGCCAGTCCAGAACAGGTTGGTATGGGGAGCGCCAGCGTGAACGGCGCTACACCAAGGATGGAGGCCCAGATCACATACTTGCGGCCGATGCGGTCGCCTACCGGGCCGCCGACCACGGTGCCGACCGCAACCGCGAACAGGAAGGCGAACAAGTAAAGCTGGGCGCTTTGCACCGACAACTGGAACTTGCCGATCAGGTAGAACGTGAAGTAATTGCCGATGCTGGCCATATAAAAGTACTTCGAGAAAATCAGCAGCAGAAGGATGCCGACCGAGGTGGCGACGCGCCCGCGCGACAGATTGACCGGCGTCGCCTTGCGCGCCGCCTTGCCGCGCGCCCCGAGATGATGATGCGCATACCATCTGCTGACCTGGGAGAGGATGGCGATGGCGGTCAGCGCCGCCAAGGCGAACCAGGCGACGGCGCGCTGGCCGTGCGGCACCACGACAGCCGCCGCCAGTACCGGTCCCACCGAAGTCCCGAGATTGCCGCCGACCTGGAATACCGATTGCGCCAGGCCATGCTTGCCGCCCGATGCCATGCGCGCCACGCGCGAGGATTCGGGATGGAATACCGAAGAGCCGGTGCCGACCAGGGCTGCCGCGATCAATACGATATAAAAGTTAGGCGCCATGGCCAGCAGCAGGATGCCGCTGAGCGTGAATGCCATGCCGACCGGCAGCGAATAAGGCTGAGGCTTCTTATCGGTATACATGCCGACCACGGGCTGCAGCAGCGATGCCGTGACCTGGTAGGTGAGCGTGATCAAACCGATCTGCGCGAAACTGAGAGCAAACTCCCCTTTCAAGACCGGGTAGATTGCCATCACCAGGGACTGGATCATGTCGTTCAACATATGCGAGACGCTGATTGCGCCCAACACCTTGAACGACGTGTCGTTGCTTGAGTTTGTCTGCGCCGGCGCGGCCGGGCCGATTGGCGCAGCGATGTCGACTGCCTTGATCCTTGTTTCCATGTTGCCTTCCCGTTTTGGACTGCAAACAGAATAAAGGTAAAATAAATGTCTGTCTTGCTGCAAAGAGGCAGGAACTTTCGCAAAATGGACATCAACCCGCATCCCCTCTCCGGCGGTTATGACCGCACTTCCTCGCCCGTCATGGGCAAGGCCGTCAATTACGGCAAGGACTACGTCACAGTGCGCCATCGCCATCCGACTGCGCAATTGATCCACGCCGTCCATGGCGTGATGGTGGTGGCGACCGATGCGGGGCAATGGATCGTGCCGCCCACGCGCGGCATCTGGATGCCTGCGCAGACCGAGCATTGGGTACGCGCCATCGGCGAGGTGCATATGCGCACCTTATATATCCATCAAGACGCCCTGCCCGGCTTGCCTACCGAATGCAAGGCAGTGGGCATTTCCCCCTTGCTGCGCGAGTTGATCCTGGAAGCGATACACGTCAAACAACCTTACGCGGAGGACACCCGCGACGGGCGCTTGATGCGCCTGCTGCTCGATGAAGTCAATGTCTTGCCCGGCCTGCCCCTGCATCTGCCGCAACCGAACGACCCGCGCTTGCTGCATATCTGCGAAACGCTCGCCCTGCGGCCGGACGATGCTTCCACACTGACAGACTGGGCCGCGCGCCTGAAAATCGACGTGAAGACGATACAGCGGTTGTTCGACAAGGAAACCGGGATGAGCTTCGGCCAGTGGCGTCAGCAGGCAAGATTGCTGGCCGCACTGGAGCAACTGGGCGCGGGGCGCAAGGTGGTCGATGTGGCCTTGAACATGGGCTACGCCAGCCCCGGGGCTTTCGCCACCATGTTCAAGCGCCAGTTCGGCGTGGCACCCTCCGGCTTTTTCGCCGCGGGCGCCACGACTTGATCCTTGATTTTTTAATCCTTGATTTCCAAGGCGCGATTCAGGCTCAGGGCAGCCAGCGAGCTGACGGCGCCGGAAAGCAGGTAGAGGCTCACGTAAGCCAGGCCGAAGTGGGCCGATAAGCCCAGCGCGACGAGCGGAGCAAATGCCGCACCGACCAGCCACGAAATATCCGAGGTCAAGGCCGCGCCGGTATAACGGTATTGCGCCGTGAAGTTCGCCGTCACTGCGCCGGCGGCCTGACCGTAAGACAGGCCGAGCAAGATGAAGCCGGCGATGATGAAAGTGTTTTCGCCAGCCTCGCCGCCGCCCATCAGGCTCGGCACGGAAGCGGAGAACAGTGCAATCAGCGCCGCCAGGCTGCCCAGCGTGGTGCGCCGGCCAAGGCGGTCCGCGACGATGCCCGACACGATCACAGCGCCGGCCATCAGCGCGGCGCCGATGACTTGAATGAGCAGGAAATGGCTCATGCTGCGCGGCGAATAGATGCTGATCCATGACAAGGGAAACACGGTCACCAGATGAAACAGCGCATAGCTGCCCAGGGCCGCCATGGCGCCGATGATGATATTGCGGCCTTGTGTGCGCAACATGTCCAGCGTATTGGTCGGCTCCAGTTCACGCTCGTTCAAAAGGCGTGCATAGCCGTCGGTCGAAACCAGGCGCAGGCGGGCAAACAACGCAACAACGTTGATGGCGAAGGCAACGTAGAATGGATAGCGCCAGCCCCAGTCGAGAAAGTCGGCACTGTCCAGATGCGAAATCAGGAAAGAGAACAGGCCCCCGGCAATCATGAAACCGATCGGGGCGCCCAGTTGTCCCAGCATGGCGTACCAACCGCGCTTGTTTTGCGGCGCATTGAGCGCCAGCAAAGACGGCAATCCATCCCAGGAACCGCCCACCGCGATGCCCTGGCCGATGCGGAAGATCGATAGCAGGACAATGGAGGCAAAACCCAGATGCGAGTATGTCGGCAGGAAAGCAATGCCGGCCGTGGAAATACCCATCAGGAACAGCGCGGCCGTCAGCTTGGTTTCGCGCCCGAAGTGTTTCTGAATTTGCATGAAGGCAACAGTCCCGATGGGACGTGCAAGGAAGGCAAAAGTGAAAACGGTGAAGGCGTATAGCGTGCCTTCGAGTTTTTGCTCAAACGGAAAGAATACTGTCGGAAATACCAGCACCGAGGCAATGGCATAGACGAAAAAGTCAAAATACTCCGAAGCTCGTCCGATGATCACGCCAACTGCGATTTCGCCGGGCGCGACCTTGCCGTCGGTGGCTTCTGAATAAGGCGATTCGCTGGAGCGATGTTGACCAGCGTGCAAAACCCCGGAAGGGCTAGGAGTATGGTTCATATGCTTGTCTCTTTAATATTGATTTAAACATAGGAACCAAGGCGTCAACATTTGTTCCCCTAGATGCTTAGACCCAGGGTGGGACAAAACGTCCAATCGCCAAGGTTGACCCGTGCAGTTACATTATCACAATTTGAAGCTAGCGGAACCTCCCTACATGGCCACATCACTCGCCCGTCGCGGACTGCTCACCCTCCCTGCTCTTTTGTTGGCCGGCTGCAACACGGTCGTCATGAAGCCCTCCGGCGACATCGCGGCTCAACAAGGTCACCTGATATTCGTCTCCACCATGCTGATGCTCCTGATCATCGTTCCGGTGATCGTGCTGACGTTCTGGTTCGCCTGGCGCTATCGCCATAGCCAGACCGATGCCTCAGTGCCCTATGACCCCGAATGGGACCATTCGACGCTGCTCGAGCTCATCATCTGGGGCGCGCCGCTGTTGATCATCATCGCCCTCGGTCTGTTGACCTGGATTACCACCCATACGCTCGACCCATACCGCCCGCTCGAGCGTATCGATGCCAACCACCCCGTGACGGCCGAGATGAAACCGTTGAACGTGGAAGTCGTTGCGCTCGATTGGAAATGGCTCTTCATCTATCCCGATCAGGGCGTGGCAACGGTCAATGAACTGGTGGCGCCGGTCGATACGCCGATCCGCTTCAAGATCACGGCCTCGACGGTCATGAATTCCTTCTACATCCCTGCTCTGGCCGGCCAGATTTACGCCATGCCTGGCATGGAAACCGCGCTGTCGGCCGTCATCAACAAGCCGGGAGACTACGAAGGGTTTTCCGCCAATTACAGCGGCGCCGGATTCTCCGATATGCGCTTCGCCTTCCACGGCGTGAGCCAGGAAGGTTTCGACAAATGGGTGCAATCGACCAAGGCCGGCGGCGGCTCGCTCGATCGCCCCGTGTACCAGGACCTGGCCGATCCCAGCATCAAGGCGCCGGTGCGCCGCTTCGCCACGGTCGACAAAGATCTGTACCACGCCATCCTGAACCGCTGCGTAGCCGCCGGCTCGCCCTGCATGGACCAGACCATGATGACGGATGTGAACGTCAAGCCCGGCCAAGAGCGCGAGTGATCAAAATAAGCAACACGAATATTTGACTGGAAACAAGCGATGCAACTTCAACTAGACCCGATGAAGCTGATATTCGGCCGCCTCTCGCTCGAGGCGATTCCGTATCACGAACCCATCCTGGTGGCGACCTTCATCATGGTCGCACTGGGCGGCATGGCCGTCCTGGGCGCCATGACCTACTTCCGCCTCTGGGGCCCGTTCTGGCGCAACTGGATCACCAGTATCGACCACAAGAAGGTCGGCATCATGTACATCGTCCTTGGCTTGATCATGCTCCTGCGCGGCTTTGCCGACGCACTGATGATGCGCGCCCAGCAAGTGCTGTCGTTCGGCGATTCGCACGGCTTCCTGCCGCCGCACCATTACGATCAGGTGTTTACCGCGCACGGCGTGATCATGATCTTCTTCGTCGCCATGCCGCTGGTCACGGGCTTGATGAACTACGTGGTGCCGCTGCAGATCGGCGCGCGCGACGTGGCATTCCCCTTCCTGAACAACTTCTCCTTCTGGATGACCGCCTTCGGCGGCGGCCTGGTGATGGTGTCGCTGTTCATCGGCGAATTCGCCCGCACGGGCTGGCTCGCCTATCCGCCGCTCTCGGGCATTCTGTCCAGCCCCGACGTCGGGGTCGACTACTACATCTGGTCGCTGCAGATTGCCGGGGTGGGCACGCTATTGTCGGGGGTGAACCTGATTGTCACCATCGTCAAGATGCGCGCACCCGGCATGAATATGATGCGCATGCCCGTCTTCACCTGGACCGCCTTGTGCACCAACGTGCTGATCGTCGCCGCCTTCCCGGTCTTGACCGCCGTCCTGGCCATGCTCTCCCTGGACCGCATGTTCGGCACCAACTTCTTCACCAACGATCTCGGCGGCAACGCCATGATGTACGTGAACCTGATCTGGGTCTGGGGCCATCCCGAGGTCTACATCCTGGTGCTGCCGGCGTTCGGCATCTTCTCCGAAGTCGTCTCGACCTTCTGCAGCAAGCGCCTGTTCGGCTACACCTCGATGGTGTATGCGACCGTCGTGATCACCATCCTGTCCTACCTCGTATGGCTGCACCACTTCTTCACCATGGGTTCGGGCGCGTCGGTCAATTCGTTCTTCGGCATCACCACCATGATCATCTCGATCCCGACCGGTGCCAAGATCTTCAACTGGCTCTTCACCATGTATCGCGGCCGCATCCGCTTCGAACTGCCGATGCTGTGGACCATGGGCTTCATGGTCACCTTCGTCATCGGCGGCATGACCGGCGTGCTGCTGGCCGTGCCTCCGGCCGACTTCGTGCTGCACAACAGCCTGTTCCTGATCGCGCACTTCCATAACGTGATCATCGGCGGCGTGCTGTTCGGCATGTTCGCGGGCATCAATTACTGGTTCCCCAAGGCCTTCGGCTACAAGCTTGACGACTTCTGGGGCAGGTGCTGCTTCTGGTTCTGGACCGTCGGCTTCTACTTCGCCTTCATGCCGCTGTATGTGCTGGGCTTGATGGGCGTCACGCGCCGCCTGTCGCACTTCGACGATCCCTCGCTGCGCATCTGGTTCGAGATCGCCGCATTCGGCGCCGTGCTGGTTGCGCTGGGCATCGCGTCCTTCATCATCCAGCTCGTCGTCAGCTTCATGCGCCGCGAGCAGTTGAAGGACGTCACCGGCGACCCCTGGGGCGGCCGCACGCTGGAATGGTCGACCTCCTCCCCGCCGCCTGACTACAACTTCGCCTTCACGCCGCTGGTGCACGACAACGATACCTGGGCCGACATGAAGGCGCACGGCTACCAGCGCCCGACCGAAGGCTTCGTCGACATCCACATGCCGAAGAACACCGGCGCGGGCTTCATCATCGCCGCCTGTGCCGCCGTTTGCGGCTTCGGCCTGATCTGGCAGATGTGGCTGGTTGCGGCGGTCGCCTTCGTGGCGCTGCTGGCCTCGACCATTGTCCATACGTTCAATTACAACCGCGATTACTACATCCCGGCGGACGACGTCGTCCGCACGGAAAGTGAACGCACTCGCTTGCTTGCCGCCCATGTCTGATCTCACCACCTCCACAGCGGGCATCATGCCCAACGCGCCCGCGGGCGTGATGCCGAACACGCACTACTACGTGCGCGAACACCATCCCGAGAACGGCACGCTGCTCGGGTTCTGGCTCTACCTGATGAGCGACTGCCTGATCTTCGCCTGTCTGTTTGCAACCTATGCCGTATTGGGCCGCAACTACGCAGGCGGCCCGACCGGCGCGGAAATCTTCGAACTGCCCATCGTCGGCTTGAACACCTCGCTGCTCTTGCTCTCGTCCATCACCTATGGCTTCGCCATGCTCGAGATGTACAAGAAGAACCTGGGCACCACCATGGTCTGGCTCGTCGTTACGGGCCTGTTCGGCGCCGGATTCATCTTTTTCGAAGTATCCGAGTTCGTACACCTGATCGCCGAGGGCGCGGGCCCGCAACGCAGCGGCTTCCTGACTTCGTTCTTTGCGCTGGTCGGCACCCACGGTTTGCACGTGAGTTTCGGCCTCGTCTGGCTCGTCACCCTGCTGTTCCAGTTGAAGAAGCACGGCTTGACGGCAGCGAACAAGCGCCGCCTGATGTGCCTCTCGCTGTTCTGGCACTTCCTGGACCTGATCTGGATCGGCGTCTTCACCTTTGTTTACCTGATGGGAGTGCTGGCATGAGCGCAAACCACGTACATAGCGAACATGGCCACGGTCATCATGGCCATGACGACCACGACAGCCACGACCACGGCAGCCTGAAGAGCTATTTGCTGGGCTTCGTCCTGTCGGTGATCCTGACGGCGATTCCGTTCTGGCTTGTCATGGGCAAGGTCATTCCCAAATCTAGCACGCTGGGCGTGGTGTTGCTGGTGTTTGCCGCCATGCAGATGGTGGTGCACGTGGTGTATTTCCTGCACCTGAACGCCAGGTCGGAAAACGGCTGGAACATGCTGGCCTTCATTTTTACCGGCACGCTGTTGTTCATCGTGCTGTCGGGCTCGCTTTGGGTCATGTACCACCTGAACCACAACATGATGCCTGGCATGATGGATACGACCGGCGAAGGCGTACGGCCGAGCGACAGTCCGCACGGCACGGAAAATATGCCGCAAAACATGCCCGCCATGCACGACATGAAGAATATGCAGCAATGACTTCCGCGACGTACGAAGCCGGCATGGTTGACGCGCCGGTAAAACGCAATCCGCTTGCGCTGCTGGTGCTGTTGTTCGCCGCGCTGCTGCTGTTCATCGGCCTGGGCACCTGGCAAGTCTATCGCCTGCAGTGGAAACGGGCGCTGATCGAGCGCGTCGACAGCCGCGTGCATGCGACAGCCGTCCCCGCCCCGGCCAGGTCCGAATGGGCCGGAGTCAATGCTGCCGCGGACGAATACCGCCACGTCAGCGTTTCGGGTGTGTTTCTGGACGATCAGGCCGTTCGGGTACAAGCCGCCACGGCACTGGGCGCCGGATTCTGGGTCTTGACCCCTTTGCGCCAGGCCGATGGCAGCATCGTGCTGGTCAACCGCGGCTTCGTCGAAGCGGAGCAGCAAGTGCCGCCGGGCAGTCCGCACGGCCAAAGCGTCAAGCTCGACGGTTTGCTGCGCATGACCGAACCGGGCGGGGGCTTTCTGCGCCATAACGATCCGGCGGCAGGGCGCTGGTATTCGCGCGACGTGCAAGCGATCGCGCAACAGCAGAAGCTTGCCGACGTCGCCCCCTACTTTGTTGATGCCGATGCCGTGCAAAACGCCGACAAATCCGCCCCCGTCGGCGGCCTGACGGTGATCGCTTTTCATAACAATCACCTCGTCTATGCATTTACTTGGTATGCTCTTGCCTTGATGAGCGCGTTCGCGGCTTTCAGCCTGCTGCGCGCCAAGGCACGAGATGCATGAATAGCAAGATAGAACTCCCCCCAGCCATTACCGACAATGCCGCCGACCCTGCCGACGCGGCATTCCTGAATTCGCCTCCAGCGGCCGCGACCGAGATAACCAGCGCGGCGGGCCACCAGAACATGCGGCAACTGATCCAGCTGCGCTGGATCGCCGTCCTGGGCCAAATCACCACGATCACGGTTGCCATCGTCGGCTTCCGCATTCCCTTGCCTTTGCCGCACATGCTCGAAGTGCTGGCTTGCCTGATCGGTTTCAATATCGCCAGCCAGCTGCGCTGGCATGAAAACCGCAGCGTCACCAATACCGAGCTGTTCCTGGCCTTGCTGGTCGACGTGGGCACGCTCACCGGGCAGCTTTATCTTTCCGGCGGGATCACCAATCCCTTCGTCTTCCTCTACCTGCTGCAAGTGATTCTCAGCGCCGTACTGCTCGAAGCGAAGTCGACCTGGATCATCGTGGCGGTCACGGCCGCCTGCCTTGCCTGGCTCTCGCTATCCCCCGCCCATCTGGTCTTTCCGCCGACGCCGGACAACAGCATTTCGCACCTCTACGTGGCAGGCTTGCTGTTCTGCTTCCTGTTGAATGCCGGTCTGCTCGTTACCTATATCACGCGCATCAACGGCACGCGCCGCGCCGGCGACGAGAAGCTGGCCGAGATGCGGCGCCATGCGGTGGAAGAAGAGCATATCGTGCGCATGGGCTTGCTGGCTTCCGGCGCAGCGCACGAGCTCGGCACGCCGCTGGCGACGATGTCGGTCATTTTGGGCGACTGGAAGCGCATGAAGGCCTTTGCCGGCAAGGAAATCCAGCAAGACATCGCCGAAATGCAGGCGCAACTGGAGCGCTGCAAGAGCATCCTTTCCGGCATCCTGCTCTCCGCCGGCGAGGCGCGCGGCATTTCCTCGGCCCGCACTACGCTCAACAATTTTCTGAACGACCTCGTGTACGACTGGTGCGGCAGCCGCAACATCGTCACCTTCGCGTACGAAAACAAGATCGAAGAAGACATACCCGTCGTCTCCGACACGGCATTGAAGCAGATGATCACGAACGTGCTCGACAATGCGCTCGAAGCCTCGCCGCAATGGGTGGGCATGGAGGTCAGGCGCGAGGGCGACACGTTGTTGCTGCGCGTGACCGACAGGGGCCTGGGTTTCGTGCCCAGCATGCTGCCGCAGATCGGCAAACCCTACCAATCGACCAAGGGCCGGCCCGGCAGCGGCTTGGGTCTGTTCTTCGTGGTCAACGTCGCACGCAAGCTCGATGGCTCGGTTGCGGTGCGCAATCGCGAACAAGGAGGCGCCGAGGTGCAATTGAGCCTGCCGCTCGAATCCATTCTATATCGCGACGAAAATACCAGGGAAGAAGCGTCATGACGGACATGCGCCAGCTCTTGATCGTCGAGGACGACGAAGCCTTCGCCCGCACGCTGACGCGTTCGTTCGAGCGGCGCGGCTACGAGGTGCGGCACGCCAGAAGCTTCGAGGAAATGGAAGCCCTGCTGCCCGGCTACGAAGCCGGCAATGCGCCCGGTTACGCCGTGGTCGACCTGAAGCTCAACGGCGCCAGTTCCGGGCTCGCTTGTGTGCAGCTTTTGCATCAGCACAATCCAGCCGCCCTGATCGTGGTCTTGACCGGCTTCGCCAGCATAGGCACCGCCGTCGAAGCGATCAAGCTCGGGGCTTGCCAATACCTGGCCAAGCCATCCAATAGCGACGACATCGAAGCCGCCTTCGGTCACGTGGCCGGCACGACCGAGGTTGAATTGACCAACCGTTCGACTTCGATCAAGAACCTCGAGTGGGAGCGCATTCACCAGGTGCTGGCCGAGACCGACTTCAACATCTCAGAAACGGCGCGCCGGCTTGGCATGCACCGCCGTACCTTGGCGCGCAAGCTGGAGAAGCAACGCATAAAATAGATCAAGCGGTAGCCATCGCAAGGAATTGATCGACCAATGGAGAAGCCTCTCCCTTGCGCCGCGCCAGCATCAAGGCCGTGGTCGCCGATTCATCCGCGATCAGGCGATAGCGGACGCCGCTCATCTTGATGCACTGGAAGGATTCGGGCAGCACGGAAATGCCGCAACCGGCGGCGACCAAGCCGATGATGGTCGAGGCTTCACGCGCTTCCTGTGCTATCGTCAGTTCGAAGCCGGCTTGCCGGCACAGTCTCATGACCTGCGTGTGCAAGCCCGCTCCAACGTCGCGTGAGTACACGACGAAGGGCTCGCCATTCAAGTCTTCGATCGCGACGGTTTTGCGCCGCGCCAGGCGATGCGAGGCCGGCAGCACGAACACCAGGGGGTCGTGGCGCAGCGTGGTCAATTCGACCGCAGCATCGACCTCGAACTCCGGCGTGCGGATGAAACCGATATCGAGCGCACGATTGGCGATCGCCTCGATCTGGCGCATGGTTGCCCATTCCTGCAGCGACAACTTCACTTGCGGATAGCGTTTGCGATATTGATTGACCACGCGCGGCAGGATTTCCGAGAACGGCATCGAAGACGTAAAGCCGATACGCAGTTCGCCGATCTCGCCCCGGCTGGCGCGCCGCGCGTTTTCACCTGCCTGATCCGAAAGCGCTAGAATGCGCCGCGCATCTTCCAGAAACAGCTTGCCCGCATCGGTCAGGCGCACGGAACGTTTGGTCCGCTCAAGCAACTGCGCGCCGACTTCGCGTTCGAGCGCCTGAATCTGTGCCGACAAGGGCGGCTGCCCCAGATGCAGCCGCTGTGCCGCACGCGTGAAGTGCAACTCCTCGGCGACAGCAACGAAATAACGCAGGTGGCGCAGCTCCATTTATCTTTTTTAAGTATAAATAATGAATCCAATATATATTGGACAGTATTAGTGCGCAACCCTAAGATGATCTCATCGGTTTTCCCAGGAAACACAGTGAGTGCATCCGGCATCCCCCTCCCGACCCGCACCCAACGCGGCACGATCGAATTCCGGCGCACCAATCGTGCCCTGTTCCTTGGCGGGTTTTCCACGTTCTCGCTCTTGTATTGCGTACAGCCGCTGATGCCGGTATTTGCCAAAGAGTTCACGCTGACGCCGGGGCAAAGCAGTTGGTCGCTCTCGATTTCGACCGGCGCGCTGGCCATCAGCCTGATGATCGCCAGCGCCATTTCCGACAGCGTCGGGCGCAAATCCTTGATGTGCGGCGCCTTGATGCTGTCGGCGCTGATGACAATCGCCTGCGCGTTTTCCGGCAACTATACGCAGTTGCTCATCATGCGCGGCCTGCTCGGCGTGGTGCTGGCCGGTTTGCCGGCGGTGGCGATGGCCTATCTGAGCGAAGAGATGGAGTCCTCTTCGCTCGGGTTTTCCATGGGCCTGTACATAGGCGGCAGCGCCCTGGGTGGAATGCTGGGGCGCGTGGTGGCGTCCAACCTGGCCGAGCTTTGGTCGTGGCGCGGCGCCATGGCTGTGATCGGCTTGTTCAGCCTGTTTGCCGGTGTTGAATTCTGGCGCAGCCTGCCCGCGTCAAAACGCTTCCGCAAGAGCGAATTCCATCCCGGCGCCATCGTTGCGGGCTTGCGCAGCCACTTGCAAAACCCGGGCCTGCCCTGGCTGTTCCTGCTGGCGTTCCTGTTGATGGGTTGTTTCGTCAGCCTGTACAACTATATGGGCTTCCGTCTGATGCAGCCGCAATTCGGCCTGCGCCAAAGCCATATCTCGACCATCTTTTCGCTTTATCTGACCGGCATTTTCAGTTCGGTTGCCACCGGTGGGATGGCGGACAAGTTCGGCCGGCGCCGCGTGCTGTGGGTAGCGATTTCCATCATGCTCGGCGGTTTGCTGCTAACCCTGTCCGATTCGCTACTCCTGATCATACCCGGCATCGCTCTATTCACCTTCGGCTTTTTCGGCAGCCACTCGGTCGCCAGCAGTTGGGTCGGGCGGCGCGCACGAGCGCCGCAGGCGCTCGCTTCAGCCATGTATCTGTTCTGCTACTACCTCGGTTCCAGCGTGATCGGCTCCCTGGCCGGGACCGCCTGGAGCAGCCGCGGCTGGGGCGGCGTCGTGTTCAGTCTGGGCCTCGGCTTGGTTGCGGCGCTGGCGGTGGCATGGCGCCTGCGCAATCTCGTGCCGGTCAAAGAAGGCGCATCTGCTTCGCCGCTTCGCGTAGTGCGGGACGAAAATCCGGGTGCGTGATCGCGATCATTTCCAGCGTTCTTTGCTTGGCCGATTTGCCGCGCAACTGGGCAACGCCGAATTCCGTTACGACATAGTTGACGTCGTTCTTGCCGGTCGTGACATGCGTTCCCGGCGACAAGGTCGGTACGATGCGCGAAATCGTGTCGTTCTTGGCAGTAGACGGCACCACGATGAAGGATTTGCCGCCGCGCGAACGGTTGGCGGCGCGCACGAAATCGAGCTGCCCCCCCGTGCCTGAATAAGGCAAGTCCCCCAGGCTTTCCGAGCCGCATTGGCCGAGCAGATCGACTTGCAAGGTAGCATTGATCGACACCAGATTGTCGTTCTTCGACGCCTCGTAGGGGTCATTGGTGAAATTGACAGGATGCATTTCCATCATCGGATTGCGGTCGAGGAAGCGATAGAGCTTCTTCGAGCCGAGCGCGAAGGTCGCCACCATCTTGCCCGGCATGTGGTTTTTCTTGCGATTGGTCACGGCGCCGTTTTCCAGCAGCGTCATGATGCCGTCGCCTATCATTTCCGTGTGGATGCCAAGGTCGCGCTTTTGCGCCAACTGCATCACGACCGCATCTGGAATGCCGCCATAGCCGATCTGCAGGGTTGAACCGTCGTCTATCATGTCGGCCACGTATTTGCCTATCGCCTCCTGCACCGGGCCAATCTTGGGCAAGCCGACTTCGAGGATGGGGTCTTCGCTTTCGACCAGCGCCGTCACTTGCGAGATATGGATGTGGCAGTTGCCGTTGGCGAACGGCACATTGGGATTGACTTCGAGTACGACGGCGCGCGCCTTGTCCACGGCCGCCATGGTGTAATCCGTGCCCAGGCTCAAGGAAAAATAACCGTGCGCGTCCATGGGCGACGCCATGGTAAACACCACGTCCGAACGGACCTGCCCGCGCTCGATCAACATGGGAATTTCCGAAAAATAATTCGGGATAAAATCGCCCCAGCCGCCCTGCCCGCAAGCACGCGAAGCGCCGCCGAAAAACAGGGCCGCATGTTGCACATGCTCGACCGTGTCGCAATCGAAATATTCGTATTTGCGCATCGCGAGAATCTGCGCCACCTTGACGTTGCGGAAATTGCGCCGCGCCGCAGACAAAGCATGCAGCAAGGATGGCGGCTCGCCCACACCGGTCGGTACGATGATGAAGTCATCGTTCTTCACCAGATTCATCGCCTCTTGCGGCGAAACGCGCTTGGCGGCGTAGCTTTCTTGAATGGACATGGGGTCGATTTTCGAGTCGGTTTGATTGCGGAGGCGTGGCGGGTGAACTTCACTCGCATTGTTTAGTCTACAAAAAAATCGTGCGCTGGTTCTGATCTATATCAATAGCATGTTTTTCATTGGAAATTTTGCTTGAGGCAACTCTGCTGAAAGCAGAGCCTTTGGTTCGTCGAGGTGGCAACATGAAGTTCAGGCAATCCGTATGGAAAGGACCCGCATTGGCGGCCCTGGTTCTGTTACCTTGTCATGCCGCCCTTGCCGACAACAGCGCGGCGAACGTTTCCGTTCCAAGCAACCAGCGGCAGAATCCATTTCATCCCAATCTTTACAAGTTCACGGCGCAGCATCTGGAAGACAAGCCGTTCGGCGCCGCCGTGCGCGAGAACAGCGGCGTGCAGCAGAGCAAACCCACTGAACAGATCGCGCCGAAGCAGGGTCTGCACTGGACCCTCATCGATTCGCACCCCGGAATGGGCTATCAGATCGACAAGAACGAGGAACTGCGCCTGCACTTCGGGGGACGCGGCGCCAAAGCCAGCTATGCACTTCGGTTCTAACCGCCGTTCCACTCGCGTATCCACTCGAGCAGCGCGTCCTCGGTCATTGGGGAACCGATGTAATACCCCTGCCCTTCGGTACACTCGATCCCGACCAGCGCCTCCCAGTGCGCGCTCGATTCGATGCCTTCGGCGATCACCTTCAGGCCGAGCTTCTTGCCCAGCTGCGTAATCAGTTCGGCAATGCGCGGGCCTTCCGGCGTATCGATCTGGTTGACGAAAGCACGGTCTATCTTGAGGCGGTCTACCGGGAGTTTTTCGAGATAGCTCAGCGACGAGAAGCCGGTGCCGAAATCGTCGATGGCGATCTGGATGCCGAGATGCTTCAAGGCCGCCAGGGTTTCCAGTATCGAACTTGCGCCGGACATGGTCATCGATTCGGTGATTTCCAGTTCGAGGTCGTTGGGCGAGAGGCCGCTTTCCTGCAAGGCGTCCTGCACCACCCGGACGAAATCGGTCTGGCGGAATTGCATGATCGAGACGTTGACCGCGATGCGCTCCGGTGCCATCTGCATCTGCTTGAGCTTCTTCATGGTGAAGCAAGCCGTGCGCAGAATCCAGGCACCCAGCGTGACGATCAAGCCCGAATGTTCGGCCAACGGGATGAAATCCATGGGCGGAATCATCGTGCCGTCTTCATTCCTCCAGCGCACCAGCACCTCGAGGCCAATGAAACGGCGCGTCACGAGGTCGACCTGGGGCTGGTAGGCAAGGAACAGGCGCTGCGTATCGAAAGCCTGGTGCAGATGCTGCATCATTTTGGCCCGTTCACGGATTTGCAACCCCATCTCGCGCGTAAACACGGTGTGATAGCCGCGTTGATGCACCTTGGTGCGCTTCAAGGCGATGCTGGCATCCTTCAACACGTCGGCGCCGCTCGCTTCGAAACCGTCGAGCAGCACCACGCCCATCGACACGACCACGGTGTGCGCGGTCGATTCGATCTCGAACGGCTCTTCGAACAGGCGGCGGATCCTTTCCGGGTCAAGCACATTGGCAGGGCCAAGCAAGCCGAACACGTCGCCCGAAATGCGCGCCAGGAAGACGTTGCCGCCGTAGCCGGCCTGCAGCCGCACGGCCACGGCTTTCAACAGCAAATCGCCGTAGACGTGGCCCAGCACGTCGTTTGTCTCGGCGAAATCGTCAATGTCGATCAGCACCACGACCTTGTTTTTTTCGCCCTTCTCGATGACGGCATCGATCTCGCTGATGAATTTCAGCCGGTTCGGCAGGAGCAGAAACTGATCGCGATAGGCATGACT
The DNA here is from genome assembly GCA_036384915.1 of Burkholderiaceae bacterium. Lineage (GTDB taxonomy): Bacteria > Pseudomonadota > Gammaproteobacteria > Burkholderiales > Burkholderiaceae_D > PKWO01. Next base: position 40,672 of record DASVLJ010000011.1, read on the forward strand.
CTTCAACTGCGAGACCAAGGAAAGATTGTCGAGGCAGACGCCGAAGTTCTGGCAAAACACTTCGAGCAATTGATGGTCGACCGCGGACAACGAGTGCGGCAGATCGACGAAGGCCGCCATGGGCCGGTTGCCATGCCCCGAGAAATACAGGGTCATGAAGTCGTCCTCGATGAGCGAATTGCGCGAGGTCAGGACTTTTTTGAACGCTTCGCGGATGCGGTCGTCGCGCAGCTCGTCGATCGAGGCATTCATCAAGCTGCTGTATTGGCCGGCCGAAGCGACAATGGAAAATTGTTCGGCCACGCCGGCCTCATTGGCGCTGTCGGCCTGGGCGCATATCAAGCCTTCGGAAGGTACGCCGCACAATGCCGCCAGTTGCGTCACCACGCCCGAGGCGAAGGTCTGAATGCCGTCTTCGACGGCGAACGACGCGCCGGAGGTGATGATCTGGTGCAGGCCGCGCCGGTTGGCATCGATGGTGCGAATCAGTTCGTAGGAGCGGATGGAGGCGGTCAGCGTGGTCAGCAGCTTCTTGCGCGTCAGCTCGCTCTTGGTCTTGTAATCGTTGATATCGTAATCGCGGATCGCATCTTCCTCGGGGGCATAGCCCGGCTGGCCGGTGCGCAGGATGATGCGCGTATCGAGCCACTTGAGGGTTTCGCGAATGTGTCCCACCAGTTCCAGTCCAGCCCGTTCGGTTTCCATCACCACGTCCAGCAATACGACGGCGATGTCGGACTGCCTGGCAAACAGTTCGCGCGCTTCCTGGTTCGAGTAGGCATGGATGAATTCGATGCGCCGGCCCAGGATGACCACGTCAAGCATGGCAAATTTGGTGGCTTGGTGCACGTCTTCATCGTCATCGACGATGGCGACGTACCAGACGCGGTTCGTGCCGCCGGCGCTCTTCGGTGCCGACTCGTCGCTGAACGTCAACTCGTCGCTGTCCTGCGCTTCTGCCTTTCCTGACATGCTTCCTCCGCCAATACCTCACGCATTATTCTTAGAGAAACAGCCGAACCAGAGCTTTTGACTCGATTGGGCATTATACAATGCCGCTTATTGCCTTCACTGCCAGTCCCAAGGCGACGCAAGTTAGCACTATGGCAAAGCCCAACTGCACCTTGTGCTCCGGCAGATGCCGCGCCAACGTCCGGCCGCCGGCCATCCCGGCGCCCGTGGCCACGACAAAGTAAAGGCAAAACGTCAAGGGCAGGCTGATGCCGCGCCATACAGCCAGGCCGATCGAGCTGGCCGAAACCAGCGCGATCAGGAACAGCGAAGTCGCCACGATGCCATGCATCGTGAGATTGGTATAACGGCGCAGCATAGGCACGATGACAAAGCCGCCCCCTACGCCGAGCAAGCCCGACATCAGTCCCGTCAGCGCACCGATGAAACCGACCAGCAGGAAGGTCGGGCCATTCCAGTGAAAACGGCCTGTTTCGGGGTTGAGCCGTCCCGCCCTATGCGGCCCGCTGCTCTCGTGGCCGACATGTCCGCTGCCGCGTAAAGCCATGCGCCAGGCGGCAAGCAGCAGCACCATTGAAAACAAGCCCATCAGGAGCGGCTGTGACAACCTGTGGGCCAGCACACTGCCCAAGGCAGCAAAGGGAAAACCGGCCAACGCCATCAACAGCGACGCGCGATAGCGCACCAGGCCTTGCCGGAAGCCCTCGAGTGCCCCGAGCGTGGCGGCGGCGCCGACCGCGATCAAGGCCACGGGCGCCGCTTGCTGCATGCTCCAGCCCATGCCGGCGACCAGGGCAGGAACGGCAAGGATGCCGCCGCCCGCGCCGGTCAAGCCCATGATGGCGCCGATGACGATGCCCAGAATCAGCGAAAGCAGCATCTACTTGTGCGCATCGTTGTTGCGGATCGGTTCGCTGCGGCTGGCTTCACCGCGTTGCACCGGGGATGGGGCTGGCGCCGGTCGTGCTTCCGGCTGAGCAGGAACGGCGGCAGGCCGCGGCACGGGCATTTCGACACGCTGCGGCTGAGCCGGCATAGGCGCTGGAAGCGGCCGATAGGTTTCGGGTTGCGGCGTGCGAGGCGCGAACTGCGGTTGCGCTGCCTGAACCGGCTGGGCTACGGCAGGATGTGCGGCGACCTGTTGCTGCCGCGACGGAGCGGCTTGTTGCACCACGCGATTGACGGTGGGCTGCGTGCGATAGGCCACTCCCAAGCGATGACCCGGATCATGCTGCCAGGGCGTGCCGACGGCATTTCCGCGATGCGGATTGCGGACCGAAATCGTGCGCGCCCCCCAATTGGGGCGGAAGCGGACAAAGCCGGTGCCATTGAGCGCCACGCGGCTGCCGTAGGCGATGCCGCCGGAGCCGACGTTGCCAAAATTATAGGGGCGGTAAGCCGGCGGCGGATTCCAGAACACGGGCGGCTGCGAAGGCCACCACCAGGTACCAAACACCAGGACGGGATCGTAATACGGCACATAGACCACGTCCGGCTGGGCCGGCTGTATCGTGATGTCGTCACCCTGGCTCTGCACCAGTTCCTGGGTATCGCTCTGCAGCGTACCGTTGGCTGCCGCCTTGGCGCGCAGTCCTTGCACGGCATCCATAACGTCCGTCGGCTGTGCCAGGAAGGCGTCCCCCAGTTGTTCGGTCCACGAGAGTTCGTCATCCATCATGGCCAGCACCGAGGGAAATTGTGCGAGAGACTTGACGCTGGCGTCCCATGGCTGGGAATTGAGCGCATCGGCCAGAGCGTTGCCTTGCAGATTGGGGTTCTGCTTCAGGTAACGGTCGGCTTGCACGACTTCGAGCGGATAAGTTGCCGCCGTCAAGACGTTGGAAAGCAAGTCGTCGGGATAGAGTGCGACCGATGCCAGCATCTGGTCCAGGTCGCTTTGGCTGAAGAGCGCCTGCTGTTCGGTTTGCGCCTGCGCCGCCGGCGACAGGCAGGCAGCCAGGCAAACCAGCATCACTTGCAGAATTCGGGCCACTTGCAGCCTCCGGGAGTATAGTCGTCTATGGTATCGGGCTTGGGCAAATGCCGTCAACAAGGGAGGCGTTAAAAGGACAAGGGTTTCTGCCGGCGGTACAATCCCACCATGGATGAAATCGTCAAACAAGCCCTGACCAAGTGGCCCAACGTGCCGCATTGCTACGGCTGGCTTGCGCTCGATGCGCGCGGGGCCTGGCGCATGCGCGATGAGCGCGCGCAAAAACTGGGGCTGCCCGGCGACAAGATCGGGCACCCCGCCCTGCTCGGCTTCATCGCGCGCAATTACGGACAGGATGAAGCGCATCGCTGGTATTTTCAGAACGGCCCGCAACGGGTCTATGTCAATCTCGATGCCACGCCCTATATCGCCCGCACCGATCCGGCACAGGGCTTCACGCTTCAGACCGGCGAAAGCTTGTCCAGTCCGGAGGCGGCGTGGATGGATACGCACGGAAACCTTATCCTCAAGCAAGGGGACAAGGTGGCACAGGTCGACGACCGCGATATGGCGGAGTGTCTGGAAAACATGGAATTGGATGGCGCACCGATACAAGACGAGGCCTTGCTGGACTGGATAGCCGATAGCGCCAATCCGGGCAGGCTGACGCTCAAGACAGGTTTGACCACTGTCGCGGTGGAGCGTCTGCCGGGTCAGAATCTGGCCTCCTGTTTCGGCTTCGTCGCACTGCCACGACCAGACTGACTCTGAGGATTTCCGACCGGCTATTTATGCACGGAGTCGATCAGTATCTTCAAACCCTTCGCCCCGGGATGCACGGTAGCGCTCAAGCCCTCGAGGTCGCCGGCAGCCGGCATGGGATTGCCGGATTTGGAGATGCGCGCGCCGACGACGACGTCGGCAAAGCCCGACAACTTGGCTCCGGGCATCATGCTCATGCTGTCGTCGAGCGTAAAACTGATCGGCAAATCTCTGACTTGTTTGCGCAACACCGCCAAGGGCATGGGCGGGCCGCTGAGGGCACGGGCATAAACGAACACCGTGTCGCCGGCATTGGCTTGAGCACGCAGCGCGGGATCGATATCGACTGTGCCGGACAGCGAAGCCGGCTTTGCATTTGACGTGGCACTCGACACTGTGCTCGATGCCACGCCCGATCCCCCACCCTGCGCCGGCATGCCCGAGAGGTTCAGCGCTTCGTCGATGCGGGTCGTGACAGCCTGGGCAACTTCGGAATTCGGCGGCACCAGGGCCAGGATTTTGCGCCACTGCGTCACGGCGCCCTGGTAATTGTGCCGCTCGAAATTCACGGCGCCCGACATTGCCAGCGCGCTCACGCTTTGCGGATCGGCCGCCAGGGCCTGATCGATGAGTTTTTCCGGCTCGCCGATCAGCGATTGCTTGCCGCTGCCCAGCACTTCGGCGTATTCGGAGAGCAATTCGGCATTGTGCGGCATCAACTGCGCGAGATGGGCATAGGCTGCCGTGGCCTCGTTCAAACGCCCCAGACGGGCATAGCTGCGTGCCAGCATGGTCCAGCCCTTGATGTCGTCCGGGTGGTCTTTCATCTCGGAGGCGAGCTTGTCGACCATGGCGGATATCTGCTCCGGCGTGTATTGCTGAGCGGATTGCGGCGCGGTATTGGCCGGATTCAGGCCTTGGGGCGTTCCCAGCGCGTAGTACAGTGCGCCGGCAGCCACAGGCAGCAGCACGGAGACCGCTATTGCGGCCCAGGGCTTCCTTGCAGCCGCGGCAGCTTGTGTTTCGGGACGCACTTCCTCGGCGACGCGCTGTTCCAATTCGCGTTTGGCGGCATCATAGCCTGCCGCATCGATACTCCCCGCATCGCGGTCGGCATCGAGTTCGCGCAATTGGTCGCGCAGGATGTCGAGATTGATCGCAGCGCGTTGCGCATGCTGCGCATATGTCTCGCCCCGCTCTTTTTGCAGCAGCGGGGGCAGGACGAAAAACAGGGCGGCCGCCAGCATCAGGGCGGCGAAAAGCAGGAACACCGTCATTGCGGATCTTTCATATCTTCCTTTTGGGAGAGCAGTTCGGCGGCGCGTTGCAAATCGGCTTCGCTGACGTTTTGCGCTTCGAATGCGGCGCCGCGCCTCTTGATCTTCCAGGCCAGGAACAGCAGGCCGAGGACGAGCAGCAGAAAGGGGCCGAACCAGAGCAGCCAGGTCGTGCTCTTGACCGGCGGGCGGTAGAGCACGAAGTCGCCGTAGCGTTCGACCATATAGTCGATCACCTGCTGGTCGCTCATGCCTTGCGCCAGCTTTTCGCGCACCTGGTTCTTCAAGTCGATGGCAAGGTCGGCGTGCGAATCGGCGATGGTCTGGTTCTGGCATACCAGGCAACGCAATTCGCTGGTCAGCTTCTGCACATGCTTTTCCAGAGCCGGGTCGGCGCCGACCGGCTTGGCCTCTTCGGCCAAGGCGAACAGGGGAAGCAGCGCCAGCAGGCTTAGGGCAAGCAGTTTACGCATTGTTTTCCAGTTCCTTGATCTTGGGCAGCAGCGTTTTGGCCAATACTTCGGGCGTGATCGGCCCGATCTGTTTGTATCGGATCACGCCGTGCTTATCGATCAGGAAGGTTTCGGGAGCGCCGTAGACGCCATAGTCGATCGCGACGCGGCCGTCGCCGTCGAACGCGATCAATTGATAGGGATTGCCGAGCTGCTGCAGCATTTCGGCCCCCTTGTCGCGTTGGTCTCGATAGTCGAGGCCGACGATGGGCACGATATTCTGGCGCGAAAATTCAACCAGCATGGGATGTTCGTCGCGGCAAGCCGGGCACCACGAAGCCCAGACATTGAGTAGCCAAACCTTGCCTTGCATATCCTTGGGCGAAAAATTCAATTGCGGGTCGGCCAGTTGCGTCAGCGTGAAGGCCGGTGCCGGCTTGCCGATGAATGGCGACGGCACTTCGGACGGCGTCAGGCTCAGGCCGCGCCACAGGAAATAAAACAGGGCTGTGAAAGCGGCCAGGGGAACCAGGAATATCGCGATGCGTTTCATTGTCCAACCTCAAACGGGTACGGCGGCATTGTCGAGCTGCCCGGCGGCACGGCGCTTGCGCGCCAGGCGGTAACGCTTGTCCGAGGCGGCAAGGAAGCCTCCAAGGGCGATGATGATGCAGCCGCCCCAGATCCAGCTCACGAAAGGCTTGTGCTGCACGCGCACCACCCAGGCGCCGTCATTGCCCGGCTCGCCGAGCGAAACATAGAGGTCGCGCGTGAAGCCGCGGTCGATCGCGGCAATGGTCATTTCCATGTGCTGCACGACATAGTCGCGCTTTTCCGGCGTCATGGTGGTCACGATGCTGCCGTTATGCGTGACTTCGAAGGTGCCGCGCTTGGCCAGGTAATTCGGCCCCTGGATCTTGTCTTCGAAATTGGTGAAGCGGAAAGTATAGGCGCCGGCACTGGTCGTATCGCCGATGTGCATCGAAACGTCATTCGACACCTCCGTTCCCTTGACCATGGTCACGCCAAGCACGAAGATGCCGACGCCCGCATGCGCCACGATCATGCCCCAGTAGCCGCGCGGCTCGCGGCGGACGCGCTGCCACAGCGGCATGGCGTCCGGCGCATGGCGCAGGCGCTCGATCACGTGCGACACGGTCACCAGCAATATCCAGGCGCTGAAAGCGGCGCCCATCACTGTCATCGGCGAAGGAGCGAACGACAGCGCCCCGACACCGGCGAAGACCAGCGTCGCCAGCGCAGGCCAACGCAAGCGCCGCACTACGTCCGCCGTCGAGGCTTCCTTCCAGCGCATGAAGGGACCGACTGCCAACAGCAGCAGCACCGGCACCATCAGCGGGACGAACACGGTTTCGAAGTAAGGCGGACCGACCGAAATCTTGCCCATGCCGAGGGCGTCGAGGAACAGCGGATACATGGTGCCGAGCAGCACCGTCGCAGCCGCCACCAGCAGCAACACGTTATTCACCAGCAGCAGCGATTCGCGCGACACCAGGGCAAAGCGCCCGCCCAGGCCGACCTTGGGCGCACGCCATGCGTACAACATGAGCGAGCCGCCGATGACGATGGCGAGGAAGATCAGGATATACAGGCCGCGGCGCGGATCGGTGGCAAAGGCATGCACCGAAGTCAACACCCCGGAACGGACCAGGAACGTGCCGAGCAACGAAAGCGAAAACGCGATGATCGCCAGCAGCACGGTCCAGTTCTTGAAGCTGCCGCGCTTTTCCGTCACTGCCAGAGAATGGATCAGTGCCGTGCCGACCAGCCAGGGCATGAAGGAAGCGTTTTCCACGGCATCCCAGAACCACCAGCCGCCCCAGCCGAGCTCATAGTAAGCCCAGAAGCTGCCCATGAAGATGCCCAGCGTCAGGAACATCCAGGCCACCAGGGTCCAAGGGCGAGACCAGCGCGCCCATGCGGCGTCGAGCTGCCCGCCCATCAGGGCAGCGATGGCGAAGGCGAAAGCGACCGAAAAGCCGACGTAGCCCATGTAGAGCATGGGCGGGTGCACGATCATGCCGAAGTCCTGCAGCAGCGGATTCAAGTCGCGCCCATCCTGTGCGCCGGGCAGCATGCGCTCGAAGGGGTTGGAAGTAAACAGCATGAAACACAGGAAGCCGATGCTGATCAAGCCCATCACGCCCAACACGCGCGCCACGGTTTGCTCCGGCAATTGACGGCTGAACAGGCTGACGGCGAAGGTCCAGACCGAGAGCATCTCGACCCACAGCAAGAGCGAACCTTCGTGGCCACCCCAGGTGCCGGCGATACGGTAATACAGCGGCAAGAGCGAGTTCGAGTTGGTCGCCACATAAGCGACGGAAAAATCGTTGTTGACGAAGCAGGAAACCAGGCTGGCGAAGGCGATCGTGACGAACACGAACTGGCCGGCGGCGACCGGACGCGCCAGCGCCATCCAGCGCACGTTGCGCGTAAACGAGCCGGCGATGGGGAAGACCCCCAGCACCAGCGCCATGCACAGTGCCAGCATGACGGAAAAATTGCCGAGTTCAGGAATCATTTGCCGCCTTTCGCCTGGTCGGCCGCCACGGTCGAGCCGAGCTTGGCCGCCGCATCCTTGGCCTCCTGGCCTTTCTTCATGGCATAGGCGGCATCGGGCGGCATGTAATTTTCATCGTGCTTGGCCAGCACCTGGTCGGCGGTGAAGGCATTGCCCTCCAGCTTGCCCTCGGCCACCACGCCCTTGCCTTCCTTGAACAGGTCGGGCAGGATGCCGTGATAGGTAACGGGAATCTTGTGCGCCATATCGGTCACGGTGAAGGTCCAGGTCAGGCCGTCGGGCTGGTGCACCAGCGTGCCGGCCTCGACCATGCCGCCTATGCGGAAGCTGCGGCCTTGCGGCGCCTCGCCGGCAAGGACCTGGGTCGGGGTGAAGAAGAATACCAGGTTTTTCTGGAATGCCGAGAGGATGAGCCAGGCTGCGATACCGAGCACGGCGACGCCGCCAGCCACCAGAGTGAAGCGTTTGTGGCGCGCCTTCATTTTCTGCTCCTCCCGCTCCCGGCAACGCGCTGCGCCACGCGCAACTGTTCGATAGCGGCCTTGCGCCGCATGCGCAGGCCGGCCATTTCGCCGAACATGCAGACTGCCACGACGCCGGCCGAACCCCACACGTAGAGCCCATACCCGCCCATGGCAAAAAATTCCGACCAGCTATTCCAGATCATGCCGACTTCTCCACATACTCCTTGATCCACTCGGTGTGCCGTTCGCGTTCGAGGATGATACAGCGCAGCCGCGCCAGCACCACGGCGAAGGTATAGGCCCAGAATCCCAGCGTCACCAGCAGCATGGCCACCAGCATGATGGCCGCCATCGAAGGGGAGCTGCGGAAATTGATCGAGGAACCCTGATGCAAGGTGTTCCACCATTGCACCGAGAAATAGATGATGGGAATATTGACCACCCCGACCAGGGCCAGCACGGCACCCGCCTTATCGGCCCGGCGCGCATCGTCGATCGAGGCTTGCAACGCGATAAAGCCGATGTAGAGGAACAGCAGGATCAGTTCAGACGTCAAACGCGCATCCCACACCCACCAGGTGCCCCAGGTCGGCTTGCCCCAGAGCGAACCGGTCCACAAGGCGAGGAAGGTGAACATGGCGCCGGTGGGAGCCAGGGCCGTGGCCATCATGGACGACAGCCGCGTATTCAGGATCAGGCCCAAACCCGCCCAGAACGCCATGGCGACATAGATGACCATCGACATCCAGGCTGCCGGCACATGGAGGAAAATGATGCGATAGGCGTCATGCTGCTGGAAATCGGTGGGTGCCCTCAAAAAGCCGACATAAAGGCCGGCAAGCGTGAAGGCAAGGGCGAGCACGGCAAACGGCGGCACCGCCTTCCCTGCCAAAGGGAAAAAGGTCTGCGGCGACGCGAAGTGGAACAAATTGAAGCGTCCCGACTGCTGCGTAGGGGCCGCGATGCTTTCTGGACTGGACACTACAATCTTACCCTGTAGAAATATGCACAAATCGTGCGCATTAAAACATCACTGAAACAGCATGTGCAAGCAGGCGCTATTCTACTCACAAATGCACCCTGCGGCTTGACCAGGATCAAGTGAATTCCGCTGCGGCAACGGCAGCATGGCATGGTAAATGAGCAATATCCATTCCAATTGGTATATACACCGTATCAAGCCGCCGGTTCACTCCAGGGCGATACGCAAGGCGGTGGACGTGGCCCAAGGCGTCAGCACCAGGGCAGCGGCCAAGCCGCCGCCCAGCAGCAGGAGGTGGGCGCTGGCCCCTACCCCGCTTGCTTCGGCGCCAACCGCGCCGGCCCCAAAGATCAATACCGGAATATAAAGCGGCAAGACCAGCAGCGAGACCAAGGCGCCGCCTCCGCGCAAACCCAGGGTAAGGGCCGCGCCGATGGCGCCGATCAGGCTCAATACCGGCGTACCGAGCAAGAGGCCGGCCACGAGCACCATGATCGAATCGCCCGGCAAGTCGAACTGGATCGCCAGCAAGGGCGACAGCAGCACCAGCGGCAGGCCCGACACCAGCCAATGCGCCAACACCTTGCCGATGACGATGATTGACAGCGGCTCGGCCGAGAGCAGCATCTGCTCAAGCGTGCCGTCGGCGTGGTCGGCTGCGAACAAGCGCCCGAGCGACAGCATGGAGGCCAGCAAGGCGCTGACCCAGAGGATGCCGGGCGCGAGCGTGCGCAACAGATTAGGTTCCGCGCCCACCCCGAGCGGAAACAGGCTGACCACGATGATGAAGAAAAAGAGCGTGGTGATCACGTCGGCGCGGCGCCGGAATGCCAGCAAGAGGTCGCGCCGGATCACAGCCAGCAGCGCCCCTAGCATGGCTGAGCCTCGCCCAACTGCAAGGTCAGCTTGCGCCCCGATTTCAGGGCGATTTCCTGATGCGTCGTATAGACCGCGATGCCGCCGCCGGCCAGATGTTCGTCGATCTTATGGCACAACAGCCCGACCGCCTGCACGTCGAGCGCGGTGAAGGGTTCGTCGAGTATCCACAGCCGCGGTTCGCGCGCGAGCCAGAGGCGGGCCAGCCCCACGCGCTTGCGCTGCCCTTGCGAAAGCATGCGCAAGGGCAGATGTCCGATCTCGTCCAGCCCAACCGCGTCCAATGCATCCCAGGCGGCGTGCCGCGTTGCCGGCCGACCCGACAAGCTGGCGCCGGCCTGGAGGTTTTCCCAGGCGGCCAGATCGTCCTTCACGGCGGCGGCGTGGCCCAGATAGATCAGGTCGGCGCAATAGTCTTCGCGGATCTTGCGGATGTCTTGCCCATTCCACAAAACCTGACCCGCAGCCGGGTGCGACAAACCGCACAGCAGGCGCAGCAGGCTGGTCTTGCCGGCGCCGTTCGGCCCGGCGACGCGCAAGGCATCCCCGGCCGCGATCTCGAAATTGATGTCGGTGAATAAATGACGCTCGCCACGCGAGCAAGCCAGTTGTCGGCCCTGTAGAGTCATGCGCGTTCTCCCATGGGCCCAAATGGTACAACAAACGGGCCGGCATCGAGCCAGGAATCGCATGCAGCGTTCTACAGCCGCTCAGGAAGCGATCTTGAAAGCCTCTACCGCCTTGGTCAACAACTGCACCTGTTGCTCCATCCGCTCCATCGATTCCACAGAGCGCCGCACGATTTCCATGCTCTCTTCGCTCATGCGGCGCATTTCATCGATGGCAGCCCCGACTTCGGCAATGCCCTCGTGCTGTTGACGCCCGGCCCGGTCGATGTCCTGCACGGCATCGACCGCCTGCGCAATGGAAGCAAGCATCTGGCGCATCCCGTCTCCGGCCTGGACGGCAAACCTGCCGCCGGCCTCGGCCTGTCCCACCGAATCGCCGACCAGGGCCGCGATCTCCTTGGCCGCACCGGCGCTGCGCTGGGCCAAGGCCCTGACCTCCGCCGCCACCACGGCAAAGCCGCGGCCGCTTTCCCCGGCACGCGCTGCCTCGACAGCCGCATTCAAGGCGAGGATATTGGTCTGGAACGCAATGCCGTCGATCAAACCGACGATTTCGCCGATCCGGTATGCGCCCGCGCGTATGGACTCCATCGAATCGACCACTTGCCCGACCACCTTGCCGCTGTCGGTGGCAACTCCGGCCGAGGAAGCAACCAATTTATTCGCTTCATGGGCGCTTTGCCCATTGCGCTCGACCAGTGCCGTGACGTTTTTTACCGACGCCACGATGTTTACAACCTCGTCGGCCTGTTGCCCGGCATGACCGGCCAAGTCGCGGCTGTCGTCGGCGACCTCCAGCAAGCCGCGCTGGATCGCTTCGCTGGCTTGACGCACGTTGCCGACCACGGCAGCCAATCCGACGCTGATACTGTTTATGGCAAGCAAAACCTGCCCGATATCATCACGCCGGTCCACCGCAACCTGGGCCGTCAAATCGCCGTCGGCCATGCGCTGCGCAGCCGACTTTGCCGCATGCAAAGGAATGGCGACTTCCCGTCGCACCAGCCAGTAAGCCAGACCGCCGGCCGACAGCGCCACCAGCAGCGCCAGGAGATACGGCATCCACGCCCCGGCGGCGAGCAAGGTCAACAACTTGAAGCCGGCCAGCGCTACCGCGGCCCCCGCAACGCCCAGCCATGCAGCCAGGCGGACGGCCACACCGAGGCTCGCCATGTCGTGCACGCTCAAGCCTACATACAGCGCGCCGATGACCTGCCCGGCGCCATCGCGCATCGGCTCGTACTTGGTCATGTACTGCTTGCCGAAAATCGTCGCGTAACCGGTATAAGCCCGCCCTGATTGCAGACTGCGGTAGGCCGGATGCGAACGGTCAAGCAAGGTGCCGACTGCGCGCTTGCCATCAGCCGCCTTGACCGAGGTCGTAATCCGCAGAAAATCCTGCTCCAGCCTCACGAATACCGTCGCACTCGCGCCGGTTTCGCCTGTGAAGCTGTCGGGGATGGAAAAGTCGAGATTGAGCGGCTTTGTGCCGCAACGCACGGTCGGAACGGCACGGCCGCCGATCTCCACGAGAGACGCCGCATCGGCGGAAAATTCACCGTCGAAGCGGCGAAAAAAGTCGGACGACAGATGCTCTACCCTGCCTCGTACGGAAAATAGTCGTTTCATGTTGACCGGTTTGCTGTTTTTCTTCCGTCCTTTTATCGCGTTCTTGCGGAACACTCAAGAAAGAACACCCTGGCAACTTTGACAGGTACACCTCAATAGGGGGCAATACATTGCTTCGCAAACAGACTATTTGATACTCCGCTCCCATGTCAACTTTGCCGCATCCCGGGCTTCTTTATATAATCCCGGAGACATTTTCGGAAAAAGGTGCGCGATGTGAACGTCTTGATCATTGACGACAATGAAATGACACGCACGCTGTTGCGCTCCATCCTGAGCGCGGATGGCTATACCGTGGTCGGCGAAGCGAGCAACAGCAGGAACGGGCTGGAGCAGGCAATGCGCCTGAAGCCGAATGTGGTCTGCCTCGACATCATGATGCCTGACGGCAGCGGCGTGGACTTGCTCAAGGAAATCAAGAAGGAATTGCCCAAAACCGTGGTCATGATGGTTTCCGCGCAACGCGACGCCGATACCGTCAAGGAATGCCTGGCACATGGCGCAACCGGTTTCATCCTCAAGCCATTCAATGCGGGGATCGTAACCAAGACAGTCAAGGAAGCGGTTATCCGGGCTGCCATGCCTTGAGCTACTAACGCAGGCCCGCCGCAAATCTCTCCAGTTCTTCGCGTATCCGCGCCACCTGCGGTTCGAGTTCGTCGAGCGTTTGTTCGTTCAAGGCCGCCAGAGGGTCGCGGCCGGCCGCTTCGAGCTCGATCAATTGCCGCAGCAAATTGTCGGCGCCAGTCGGACCAACCGTCCCCTTCAAGGCATGGGCACTGAAAACCAGGTGCGCCCGGTCTCCCCGGATCAGCGCTTCGCGCATCCCGGCCAGTTTTTCCGCCGTATCGCGGCTGAAGATATCGACCAGCAGCATGAAGGTATTGCGGTCGCCACCCACACTCTGGAGCAAGATATCTGGCCGGCAATGGCGATATTGGGCTTCGCTCATGGAATTTTCGGTCGCGGGAAGAGTGCAGTTAACCCGATTCACGGCATGGCGTCAAGGGCGGCAGATGAGCCTGTGCTACGCTGTCGCAAGTCGATTCCATATTCGAGTCCATATCACCCTCATACGCCACCTTCATGCCGCAATATTCCTATCGCTTGCTCAACGTCTTCGCCGAGTCGACTTTCGGCGGCAATCCTCTGTGCGTATTCGAGGACGGCACCGGGTTGGATGACCAAACCATGTTGAGCCTGGCGCGCCAATTCAACCTCTCCGAAACGGCGTTCTTGTTCCCGAACGGTGATGCGGACGACGGTGCCGATGCCTCCTTGCGCATCTTCACGCCGACAGGCGAACTGCCCTTCGCCGGGCACCCCAGCATCGGTTCCGCCCATGTCGTGCGGCAAATGCTCAAGCGCGACAGCATCAGGCTCCATACCAGGGTGGGCAACGTACCGCTCTCGTTCGAGAATCCGCAATGGCGCCTGACGGCACCGCGCGCGGCGGACGAAGCCCTGATGCGGCGCTGCGAAGTGGAAACAGCCGAACTGTGCCGCATGCTCGGCCTCGGCCTTGATGAGGTCGCCTCCGCGCCGCTGTGGATCGACACGGGGTCGGAGCAATTGCTGCTGCCCCTGCGCTCGGCGGAAGCCGTGCATGGGGCGCGGCCGGAAGCCGGCTTTGCCCAAGACTGGCCGGCCAATCGCCTGGGACGCCGGAACGTATTCCTGTTCGCGGTGAGCAAACAGGCTGAGGGCGCCGACACGGTCAAGGCGCGCTATTTCTTCAAGTCGGCCAACGGCGTCGGCGAAGATCCCGGCACGGGCTCAGCCTGCATCAACCTCGGCGCATGGTTCTACATGCAGGTCTTGCCGATCGCGCGGCAGGTGGAGGTGGCGCAGGGCGTCGAAATCGATCGCCCCTGCCATATCCTGCTCGACGTCTCCGCACAGGGGCTGATCCACATAGGCGGCCGGGTAGTCGAACTGGGGCGTGGCCACATCGATCTATGACCCCCGCCGAACATGCCATGCTGGAGCGGCTATTTGGCGAGGCCAAGCGCCTGATCGCGGCCGGCGACAGGCACGCCGCACTTGGTGTGGCGCAGCAGGCCTGGAACCTCGCGCCGCGCCATGCCGACTGCAGCAACCTGGTCGGGCTATGCGCCATTGCCTTGGGAGACGGGCCGACGGCGGAACAATGCTGGCGGCAAGCCGTCGCTCTCAATCCGCAGACAATCGAAGCCCGTATCAATCTGGCACGCTTTTTCAGGGAATCCGGCCGCGCGAGCGAAGCGGAAGAAATGCTGCGCCAGACCCTCGCGCTTCACCCTGAGCACGCGGATGCCCACCTTCTGCTCGGCCATCTGCTTGTGATGCGCAAGGACACGGAAGCTGCGCAACACTACCGGCAGGCACTGACGCTCGATCCCGGCCTTGCCGAAGCATGGGCCAATCTGGCGCTGGAACTGGAAAAAGAGAAAAACTGGAGCGCGGCGGAAACGCATCACCGCCGCGCGCTGGCGCTGGCGCCAAGCTCCGCGCAAATCCACATTAACTTGGGCAACCTGATGGCCCGGCTGCATCGCCACGACGAAGCGCAGCACGAATACCGGAGTGCGCTGGCACAAGACCCATCGTCCGCAGTTGCGCACTCCAGTCTCGGCGTACTGCAGGCCGACCTTGGGCTTGACGCCGAAGCGGAACTGTCCTTGCGCAGCGCACTGCAATTGAATCCGGGCTACCAGTTGGCGCGCTACAACCTGGCCTTGCTCCTGCTCGCCCAAGGAAGATTCGCGGAGGGATGGCCGCTGCATGAAGCGCGAAACCATCCGAGCCTGCCCGAGCCGAACGCGCCAGTCCCATCCCTGCCCGGCAGCCAATGGCAAGGCCAATCGCTTGCGGGGAAAAGCCTGCTGATCTGGCCCGAGCAGGGTTATGGGGACATGATACAGTTTTGCCGCTACCTGCCGCTGCTCAAAGCCGGCGGAGCGGCACGCGTCGACCTGGTGTGCCGCAAGGCGCAGGTAGCCTTGCTCAAGACGCTCGAGGGCGTGGATAGCGTGGTCGCCCTTGACGAGGCCGGCACGCTTGTCGGAAGCCATGACTATTGGGCACTGACCATGAGCCTGCCGCTTTATTGCGGCACGACGCTTGCCGATCTCCCCTCCTCCCTGCCCTACCTGCGTGCTCCGCAAGAGCGGATTGCGGCATGGCGCGGACGCATGCCGGGAAAATCAAATGGCAAAAAGATAGGCTTGGCATGGCGCGGCAACGTCCATCACAGCAACGACGACAAACGCTCACTACCCGATTTTTCGGTTCTTCAGCCTTTGCTGTCCGCCGAAGAGGTGACCTTCTTCAGTCTGCAGAAGGACAACCGCGAAACCTTGCCGGCGCAGGTGGTCGACCTCGGTGTGGACATTGACGATTTTGCCGACAGCGCCGCCATCGTCGAACAGCTCGACTTGCTGATTACGGTCGATACTGCCGTCGCTCATCTGGCAGGAGCGCTGGGCAAGCCGTGCTGGATCATGCTGCCGTCCTGGCGCAGCGATTGGCGCTGGCTGCGCGGACGCAGCGACAGCCCCTGGTATCCCGGCGTGGTCCGGCTATACCGGCAAGCCGCCGGCGAAAGCTGGCAAGCCGTGGTCGCGCGTATTTTGCACGACCTCACGCACGATCTCATACACGACCAGCAGGCGCGATAAAAAACGGCGCCCCAACCAACAGGGCGCCGTTTTTGCGTTCGGCAGCCTTATTGCCAGCCGAAGCGCTTGGTGTACCAGCCCTTCATTGCCTGGGTCAGGGCAGCATAGGCGAGCAGGATAGGCACCAGATAGACAAAGTACATCAGGGGCAGGGCTTCGAGCTTGAAATAGTTGGCGAACGGCGACATCGGGATGAAGATGCCGACGGCCATCACCAGCGAGGTCATGCCGATCAGCGGCCAGGAGCCGCGGCTCTGGATGAATGGTATCTTTTGCGTGCGGATCATGTGCACAATCAGCGTCTGCGACAGCAAGCCTTCGATGAACCAGCCGGATTGGAACAGGGTCTGGTGCGCTTCCGAGTTGGCGCCGAAGACGTACCACATCAGAAGGAAGGTCGTCACGTCGAACACCGAGCTGATCGGCCCGAAATAGACCATGAAACGGCCGATGCCGTCGGAATTCCAGCGCTGGGGCTTGGCCAGGAACTCCTGGTCCACGTTGTCGAACGGGATGGCGATCTGCGAGATGTCGTACAGCAGGTTTTGCACCAGCAGGTGCATCGGCAACATGGGCAGGAAGGGCAGGAAGGCGCTCGCGATCAAGACCGAGAACACGTTGCCGAAGTTCGAGCTTGCCGTCATCTTGATGTACTTGAGCATGTTGGCGAAGGTCTTGCGTCCTTCCAGCACCCCCTCCTCCAGGATCATCAGGCTCTTTTCCAGCAGGATGATATCGGCGGCCTCCTTGGCAATATCGACCGCGGTATCGACCGAAATGCCGATATCGGCCGCGCGCAGGGCCGGCGCATCGTTGATGCCGTCGCCCATGAAGCCGACCACGTGGCCCTTGTCGTGCAGGATGCGCACGATGCGTTCCTTATGCGACGGGGTGAGCTTGGCGAAGACCGTGGTCTTTTCGACGGCAACCGCCAATTCTCCGTCGCTCATCTTTTCCACGTTACCGCCAAGCAGCATGCCATCGACTTCCAGGCCCACCTGGCGGCAAATCTTGGCGGTGACGAGTTCGTTGTCGCCGGTGAGGATCTTGACTGAGACGCCATGCGCCTTGAGCGCTTCCAGCGCCGGCGCAGTCGATTCCTTGGGCGGATCGAGAAAGGCGATGTAGCCGACCAGGGTCAGCCCCTGTTCGTCGGCAATGCCATAGGTTTGCTTGCTCGGATCGGAATCCTTGATGCCGACCGCGACCACGCGCAAGCCCTCTTCGTTCAGTCCGGCCGTCACCTCGCGGATTCTGGCCAGCAATTCCGGCGTCAGGGGTTCTACCACGTCGCCGTGCTGCACGCGCGTGCAGATGGAGAGGATTTCCTCGACCGCGCCCTTGCAGATCAGGATATGGTTGTCGCCGCCCTTGTTGACGACGACCGACATGCGGCGGCGCTGAAAATCGAACGGGATTTCATCGACCTTGGTGTAGTTCTTTGCCGCTTGCAGATGCTCGTGGCCTTCGGCATAGTCGAGCACCGCCACGTCGAGCAGGTTTTTCAAGCCGGTCTGGTAGTAGCTGTTCAGGTAGGCGTAATCCCAGACCGCGTCGGATTCTTCGCCAAAGACATTGGTGTGGCGCTCAAGGAAGATCTTGTCCTGCGTCAGCGTGCCGGTCTTGTCGGTGCACAGCACGTCCATGGCGCCGAAGTTCTGGATCGCATCAAGCCGCTTGACGATGACCTTCTTGCGCGACAGCATGACGGCGCCCTTGGCCAGGGTCGAAGTCACGATCATGGGCAGCATTTCCGGCGTCAGGCCGACTGCAACCGACAGCGCGAACAGGAAGGCTTCAAGCCAGTTGTTCTTGGTGAAGCCGTTGATCAGGAGCACCGTCGGCGTCATCACCATCATGAAACGGATCAGCAGCCAGCTCACCTTGTTCACACCGGCCTGGAACGCCGTCGGCCCGGTTTCGACCGCCGTGACGCGCTCGGCCAGAGCACCGAAATAGGTACGGTTGCCGGTCGATACCACCACTGCCATGGCCGAACCGCTGACCACGTTGGTGCCCATGAAGCAAAGATTGTTCAGCTCCAGCGGATTGTCGGACTTTTCGCCGCGGTCTGTGGTGAATTTCTCCACCGGAAGCGATTCGCCCGTCATCGCCGCCTGGCTGACGAACAAGTCCTTGGCCGACAGCACGCGCAAGTCTGCCGGAATCATGTCGCCGGCGGAAAGCCGGACGATGTCGCCCGGCACCAGCAACTTGATGGCCACCTCTTCTGTACGCGGTCCCTTCGGATGCAGCACGGCGTGGAAGTATTTGCGCGCCTCGTCGGCCACGTCCTCTGCAATGTCGTGGCGCATGATGGAGGCGGTATTGCTGACCATCTCCTTGAGCTTGTCGGCCGCCTTGTTGGAACGGCGTTCCTGCACGAAGCGCAGGACGGTGGACAACAGCACCATCAGGCTGATGACGATGGTGGCGCGCATGTCCTCGGTCAGATAGGACACGACCGCCAGGCCGGTCAGGAGCAGGTTGAAGGGGTTGGCATAGCACTTCCACAGGTGCATCCACCACGACACTTCTTTTTCGTGGGCCACTTCGTTGTAGCCGGTCTTCTCGCGGATCGCATCGGCTTCGCTCTCGGTCAAGCCGTCCATGCGGGAGTGGAGCTTGGCCAGCAGAGCCGCCGGCTCGGCTTGCGAAGCCTCGATCAGATCGGCGGCAAGCGAGCGCGACACCTCCTTCGCCGCCGGGGCGCCGAGGAACATGTCGAGAATCGCGATGCGGCGGAAATGGTGTTCCATGCCCCGCGCGCGAACGATATTGGCAAAGGCCTCTTTGAAGAAGTCGAATGTCATGATGGCTTTGGCTTTCAGGATTTCTGCAATTCTATTTTGTGCCGCTTGTTTTGTCGCGCATCGAATTCGCCGAATTCGGCCGGGCAAGCGCCGGCAAGACCTGCGCCCCCCGAAATATCAGCCCTCGATATCGATGCGGCAGAGCTGGAGCGACCCGCCGGATGCTGGAGGAAAACTGAAGGTGTCCTGGAGGATGGGATAATGTTGGCCGGTCCTTGACGGCCCCGGCAAAACCGGCAGGTGCAGCAGATACGCAAGTGCCGCCCGTCATAAACGAAATGAGCGGCGAAATGGGAAGGATGAAATGAAGCTGCCCGTTTGCATAGCGCGCATTATCGGTTAAATCGATGACAAGAATATTACCGAGGTGTGCGGACCGGCAGCCGGCGGTTGGGGTTTGCCGCGTCACAAAAGGGTTCGAACCATCAGAATTTTCAAAATAACAACATTATTTGTGTACGCAACTGATATTAAGAACTATTATCATTCCCAAAATGTGCTAGGATACAAGTATTGTCCTTGTATACGGAACCTCTGTATGTCCGCCACCATGAACAGTCAGCAAACACCGCATCTCGCCATGCTGAAGAAGGGCGATAGCGCGACCGTGGTCGGCTTGGCTGCGGCTGAAGGCGCCGAACAACTGGCGATCAAGGTGCGCTTGCTGGAGCTGGGCTTTGCCGTCGGCGAAAAGATTCGCGTGATTGCCGAATCCTTCCCGCGCCGCGACCCGATGGCCGTGCGGGTCGGCAATACGACCTTTGCCCTGCGCCGCGCGGAAGCGGCCATGATACAGGTGATGCCAGCCTAGCAGCCCTGCCGCCATTTCCAGGCTTACCGCCTAGAGCCCGAGCTTTCCGTCTTCCATGCATAGCGACTTGCCCCCGCAGCCTTTGCAAGCCTTGCGCCTGGCGCTGGTTGGCAACCCCAATTGCGGCAAGACCGCGCTGTTCAACCGCCTGACTGGTGCGCGCCAAAAAGTGGCGAACTATGCCGGCGTGACGGTCGAGCGCAAGGAAGGCCAATTTACCTCGTTCTCCGGCCGACACTATCGCGTCATCGATCTGCCCGGCACCTATAGCCTCAATGCACTCTCCCCCGATGAGGCCGTCACGCGCGACGTGCTCCTGGGCACGCAGTCGGGCGAAACACCGCCAGATGTGATCGTACTGGTGGCCGATGCGACCAACTTGCGTCTGAACCTGCGCCTGGTGCTGGAGGTGCTGCGCCTGAAGCGGCCCGCCGTGCTTGCGCTGAACATGATGGATGTGGCGCGCAAGTCCGGCCTTGTGCTCGACGTGCCGCGCCTGCGCCAGGAATTGGGCATCCCCGTGATCGAAGCGGTGGCGATCGAGCCCAACGGCGGCGACGCCCTGATCGCGCAATTGGAAACGATGACGGCGGCAGGGCCGATCGACGTTCCCTCCGGCATCGCCACCGAATTTCACGCCCACAACACCTCTTCGCTGGAAGCGACGCAAAATGAAGTGCGGCGCATCCTGGCATCGGTCATCAAAAAAGAAGGCGACACCAAGAGCATGGGTGACCGCATCGACGCCTTCGTGCTGCATCCGGTGCTGGGCTACGTGATCCTGGCCGTGCTGCTGTTCCTCATCTTCCAGGCCGTGTTCAGCTGGTCCGCAGTGCCGATGGATTGGATCAAGAGCGCGGTCGATGGCCTTGGCACGTCGGTTGCGGCGGTCATGCCCGAAGGCATCTTGCGCAGCCTCCTGGTCGACGGCATCCTCTCGGGCGTGGGCAGCGTGCTGGTGTTCCTGCCGCAGATCCTGATTCTGTTCCTGTTCATTCTCTCGCTGGAGGAATCCGGCTACCTGCCGCGCGCGGCCTTTCTGCTCGACCGGCTGATGGGCAGCGTGGGGCTATCCGGCCGCGCCTTCATTCCGCTGTTGTCGAGCTTCGCCTGCGCCATCCCCGGCATCATGGCCACGCGCACCATACAAAACCAGCGCGACCGCATGGCGACCATCATGATCGCGCCCCTGATGACCTGCTCGGCACGCCTGCCGGTTTATGCGCTGATCATCGGCGCCTTCATCCCGGCTCGCGCGGTCGGCATTTTCAATCTGCAAGGGCTGGTCTTGTTCCTGCTCTATGTGGCAGGCATCGTCTCGGCCATGAGCGTGGCCTGGGTGATGAAATGGCGCCTGGGGCGCCGGCAATACCAGCCGCTGATGCTGGAATTGCCCAACTATCACTGGCCCAACCTGCGCAATCTGGCACTGGGCCTGTGGGAGCGCGCGCGCATCTTCATCACGCGCGTCGGCACCATCATCCTGGCCTTGATGGTCTTGCTGTGGTTCCTGTCGAGTTTCCCCGCCCCGCCCGAGGGTGCAACCGGCCCGGCCATCCAATACAGCCTGGCCGGCCATATCGGGCAACTGCTGCAGCACGTGTTCGCGCCGATCGGCTTCAACTGGCAAATCGCCATCGCCCTGATTCCCGGCCTGGCGGCGCGCGAAGTGGCGGTCGGCGCACTGGGCACCGTCTACGCCTTGTCCGGCGCGGAAGGCCAATTGAGCACGGCCCTGACGCCGATGATCGCCGCAAGCTGGAGCCTGCCGACCGCACTCTCCCTGTTGGCCTGGTATGTGTTCGCACCGCAGTGCGTGGCAACACTGTCGATCGTGCGGCGTGAAACCAATTCCTGGAAGCCGCCCCTGCTCATGGCCGGCTATATGTTCACCCTGGCTTACCTGGCTTCGTTCGCCACGTACCAGCTCAGCCGCGCCGTATTGGGGGGCGCGTGATGATCCAGGAAATCGTCGTCGGTTTGATCGTGTCAGTCGCTGCACTGGCCGTGCTCAGGCGTTATGCGCCGAATTCGCTCAAGCGAACGGCACGGATCGCCATGGTGCGCATTGCCAGGATGTTCGGCTGGAACGCGCTCGCCGACAAGCTCGGCCAGCAAGCCGAGGCTGGGGCATCCTGCGGCGACGGTTGCGGCAGCTGCGGCAGTTGCGGCCCCTCCTCCAACGAAAAAAGCGGCCCGGTGCAGTCGGTCTCCGTCGAGGACTTGAAACAGACGTTGCGCCGCTAACAGCGCAGCCGGTTCTCTTTTTGGTGCGTCTAGGCCATTTGAGCCGCTTGCGCCGCTTGAGTCGCTTTGTGGGCGGCTTCGGCTTCCAAGGCAATCCTCACTTCGGCTATCACGCTGTCCCAATCGCCCAGACGCGGCTGGCGGAATATCCGCATCGTGGGGTACCAGGGGCTGTCGCTGCGGTCGAGCATCCAGCGCCAGCAGGTATTGAAGCGGTTCAAGAGCCATACGGGCTTGCCGATCGCCCCGACGAGGTGCGCGCTGGATGTGTCGACGCAAATCGTCAAGTCGAGATTTTCCGCCAGCGCAGCCGTTTCCTGGAAATCGGATAATTCTGCAGCAAAATTGACAACGTGCGCGGTTACCTGCGGCGCACTCTCCATCTGGCGCGCCGATTCCTCACCAAGCTGCAGGCTGTAAAACGCGACGTTCGGCACACTGAGCAAGGGAAGCAAGCGATCAAAATGCAGGCTGCGCATCCTGTCGTCATCCAGGCGCTGGTCGCCCGACCATACCAGACCGACCCGCAGCTTGTTTACGCCATCGAACTTCCTGCGCCAGTGCTCGATACGCTCGGGCGCAGCGCGCAAATAAGGGACCGCTGCGGGGATTGTGGCAAGTGTCGTAGCAAAAATGCCGGGCAAGCTCATGAGCGAGCAATGAAAATCGTGTTCCGGGATCTCGTCGCCGTCGAACACGCCATGCACGCCGGTGCAAGTGGCGAACAATTGCTTTAGCGTCGGTGGCGTTTTGACCAACACCCTGGCACCGCGTTCCGCCAGCATGGAAGCGTAGCGAATGAATTGAATGGCATCGCCAAAGCCTTGCTCGTTGTAGAGGAGTATCGTCTTCGCACGCAGATCCGCTTGCCCCTGCCAGGCGGGTTTGTCGGAATTGAAACGTGGCCATCCAAGATTCCAGCGCGCTTCCCAGTCGCGCCATCCACTCGCAAATTCGCCCATTTTCAATTTCAATATGCCGAAGCTCATGCGCCCCGGGGCATAATCGGGATCGATCTGCAGAATCCGTTCGTATCTTGCCGCGGCATTCTCGCATTGCAACAGCGTGGCATGGATCGACGCCATGCCCATCAAGGCATCGATATTGCGAGGTTCCATTGCGGCCACCAAGGAGTAGTGATCCAGGGCTTCCGTGAAATACGACATATTTTCCGGAGGCGCAGCTTGCCGCGCGCGCAATTCCATCGTCACGCCGAGATTGTGATGCGCCTGGATCGATTGCGGGTCGGTCGACAATATTGCCCGGAACAGAGATTCCGCCTCGTCTATGCGCCCGAGCCGGCCAAGTATCGTTCCCAGTGTCACGCCGGCTAAAACCTCGTTCGGCTGTCCGTCCATCACCGTCCGCAACGCGGCAGCCGCCTCTTCAAGCATGGTGGCTTGCGCCCAGGCATCCACACGATCAGCCAGCCCCTGCAGCGCAGTTGCCAGGCCCCGCAGCGCTCCGATATGACGGGGGACCAGTGCAAGGGCTTCGCGGTAATGCGATAGAGCCTGCTCCAGGTTCCCTGCTTCCAAACGCAGATTGGCAAGTTGCACCAGGGCTTCGACGCTATCCGGTTCGATATCGAGGCTTCGTTGGAAATGGCTGATCGCTTCTTCGCGAGATCCGAGTGCCGTCAGGCAGATTCCGAGGCGCAAATGCCCGTCCGCCAGGTTCGGATCGTTTTCCAGTGCCTTTCGCAAGTGCTCGAGCGCTTTGACGATATCTCCCTGAGACATCGCGATCTTGCCGAGATTAAAGTGCGCCAGGGGCAGTCCAGGCTGCAACGCAAGCGCTTTTTCAAAGCTGGCAGTCGCCTCCGTCGGCTTATCCATCTGGGAATACACGCAGCCCAGATTGATATGCGCCTCAAGCCAAGCGGGAGCCAATTCGATGGCGCGCATGAAAGCGTCGCGAGCCGATTCCAATGCGTTCACCTGTAGCAATGCCAATCCCAGATTGTATAAAACCTGCAACGGATCGGACATCAAGCGCGACGCATCGCGATAGGCTTCGGCGGCCAAATCGAATTGCCCCATTTCAAATCGCAGGTTGCCAAGGAAAAAATGCAGCTCGCCGAATTCCGGATTGGCGGCAAGGCCTTGCTGCGCCACTTGCGCGGCTTCCTGATAACGCCTCTGGGCGAGGAAAACCTGTGCCAAGGTCAAATAATTGAGATAGGCGCTCTTGTCTAACGCGATGACGCGGCGCAAATGCCCCTCCGCCCGCGCCGTATCGGACGATTCGAGATAGCTGGCCGCCAGCATCTCGTGCGCATTGCCGAGCGTATCATCGATCTCCAATGCCGCATTGAGCGCACCTATGGCCTCATCGATGCGTGCTTGCGCGCGCAACGCCGCTCCCAAGCCTTGATATGCCGGAGCGAACCTTGGTGCGGCCGCCACGGCTGCCCTGTATTGCGTTTCGGCTTGATCGAAGTCATTCCGAATAAACGCCGCATCGCCTTCCTGCACCAAGCCTCGCGCAGTTTCGGCATTTTTCCGGCCTGCGCGCCGAGTCAGCCAGGCCGGTATCGAAAAACTCTTCATGGCATAGCCGTCGAAAAACGCTTTGCCGCCGGCACGAATGCCCTGTTCAACCGGAGAGGAGATGCTTGCGCAATTCTCATTGGCGAGATGATGCCGCTGCGTCGGGCGGCCATGAATTCAAGATGCAATCATTTTCTCACAACTAAGCGCAAGCTCCAGCTAGCTCACACGGGGGCCGATGCCCGATATGCCAAAATCTACTTTCTCGCCGATTCATCCTTCAAGTAGCCGGCGGACAGCGTTTTCTTGCCCTGCGCAATCGGCATCAAGGTCGGATAGAACTGGACGAAGGTATTGTCCACCGCGCCATGGCTGCCGTGGCAGGCATAGCATTGCGCCTCTTTTGGGATTGCCGTGGCGGGTTTGGTGTCGCCGAACACGAAGAAGGCCCATTGTTCCGGGAAACGCTTTTCGTCCTTCATATGGATTTCAAGCTCCATCACGTCGGCTTGCTGGAACATACCGCTGCGGTTGATCGATCCCTTGGTCTGGGCGCCGCGGACTTCCTTGGCGATGATGGTCTTGTCCGGCCAACGCCCGGTGGCCTGGAACACCTTGTAGGCTTCCGGGTTGACGAAGACGTTGTCGAACATATGGTGATCCGCTCCCGCTCCATCCGAATAATTCATGTCCAGGCCGCTGGTGAGGAAGATCCAGTTGCGGTAGTCGGCGGGATAATCGAGCTGGGGAGCCGATTCCGGGGCGGCATGCGCGGCGGTGCAAAACAGGATTGAGCAAAGCATCGCGGCAAAACGGGTGGTGGTGATGGACATGGAATGGCTCCTCCGTTGAAATGCCGCCAGTCTCGCAGCTTGGCTTGCCGGCGGCGAGATGCTTGGCTGCAGGTTTTCGTGGCTTCGCTGCAAAGCTCGCCTTCCGCACCGTTTTTCCCCTAAGATGGGCGGCATGAAACCTCAAGTGCAACATCAACAGTCTTCCTGGCGCCATATCGCCGGCGCCTGGCTTGGCATCGCCCTGTTTGACGCCTCGCAGACCGTCTTCGTCATGCGCGCCGCAGGCATGCATCATGCCTGGGCGACCTTGTTTTTCGTACGCCTGATTTCGTGGCTGATATGGACGCTGGCAACGCCTTGCGTCTACGCCCTGATGCGCCGCTTTCCCCTTTCTGCACGGCGCGCCCTGCCCTGGCTTATCCATGGCACGGCTTGCATCGCCATCGGCGCATTGACGGCCACATGGATCGCCTTGCTAGAAAGCACGCTCGACCCTTGGCTGGCGCCGCATGGCCCGCCGGCCTTCGCCGAAGTCTGGAAAAACAACTTCCTGGGCAACTTGCTGGGCGACCTGATCCTCTACAGCGGCATCCTGGCCCTGCGCGCGATCCTCGACGCGCGAGAGCGGCTGGCGCGGCAGGAAGCCGACAGCGCCCGCCTGAACGCCATGCTGGCCCAGGCGCAGCTGGCGGCGTTGCGCCTGCAGCTTGAACCCCATTTTATGTTCAATTCGCTCAATGCCATCACCGGCCTGGTCCGGGAAGGCCGGAATGACGAAGCCGTCGCCATGATCGCCTCCATGAGCGACTTGCTGCGCCGCGTGACCGACCGCTCGGAGCGCCAGCTTGTGGCGCTTGAAGAAGAGGCTACCTTTCTCGGCAAGTATCTCGACATCCAGACTGTGCGTTTCGCCGATCGGCTGCGCTGCCGCCTCGACATTCCCGAGGAATTGAAAGCCGCCCGCGTGCCCGATCTGATCCTGCAGCCGCTGGTGGAGAACGCGATCAAGCACGGCATCGCGCGGCAAGTCAAAGGCGGCGAGGTGCGCGTAACCGCCTCGCGCGACGGCGAAGTGCTGAGGCTGGAGGTATACAACGACGGCCCCGCGCTCGGGGAAGACTATCAGCCGGGCGTCGGCTTGAACAATGCGCAGCGCCGTCTCGCCGCGCTCTATGGCGAAGCTTCGAGCCTGGCCCTGAGCAATCTGGCCGGCGGCGTGCAGGCTTCGATATCGCTGCCTTATCGTATAACATGATGGAACGTCGCCCTGCCCTGCGCGCGCTGATCGTCGACGACGAGCCGCTGGCGCGCAGCAACCTTGTTACCCTGCTCGCACGGGACGATGAACTGCAGGTGGTCGGCCAGTGCGGCTCGGGCGAAGAAGCGCTCGCCGCCATTCCCGCCCTGAAGCCGGACATTCTCTTCCTCGACGTGCAAATGCCGGAATGCGATGGTTTCGACGTGCTGGAACGGCTTGCCGGCGCGCCCGGATTTTCGGTCGTCTTCGTCACCGCGTATCATGAACATGCGGTACGCGCCTTCGAAGTCGGCGTACTCGATTATCTGCTCAAACCGTTCGACGACAAGCGTTTCGCCCAGGTGTTGGAACGGATCAAGGCAAGGCATTCGCAGCCGGCTGAAGCCCGGCGCTTCATCATCAAGAACGGCGGCACCATCGATGTCGTCAAACTGGAAGACATCGTCTGGGTCGAAGCCGCCGACTACTATTCGACCCTGCACACCGCCGGCAAATCGCACATGCTGCGCCGCAGCCTGGCCGATCTCGAAACGCAATTGACGCCACAAGGCTTTGCCCGCATCCACCGTTCGGCCATCGTCAACCTGGAGCGGGTTCGGTCGCTGGAAATACGCGAAGACGGCGAGTATGAAGTGTTGCTGCAGAACGGCGAGCGGTTGCGCATGAGCCGCGGCTATCGCAAGAGCGTGCTGGAGCGCTTGGCCAAATAAGTCAAACAGGGCTTCGGCCGGTCAATCGTCGGCCACCCAGCTGCCGAAAGGTTTCCAGCGCAGATACGGTATCTCGCCGCCATCCGGGCCGATGCGGACAAACCGTTTTCCGCGTTTGTCGTATTCATCCCCGCATTGGCAAATGAGCGTTGTTTGAGGCGCTACGCCCGCTATTTTGTAGTCGTCCGCGGAGCAGCAGCCGTTCCTGCATGCGGGATAATGCGGCACCCCGACCGATATCCGCCTCTCGAGCCAAAAAACCGCAGCCGCAATCAGCGCCAGCACCACAACGGTTGCGAGGCTCCCGACCAGGAATCCGATGACGTACCCGACCGCGCCAAAATGGGCGCCGCACCAGAATGCTATCGCGCCGCCGACGATCACGTAGACCAGGCATACGATGAATTCGACGATATTCATGCTGATAGGAATGACGGAAGCATCAAGGAATCGGGCAATGCATGTCCCAGGTCGTATATTCGTTGCCCAGCTTGCGCACCGATAGCGCAACCGGAATGCGCTGCTCGCCGACATAGCGGAACGAATACATCTCCTCATGCCCGACGGCGGCAGTGCCGATGCCGACGAACTTCAAACCTTGCAAATAGACGAGGCTGCAATTGGTATTGCCGCGCAAAAGAATATACGACTGTTTCAGAATGGCGTCGCCATGGCGCAGCATGTCGATGACCTCGACGTCGGGCAGGGGCGTATCGAGTTCCACGCCGGCTGCCGCACGGCAATCCTTGCCCTGATCGAGCCACACTGTATGCTTGACCGGCTGCGCGCCATCTTCATGCCAGCCGTGCGCGGCATCGAATTCGAAATTCTCGTTGGTTTGCTTGCACAGATTCTTGTAGCCGTGCGCCGGCCCGACCATGACGCTGGCCCTGATTTCCCAAGGCTTTTTGGGTGTGGCGCGCGTGACGAGGAAATTGATATTCATCCCGGCGCTTTCGGGATGATGCTGGATATAGAAACGGTTGAACGAATCGGCTTCCTGCTGGGTGGCCGAACGCGATTCGATGTCTGCGGCATTGGCCAGGGTGGAGAGGGAAAGCAGGCAACAGATCAGGCTGGCGATTCGTTTCATCGGCTCGTTCGGTGACGAAATGGTTCGGGATGCCTTATCTTAGCCTATAGCACCGCGCCGGCACCCGATATTGCGGGTTATTTTGCGATATTGATGCGGCTCAATGATGCGACTCAGTGGAAGTTTCTCTCCTGTATCGTAAGCGTACCCAACAAATCGCTATGGTCGACGATATGCTGCGCCACCAGGTGGGTGACCTCGCCTTCGCGCTGCCAGCTGCCGTAGACCGCCATCAGGCGCGCATTCAATATCTGCTTGCGCTGCCGCTCGAACAGGGCCGGCCAGACGATTACGTTGATGTTGCCGGTCTCGTCTTCCAGCGTCACGAATAGCGTGCCCTTGGCCGTGTAGGGCCGCTGGCGCATCGTGACCAGGCCGCAGGCGCGCGCAGCCTGGTGGGCCGGCGCGGCATGCAATTCAGCGGCACTCTTCAAGCGCATCTTGCGCAGGCGTTCACGCAGCAGGGCAAGGGGGTGGCGTCGTAGCGTCAGGCTCAGGTTGGCATAGTCGGACAGGATTTCCTGTCCTTCCGATGGCGCCGGTATCGTGATTGCATCTTCTTCGATGGGCGCATCCTTGAGCAGGGCCGGCATGGCATGCATGCCGGCCACCTGCCAGGCGGCCTGGCGCCGGTTGCCGGAAAGCGTCGCCAGGGCATCGGCGCGCGCCAGCGCGTGCAAATCCTCGACCGTCAGCTCGGCGCGACGGCGCAAGTCTTCCACGCTGTCGAACGCCTGGATGGCGCGCACTTCGGCAATGCGCTCAGCCGCGCCTTCGTTCAAGCCTTTCAATTGGCGTAAGCCCAGGCGCACAGCCGGCTGGCCTTGCCCTTGCAGACTCTGCGGTGTCTCTTCGAGCGCACAATCCCAGTCGCTGACGACGACGTCGGGCGGCCTGACTTCGACGCCATGCCGTTTCGCATCCTGCACCAGTTGCGCGGCCGAATAAAATCCCATAGGCTGGGAATTGAGCAGGCAAGCAAGGAAGGCCGCCGGCTCGTAATGCTTGATCCAGGCCGAGATATAAACCAGTAGAGCGAAGCTGGCAGCATGGGACTCCGGAAAACCATATTCGCCAAAGCCCTGGATTTGCTTGCAGATGCGCTCGGCGAATTCTTCGGGATAGCCGCGCTCGGCCATGCCCTTGGTGATTTTTTCGTAGTACTTGTGCAAGCCGCCCTTGCGCTTCCATCCCGCCATCGAGCGGCGCAGGTCGTCGGCTTCGCCCCCGGAAAAACCGGCCGCCACCATGGCGATCTGCATGACTTGCTCCTGGAAGATGGGCACGCCCAGGGTGCGTTTCATGACGACTTCAAGCTCCGGGCTGTAGTACTCCACTTTCTCCTTCCCCTGGCGCCGCTGCAGATAAGGATGCACCATGTCGCCCTGTATCGGCCCCGGCCGCACGATCGCCACCTCGATCACGAGATCGTAAAATTCCCTAGGCCGCAAGCGCGGCAGCATCGACATCTGGGCGCGCGATTCGATCTGGAACACGCCTATGGTGTCGGCCCGGCAGATCATGTCGTAGACAGCCGGGTCTTCGCGCGGGATGTCCTGCACGGCGAATACCTCGCCGCGCCGCATGCCGATGAAGTCGAGCGCGCGGCGGATCGCCGTCAGCATGCCCAAGGCCAGCACGTCGATCTTGAGCAAGCCCATGGCGTCAAGGTCGTCCTTGTCCCATTGGATCACATTGCGCTCGGCCATGGCGGCGTTTTCGATCGGCACCAGCCGTGCCAGGCTGTCGCGCGCGATGACGAAGCCGCCGCTGTGCTGCGACAGATGGCGCGGAAAGCCGAGCAGCTCCTGTGTCAGCTTCAAGAGCTTGTGCGTCACCGGCGAATCGGGGTCGAGGCCGTTTTCCTGCATGCGCTCGGTGTTGATCCGGCCGCCATCCCACCATTGGTGCAGCTTGGACAAGCGGTTGAGGGTATCGAAATCCATGCCAAGCGCCTTGCCCACATCCTTCAAGGCCGAGCGCGGATGGTAGATCACCACGGCCGCCGTCAGCGCCGCCCGGTGCCGGCCGTACTTGTTGTAGATGTATTGCATGACTTCTTCACGCCGCTCGTGCTCGAAATCGACGTCGATGTCGGGCGGCTCGTTGCGTTCTTCCGAGATGAAGCGCTCGAACAGCAACATGGTGGTCGTAGGATCGACTTCGGTGATGCCCAGGCAATAGCAGACGCTGGAATTGGCCGCCGAGCCGCGTCCCTGGCACAGGATGCGCCTGCTGCGCGCAAAATGCACCACGTCGTAGACGGTCAGGAAGTACGGTTCGTAAGACAGCTTTTCGATCAGCGCCAGTTCCTTTTCCAATTGTTCCTGCACGGCCGCGGGTATGCCGTGCGGATAGCGGACGCAGGCGCCTTCGCGCGTGATGCGGCGCAGATAGCCGGACAAGGTTTCACCTGGCGGCACGATCTCTTCCGGATATTGATATCGCAACTCTTCCATGGAAAAATCGCAGCGCTCGGCCAGCACCACACTCTGGCGCAAGGTTTCGGCCGGGTACAACTGCGCCAGTTTCAAGCGCGCACGAAGGCATTGCTCGGCATTGGGCTGCAGGGCCATGCCGCATTCGGCAACCGGCTTCCCCAGGCGCACGGCAGTCAGCACATCCTGCAAGGGCTTGCGCGAACGCACGTGCATGTGCACGTCGCCGCAAGCCGTCAGCGGCAGGCGATGGCGCGCCGCCAATGTCGCGAGGCGCTCCTTGCGGTCTTCGTCGCCGGCTTGCTGCAGCATGTGCAGGGCGATGGCGCCGCGGTCGCCGAACGTTGCGGCAACCCAGGCCGCCTGCTCTTCGAGCACGGCATCGGAGGCGGTGCAATCGGGCACGAACAGGGCCAGACATTCGGGCAGGCTGCGCAGGCGCGTGCCGGCCGTGCGCGCCACATCGCCGCGCCTCACCTCGTAGCTGCCTTTGGGGGCACGGCATCGGCCCACGCTGATCCATTCCGCCAGGTTGCCATAGCCTTCCCGGCTCATTGCCAACAGCACCAGCTTCAAGCCGCATTCGAGCCGCATTTCACTGCCGACGATCAGGCGCATGCCGAGCTTCTTTGCTTCGACGTGGGCCCGCACCACGCCGGCCAGCGAGCATTCATCGGTGATGGCCAGGCTGTGGTAACCGAGCTTGTGGGCGCGCGCCACCAACTCTTCCGCATGCGAGGCGCCGCGCAGGAAGCTGAAGTTGGTGAGGCAATGCAGCTCCGCATAGTGAGGCAGAAGAGAAAACATCAGCCGAAAAACCCATGCAAAAACCATCCCGGCGTCTCTTCGGCCAGGCTGGGGCGTTCACGATAGACCCAGAGCAGCATCCTGCTCTCGTTGCTGGCGATGAAATAATCGCGCGCGGCGAGCTTGTCGTCCCACCAGCCCGCTTCGATGCGTTCCGGACCGGACAGCATGGTCAGGCTGCCGAGATAAAACGGTTTCTCGCCGCGCACCATCAGGGCCAGCGGTTCGGCCAGCAGCCAGCTTGGCCGCGGCGGAAAAGCCTCGACCAGTTCTTGCTGGCCGCGCTCGCGCCCGGCGTCGTTCCCCATTGCCGGCTTGAGCGCGAAACTGCGTTCGGGACGGTGATCGGCCACCAGGGCAAAGCGCCGCACCGCTTCGTCGCCCAGGCGGCTCGTCAGCCGTTCGACCAGGCGCGCCATCGATTCGGCCCGGCAGGCGGTCGAGGCGAACAATTCATTGTTCGGCGCAGCCAGCGGCTCGATGGCATCGGCCTGCAGGGTCAATTCGATCACCGATGCCTTCAGCACAAGCTTGGCCAGGTTCTCTTGCAGCAGCAAGGCCAGATGCACCAAATCGCGGGAGGCGCTGCCCAGCCTGACCTCCACCATGCTTGGCGCATCGCCGCTCTTGCGCACCGATTCATGGTGCAGCAAGAGCGAAAAGCGTGTGATGGCGGCATGGCGCGCCACCAGCCAACCCGTCATTTGCATCAGCAGCCGCTCGGCTGCATGCAGCAAGGCTTCGGTACTGTCGACGCGCGCCATCAATTCCAGGCGCACGGCAAATGTTTCAGGTGCTTCATACCAGGCACGTGCATCGGGCTCGGCGCCGTAAGCCTTGTCGAGCTCGCTCAAGAGCGCGGCGCCGAAGCGGCGCGTAATGCCCCCGCGCGGCAGCGCGCGCAACTGCGCCAGGCTGCGGCAGCCGATGGCGTGCAGGCTATCGAGATGCGGCTGCGCCGTCCGCATCAGGTTTACCGGCAAGGCATCGAGTTTTGCGGCACAAGTGCCGCCGTCGGTGTCGACATCGTCCATGTGCTGCGCCAGCAGCCAAGCCGCCGTCGCGGTCGGCGCCGACGCCAGTTGCGGCACGAAACCCAGGCGTTGCACGCCTTCGCGCAAACCGCGCTTTACGGCATCGAGCCCACCGAACAGGCGCAAGCTGGGCGCCACTTCGAGCAGCAAGCCCTGGTCCTGCAAGCTGACCTGGGGCGTAAAGTGGAGCGCCCACAGGGCTGTCTCGATCACGGCGCGCGCTTCGGCATCGGTATCGCGTTCGAGCAGCACCAATTCCGACGCGCGTGAACGCGCGCTGCTTTCACGCATACCGAACTCCACACCGGTTTGCTGGGCGCAGGCATTGGCCCAGCGTATGCGCCTGGCTTCGGTGACGGCCAGCGGCACGCCATGCTCAAGGCCTTCGCGCATGGCTTCAGGCCAGCGACGGTAAGCCAGATCCAGCGGCAAGCGCGGCAGGTAAAGTGCGATCCAGAGCATGGGACGATTTGATGGAAAGGGGCGTTGCGACAGGACGGCCGGCACGCCGGGCCAGCGCGCGCCCGACGGCAGCCGGCAACCAGGCATCGACCAGCACCGGCGCCGCCGCCAGCGGCCCGCGCCGCTTGAACACGTCGATCGACAACTGCCCATTTGCAGCGGCGCGGCACAACAATCGCAAAGGCGCAGGCGAGGACTCCTGACGCGCCACCGCAGGGCGAAACACGAAACTCAACCCCTCTCCTGCGCCTGCGGCCAATTGCAGGCGGCGCAGATGATCGGGCTTGGCTTGCGGCAGCCAGCACAGCAAGGCGCCGCAACTGGCGCTTTTGAGGATTTGCTCGGCAGCCCATAGCCGGTCGCCCGGTTTTTCCGATTGCACCAGCAAGAGCCGCCGCACGTCGATGCCGGCTTGCGCCAATGCCGGCGCGCACACCAGGTGCGGCGGTGCAAGCAAGATGATGGTTTCGCCGGCGGCGGCCAGACGCGACAACAGCGGCGCCAGAAGGCGGAATTCACCGTCCCCCTGCTGCGCCCACAGCAATTCGGTCAATACCGAAGGCGGCCAGCCTCCCCCGGGCAATTCGCGGTCGAGCGCTGCATAACCGCTGGAACGGCCGCCGGCGCGGTAAGTGCCCATGGCATCGCCGCGCCATAAGGCGTGCGGCAAGGTTGCCGCGAGCGCTTCGGCGGAGAGACGGGGAGCCGTCCCGCCGCCTGCAGGCAGAGGTTGGGTAAGTGTCGACGCCACGGGAATCTCGGGAGTTTTGCCATTTTACTGTATATGTGTACAGTATATTTTAACCCGGGAACGCCGTTCGTCAAGCCTTGTTTATGCCGTATCGAAGTGCGACGACTTCATCTTGCAAATGTATCAAATAGAGAGTGGCGAAAAATTCCCTATGCTAAGATGAGTTCGCATCGTTCCCAGGGAGATTCCTCATGATCGGATTGCTGCCGCTGCTCGTCATTGCCGCCTTCATCTTCATCTCGGGCTTGCGCATCGCGGCGCAATACCAGCGCGCCGTCGTGTTCCGCCTCGGCAAGCTGCAAGGCATACGCGGCCCTGGTTTGTATTGGCTGATCCCCGCCATCGAAACGCAGCAAACCATCGATATCCGCACCATCACCACCTCGGTCGACCAGCAGGAAACCATCACAAAAGACAACGTGCCGGTCAAAGTGACGGTGGTGATCTGGTATGCCGTGACCGATCCGGTGAAATCGGTCGTCGAAGTCCGCGAAGTCGACAAGTCTGTGATCCAGGTGGCGCTGACTTCGCTGCGCAACATCATCGGCCGCCATACCCTGGACGACGTGCTGAAGGAGCAGGAGCGCCTGGGCGCCGACATGCGTCAAACCATCGACGCCGCCACCGAGCCTTGGGGCGTGAAAGTCACGCGCGTGGAAATGCGCAATGTGGAAATCCCCGAGTCGATGCAGCGTGCCATGGCGCAGGAAGCCGAAGCCCTGCGCGAAAAGCGCGCCCGCATCATCAAGGCCGAAGCGGAGCTGGAAGCCTCGCAAAAACTGCGCGAAGCAGCCGGCCTGATCATGGAAAATCCGGCTGGCCTTGAGCTGCGCCGCATGCAGATGATTACCGAAGTCGGGGCCGAACAGAACACCACGACCATCATCATGATGCCGAGCGAATTCGTCTCGATGGCGGGCGGAATCTCCGACTGGGCCAAGAAAAACACTGGCCAATAATCAAAAATATTTAGCAATATTCAGGCCAAGCGCAACCTGTCCCTGACATCCATCAAGGCAAAGCCGAGCAGGTTCTCGCCTTTCCATTCGCGCGGCCTGGCTGCCGCAGGATCGTCTTTGGCCAAGCCTATACCCCAGATCGCATCGACCGGGCTGGCCTCCACGAGAACCTTGTTGCCTGTACCAAGCAGGAAAGCCTTGCGCGCGGCATCCTGGCCGAATTTTGCCAGGTTGCCCGCCACCACAACGGCATAACGCTCGCGGCTCCAGGCTGCGTCGTCATAGTTTTTCACGCGCCGTCCGATGGCCTTGACCTTGTCCGGCCCCGGAGCCGCCAGAATCTGCGCCACCGCCTCCCCGTCGCCGAACAGCCTTGCCTTGCCGGCCATCATGAAGTGCTCGGCAGTCGAGTAAAACACGCCCTCGTGCTCGAATGGCGCTGTATACCATTGGCTCATGCAGGAGACCCCCAGCTTGCCGTCAGCAGTGGGACGATGCCCCCAGAAAAACAGGTATTCGGGCCGCGCACCGGCTTCGATGGCAGCCAGCAATGCGCTTTTTGACCGGATGGAATTCATGCAATCATATCTATGGGAAATTCGACGCTGTATCTTACGGCTTTATCGACAAAAATTTATTGACGAAAATTTATCAACGAAAATAATTGGCCTGCAACTGACTTGCATGAAAATATTAACCATACTTGACTGAACAAATGCCAAAAGAATGCATATCACTTGATAAATCAAAGACTTAGTTACATCGCAGACTGTTGATCCATCAATTATTGTTCCACTTTCAGAAACAAACCATTGCAATTACTCGCATTTATCTTCATCCCGGCAAAGTATAAAGTGACGTCCATGGTGAGCACGCAAGCAAAAGCGGCTCACAGCAAGACAGACGGGCACCGGTACATGCATCCCCTGCCCGATTCCTAAACCGAATACCAAGGAGTATGAACATGAACGCCAAACAAATCATCGCCGCCGTCGCTACCCTGACCGCCTTGACCGCAGCCAGCGCCGCTTTCGCCGACCAAAATGAAACCCGCGTCGTCTCGGGCAAGACCCGCGCCGAAGTGATCGCCGAACTGCAACAAGCACAAAAGGACGGCACCGCACCCACTTACAGCTTCATCGGCACCACCAACCCCGTTGCCGCAGCCGGCAATGGCGCCCATCCGCAAAACGGCAATGCCATCCCCACCGGCAAAACCCGCGCCGAAGTCGTGGCTGAACTGAAGCAATCGGGCGACACGGCCCCGACCGGTTTCGTCGCCTTCGACAAGCCCGCAACCACGTCGGGCAGCGGGTCGAACACCGCGGTCGCGCACAAGTAATCCCAGCGCGTTCAATGCCAGAACGCCGCCGCGAGGCGGCGTTTTTGTTTTGGGGCGCCCGATTTCGCAGATTGGCGAAATTCAGCGCCACAACATTGCCACACATCAACTTTCAGACGCATGAAAAATACATCGGCAATGATTAATTCAAGAAATCGGCGAAACCATGCATCATTGGTAAACAAATAACGATAAAATCATGCCAATAAAAAAAGCCTGCACTACAGATGTCGCTCAGTCAGGCGTTGACTATTGCCCTGCGAATCTCTACAACATACAGATTCGCCGACGCCCAGGCGATCAACCTGAGCCCCATCGGCCTAACCCATGATTAAGATCAGCGTCATTTCCTACGATAATCAGGCAGCGGACGACCCGCCCTCGGCGGTGTTTGGACCAGCGGGCGGCTCATTGGGCCGTGGAACCGATAACACCCTGATCCTTCCCGACCCCAAATGCCACATCTCGCGCCGTCAGGCTTCGATCAAGAGCGACGGCATGCGCCACAGCATCATGAACCTGAGCCAGGTCAGTCCGATCCGGATCAATGGCAAGAAGATCCCGCTGGCGGCTGATGTGGACTTGCATTTCGGCGACGAAATCGAAGTGGGGCTCTTCCTCCTACGTGCCGAATCGCCCTTCGGCGCGGCATCGGCGCTTAACAGCGTGGCCAGCAATGGCGCCTTTGTCTCGCCTTTCGACATCGACCAGGGACAGGCGCTGGCCGCACCGGCCGCGGAAGAAATCTTGCCTGTCGATATCACTCTGCTCGATGCCGCGGATAGCGCGCATTACGCCGACATTCTCGACGCTGCGCCGGCAACGCCCGCCGCCAATGCCGTGCAAACGGCCAACGAACCTGACGTGCCGGAATTGAATTCGCTATTCGTCGTCGATACGCCCAAGCCCGAACCGGCGAAAGCCGCCGCAGCGGCGCATTCGCCTGACTCCATGGCGTTGACCCAGGCCTTCCTGCGCGGCGCGCGTCTGCCCCAAGACAGCATGCCCGCCGCAATCACGCCGGAATGGATGGAAGCGATGGGCGCCTTCGCCGCCGCCGTGACGAACGGCATGTTGAACCAATTGGCCGAACCGCCGCTGCGCAAACAGGAAGTCGATCCGGATTCGACCAATGTCCTCGGTGGAAGCAACCCGCTGCGCGTATTGCCCACAGCGCGCGCAGTCATGCTGCAAATGTTCGGCGCCGCCGTGCCCGGCTTCATGAGCGCTGCCGCAGCCATCGACGATGCCTGCGCCGCGCTACGCATCCATCAGGATGCGCTCAAGGCGGGCATGCGCGCCACGCTGGCCGACGTGCTGGCGCGGCTCGACCCCGCCCTGCTCGAAGAACAAATCAAGACCCGCCCCGTGCTCGATTCCATGATCGCAGCCAACCGCAAGGCGAAATGCTGGGCGCTCTATGGCGAGCTGTTCCAGGATGTCTGCGATGCCGCTCGCGACGACGGCAAGCTGCTGTTCGGCGAGCAATTCCAGCGCGCGTATGAAGAAGAATGGAAACGCCAGACCGGCGGCATGGCGCCGAAAAAGAAATCGGCCTGAGCGCCTGCGCTTTACATCGGCGGCATGGCCGAACCGAGCTTTGCCGCCAACAGCATCGCACCCAGCAATACCGCCCCCTCCATCAGCAGCACGGTCGCAAAGCGTTTTGCTGCGCCCTTTTCCATCAAGACGGGCATGACGCGCCAACGGTTATAGCCTCCCATGCACATGGCAAGACCCACGCAAGCCAGCTTGGCAGCCAGCAGCGCCGTGTAATCGTCGCGCAATGAAATGCCGGCTTCACCTAGCATGCGCCAGGTATTGACGGCGCCGCTTGCCGCCACGGTCACCAGTGCCAAGGTCGCCGCACGGGAAATATGCTCTGCGAACTCAACTCTTTCCGGCACGGCCCAGCTGCGCCAGGACAGCGCCTTGCCGGCCGCAAGTATGACGGTCCCGACCCATACACAGCCGGCGGCAATATGCAGCGCGTGAACCCAGATCGCGTAGCCGCCCCAGCCGGCATCGTTCGCATGCCCGCTCGCCGCACGTGCAGCACATACGAGGGCAAGCGCGCACCAGGCGCCAATTGGCCAGGCAGCGAAACGCCGCCGTACAAGAAAGGCCAGAAGGAAAAGGCTCCACGCCGAAGCACCGAGCAACGCGGCGTGCCCGTAGGCGGTTTGCGTCAGCATCAGCGGCACGGCTTGCCATACCGCCACGCCTTCCGCGCCGCTCATGGCTGCCGCTTCGGCCCACAAGCCGCCGATCAGGCCGGCCGCCATGGCGATCAGCCCGATAGACAGGGCACCGGCCAGCAATTCCTTGACAAAGAAACGGCGCCATAGCAAACCGCCGGCGCAGATAGCCAGGGCGATATCGGTCAAGGCAGCGAAGCAGGACTGCAGCGCCTCTATTCCCACCCCCATCGCCTACTTGACGGTAAAGCGATAGCTGCCGCTGCTGCGATGGCCATCGCGCGCGACGGCAACCCATGTGACGGTGTAGACGCCGGGCGCGAGCGCCGGTAGGCTCATGTGCATGGTGGTGCGGGCGGCGCTGTCGAACTCGGTCTTGCCGCCGGCGACGGCATGGCCGGCAGCATCCTGTACGGTCAGCGAGCTGAAAGCCGCCTCGAGTGCCTCACTGAAGGTCATGCTGACTTCGGCAGGCGAGGCAACGGCGGCGTCGGCAGCAGGCACCATGCTTTTCGGATGGGCATGCGCCAGGGCATGGCCGGCAATGGCGAAGCCGCAGCACATGGCCGACAGAGCAAGGATTCGTTTCAGGTTCATGGTTTTCCTTCCCGGTCAACGCAACACGTCGACCACTTTGACTTTGACAGTGCGTTCATTGCCGTCGCGGCGGACGCGAATCTCCGCGGTATTGCCGATCCCGACCCGGTCCAGCTCGGCGACAAAGGTCGCCAGCGTGTCGATACGCTTGCCGTTGACGCCGACAATGATGTCGCCCGCGTCGCCGGTGCGGCGGTCCAATATCTTGAAGCCGGCCTGTTCCGCTGGGGACCCGCGCGTGACGCCGGCGATCACCACGCCGGAAATACCCGAGCGCGCCACCAGCATGGGATCGGCCGGCAAGATGCCGATGCCGGGCCGGGGTGCCCTGCCTGTCGCAATCAGCTTGGGCACCACGCGATTGACCATGTCCGCGGGGATGGCGAAGCCGATGCCGGCCGAGCTGCCCGAATCGGAACGTATCGCCGAATTGACGCCGATCAGGCGTCCCGCGCTATCGAGCAGCGGACCGCCGGAATTGCCCGGATTGATTGCCGCATCGGTCTGAATTACACCAGCGATTTCGGCATATTCGGAGGTCGGCAGCGTGCGGTCCAGTGCGCTGACAATACCCGTGGTCAGCGTGCGCGACAAACCATAGGGATTGCCGATCGCGTAGACCGATTGGCCTATCTTCAAATCGTGCGAGGAACCGAGCGGAATGGGCCGCAATTCGCGC
Organism: Burkholderiaceae bacterium; assembly: GCA_036384915.1. Taxonomy (GTDB): domain Bacteria; phylum Pseudomonadota; class Gammaproteobacteria; order Burkholderiales; family Burkholderiaceae_D; genus PKWO01. The sequence goes on from DASVLJ010000011.1 coordinate 80,337, forward strand.
GGCACCTCTTTCAACTGCACGACCGCCAGATCATATTCGGGGGCGATGCCGATCACCTTGGCCGGAATCGGCTTGCCCGAATCGAGCTGGACCTGCACCTTGGTCGCATCTTCCACCACATGATAGTTGGTGACGACATGGCCCGCCGCATCCCAGACGAAACCGCTACCGGCTCCCTTGGCGGTGCCCACCGTGAAAAATCCGGTCAAGGCTTGTTTTTCGATAAAAATGTACGCCACCGAAGGCGCGGCGTTTTCGAACAGGTTGACCACATTCGATTCGGCCGCGTTCAAGGGCGGCCGCGGCGTCACCACGCGTGGCGCCGAGGAGTCCGCCGCCAGAGCCGGCTGGAAGACCGACAGGGACAGCGCAAGCAAGGCAAAAACTCTGATGTTCATCCGGATGATTCGGTTCATAATCAAGCCGAAAAATATAACCCATGGCAAGCAAACAGTCCATGCGGGCCATGATCGCTCCCTTTGCTTACGAACTGTTACCTTCGAAACATATTTTTGCGTATCCGATTTTTCACCCCCGCGCGTTAGGGATCTGCAGGCAGTCAAATCCCACAACCTCAAGGAGATCCGACATGAACACGCGTAACATTCTTATCCTCATCGGCACCATCGGCTTGTTGAGCAGCTTCGCCGCCAATGCAGGCGAAACCCAATGGCAAAAAGATCATCCGCGCCGTACCCAGGTCAACAGCCGTCTGAAGAATCAAAACGCGCGCATCCATAACGAAGTCAAGGAAGGCGAGATCAGCAAAGGCCAGGCCGCGCAACTGCACAAGGAAGACCACCAGATTCGCCAGGAAGAGCGCGACATGGCATCGCAAAACGGCGGCCACATCACCAGGCAGGAACAGCGCACACTGAACCAGCAGGAGAACGGCGTCAGCAAGCAGATCGGCAAATAGATCGGCAAATCAGGCGTTCCAACGCCCTCTTCCTTGAAAAGCGGGCCCGACGTTGACGCCGGGCCCGCTTTTTTTGCGCCGCGACACAAAAAAATATATAATTCATATACGTTTCATATATACAAGGAAGACATGGGTATCGTAAACATCGACGACGACCTGCACGACCAGATACGCAAGGCCAGCGCCGTGGCATGCCGTTCCATCAATGCGCAAGCGGCTTTCTGGATCAAGATCGGGATGCTGTGCGAGATGAATCCGGCCCTGACGTTCAATGACGTGGTACTGCGGGAACTTCAGGCCGCAGGAGTGGAAGCGCATACGCTCAAGAGTGCATCGACATGATCAAGCAAGCGGAAGAAATCGCCTTGATGGCGGAGTCGGGCAAGCTGCTGGCGAGTGTTTTCACCCACCTGAATCAATTGAACCTAGTCGGCATGTCCACCATGCAGGTCAATGACCTCGTCGACAGTTTCATCGTCAATGAACTCAAGGCGCGCCCTGCAAGCAAGGGCCAATACGGCTACGCCTATGCGCTGAACTCTTCGCGCAACCACGTCGTTTGCCACGGCGTCCCGTCCGCGACCGAGATTCTGCAAAACGGAGACATCGTGAATTTCGATATCACGCTGGAAAAGAACGGCTTCATTGCCGATTCCAGCAAAACCTATCTCGTCGGCGACGTGTCGCCGGCCGCCAGGAGGCTCGTGCAAGCCACCTACGAAGCGCTATGGAAGGGAATCAAGGCCGTCAAGCCGGGCGCAAGGCTGGGCGATATCGGCCATGCCATCGAGCAACATGCGCGGCAAAGCGGCTATTCGATCGTGCGCGAATATTGCGGGCACGGCATAGGCCGTGAAATGCATGAAGACCCCGAGGTACTGCACTGGGGCAAACCGCGCACCGGCCAGCTCTTGCACGAAGGCATGGTTTTCACCATTGAGCCGATGCTCAACCAAGGCCGTCGTGAAGTGGAGACCGAAGACGACGGCTGGACAGTGGTCACCCAGGACGGAAAATTGTCCGCGCAGTTCGAGCACACGGTGGCCGTGACCCAGAACGGCGTGCGGGTCCTGACGCTCCGCCCGGAGGAGAAATCGGCCAATTAGTCAGGCCGACTTTCGGAACAGAAAACGAAGCGGAAAACAACATCGATTAAGGTGTTTTGATAACACGCTTGAAAATGAGAATGATTCGCGTTAATATTTGCGAATGCGATTCCATTTCATTCACGACACGCGCAGCCAATGCGCCTCCCTCCCGGCTTCCAATCCAGCGAAATTTGCCGCATTTCCATTTGTGCTGTCGGCTGCGGCCTTGCTTGCCGCCTGTGGCGGCGGTGGCGGAAGCGGCGCCTCCACAGCATCCGGCGCAGCGGTCGCCACGCTTTCCGAGAAGGCGCAACTCGGCAAACTGATCTTCAACGATCAAACGCTTTCCGCTTCCGGCAAGCAATCCTGCGCCACCTGCCACGTGCAGGCAACGGGCTTTTCCGCCAATGACGGCTTGCCGGTGCCGATGGGCGGGCCGAACATGGACTTGCCGGGTCTGCGCAACACGCCTTCGCTGGCCTATGTCTCGTTCACCCCGGCCTTCCACTTCGCTTCGGACGGCACGCCGACCGGCGGCTTCTTTCGCGACGGCCGTGCCGCCAGCTTGGTCGAGCAGGCACAACAGCCTTTCCTGAATCAATTCGAAATGGCCAACAGCGGGGCCGCCGACGTGCAGCAACGGCTTTCGGCTCGCCCCTACTATGCGCAATTCCAGCAAGTGTTCGGCGCAGCCGGCACATCGGACGCTGCCAGCACGCTGGCATCGGTCGGTGCGGCGCTGGCAGCCTATGAAGCCGAAGGGCCGGAATTCCGCCCGTTTTCGAGCAAGTTCGACGCTTTCACCAATGGCCAGGCGAGCCTGACGCCCGACGAGCAACAAGGCCTGGCTCTGTTCAACGATCCGAGCAAGGGCAATTGCACGGCTTGCCATCTCTCGGTGCCGGTCGCCGGCACCCCGGCACTGTTCACCGACTTCACCTACGACAACGTCGGCGCCCCGCGCAACTGGAAGATCGCCGCCAACGCCGACGACACGGCGCTATCCTACGTGCCGGCCAACGGCGCCGCCCTCGGCGGCGACTACCGCTACTACGATCTCGGCCTGTGCGGCCCGCTGCGCACCACCTATTCCGGGCTGCCGCAGTTCTGCGGCATGTTCAAGGTGCCCACGCTACGCAACGTCGCGGTCAAACAGCATTACTTCCACAACGGTGTGTTCGACAATTTGAACGACGTCGTCACCTGGTACATCACGCGCGATACCAATCCGAAGCGCTGGTATGTCAAAGCCGACGGCATGACGCCCGACATACCCTATAACGATTTGCCGACGGTGTACGACGCCAACGTCAACGTCGCCGAAGTGCCGTACAACCCCGGCCTCGCCCTTTCGCTCAATGCGCGGGAAATCAACCAGATCGTCAATTTCCTTTGCACGCTGACCGATGGCTTCGACCCGAACAATCCATCGGCCTACCGCCAGCAGCCGCAATGCCTGAAAGCCGCGGCCGGCACCTCGAACTAACCCCGACTTCCCACTCTTAACCGAAGATAACAAACCATGAAACCCTCCGCCGCTTCGCTTGCCGTCCGCGCGCTATGCCTCTCCCTGGCTTTGACCGCCGCCCATTCCGCCTTCGCCGCCAGCCCGACCGCCGACAACGCCAAGCTGATCAAGAAGCTCGAAAAGCAAAACGAATTGCTCGAACAGCAGGTCGACATCATGAAGAAGCAGATGGACGACATGAAGCAGGAACTGGCCGAGATCAAAAAACAGAATGCCGGCATCGCAAGCCAACAGGTGCAGGCCGTGCAGACGCAGAAGGAAATGAAAGCCGAGATCGCCCAGACTTCGCAAACCGTAGCGCAAGCTACGCAACAGGTGGCGCAGCAGTCGGCCGCCGCTGCGGCACAGGCCGAAGCACGCGACAAGCTCGACATCTGGGGTTATGGCGAGATGTATTACACCCATCCCAAGGATGCCAATGCCAGCGAGACCGACCTGGCGCGTGCCGTATTCGGCATCGGTTACCAGTTCGACGACAAGACACGCTTCAATTCTGAATTCGAAGTCGAGCACGCGGTGGCTTCGGCGTCCGATCCGGGCGAATTCGAAGTCGAGCAATTCTATGTCGATCACAAATTCAACGACAAGCTCGGCATGAAGGCCGGCCTGTTCCTGATCCCGGCCGGCTTCCTCAACGAAAACCATGAGCCGACCAATTACTATGGTGTGCAACGCAACTTCGTCGAAACGCTGATCATCCCGAGCACCTGGCGCGAAGGCGGCCTGTCGTTATACGGCGCCACCGACGGCGGCTTCGAATGGCAGACCGGACTCACCACCGGCCTCAACCTGTCTAAGTGGAATTTCACGCCCGAAGCCGCGCTCTATACCAATGCGCTGGAAATGGAAAACAACGGCACGGCGCCGATGCAGGCCACCCACCAGGAAACGGCCCTGGCCAACTCGCGCCATCTCTCCGCCTTTGCCGCATTTAACTATCGAGGCATTCCCGGCGTCACCCTGGGCGGCACCTTGTTCAGCGGCGTGGCCGTGCCGGCCGCAACGACGGTCCCGGACAACGAGCGCGTGACGCTATGGGAAACCCATGCGCGCTACCAGCCGGGCAAGCTCGACCTCGAAGCTTTGTATGCGCGCGGCACGATCTCCAACACGGCGGCCGCGAATGCGCTCTACCCCGGTACGCCCAATCCGGTTCCGGCCAGCTTCGACGGCTGGTTCGTGCAGGGCGCCTACAACGTCTGGCAGAGCGGCACCCAGCACCTGTCTCCGTTCGCGCGCTACGAGAAGTACGACATGGGCGCCTCCTATGAAGGCATTGCGCCGGGCTTCTCGGCTTATCCGACCGGCCCCGTCCCCAATCCTTCGTCCCCGACCACCTTCAGCACCTTCGCCATCCCGCACGATACGGTCGGCACGGTCGGTCTGAACTACTACCTGAACCCGAACGTGGTGTTCAAGGTCGACTACCAGAAATTCCGCGTCAATACGGACTTTTCGCGCTTCGACCTCGGGATGGGGCTACAATTCTGATTTTGCTGCCCGTAGTTTTCCGAGTCAAATGCGTCATTTCCCATTGTTCCCCGCCGCAGTTGTCGCTGCGGCGGCCATCCCTGCGGCGTTTTTTGCGCCCTGCGCCTTCGCGACCGATTACATGACGGCCGCCGAGGCGCAGAAGCTGATGTTTCCGGAAGCCGGCACGTTCGAGACGCGACCGGTCAAGCTCACGCCCGAGCACCAAAAGAAAATCGAAGCACAAAGCGGCACCCCGGTGAACACCGGTTTTTGGCAATTGGCTGTGGCGAAAAATGGCGACAAGGTGCTGGGCTACGTGCTGACGGACGCCGTGATCGGCAAATTCCAATTGATCAATTACGCCGTGGCCTTCGATGCAGGCGGCAAAATCCGCGACGTGGAAATCCTCTCCTACCGCGAAGCGCACGGCGGTGAAGTGCGCTCCAAGCCATGGCGCACCCAATTCGTCGGCAAGGGCGCCTCGGCCGCGCTGGCAGTCGGCAACGACATCGCCAACATCAGCGGCGCCACCATGTCTTGCACGCATTTGAGCGACGGCATCCGGCGCTTGACGCATTACGTGCAAACCGCCCTGCTCGGCGCCTGACCGTGATCCACCGGCGGCGCGCCAAACCTCTGCTCGGCACCCTGGTCGAGATCGGCGTCATGGCCGGCTCGCAGGAGCATGCCGATGCGGCGCTCGCAGCCGCCTTCGGCGAAATCGCGGCCATTCATGCGTTGATGAGTTTTCACGAGCCGGCAAGCGACCTCGGCCGCATCAATGCCTCTGCCGCCGGCAGCGCGACTCCGGTCGATCTGCGTACCGCCGCCGTGCTGCACGCAGCGCAAGCCGCAGCGGAAGAGTCCAACCATGCCTTCGACTGCACCGTCGCTTCCGAGCTTGTCGCGGCAGGGCTGCTGCCAGCCCATGAAGGCTACGAACCGTCTTCGATACAGCACGGCGAACCGCGCTGGTATATCGAGGGCACGACCTTCCGCAAGCATGCGCCCTGCCTGCTCGACTTGGGCGGCATCGCCAAGGGCTATGCGGTAGACCGCGCGCTCGCCATGCTGCTGCAGCACGGCTGTACCGAAGCGCTGGTCAACGCCGGCGGCGACTTGCGCTACCACGGCAGCGAAGCCATGGTGGTGCACCTGCGCTCGCCCGGCAAGCCGGACATCATGCCGCTGGCGCTCAGCCTGTACAACGAAGCGCTGGCCAGTTCGGCGGCAGGCGGGCTCGATGCCGACGGCATGGGCGAGCGTTCGGCCCTGTTTGACGGCGCCACACGGCGTGCACTGCCGGCAGGTTCCGCCGCCAGCGTCATCGCTCCCACCTGCATGGAGGCCGATCTCCTGACCAAGGTTGTGCTCGCCACGGGCGACCCGCGCCACCCTATGCTTGGACGCAGGGGCGCGCAAGTGGCTTTCTTCGGTACCGCATCATGAGAGCGCGCACCCTGCCCCACCGCCCGCCTTCGCTACGTGTAGGCAAAGTGCGCCGGCGCCTGCTTTATCTCCTGGTGTTGCTGTTGGTGGCAACCGGCGCATGGTGGCTGGTGCAAACCGGCAAAACGGGCGCGGATGGCTTGCCCGATCCCGCCCTGCACTGGCTGATGAAAGTACATGGCGGAGCCGCCATGCTGACCCTGTTCATTTCCGGGACATTCCTGCACAACCACGTGCTCAATGCCTGGCAACAGGGGCGCAACCGGGCGCTCGGCGCGCTGGTTGCCGGCAGCCTGACCCTGATCGGGATCAGCGGCTACGGCTTGTATTATTTCGATGGCGATGCGTTGCGCGGCATGGCCGAATGGCTGCACTGGATCGCCGGCTTCGCCTTGCCGGCGCTGCTATGGTGGCATATTGCGCGCGGCCGCAAGCACCGCACGGAGCGCAAGAAAGCGCTGGTCTTCCCGCTCCGGGCGGAGCAGGAAGACAAATAGCATCATTCAAATCGGCGCTGCGGGTTTATTGAGCGCCCTTGAGATGCTGGTCCAGCCAGTCCAGCACCGTGTGGTGCCACAGGACCGAGTTGGCCGGCTTCAAGACCCAATGATTCTCGTCGGGGAACACCAGCAGCTTGCTTTCCACGCCTTGACGCTGCAGTGCGGTGAAGGTACCGAGGCCTTGCGTGGTGGGAATGCGGAAGTCCCGGTCGCCCTGGATCACCAGCATCGGCATCTTCCAGTTGTTGACGTAGTTCGCCGGATTGAATTTCTCATGCTTGGCCGGAACCTTGAAATAAGGGCCGCCGTTTTCCCACTCGTTGAACCAAAGTTCTTCAGTCGAGTAATACATGGAACGCGTATCGAACACGCCGTCATGGTCGACGATGCACTTGAAGCCGTCGGCCCAGTTGCCTTCGATCCAGTTCATCATGTAGCCGCCGTAGGAAGCGCCTAGCGCGCAAGCCCGGCTGCGGTCGAGCCAGTCATACTTCCCGACTGCCGCGGCCAAGCCCTTTTGCAAGTCCTCCAGCGGTGCGCCGCCCCAATCCTGGCTGATCGCATCGGTGAAAGCCTGGCCGTAGCCGGTCGAACCATGGAAGTCGATCATCACGACGGCATAGCCGGCGCCGGCATAGGTTTGCGGATTCCAGCGATAGCCCCATTCGTTGCCGAAGCTGCCTTGCGGGCCGCCGTGGACCAGAAAGGCGATCGGATACTTCACGCCAGGCTTGGCATCCCAGGGTTTGACCACGTAGCCGTAGACCTTGTCGCCGTTGTGGCCGGCAAACGAGAATTGCTCGTACTCGCCGAAGCGCACGTCTTTCAGCAATTGCTCATTCAAGTGCGTCAGCTGCGTCGCTTGGTTCGAGCCGAGCTTGATCTTGTACAGTTGCGCGCCAGATGCGAGATTGGCTTGCGAGACCACCATCGTGTCATGCCTGGCATCGAAACCGAACACCCAGCCCGGACCGGTCACGGGCGTGACCTTGCCGCTGCCGGCATCGACAGAGAACACGCGGTGCTGACCGACGTCGTCGGCGCCGACATAGAGCGATTTGCCGTCGCCCGCCCATTGGAATTCGGCAATCGAGCGGTCCCAGGTTTCCGCCAGCGTGCGCTTTTTGCCGGTGGCGACATCCATCAGCACGAAGTGGAAACGGTCGGCTTCAAAACCAGGACGATCCATCGCGACATAAGCCAGGGTATGGCCGTCGGGCGAGAAAGCTGGCTTGCCGTCCCAGGCCGGATTGTCCGCCGTGAGGTTGCGCGGTTCCTGGCCGCCGGCTGCGGGAACTTGATAAATATCGAAATTGGTCGACCAGGCTTCGGTCTTGCCGGCCACGCGCAGCGAGAACGCGATGGAGGCGCCGTCGGGGCTGAAGCGGTAGTCGTCCTTGTCGCCGAAAGGCTTGGAAGGCACGTCGCCGTCAAGCGAGCCGGAAAGGCTGACCGGCGTGCCGGCATGATGTTCGGCGTCGAGCGGCGCCGAATACAACACCGAGTTGCGTCCATCGGCCCAGGTGTCCCAGTGGCGCACGAACAGGCGGTCGTAGATCTTGCCGTCGGCCTTGTCCTTGGCCTTGTCGTCGAGGCGTTTCTTCGTGCAAGCCAGATCGGGGCAATTGCGGAACACTTCCATGCCCAGTGCAATGCGATCGCCGTGCGGCGAAACGCGGAAGCTGCCGACATCCAAGGGAAGATCGGTCACCTGCATCGCTTCGCCGCCGGTGAGGGGAAGGCGCCACACTTGCGAGGAACCGGAGCGCTCGGACAGGAAGTAGACAGCGTCGCCCGAAGCAGACCATTCCGGATCGGTGCTATTGGCGCTGCTATTGGTCAGGCGTTGCGGCTGGGCGTGCGGATTGCGCAAATCCAGCATCCACAATTCAGTATGGCCATGATTCTTTTCGATGTCGGTGGCGCGGACGGTATAGACCACGCGGGAGGCATCGGGCGACAGCACCGGGCTGCCTACTCGCTCCATCCTGATCATGTCTTCGACCGTGAATCCGTGCGGCGCGGCCAGCGCATTGCCCGCGGCCAGCAACAGGCCGGCGGTCAGCAAACGTGCACTCATGTATATGTTCTCCGAAGTTTAATCTGTCTTGGCAGGGGGGCTCCCCTTGCGGTTCGCCATGGTACAACACATTGACTTCGCTGCATGGCAGCAATGAAACACGAGTTTTACTGCAGATACCGTAAAATTACTGTATACAGCCTTGTATGTTGCACCCGATTATCATTTTCGTAATACAATAATTATGTCAATCGTGTGAAATATACGTAGCGCGTATGGCTTGGCCGCAAGCATGGCTGGCAGATCCAGACGAAAACCCTCCAGGGGGAAAAGGCAGGACTTGGAGCTTTCGTTACTGCCAAGCTCACGCAGCGGCATTACTTACCTGGAAGAGCATCATGAATTCAAACACCAAAGTATCCAACTATAGTGGCACGCCCCTCAATACCTTTCCCGGCGACCCCAACATCCTTCTCGATGCCATCATCGAGAAACTGAACCTGAAGAACGATGCCGCCTTGTCGCGTCTGCTCGAAGTGGCTCCGCCCGTGATCAGCAAGTTGCGCCACGGCGCCTTGCCCATCGGCCCGACCATGCTGATCCGCATGCATGAAGTCAGCGACATGAATATCCGCGAGATGCGTGCCTTGATGTTGCGCGGGCAGCAAACCGGTACGGCCTGAGCAACACGCTGAGGTTGCAGGCTCATCTATTCCCTGTTCCCATACTGGAGCAGGGAAACTCCCCACGTTCATCATTGTCAACGGATTGTTAACTAGAACGTTAACACTCTGTCCAGCTTTGTCCCATCAAGGCGGATGCCGATTGATCCGTTCAATAATAATGTGGAGAAACCCTTGAAGAAACTCATCGCCCTCTCAGCTGCGCTGACAGGCGCCGTCTTGAGCGCCTGCGTCGAACAAGCGCCGCCGCCTCGGCCGATCTATTCCGCTCCGCCGCCCCAGACTTACTACGGACCGCCGCCGGATCAATCCTATACGCCGGTTTCTGAAGTCTATGAAGCCCCTCCGCCCCAGCCTGTGGTGAGCGTATATATCGATCCGCCTATCGATCAGCCGCCCCCAGTCCAGGTATCCTGGGCGCCGCCGCCGATGCTGGTCGAAACCCCGCCACCCGCGCCCTACCCCGGCGCCTTCTGGATCGGCGGCTACTGGGCTTGGGAAGGCAACTGGGTGTGGGCGCACGGTCGCTGGGCTCCGCCGCCACGCCCCGGCTACACTTGGTGCAACCCCTACTATGAACATCGCAACGGCGCCGTGGTCTTCGTCAACGGCTTTTGGGCCGCGCCCGGCGTTTCCTTCGTGGCGCCTTCGCTCTCCGTGCACATCAATATCGGCGTGCCGGCTCCCGGCGTCATCCCCGGACCTGCCCCGATCGGCCCCGCTGGCGTATTCGTTCCCGCACCTCCCGGCTCGCACCTTGGCTTGATCGTTCCCGCGCCGATCGGCACGCCGCCGGCCGTGGTCACCAGTGCGCCGCCCATCATCCATGGCGGCATGCACATCACCACCAACAACATCACGAACAATAACACCACGATCAACAATGTCACGAACGTAACCAATATCACAAACGTGACCAACGTCACGGTGGTGGCGCCTGCCGGCGCAACAGCAACCGGGCAGGCGGTCAATGCCTCGGTGCCGGCCCAGCCTCATTTGGCGGCAGCAATGCACCCCGTGGTCAAGGCCATGGCGCCCGAACCGGTCTCAGCCAGGCCAATCCCCGCCTTCGTGCCCGGCCGTGCTCCTGTGGCCCTGCCGCCGGCGCAAACCGTGCACGCCGAAGTGCCGCAAGCTTTGACGCATCCGCAACCGCAGCCGGCCCAACAGCCACAACAGCATCCGCAGCCCCAGCCTCTGCAGCCCCAGCCCCCGCAGCAACCACAACCGCCTCATCCCCCGGCAGCGCAGCCGCAACACCCGGTACAGTTCCAGCAGCCGAACCCGCCGATGCCGGCTCCGCATCCGGCCATGCCGCAACAGCCGCAGCAGCCACCGGAGAATCAGCGCGACCAGTTCAAGCCGCCTCAAAGTCCGGTTCAGCAGGAAAGGCATGATGTCGAGCGGCCTCAACCCATGCCCCAGCCACAGCCACAGCCGTTCAGGCCGCCGCAGGAGCGGCCGGACATGAACAGGCCCCAGCCGCAACAGCCCCAGCCGGCCCATCCACAGCAGGAACGCATGCCGCAACAAGAGCCACAGCGGCAACAGCAACAAACCGTGCACCCGGTTCCGTACAGGCCTGCGGAACCGGCGCCACAGCCACCGCGACCTGCGGAACAGCCGCGGCCACCGCAAAATACGAACCCGCAAAAGCCGAACGAGAAAAAAGATGAGAAGAAGGACAAGCGCGATCAGTAAGTTCGCGCTTGATGAAGCGGCTCGGAAATATCCGGGCCGTTTTTTTGTTCCCGCCCGGCGTTAAAAAGAGAAACTCTTCACGCTCGAAATTGTCAAAAAATTAACGAAAAGGACATTGCTGCGTCAATGGTTCCATCGGCGCAAGACTGCTGTTCACCGAACCGGTTGACGATAACGTGGAGAACATATTGAAAACTACCCTTATCTTATCCGGCATGACGGCCGTGCTGGCCGGCGCCTTGTTGAGCGCATGCGGCCAGCAGTCGTCCGCCCCGGCTAGCAACGCCCTGCCTACCAACAGTTCGCTGCCGCAACCCGTCCCGCAGCAAGCGCAGCCCAATACGATGCCGCCGCAGTCCAATAGCGGCCAGCCGCAATCCGCGTACAACGCAGAGCCCTCAACCAATTCGCGGCCTGCGGCTTATCGTAAACGTGCGCCGCAGCAGGTGGTGAGCGTCTACCAGGATCCGCCTATCGAACAGCCGCCTCCGGTGCAAGTCAATTGGGCCCCGCCGCCGATGCTGGTGGAAGAGCCGCCGCCGCCGCCCTCGCCTGACGCCGCCTGGATCGGCGGCTACTGGGTCTGGCAAGGCAACTGGGTTTGGGCACACGGGCGCTGGGCACAGCCGCCGCGCCCAGGTTATATGTGGCACAACCCCTACTATGAACATCGCAACGGCGCCGTGGTCTTTATCAATGCTTTCTGGGGCGCGCCGGGTGTTGCTTTCGTGGCCCCGCCGCCGGGGATACATATCGACATCGGCGTTCCCCTCCCGGGCATCGAACCCGGCCCGCCGCCGGAAGGTCCGGATGGCGTGTTCGTTCCACCGCCGCCGGGCTCGAATTTCGGCTTGATCGTGCCGGCGCCGATAGGCACCGCACCGGCTGTCGTGACGAGCGCCCCTCCCATCATTCATGAAGGGATGCATATTACAACCAACAACATTACGAACAACACCGCGACAATCAATAACATCAGGAATGTCACCAATACCACCAATGTGACCAACCTTACCGTGGTGGCGCCGGCCAGTGCCACAGCGAACGGCCAGGCAGTCCATGCCGTCGTTCCAGCGCAGGCCCATCTGGCAGCCGCCATGCATCCCATGGTCCGAGCCATGGCACCGCTGCCTGTTTCCACCAGACCCATCCCGGCCTATATGCCAGGCCATGCGCCGGCGGCACTGCCGCCGCCGCAAACAGTTCGCGCCGAGGTGCCCCCTGGGCTGGTGCATCCGCTTGCTCGGACGGGTCCGCAACATCCCGTGACGCCGCCAGATGAGCCGCAGCGGCAGCAACACGAGCAGCCCAAACCGCCCGAACATCAACCGGCGGAGCTAGGACGGCACGAGCACCAACGCCCCGAGCCGCCTGACGGACAAATACCGCCGCCGCCTCAGAGCGTGAAACCGATACCGTACAAGCCTGCGGAATCGTCGCCCGCAACGCACCTGCAGCCAATCCTGCCGCGCGACCCTCATCAACCGGTGGCACAACCCAGGGACGAGCCCAAACCGCCGCAATCAGGTTCGAAACCGGAAGAGCTCAAGCCCAACGAGAAGAAAGATGACAAAAAAGAGGGGCGCGGGCAATAGCGTGCCGATGGAAGCGGCCCGGGAATACCGGGCCGTCCTTTATTTCAGCGCCGCGTCAATAGCCGAGATCAGACAGGAAAGCATTGGTGTAACCCAGGGTTCCCGCCTTGCCGTAATTATTGCAGGTGTCGGACGAGTTATTGTCCGATTTGGCCGGAGCACAATCGCGGTCGCGCTCGAAGGACCAGAAGTGGATGCCGCCGAGTTTGTTGGACTTGGCAAAACTCGAGACGGTCGCGGCATCGGCGATGGTGAAGGTTTCGTCGATGCTGTCGTTGCCGCCTATCATGGGCGTCAGTTCGATCTGGCTGTAGGGCACGCCCCAATAGTTATGCAGGCTCTTGGCTGCCGCGATCGACGATTGGCCCATCTCGCACTTGCCGTTCGAAAGCGTGCACAGAGCCGAATCCTCCTGACCCGAATTGGCGAAATCCATCACCATCAGATTGATCGTGTAATTCTTCAGGCCGTATTTCCTGATGGCGTTCATCACCATCACCCCGTACGAACCCAGGCTTTGCGCTTCGTTACCGCCGTCGGTCGCCACCGTGAAGCTGTAGCGCAGATGCGGATAAGCCGCTTGCGCCTTGACTACGCGTTGCACCAGGTTTTCCACGTCGCTTTGCGATTGTGTGTTTTCGATATCGAAGTCGACGCCCAGCATGTTGGCGCTGTAATAGGTCTTGATGAACTTGGCGAAGCCGGTGTCGGACGAGCAGGTGAAGTTGGCGCCCGCGCCGCCGGTCGATACCATGTACTTCTTGCCGGCGGAAACGAAGCTTTGCACATTGGCCGAGGCGAACGACGAAGCCGGGACGCCATTCCAGTTTTCGCTGCCGCAGGTGCCCGTGGCAAAGGCCCAGGTAACCGCTTGCAGCTTGGACGGCATTGCTTTGAGCAGCGTCTCGTTCGTACCCGTCACTGCCGTGGTCAACTGGGTCGTGCTGTAGTCGCCTGAATAGAAATATGGGCTGTAGATGAGGCCGCCCGGGGTCGGGGTTGGCGTCGGGGTGGGTGTAGGAGTCGGGGTGGGCGTTGGCGCGCTGCAGGTATAAGGTCTCCAATACCAGGTGCTGATGGTGGGATCGATGCCCGCCGTGGTGGCGTGCGTGGCGATGTAATATTTACCGTTGTCGATGACGATGGTGCCTTGACTGTAGGCATTGTTGTTCGACCAGGTGACGGCGCCGCATCCGGCCGTCGCCTTTTGGCTCGGCGTCGGCGTCATCTTTTGCTCCGCGTTGAGTGAATCCGTCGAGCTGCCGCCCCCACCGCATGCCGCCAGCACGCCTGCGGCGATCCCCGTGCCGATGCCTATTGCTATCTTGGTCTTCAATTGTCTCTCCTCTCGTGGTCATGATCGTTTTTCGGGTAGGCTCGCCCAGCAGAGCGCTGGCGACCGACCTTGAAAAAAGTATGCCGAGAGAAGAGAAAGCTTGCCTTAAGGTTTGGTTAAAATGCGATGAAATGTTGCGCCGATGCGGGGAGTAAATCTACCTATGTACAAACAGCTTGCAAGCGGCGCAAATGGGCCATCGTGCGCAGGCATGCCCTATAGCGAACGACATGGTGAACAATATCGTGCCGCCGGCTCAGACCTTGATGTTGATCATTGTACCCAGCGTGGAAGCGGAGGATGCGCTGGTTTGCTGTGCCGCATCGAATGCAGCCGAAACCGTTGCAGTGTTGTTCAATTGCGCAATCTGCGCCTGCAATGCGGCAATCTGCGTTTCAAGCAATTGCTCCGCCTGCGTGGGCGTAGCCGCCGCTGTCGTCGTCTGCGTGGAGTTTGTGGACTGGGTAGCTTCGTCTTGCGTCAATTGCTTCTGATACTGTGCCAACTGCCTCTGCAAGGCTGCAACTTGGGCGGACGAAGACGTGTTCGACACCGCGTAGGCGGCGGACAAGGCGCTGGCGGCCGAAACTGCGGAAACCACGGTGCTCTCCTGTGCATTACCCCTTTTCTTCCTTAACGACCATCCTATTGCTGAAACTGATAGCCCTTCGTGTAAAGTCAGGTAAAGATTCGGCACAAATCATGCCCCACGGAAATCTTCTTGGACAGTCCTTTTCATCTATGACAGGTGAAAGGCGCGTTGTTGTCCTTATTCAGTTGATATTTTCTTCCTTAACCCATAAAGTAGCGACACTTTCCTGCCCTTAATCGTTCCATTGCGGGTTGACGCAATGCAATACCATACTGGCATTGATGGATAGTCCATGAGGTGGTAAGCGTCGCCATGCGTGATAAACCGCAACAAAACCCCGCAGACATCGCCCGCGAGGCTTTCAAGCAACTTGCCGTGCGTCGCATCGCGCCAACGCCGGACGCCTATCGCCAGATCTATTTTGAAATTGCCGGCGGCGCCGAAGAGCGCGAACCCGACAAAACGCTGGATGCTTTCGCCAGCTTCATCATCAGCATGCCCGGCGAAACGGGCTTGTATGGCCGGCGCCTGCAAGCCGCCGCCAAGGCCCAGGATTGGCAGGAGTACGGCAAACAACTGACATTGCTGGTGGAAAAATTCCAGGCCGCACCGCCTCCCCTGCCCGTCCCGGCCAAGCCGCCGGCCCCCATTCCCGCCGGACCGCCCCTGACCGACGACCAGCAGACGCAATTGATGCGCGACATGCTTTCCCGCGCGTTGACCTTCGCCATCGCTTCGCTGCTGCAAGGCGCTCCCGATCTGGCCGAGGAAGCGGAAAAGCTTGGCGGAGCGATCAAGGAAGCCAAAACGGTGCCGATGTTAAACAACGTGGCGGCGGGTTTGAAGCAGCTTTATTTCAAGATCGAATTGCGCAGCGGCGAATTGGCGGAACAGCAGGAATTGCTGCTGCGCCTGTTCAAGCTGCTGCTGGAGAACGTAGGCGAACTGGCGGAGAACGATACTTGGCTTGCCGGCCAGATCGCCACGGTGCAAAACCTGCTGGATGGCCCGATCAGCCACGCCGCGCTGAAAGACGCCACGCGCAGCCTGAAGGAAGTGATCTACAAGCAAGGCGTGCTGAAGGGCAGCCTGAACGAGGCCAAGGTTACCGTCAAGAACATGGTGATCACCTTCATCGACCGCTTGAGCGCGGTGGCCACGACAACCGGCGACTTCCACGAGAAGATGGATGTCTACGCCCACAAGATCAGCCAGGCCAAGGACATCAAGGAATTGAACAAGGTGCTCGAAGACGTCATGCGCGACACCAAGATCGCGCAGACCGAAGCCCTGCGCTCGCGTGACCAGATGATCCAGGTGCGCCAGGAAGTGCAGGATGCCGAAGCCAGGATCCAGGAACTCGAATCCAAGCTTGAGCAGATGAGCGAACTGGTGCGCGAAGACCAGTTGACCGGCAGCCTGAACCGGCGCGGCTTAGACGACGTGTTCGAACGCGAAATCGCCCGTTCCGAGCGGCGCAAGGCGCCGCTGTGCATCGCGATGCTCGACCTGGACGACTTCAAGAAGCTCAACGACACCTACGGCCATTCGGCCGGCGACGAGGCGCTGATCCACCTGGTGCGAGTGATCAAGGATACGCTGCGCACGATGGACGTCATCGCACGTTTCGGCGGCGAGGAATTCATGATCGTGCTGCCCGACACAGGCATGGAAGACGCCATGCAGACCGTCACGCGCGTGCAGCGCGAATTGACCAAACGCATCTTCATGCACAACAACGAGCGCCTTTTGATCACGTTTTCCGCCGGCGTGGCCCTGCGCGCCGAGGGCGAAGACCAGGTCAGCATGGTCAAACGCGCCGACGAAGCCCTCTACAAGGCCAAGCGTGCCGGCAAAAACCGCGTGGTCGCCGCCAATTGAACGAGAACTGAGCGAGGTTTGGTTTATCCTGACGGCTGATAAACCTGACCTCAAGCCGACATGAAACCCGAATTGCACCGTACCGAGCAGAATTCGCTCGACCCCGAAGATTGGCAAGAGTTGCGCCGGCAAGGCCATCGCATGCTCGACGACATGATCGATTATGTTTCCGGTTTGCGCAATCGTCCGGTGTGGCAGCCGATACCCGATGCGATCCGCTCCGGCTTCCAGGCAGGCTTGCCGCGCGAACCCGGCTCCCTGGAAGCAGCCCACGCACGTTTCATGAATGAAATCCTGCCCTATGGCGTCGGCAACAGCCATCCGGGCTTCATGGGCTGGGTGCAGGGCGGCGGCAGCGCCGTCGGCATGCTGGCCGAGATGCTGGCCGCCGGCCTCAATGCCAACGTCGGCGGGCGCAACCAGATTCCGATCGACGTGGAGCGCCAGGTGGTGCAATGGGTGAGCGAACTGCTGGGCTTTTCCGAGGAAGCGAGCGGCTTGTTCGTCACTGGCACGTCGATGGCCAACCTGATCGCAGTCTGGGTCGCGCGCGTCGCCATGCTAGGCACGGCGGTGCGCAAGGAAGGCATCGCCGTCAACGGCAGCAAACTGGTGGCCTATACTTCCGCCGGCGCGCATGGCTGCATCGCGCAAGCGATGGATCTGGCCGGATTGGGCACACATGCCCTGCGCGTGATCCCGATGAATGCGGCGTTCGAAATAGACACGGGGCTGCTTGAGGAAGCGATAACGAAAGACCGCGCAGCCGGATTGCAGCCTTTCTTCATCGCCGCGACCGCAGGTTCGGTCGATGTCGGGGCCATCGATCCCTTGGCGGCGATTGCCGATCTCGCCGTACGCGAACAGCTTTGGTTTCACGTCGACGGTGCTTTCGGGGCACTCGGTATGCTTTCGCCCGATGTCGCGCCGCGCCTGGCTGGCATCGAACGCGCCAATTCCGTGGCATTCGATTTCCATAAATGGGGCCAGGTGCAGTACGACGCCGGGTTCATCCTGGTGCGCGACGGCGCCTTGCATCAAGCCACGTTTTCCTCGCCCGCCTCCTACCTGCGGCGCGAGGTGCGCGGCATCGCCGGCGGTTCGCCCTGGCCTTGCGATTTCGGCCCGGATTTGTCGCGCGGTTTCCGCGCGCTCAAGGCCTGGTTTGCCTTGCAAGTCTACGGCACCGAAAAATTAGGCCAGGTCATCTCGAACACCTGTGCCTTGGCGCAATATTTAAAACAAAGAGTCGAAGCCAGCGAGCAACTGGAACTACTGGCGCCGGTGGCACTCAACATAGTGTGTTTCCGCCATCGCGGCACAGCGGGCATGAGTGATGCGAAGCTGGATCGTTTCAACGCCGATCTTGCCGTGGCGATACAGGAATCGGGCAAGGCGGCGCCCTCGACCACCCTGGTCAACGGACGCTTGGCGATACGCGCCGCCATCGTCAACCACCGTACCGGCCGCGCCGAGATCGATACGCTGGTCGATACCGCGCTAGAACTGGCAAACCTCGTGGCAAACAAAATCAATTGACTCGGGAGCGAACCTTGAGCGATGCAGACACACAAGACAACCAGCCGCAAGCCTTGATCGGTCTTGCTCCGCTCATGCGCCAGGCTTTTTCCGGCATCGATCTGCGTCCGTTCGGCACGCGCCTCGTCGAACGCGCCAGAGCCCATCCGCAGGACGCCAATACCTTGATGGACTTGTCGACCGTGCTGCAATTGATCGGCAATCGCGAACTCGGCCTGGCGACGCAAGCCCAGGCCCTGAAACTGCAACAGCACTATCGTCTCGCCACAGCCGCCAAGCCGGCGACGATACGGCTGCTGGCCATCGTGGCAGGCGGCGACCTGATGGCCAATACGCCGGTTGAATTCCTGGTGGAAGGCGGCGAGGTGGCCCTCGATCTGCTCTATATCGATACCGATCTGCCCCTGCCGGCGACGCTGCCGGAGCACGATGCGATCTTCGTGGCGATCGGCGAATCGGACCACAACCGTCCTTTGCTGAAGCAGATCGAAGAGCGAGCCCGCGATTGGACTCGCCCGGTGATCAATGCGCCGCAGCGGATCGCGCAATTGACGCGCAACGGTGCCTGCGCCCTGCTGCACGGTGCCCCCGGCGTGGACATGCCGCTCTCGGTACGCTTGGCGCGCACGCTGCTGGAGCAAGTGGTCGACGGCCAAATGGCGCTGGCTTCGGTGTTGCCGGGAGGCGAATTCCCCATCATCGCGCGCCCGGTCGGCTCGCATGCCGGGCACGATCTCGACAAAATCGAAGATATGGCCGGGCTTGCCGCCTACCTTGCAGCGACACCGGTGGCCGAATTTTATATCTCGCGCTTCGTCGACTACCGCGGTGTCGACGGCCTGTTCCGCAAATACCGCATCATGCTGATCGACGGCCGCCCCTATGTATGCCACATGGCGATTTCGGAAAACTGGATGATCCATTACCTGAACGCGGGCATGACCGAGAGCGCGGCCAAGCGCGCCGAGGAAGCACGATTCATGGCGACCTTCGACATGGGTTTCGCCTTGCGCCACGCCCGGGCCTTCCAGTCCGTATCCGACATTCTGCAGCTCGACTATGTCGGACTCGATTGCGCGGAGTCGCGCGACGGCGAATTGCTGATCTTCGAAGCCGACAGCGACATGATCGTGCACAACATGGACCCGATTGATATGTTTCCCTATAAAGCGCCGGCGATGCGCAAGATATTCGATGCCTTTCATGCCATGCTGGTTGCCCGCATCGAACGCAGCCGCCGGGAAAAAGGTTGAAAAGACAACCAAGGTGTGCCAGTTTTGTTCAAAGCCTGCTGGTTCTGTTAAATATTGCCGTGTCAGGCGGCAAACCATGAAGATTTCCTGAAAACAGCCGTCAACAGCTTGAACGCTGCAACAGTTGTAGATAGAAAGGAAAGGCTTGCCCACCATGACACGCACCACCGCTGCACAAGGCAAGCGAATTTCCTCCTCCGGCTTGATCGCGGCAGCCGCCCTGCCCGGCACGGCGCAATTGCTGACCGAAGGCGGCGATGCGCGCATCGAGCTCGATGCCGTTACCGGCCTCAACAAATACGGTTGCGCACCGCTGCCTGATGCGGGCATGATCGCGCTCGGTTCTTCCACGGCTTCGATCATATCCGAGCGCAGCTTTGCCGCGGCGGAGCACCTGCGCACGCGCCTGCTCGCATCCGATGGTGCGTCCGATTATGCAGTCTATGCAGAGGAAATGAACCGCACCCGGCACGAATTGCTCTCGCTCTGCGGTATCCCGGAAGGTTCCGGTGTCGACGTAATCTTTGCCGCATCCGGCACCGATATCCACCTGATCGCGGCGCAAACCTTTTCCAGCGGCGAAAAGCTGCAGCCGCTGGTAATCATGGTCGAAGCGAATGAAACCGGCAGCGGTGTGGCGGCGGCCTTGGCCGGGCGTCATTTCAGCTCGCATTCGGCCTTGGGCGAAACCGTCACCTCGGGTGCCAATATCGATAGCGCTGCGGCGATCGAAGTTGTCAGCGTGGCACTGCGCGACGCCAACGGCATGGCTCGCAGCGACGCGGCCGTCGATGCCGATTTCGTTGCGCTGGCCAGCCAGGCCGCCGAAGCGGGGCGACGCGTGTTGCTGATCCTGATCGATGGCTCCAAGACCGGCGCCATCGCACCGACCGCGGACTGCGTGCTGCAATTGCAACAACGCTATGCCGGCCGCATCGATGTCATGGTCGATGCTTGCCAATTCCGCATCTCGCCGCAAACCCTGCGCGCCTATCTGCAGCGCGATTTCATGGTCGCACTGACCGGTTCCAAGTTCGCCACCGGCCCGACCTTTTGCGGCGTCCTGATGATCCCGCCGCTGTGCGCACGCCGTATGCGGCGCCATCCGATTCCTTCGGCCCTGCGCGCCTATTCTTCGCGCGCCGACTGGCCGGCCAATTGGGATAGCGCCGCCGGCCTCGACGAGGCCGCCAACTTCGGCCTGCTGCTGCGCTGGGAAGCCGCATTGAGTGAGATTCGCGCATTCCGCAGCTTGAGCGATGAACAAATAGCCGGTTTTCTGCACGCCTTCGGCAAGGCCGTCAAGGATAAATTGCAGCGTAGCGCCCTGCTCGACCCTCTGCCGCTGCCCTCGCTCCTGCGCGGAACGCTCGCCGATGCCGACAACTGGGATCACATTCCATCGATCCACCCTTTCCTGCTGTTCCACCCCAATGCCGCCAAGGGCCGCAGCGCACTCGACCGCGACCAGACATTGCGCGTCTATCAATTACTGCAAGCCGATCTCTCGACGCGCAAGATGTTTGGCAACGACAATGAGATCGGCCGCATCGTCGCCTTGCGTTGCCAATTAGGCCAGCCGGTCGCATGCGGCCACCGAGACGGCGTGCCAGTCGCCGCGTTGCGCGTTTGCGCCAGCATGCGCATGATCGTCAAGGCCTGCGTTGACGGCGGACGGGAGGCAAGCCTGGTCATCGAGCAGGCCATGCTGGCCATTGAAAAAGCCGAACTGCTGGCCCACACCTTCGGCAACTAAGCGGACGCGGCCCGGCCTCTCCCTTCCCACGCCTCGAGGGTGGGCGAAACACCGACGGGAATCCCCTTTACTTTCCGCAGCGGCGCGGGGGGATTTCCATTACTCTCTTGAATTGGACCACCCAAGCCCACGGAAAGCGCGCAATATTGCGACCATGACCGAACCGACCACTCCCGCCGCCCCTGCCGCCATCCTTTCTGCGATGAGACAGGCCCTGGCGTACCACCAAGCCGGACAACTGGCGGAAGCCGAGCCGCACTACCGCGAGGTGCTGCGCCTGGATCCGCGACATGGCGACGCGAACCACAATCTCGGGCTGCTTTTGCTCGCGACGGGGCGGCAGGCCCAAGGCCTCGAGCGCCTGGAGCACGCCGCCGCTGCTGCACCGTCCAACGAACAATACGCCCTGTCGTGCTCCGGAGCCTGGATGGATGCGATGCGGCCGGACAAGGCCGCGCAGGTGCTGGATCGTGCATTCGCCGCAGGCCTGGAGTCGGCCGCCCTGCTTTGCAACCGCGGCAATGCCGCCCGCATGCAAAATCTGGCAGCCGAAGCCGAGGCGAATTTCCGAGCCGCGCTGGCGCACGACACGCGTCATGCCTTGACCCACTACAACCTCGGCTGCCTGCTGGCGGATTCGGGCCGCGAGGAAGAAGCACGGCAATGTTTCCATCACGCCTTGGCCGGGGCTCCGGAATTTGCCGCTGCCCACCGCCAGCTCGGCCTGCTGGCCCGGCGCAGCGGCAGCATCGGCGAGGCCATCGATAGCGTGGCGCGCTCTCTTGCCCTTGCCCCGGCGGATGCCGAAGGCTTCGACATTCTCGGTGCCTTGCTCGAAGATGCAGGACGGCTCGATGAAGCCGCGCAGTGCCGGCGTCAGGCCCTGGCGCTCGGCGCATCCACGCCTGCCCGCCACCATTCCCTGGGCCGCGTGCTGCAACAGCTCGGCCGGTTCGAGGAAGCGGCCGGGCATTTGCGGCAGGCTGTGGAACTCGACCCGCAATACGCCGACGCCTGGAACGACCTCGGCACCGTACAACGCAACCTGGGCTTGCCTGAAGCGGCCCTGCACAGCTTTTCCGAGGCCGCCGCACGGCGGCCGGACTTTGCTCTGGCGCTGAGCAACCTCGGCAACGCCTTGCTCGAGCAGGGGCGGCCGGGGGAGGCCGAAACGGCCTGCAGGCGGGCGCTTGCCGCAAACGGCGATCTTTACGAAGCGCACCTGAACCTGGGCAATGCGCTTTTGGCCCAGCACGACCCCGCCGCAGCCGCCTCAAGCTATCGAAACGCCCTGCTCCGGCGCCCGGAGGCTGCGGAAGCGCACTTCAACCTCGGCAATGCCTTGCTCGAGATCGAAGAACTGGACGAAGCGCAGGCAAGCTATCGCCGCGCCATCGAATTCCAACCCGATATGGCCGAAGCGCACAACGGACTCGGCAATGCCCTTAAACTGGCCGGGCAGCTCGGCGCGGCAACCGCCTGCTACCGGCTCGCGCTGCAATACCGGCCACAGTTCGCCGAGGCCCTGGTCAATCTCGGGATGGCCTTGCAGCACCAGGACGATGCCGAAGCTGAAGCATGCTGCCTGCAAGCCTTGCAATGGAATCCACGACTGCCCCAGGCGCTGGTCTTCCTCGCCGACCTGCGTTCCGAGCAAGGACGCGTCGATGAAGCCGAAGGCTTGCTGCGCCAGGCGCTGGCACTCTCGCCCGGCATGGCGGCCGCGTGGGCCGGCCTGGCCGGCTTGCGCAAAATGAGCAGCGCCGACGCCCCCTGGGCCGATGAAGCGCACAAATTGCTCGCCCGGCGCTTGCCGGCTCGCCAGGAAGTCTACCTGCAATATGCCGTCGGCAAATACCATGACGACGTCGGCGAATACGACAAGGCCTTCGACCACTACCGGAGGGCCAATCTGCTGGACCAGGGCCTGATGCCGCCGTACGACCGCCAGGCCGAGGAAGCCGCCGTCGATCGCCTGATCGCGGCACATGATGCCCGTTTCGTCGCGACGCACCACGTGGGCGCCTCCCCCTCGGAACGTCCGGTATTCGTACTCGGCTTGCCGCGCTCCGGCACCAGCCTGGCCGAGCAGATCATTGCCGCGCACCCCCAGGCCACCGGTGCGGGAGAATTGCCGTTCTGGAGCCAGGCCGCCGTCGCTTTGGAGCCTCTGGGTACAGGCAGGCTGGACGAAGCGCTGGTTTCGCTGCCGCAGCAATACCTGGACCTGATCGAGAAGCGGACGCCGGGCGCGCTGCGCACCGTGGACAAGATGCCGGCCAACTTCCAATGCCTCGGTTTGATCCACGCCGCGTTTCCGGAAGCGCGCATCATCCATATGCGGCGCCACCCCATCGACACCTGCCTGTCTATCTATTTTCAGCATTTCAACGATGCCCACCGCTATGCCAACGATCTCGACAACCTGGCACATTACTATCGGCAGTACTCGCGCATCATGGCGCATTGGCGAGCCGTCATTCCGCGCGACAGACTGCTTGAAGTCCGCTATGAAGACCTGGTGGCCGACCAGGAACGCTGGAGCCGCGCCATGATAGACTTCATCGGCCTCCCCTGGGATCCGGCCTGTCTCGAATTCCATCGCGTCGAGCGCTCGGTCGGCACCGCCAGCAAATGGCAGGTGCGGCAGAAAATCCACGGTTCTTCCGTCGAACGCTGGCGCCGTTACGAGCGCTTTGTCGGTCCGCTGCTGCCGCTGGCACAGGAGTATCCATGAACGCACCAAACGATACCAGACTGGAGCGGGCTCGGGAACTGAGGCAGGCTGGCCAACGTCTCGAAGCGGCCGCGCTGTGCGAGTCTCTGCTGCAAGACGAACCGCGCAATGCCGATGTGCTCCACTTGGCCGGCCTGCTCGCCTATGAAGGCGGCGATCAGGAACGCGCGCTGTCCCTGGTCGAGTCCGCCGTCGCCGCCGCGCCCGCGCATGTCGCGGCACTGAGCGATCTGGGCGGCTTGCTGGTTCGTGCCGACAGGCTGGACGATGCCGCTGTCTGTCTTGAGCGCGCCCTTGCCCATGACGAAAACAATATCGCGGCAATGTTCAATCTGGGCTGCCTGCAGCAAGCGCGGCGCCAATTCGAGACGGCGCTGGAAACCTACCACGCCGCACTGGCTCGCTCCCCGGGCAATGCCGACATCCTCTCCAACATCGGCGGCTGCCTGCAGGAATTAAGGCGCCCCGCCGAGGCGGTCGGTTATTGCCGCGAAGCGATCGCGCTACGGCCCGGGGACTTCTCGTTGTTCAACAATCTCGGTGTGGCGCTGCAAGCCGTGGGAAAAATGGGAGAAGCCAAGGCTGCCTTTGCCGAATCCCTGGCCATCGATCCGTCTTCCGTGCGCGCCCATATCAATCTCGGCATGGCCAGCTACCAGCTCGGCGAGTTCGACGAGGCGATGGAGATGCTGCAGCGCGCCTTGGCGCTCGACCCGAAAATGCCCGAGGTCCACTTCAGCCTGGGCGTGCTGCTGCACGCGCTGTGCCGCCATGAAGACGCGGTGGCGTCCTACCGCCGCGCCATTGAGCTGCGGCCCGAATTCGTGACGGCACACCAGAACCTGCTGATGACGATGCAGTTCGTGCAAGATACGCCGCCTGAAGAATTGCTGGCCGCCAATCGGCGCTTCGGCGATATCTTCGAAACGCCGTTGAAGCCTTCGTGGCCGCGTCACCGCAACGCACGCGATCCCGGCAAACGCTTGAAAATCGGCTACGTATCGGGAGACTTCCGCATCCATGCCGTAGCCTATTTCATCGAGCCGGCCATTGCGCGGCACGACCGGACGCAAGTCGAAGTCTACTGCTATTCCAGCAGCCCCCACCGCGACTTCTTCTCCGAACGGCTGATCGCCGCAGCCGACCATTGGCGCGAGTGCTCCCACCTCGACGACGACACGATGGCGCAGATGATCGAAGATGACGGCATCGATATCCTGATCGACCTGTCCGGCCATTCGGCGCACAACCGGCTGATGGTATTCGCACGCAAGCCCGCGCCGGTGCAGATGACTTACCTCGGCTACCCGGGCACCAGCGGCCTGACGGCGATCGATTACCGCATCACGGACGGCAAGACCGAACCGGAAGGCCAGGACTACCCCTATGTCGAAACCCTGCTGCGCCTCCCCGAAAGCGTATGGTGCTACCGGCCCAGCGAAGACATGGCGGGCGCTATCCCGCCCCTGCCGGCCTTGTCCAACGGCTACCTGACCTTCGGCTCGTTCAACAGCATCACCAAGATCGGCGACGATTGCCTGATCCTATGGGCTCATCTGCTGCGCAGCGTGCCGAGTGCGCGCCTCCTGATGGTGACGGTGCCCGAAGGCGAGATCCGGCACAAACTGCACAGCCGCTTCGCAGAACTCGGTGTTGCGAGCGATCGCGTGCAATTCGAAAAAAAATTGCAACCCTACGACTTCAAGCAACGTCTGCAGACAGTGGATATCACGCTCGACCCCTACCCGATCAACGGCGCCACCACCACCTGCGAATCGCTCTGGCAAGGTGTGCCCGTGCTCGCCGTCGTGGGCAAACGCTTTCTTTCGCGCGCCGGCCTGAGCGTGCTGAGCGCGGCGCGCATGGCCGACTTCGCCGCGCCCAGCGTGGAGGATTTCGTCAAGATGGCGGTCCTGCTGTCGAACAATCTTCCTTTGCTGGCCAATATCCGCGCCGGCTTGCGCGAACACTTGCAAGATACGCCGCTCCTGGATCAGGACAGCTTCGCACGTTCGCTCGAAACGCTGTACCGGGAAGCCTGGCGCGATTGGTGCGCCAAACCTGTCGCCCAATAGCTCGATGCGTCAAACAGCATTAGACCCGGTCGAAATAGGGGATGTGCCATTGGCCATGTCCGACGGCATCCGCCGCGCCGGCCAAGGGCATCCACAGGGCCAGGGGCTTGTCTTCCCATGCTATCGCCGCATGCCGGCTCAACCAGGAAAACGATGCACTGCCGCGGCAGTCGTTGATCAGCACGTCGGCATGGCCCGAACGCACCGCCTGCCACAATGCCGCAAAGCCCTGCTCCGCCCCGACCATTTCGTAGACGATCGCTTGTGCCGCGCTCCTTCCCGCCAGCGCATAGGCCGCATTGCCGGCATCGCGCCACAAGAACAAGTCAACCGCATCGGCCGGAATCGGCAACTGGGCATAGTCGTCCGCGCTGCGCAACACGCGCGTATCGAGATATTGAGCTCGAATGGCCTCGATGTATTGCACATCGCATGCCGCCGCCGGCATGACCTCGACCCGAAGAGCCGCGTCTTTCCTATCCCCTGTCACGCGCCCCAGGACACCCCCACCCGCCTGCTGCCAGCCGAGACGCCGATAGAAATCCTGCCTGGCGCTCCACAACACGGCAAACTCGATGCCTGTTTCACGAAGGTGCGCGGCGGACCATCGCAGCAAGGCCCCGCCCATCCCTTGGCGGCGATACGGCGCATCGGTACAGACGCCGCCTAGCATCGCGCCGCGCAACGTGGCGCCGCCATGGCACATCGAAAATGTCCGCGCCGCGAGGCATGCGGCGAGGGCACCGTCCGGCGTGCGGGCCAGGTACAGGCCCTTCACGTTGTCCGCGGCATAGGTCGCGGGATAGCGCTCCCTGAGCGATATCGCCCGGCCGCGCGAGATAATGAACTCCCGGTCGAACAATGCCCACAGTTCTGCGAGGTCTCGCTCTTCCGCGACGCGGAAAACGGCATCCATGGCTACCAGCCGTCGCGTAGGCAACGCACCACGCGCTCGCGCGCCGCTTCGTCGACCCACCAGCCACAGGGAATGCTGAGGTTGGCCGCGTCGAATTCCGCCGTACCCCGCAGTTCGGCCGGAACACCGCCGAAGCAGCCATAGCCGTCGTTGCGCAAATGCAGGCGCTGGGCGCCGATGCCGTGCGCGTTCAACTTGGCGACCAAGTCGTCGCGGCGTTCCGCCAGCAGGGAATAGGTCCAGTAGGCCGATTCGGCATGCGTCTCGCGCCGCAACCGGCGCAAGCCCGGGATGCCGGCCAGGGCGGTTTCGTAGTATGCGCCATTGGCGCGATGCGCAGCCAGAATGGGCTCGATGCCGTCCAAGGCGGCCAATCCCAGCGTTGCCGCCACTTCGTTCATCGGCACGTTGAAGCCGGCCAACGGAATATCGAGCCGCGGATTCAGGTCGCCGTTGGGCAAACGCAGGCTGCCCGGCTCGAAGCCGAAACGACGCAAGCGTGAGGCTTGCTGCAGGCGCTCCGGATCATTGGAAAGCAAGGCCGCGCCTTCGCCGGTATTGAGCGGCTTGGTCGGATAAAACGAAAAGACGGTGAAATCGGCCGTGCCGCCCAATTGCGCGCCGTGCAGGCGCGCCCCCAATGCCTCGCTGGCATCTTCCACCAGCGGCAAGCCATGCCGACTGGCGAAATCCGAGATTGCCGCAACCGGGGTAACGTCGCCGGACCAATGATAGAGCAGGATGGCCCGCGTCTTCGGCGTCAACGCGGCGGCGAGATGATGCACCGCCGGCATGCCGGTCAAAGGATCGATGTCATACCAGACCGGCCTCGCGAATAACGCGGCGATCGGCATCACGGTTGCCGAGCAAGCCAGGGCCGGCGCCAGCACCTCGTCCCCCGGACGCACGCCCAGCGTGTAGAGCGCCAGCATCAGCGCGGCGCTGGCGTCGCTCACGGCCAGGGCCGCGCCTGCTCCCATCCACTGCGCAAAACGCTCCTCGAAGCACGCCACCTGCGGCCCGCAAGCCAGCCTCCCGCTTTCAAGCACGGGTTTGAGCATTCCATGCGCGGCAGCGGGAGTATGGACCTTGAACAGCGGAACGGGCGTCATCTCACCAGCCCTGGCGCAATGCGTCGGCAATATATTCCCGTTCGGCAGGCCCGATCCACCAGCCGCAGGGGATGTGCAGCATGTTGCGGTAAAACGCGTCGAGCCCGGACAGCTCCGCGCGGCTGGCTGCGAATACCGAATGCAGGTCGTTGCGCTTGTGTGCCGGCGAACTGGCGATGCCCCGCGCCGCGAGATGGCGCATCAGACCGTCGCGGTTTTCCGCCAGCACCGTATAAAACCAATAGGACGGCTCGGCCTTCGCGCTCCAGCAGCACAGGCGCAACCCTGGAATGCCCGCAAGGGCGGTATCGAAATAGCGGCCGTTCTCGCGATGGCGGGCGATCACCTCGTCGCGGTAATCCAGTTGCACCAGACCGATCGCCGCGGTGACGTTATTCATGTGGTACTTGTAGCCGACCTCGGCCACATCAACCTCGGTGCGCGGCGCCGCGCGATCGATACCGAACCAGCGGAACCTGCGCCCCCGGGCCAGCAGCGCTTCCACCTCCCCAGCCGGGTTGCAAGCCAGCATGCCGCCATCGACCGTGGTCATGTGCTTGATGGCCTGCAAGGAGAACATGACGAATTCGGAATGCGCACCGATGGGCAAGCCCCCATAGCGCGCACCCATGGCATGCGCCGCATCCTCGATGACGGGAATGCCGGCATCGGCGGCAACGGCGCGCAGCGCGTCGAGGTCGACGGGGATGCCGCCGTAATGGACGGCCAGGATGGCTTGCGTGCGCGGCGTAATCTTTTCCCGCACGGAAGACGGATCGAGGTTGCCGTTTTGCTCATCGACGTCGGCCCAGACCACTTTGGCGCCTGCATGCAGGATTGCCATGTTGGTCGGTTCGGCCGTCATCGCTGTCGAAATGACTTCGCCGCCCGGTTGCACGCCGGCCAGCACCAAGGCCGTATGCAGGGCTGCCGTACCGGAGTAGAACGACAGCACGCCGCTCCGATGCGGGTCCAGCCCCAGCCCCTGCGCAAAGGCCTGCTCGAAGGCGACAACCTCCGCCCCCTCCGAAATCTGGCCGCTATACAACACTTGCTCAAGGCGCGGCATCAGCGCCTCGCGCGGCGGCATGTACACCTTGAAAAGCGGGATGTTCTGCATCGCGAAACTACGATCAGAAATGGGAAAACTCGCCGCCGGCCATTTCCATCTTCTCGAATTCGCTGTCGGCGCGCTCCAGCAATTGCTTGATGTGCTCCTTGCCGACCACGTTGTCGAAGGAGCTGTATTCGGAATCGATATCCTTGAGGTTGACTTTGCTCCACCACGGATGGATCTTGTAATAGGCGCCCATATCCTCGGTGCGCACCAGCTCCTCTTCGGTCAACATGATTTCGTTGAGCTTTTCGCCGGGCAGGAGGCCGATGGTATCGTACTCGAACGGCTTGCCCGCCTCTTCGCAGCAAAGCTCGGCAAGATCGACGATGCGCGCCGCCGGCGCCTTGCGCACAAAAATCTCCCCGCCTTGCTGATGCTCGGCGGCATACAGCACCAGGTCGATCGCATCGTTCAAGGTGAGCAGGAAGCGCGTCATGCGGTCGTCCGTGATGGTCAGGCGCCGCCCGGCCGCCAGTTGCCCGCGGAACAGCGGGATCACGGAACCGCGCGAACGCAGCACGTTGCCGTAGCGGACGCAGGCGAAACGCGTGCCGCGGTTCAGGCGCGACTGGTTGCCCTTCAATACCAGGCGTTCCTGCAGCGCCTTGGTCATGCCCATCACGTTGACCGGCTTGACGGCCTTGTCGGTACTGACCATGACGAAAGCTTCCAGCCCGTTGCGCAAGGCTGCATCGACCACGTTCTGCGCGCCGGTCACGTTGGTATGGATCGCCTCGTGCGGAAAATTCTCGCAGGCCGGCACCTGCTTCAGGGCCGCGGCGTGGAACATGACGTTCACGCCGGACATCGCCTCATCGAGGCGGTCGCGGTTGCGCACGTCGCCGATGACGAAGGAAAGGTTTTTCAAGCCGCGGTAGAACACGCGCATGTCGTGCTGCTTTTTTTCGTCGCGGCTCAGCACGCGCACTTCCTTGGCGCCGAGATCGAGCAGGCGGCGCACGATGAAGTTGCCGAACGATCCGGTCCCCCCGGATACCAGCACCGTCTTTTGCGAATAGTCCATATGACAAGGCTCTCCCGTGTTGTGCGTCAGTGTTGTGCGCCAGTCAGCGGCAGGTGACCATACTCCGCCATGCCGAAACTTCGATCCCATTCTATATCGATATTATCCACCCCGCGAAGTTGATGCACATACCGCAATAACGCGGCAAATACCGGTGTATTTAAAAGTTTTGACGCAGCCCTAAAGATTTCCCAAATCATGCCGATAAGGAAGTGATACGGCGCAGTTTACCCTCTTGCCGCACCCAATTTTCCACGCCCGCAGCATCATCATTTTTCTCTTCTCCGGCCTAAAGAATTACCTCGGCGCAACCGATGTAGCAAGCATATCGGTTCAACACGTCGCAGGGAACCGGAAAAAGTAAGTTGCTCCCAAGCTCTAAACTTTTTCCAGTGCCCGCCGATAACGGGATGACAGCGGTTTGTCGCGATCAAGAAAAAGACGAACCCAAGTTGAATGCAACTGAACCGTAACACCAGGTCCACATTGGAGAATTAACATGGCTTCCTATATCAATACCAACGTCGCGTCGCTCAACGCTCAGAACAATCTGACCAATTCGCAAGGTGGCTTGTCGCAATCGTTGGAACGCCTGTCCTCCGGCCTGCGTATTAATAGTGCTGCCGACGATGCAGCGGGTTTGGCGATCTCCGCCCGCATGAGCTCGCAGATCAACGGCTTGACCCAGGCTGCGCGTAATGCCAACGACGGCATCTCGCTGGCGCAAACCGCCGGCGGCGCCTTGAGCTCGGTCAGCGCCAACCTGCAAACCCTGCGCCAGTTGGCCGTCCAATCGGCCAATGCCACCAATACTTCGTCCGACCGCCAGGCGCTGAACGCCGAAGCGCAGCAACTGGTCGCCTCGATCCAGAACACCGCCACGACGACCCAGTTCAACGGCTTGAACCTGCTCGACGGCTCCTTCCTGGCGCAACAATTCCAGGTCGGCGCAAACGCCAACCAAACCATCGGCGTCAGCGTGGCCGGCGCCACGACTGATACGCTGGGCAACTTCGGCGGCGCCAGCGCCACGACGGTCGGCACCAACTCGGCAGGCTCGGCCTGGACTGTCTCCAACTCGATCATCCTCAACGGCACGACGATCGGCGCCTCCAACGCCACCAGCACGCCGGGCGTCAGCGCCAGCAGCGCCTACGCCAAGGCTGCCGCAATCAATGCGCAATCCACTCTGACCGGCGTGACGGCGACCGCCTTCACCACGACCAATTCGGCGCAAGGTGCGGTCACCGCTTCGGCAACCGCAGTGACGACCGCTACGGTAGGCACCGCCAGCGCCACCTCGTCGGGCCAATTGTGGATCAACAACATCGCCGTCGGTGCGATCAGCAACGCCAGCACCGAACTCGGCCAAATTCAGAACGCCGCCAACGCCATCAATGCCGTTACGTCGCAAACGGGCGTGACCGCAGTCGCCGACGCCACCACCGGCAAGCTCCAATTGACCGCCGGCGACGGCCGTGACATCCAGGTTGCGACCGACAGCGCCGCCGACCAGGCCACCGTCCTCAAGGCAACGGGCATCACCGCCGACGTCGTGAGCAACATGGGGGCGGCATTGCAGGCAAACGGCAACCTGAGCGGCGCCACCTACTCCACCGCCCAGGTCGGCCTGTTCACCGGCGCCCTGACCCTCAATTCGTCGGCGGCCGTCAACATCACGGCCACCGCCGGCAACTCGATTGCCGCGGGCGGCTTGACGGGTTATTCGGCCAAGCTGGCCAGCCTGTCCACCCTCGACATCACCAGCGTGACCGGCTCGAATGCGGCGATCAACATCATCGACGCGGCAATCAACCAGATCAACGGCCAGCAAGCGAACCTGGGCGCGATCCAGAACCGCTTCACCTCGACGATCTCGAACCTGCAAACCTCGTCGACCAACCTGTCCGCCGCGCGCAGCCGCATCGAAGATACCGACTACGCTGCGGAAACCGCGAACCTGGCCCACTACCAGATTCTGCAACAGGCCGGCAACGCCATGCTTGCGCAAGCGAACTCGCTGCCCAACTCGATCCTGACTTTGCTGCGCTAACCGCTCTTGGTCGGCAGTCACTGAAACAGAACATCGGATACACATTGGAGAATTAACATGGCTTCCTATATCAATACCAACGTCGCGTCGCTCAACGCTCAGAACAATCTGACCAATTCGCAAGGCGGCTTGTCGCAATCGTTGGAACGCCTGTCCTCCGGCCTGCGTATTAATAGTGCTGCCGACGATGCCGCGGGTCTGGCGATCTCCGCCCGCATGAGCTCGCAGATCAACGGCTTGACCCAGGCTGCGCGTAACGCCAACGACGGCATCTCGCTGGCGCAAACCGCCGGCGGCGCCTTGAGCTCGGTCAGCGCCAACCTGCAAACCCTGCGCCAGTTGGCCGTCCAATCGGCCAACGCCACCAATACCTCGTCCGACCGCCAGGCGCTGAACGCCGAAGCGCAGCAATTGGTCGCCTCGATCCAGAACACCGCCACGACGACCCAGTTCAACGGCTTGAACCTGCTCGACGGCTCCTTCCTGGCGCAACAATTCCAGGTCGGTGCGAACGCCAACCAAACCATCGGCGTCAGTGTGTCCGGTGCCACGACCGATACGCTGGGCAACTTCGGCGGCGCCAGCACCTTGACGGTTGCCACCAACACCGCCACGGCAACGACGGCCTGGACTGTCGCCAACTCGATCGTCTTGAACGGCGTGACGATCGGCGCCTCCAACGCCACCAGCACGCCGGGCGTCAGCGGAGGCAGCGCCTACGCCAAGGCTGCCGCAATCAATGCGCAATCCACCCTGACCGGCGTGACGGCCACCGCCTTCACCACGACCAATTCGGCGCAAGGTGCGGTCAGCACGACGGCAACGGCTATCGTCACCGCATCGGCGACCGGCGCCTCGACCGCGTCGGGCCAATTGTGGATCAACAACGTCGCCATCGGTGCCATCAGCGCCGGCAGCACCGAACTCGGCCAGATCCAGAATGCCGCCAACGCCATCAATGCCGTCACGTCGCAAACGGGCGTGACCGCGATCGCCGATGCCACCACCGGCAAGCTGCAATTGAGCGCCGGCGACGGCCGCGACATCCAGGTCACCACCGACAGTGCGGCCGACCAGACGGCCGTGCTGAACGCGACCGGCATCAAGGCTGACGTGTACAACGCCGGCACGACCCTGTTGGCAAACGGTAACCTCAACAGCGCAACCGTCAACTACACGACCGATACCGGCCTGTTCACCGGCGCCCTGACCCTGAATTCGTCGGCGGCCATCAACATCACGTATAGCGGCGCTACCGCGCAGGCCGCAGGCGGCTTGACGGGTTATTCGGCCAAGCTGGCCAGCCTGTCCACCCTCGACATCACCAGCGTGACCGGCTCGAATGCGGCGATCAACATCATTGACGCGGCGATCAACCAGATCAACGGCCAGCAAGCGAACCTGGGCGCGATCCAGAACCGCTTCACCTCGACGATCTCGAACCTGCAAACCTCGTCGACCAACCTGTCCGCCGCACGCAGCCGCATCGAAGACACCGACTACGCGGCGGAAACCGCGAACCTGGCCCACTACCAGATTCTGCAACAGGCCGGCAACGCCATGCTCGCGCAAGCGAACTCGCTGCCTAACTCGATTCTGACTTTACTGCGGTAAGCGAACTATCGATACATGAGCAACCCGGCCTGATCTTCAGGCCGGGTTTTAGCCCATAAGGAAGAGCATCATGGACATCAAGCCTCTTGCAAGCGGGGTGCAGTCTGGGACGGCCACACAAACCCCTCTTGCTTCGAATACGCGAGCCAGTGCGGCCGTGAGCAACGCTGCGGCCAGTGCAACGGGTGCGCCGCCCTCCGCTTCCGAGCCAAGCAGCAGCCAGGTTGCGCAAGCGCTGCAAAAAATCAATGCGACGCCCGTCGTCCAGTCGCAAGGCATCGAATTCGCCATCGACTCCTCAAGCCACCGCATCGTGGTCAAAGTGGTCGACCAGAGCAACAACCAGGTTATCCGGCAGATCCCTTCCAAGGAAGCGCTCGCGATTGCAGAGTCGCTCGACGAATCCCCTTCCGGCTCTACAAATCCGGGCTTGCTGATCAAGCAACAGGCTTGACAATCTTGCACGCCGACAAAAATAACGGGAAAATCACCCTCTAAAGTCTGCTTTACTTGCGCCGATAAAGACGTATATTGCAGTTTTCGCTGGAGGCGTAAGTGACAATTTCATCCGTTGCACCGACCGCAACGTCTTCGGGGACAGCGGCGCTCACCGACGCGGGCATCGGCTCCGGGCTCGACGTCAACGGCATCGTTTCCAAGTTGATGCAGGTCGAGGCATTACCCGTCACCCAGCTCAACAATCAGATCGCCAGCTATCAGGCCACCCTCTCCGCTTATGGTCAGGTGACTTCGTCGCTCAACAGCTTTCAGTCGGCGGTGCAAAGCCTCAATAATGCCGCCACGTCGATTTCGCTCGGCGTGACTGCCGGCAACAGCTCGATTCTTTCCGGCACGACATCCTCGACTGCGTCGGCGGGCAACTACAACGTCAACGTCACGCAGCTGGCCCAGGCCCAATCCCTGGCCGCGAAAGGCGTCGCCAGCACGACGGCGATGATAGGGAGCGGCGCATCGACCACGATCAATTTTCAGTTCGGCACGGTGGGCAGCGGCGTCACCGGCAGCGCCATGGCAAGTTCGGTGGCGAGCAGCGGCATCGCGGCCGGTTCGCTCAGCATCAACGGCACAACCATCACTACCAGCGCCGCGACCAATAGCGCCGCGCAACTGGCGGCGCAAATCAACCAGGCCACGTCCACAACCGGCGTGAGCGCCACCGCCAGCGCGGCAAGCAGCGGTACGCTCAACTTCGCGCCGGTTTCGACCGGCGCCGGCGATTCCTACACGCTTAGCGTCGGCGGCGTCACCGTTGCCAACGTCGGTGCCAGCTCAAGCCTCTCCGCAGCCGCCCTCGACAGCGCCCTGCAAAACAACGGCGCGGGACAGCCAGGCGCGCTGCTGGCGGCGGCTGGCATCACCTTCACCGGCACCGCCGCCGCAGGCACACTGCAATTCTTTTCCAGCAACGGCGCGAACCTGACGGTCAGCCAGAATCTGACCAACACCAGCGGCACGGCCACAGGCGGCATCGCCAGCCTCAATAATACCGGTGCCACCGAAACCTATGTGGGCAGCGTGACACTGGCGGCATCGTCCGCCATCACGATAGGCGGCAGCAATCCGTCTGCGGCCGGCCTGACCGCCGGGACCGCCGCCAATAGCCCGACGTTCACGCAAAATTCCGCCATCGCCGGCGGCTCGGTCACGGTCGATTCGTCGGACTCTTCGCTCCAGGGCATCGCGACGGCGATCAATTCCGCCAATATCGGCGTGACCGCATCGATCATCAACGACGGCAGCGGAACGCCTTACCGCCTGGCGCTGACCTCGACGACCACGGGCGCGGCGGCAAGCATGAAGATCAGCGTCAGCGGCGATTCCACGATCAGCAATCTGCTTACAAACGATCCGGCGGGATCGCAGACCCTGACGCAGAGCGTGGCCGCGCAAAATGCCCAAATGACGGTCAACGGCATTGTGATCACGAGCGCGAATAACACTTTCGCCGGTGCGATCCAGGGCGTGACTCTGAACGTGAGCCAGACCGGTTCCACCACAGTTGCCGTTGCGCAAAATACCTCGACGCTGCAATCGGCAGTCAGCGCCTTCGTCACGGCGTATAACTCGCTCAACAGCATGTTTGCCGCAGCGACGGGCTACAACGCGTCGACGCAAACGGCCGGACCGCTGCTTGGCGATTCCGGTGTGCTGACGGTGCAGCAAGGCGTGCGCCAGTTGCTTGGCGCCACAATTCCCGGCATCAGCTCGAACCTCAATTCGCTGAAACAGCTTGGCATCAGCTTCCAGAACGACGGCAGCATGCAATTGAACTCGGCGACGCTCCAGAGCGCCATCACCAGCAACGCCAATGGCGTGGCCGCCCTGTTCGGCGCCGTCGGCACGGCGTCGGACAGTCAGGTCGGCTACAAGAGCGCGACTTCCTCGACCCAGGCGGGCACCTATGCGGTGAACATTACGCAGATGGCGACCCGCGGAAACGAAACCGGCAGTGCCGCGCCGGCGCTGACGATCACCGCCGGCAGCAATGATTCTCTCGACGTGGTCCTGGACGGCCTCACCGCCAATCTCACCATACCGGCCGGCACCTATACCGCAAGCTCTCTGGCCACCGAAGTGCAAAGCCTGATCAACGGTTCGAGCGTGATTTCCAACGCCGGCAGCTCGGTTGCCGTGTCGGTCAACGGCGGCGGCGCGCTTTCCATCACCTCGCAGCGCTACGGTTCGGCATCGGTGGTCAACATTACCGGCACGGGCGGGGCAGCCATCCTGGGGGCCAGCCCGACGATGACGACGGGCGTCGACGTGGCCGGTACGATAGGCGGCAACCCGGCAACCGGCTCGGGCCAGGTGTTGACCGGCCAAGCCGGCAGCGCGACCGCGGGCCTGGCCCTTACCGTCTCGGGCGGCTCGACCGGTTCGCGCGGCACCATCACCTATTCCCAGGGCTATGCGAATCAATTGGGTAACCGCCTCACGCAATACCTGGCCAGCTCCGGTCCGATTTCGAACGAAACCAGCGGGATCAACAGCACGATCACCAGCCTGCAATCCCAGATCACGGCATTGAACCAGACGCTGGCGGCCCAGCAGGCAAACTATCTGGCAGAATTTCAGGCGCTCGACAAGACGATCGCCAGCCTCGATGCGACGCAAACCTACCTGACGCAAGAGCTGGCATCGCTTGCCAGCAACGGCGGTTGAGATCAAGAAAAGGAACTGTGATGTTTGGAACTCAGCAACAAGGCGCCAAGGCATATGCCAATGTCGGCATGGAAACCGGAGTCATGGCGGCCAGCCCGCACAAACTGATCGTCATGCTTTTCGAGGGCTCCATGCTCCAGGTGACGATTGCGATCCAGAGCGTGAAATCGGGAGAAACGGCCAAGCGCGGCAAAGCCATCTCGCGTGCCATCGCATTCATCGAAAGCGGCCTGCGCGCCAGCCTGAACAAGGACGTCGGCGGCGAACTGGCCTTGAATCTCGATGCCCTGTACGAATACATGTCGCGCCGTCTGCTGGCGGCCAATGCCGACAACGCGGTCGAACCGCTCGAGGAAGTCTACCGCCTGCTCGACGAGTTGAAGGGCGCCTGGGAAGCCATCGGCACCGAAGGCAGGGCCGTTGCTGCACCCGTCGCGCCCAGCGCAGCCAATCCGGACCCGCTGGCGCCGCGCCAGTCCCGTCTTATGAAGGCTTGAACAATGAATAGCCAGGAAGTGGTGTCCCTGTACGAAACGATCTCCGTCATCACGGAGCAGATGGTTTCGGCTGCGCGCAATGCCAATTGGATACAATTGGCTGATCTGGAAAAGCAATGCGCAATGCATATCGAGACCATCAAGAGCGGCGACAAGGAGCCCGCACAGGGCGACATGCGCGAGCGCAAGATCAAGATCATCCGGAAAATACTTGCCGATGACCGAGAGATCCGCAACCTCACCGAGCCATGGATGCAGCGCCTGTCGATGCAGATCAACAGCACCAATGCGCAGCGCAAGCTGGTCAAGGCTTACGGCGCCGGCGCGGCCAGTTGAGCCCTCGTTTTGCCGAGGATAGGAAACCAGCGTGATCCCTCCGGCAGAAATCACTAACTTGAGTCCTACGGCGCCGGCGGCCGGCACCGCCGGCACGCCTGCGGTCGCATCCAACCCTGCGGCGATATCCACCGCCCTCGCCCAGAATTCGCAGAATATCCTGACCCAGGTAGCCGTCGGCCGCCTGCTGCAAGCCCAGGTGCTGGCGCAGCTCGAGGACGGCAGCTACATTGTCGGCATCGAGGATTCCGCCTTGCGCATGTCGCTGCCGGAAGGCACGACAGTCGGCAGCAAGCTGCAGATGAGCTTCGTCGGCGACAGCCCGCGTCCGACCTTCCTGCTTGAGTCGCAAACCGACACCAGCTCGGCACAGCTTTCGACGGCGGCGAAAATCATCAGCAACGTGCTGCAAACGGCCGATGAAGCCAACGCGCCGAACGCGCTGGCCGGCAAAACGCCCATCCTGAGCGCACCGGCATCGGACCCGCCGCATATCGCCAATGCCATGCAGGACAGTGTCGAATTCTCCGGCTTGTTTTACGAGTCCCACGTCAGCCAATGGGCCAGCGGCGAGCGCCCTCTGGCGGACCTGATGCGCGAGCCGCAGATGCAGCAGGCGCCCGATAGCGGACGGACCGCGCGATCGGACCTGGCCAATGCGGGCAGGACGCAAAGCCAGCCGCAAGTCCAGGGCAATGCGCTACAACGCCCCGCCACCAGCGAAGCCGATTTGGCAAAGCTGATCGACAATGCGCGTGCCGGAGCCGATACGCGCACGTCCTTGGGGCAGACGCTTTCCAACCTGCTGAGCAATACGCACGGACTGCCCCAGGAAGCCGATACCCTGGTCAAGCCGGCAGGCATCAACGCACAGGACGCGCAAACGATACACCTGCAACTGAACGCATTGGAACAGAACCGCTATGTCTGGCAAGGCGAGCTATGGCCCGGCCAGCACATGGAGTGGGAAATCCAGGAAGAGCAAGGCCGTCAAGGCCAGGCTGCGCCGGCCGATGCCGACCAATCCTCATGGAACAGCACCGTGCGCTTCGAGCTGCCCAGGCTCGGCAGAATTTCAGCCACTATCCACCTCTCGGGCGGCCATGTGCAAATGCGCGTGGCCGCCGTCTCGAACGAGACGGCAAGCCAGCTCAGGTCGCATGGCCGCGAACTGGTGCAGGCGCTGGGCGATGCCGGCTCCCCGCTGGATTCGCTTTCGATAGGCCAGGATGAGCAAGCCTAATCCGCGCCAGCAAGCCGTCGCGCTTGCCTATCAGACCGGCGACCTCGCCCCCCAAGTCGTGGCCAAGGGCCGCGGCTTGATTGCAGACCAGATCATTGCGCGCGCCAAGGAACACGGCGTGTTCGTGCATGAATCGAAGGAACTGGTGGCGCTGCTGATGCAG
Organism: Burkholderiaceae bacterium; assembly: GCA_036384915.1. Classification (GTDB taxonomy): domain Bacteria; phylum Pseudomonadota; class Gammaproteobacteria; order Burkholderiales; family Burkholderiaceae_D; genus PKWO01. The sequence goes on from DASVLJ010000011.1 coordinate 119,723, forward strand.
GTCGACCTCGACGGTCGCATTCCCCCTGCCCTGTATCGCGCCGTCGCGGAATTGCTGGCTTGGCTATACCGCATCGAATCGGGCCAGATCAAGGCCGATACACCGCCGCCGGAAACTCAGCCGGTAGCGCAGCAAGGCACGCCGCCAAGATTGTAAATTATTGTTTCTTCGCGATGTTTTCCCCGGAAATGCGGGGGCGAAATTGCCCTTATCCAACACAATCGATTATCAGTTCTGTGTAAAATGGCATCGGGGGACGACAAAAGGCGGATAGCCAAATCTCATGACTTTGCACACGAATCTCGGGGTCGACGATCTCGGGCCTTACCAGATTCATTCGCGCCGCGAAATTATCGCGTTGCTGCGCAATATCGGCGACAGCAAGCAACTTGTAAGAATGGTCATCAACGACGGTACGGAAGCCGTCGTCACCTCGATCCTTGCCATCGACGAGAGCGATAACACTGTCATTATCGACGTCGCCCCCAGTAAACTGCAAAACCAGCGTATCCTGCAAAGCGACAATATCTCGTTCGAGTCCATGCTCGAACATATCCGCATCCTGTTCTTCACCGACAAGGTCGAATCCTGCACCTACGACGGCTTGCCGGCGTTCCAGTTCGAGATTCCCTCAACGATGGTGCGCCTGCAGCGGCGCGAGTTCTACCGTGTGCTAACGCCGGTCACCAACCCCGTGCGCTGCACGATCACGATGCCGCACGAATTCGAGGAAACCTCGACCACGGTCGTGGTTGCGCTGCAAAACGTCAGCGGCGGCGGCATTGCGATCCTCGATGAGAAGAAACTGCTCGACCCAACCATAGGCCGCATCTACAAGGATTGCCGTATCGACCTGCCGGGCGGCTCGCTCGTGGTCACCACGCTGCAAATCCGCAATGCACAGGAAATCACACTGCCCAACGGCAAGTCGATCCGCCGCCTTGGCTGCCTGTTCGTCGATATGCCCAAGTCGATGATGAGTGCGGTGCAGCGCTTCATCACCAAGCTGGAACGCGAACAGAACGCCAAGAGCACCGGTTTCAGTTAAACCACGGCCGGCTCGCCATAGCCGGCTATATTTGCATGTTCATGATGTCGTTGTAGGCGGCAACCAGCTTCGACTTCACCTGGATCGTCGCCTGCAGCGCGATATTGGCTTTCTGCCCCGCGATCATCACTTCGGACAGGCTGACGCTGTCGTCGCCCTTGGTGAAGCGTTCAGCCAGTTTGCCGGCGGTCTGCTGGATGTCGTTGACCTTGTCGAGCGAAGACTTCAGTACCGAGCCGAAATCGACCGGGGCGGCAGCAGGTTCGGCCTGGGTCGCCTCCCCGGCGATCCCCAGGGGATTGGCCGGCGGGCGGGCTTGGGCCGCCATCGCCTTCAATTGCTCGGCCATGGCCTGTATCCTGCTGGTATCGATCGGCGCGATGCTCATACTGTGGCTCCTGAGGGCACTTTTCCATGGCGTCACGTTAACACGGCAAATGCAAGCCTCTCGGCCCAATTAAAGCCCGAAACTTTGCCCTGTTCCAATGATTGAATTTCCTCTTTTCGCGCAGAATTCTGCTTACGTGCGCACGTGGTGCGCTGGCAAGGACAATTGACTCAATTTGATTGACATAGCGGGATAGCGGGGAGAAGCAACATGGCAACAGCAACGGGAGAAGCCTTAGACCCGGCACCGGGAGCGGAGACAGGGGGGATTGCCGCCTTCCTGCAAACTTCCAACGGGCGCAACATCGCGCTATCGGTCGGCGCGGCGCTGGCCGTGGCAGTCCTCGTGGCGGCCTGGATGTGGGCGCAAAAGCCGGAATACAAGGTGCTGTTTGCCAACTTTTCCGACCGCGACGGCGGCGCCATCGTGGCCTCGCTGCAGCAGCAAAACATCCCCTACAAATTTTCCGACGGCGGCGGCGCCATCCTGGTGCCGGCCGACCAGGTCTATGACGCGCGGCTCAAGCTCGCAGCCCAGGGCTTGCCCAAGGGCGGCAATGTCGGCTTCGAGATCATGGAAAACCAGAAACTCGGGGTGTCGCAATTTCTAGAGCAAGTCAATTACCAGCGCGCGCTCGAAGGCGAACTGGCCAATTCGATCCAATCCCTGGCCGCCGTGCAGGCGGCACGCGTGCATCTCGCCATCCCCAAGGCGTCGGTGTTCATGCGCGACCAGCAAAAGCCGACGGCTTCGGTGCTGCTGAACCTCGCCCCCGGGCGTGCACTGGATGAGGCCCAGGTGTCGGCCATCGTGCATCTCGTGGCGTCAAGCGTGCCCGACCTCACCGCCAAGAATGTCACTGTGGTCGATCAGAATGGCGACTTGCTGTCTTCGGCCGACAAGATGCCCGGCACCAACGGTCTTGACCCGAATCAATTGAAGTATGTGCAAGAGTTGCAGCACAACATCGTCACACGCGTGGAGTCCATCGTCGCGCCCATCGTCGGCGCGCCCAATGTACGCGCAGAAGCCACCGCCGATGTGGATTTTTCGCACACGGAGCAGGCTGCGGAAACCTACAAGCCGAACCAGCCGCCCAATGAGGCAGCCGTGCGCAGCCTGCAAACCAGCGAGAGTACCAATGGCAACGGCAATGGCGCCTCAGGCGTGCCCGGCGCCTTGACCAACCAGCCCCCTGCTCCGGCCACGGCCCAGATCAACGGCGCGCCAGCGCAGAGTGCGGCGGCGCCCTCCACGCCGACTTCGAGCCACAAGGACAGCACGACCAATTACGAAGTCGACAAGACCGTGCGCTATGTCCAACAGCCCATGGGCGGCTTGAAGCGCCTGTCGGTGGCCGTGGTGGTCAACTACAAACGCGAAGTCGATAAAAGCGGTAAAGTAACGATGCGGCCTTTGAGCGAGGACGAAAAGACGCAGATCACGAATCTTGTCAAGGAGGCCATGGGTTACAGCAAGGACCGCGGCGATACCTTGAACGTGGTAAACACGTCGTTTGCCGGTGCCGACAGCGCCGCCGACAATGCGCCCTGGTGGCAAAAGATACTCGACGGTATCCTGGCCAACTGGTGGGAAATCCTCAAGGCCGCGGCGAAATGGCTGGTGTTCGCGATCGTGTTTTTGTATTGCTACCGCAATTTCATCAAGCCCGCGCTCAACAAGGCCAAGGAAACCGTCAATCCGACGCCCGCCGCGCACGAGCACGGCGCCGAAGAAGGCGAGGAAGATGCGATCGTGGAGCTGTCGAACGAGCCCGTGCCGATGGGCCAGGCCGAGCCGGTCTACCGCAACAATCTGGAAGCGGCCAAAGCGCTCGCCAAGCAAGACCCGAAAATGGTGGCGACCATCATCAAAGGCTGGGTAGGAGTGCCAAATGAGTGAAGCAGGAATTCAAAAAGGAGCCATCCTCATGCTCGCCTTGGGCGAGGAGGAAGCCTCGGAAGTGATGAAGTATCTCGGTCCGCGCGAAGTGCAAAAGCTCGGCGCGGCGATGTCGGTCATGAAATCGATCCAGAGCGAAGAGCTGGAAAAGGTGCTCGACGAATTCCGCACCGAGACCGACAAGAACACGTCGCTGGGCGTCGATTCGGACGAATACATCCGCACCGTGCTGACCAAGGCGCTGGGCGAAGACAAGGCCGCCTCGCTCTTGAACCGTATCCTCGGCACGCGCGACGCGAGCGGCATCGAAAGCCTGAAGTGGATGGATGCGCAATCGGTGGCCGAACTGGTGCGCAACGAACACCCGCAAATCATCGCCACCATCCTGGTCCACCTCGAGCGCTACCATGCCTGCGAAGTGCTCGACCATTTCACCGAACGCCTGCGCAACGACGTGGTCCTGCGCATCGCCACGCTCGACGGCGTGCAGCCGGCCGCGCTGCGCGAATTGAACGAGGTCCTGACCAAGCTGCTGACGGGCAACGAGAACCTGAAGAAGAAGCCCATGGGCGGCATCCGCGCCGCGGCGGAAATCCTCAACTTCCTCTCGGGCGAGAACGAAGCCTCGGTCATGGCCAACCTGAAGAACTACGACGCGGACATGGCGCAGAAAATCATGGACGAGATGTTCGTGTTCGAGAACATCATGGATATCGACGACCGCGGCATCCAGGTCATGCTGCGCGAAGTGCAGTCCGAATCGCTGATCATTGCCTTGAAGGGCGCGCCGCAGGAATTGCGCGAGAAGATATTCAAGAACATGTCGCAACGCGCCGCCGAAATGATGCGCGAAGACCTCGAATCGAAGGGGCCGGTGCGTCTTTCCGAAGTCGAGGCGCAGCAAAAGGAAATCCTGCAGATCGTTCGCCGTCTGGCCGACGAAGGCCAGATCATGCTAGGCGCAAAGGGAGACGACGCCTTTGTCTAATATCCTCCCCAAGGAAAAGCAGACCGCCTACCAGCGGTGGGAATTGGCGTCCTTCGGCGACGAGGAACCGCAACAGCCATCGCATCCGCCGACGCCTGCACCTATCGTGCCTGCCGTGCCCCAGGAGGAGGCTCTGGCCAAGTTCCAGGCCGAACTCGATGCCTTGCGCGAAGAAGCCAAGGCGCAAGGCCATGCGGAAGGTCTGGCCGAAGGGCGCGTGCGCGGCCTGGAAGAAGGCCGGGCCCAGGCGACGGCGGAGCGCGAAGCCTTCCGCCAGTTGGCCGAATCCTTCGCTTCCGAAGTCACGCGCGCCGACGATGTGATCGCCGAGGATCTGCTGAAGCTGGCGCTGGATGTTGCCAAGGCCATGCTCAAGACCGCGCTGAACGTACGGCCTGAACTGGTGCTGCCTATCGTGGGCGAATCGATCCGCTACCTGACCAGCCTGCAGCACCCCGCCCTGCTGTTCCTGCATCCCGACGATGCGCCCATCGTGCGCGAGCACATGGGCGATGAACTCGACAAAGCCGGCTGGCGCATCGCGGAAGACGCTCATGTCGCACGCGGCGGTTGCCGTGTCGAAACCGCCTCCAACCAGATCGACGCCTCGATCGACGGCCGTTGGGAGCGCATTGCCGCCGGCCTGGGACAAACCAGCGGCTGGCTCGAAAAATGAACGATGCGCAAATCGGCAGCCGGCGCTGGCAATCCTATCTGCGCGATTGCAGCGCCGTGCTGGCGCTGACCGAGCCGATGCAGGTTTCCGGCCGCGTCACGCGCGTCACCGGGCTGGTGATGGAAGCCATCGGCCTGAAGCTGGCCGTCGGCAGCGCCTGCAGCATCCCTCTGCCCGGCGGCACGCGCATCGATGCCGAAGTCGTGGGTTTCGACGACGACAAGCTGTTCCTGATGCCGCAGAGCGACGTGGAAGGCGTGGTGCCCGGCACCCGCGTCTTCCCGGTGGAAACCGCGCAATCGCTGCCGCGTGCAGGGTCGGTCGAACACCCGCGCCGCCGCCCGTCCGACCGGGCACGCCATTTGCCGGTCGGAGAGGAGTTACTCGGCCGCGTGCTCGACGGTTCGGGCCGCCCGCTCGACAATCTGGGACCGATCTCGACCAGCCATGCCGCGCCGCTCAACGTGCGGGCCGTCAATCCCTTGTCGCGCGCACCGATCACGGAAACCCTGGACGTGGGCATACGCGCCATCAACAGCATGCTGACCGTCGGGCGCGGCCAGCGCATGGGCCTGTTCGCCGGGTCGGGCGTGGGCAAGAGCGTGCTGCTCGGCATGATGGCGCGCTACACCAGCGCCGACGTTATCGTGGTGGGGCTGATCGGCGAACGGGGCCGTGAAGTCAAGGAATTCATCGAACAGATCCTGGGCACCGTCGGGCTCTCGCGCTCGGTGGTGGTGGCCGCGCCGGCCGATACGCCGCCTCTGATGCGGCTGCAAGGCGCCGCCTATGCCACCACGATAGCCGAACACTTCCGCGACCAGGGCAAGAATGTGCTCCTGATCATGGATTCGCTGACGCGCTATGCCATGGCGCAGCGCGAAATCGCCCTGGCCATCGGCGAACCGCCAGCCACCAAGGGCTATCCGCCTTCGGTCTTCGCCAAGCTGCCCATCCTGGTCGAGCGTGCCGGGAACGGCCGCGAAGGCGGCGGTTCCATCACCGCTTTTTACACCGTGCTGACCGAGGGCGACGACCAGCAAGACCCGATCGCCGATGCGGCGCGCGCCATCCTTGACGGCCATATCGTCCTTAACCGCACCCTGGCCGAAAGCGGACATTACCCCGCCATCGACGTCGAGCAATCGATCAGCCGGGCCATGCACAGCATCACCTCGCCCGAACACCAGAAGCTGATGCGGCGCGTCAAGCAATTGTTTTCGCGCTATGAAAGAAGCCGCGACCTCATCAGCGTGGGCGCCTATAATGCAGGAACGGACCCGGTGTTGGATGAAGCCATACGGCTGCGCAGTAAAATCGAGTCATTTTTACAACAAGGCATCAGCGAACGTGCGGACATAGCGGAGAGTTTGAGGGAACTTACCGCTCTATTCGAATGATGGCCGCTGATTGAATGAACCTACAATTCCCGTCATGGCCTCCAAATCTGCGTTGGACACCTTGATCGAACTGGCGACCGCTGAGACGGACGAAGCAGCCAAGCGCTTGGGCAATGCGATCCGCGCCACGGATCGGGCCGAGAAAAAGCTGGAATTGTTGCAAAAGTACCGCGATGAATACTCCAGCCGCTTCGAAGCCAAGATGGCTCAGGGCGTCTCGCCCATGGGTTATCGCAATTTTCAGGCGTTCATCGGCAAGCTCGATGAGGCCATTGCAGGGCAGCAACAGGTGGTGCGCGACGCGGAACAAGGGGTCACACGCGAACGGGGTGTCTGGCAGGACAGCGAACGCAAGCGCATATCGTACGACACCTTGGCCACGCGCCAGATGCAGCAGGAAATGAAGCAGGAAAACCGGCGCGACCAGAAACTGAACGACGAATACGCGGCGCGAGCGGGGTTATTGAAACGATATTGAAAGAGACTGCGACATCATGAAACCCTCCCCTGTCATCAATGTTGCGAATACCGCCCCCGCCAGCAACCCCAAGCCGGCAGGCGGTTCCTCTTCCGATCAATCCTTCGGCCAGGTACTGGCGCAGCAAGTCAACGCACCGTCTTCGTCATCCACGTCTCAAGCCGGCAATACCGCACAGAATACGGCTCCGGCAGGCGCGAACGGCAATACGCAATCCGGCAGCAACGCAAGCAATGGCGCCGCCGACAGTACCAACGGCGCTTCGGCCGCCGGCGGCAAAAACGTGAAATCGAAGCACGGCCAGGACGATAGCGGCACTGCGGCCGGCACGGACCCGAACGCGCTCGCCGGATCGGCACAACTGCTGGCCCTGGTATCGAACGTCCAGCAGGCGGCAGCAAGTAGCGCCAGTACCACGGCCGATACCGTCTCCACGGTTGCCGCCAATGCGGCGTCGAACGCCCAAGCCGCCTTGGCCAACTTCCAGGCAGCCGTGGCCACCAGTGCGGCCGCGGGTAAAGCCGCGGTGCAAAATGCGGTTGCCGATTTCAGCAAGGACATCAAAGCCGCCTTGCCGGATGCCGAGCAAGATGTACAAACCATGACGGTTGACACCAGCAAGCAGGATGCCATGACCGCGGTCGATACCAACACTGCGCAAACGGCCGCTTCCTCAAGCGTGGACGCGCAGGATGCCGCACCGTCACAGTCTGCGGCCGATTTGGCCGCAAATGCGCAAAAGGACGTCCAGACCGACATCGCCAATCTGGCGCAAGCCGCGGTCAAGAGCGCCGATACCATCCGCGATGCCGTGGCGACCGCCGCTGCCGCACCTGCCATGCTCAACAACACGCAGTTGAACACGGTCGCCAGCCAGATGGTTGGCGCAAGCGACAAATTGACGCCGCAAGTCGGCAGCCCGGGTTGGGACCAGGCCCTGGGTCAGAAAGTCGTGTGGATGGTCGCAGGCGGCCAGCAAAGCGCTTCCCTGACACTGAATCCGCCGGACCTCGGACCGATGCAAGTGGTGCTGAACGTTACGAATTCGCATGCAACGGCCACCTTCACCGCGGCCCAGCCGGAAGTTCGCCAGGCGCTCGAAACCGCCCTGCCCAAGCTGCGCGAAATGCTCGGTGACGCCGGCATCCAATTGGGCCAGGCCTCGGTCAATGCCGGCAACGCCCAGCAGCAGCAAAACTTCGCCAACCAGGCATCGCCACGCTCCGGCAACGGCGGCAACGGCAGTAGCGAGCGCGGCATCGACGCGCTTGACGGCACGCGCGGTATCGTCGCGCAAGCTGCAAGCATAGTCAGTTCGGGCATCGGTTTGGTCGATACGTTCGCCTGAACGGGGCCATCTCGGCCTTGACCGTCCGGCAAGGCCGCCGGCAACGGTGCCTTTTCCTCATTTTCCCTATGTCCAGGTGTGGTTTACAATGAAAACCGGGAGCATGCTCCCAGGTTTTCGTTCAGTCGGAAAACCAGCGGCACGGTGAGGCGCCGGCAGCGAGCCAAGGCGCCCTTGCAAGCTGTCAAGGAACAGTCGAATACCCCGGAACTTTGGCTTCTATTCAAGGTATCCCGGTTTCAACTTTTTCCTGATAATGACTGTAATCCAAGGAGGAATCTACATGGCTACAGCCCCCAAGGCAGCGCCAAAAGCAGGAATCAAGCAGGCCGCTCCCGAAGTAGCGGAAGCACCTGCGCCCAAAAAATCCAAGATGAAGATGATCATCATCATCGCTGCTGCCGTCGTGGTCGTCGGCGCTGCGGCCGGTGGTGCGTTCATGTTCCTGCACAGCGGTTCCAATGCGCCTGCCGGCGAAGCCAAGAAAAAGGAAGCCAAGGCCGAGCCGGTCAAGGCGCCCGTCTTCGTGACCCTGGAGCCTTTCACGGTCAACCTGCAAACTGAAAACGGCACCGACCAATTCCTCCAGGTCGCGTTGACGCTGCAGGTGCCCAACGCGGAGCAGGAGGAAAAGGTCAAGAATTTCATGCCGCAGGTGCGCAGCCGCCTGCTCTTGCTGCTGTCGTCGAAGAAGGCATCGGAATTGACCAGCGTCGACGGCAAGAAGAAACTGACAGACGAAATCATCGCGACGGTCAACCAGCCGTTTGCCGAAAAAGGCGAACCTCAGCAAGTTACCGCGGTGTTTTTCACTTCGTTCGTGATTCAATAAGGATCAGGTGAGCGCAGCACATGGCCGATAATTTTCTCTCCCAGGAAGAAGTCGATGCCCTCTTGAAGGGCGTCAACGGCGACCAGGATGAAAACGGTTCGCTCGAAGACGATTCGGGCGTACGTCCGTACAACCTTGCGACGCAGGAACGCATCGTTCGCGGGCGCATGCCTACGCTTGAAATCATCAACGAGCGTTTCGCGCGCCTGCTGCGCATCGGCCTGTTCAATTTCCTGCACCGCAGTTCCGAAGTCTCGATCGGCCCGGTCCGCGTGTCGAAGTACAGCGAATTCATCCGCAACCTGGTGGTGCCGACCAACCTGAACCTGGTGCACATGAAGCCGTTGCGCGGCACGGCCCTGATCGTGTTCGACCCGAACCTGGTGTTCCTGCTGGTGGACAACCTGTTCGGCGGCGACGGGCGTTTCCATACTCGCGTCGAAGGGCGCGATTTCACGCAGACCGAGCAGCGCATCATCCAGCGCATCCTCTCGATCGTGTTCGAGAACTATGCCAAGTCCTGGGAGCCGGTGTACCCGATCGAGTTCGAGTACATCCGTTCCGAGATGAACACGCAATTCGCCAACATCGCGACGCCGAACGAAGTGGTGGTCTCGACCACCTTCACCATCGAGCTCGGCCCGGTTTCCGGAGAAATGCATTTCTGCACCCCTTATTCGATGATCGAGCCGATCCGCGATCTGTTGACTTCCAGCCTGCAGGGCGAGACGCTGGAAATGGACAAGCGCTGGATCCGCCTGATGACGCAGCAGATCCAGACCGCCGAGGTGGAGATCGTGGCCGACCTCGGGGTCGCCAAGTCCTCGCTGGGCAAGGTGCTCAACATGAAGGTGGGCGACATCATTCCCATCAGCGTGCCCCCTACCGTCGAGGCCAAGATCGACGGCGTGCCGGTGATGGAGTGCACCTACGGCAAATTGAACGGACAGTATGCGCTGAAGGTCGAGAAGCTCTTGACCCACAGCGCCAACGATTTTGTGCAAGGAGATGAACATGGCTGACGAAAACGACGCGCAAACCAGTGCCGAGGACGATTGGGGCGCAGCCATCGCGGAACAGGCCGAGGCCGAGGCCGCGGCGGCGCGGACCCAGCAAGCCGCCGCCAACGTGTTCAAGGACCTGTCGGCCGGCATCAAGGGCGACACGCACAACGACATCGACTTCATCCTCGACATCCCGGTGCAATTGACGGTCGAACTCGGCCGCACCAAGATCGCGATCAAGAACCTGCTGCAACTGGCGCAGGGCTCGGTGGTGGAACTGGACGGCTTGGCCGGTGAACCGATGGACGTACTGGTCAACGGCTGCCTGATCGCCCAGGGCGAAGTGGTGGTCGTGAACGACAAGTTCGGCATCCGCCTGACCGACATCATCACGCCTTCCGAGCGCATCAGAAAGCTCAACAAATGAAGCGGGCCCGATCGCTATTCGTTGTCTGCGCCGTGCTGGTTTGCGGCGCTGCCTTTGCCGCCGACCAGCCGGCCGCAGCTCCGGGTTCGGGCGCCAGCCCTATGCTGGACATGTTCAAGGTATTGCTCGGCCTAGTCGTTGTGCTCGGTGCCATGGCAGGTGCCCTCTGGCTGATGAAGCGCAGCGGCATCGGGCCGGCCCAGGGCGGCGGCGCGGTCAGGGTCGTCGGCGGCGTCAGCGTCGGCAACCGCGAACGCGTGCTGGTGCTGGAAGTGGCCGATCAATGGATTGTGGTCGGCGTCGCACCGGGCAGCGTCAATGCGCTGGCCAACCTGCCGCGCCAGGAGCAATTCGCCACGGCCGCCGTGCAGCCGCAGGCGGGCCAGTTCGCCGCCTGGCTCAAGCAAAAGATAGATAAGCGCAATGCAAACCAATAAGCTGCCGGCAGCGGGCGGCACTATCAACATTGTGCGCCGCCTGCACGGGGCCTTCGCCTGCGCGCGGCCTTTGCTGCCCATCGCGCCGTTCGTGCTTCTCGCCCTGCCCGCAGTCGCGGCAGCGCAAGTGCCGGGCATGCCGGCCGTGACCAGCACACCGGCACCGGGCGGCGGCCAGACTTACTCGCTGTCGCTGCAAACGCTGCTGTTGCTGGCCTCACTGTCTTTCCTGCCGGCGGCGCTGATGATGATGACCAGCTTCACGCGCATCATCATTGTGCTGTCGCTGCTGCGCCAGGCCATCGGCGTCCAATCGGCGCCGCCGAACCAGGTGCTCACCGGCCTGGCGCTGTTCCTGACGCTGTTCGTGATGAGCCCGGTGTTCGACAAAATCTATACCGACGCCTGGCAGCCGCTGTCGGACAACAAGATCACCATGGAACAAGCCATGGACAAGGGCGTGGCGCCCTTGAAGGAATTCATGATGAAGCAGACGCGCCAGGCCGACCTCGCGCTCTATGTCAAGCTGTCCAATCACGCGGCCCTGAAGGGACCGGAAGACGTGCCGCTGCGCATCCTGATCCCCGCCTTCGTCACGAGCGAATTGAAGACCGCGTTCCAGATCAGTTTCGCCATCTTCATCCCCTTCCTGATCATCGACATGGTGGTGGCGAGCGTGCTGATGTCGATGGGTATGATGATGGTCTCGCCTTCCACCGTCTCATTGCCGTTCAAGATCATGCTGTTCGTGCTGGTCGACGGCTGGTCGTTGCTGATCCAATCGCTGACGCAAAGTTTTTACTAGGAACATCATGAATCCCGAATACGTCATGACCATGGGCCGCCACGCGATGGAGGTCACCTTGATGATCGCCGCGCCCATGCTGCTGGTGGCGCTCGCCATCGGCCTGGTGGTCAGCATTTTCCAGGCTGCCACGCAGATTAATGAAATGACGCTGTCCTTCATTCCCAAGCTGGTCGGCATTTTCGTCGCCCTGGTGGTGGCGGGCCCGTGGATGCTGACTGTGATGCTCGATTATATGCGCGAGCTGTTTTCGGGCATACCGGGGATGATAGGGTAGTCTCCCTGCTTCGCCGCAATGATCTCCTTCACCGCCGCGCAGCTGAACACCTTGATCGCGGCCTATCTGTGGCCGATGACACGCATCCTGGGCATGATGGCGCTGGCCCCGCTGTACAACAACGGCCAGATTCCCGCGCCCGTCAAGATCGGCCTCTCCTTCCTGCTGGCCTTGATCGTCGCACCGACCGTACCGGCCGGCCCGGCGGCCGACCCGATGTCGATGACGGGCTTGCTGATATTGGCACAGCAGATGGTAATCGGCCTGGCCATGGGTCTGGCGATGCGCATGGCCTTTGCCGGCGCCGAAATGGCCGGCACCGTGACCGGCCTGACCATGGGCCTGGGCTTTGCCACCTTCTTCGACCCGCAGTCGGAAGGCCAGTCTTCGGCCATCAGCCAATTCTTTGCTCTCCTGATGATCATGGTCTACCTGGCGGCCAACATTCATCTCGTGGTGCTGGCCACCCTGGTCGAAAGCTTCCATACCATGCCGATCTCGATCCATCCCTTTGGCGGCAGCGGCATCGAGTTGCTCGCCGCCTGGGGCGGACGCATCTTCAGCTCCGGCCTGCAGCTCGCCTTGCCGCTGATTGCGGCATTGTTGATCACCAACCTTGCGCTCGGCATCCTGACGCGCGCGGCGCCGCAGCTGAATCTGTTCGGTATCGGTTTCCCGGTGACGATGGGTGCAGGCTTCATCATGATCGCCCTCACCCTGCCCTACATGACCACGCCGCTTTTAAACCTGATGGAAGAAGCGATCCATGTGATGCAAAAAATAACGGCGGCAAATCTGCCGCCGCTGCACTGAAGAGTCCGCCGACTACAGGTAGTTGAACAGGGACAGGTTTGAGATCTTCACGAAGGACTGCTGTGCCGCCGTCAGCGTGGTCTGCTGTTGCGCATAGTCCGACAAGGCTTTCGCATAATCCAGTCCGGTCAGGTTTTGTATCGAAGTCGAATACTGCAGGTTCAAATTCTGTCCTTCGGTATCGAGCGAAGTCAGTTCATTGAGGCGCGCACCGATCGAGGCGCGTACCGTCAGCACATTGTTAAGCGCGCTCGACAGATTGTTGTTGGCGGTATTGAGTCCGTTGGTCAGGTTGGTCGCGGCGGCCGCACCGGAGCCGGTCGGCGCATTAAGCAAGTTGATCAGGTTGGTCAGCGTGGTGAATATGCTCTGCTTGCCGCTCGGTGCCACCGAGAAGCTGTCGCCGTTCGAGGGCGAGCCGCTTACGTTGAATTCCAGGCCGTCGTACTGGATCGATTGTCCGTCGACGTAGGGCTGGTTGGGCGGGGGCACCGTGGTCGAGGCTGGATTGGTCAGGTCCTTGACGGTATAGGTGGTGGGATTGGCCACGATGCTGAACTGGTCGCCCGCCGCAGCATTGCCCGTGATGGAAAATTGCGCGCCGCCCACCGTGATCGGCTGCCCCGCCTGGTAAGCCGCGCCGGTACTGAGCGTATTCCCCGTCGTGGTATCGACCACATTGTACGTGGTGCCGCCCGCACCGAAGGTCAAGGTATAGGTGTCGCCATTCAACTGCGAGGCCGTGGCAACCGTTGCCGGGGAAATGACGGCATTGCCGGCGTTGCCTGCGCCGGCCGAAGTCTTGATGCCGGCGAACGTGACGGAATAGGTATCGCCGGTCAACGCTGCGGCATTGACCACCGAACCGCTCGAAATGACACCCGAACCGACATTGCCAGCCGTGGCGGAGGTGGTGAAGGTGCCGTTGCCGGTCACATTGTTTTCAAACACCGAGCTGCCGGAGTCGTTGATCGCCATGGTCTGCGAAGCGCTGACCTGCACCATCGTCGCACCCTGGTCGCCGTTGTATTGCGCCCCAGTCGAGGTGGCGGAGAACGGCGCCGAGCCGCTTTGGTAGCCGGCGAACAGATAATTGCCGTTGCCGTCGCGCGTATTGGCCAGGCCGAGCAGCTGGTTGTAGCTACCCTGCAGGCTGGTCGCGATCGCCTGACGCTGTTGCAAGGTGAAGCTGCCATTGCCGGCATTGACGATGGCCGTTTGCGCGTTCTGGATCAGGGTGGTCACGCTTTGCAGTGTGGTTTCTTCCTGCGACAGCGAGTTGTTGGCATTTTTGCGGTTCGACGCATATTGCGTGTTGTCGGATTGCGCCTGGCCCACCAGCAAGGCCTGCGCGGCCGCAACGGGATTGTCGGCCGGCGTCAATACCGAGGTGCCGGAGGAAATCTGCTCCTGTTGATGAAGCAATTGCGCCTGCAGATTGTCAATCTGGGTCGATCCGGCGGCGTAGATCATGCTGGAACTGATACGCATTCTTTACGCTCCTTCAACCGAGTTCTGTCAACAACGAAGAAAACAGCGAGCTGATGGTCGACATCAGCTTTCCCGCAGCCTGGTAGGCTTCCTGATATTTGATCAGGTTGCTCGCTTCCTCATCGAGATTCACGCCCGAGACGGCCTGCTGGGCATTGGTCGCATTGGTCAGCGTGGTGTTGGCAGCCTGGCTCGTTGCCTGCAATTCGGCTGCCTGGTTGCCAACCGTGCTGACCATTTGCGCGTAAGCGCTCTGGATGCTGTTGGTCCCGTTGTCGAGCGTCTTGCTGGTTTGCAGCGCCGCCATCAAAACACCGTTGCGGCTGTCGCCCGAACCGCTGGTGTTCGGCCCGATCGTGAACTTGTCGTTGGCAGCCGGGCTGCCAGTTATATTCACCGACCAGCCGTTGAAGGTGATGGCCTGCCCCGCCACATAGGCGACATTGGAACCCAGCACCGCTCCCGTGGTGTTGTCGGTCACGGTATAGGTGCCCGCGTTTGGCGCGCCGTTGAATTGTATCGTCACGTTGTCCTGCAGATTCGGATAGGCCGCCGTGGCCGGAACGCCATTGCTGCCGTAAACCGGAGTCGATGCGCCGACCGGATTGGCCAGCGGATTGACTGTGCCGGCGCTGATGACACCTGTACCGGTGTTACTGTTCGGCGCATTGGTCACGATAGGTGCCGCCATGGCGATCTGCGACGTGTTCGTCAAGGTCAAGGCAAACTGGCTTGCACCGCTGGCGGTCGGCTGGATCAGGAAGTTATCGCCCGTGGCAGGCGTTCCGGTCGCTGTGAAGGTCAAGCCGTCGATTGCCGCGGCAGGTGGGAAGGTCGCGCCGGAATACACGATCTTGTTGTCGGACTGACGCGTCAGGTTGTACTTGGCGCCGTCGAACTGCAGCGTGTAATTGCTGTTGGTCAAGACCTTGGTATCGGTAATCGTGGCGCCGACCGTCAAGTTGCCGGTGTTGTTGGTATTCGATGTAGCTGTCGGGCTGCCAGTGGAAAACATCGCCACGCCGGGGTTGCCGTTCAAGTCCTGCCCCAGCTCCTGCTGCGCATTGACGGTGTCGGCTACGCCGATCGCCAATTGACCGATCGTGTTTTCCGCCGGAATGAGCGATTGCGAACGGAATTGCATCAAGCCGCCGAGGCTGCCGCCGGTCAGGCTGTTTTCCGGAATCTCATTGGTGCCGCCGGGCGTGACATAGCCGACTTCGAGTTGGCTGACATTGGTCGGCGATTGCATCGTCGTCAACTGGTATTGCTTGGTGCCGACGACCAGCGGCTGCCCGTTGCCAATGTTGATGTTGTAGCCGGCCGCCCCTTCATCGACGACGGTCACGCCGACCAGTTGCGATAGGTTGGCCACAGCCTGGTCGCGTTGATCGAGCAAGTCGTTGGGCGGCTGTCCGGCATTGCCGGCCTCTGCGTTCTGGATCGATTGATTCAGGCTGGCAATCTGCGTCGCATAATTGTTGATGCTGGAAACCGTGGTCTCGATCTGGGTGTTGACGCCCTGGCCGATCTGCTGCAGCTGCTGGCTCGAACTCTGGAATTGCGAAGCCAGCGCCTGGGCTGCCGTAAGGATCGCTTCGCGCGACGACGAGGCGCTCGGGTCCGAGTTTGCCGTTTGCACGCTGTTGAAGAAACTCTGGATTGCCGGCGACAGCCCTGTCGTCGTGCTGGCAAACATATTGTTGATCTGCGAAATCTGCGTGTAATTCGTGTTCAAGCTCGAATACGCCGATTGCGCACCATTTTGCTGGATTGCCAAAAAAGCATTGTATTGGCGCTGCACAGTTTGCACTTCGGCACCGGAACCAAGAAAGCCATTGCCGAGATTTTGCCCGCCGGCTTCCGCCTGGATGATGGTTTCGCGGTTAAAGCCCGGCGTATTCGCGTTGGCAATATTGTTGGACGTGACTTGCAGCCCGATCTGGGCTGCCGCCAGTGCACTCTGACCGACACTAAGTATGCTGCTCATGGTTGGATGTCTCCGTATCTCTTTCCATTAACGGCATCGCCACGGCTAACTTGACCCACCGAATACCGCACCGAATTGCAAAAAGTTGTTACACCAATTGTCGAAGTGACCAGCTTGTCAATCAGACCAGTGTGCGATTGATGATGTTACTCAACTTTGCGGCGTAATGCGGGTCCGTTGCATATCCCGCTTTCTGCAAGCCCTGCGCAAAACTCGTCGCATCATGCGAGTCGTTGATTACGTGCCCATAACGTGGATTGCTGGCCAGCATGGTGGCGTAATCCTTGAATGCGTCGCCATACGAATCATAGGCGCGAAATTTTTGTATCACGGTACGCGGGACGCCATTGATGTATTCCGTCGTCGGCGCGCTCACGGTTTTTCCGGTCCAGCCGGCCGTGGCCTTGATGCCGAACAGGTTATGGCTGGCGCTGCCGTCCGCTGCCCTGATTTCGTGCTTGCCCCAGCCGCTCTCCAGCGCCGCCTGGCCCAGCATGAATTTGGCCGGAATGCCGGTGGCACGGCTCGCCGCTTCCGCGTGCGAACGCATCGTATCCTGGAATGCCTTGACGTGCGGCGCCTGGTTTTTGGGCCCCGTACCTGTTTGAATTGGAGCCTTGCCTGCGGTATCCGGTTCCTCGAGTTGGCTGATTTTCCCGCCGCCGCGACCATTCGGATTTTGCGACATCTGGCGCACCAGCACGTCGGCCAGGCCGATACCGCGATTGGCGATCTTCTGGCTCATCTGCTCATCGAGCATGGACGTGAACATCTTGCTCTGGTCGCTATCGGTGATGCCGTCTTGCGGCGTAGCATCGCGCATGCTTTTCATCATCATGTTGACGAACAAGGCTTCGAATTGCTTGGCCGTGGCTTTCAGCGCCTCGGGCGAATTCTGCTTCGCGGCAACACGCAAATCAGACAGGTTGTTGGCATCGAGCGCGAGATTATTCGCGGCATTGGACGAGCGGATCATGATGGCTTCCTAGATGATGTCCAGTTCGGCGCGCAGCGAACCTGCCGCCTTCATCGCCTGCAAAATCGATAGCAAGTCTTGCGGTGTGGCGCCGATCGCGTTAAGCGCCTTGACCACGTCGGACAACGATGCGCCGCCCTTCAGCATCAGAACTTGGCCGCTGTCTTTGGCCACTTCGATCTGCGGCGCTACGGCCGCGCCCGCCGCGGACGGCGGCGCTTCGGAATTGACCACCACGGATAGGCTGCCGTGCGCCACGGCGCAAGGCTCGAGGGTTACCGAAGTGTTCATCACCACCGAACCCGTGCGCGCATTGATGACCACCTTGGCCACCTGGGCGGCAGGCGTCACGTTGACGCTTTCCAGGGCCCCGAGGAAAGCAACGCGATCGTCCGGACCCGCCGGCGCCTTGACGCGAATCACCCGCGCATCCTGTGCCGCCGCGGTATCGGGTCCGAAACGCTGGTTCAGCGCATCGACCACGCGGCTGGCGGTCGAAAAATCCGACTGGTTCAACTCGAGGAAAACCAGGTTGCCCTGCCCCACTGCCGAGGGCACGGCGCGTTCGACCGTGGCACCGTTGGAGATACGCCCTACACTCAAATGGTTGGGCGTGACCTTGGCGCCGGGCGGCGCACCGCCCGTGGTGCCGACCAGCACGTTGCCCTGCGACATTGCATAGACCTTGCCATCCGCGCCTTTCAAGGGCGTCATCAAGAGCGTGCCGCCGGACAGGCTCTTGGCATTGCCCATCGAGGAAACCGTGACATCTAGCGTCTGCCCCGGCTGCGCGAACGGCG
Organism: Burkholderiaceae bacterium; assembly: GCA_036384915.1. GTDB lineage: Bacteria > Pseudomonadota > Gammaproteobacteria > Burkholderiales > Burkholderiaceae_D > PKWO01. Next base: position 137,803 of record DASVLJ010000011.1, read on the forward strand.
GCAGCGAGGTCGTCACGACCACGGCCGCCACATTCTTTAATTGCAGATTGGCGATTTCGATGGCAGAGAGATTGGTGCCCATCTGCTGCAGCATGTTCACTACGCTCTGGATAGTGAACGGCGTCTGCGTCGTCTGGTCGCCGCTGCCGTCGAGGCCGACCACGAGGCCGTAGCCGATCAACTGGTTTTCACGCACGCCCTGGATGGCGGCAAGATCCTTGACCCGCTCGGCTTGGCTGCACAGGGGCAGCATGATGCACAACAGGAAGGTTGCGAACTTGATCAGGCAGCGATTGAGGTGTTTCATGTTCCTATCCCATCCACGTCAGAACGGCGCCAGGCTTTGCACGAAACGCGACAGTTCCGACATCAGCTCGGCAACGTCGTAGTGGCTGTTGGTGCGGTATTCCACGCGCGCATCGGCCACGTCCGTCGAGGATACCGTGTTGCCGACAATAGCCGAAGGGCTGACAACGCCGGAAAAGCGGACGTATTCGGTGCTTTTGTCGAGAGCGATCTGCTTCTCGCCGCTGACCACGAGATTGCCGTTGGCCAGCACGTCGACCACAGTCAGGCCCATGGTGCCGGTGAAATTGTTGCTCGAAGTGATGGCCCCGGCATCGCTGAATTTGTTCCCCGACGACGCCGCGAAGGAAAGCTTGTTATTGGTCGAACCAAGCAGCGTGGGCGCAGCGACGGCGACACTGCCTGCCTTGGTGTCGGTATTCGCATTGGTCTTACCGGCCTTGGTGTTTTCGTTGATCGTCATGATCAGCAGGTCGCCTACGGCGCGGGCGCGGTAGTCCTCGAACAGCGGGCGATAGCTGGCCGTCTGGAAGATCGCGCCATTGCCCGGCTGCGGCGGCGTTCTCTCCGGCAGCGTCGTGGTCGGATGCTGCACGACGGTGGGCGGGGTCATGGAACAGCCGCAAACCAGGCCGGCTGCAAGAAGGAAGAGCGCGGCAATTTGCAATCGGGCGTTCACGATGTTTCCCCCAATTACAGTTGCGCCAGTGTCTGCAACATCTGATCCGAAGTCGTGATCGCCTTGCTGTTGAGCTCGTAGGTGCGCTGGGTCTGGATCATATTGACCATCTCCTCGACCACGTTGACATTCGAAGTTTCGATGTAGCCCTGCTGCAGCGTGCCGGTGCCGTTGGAACCGGGGGTGTTGGTGGCAGCATTGCCCGAAGCGCTGGTTTCGGAATACAGATTGTCGCCCAGGCTTTGCAAGCCGGCGTTATTGATAAACGTAGCCAACTGCAGTGTGCCGACCTGGGTAGTGGCGGTCGATCCCGGCTGCGTCACCGACACCGTGCCGTCCGAGCCGATGGTCACGCTCAAGGCATTGGCGGGAATCGTGATTGCCGGCTGCACAGGAAAGCCGCTGGCGGTCACGAGTTGGCCTTGATTATTGGTCTGAAACGAGCCGTCGCGCGTATAGGCGGTCGTGCCGTCGGGCATCAGCACTTGAAAAAAACCGGCTCCGCTGACGGCCACATCGAGCGGATTATTGGTCTGCTGCAGGTTGCCCTGGTCGAACATGCGTTCGGTGGCCACGGTCCTGACACCGGTGCCGAGTTGCAGCCCCGAAGGCAATTCGGTTTGCTGCGACGATTGTGCGCCGGGCTGGCGCACGGTCTGATACAGCAAATCCTCGAACACCGGGCGCGCACGCTTGAAACCGCCGGTGCTGACGTTGGCCAAGTTGTTGGAAATGACGTCCATCGCAGTCTGCTGCGTTTCCATGCCGGTCTTGGCGATCCATAGCGAGCGTATCATGTGTTTCTCCAGTAAATTCTTGATTCAGCGCCGTCGGTCAACTTAGCGTGTACAGCTGTTCGGCTGTGGTTTCGGTCGTCTCCGCCGTCTTCAGCATGCTCATGTGCAGGTCGAACTGGCGCGACAGGTTGATCATGTTGACCATGGCGTCGATCACGTTGACATTGCTGCCTTCAAGCGCCCCGCCCTGCACTTTCACGTTAGGGTCGGCGTCGGCCGGCGCACCGTTCTTCGTGCGGAACATGCCGTCGTCGCCGCGCACCAGGGTTTGCGAAGGCGGATTGACCAGCTTCAAGGTGCCCAGAATGCTCACGGAGGACGGCGAAGTCGTGGTGTCGATGGAGGATACCGTGCCGTCGGCGCCGACCGCGATCTGCAGGTCAGGCGGGATGCTGATCGGCCCATCGACACCGAGCACGGTCTGGCCGTTTTGGGTCTGCAATACGCCGTTCTCGCTGGTCTTCAAGGCGCCGTTGCGCGTGTAAGCCTCGCTGCCGTCGCTCATCTGTACGGCAATCCAACCATCGCCCTGCACGGCGACATCGAGCGGCCGTCCGGTCTGCTGCGTAACCCCGGCGGAGAAATCGCTGCCGACCGTGGCGTCGACCACGAAGCTGCGGGTAGGCAAACCGTCGCCGACGATAGGCACGGCACGAAAAGCGTCGATCTGCGCGCGAAAGCCGGTAGTCGTCGCATTGGCCAGATTGTTCGAGGTCGTGGCCTGCTGCTCCATGGTGTGCTTGGCTCCGCTCATCGCGGTGTAGATCAGACGGTCCATGTTCGCTCCCCGGTCTTCCTTCTTTCCTCAAGCATCAGCGCAAGGTCACCAGGGTTTGAACCAGTTCGTTCTCGGTCTTGATGGTCTGGGCATTGGCCTGGTAGTCTTCCTGCGCCGTAATCATGTTGACCAACTGCGAAGTCAGGTCGACATTGGAGTTTTCCGTCGCCGACGACTGGACCACGCCCAGGTTGCCGCTGCCTGGCGTGCCCACCAGGGCAGCGCCGGACGTGGCAGTGGCGGCCCATTCGTTGTTGCCGAGGTTTTGCAAGCCGTTCGGGTCCGTGAAATTGGCCAGTGCGATCTGCCCCAGGGTATGCGACTGCCCATTGGTATAGCTCCCGATGATGGTGCCGTCGGGGCTCGCCGAGAAACTCGACAATTGCCCCGACGTGTAGCCATCCTGCTTGAGCACGCTGGTAGCATCGAGCGCGCCGTATTGCGTGGTGCCGGTGAAATTGAGCGCGATACCCGCGGGGGTATTGGTGCTTCCCAAAGGCGAGATCGCGCCGGAGCTGACCTTCAGATTGGTCAATTGAATCGGCTGCGGGCTGGCGGTCGTATCCAATGTGCCGGCATTGGTGAAGGTCAGCGTGCCCATCGCCGTCGGCGGCGTGGCGCCGCTGACTTCCTTCGAATCGAGCGAGGCATACACATTCCAGGTCGCCTCCGTGCCGGCCGGTGCGCTTGCCGTCGGGCCGGTCTTCACGTAATAGGTTTGCAGAGTATGCGCATCGCCCAGCGAATCGTAGATCGTGACAGCGGACGAATAATTGTAGGTCGTCGGATCGCTGATCGAGAACGGTGTCGTGACGGGAATCGTATCTTGCGAATTGAGATTGAGTTGAACCTGGATCTTGCCGGTCGCCGAAGGCGCAATGTTGGCCGTATTGATCTGCAGATCGGTGGTCGAACCTGTCTGCAGCACGCCCGCCGCGTTCACTGCATAGCCTTGCAGACGGTCGCCGCTCGAATTGGTGATGTAGCCGTTCTTGTCGAGCTGGAACTGGCCATTGCGCGTATACGTAATCGAGCCATTGTGGCTCATCTCGTAAAAGCCGCCGCCGTTGATGGCGATGTCGAGCGGATTGGACGACGAGGTGATATTGCCCTGGGTGAATTGCTGCTCGACCGTATTGACCTGTACGCCGATACCGATCTGGCTCGCCCCCGCGCCGGTGAGCGAATTGGCATACACGTCGGCAAACAAGGTTTCGGATGACTTGAAGCCGACCGTGCTCGAGTTGGCGACATTGTTGCCGATGACGGAAAGATTCTGGGTGCTGGCTTCCAAGCCGCTCAATCCCTGTTCGAAGCTCATGTTGTTCTCCTAATGCCTGCCGGCGCTGCTGAAAGTGTTTGCTGTTTGACTTCTTGAATCAATAAACCTGAACCACGCTCGCGAGGTCGATCGAGCTGCCGCTGGAAAGGTTGAGATTGACGCCCGAGCTGCCGGAGGATACCGATTGCACCGTACCGTAGCTCAAGGGGGTGGCACTGTCCGTCGACTTGCCGCCCGTGGTCGTGGTTACGCTGAAGGTGTAATTGCCGTCGGGCGCCTTGGCGCCGCTCGAAGTTTTGCCGTCCCAGGCCAGCGGCACCACGCCGGCCGATTGCTGCCCCAAGTCCAGGGTATCGACGGTCTGCCCCGAGGCATTCTTGATCGCCACCGAGACATCGCCGGCGGCGGTCGCCAGGCTGATGCCAAACGGCGCCGAGCCGTTCGACAGCGTCAGGGTATTGCCGGCCGTGAGCACGCCGTGGCCTATCATCGAGGTCGCCTGCAGGGTCTGGCTTTGCTGGTAGCTCGAGATCAGCGATTGCAGGGTCGTATTCATCGTGTCGATGCCGCTCACCGTCGACAATTGCGCCAGCTGGCTGGTCATTTGCGCGTTGTCCATCGGGTTCAGCGGGTCCTGGTTTTGCATCTGCGTCACCAGGAGCGTCATGAACTGGTTTTGCGCCGCCTGGGCAGTCGAGGTAGTTGTCGCTTTCGGATTCATCGCCGTCAATAGCGCATTCGACACGGTGTTATTGGTCAATCCGGACATGGCTTGCTCCTTCAGATTTCGATTATCCTAGAAACGGTAGTTGGACAGGCGCGGGTGTGCATTTTTCCTGCCTTCTGGGTAGGCGCGACGACGACGCGGACTGCATTCCGCTAGGAGGAGTAACACCCCCAGAAGGCCGGAAAAGTGTGCAATCGCGCCTGTAGCGCTCTCACCCAATCTGTGACCCGTGCAGAAATAAGGAAAGGCAATGTTCATATGGCTTCGCAGATATTGGTGAGCGGTCAACTGCCGTTTCTAGGATTATTGGCCGATGGTCAAGGTCTTCAACAGCATGCTCTTGGCCGCATTCATGGTATCGACATTGTTCTGGTACGAGCGCGACGCCGATATCATGTTGACCATCTCCTCAACCACGTTCACGTTCGGCATGGCGACATAGCCGTTGGCGTCGGCCAGCGGATGGCTCGGGTCGTAAACCATTTTCGGCGGCGCACTGTCTTCCACCACCTGTTGCACCGCCACGCCGGAGGATTCGGCGCCCCCCATCGGCACGGCGGCGAACACCACCTGCTTGGAGCGGTAGACCTGGCCGTCCGGGCCGGCAGCGCTGTCGGCGTTGGCGATATTCGACGCTGTGGTGTTCAGACGCTGCGACTGGGCGCTCATGGCCGAGCCGGCGACGTTGAAAATATTCGAAAGCGACATGGCGGCCTTCCTCGGTATCAGCTTTAAAATCGGCTTTGAAATCAGTTTTGGATGACGGACAGCATTTCCTTGATCTGCGAGGAAATGAGAGTCAATCCCGCTTCGTAGCGCACCGCGTTGTCGGCAAACTGGTTGCGCTCCACGTCCATGTCGACCGTGTTGCCGTCGGCCGCGGGCTGGCTCGGCACTCTATACAATATAGGCGTTCCATCGGCCGTCGTAGCGCCGGCGTTGCCGTCGAGATGCGCAGGATCGGTCTTGCTCAAGGCATCGGCCGAAGTGTTCTTGCCGTCTAGCGCGTTCTGCAATGCCGACTTGAAGTCGATGTCGCGCGCCTTGTAATTCGGCGTATCGGCGTTGGCGATGTTCGAAGCCAATACACCGGCGCGGCGCTCGCGCAAGTTGATTGCCATTTCGTTCACGCGCAAATAATCGTCGAGTTTTCCCATGCCTTGCTCCACGGCACAACGTGCCTTTTATATGTCGTCGATCATACGCGCCGCACCTTGCAACGATTGCGCAATCAAGCCATAAAAGCGCCGTCTATTCCCGGCTTTAGCCTCGCGCGTGCGAGCTACCATGGCGCTATATTCCGTCATAGCGAAGACGAAGATGAGTAGTTTGACAAATGCGTTGACCAATTACTTGACAAAAGAGCTGACAAAGACGACAGTTGCCAAGCTGGCATGTCTGCTGTTCGGGTTGATCTGCGCCCCCTTTTCGTTTGCCGCCGCGACAGGCGCGCGCCAGGATGACGCCGCGCTGCGTCAAGCCGTCGAACAATTCCTGATCGAGCAATCGAAAGGCTTGCCCGGCGAAGTCAGCGTCGCAGTCGGCCCGATCGATCCGCGCCTCTATCTCGCCGCCTGCCCCGGATTTGAAACCTTTCTCCCACCAGGCAACAAAGCATGGGGTAAGACTGCGGTCGGCGTGCGGTGCAACGGGCCGGCCCATTGGTCGGTTTATGTCTCAGCTGTAGTGCACGTCAACGGCGACTATGTCGCGGCCGTTACGCCGTTGGCACAGGGCCAGCAAGTCGCTGCCAGCGACGTGGCAATCGTGCATGGCGATTTGACCGTATTGCCGCCAAGCGTCGTCACCAACCTCGGGCAAGCCGTGGGCATGACGGTAGCGCGCTCGGTACCGGCCGGCATGCCGGTGCGCCAGGATGCGCTCAAGAGCCATCCCGCCGTGGCTTCGGGCCAAGTGGTAAGATTGGTGTCGAGCGGTGACGGCTTCAGCGTCTCGGCCGAAGGCCGGGCGCTCTCCAATGCCAGCGAAGGCCAGGTTGTGCAAGCCCGGGCGGCAAACGGCCAGGTCGTGAGCGGAATCGCCAGGCTTGGAGGGACTGTCGAGGTCAATTATTGACTTCAGGAAATATATAGGTTTATATGGGGCAAGCATGCTCCGATGCAAATTTTTTGCTGTACTGCGCTAAAGTTCGAGGCTATCCTGCCGTTAGAGAATCAGGAAAGCAGAAATGGTCTGCCGACTAGCTTGTTGATGAGACCAACCGCGAACTACTGTGCAATGAGGGTGATGTCGTGAAAATTGATGATTCGATCAAAAAAACCGGTAGCGTAAGTATTACGCCGACGCAAACGCGTGCCGGAAAAGGTGTAAGCAAGACCAGCACCGGCTCGACTTCGTCAGACAATGTCCATATCTCGTCGCAATTGCAGGGTTTGGAAGGCCAGGTTGCCAGCAGCAGCGTGTTCGACGCCAATAAGGTGGAAGAGATCAAGGCGGCCATCGCCGGCGGTCAATTCCAGGTGGATCCTGAAAAGGTGGCGAGCGGTCTGATCGGCAACGCCAGCGATCTCCTGCGCGCGCGCACCGCCTGAGCTTTTCTTTGAAGGTCGTCTCGAAAAATCGTAGCGAGCGGTCCAAGGTCAGGGCGAGAAGCGGAACCGTACGAATGGTACGGTGAGCATCGCAGCCCTGAGATTGGGTTGCGCAGTAGATTTTTGAGATGACCTATGAATGACAATACGCCTGCCTCGAGTCTAAAAAACGAAATCGCACTGACAGCCGAATTGATCGGCATCCTCAAGGACGAGCAGGCGCATCTCGTCGCGGCCGACGTCAACGGCTTAGTCGCCATTACAGAGCAGAAGTCCCGCGTTGTATCCGCCATTTCCACCGTGACCACCCAGCGCTACAGCCGTTTGGCGCAGGCCGGCTACAAGGCCATGGAAGGCGGCATGCGCGCCTGGTTCGACAATACTGCACACGATCCGGAATCCGACAACGACTGGGCCGAATTGCTCAAGCTGGCGCAAGAGGTCAAATCGCTCAACAACACCAACGGTATCCTGATCGGCAAGCACCTGACTTACAACCAAGGCGCGCTGAACATCTTGCGCGGCACCAAGGCAACCGGCTTCTACGGCCCCGATGGGCAGGCCACCACCAAAGTCCAGGGCCGCGGCGTGATCGTCGGCTGAAGTCTTGAAGCCGGGCCGTAACGATCCCTGCCCTTGCGGCAGCGGCAAAAAATACAAGCAATGCTGCCTGTTTAAAGAAACAGTTCCGCCGAAACCCACGCCCACGCCGAAGGCGGCCCACCCGCCCCCGGACCAGTTGAATATGCTTGCGGAACTGTTCAACAGCGGCCGCCATGCCGAGATGGAAAACCTGGGCCGCGCGCTGACGCAGCAATTTCCTCAGTCGGGCCAAGCCTGGAAGGCACTCGGTACCGCCTTGCAGATTCAAGGCAAGGATGCCATCGAGGCATTATCCAAAGCGGCGCAACTGCTGCCCGGCGACCCGGAAGCTCACAATAATCTCGCTGCGGCGATGCTCGATGGAGGGCGGGCCCTCGACGCCGCGCAAGCCGCCAGGCACGCGCTGGATTTGCGCCCCGGCTATGCCGAAGCCCATGCCAATCTCGGCAAGGCCGCCTTGCAATTGCGCCGCCTCGCGGAATCGATCGACAACTACGAGAGCGCGATTGCTCTTTATCCGCACGACCCTTCGTGGCATTGCAACCTCGGTATTGCCTATAACGAATCCGGCAGGCTCGAAGAGGCGGCGCAAGCTTTCGAAAGAGCCATCGCGATTGGACCCGGCTTGGTCCAGGCACACTATGGCTTATCCCAACTGAAGACCTATTCCGCAACGGACCCGCACCCGGCCATGCTGGAGTCGCGCATCGATGCCGTGGCGGCGCTGCCGCCCGATCTGCGCACTCGCTACTGGTTCGCCCTGGGTAAGATGCGTGAAGACCTGGGCCGCTACGACGATGCCTTCACCGCCTATTGCGAAGGCAACCGCATCAAGCATGAACAGTACAGAATCGACGACACAATCGATGACGCACTCGTCGAGCGCATCAAAGCCACCTTCACCCGCGGATTGTTTGACGCGCGCCAGGGCTACGGCCAGGCCACGCCCGAGCGGACACCGGTATTTATCGTCGGCATGCCGCGCTCCGGTACCTCCTTGCTCGAGCAAATATTGGCCAGTTCTCCCGGCGTGTTCGGCGCAGGCGAGCTTCCGCTGATGCATGAGATCGCGGAACAGCATTTCGGCGGCCCCGAGGCCAAGCCCTTCCCTTTCACCGTGCCCGATCTCACCAACGAGCAACTCGCGCACATGGGGCGGCAATATGTGGGGCGTGCCTGGAGCCTTGCCCCCAGTGCGCGGGTCTTGACCGACAAGATGCCCGCGAATTTCTTCTATGTCGGCCTGATACGCCTGATGCTGCCGGGCGCCAAGATCATTCATATCATGCGCGACCCGATGGATATCTGCTTCTCGTGCTACGCGCTCCTGTTCGGCGGCGACAAGCAAGCCTTTAGCTACGACCTGGAAATGCTGGGGCGCTACTATGGCCGCTACGCCGAGGTAATGGCGCACTGGCACCGCGTACTGCCGGACAGCATACTGGCACTGCACTACGAGGACTTGGTGCAAGACACCGAAGGACAAGCCAGGCGAGTGCTCGACTATCTCGGCCTGCCTTGGGATGAGCGCTGTCTGGATTTCCATCGCAACCCGCGCCGCGTCGATACCGCCAGCGCGGCACAAGTGAGAAGACCGATCTACACCAGCTCCATGAAACGCTGGCAGCGCTTTGCCCGGCACCTGGAGCCATTGTCACGCTTGATTGAGCAAGCTGGAAGTCCGATCTAGTTCAACGTCTCCGGCAGCTTGATATCCGGCACGCTCGCCAGGATCATCACTTCCACGCGCCGGTTGTGCGCCCTGCCCTCATTGGTATCGTTCGAGTCGATAGGCTGGGTTGAACTGTGGCCGATGGCCAGCATGCGGTTTTCCGCCACACCATTCTCGGCAAACAGGCGCACCACGCTGCCGGCCCGCGCCGAAGACAATTCCCAGTTCGATGCGAACAGCGGCGTGCTGATGGGCACGTTGTCGGTGTGGCCTTCGACCTGGAGCGCATGCTTGTCGCTCTTCAAGGTCGTTGCGACCGATTTCAGGATGTCCCTGGCGTCGTTGGTAAGCTTTGCCTCGCCGGTGGCGAACAAGACGCTGGAGTTGATGGTGACGTTGATGCCGCGGCTGCTTTGCGTGACCTGCACCTTGCCTTGTGAAATCAGGGGCGCAAGCGTCTGCTGCAGATTGCGCGACAGGACCGACAACTGCGCATAATCGCGCCGTGCCATCGCCTCGCGCCGCAATACGATCAGCGGCTTCAAGCCGTTCAAGCCCAGTTCGAGCTGCGCGCGCGAAGGCGGAACCTGCGGCGCTTCGCGGCCGAAGGCATTGCCCAGCGAATCGGACAGCACACGATACTTGCCGGTGTTGATCGAAGAGATGGCATACATCACGACGAAAAACGCGAACAAAAGCGTGATGAAGTCGGCATAGGACACGAGCCAGCGCTCATGGTTTTCGTGCTCTTCCTCGTGCTTTCTGCGCGTCATGATGAAGTCAGTATGTTGAGAGCCGCTCTTCGATGATGCGCGGATTCTCGCCGGTGGCAATGCCGCAGAACACATCGGCGATCAGCTCGCGCTGGGCCACTTCCTTCGCGACGAGCGCCTTGAGCTTGCTGCCGATCGGCAGAAACACCAGGTTGGCAAGGCCCACGCCATAGATGGTCGCGACGAAGGCGACGGCAATGCCGGCACCGAGCTTGCTCGGGTCGGACAGGTTCTCCATGACGTGGATCAAACCCAGCACGGCGCCCAAAATGCCGATGGTCGGCGAATAGCCGCCGGCCGATTCCCAGATCTTGATGGCCAGCTTGCGCTCGGTCTCGTAGGCCGCGATTTCGACATCGAGAATTTCACGCAGCTTGAACGGGTCGACGCCGTCGACGATCAGTCGCAAGCCCTTGGCCAGATAAGGGTCGCGCACCTGGTCGAGCTGGCGCTCCAGGCTCAGCAGGCCCTCGCGCCTTGCCGTGGTGCTCCAGTTGACGACGTCGCGGCGCAAGGTCTTGCCGTTGGAAGGCGGGGGAGCAAACACCCAGGAAGCCAGTTTCACGCCTTCAAAGAAATTGAGCAGGCCGCTTTGCAGGATCACCGCGCCCAGCGTGCCGATGACGACGATGACGAAGGCCGCCGGCTGCACCAGCGAACCGATTTCTCCCCCTTCGATTGCCTGCCCGACGATGATACCGGTCAGGGCAAGCACCAGCCCGACTACGCTACCCCAGTCCACGCTTTTTCCCTGAGGTTGGCACGCAGGCGCGAGATTGCCTGGCTATGGAGCTGGCAGACGCGCGATTCCGAAACGCCCATCACCGCGCCGATCTCCTTGAGGTTCATCTCCTGCTCATAGTAGAGGCCCATGAGTATTTTCTCTCTTTCGGGTAAGCCCTCGATCGCTTCGATCAGGGCGGCACGGAAGCCCGAGTTCATCAGCGTCTGCAACGGGTCGCCGTCTTCGTCGGTGGCGTAGCGGTCGAGAAAGTGCTCGTTGCCGTCGCCATCATGGAAATCCTCGTAATACACCAACTGGTGGCCGCCGCCTTCATTGAGCAAGTCCTGGTAGTCGGCCAGCGAGAGCTTGAGCTGCTTGGCCACTTCGCTCTCGTTGGGCGGACGGCCCAGGCGTTGCTGCAGTTGGCTCATCGCTTCTTCGATCTTGCGCATGTTTTGCCGCATGCTGCGCGGCAGCCAGTCGGACGAGCGCAGCTCGTCGAGCATGGCACCGCGGATGCGCTGCACAGCGTAGGTTTCGAATTGCGCGCCATGCGTTTCTTCGTAGCGGCTCACGGCGTCGAGCAAGCCGATCATGCCGGCCTGGATCAAGTCGTCGACTTCCACCGAGGGTGGAAGCTTGGCTTTCATCTGATGGGCAAGGCGCTTGACCAGCGGCGCGTGTTCCGCCAGCAAGTGGCTCTTGTCGGTTTTCCCATCCGCTGTGTACATAAACTGTTTAACCTGATTCACCTAGTTGGCACCCACGGCTTGCAGGCTGTCGAGGTGAGACTCGGCAGCGACGCGCCCCGCGAGCCGCCGGAACGCGATCGATGCGCCTGCCAGCGGGAAAGCCTCGACCACAGACCGCCCCAGCCGCGTTGCGCGCCGCAAATAGTCGTCGGCGGGCACCGAGCCGAGCGACTTCAAATGCACGGCAAGATAACGATTTGCCGCGCGTGCCATATTATCGTACACCACTTGTGCTTCTTGCTCCGAAGCATCAGTTACGAGTATACCGAAGCTGCGCCTGCCAAGCTGTGCATTGAGACGCTTGACCAGTCCATAGGCTTGCTGGATCTCGGTCGCGCCAGGGCTGACCTGGATCACGATCTCGCCATTGGCCATGGTCGGCACGATCAAGCCGTCTTCGGGATGCAACTCGCCGTCTATCAACAGCATATCAGTTTGCTTGCCCAACAGTTCAAAGCAAGCATCCAAATGTTGCAATATCTTGCCATCTTGACAGGCATCGAGGTCGGCTCGGTTTTCATGTCGCATCAGCGCGACAGAAAAGCCCTGCTCCATCGGCCGGATTGCGTCATTCAAGGGGCGTTTCTTGCGCGCGGCATCCATCAAGGTGGGGCAATAGGGTAAATCGAGCGCGCCGGACACGCCGCGGTATTTCGCCCGCGCATCGGCCAGCAACACCGTATTGCCCGAACGTGCCAGCGTCGCGGCCAGGTTGATCAGGGTGGCACTCTTGGCCGCATCCGGCGTAACCGAAAGAAAGGTGAAGACGCGCGGCCGCGGCCCGGCCAGCAGACGGCGCAGACCTTCCGCCTGGTCGAAGTCGAAATTAGCCAAGCGCCACCCCGCGCGCAACCGTTGCATTAGCGGACGGACGCGCGCCACTGGTCACCGCATTGGCCACCACCAAGGGCAATTCCTCGTCATGCACTTCGAAGGCCGCCGTTTCGCGCTTGAGCTTGAAGGCGCGATCGACCATGTATTGCGCATTGGCCAGGTGCAAATCTTCCGGCACCCGCTGGCCGTTGGCGACGTAGTACAGGTTGAGCTTTTGCCGTATCGCGACGTCAAGCGCATTACCGATGGTGGCCGCCTCGTCGAGCTTGGTGATGATGCAGCCGGCCAGGCCGTCGCCCTGGTAGGAACGCGCGACTTCGCTCAAGGTTTCGCCATTGGACGTGGCCGACACGCACAACAGGCGCTTGACACGGGCTCCGGCGCCCGACAGCATGGCCACCTGTTCGCCCACCATCTTGTCGCGCTGCGATACGCCCACGGTATCGATCAGCACAGTGTGCTTGCCTTTCAATTCTTCGAGCGCGATGCGCAAGTCAGCTTCATCCTTCACCGAATGCACCATGACGCCGAGAATCTTGCCGTAGATGCGCAACTGCTCGTAACCGCCAATACGATAGCCGTCGGTCGTGATCAGGGCCAGCTTGCCCGGGCCATGGCGCATCACGCAGCGTGCCGCCAGCTTGGCCGTGGTCGTGGTCTTGCCCACGCCGGTGGGGCCGACCAGGGCGAACACGCCGCCCTTCTCCAGAATTTCATTTTCATTGCCGACCACCGCAAGATTGTGCGCCAGTACGGACTTGGTCCAGCTCAGCGCCGCTTCCGGCTTGATATCGGCCGGCACCTTTTCCGAGACATAGCGCGCCAACGAAGCCGAGAAGCCTGCCGCGATCATTTCTTTGAAAACGAGCGACTTGACCGGGTTGCGCTTTTGCGGCGTACCGCCCCAGGCCAGCTCGGCCAACTGCGCTTCGAGCATGCCGCGCATGGAGCGGATCTCGTTCATCATGTCGTTCAGCTCGGCACCGGCCGGCGTCTTGGCCGCGGCCAGCTGGCGCGCCGCTTCCAGTGCTGTGGCGAGATTGGATGCCTGATCTTCGTCTTGACGCGGTTCCGGCACGCGGCGTTTGACGGGCAAAACGGGCTGCAGCTCTTGCGGCGGTTCCTGTTGCCTGACAGGCGCGGCCTGCGTCCTGGATACGGCGGGAGCGGGCTTCACAGCCGGTGCCGGCTTGAGCGGTGTGCTCGCCGCCATCGGCTCCGCCTCATGCGCCGGATGGGCCAGCGAAGCCGCATCCTCGGCCGCCAGGGCGAGGATTTCGGCCATGCCGTTGACGCTGCGGTTCGACAGGATGACGGCATCGGTACCGAGCGTATCGCGGACCATGCGCCATGCTTCGCGCGAAGTCTTGGCGGTAAATTTCTTGACGTTCATGCTTGGCCTCCAACAAGGCGGGTGACTTTAATGGTTTTCGATTCGGGCAATTCTGCCTGCGACAAGACCTTGAGCTGCGGCACTGCGCGGCGCAGGAAGCGCGCGAGCAAGGCGCGCAAGGGCGAAGGCACGAGCAGCACCGGCGTAATGCCGAGCTGCTCCTGTGCGGTGGTCGCGATCTCGGTCTGGTTGACGATGTTGTCGGCCAGGCCCGGTTCGATGCCCTCTCCGTTCGGGCCGCTGGTTTGCAGGGCTTGCAGCAAGAGACGCTCAAGCCGGTTATCCAGCGCCATGACGGGCAGTTCGTTGGCGCCGGGGAAAATCTGCTGCACGATGGCGCGGCCCAAGGCGACGCGCACCAGTGCCGTGAGATCATTGGCATCGCGCACCGTGGCCGCATGTTCGGCGATGGTTTCGATGATGGTGCGCATGTCGCGGATGTGTACTCCTTCGGCCAGCAGGTTTTGCAGGACCTTTTGCAGCGTCGCCAGCGAAATCGTCTTCGGTACAAGGTCTTCCACCAGCTTGGGCGAATCCTTGGCCAGGTGGTCGAGCAATTGCTGCACTTCCTGGCGCCCCAGCAAGTCCGAGGCGTGGGTAGTGATCAAATGGTTCAGGTGCGTCGCCACCACCGTGCCGGCATCGACCACGGTATATCCCATGGCTTGCGCCTGCTCGCGCATCGAGGCGTCGATCCAGGTTGCCGGCAAGCCGAAGGCCGGGTCCTTGGTCACTGCGCCGGGCAGGTTGCCTGTCACCATGCCGGGGTTGATGGCGAGGAACTGCCCGTTGTGCGCTTCGCCGTTGCCGACCTCCACCCCCTTCAAGGTGATGCGATAAGCCGAAGGCTTCAATTCGAGATTGTCGCGGATGTGCACCGGCGGCGCGAGGAAGCCGACTTCCTGGGCAAATTTCTTGCGTATGCCCTTGATCCGGCGCAGCAATTCGCCGCTTTGCGTCTTGTCGACCAGCGGAATCAGGCGATAGCCGACTTCCAGGCCTAGCGTATCGACCGGCACGATATCCTGCCAGGTCGCCTCCTCCTCGGGCGGCGCGGTCGGCACGGTCGTGGAGGGTGGCGGCGGCGCAACCGCGGCCGCCTTGGCGCGCTGTGTGACCAGCCAGGCGCTGCCGGCCAGCAAGGCTGCCAGCAACAGGAAAGCCAGATGCGGCATGCCGGGAATCAAACCCAGGCCGCCGACGATGCCGGCCGTGATATACAAGACCTGCGGCTTGGCGAACAACTGGCCCACCAGCTGGCCGCCGATGTCTTGCTCGCTCGCCACGCGCGACACCACCACGCCGGCTGCGGTCGAAATCACCAGCGAAGGAATTTGCGCCACGAGGCCGTCGCCGATGGCGAGCAAGGTATAGGTCTTGATGGCGGTGCCGAAATCGAGATCGTGCTGCACCATGCCGACGATCAAGCCGCCGACGATGTTGATCACCGTGACCATGATGCCGGCGATGGCGTCGCCGCGGACGTATTTGGACGCACCGTCCATCGCGCCGTAGAATTCGGCTTCCTGGCCCACTTCGCGGCGGCGGCGGCGCGCTTCCTGCTCGCCGATCAAGCCGGCATTCAAGTCCGCGTCGATCGCCATCTGCTTGCCGGGCATGGCGTCAAGGGCGAAACGCGCGCCCACTTCGGCAATACGGCCCGCACCCTTGGTGACGACGGTGAAGTTGATGATGGTCAGGATGATGAAGACGATGATACCGACCGCATAATTGCCGCCGATCAGGAAGTGGCCGAAGGCTTCGATCACCTTGCCGGCCGCATCCGGCCCCGTATGGCCTTCGGTCAAGACCACGCGCGTCGAGGCCACGTTGAGCGACAGGCGCAACATGGTCGACACCAGCAGCACGGTCGGGAACACCATGAAGTCGAGCGGCTTGACAGTGTACAGGCTCGTCAGCAGCACAATCACCGACAAGGCGATGTTGAAGCTGAAAAAGATGTCGAGCGCGAACGAGGGCAGCGGCAGGATCATCATCGACAGCATCATGACGATCAGGATCGGCGCCGCCACCGCGCGCGAACCCGCGCCTGTCATCCAGGCCGGCAGTCTCATGGTTTCAATCCGTGTTGCCATCTGTCGTTCTCAGTCAATTCAAAATGCGCCGTGCTTCCACCTTCGATTTGGCCGCAGGATTTTGCGGATCCAGTTCCGGCGGCACGTCGAGCTCGTCCGGCTCGTCGGGCATCACCCCACCCTGCTCGCGATACACGCGCAGCTGGTACACATAGGCCAGCACCTCGGCCACGGCCGTATACAGCGCCTGCGGAATCTCGTCGCCCAATTCGGTATGCCGATGCAGCGCACGCGCCAGTGCCGGCGCTTCGAGCAAGGGGACCCTGTTTTCGCTTGCGATTTCGCGGATACGCGCCGCCACTTCGTCGGCGCCCTTGGCCACCACGCGCGGCGCGCCATTGCTGCCGCTCTTGTATTGCAGCGCCACGGCGAAGTGCGTCGGGTTGGTCACGACCACGTCGGCCTTGGGTATGTTGGCCATCATGCGGCGCCTTGCCATTTCGCGCTGCATGTTGCGGATGCGGCCCTTGATTTCGGGATTGCCGTCGGACTCTTTCGATTCCTGGCGCAATTCCTGGCGCGTCATTTTGAGTTTGTCGTTGTATTGCCAGAGCTGGTAAGGCGCGTCGATCAAGGCGATCACGATCAGGCCGCCCGTGATGGCGATGAAACCCGTCAACAACAGATGCGCCATATGCATGCTGCCGTCCTGTATCGACTCGCCGGTCAGTCCGATCATCGCGTCGACCTGGTGCGAAATGACGACCCAGGCCACGCTGCCCACCAGCAGGGTCTTGCCGATCGCCTTGAGCAATTCGACCAGGGCACGCAGTGAAATCATGTTGCCCAGGCCCGTAACCGGGTTCATCTTGGCGAAATTCGGGATCAGCGCATTGGCCGAAAACAGCCAGCCGCCGATGAAAAGCGGGGCCGCGATCGCGGCAATCATGAGCAGGACTGCAAACGGCGCGGCGGATATCAGCAAGCCGCCAAGATGCCCGCCTATGCGCGCGAACAGGAGATTGGGATCGAACGCCGCCTCCCGGTCCAGGCTCAGCACCGAGCTCAGCAAGGCGTCGATTTGCTGTACTACCCCGCCGCCGATGAACCACATGCCGAGGCCTGCGGCGAGCAATACGGTACAGGTCGACAGTTCCCGCGACCGGGGAACGTCGCCATCTTCGCGTGCCTGTTCGAGGCGCCGCGCCGATGGGGCTTCTGTCCGTTCCTGATCGCTATCTTCGGCCATGCCGACGACTCCTCTATTTCATCCGCATAGGCAAAACCTGCCTATTTGGGGCTATAGGAGCGATTATTGGCCAGGGCGGCCGGCGATCATCGGGGAAACAGGGGGTGGAATGTGCCGCTTTTTCACTGGTTGCCGGGCAGAATCAGTTACTACCCGGCAAAGCAGCTTACAACTTGAGGTTTTGCGCCCAAGCCAGAGAGGCGAGATGCGCTTCGTTGACCTGCGTTGTGCCGATGAACATCGATTCGGCCAATTCGCCGATCTTGTCCGTGCCGCCGTATTCGCATGCTTCAGCCAAGGCCAGGAACGGGCCGTACATGCCTTCGCGCGCCAGCAAGGCCTGGCATACGGGTTCGGGGAGCTGGATCTTTTCCAGCACCTGTTCCATCGGAATGCCAAGCAAGCGGTCCAGAAGCGAAAACATGCCGGCGACGAACAGATTGTCGGCCTCGCCCTTCGGCACCATGCCCTTGCCCAGCAATTCGGCAAAACGGCCGCGCACCACTGCCGTCTGCATCAGGATGGGGGTATAGCCGTCGCCGCTGGCCGAAGCCAGCAGCACCGAGAGCCAGCGGTACAGCGGCGAATAGCCGAGCATGGTCACAGCATGTTTCAATGACTGGATTTCCGCGCCCAGACCGAAACCGGCCGAATTGATGTAGCGCAGGAGCTTGTAAGACAATCCGGCATCGCGCTTCAACACGCCCTCCAACTGGCGAACGTCGGCATTCTTGCGCACCATATCCATCAATTGCAGGATCATGGCCTGTGCCGGATTCAGTCCCTTGGGATGGCTGCCGGGCTTGGTGACGGCGTGCAGCTTGCCGATCAGCGCATCGATGCCGTGCATGGCGCAAAAATCGTAATCTGCCCAGCTATGCACCCCGCGCGCCACCAAGCCGATAGAGGCACTCTTGAGCTTGGCAGCCGCTTGCACCAGGACAGGCTGACGCGCTGCGTCGTAAGGCACTTCGACATGTGTGACGTGGGGCAGCAAGGCGGTATCTATCGCTTCGACGCCGGGGCAAAGCGCGATCACGGCGCTGCCTTCCGAACGTGCGGTGGCAAGACCTGCCACCATATCGGCATCGGCGAAGTCTTCGGCCAGCACGGTCAGGGCCATGCTCTTGGGCGGCAAGCCTAGCAAGGCCTCGCTGGCGATGACCAAAGGCGAGGTATCGAGATAGACCTTGCTATCGCCCAGCAGCCAGCCTGTTTCCTGGCGGTTCAGCTGGCTGGCGAGGAATTCGGCCAGTTCGACGTAGTGCTCCAGTCGCGGAGCCGAACCGTCCGCTCCCTGCAAGCTCAATTCGAAACCCAGCACCTTTTGCTTGGCATCGATCACCGGCTCGCGAACGATGATGTGGTTTTCTAACATGGGGATTCAATTCAATGGAAAAATGTCGTGTCCGGGAACGCCGGGCAAGCCCGGATCAGAACCCCAGGCTTTCCAACAGATCGTCAACCTGACCTTGATCGGCAACGACGTCGGCATTCCCCTCTGGATTGATCTGCGGACCATTGAGCAAGCCGGAACCGGCCTCGCGCTTGATCTCTGGCGGCGCATAATCGATCAGCAATTGCACCAACTGCTGTTCCAGGCCATGCGCCAGTTCGGTGACGCGCTTGATTACCTGGCCCGTCAGGTCTTGGAAGTCCTGCGCCATCATGATGTCCATCAAGTGCTGCTTGGTGGCGCCGGCGTTGCTGCGTGCCTGGTCGAAATAATCGATCGATTGCTCGGCCAATTCGCGCGCCTGCGCTTCGGAAAACGAACCGGAAGAAATCAGGTCTTGCCAGCGATTGGCCAGGCTGGCCGCCTGGCTGTCGATTGCATCTTGCAGCGGCCCGGCGGCGTCGACGGCATTGAGTACACGCTGCGCCGCCTGCTCCGTCATCTTGGCCACATAATCCAGGCGGTCGCGCGCATCGGGAATATCGTGTGCAGCCTTGGCGATGAGCTTGTCGAAACCCAGGCCGCGCAGGCTGTCGTGCAAGGAACGCGTCATCAGGCCGACGCGCGTCAGCATCTCATGCTGAACGTTCAAATCCGAACCCGCATCCGCCCCCGAAGGCGCCGCCGATGCCGACTGGGATTGATCCACGCTCATATCAACCGCCCTTTTCGAGCTTTTCGAAAATCTTGGCGAGTTTCTCGTCGAGCGTGGCGGCGGTGAAAGGCTTCACCACGTAGCCGTTGGCGCCAGCCTGGGCGGCAGCGATGATGTTTTCCTTTTTCGCTTCGGCCGTGACCATCAAGACAGGCATCTTGGACAGCGCCGGATCGGAGCGGATGTTTTGCAACATCGTCAAGCCGTCCATTACCGGCATGTTCCAGTCCGAAATCACGAAGTCGAACGCTTCGCTGCGCAACTTGGACAGAGCCATTTGGCCATCCTCGGCCTCATCGACATTGGCGTAGCCCAATTCCTTGAGCAGGTTGCGCACAATGCGGCGCATCGTCGAAAAATCGTCGACAACCAAAAATTTAGTATTCGGACCCGCCATGAATCACTCCAATAATTCGCATTCGTTGTCGATCTTACTCGTAGTTCGATGTTCTGGGACCACGAACAAGCATAAGTTGTTGCTATTATGCACCAGAACTCATTCCGCACATATGAGCCTGTGCAAACGCACTATTTGGGATTACACGCGTAAAGCACGGCTGCCATGGGCCTCCAAATAACCCAGAACCATGCGGGGCAACTCGGGCAGCGCCCCGACCTCATGGGCTGCCCCGACAGCGATCGCCTCGCGCGGCATGCCGAACACCACGCACGTCGCTTCGTCTTGAGCGAAATTATAGGCCCCCGCCTTTTTCATTTCCAGCATGCCTTGCGCGCCGTCCTTGCCCATGCCGGTCAGGATGACGCCGACCGCATTCTTGCCGGCGCACTGCGCGGCGGAGTTGAACAGCACGTCGACCGAGGGCCTGTGCCGGTTCACCGGCGGGCCCTGATCCAGCTTGGTCACGTAATTGGCGCCGCTACGCGCCAGCAGGAGATGGGAATGGCCCGGCGCGATGAAGGCATGGCCGGGCAGGATGCGTTCGCCCTCTTCCGCTTCGCGCACGGCAATCTTGCACAAACCGTCCAGGCGCTTGGCAAACGAACGGGTGAAACCCTCGGGCATGTGCTGGGTGATCAGGATGCCCGGGCAATCCGACGGCATCTGCATCAGAAAATCCTTGATCGCTTCGGTGCCACCGGTGGAAGCGCCGATGATGATCAGCTTTTCAGAGCTGGTCAGCGGGTTCTTCAAGAGCGGCAAACCGCCTTCGGCGCGCGCCGGTGCGGCCTGGCGCGGCTTGACGCGCGCCTTGGCCGCGGCGCGAATCTTGTCCGCGATCAGTTCGGCATATTCGCGCATGCCGCTCTGGATCGACAGCTTGGGCTTGGTGACGAAGTCGACCGCACCGAGTTCGAGCGCGCGCAGCGTGATTTCGGAGCCGCGCTCCGTCAGCGACGACACCATCACAACCGGCATCGGGCGCAGGCGCATCAGCTTTTCGAGGAAGTCGAGGCCGTCCATCTTGGGCATTTCGACGTCCAGGGTCAGTACGTCCGGATTGGTCTGCTTGATCAGGTCGCGCGCTACCAGCGGATCGGGCGCCACACCCACCACTTCCATGTCGGGCTGGCTTCCGATGATTTCGCTCATGACGCTGCGAATCAGCGCGGAATCGTCGACGATCAACACCTTGGTCTTCATGATCTCTGCCTCTTGCCTTGCCCTTATCCCTGTCCGAACCGCACGCTAGAACAATTCCACATCGCCGGCCACCTTGTTGGTCTGCAGGCGATTGGCATAATCCTGCTCGCGGTTGACCAGTGTATTGTTGTTCATTTGTTTCAATTTTTTCACCAGCACTTTACCGGTTCGCGGAAAAAAGTAAACCTTGCGCGGATGCACGTCGTTCAAGTCCTCCGCCACGATGCGGATGTTTTCCGCCTTGAGATAATCGCGCACGAACTGGGCATTACGCTCGCCGACGTTGATCGCGATGAAGCCGCGCAGCACATTGCCGCCGCCGAATACCTTGGCTTCGAGGTTTTCGCGCCGCGCACCGGCCTTCAACAGATCGTTGATCAGGACTTCCATCGCATAGGTGCCGTAGCGCATCGAGGCCGATACCGGGCTGTCGGCGTCATTGCCGCCGTCGGGCAGCATGAAGTGGTTCATTCCGCCGACACCGGTCACGCGGTCGCGGATGCAGGCTGCCACGCAGGACCCGAGTACCGTCACGATCAGCATATCCTTGCCGGTGAAATAGTATTCACCCGGCAGGATCTTCGCGGCATCGCGGTCGAAGGTCCGGTCATAATAGACGTTCGTTGCGAAGTGTTCTTGCAGCGCGTTTGTCATAAGGGCACCATTGTTTCCTTTCACGCCTGCCTGGACAAGGAGGGCGGCCGCTTGCCGGCGCCTTGCGGGTCCAGTTCGTATACCGTCTTGCCGCGCAGCTTGAAGGCATCGGTGACGTACAGGAAATTCTCGGAATGCCCGGCAAACAACAAGCCATCGGGCTTCATCAGAGGCGCAAACCGGGACAGGATCCTGCCCTGGGTCGGCTTGTCGAAATAGATCATCACATTGCGGCAAAAAATGACGTCGAACGGACCCGATACCGGCCAGTCGTCCGAAAGCAGATTCAATTGCTTGAAGGTCACCAATTTCTGCAATTCCGGCCGCACGCGCACCAAACCTTCCTGCTCTCCCTTGCCTCGCAGGAAAAACCGCTTGGCGCGCTCCGGGGCCAGCTTCTCGACGCGCTCGATCGGATAAATGCCGCGCGCGCCGGTGTTCAAGACATTGGTGTCGATGTCGGTCGCAATCACATGCGCCGGCGGCGTCAGCGTACCGAACGCTTCGCACAAGGTGATCGCGATGGAGTAAGGCTCCTCACCGGTGGAACTGGCCGAACACCAGACCTCGATCTGCCCACTGTTTTTGGCCTTGAGCTTGGCGACGTGCTCGGCAAGAATGGGAAAATGGTGCGCCTCGCGGAAGAACGAAGTCAGGTTGGTGGTCAGCGCATTGGTAAAAGCTTCCCACTCCTGGCTGTCCGTACCGCGCTCGAGTTCATCAAGATAGACGCCAAACGAAGTTATGCCGGTGGCGCGCAAGCGGCGCGCCAGGCGGCTGTAGACCATCTCCTGCTTGCTGTCGGCCAGGGCAATGCCCGCGCGCTTGTAGATCAAGCCGCGCACGCGCTCGAAGTCCTTTGCGGTGAATTCGAACTCCTTGGCCGAATCCACCCTGCCCTGCCTTACCTGAGTCATCCCCGTTCCCTGCTTACCCTGATACTTCCGGTTGAATTGCCGTCAGCAGCAATCAGAATTCTTCCCAATCGTCGTTATTGGCCGGCGCCACCACCGGCGCACGCGGCACACTGGGTGCACTCTGTGCGCGCGGAGCCAACGCCGTGCCGGCGGAAGCCGCCGGCACTTCCTCTTCCTCGTCCGGCGCCGGAGCGGCAACCCTTGCCGCAGGGGCTGGAACGGCAGCGCGGCGGCGCGGTGCGCGGTCGTGATCGCCCAACTTGAATACCGATACCGCGTCGGCCAAGAGGGCCGCCTGCTCCTGCATGCTTTCCGCCGCAGCGGCGGCCTGCTCCACCAAGGCTGCATTTTGCTGCGTCATCTCGTCCATCTGCGCGATGGCCTGGTTGACTTCGCCGATACCGGCGCTCTGCTCCTGGCTGGCAGCGGTGATTTCGCTCATGATGTCGGCCACGTGCTGTACCGAAGTTACCATTTCTTCCATGGTCTTGCCGGCCTCGTCGACGAGCTTGCTGCCCTGGTCGACCTTTTCCACCGAATCGCCGATCAGCGCCTTGATTTCCTTTGCCGCACCGGCCGAGCGTTGAGCCAGGTTGCGCACCTCGGCCGCCACCACGGCGAAGCCGCGACCCTGCTCGCCGGCACGCGCGGCTTCCACCGCCGCATTCAAGGCCAGGATGTTGGTCTGGAACGCTATACCGTCGATCACGCCGATAATGTCGACGATCTTGCGCGAGCTTTCCTTGATCGAGCCCATGGTAGTGACAACCTGGCCCACCACCTTGCCGCCTTTTTGGGCGAATTCCGAAGCCGACACCACGAGCTGGTTGGCCTGACGCGCATTTTCGGCATTCTGCCGCACGGTGTCGGTCAATTCCTCCATCGAAGAGGCGGTTTCTTCGAGCGAACTGGCTTGCGACTCGGTGCGGGACGACAGGTCGCTGTTGCCCGAGGCGATTTCCTGCGATGCGGTGGCGATGGCGTCGGTACCCTGGCGCACTTCGGACACGATCTTGAGCAGGCTGTCGTCCATGTCCTTCAGGGCTTGCAGCAACTCACTGATCTCGTCGCGGCCCGAGACCGATACGTTGGAATCGAGTTCGCCGGCCGCCACGCGCTGGGCCACGGCAACGGCGTCGCGCAAGGGCGACGTAATCGAACGCGTCAACAGCCAGGAGACGAAAATGGCCAGGCCGATGATCACCACGCCGACCACGAGCAACGCAGCCGACTCCTTCTGCGCGGAAGCGATCACGTCTTCCTGCGTCTTCTTGGCGCCCACCTGGGCCGAATCGATCAACTTGTCGATCGCCGCCATCGATTGTTGCGTGAGCGGATCGATTTCATCGGAAATCACCTTGGCGGCGCCTTCGCTGTTGAAAGCCGCCGCCTGGTCGAGCGCGTTCTTGAACGGCTTGGCCATTTGCGCATCGATCGCGGCAATGTCGGCCATGGTCTTGTTTTCGGCATCGCTCAAGCCCAGTGCGGCAAGTTTGTCGCGCGCATCGGCGTAGTCTTTTTGCTTGACCTTGACCACCGCCTGCTGCTTTTGCATCGCCGCCACATCGGATTGCAACCCGATATTGCGCATGGCGATACCGGATTCGAGCGCGGCGGCCTTCATCTTGGCGGCAAGGATCACCTTGGCATTGGCACCGCCGACACCTGTGATCAATTTGTCGCGATTGTTCGCGCTCAGCATGCTGCCGAAAACCAGCACGCCGACCAGCGCGAGCAGAATGGCGCCGAAACCAATTCCCAACCGGTACCCAATCCGCATTCCGCGTAAGCTCATAGTCCCCTCCAAATCAATTCCGACACAGATAGCCGGGCGCTTCACCGCCTGCTTTTCTTGAAGCAAGGCTCCCGACCAGTATATCTCCCAAGCCGCCGAGCCTCGCACTGGTATGCCGGCTCTGTCTCATTTTCGAGTCAATTTGTAAACTTGTGTTTCATGCGAAAAAAACGCCACAGCGCCGCGCCGCGATTCATGCCGCAGCTTTCTCGATGAGCCCCATATCGGCCGAAGACATCAGCTTGTCGATGTCGATCAGGATCAGCATTCTTTCATCGAGCGTACCGAGGCCGATCAGGTAGTTGCTGTTCAAGCCCGCCCCCATGTCGGGCGCCGGCTTGACCTGTTCTTGCGAGAGTGTGATCACGTCCGACACGGAATCGACCACGATGCCGACCACCCGCCCCAGGATATTGAGGATGATGACGACGGTGAACTGGTCATAGGTCGGTTCGCCGAGCTTGAACTTGATGCGCATGTCGACGATGGGGACGATGGTGCCGCGCAGGTTGATCACACCCTTGACGAATTCGGGCGCCGAGGCGACCCGCGTTACGGCCTCGTAGCCACGGATTTCCTGCACCTTCAGGATGTCGATGCCGTACTCTTCCTTGCCCAGCTTGAATGCCAGGAATTCGCGGCCGACGCCATCCGCGCTTGCTTTGCCGTCTTGTGTGGTTTGCGACATGATCGTCTCCTATCGGTAAGAGGGATATGAAAACTACGAATAGATCGATTCGTCGCTCAACTGGCGCGACGAACGCAACAGTGCCGCGACGTCGATGATCAGCGACACGCCGCCGTCGCCCAAAATGGTGGCGCCGGAAATACCGGTCACCTTGCGGTAATTCGACTCGAGATTCTTGACCACCACCTGCTGCTGGCCGACGAGGTCGTCCACGAACAAGGCCGCCTTCTTGCCGTCCGATTCAAGGATCACGACGATGCCTTCGGAAGGCTCGGTAAACGTCGGCGTAATGCCGAATATCTGGTACAGCGGAATCAACGGCAGATAATCGCCACGCACCTTGATTACCCGGCCCTGGCCGCTGATTTCCTTGACATCGGCGGCTTCCGGCTGCAGCGATTCGGTCACGTAGCCCAGCGGCAGGATATACACTTCCTCGCCGACCTTGATCGACATGCCGTCGAGGATCGCCAGCGTCAACGGCAGTGAAATCGTGATCGTGGTGCCGAAGCCCTTGGCCGAATTGATGTCGATGACGCCGCCCATCGATGTAATGTTGCGCTTGACCACGTCCATGCCGACACCGCGGCCCGACACATCGGTAACCACTTCGGCGGTCGAGAAACCGGGTGCGAAAATCAATTGCCAGACGTCGCCGTCGCTCATATTGTCCGCAACGGGCAAACCGTTCTCCCTGGCTTTGGCGAGGATCCGGTCTCGGTTCAAGCCGCCGCCGTCGTCAGACACCTCGATGACGATATTGCCGCCCTGGTGGCTGGCGGAAAGCGACAGGCGGCCGACTTCGCCCTTGCCCGCCGCAAGGCGCGCCGCCGGCAACTCGATGCCGTGGTCGATACTGTTGCGCACCAGGTGGGTCAGCGGATCGACAATACGCTCGATCAAGCCCTTGTCCAGCTCGGTCGCCGCGCCGTGGGTGACGAATTCGACTTTTTTGCCGAGCTTGCTCGCCAGGTCGCGCACCATGCGCGGAAAGCGCGAAAACACGTAATCCATCGGCATCATGCGGATCGACATCACCGCCTCCTGCAAATCGCGCGTATTGCGCGTCAGTTGGCTGACGCTGTTCAACAGCCGCTCATGCAGCATGGGATCGAGCGAACTGGTACGCTGTTCTATCATCGCTTGCGTAATCACGAGCTCGCCGACCAGGTTGATCAACTGGTCCACCTTTTCCACGCCGACGCGGATCGAACTCGATTCCTGGTTGGCGGCATGCACCTTGTCGCTTTCGCGCCGCCCCATATTTTTCTTTTCGGCCAGTGTGGCCGGTCCGGCGTCCTTGACCACTTCCGTCACCGGCAAGGGTGCGGGTGCCACCTCCTTAGGCGCCGGCGCCGGCGCCGGCGGCTGGCCTTCGGCGATGAAGGCGCGCAAATCCTCGAGCGGCTCGAAGAAGCCGTAACCGAGTTCTTCCTCGCTTTTTTCCACGACAACCGGCGCCGGCGGCGGCGCGGTCTCCGTAATCTTCAAATCGTCCGGATCGAGAATGAAGGAGCAGATGGCGATGATGTCTTCCTCGCCCTCGTCGGTCGCGAGCGTCAACACCAGGCGCTTGTCAGGCAAAGTCTCGGAGCTCAGCTTGCCCAGCAGCGCCAGCTCGGCGGACAATGCCGCGCTGTCGCGCTCGCCGACCTGCGGCAGCTCGATGCGGAAGCAGCGCTTGTGATCGACGTGTTTCGCTTCGCCCTCCGCCCCTCCCATCCGCACTTCCGCCGCGGCTACCGGTGCCGGAACCGGCACCACGCCCTGTGACAATTCCTGAAGCATCATGCGCACGTCGGCCACGGCTTCCTGGTCGACAGGGGTATGCAGCCGGTGCCCGTCCAGTTGCATCTTCAAGATATCCTTGGCCACGAGGAAAGCATCGACATGCTCGGACGTCAGCGCCATCTCGCCCTTGCGAATACGGTCAAGCAGGTTTTCCAACACGTGCGTCACGTCGGTCAGGTCGGACAGGCCAAAGGTCGACGCGCCCCCCTTGATCGAGTGCGCGGCACGGAAGATGGCGTTCAAGTCCTCGATATCCGGTGCGGAGACATTCACGGCGAGCAGCAATTTTTCCATCTCGGCGAGCAACTCTTCGGTCTCGTCGAAAAATACCTGGAAAAACTGACTCATATCAATGGTCATTGTCCTACTCCATCGTCGTTTCTAGGGGCGCGGCGCGAAGCGAAGCCCACCTTACCCGATCACTTTCTTGACCACTTCCGTCAGCCGCTGCGGATCGAAGGGCTTGACCAGCCAGCCGTTGGCGCCGGCGGCGCGGCCCTTGGCCTTCATCTCGTCGCTCGATTCGGTCGTCAACATCAGGATGGGCACGCGCGCGTAATTGGGCAGCGCGCGCAGCGAACGGATCAGCGTCAAGCCATCCATGCGCGGCATGTTCTGGTCGGTCAGCACGAGGTCGAACACCTGCGTCTTCGCCTTGTCCAACCCATCTTGACCGTCCACGGCTTCGGTCACCTGGTAGCCCGCCGCACGCAAACTGAAAACGACCATCTGACGTAGGGAGCCAGAGTCGTCCACCGCCAAAATTGATTTTGCCATCTTTACTCCTGCTGTGATTTCGAATTGCCTGATTCAAAAAACCGTCTTCTAGAACAGCTCTATGTCGCCGCTCTCCATGTGTGTCTGGCTCACCGCCTTCCACAATACGCTTTCGAGCTTGGCACTTTGTTCTTCAAGGGCTTTGCTGACTTCCGTGAGCACGCCCACCACGTCCTCCAGTTCGCTTTCCGGCAGCATTTCGCTGCCGCTCGAGCCGACTGCCCCCAGCACGTCGCGCAGGCCGGCAATGCGCCGCACCGTGCGCCCGATCAATTGGCTCGTCATGTCCTGGAATTGCAGTCCGGTCACGGCGGCATTGATGTTTTGCGCGACCTCCTCTTGCAAGGCCTTGATGCGCTCTTGCGATTCGGGCGAGACAGGCCCGCCAGCGAGCAAGGCATCGACGAGCTCCTTCTGCGCAGCGATGCCCTCATGGATCGCCATGAAGCTGCCGCCCAGCTTCTCGATCGCCTCGGACAGCAGGTACGTCGTCTGGACAAGGTCGGTCTCGACCTCGGTCAGATGCTGGTTGCCGTGGTCGGACAAGCTGGTCAACAGGCGTTTGACCTGGGAGCTCAATAAATTTTTCTTCGTCATGAAAAATGTCCTGCCCGTCGTCGGTCCTGCTTACTCGATGCCAACGTCATTCTGACGCCTTCCCCAAACCTATTTCTTCGGGACAGCGGCCGGCGCAGATGCTGCTGCCGATGCCGCCGGCGTTCCCGCCGGCGCCACTCCCAATTGCTGCGCGGCGTCATCCTCGCTGGCGACGTCGATCTTGGCGCCTTCCTTGGTGATCGCTTCTTCCGCTTTTTTGTTCATCACAATGATGCTGATGCGGCGATTGATCGGATCGGCAGGATCGTCCTTGTTCAGCGGCACCGCCGACGACAATCCCACCACGCGCAAAATCTTGGATTCGTCCATGCCACCGGCTACCAGCGCACGCCGCGACGCGTTGGCGCGGTCGGCGGACAGCTCCCAATTGCTATAGCCCTTTTCGCCACCGGCAAACGGCGTCGCATCGGTATGGCCCGACAGGCTGATCCGGTTAGGAATCCCGTTGAGCAGTTGGCCGATCTCCAGCAGAATCTCCTTAGTGTAAGGCTCCAGCTCGGCTTTCGCCAAGGCAAACATGGGCCGGTTCTTCTCGTCGACGATCTGGATGCGCAAGCCATCCGACGTAATATCGATCAAAAGCTGATTCTTGTACTGCTTGAGCGTGGGGCTGTTTTCAATCGCGGTATCGATGCGCTGTTTCAAGGCCTGCAACTGTTGCTGCTCGAGGCGCCGCATTTCGGCTTGCGCGGCCTTCAAGTTATAGGTCTTGCGGCTTTTTTCGCGATCGTCGGCTCTTTTGATCTGTCCGGTGGTGCGCGTCAAATCGCGCCCTCCGCCCTGGATGACGCTCGAACTGTCGCCGCTACCCGAGCCGCCGGCCATGGCCACCTTCAAGGGAGTCTGAAAATAATCCGCAATCCCTTGCAGATCGCCCTTGGTGGTCGAACCGAGCAGCCACATCAGAAGGAAGAACGCCATCATCGCCGTCACAAAGTCGGCATAGGCAATCTTCCAGGCGCCACCATGGCCGCCGCCACCGCCCTTCTTGATGCGTTTGACAATAATCGGACGAAGTCCGTCGTCAGCCATACATTACCCGCTTAACTTGTCCGTGCATACTGCCGCTCGAATCCCTTGCTTCAAATGCCACGCCGAAGCGCAACAACGCATGTTCATAGTATCCCCGATTACTTGCTCTTGGATGCCTTGATATGCTCTTCCAACTCGGTAAACGATGGCCTTTCCGTGGAAAACAACACCTTGCGTCCGAATTCGACCGCGAGTGCCGGCGCGTAACCGTTCAGGCTGGCCAGGAGCGTCACCTTCACGCACTGGAACACCTTCGACGACTCGTCCAGTTTTTGCTCCAGCACGCCGGCCAACGGGCCGACGAAGCCATAGGAAAGCAAAATGCCGAGAAAGGTGCCGACCAGAGCGTCGGCGATCAAGAGGCCCAGTTCCGCCGGCGGCAGGCCAACCGAGGCCATGGTGTGCACCACCCCCATCACCGCCGCCACGATACCGAAAGCAGGCATGCCGTCCCCAAGCTTGGCGATGCAATGCACCGGCACGTGCCCTTCGGCATGGTGAGTCTCGATTTCATTGTCCATCAGGTTTTCGATCTGGAACGCATCCATGTTGCCCGACACCATGAGACGCAGGTAATCGGTCATGAATTCGATCAGGTGATGGTCGGCCAGTACCGCAGGATACTTGGAAAAGATCGCGCTTTGCTCGGGCTCTTCGATATCGCCTTCGATCGACATCAAGCCTTCCTTGCGCACCTTGCTCAAGACCTCGAACTGCAAGGTCATCAGCTCCATGTACATGGCCTTGGTATATTTCGAGCCTTTGAAGACGGTGGGCAAGGCCTTCAGCGTCGCCTTGATGGCCTTGCCGTTATTGCCGACGAAGAAGGCGCCGCTGGCGGCGCCGCCGATCATCAGCAGTTCGATAGGCTGAAGCAGCGCAGCGAGATGGCCGCCTTCGAGCATGAAGCCGCCGAACACGCAGGCAACGACCACCACATATCCGATGATGACTAACAAGTGTGCTATCTCCTGATCGGTAAAAAGCGCCGCAATCCAAATCCGGTCCGCTTTTTGTTATCTGTCTTGATTTCAGGATTTAACCATGTGCGTTTCGCCAACGTAATAGGCGAAACGTCAACGATAGTCAAATCGGCTCACTTGCACAAGCTAAAACGACTCTACGGCAGCGTCATTCGATTACTTGAGGAAACTTTGAATAAATGTATCACACGTACAGAGGGGATTACATCCGCCAGCCGCGGAGAATCCTGCCGTCGCCCTCCGAAATGTTGGTGATTTGCGACTCGATACCCGGAATGGCGAATTCGTAACTGAGCAGCAAGGTGCCGGGGCGCATTTCGGATCGCGCCTTGCTCCACAGGTCAGGCATCGCCGCCGGCGACAAATAGGCGAACACTACGTCGTATTCGGCGAAATCCAAGTCCTGATAATCGCCATGCAAGATGCGCCCCCGGCTGCCTGCTGCGGCGTTGACGCATTTCGCCACCCAGCACGGCAAGGGCGCCAGCTCCACCCCCAACACTGCGCAGTCGGGCCGCTCTTTTGCCAGATAGCGCACCATCCCGCCGAAACCGCTGCCGATATCGACGATACGCAAGGAGCCTGAGGGCAAGACGGCCGCCACCGCGCGCCACCCCGCCGGGCCAGAGGGATAATACGGCACCTGCGTCCGGTACGCGCTCCAATACAAAACCAGCAACAAGAGAAAGCCGGCGAGATAAACACCGGAAGGCAAGGCGAGCGCCGCCGCCGCATAGAGCAGCGGCACGAAGGCGAACTGGATGAGAAGCCACCATGCGGCGAGGCCGATCAGGCGCGACAGCAATGCCGCCACCACACCTTGAGCCAGAACGACCGCATAGAGAGGAACGGGATAACGGCCGACATAAGCCAGTGCGACAGCACACGGCACGACCAGCAGCAGGGACAGGATTTGCATGAGCAAGGCACGGACGGACGGCAAGTTGATGAACGACCGTCGTCCCGAAGCGTGCTGCGGCATCCCTGCTTCCCTATTCCTGATGACAAGACAGCAGTGTAACAGCGCGGGCAGCCCCAAAACGAAAAACGGCGGCATACCTGTGCATGCCGCCGTTCATCTGACGAACCTCGCGGTGTTATGCCATCGCCGTGGTCGACAAGCCGGCCGCCGGCGCCACCGGACGATAACGCATTTCGGCTTCTGCCTTGGCTTTCTTGGTCTTGCCGGCACGCGAAGGCAGGTGACACAGACCGCAAGTGTAATGATCGTGCAGATCGAGGCGATGCACCACGAAATTGCCGCCGCATTCGGCGCAGGCGGTCGTGGTCAGCATCTTGCTCTCGAAAAAGCGCACCAGCGTCCAGGCGCGGGTGAGCGACAGCACCGGTTCGCCGTCGGCGCCTGGTTCGGTTTGCTCAAGATACAGCTTGTAAGCCTTCATGACCGCTTCGATACCCTTGATTCCGGCATTGTCGAGCAGGTAGTGGTAGATGCCCATGAAGAGCGAAGAATGGATGTTCGGCTGCCAGGTGATGAACCAGTCGGTCGAAAACGGCAGCATGCCCTTGGGCGGCGAGACGCCCTTCAACTCCTTGTACAGCTTCAAAAGCCGCTCGCGCGACAGCGAAGTTTCCGTTTCCAGCAATTGCAGGCGGGCACCCAGATTGATCAATTCGATCGCCAACTGGATTTCCTGGGCTTCGTTCACCACGCTCTTCTTGGTCATGTTGCGCTCCGCACTTCGGGTTGACTAGGGCTGACGAGGGCTGGCGAATCAGGCGATCGCTTCGGCGGGCTGGCCGGCCATCAGGATGGCTGCGTGCGATTGGGCCAGGCCGCGCTCCTTGTTGTAGCTGGTCAGCATGCCGAGGATGGATCCGTCGTCGAAACGAAAGCGGGCCAGCATCATATTGGTACCGGCGAGCTTCAGGATTTGCGCATTGCTCATGCCTTCGATCATGTCGGCGACGTCGCTGCTGATGCCCAAGCGAAAGATGGCGGTAGCCTTGTCGGCACGAATCATTTGTTGTGCAAGCATCAAGTAACCCAAATTGGCGTCACGGATCTCTGCAATCATGTCGTTCGTATTCATGGTGGAACTCCCGTCCGGTGAATGCTGGCGGCAACAAATTGCGCGCCCAGTGATTGCATTCTGGACGGTCGACCCAAGGGAGCCAATAGGCAACAGGAGGTTTTTTGCGTAAGAGACGCACGCAGGCCACCTGTAGGCGTTTGTCTTACAAACGTCAGGCGACCAATTCTTTGAGGCAACTTGAATGCCTCGAAACTGGCTTGCTGTCTGGGTTTTCGGCAATCGGACTATTTTGTTAGCCCGGGAAAACTATCCTTGCAGCAATGTTTTGCCAGAGAATTTTTTTAAAACTTTTTACTGAAAATTTCCGAAAATCCGTTGCGCGAGCACAACCGAAACACTCCCGGACATCCTCTACAAACCGTCTACGGCACGTTTTTTGGAAACTTTAGGGTCTTCACGAAAAATTTTTAAATTTTTTTCGCAACCCGCCATATCCAGGACTGGTAACGACCGGGGCTGTGGAAACTTTAGGGAAGAATCGAAAAATTTTTGAATATTTTCGATTTTTTGCGGATTTAAGTATAAATTTAACAACTTTCTTGGCGAATGAAGTTGTCATCACGCCCTTAAATTAATATTTTTATATTATTTTTATGACAATATTCGCCGTCTGGGCTATTGAGTGCAGGTGCCTTGATTTAATTATTGCAATTTAGATAACAAACGGCCGTTCAGTGCTGCAGTTCAAGGCAGCCATCGGCCGACGTCCCAGCCGCCGTCGTGATAGACCCGTGCATCGTCCAGATAGACGGCTTTCGTGATTGCAAAAACATCAACGTGATAGCGCGCTTCCTTGCGCCGGATGGAGGGCTTACTATAAACGCCATGCTTGGCGCCCAGGGACAGATGGATGCCGCACATGCGCTCATACGTGCCGACGTCGCTGACGAAACGCTCCACGGAAAATGCGCGGTTCAAACCGAAGCCGAGCTCACGAAGCCAAACCTCCCCTTCATCGGCCCGGATTTTGGCCAACACTTCGTCGAAAGCGGGCGTCGAATCGATGACTTGCACCACCCTGCCCTTTTCCACTACCAAAGTGATCGGCTGGGCCGGCCGGTTGGCGGCAAAGGCGGTATCGCCGAATACGCCGATGCGCACGCGGCCATTCACCGCTTCCAGATCGCGCGCCTCGGTAAACACCTCGCCGATGGGAAATTGGCCGCCGATGTTTTTCATCTCGCTGTAATCGCCGACGTTGAGCTTCGCTTCTTCCAGCGCGGAATCAAACACCAGTTCGGCGCCATCGCTATCGACCACGGCGCGTCGCGCGCGGTCGATGCGTTCCTTCAAGGCCTTCCCCACGCCGCGATAATAGGCCGGGTCGTAAGCGAGAGAATCGATGTAATACCAGGCCTCGATGCCGGGCATGCGCGACAGGTGCACGTGCTCGATCACTTTCAAGCCGCGCTTGAACAATTCGACGCGCAGACGGTAGGCATCGAGACGGAAACCCGTGGTCTGGATCAACACGACGAGATCCTGCGGCGCCAGAGTCTCGAAGAGTGCCATCACCTCGGCCGGCTCGACCGTATCGAAATCGACAAAGCGCGCCTGCGGCAGTGCCTGGCGATAGGCATGCTCAAGCGTGGCGGCCAGATCGGAACGCTTGTCGTACACGACGACCGCGGCATGCGCGTCGTCATGCATCACGGCCAGGCGCACGATGTCGCCGACATGCCGTTCGGCTTCGGCCGCCTTTTCCTCAGGAATGCCGCCCAAACCGCTCACGCCATCCCGCCCAAGGCTTGCTCGATGTCGGCGATCAAGTCGTCGCTGTCTTCAAGGCCGATATTGAAGCGCACGAGCCTGCCTGGTTCGTTCCACACCTTGCGAATGTTTTGCATGTGATAAGGCACGCACAGGCTGTGCGCCCCGCCCCAGGAAAATCCGATCTTGAACAGTTTCAGGCTGTCGACAAAGCGGTCGGTCTGTTCCCCGCTGTAGCGTGGATCGAAGATCACGGAAAACAAGCCGCCGGCACCGCTGAAATCGCGCTTCCAGGTTTCATGGCCAGGGCAATCGGGCAAGGCCGGGTGCAACACGCGGGCAATCTCGGGCCGCGCCTTGAGCCAATGCGCGATCTTGCGCGCCGAAGCGTCATGCGCATCGAAGCGCAGCTTGAGGGTGGGCAGGCTGCGCGCAACAAGGTAGGCATCGTCGAAACTGACGCCCTGCCCCATGCGCATATGCGCCGTCATCAGCTTTTGATTCAAGTCCTCGTCGCGCGTGATCAGTGCGCCCATCAGGATGTCCGAGCCTCCCGACTGGTACTTGGTCAGGGCGTGCATCACGATGTCGACGCCAAGATCGAAGGCGCGCAGAGCGATGCCGGCCGACCACGTATTGTCGAGCGCCACGGCGATGCCGCGCGCATGGGCCGCGGCACAAATCGCCGGCAGGTCCGGCACTTCCATCGAAATCGAACCTGGCGCCTCGGTCCAGACAAGGCGCGTATTGTCGCGCATCAATGCGGCGATGCCGGCGCCGATCAGGGGATCGTAATAGTCGACCGCCACGCCGAAGTCGCGCGACAGCCAAGCCGCCAGCTCGCGGTTCGGGTTATAGACGTTATCCGGGATCAGTAGGTGGTCGCCAGCCTTGAGGAAGGCAAAATTGACGATGGATAGCGCGCTCAAGCCGCTGCAGGTCAACAGGCAATGATTTCCACCTTCGATCTCGGCCAGCCGCGCCTCGAGCGTGAAGGTGGTCGGTGTACCGTGCAAGCCGTAGGTATAGCCGGTCTTGTGCTGCCACTGCCGGCCGCGCATGGCCGCCACGTTGTCGAACACGACCGTGGATGCGTAGTGGATCGCCGTCTGCAGCGCGGAAAACCCCTCCGGCGCGCGGTAATCGCTATGCACCAGCGAGGTTTGCAGGGACTTCTTTTGTGTCAAGGCGCTCTCCGCTATCGGGTCAGAATCGAATCAGACTATTCGACGACGGTGCGGACCACCTGACAGCCCCGTTTCTCGACATAGAACGTGAGGGCACCGCTGTGGTTCTCACCGCTGCCGCCATAATGAATGCGCCAATTATCGCCATCGCTCTCGATAGTCGACGTGCCCGGCTCATCCCGCCCGGCCAGCAGCGCATCGGTCATGGTTTGCGCCTTTTCCTGGCAAGACTCGTAAGCCGGCGCCTGCGCGACGGGAGGCGGAGGCGGCGGTTCGGCACAGGCTGTGCATAGCGCGACCAGCGCCAGGCAGCCGATCTTCATGGCTTTCAAGCCTGGCCCCACAGGTCGTGCGCGTCGGACGCCGTCACCTTGACGTCGACGAATTCGCCGACCTTGAGCTTCAGATGCGGCTCATACGGCGCCTTGACGTAGACCACGCCGTCGATCTCGGGTGCATCCGCCGCCGAGCGCCCCACGCCGCCGCCGTTGCGTTCGACTTCATCGATCAAGACGCGCATGGTCTTGCCGACCTTGGCTTGCAGGCGCTTCCGGGAAATCTCTTCCTGCAGTTGCATCACGCGGCCGCGCCGCTCTTCGCGCACTTCCTCGGGCACGGGATTGTCGAGCGCATTGGCCGTCGCGCCCTCAACCGGCGAATAGGCAAAACAACCAAGGCGGTCGATCTCGGCTTCTTTCAGGAAGTCCAGCAGGTATTCGAACTCGGCCTCGGTCTCGCCGGGGAAGCCGGCGATGAAGGTCGAACGAATGGTGATATCCGGGCACATGGCACGCCAAGCACGAATGCGCTCGATATTCTTTTCACCGGAAGCCGGGCGCTTCATGCGCTTCAGCACGTCGGGATGGGCATGCTGCAGCGGCACGTCGAGGTAAGGCAAAACGAGGCCATCGGCCATCATGGGAATCACGTCGTCCACGTGCGGATAGGGATAGACGTAATGCAGCCGCACCCAGGCGCCATATTGTGCAGCCAGTTCACCCAGGGCGCCGACCAGTTGCGTCATGTGCGTCTTGACCGGCTTACCGTTCCAGAAACCCATGCGGAACTTGACGTCCACGCCATAGGCACTCGTGTCTTGCGAAATCACCAGCAATTCCTTGACGCCGGCCTTGAACAGATTTTCCGCTTCCAGCATCACATCGGCAATCGGGCGCGAGACGAGGTCGCCGCGCATCGACGGGATGATGCAGAAACTGCAACGATGATTGCAACCTTCGGAAATCTTCAGGTAAGCGAAATGCTTGGGCGTCAGCTTGATGCCTTGCGCCGGCACCAGGTCGGTGAACGGGTCGTGCGGCTTGGGCACGTGCCTGTGCACGGCATCCATCACCTCGCCCAAGGCATGCGGACCAGTGACGGCCAGGACCTTGGGATGCACCTTTTGCACGATATCGTCGCCGGAAGAGTCTTTCTTCTTGCCCAGACAGCCGGTGACGATCACCTTGCCGTTTTCATGCAAGGCTTCGCCGATGGCATCGAGAGATTCCTGCACGGCGGCATCGATGAAGCCGCAGGTGTTGACGATGACGAGATCGGCCCCGTCATAGCTCTTGGCCGTGTCGTAGCCTTCGGCGCGCAGCTGGGTGAGGATTTGTTCGGAATCGACCAAAGCCTTGGGGCAGCCGAGGGAAACAAAACCGATCTTGGGAGAGGTGGAAGTGGACATTGCAGCTAACCAATTGAATCTAATCCGCTATTTTACCCGTTGGCGTAGAGCGCAGGCAAAATTAGCAGGCAGATAACGAATGTAGGCTGGGACGAGTCCCTGCTTTCGCATGCGGCATTTGCTGGGACGCGTCCCAGCCTACAAGCTAACTTAGCGTATATTCGAAATGTACGGGTCGGTCCGCGCAGCGGTCAATCTCCTCTGCACAACAAACAATAC
This sequence comes from Burkholderiaceae bacterium, assembly GCA_036384915.1. Taxonomy (GTDB): domain Bacteria; phylum Pseudomonadota; class Gammaproteobacteria; order Burkholderiales; family Burkholderiaceae_D; genus PKWO01. The sequence continues at coordinate 174,789 of DASVLJ010000011.1, forward strand.
TTGCGTCGCTTGCGCCGTGCCTGCCCTTATCTGCAAGGCTTCATCTTCTGAGATTTCGTCTTCACGAATTGCAATCTGATGTGCGCCAGCATCGTAGCGAACATAGTACTTGGCATCATCCTTTAGTACCGCAACGCCATCATTGTCATAGACCACTTCTCGCATAGCATGTCCGCAAAAATAACTGCGAAACGCAGTCAGAAAAGTAAACCGAGAATAGCTTAAGGGTAGCCTATACCAACAAACCCCACTTTTGGAGCCGAAGCTGTTCTATCAACCTGCACATAGAAAGACAGCCCGGTAGGCTGGGACGAATCCCAGCCTACGATTCGAGGAATCAATCGCTATCCAGAAAAAACGCCGGCAAAGCCGGCGTCCGATGGAAAGCGATTTCGCGCCGCAATCACTTCTTGGTCTTGTCCCCACCGGGCGTAAACGAGAAGCCGGTGCCGGGGAAGTTCGAACCGAACATGTTCTTGGTTTGTTCCTGCATCTGCTCCTGCATCTGCATGAACAGGCTCTTGCTTTGCTCGATGTAGTTGCCCATCATGCCCTGCATCATCGGGCCTTGCACGTTCATGAACTGGGTCCACATCTCCGGGCTGAAGGGCTTGCCTTCGTACAGGCCCTTGGAATTTTCGGTCAGCTTGTTCTGGATGTCGATGAAGGCCTGGATGTTCTTTTCCAGGTAGGAACCCATCATGCCCTGCATGGCGTGGCCGTAGTAGCGGATGATCTGCGACAAGGCGCCGGAGGAGAACATGGGCGAACCGTTGGCTTCCTCTTCGAGAATGATCTGCAGCAGGATGCTGCGCGTCAGGTCTTCCTCGGTCTTGGCGTCGACGACGGTGAACTCCTCATTGTCGAGCACGAGTTGCTTGACGTCGGAGAGGGTGATGTAGGAGCTGGTTTGCGTGTCGTAAAGACGACGATTAGGGTATTTTTTGATCAAACGCTCGGCCGTCTTTTTTGCACTAGTCATTGAAGGTCCTGTTGTATTGCGTCGCAACGCATGGCGAGTCAATTTTAACGAAACGAACGCACGTTCGTCTCAGCCTGATTCCAGTATAGTGCGAGAAATCAAGGGATTATGCAATCCCTTCAAGTTTCAAGCATGCTGCGGCGCAGCATGCGCGCTGCGCCGCAACAGACTCATCCCATATGGAGGCCGCCGTTCAAGGAGAAGTCCGAACCCGTGGCATACCCTCCCTCGTCAGATGCGATCCAGGCCACGATGGAAGCGATTTCCTCGGGTTCGCCCAAGCGCTTGACGGGGATGCCGGCCACGATCTTTTCCAGCACTTCGGGACGGATAGCGCGCACCATGTCGGTTCCGATATAGCCCGGCGACACGGTGTTGACGGTCACGCCCTTGGTCGCCACTTCCTGCGCCAGCGCCATGGTAAAGCCGTGCAGGCCTGCCTTGGCGGTGGAATAGTTGGTCTGGCCGAACTGGCCCTTTTGGCCGTTGACCGAGGAAATGTTGATGATGCGGCCCCATCCGCGCTCGATCATGCCGTCTATTACCTGCTTGGTGACGTTGAACAGCGAATTGAGGTTGGTGTCGATGACGGCATGCCAGTCCTCCTTGGTCATCTTGCGGAACTGGCCGTCGCGCGTAATACCGGCATTGTTGACCAGCACGTCGATCTCGCCGATTTCGGCCCTGACCTTTTCGAAGGCCGCTTTGGTCGAATCCCAGTCCGAGACATTGCCTTCGGAAGCATGCACGTCGAAGCCTTCGGCACGCATTTCGGCGATCCATTTGTCCTTGCGCGTTGAATTCGGGCCGCAGCCCGCCACGACTGTGAAACCGTCGCGGCTCAACCGCTTGCTGATGGCAGTTCCGATTCCACCCATGCCGCCTGTTACATATGCTATGCGCTTTGCCATCTTGGTCTCCTTCGGTTGAACAAACTTCTTTTTACTCTGCCTTCACTTTGACGTACCGGCCTGGTGCCGCTTCAATGGGCGGGTATTTCTTCGATCCCTGCCTGACCGGGGCCTTGATTTCCTGGCCGGCGTTTTCAGCCAGGAATTCGGTCCATTCGGTCCACCAGCTTCCCGGATACTCCGTGGCGCCCGCGAGCCAGTCGTCGGCTTGCGAAGGCAGGCTTTCGTTGCTCCAGTAACTGCGCTTCTTCTTGGCTGGCGGATTGATCACGCCGGCGATGTGACCCGATGCGCCGAGTACGAAGCGGTTTTGCTGCGGGTTTTTCGGATTGAGCAGATAGGTGGAGGCATAGGCTGCCATCCAGGGCACGATATGGTCTTCGCGCGAGGCATAGATAAAGGCCGGCGCATCGATGGCGGCAAGGTCGACCTTATTGCCGGCAACCGTCAGCTTGCCCGGCACCTTCAGGCTGTCTTCAAGATAGAGATTGCGCAGGTACCAGCAAAACATCGGCCCGGGCAGATTGGTGCTGTCGCCGTTCCAGTACAAGAGATCGAAGGCAGGCGGGAATTCACCCTTGAGATAATTGGCCTTGACGTAATTCCATACCAGGTCGTTCGGCCGCAGACTGGAAAAAGCCGACGCGAAATCGCGGCCCGGCATCAAGCCGCCATGGCCGATGGCTTGCTCGCGCATCGCCACTTGCGCCTCGTCGATATAGACGTCGAGGATGCCGGTATCGGAAAAATCGAGCAGCGAGGTCAACAGCGTGATGCCGGCGGCCGGGTGTTCGCCGCGTGCGGCCAGCACGGCCAGAGCGGTCGAGAGTATCGTGCCGCCGACGCAGAAGCCGAGCACGTTGATCTTGTCCTGGCCCGAGATTTCCTGCACTACGTGAATCGCCTTGATCGCGGCGTCTTCGATGTAGTTGTCCCATGTCAGCTTGCTCAGCGAGGCATCGGGGTTGGCCCAGGAGACGAGGAACACGGTGTGGCCTTCGGCCACGGCATGGCGCACCAGGGAATTGTCGGGTTGCAGATCGAGGATGTAGAACTTGTTGATGCAGGGCGGAACGATCAGCAAAGGCCGCTCGTAGACCGTATCGGTCAGCGGCTTGTACTGAATCAACTGGAACATGGGGTTTTCGAACACCACCTGGCCCTCGGTGGTGGCCACGTTCTTGCCGACTTCGAAGGCGGAATCGTCGCTTTGCGATATCTTGCCCCTTTGCATGTCGGCCAGCATGTTGGCGATACCCGTGGTCAGGCTTTCGCCCTTGGTTTCAACGACCTTTTGCTGCGCTTCGGGATTGGTTGCGAGGAAGTTGGCCGGCGACATGGCGTCGATCATCTGCTGCACCGCGAAGCGGATCTTTTGCTTGATGCGCGGCGAGGCTTCGACATGCTCGGCCAGTTTCAGCAGAAAGCGCGAATGCAGCAGATAGCTCGCGGCCTGGAAGGCATACAGCGCATTCGAACGCCAGGCCGGCGAGTCGAAACGGCGGTCGCCGATTTCCGGCACCTTGCCCATCATCAGTTCCTGGCACAGTGCGCCCATCTCGCTCATGTACTCGCCCTGAAGCTTGGCTGCCACGCCGGGGTCGATCAGCTTGCCCAATTCGCCGATGGCACCCGGCGCCATGCCCGGCATTTGCTGGTGCTTCATCCAATCCTGCCATGAGGCCGGATCGGCCATCCTGGTCAGCCAGGGCGGCGTCATCGATTGAAAATCGAAATCCTTCATGGCCGTGCCCCCTTCGATTCAGCTATACCGAACTCTGCTTTATCATATGGTGTTTGATCATATGGCTTTTGATTCGCCACCCCTGCCATGCCCATCCTGTATATCGTCGCCATCGGTTGGATCTATGTCGTGTTGATGATGTCGGTCGCCGAAACTTCGGTCATCGCGGGTATCGCGACCTTCCTGTTCTACGGGGTCTTGCCGCTGGGTGTTATTCTATACTTAATGAATACGCCGAAGCGCCGCGCCGCGCGCGCCGAGGCGGAAAAATTGCGTCGTGCGCAGATGCGGCCAATATCCGCGGCTGCGGAAGAGCCGCAAGAGATCAAGCCGGAGCCTTGATCCACACCATGCTGGCCATACGGCCCGTGATGCGGTCGCGCCGATAGGAGTAGTAGGCGCCGTCCGTGACCGTGCAGGCATGGCCGCCGCCGACTTCGTCGATACCGGCTTGCTGCAGCAGGAAACGCGCGAGCACGTAAATATCGGCGAGGAATTTACCCGGCTTTCCATCAATGGCGCGGAACGCCGCCTCCGCTCTCGTATGACGCGGCAGGAAAGCCTGCCTCACGTCGTCGCCCACTTCGAATTTTTGCGGCCCGATGGCCGGTCCGAGCCAAGCCACGATATCGTCAGCGCCAGCCGAGCGCATGCGCTCCACCGTGTTTTCCAGCACGCCGGAAGCCAGGCCGCGCCAGCCGCCATGCGCCGCACCGACAACTCGGCCCCTGCTGTCGGCAAACAGCACCGGCAGGCAATCGGCGGTCTGTACCGCGCAAACCTGGCCGGGTTTCGCCGCAATGATCGCATCGGCAGACACGCCACTGACGGCATTGTCCGCGTCGACCACCACGTTACCGTGCACCTGGCTCAACCATACGGGTTCGCCCGGCAGGTGCTCGCGCAGCAATGCACGGTTGCGCAGCACGCTCATTTCATCGTCGCCGACGTGCATGGCAAGATTCATGCCCCCGCCGCCGGCACCATCGCCATAGGGGCCGCTACTGGTGCCGCCGTGGCGCACCGTAGTCAGCGCCGCCACCGAAGACGGCGCATCCCAGCGCGGCATGAGGAAGGAGGTGCTCAAGACAGGATCAAAGTTCGGGTAAAACGATTTTCGCGCGCGCCAGCAAGGCGGCCATGTCGTCCGGCAGCGGCGCTTCCCAGGCCATCTCTTCCTTCGAGACAGGATGGATCAAGCCCAGCCGGAAAGCGTGCAAAGCCTGGCGCGGGAAATGTGCGGCCAGATGCTGTTTGCCGTAAAGCGCGTCGCCCACCAGCGGAAACCCCAGCGATTGCATGTGCACACGAATCTGATGCGTGCGCCCGGTTTCCAATTGACATCGCACCAGGCTGACAGGTTTGTCGTCGAGCAAGCCGGTGGCCAGCCGCTCATAGTGCGTGACGGCAGGCTTGGCCGAGAAGTTTTCCGACACCGCCATCTTGATTCGGTCGCGCGGATGACGGCCAATGGAAGCATCGACCTTGCCCGCCACGCGCGGCTGGCCCCAGACCAGAGACAGGTATTCGCGCTTGACGCTGCGCGCCTGCAGTTGGCGTACCAGATCGGTTTGCGCTTCCAGCGTCTTGGCCACCACCATCAAGCCGGTCGTATCCTTGTCCAGCCGGTGCACGATGCCGGCGCGCGGCACGCCGGCGATGCCGGGAATGCGATGCAGCAAGCCGTTCAAGACCGTGCCCGACCAATTGCCGGCGGCCGGATGCACCACGAGGCCATCGGGCTTATTCAGCACCAGAATGGCTTCGTCTTCGTGCACGATTGACAAGGGAATGTCTTCGGCCCGGAAGGCATGGTCTTCCGGCGCGGCCTGCGGCTGGATCAGAACCGATTCGCCGCCCAGTACCATGGCCTTGCCCTTGGCTGGCGCGCCGTCAACGCTCACATGCCCGGCTTCCATCCACTGCTGGATGCGGCTGCGCGAAAATTGCGGCACCAGCCTGGACAAAACCTTGTCCAGCCGTTCGCCCCGGTCGTCGGCCGACAACTTCAGCGCTATGGGGGCGAATCCGGCGAAATCGCCTTCGCCAGCCCCCTCTCCCTCGTCGCCATCGTCGAGTTCAACGGCAGGTTCGGCATCGGGCGCGGCACAGGCCGAATTATGCAAATTAGCGGGATCAGTTGGGTTCACGGCAAGTTCCATCGGCTATAATCAGCGACTGTTCAAGCGCAACCCCGCTTTTTGTGATGAAAATCAAATTACTCAAAACTTCTACACTCGCTTTCGTTTTGCTGCTGTCGGCCTGCAATTCGCTACCCGAAGCCAGCGACGAGACCAAGAATTGGTCGGCCGACAAATTATACAAGGAGGCCATGGACGAGTTGAACAATGGGGGTTACGAAAAATCCATCGGCTTGTTCGAAAAGCTAGAAGCGCGCTATCCCTTCGGTGTCTATGCGCAACAGGCCCAGATGGAAATCGCCTATGCGCACTACCGGGCCGACGAACAGCCCGAAGCGCTGGCTGCGGTCGAGCGCTTCCTCAAGCTGCACCCGAACCATCCCAATGCAGACTACATGTACTACCTGCGCGGATTGATCAACTTCAACGACAAGCTCGGCATTCTCGATTTCATCTCGGCCCAGGACCCGACCGAGCGCGACCCCAAAGCCGCACGCGAAGCTTTCGACTCGTTCAAGCTGCTGGTCGACAAGTTCCCCGACAGCAAATACACCCCCGACGCAATCGACCGCATGAATTATCTGGTCAACTCAATGGCACAGTATGAAGTGCACGTCTCGGGCTACTACTATCGCCGCGGTGCCTACGTCGCCGCAGTCAACCGCGCGCAGACCGTGATCAAGCAGTTCCCCGGTACGCCCGCCACCGAAGACGCGCTGTATCTGATGGTGCTGTCCTACGACAAACTGGGCCAGACCGAACTGCACGACGATGCCGAACGCGTCTTCAAAGCCAACTTCCCCAACAGCCCGTTGCTGACCGGCGGCCGCATCAAGCCGAAGTCCTGGTGGGAATTCTGGAAATAATTGCGACACAATCAGCCCGGACCATCCGGGCTTTTTCATGCTCAAATGAAACCATGACCATCATCGTTCACCACCTGAATAATTCTCGCTCGCAACGCGTGTTATGGCTGCTCGAAGAACTTGCCCTGCCCTATGAAATCAAGCATTACCAGCGTGACCCGCAAACCATGCTGGCGCCGCCCGCGCTGTTTGCCGTGCACCCGCTGGGAAAATCGCCGGTGATCACCGACAACGGCATCACGGTGGCGGAGTCGGGCGCCATCATCGAATACCTGCTGAAACAATACGGCAACGGCCGTTTGACGCCAACCGACGAACTGGGGCAACGAAGGCTCACTTATTGGCTGCACTATGCCGAAGGCTCGGCCATGCCGCCGCTCTTGCTAGCCCTGGTATTCTCGCGCGTTGCCGATGCGCCGGCCCCATTCTTCGTGCGGCCGATTGCGCGCGCCATCGCCGACAAGGTCAAAAAGGCATTCATCGGCCCGCAATTGAAGCTGCATCTCGATTTCATGGAAGCCGAATTGGCCAGGAACACCTGGTTCGCCGGCGCGGAATTCAGCGCTGCCGACATCCAGATGAGTTTTCCGGTTGAAGCCGCAGCGGCACGCGGCGGCCTGACGCAAGACCGCCCGCATCTGTGGGATTACCTGAAGCGGATCCATGCACGCCCGGCTTACCAGCGCGCACTGGAAAAGGGCGGCCCGTACGATTTGATGAGCTGATTTGGCGCCCTCGCCTGCGCCGTCATGGTGCGCATCCTACGGCACAATTGATTACAATGAAGCGGACGTATCCACTTAGAGCGGAAAATACATGATGCCCCACATGACGCACAAGGAAGACAGGCTCGACGCCTGGTTCGATGGCTCAGCCGTTTGCCTGCTCGCGGTCGGCGCGCACGACGAACCGCTCGATCTGTCCGAAGACGAAGTGCAAGCCTTGATCGTCAAGCTGCAAGGCTGCCTGGAAGAGATGCGCAAAGCAAAGCCTAGCGCCTGAAGCCTTCAATTTACCGGGGAAGCGCGCCGCGAGAGTGGGCGGCGCGTACTTGAACCTACTGGAGTTGCGCCACGTCGTCGCAAGTATTGGGCGCAAATTCCGCCGTACCCACGGGAGCGTTGTCCTTGCCGCGATAGCTGTAAGCTACCGTGATGCCATGGTTGAGGAAATTGCGGATTTCAGCCTTCTGGCACACCGTCGTCTTAAGCCTGGCGCGCAAGTCAGCCATGAAACTGGCCTTATCCACGTCAGCCCCATTGGTAGTCAACAGCGTGTAATGGTAGGAAAAATGCGGCCCGGGTTCGGCGCTGACGCGATCAAGCCGCGTATCGGGGCTCACCTGTTCCGGCATGCGCTTGTTCATGTATTCCGAGACCTTCGCCAGCGCCGCTTCCATCTGCTTGACCTGGCCTTCATGGCCTGAACCGTAGGTGTCGATGCGGCTGGCAAATGCACCAAACAAATCGCCTATCCCTCCTGCCTGCGCCGATAGCGCCGTCAAACCCAGAAAGGACATTACGATAACTCTACGCATGGACCGCCCCCGAACATGATTCCCTTGCGATACAAGTACTTACGCGAGCAAGGTACAAACTACTGCGACTGCTGTCATTCTACGGCCCCTGCTCCGGTTAATGCAATCTTTTTACAAATCGGGCGATCTGTTTCAATTGATTTTCAAAATCAGGCTTGAAAATGAATCCTAGCCATCCGCGTATTGTTTCGAAGACGCATGGCACAAGTGCCAACCAAGCTGGCGGCGGATTTCTTCCGTGGAGAGCGGTGTCTTGCGCTCGCCTTGAAGGTGGTGCGTGGATTGGCGTATTGTATCTTGCGCGGGCTGCTTGGTCTGCTCCATCATTTCCTCGTGTCAACTAACCTGGCTGGGGTGATGCATTTTCCGGGCCATGACGCGAGAGTGCTTGATAGGCAAGCGGGCGTTTCTTCTTAGCCCAACGGCTACGACAAAAAACAGGGTGCGCCGAGGTACGCCGTCGTCCCCCAACGCCGTGCACCGTGCCGACGCACCCGAGGTACTACTTTGCTGCAGGCCTGCAAAGCATAGGAAGCGACAAACTAGAAAATACCACTTCAATACCAAACAATGCCTGAGCGCATAATGAGACCGAAGAAATTCGCGGTCAACTGGTTTTTGGGGCGGGAAAACAAGCTCATACCACTCGGTCTTTTTTGCCATTGCCCAAATATTGTCCGATTCAAACACCTGCGCAACTTCTCCCCGCCGGCAGCCATGACCACAGTGACAGAAGGCACGGAAAAATACAATACCAATATAAAGACCAATCCAATACCAAATTTTAGAATGATGGCAGTGGTATTACACGGTGACCATCATATTGCCTTCCAACATATTTCTTCTCGACATGCTTTTGGAACCATTTTTTAAAAATTAGCTCAGAGTAAGTAGTAAATTACCAAGCAGGATGGGCGACATGCGATGTTAACCTGCAGTGAAACTGCTGTAACAACGTGTAATGGTGCTTTAAGGCAGCAATATTGCCCATATATGATAAACAAGTAGGCTCAATGGCTTTGGCCGGGCAATGGCAACAAAAGCAGATGGCGGGAAAGTTGAAGCGGAAATCATGAAGGCCTTCAAAACGGTATTATTGGCGGTCACGATGAGCGTTGGCATTTTTGGTGCCGCATCAGTTCAGGCTCATCCTGGCCACTTTCATGGATATGTCGGCGTCGGCGTGGCCGTCGATCCTTGGCCTGCTTTTTATCCCGGCTGGGGCTATTACCCCTACTCTTACTATCCCTATTACGCTTATCAACCCGTGATTGTGGAACCGCCAGCCCCTGTGGCCTACATCGAGCAAAACCGGCAGCCTCAAGAGGCTGCACCGGTACAAGCCGGCGATTGGTACTATTGCCGCAAGCCGGCCGGGTATTATCCCTACGTTCGGAATTGCGAAAAGGCTTGGGAGCGCGTACCGGCGCAGCCGCGAGCACAACAATGATTTTTATTCCTGATTGAACACGCATAAGGCAGACAACATGCAACCCAAGATTGGAACCCTCTCCGTCCTGATCGCCACTGCAGCACTCGCCGCCTGCGCCAGCGCACCGACCGGCCCCAGCGTCGCCGTGATGCCGGGCAGCGGCAAGAGCTTCGAGCAATTCAATGAAGACGATGCGGTATGCCGCCAGTACGCAGGCAACCAGACTGTCGGCGCGGCAGACTCGGCCAACAACAAGGCTGTAGAAAGCGGCATCGTCGGCACCTTGATCGGCGCTGCGGCCGGCGCGGCTATTGGCGGCAATCACCAGGGGGCCGCGGTCGGCGCCGGCACCGGCCTGCTGCTCGGCAGCGCCGTCGGTTCGAGCGCTTCTGAAGGCGGCAGCTACAGCGCGCAGCGCAGATACGACATCGCATACGAGCAATGCATGTATGCCAAGGGCAACAGCATCCCCACAATGGGCCAGCGCCAGTACTCTTCCCGTACGGCATATTCGCCGCCCCCGCCGAATTATCCGCCGCCCCCGCCGCCGAACTATCCTCCTCCTCCGCCGCCGGCACAGTAAGGATCCAAGCCGCCGCTATCTGGCGGCTTTTTTGTTGGCGCGTCCAGCATGGGCGCACTCCCGTGGGCGCAAGTCCCGCCGTCAGTTGATCGCAGCGAACGAAGTGAAGCGCAACTGCGTGAGCCAACTGGCCGAGCAGATCGACGCGAGCCGGGAATTATCGGCCCCGCCTTGAGCGAACCGGTGCGCCTTGGATCAAAAATATAGCCTCGGCTCCTCGATGACGAGATCGGATGCCGCATAGGCGACGCAAGGCAGGATATAGCCCTCCCTCTTTTCGTCGGCACTCAAGCCCGGCCATTCGATGTCGTAACGGACGCCGCCGCTTTTCGCCCTGCACATGCACGTGCGGCAGGTGCCGTTGCGGCATGAAGCCGGCAAGGGAACCCCGGCGCGATGCGCCGCCAGCATGATGGACAAGTCTTCCGGCGCTTCGAAGTCGACGCCCAAGGGTTCCACGCGTATGTTCCAGGTATTCATCGCTTGGCGTGCATTTTCCCTTCGCGATCGACTGCCAGGTAGGCCAGGTTCGATTCCTCGAGGAATGCCAGCGCGCCATCGCCCTTCAACATGGCGATCGTCGAATAGCTGCCGGCAGCCACGGCTAAAGGCGCCAGCACGCTGACAGAGCGCCAGGTCTCGACCGGCATGCCGGTTTTCGGATTCAGGATGTGGCAATAGCGCCGGCCGTCGAGATCGAAGTAGCGCTCGTAGTCGCCGCTGGTGGTCAACGCCCCCGACTCGATCGGAATCGCCGCAACTGTCGCCTCATGATGGCGCGGATCCTGGATACCGATCACCCAGGGCGAGCCATCCGGCTGCGGCCCGAGGATGCGCATGTCGCCACCGAGATTGACGTAGCCGTGCTGCACGCCCTGCCCCGCCAGGATGGCGGCAGCACGATCGGCGGCATATTCCTTGCCGAAGCCGCCAAAATCGATTTCCATGCCCACGCGCGGGAGGGCAATATGCACGGTATTGCTCCGCCACTGCACATCGCCCCAGCCGATCAGGGCGAGCAAGGGTTGCAACTGCTCCGCTGCGGGAATGCGCGCCTCGCGGAAATTCCAGGCACGGCGCAAGACGCCCGAGGTGATGTCGAACAGGCCGCCCGATGCCTTGTGGAGCGCATCGGCATAGCCGAACAGGGCCACGGTTTCATCGTCGCATTCGACGGCACTTTCCCCGGCCGCGGCATTGATGCGCGACACGATGCTGTCGGGCCGGTAGCGCGAATACTTAATTTCGATGCGGCGCACCTCATCGATCGCTGGCTGGGCCAGCCGGCGCGCCTCGTCTTCATCGCGGGCTGCCAGCCGGACTTCGCAGGTGCTGGCCATGGCGCCGAAAGCGACGCCGAAGGTGGGTAGGGAATTCATGGCGCCATCATACCGCGCCACGGCGCATTAATTGCAGCCGCAACCGCCGCCGCCCACGCCGGAACCGCCGGACGCCGCTTCACGGCTGTAATAGATATGCTCGGCGAACTTGGCGTCGAGCGGATCGCTGCCCTGGATGGTCATCTCGGGCTTGGCCAGCACGCCTTTTTCCCAGGGCTGCACCGGCTGGATCAGGCTGCAGCCCGTGAGCGCGATCAGGGAGGATGCAAGCGCCGTGGTGCGGCACAAGGTTTTGAACGAATTCCGCATGATGCCCCTTATTGCTTGACCAGTTTGAGATTGCCGCGGATGCGGTTTTCCAGTTCGGCACGGTCCGCTTCATTGAAACCCTCATGCATCGCGATCACGCGGCCATCCGGCGCAATCAGCACGCTGCTGGGCATGCCTTTGACGCCATAGGAGCGCGCCACTGCACCGCCCGGATCGAAACCTATCTTGAAACCGGCCGACACGATGGAGAGAAATTCGAGCGCATCGGTACGCTTGGCATCAAGATTGACGGCCACGACTTGCAATCCCTGATCGCCATAGCGTTTCTGCATGTCGTTCATCCAGGGAAAAGATTTCTTGCATGGGCCGCACCAGGAAGCCCAGAAGTCGAGATAAATCAGTTTGCCATGATATTCACTGAGCTTGACGTTGGCGGTTTGCCCCGCCACGTCGAATTGGGGCGCTTCCGCGCCCTGCTCCACGGCCAGCGCGGGCAGGCCGAAAGCGAACAGGATGGCGCCCAGCATGAGGCGCAAGGCTTTGACGCGGTGATGTGGATTCAATTGCTTCCCCTGTCGAAAAACTTGATGAATGGCCAACCCGAGCGGGCGAGCCTGCTTTCCCAGTCTATTCCGGAGGAAGCGGGCAAGGTTCAATCAGGGCTCAAAAATTCCAGGAGGCGTCGAATACGCCCGCATAATGGCGCGTGACACGCTGGGAGTAGTAGGTATTGTCGTAGGCGCGGTAGGTGTAGACGGTGGTCTCGTTCACGGAGGCAAGCGCCCATTGCAGGTTCCAGTCGCCTGCATGATAGGCCAGGCCAACACGGGTATCGCCATGGCTGTCCTTGTGGCTTGCGTCATCGCGCAGCCCTATGTCGAGATAGCCGGCGTGGGCCGTGAAGCGCAGCTTTTCCGTCAGCGGCACATTGTAATTGAGCTCGCCGTAGATCGAACGCACGCCGTCACCGAGATAGTTGGGCGAATAGTACAGCCGGACATTGAGTCGGTCGGTCGACAGTCCGACGAAGGCTTCGGTGTAATTCTGGCTCGTCCCGCCGGTATAGGCGGACTCCGAAACGCCCGCTTCCCAGCTCAATTCACTGGTCCACTGATGAGCATATCCGCCGTAGGCAATGGCCTGGCCGTGGGTGCCCGGCAGATCGACCGGCGAGAGGAACAAGCCGGCGAACCAGCCGCTATCGAAGTCGGCGGTCAGGTTCAATTGCGCTTCCGGATTGTCGTTCGAAAACGAGGTGCCGCGATAGATATAGTTCGATACCAGTGACACGCTGCCGCTGACTTGCGCGCCAGCGCTGCCGCTGACGGTAAGCATGGCAAGCGCCGTCAGGCGCAAAAGACAGGAGGAGGAAAAGCGGCAGGCTCGAAGGCGAGCATCAAGGTCAGGGCGTATGGGTCGTTTTCGGAACATGGGCCGCGGTGCAGGAGCAGGGACAGTTTCCCGTGATGCGGCCTATCGTAGCACAGGCGTCGATGCCGTCGTTGCCGTCGAGCCCGGCATTGACCACCTGCGCTTCGACCTGTGCGGTGCTGAGCGCGGGATACAATTCGTTGAGCAAGGCCACCATGCCGGCGACGTGCGCCGCCGCGTAGGATGTCCCGGAGACGAAGTTCCAGCGTCCATCGAGGGCAGTGGTCGGGATATCGCGTCCCGGCGCCAGCAGCACATGCGCTCTGCTGCCGCGCGCGTCGGGCGACGCAACCGCCAGCACCCCGCCCAAACTGGCGGGAAAGCCGCCGTCGACGTTTTGCGGATCGACTGCGGCCACAACCAGGATGCCTTTCTTCAGCGCGACGTCGAGCAGACGGGCGAGCAGACGGTCAGGCGGGCCGCCCAGGCTCAGGTTGATGATCTTGGCATCGTGCGCGATGGCGAAATTGAGCGCCTTGGCCAGCGTGAAGCTATTGCATTGCGCCCGCGCATCCGGCGCTTGCCAGCACGCGCGCAAGGCCATCACGCGCGCGTTCGGCGCAATCCCTTCTATGCCCACGCCGTTTCCCGCCACTGCGGCGATGATGCCGGCCACGGCCGTGCCGTGCTGCTCGCCCGCATAAGGCATGCCGTCGACGAAATTTTCCTTCAGCACGACCTGGCCGCGCAGGTCGGGATGATCGGCTTCGACGCCGCTATCTATGACCGCCACCGTGACGTTGCGCCCTGTGGCGACGCGGTGCAAGTCGTTCAAATGCCACAGCGAAGAGCTCGGCTGGGCCGGAAACAGCGGATCGTTGCCGAGGGTGTGGAAGGTGCTCATCGGCTGCACCCATTCGATACGCTTGTCGCGCGACAGGACTTCCACCATGTGGGCCGCCGTGCCGCGTGCCGGATCTTCCATCACGTAGCAGTCGATGCCGAGCGCAGGCATGGGCCAATCCGTGACCAGGACCAGTCCATGCGCCTTGGCCAGTTCCTCGGCGATGCGGCGGCGCGCGCTATGGCCGCCATCGTCGCCGTAACTACCGGAGTAACCCGAATCCGGCCGGTAATGCGGCGCCGGCAGATGCAGCATCACCAGCACTTGATGCTCCGCCCGGTTGTCGTCGTACGGAGGCACGCCGCTCTCGACTGCGACAGCGACCGCCGAGGCGGCCAGCAGCGCCGCCAGCAACAAGCCGCGCACCAGGGCGAACAGGTTATTCACTTCACGCCTCCGGCATCTAGCGATTCGGCCATGGTCACGGCCGGTTCGCCGCGCAGGGCGGCAAGCGCATGCGCGCGCTTGCCGTCATCGACGTGCACGACGTAGGCGCCGGTCACCAATGGGCCGTCGACCACGCGCGCATCGGCGCCTTGCAGGATGCGGCGCAGTTCGCTTTCGGCAGTCTGCGGCTTGAACATCACGACCGCATTGCCTTTGTCTTCGACCTGGGCGCCGAGGGCAATGTATTGCACCGGGCCGGCCTGCTTTTGCAGCACCACCACGCACAGGCAGGCCAGCGCAGCCGTCTGTGCCGCAATCACCCAGGGCATCCACCATTGCCTGGCCCATCCCTGCAAGCGCTCCGCCAGGGTCGGCCTGCGTACCCGCTGCTGCGGCGGCAATTGCGCCCGCAATTTGGCGAAGGCGCTGTCGACGTCGATCGCCGCGCGCGGTTCCAAGGGGATGGCTTGCATCTTCCTCTGCAATTCGCGCTCCAATTCGATGTTGGCCTGGCATTGGCTGCAGGTAAGCAAGTGCTCCTGGACCAGGGCGGTTTCGGCCGGGTTCAGGGTGCCGAGCACGAACCAGGGCAGCAATTCCTGCGCTTCCTGGTGCGCGTCCGTATTCAAGGGGATGACGCTCATGATACTTCTCCAAAATGCGGTGCCAGCACGGTTTTCATCCGTCGCCGCGCATGGAACATGCGCGTTTTGACGGTATTGACCGGACATTCCATGATTTCCGCAATTTCTCCGTAGTCCATGCCATGATAATAGGCAAGATTTACAACATGCCGTTGTTCGGCGGGCAAGGTATCAAGCGTCTTTCCCAGCAGAATCTGCAACTGCTGTTGCGAAAATTCCTGTTCCGGTTCGTTTTCCGCTGCGGAAGCATATTCCTCGCTGTCGGATTCCACCGGATCGTCGAAGGCGCTGACGGCTTTCAAGCCCTTGCGATAGGCGATGGCAAAAATCCAGGTCGACACCTTGGAGGTGCCGTCGAAGGTAGCGGCCTTTTGCCAAACTACCATCATGGTGTCGTTGATAATTTCCTCGATCAGGTGGGCATTCCTGGTCATACGGTCGAGAAAGCGCGTCAGGCGCGGAAAATAGCCGCGGTACAGCGTTTCGAAAGCGTGCATGTCGCCCTTGGCAATAGCGCCAATCAACCGCACTTCGACCGCTTCTGCGCCCCCCTGCTTTGCCGGGCCGGGCTGGGCGCGCCCTGTTTTAAACATCTCGGCTCCTGTTGTCTTCCGTTTATACCGCTAAACGAAGAAACGGTTCAAGCCGACTTTTGATTGCAAATCCATTAACTTTCCGGCTGTTCGGCCAGCACCCTTTCGCGCACGAACACGATATGTTCGCGCAAACTGTAAAACAGGTCGGCAAAGGTGGCGGGCACACGAATGTTCCGCACTGAAGTCTCGATGTCGGCCAGACGTACCAGTTGCTGCTCGCGTGTTGCCGAATCAGTCACACCGTCACGCACTTCGCGCTCAAGTTCGAGCAATTCACGGTACCAGCGATAAATGCGGCCCTGCATGCGCCAACGGTAAATGCCGGGAATGATCTTCAAGCCGGGAATCAGGATCAGCACCACAGGCAGCACAGCAACGATGGCGCGATTGATCAGGCGCGCCAGCCAGAACGGGAAGGTGCGGTAAAGATAGCTTTTGCCCGAAGTATAGTAGCGTTCGGCATCGGGCGAGATGGGAAAATCGTGGTGCAGCAAAGCGGGAAATTCGCCGCTTTTCTTGAATATGCCGGCCTTGCCATGCACCTCGCGCGCAGCTTCGATCAGAAAATCCGACAAGGTGGGATGCAACGAGCTGCGCGACACCAGTTCGACCATGGGACCGACGAGATGGGCGTCTTCAGGCGGCAGGTCGCGTCCGAAATCGAGCGAGCCGCGCGGCAGCGACAGCTTGTTCAGGTAAGTGAACTTGCGTGCATAAGCGTCGGCTTGGTTGAAGTCGAACAGATGCACATCGTCGGCGAAGATCAGTTCGTGGATCGTGTCCGTCGAGGCCGCATCGCTCATGACGAACAATACGTCGACCTTGCCGTGCAACATGGCCGCGACCGCATCGGCCGGAGCGGATTCGACGAATCGACTCTTGCCGCCCGGCACAATGCCGTTGGCCTTCAGGAGATTCAAGGCAAGTACGTGGGCACCGCTGCCCGGCTCCCCTATCGCGATGCGCTGGCCTTCAAAATCCGAGAGCAGTACCTTGGGTTTGCCGCGGTAAAACACCAGCAAGGGCTGATAGGAGACGCTTCCGAGCGAAAACAGATGTTCGGCCTCCTCGGGACTGGCGTCCCCGCCCAGCACGAAGGCGACGTCGACACCAGAGTTCGGGTCGGTCAGTTTATGCAGATTGTCAAGCGACCCGTCGGAATGAACGATCTTGAGCGTGATGCCTTCGCGTGCCAGGATTTTTTTGTATTGCTCGGCATAGTGGTCGAACGAGCTGCCCGCAGGGCCGCTGGCGATGGTGAACGAGGATGGCGTGCCCTCGGAAAAGAAGATGAAGCACGCAACGGCGATGCCCAGGCATACGAGCGCGACCATGCCCAGAGTCACGTAGATATTCGCGCCGAACGGCCAAAGGTTTGCCCAACTCCTGCCGGAATGGCTTTCTGTCCGGTCGTCATCAGTGTGTGCCATCTATGCTCCCCACTTCAAATTCTTTTAGAACCCATTTCAAAATGACCAGGGCTAGGCGTCGCGACGAAGACAGTACGACCGTACGGCAAGGCGACGGATGGCCGCCCCCGAGAACAACGCCATGGGCTCTTTGAAACCGGTTCTTATTCGCCGTGCCGATTCGCTTCGAACACAGCCAGGTCGCGCGTATTTTTTTGCACGGCAACGGCGGAAAACAGGCTCAACACGAAAGCCATGCCGTAAAAACCCTTTTCCGAAAAGGCCAGCGCAGCGTTCCAAAGGCCGACCGACAACAGGCATAACGCCAGGATCACCGACAGCCAGCACAGCCCGAAATATATCCCGGTGACGGGAATGCCCTCAAGCCGGTCGCGCACGCTTTTCTGCAGGGATACTGCCGAAAACAAGCCGAACACCAGCACCGTGAAGTAGTAGCCCTTCTCGTTCAACTGCATCGTCGCGTTCCACAAGCCGATGACGAACGCGATGGCGCCGGTCAGCAGCGCGGCCCACGATACGCCGACAAACGCCGCCGAAGGTTTTTGGATTTGTGCACTCATGTTGGCATGCTCCCTGACTATTTGATCGAATTGACAAGCTTGCCGCGATTATAGTCACCTTGCGGCGGAATTATCAAAACACGGATGGCTAGTATCGAAAGCTTAGGCCGCAGGTATCAAACCCGCGCCAATTCCTGAGCCCAGAGGATGGCTTCGAGATGGCAGGCATTGACGGTCGCCTCGCTGACGTCGCACTGCGCCGCGCACAGGGCGATGCGCTCCTGGTCGCCGAGTTCGCAGGCCATCACCAGTTCCAGGTAGCCAGCATAGGGCCCCGTGCCGCCCATCAAGGCTTCGGTCACCTCGGGAGGCAGATCGAGCGGCAACAGGGCTTCGTCGCGCGGCACGCGCAGCAGGATGTGCAACAGGGAAAACACGCCGACGAGGAACAGGTTGTCGCAATCGGCCAACGGCAGATGCTCGCCGCCAAGGGTTTCGGCGAAGCGCGCGCGTACCAGGGCATTGTCCATGATGGCCACGTCGCGGTCTTCGACTTCCCCGCTACAGAACAGCAGCACGGTCAGCATGCGGTAGACGTTTTCCCGTCCCATCATGGTCAGCGCACGCTCGGCGCTGTTGACCTTGGACAGCGGACTGGCTGCGGCCGAATTAGCGTAGCGTAACAGGCGAGACAGCAGCAAAGGATCATGGCGCAGGCTTTCCGCCAGCGAGGGGATGTCGAAATTTTTCTTGATCGCTTTCAAGAGGCGCACGATGCGCGTTTTGCCGGTGTCCACGTGATCCGAGCGCCAGGGCAGTTTCTGGGTCAGGAACGCCCCTTGGTAGAGGTGGATGCCGACGTATTTGGCAAGCAAGGTCGTGCATAGCTCGAAGGTGTGCACGTCTGGCACGCTCTTCACGAAAAGCTGCGTCTCCGGCCAGCGCCGCAAGCCCTTGACCGCCGCGTCGAGAAGGCGGGTCGGTTCGCTCCCGGCCAGGTCGAGCACGACATAATGGGTCAAATGATGCAATTGGTCGACCAGGTGCAGGCTGTGCTCGTCGACCTGCAGGCCGAAGCCGAAGCCCATGCGGCGCAAATGCATCATGCGGCCGGCGATGTTGGGGTCGACATGGTCGCCGAAGGAATCGGCGCGCACCAGCAACACGCTCAGATCGGGAGGCAATTGTTCCACGGCAGGGCTAAGCAGCAATTGTGCCGACATGGCAAGGAAAGTGTAGCGGTAGGCCAGCAGCCGCGCCAGATCCATCGCCACCAGCCGCCGCAACAGGGCTTGTTCATCCAATTGCCGCGTGACCGGGTCGGCCGACTGGGCATCGAGCGCGGCGCTGCCACGCAGCATGAATTCATAGCCGACCACGCGGTAGGTACGGTCGACAACGGGGGCGCGGCACACGTAGGTGAAGTCGAGATCGACGGCTATCGTCAGCGGTGCCTCCCCGCCAAAGGTGTCGGTCTCGGGCGCGAGCGTTGCGCCCTCTTCCCGGAGTTCGACCAGGGTTTCCGGAAAGCCGCTGTCTTCCATCGCCTGTTCAGGCGGCGGTTTTCCCGGTTTGCGGAAGAGTTTGTCGAACATGGGAATTCACATGGACTTTTGTTGCCCAACGATATGCCGAACACTTTGACAGAAGGTGGGATATTTGTAAATCCGAGGTACATTTTGTGTAACGATTGGCATTGCCCCTCTGATTTCGGGCAAGTTCCGGACTCCATCAGCGCATCTGTCCGGCCGGGAAAATCCGGAGACAGCTGTTACCTTCAATACACAAAAACCCTGGATATGTCGTTTAAATGCATTCTTGTCTGTTCGATATGAGAAAATGCGTAACAACAACACCGCGCAATTTTCGCCGGCATAAGAAAATCGATGAATCCCTTAGTACAAGAAGCCGTTTTGCCTGAACAAAGCGAAGTCCTGTTCGGTCCGCATCGCCCCGATCTTTTGCGCGATGAAGTGCTTGCCGACATCCTCGAAGCCACCGCCGCCCGCAATCCGGACCGCATCGCCCTTATTTATGGCGAGCGCGCGCTAAGCTACGCCGAATTGAACCGCCTTGCCGACCTCGCGGCGTCGCGCCTGATCGAAGCCGGGGTGGGTCCGGGCCAGATCGTGGGCTTGTGGCTGCCGCGCGGCATCGAGCTCCTGGTCATGCAGGCAGCCATTGCCAAAGCCGGAGCGGCCTGGCTGCCGGTAGCGGAAGATACGCCGGTCGAGCGGCTGATGGTGTGCCTGGACGATGCCAACGGCAGCGGTGTCGTCAGTTGCGCCAATTTCCTGCCCTTCCTGGACGCCGTAGGGCGTCCGGTCTGGACTGCGGAGGCGCTGCTGGCGCCGCAGGAAACGGCCAAACCGCTGGCGCGCCGCACGACGCGCAATACGGCCGACCCGGCCTATGTGATCTATACCTCCGGGTCGACCGGCAAGCCCAAGGGTATCCTCATCAACCAGGGTAACATCTGCCACTTCCTGCGCAGCGAAAACGCCGTGCTCGGCATACGCGAATCGGACAAGGTGTACCAGGGTTTTTCGGTCGCCTTCGACATGTCGTTCGAGGAAATCTGGATCAGCTACCTGGTCGGCGCCAGCCTGTGGATTGCGCCGCGCGAATTGACGGCCGACCCCGATGCCCTGCCGCGCGCGCTACAGGATAACGGCATCACCGTGCTGCACGCCGTGCCCACCCTCCTGGCGCTGTTCAGCCAGGACGTGCCGAGCCTGCGGCTGATCAACCTGGGCGGCGAAGCTTGCCCGGCCAGCCTGGTGGAACGCTGGTGGACCCCGCAGCGCCGGATTTTCAATACCTATGGTCCAACCGAAGCAACGGTCTCGGCCAGCCTGGCCGAATTGCATCCGGGCGAGCTGGTGACAATCGGCAAGCCCTTGCCCAACTATGGTCTGCTGGTGATCGAGCCTGACGTCGAGAAAGGCTTGTGCATCCTGCCGCAGGGCCAGACCGGCGAACTCTGCATCACCGGGCCGGGACTGGCGGCGGGCTATCTCGGCCGCCCCGAGTTGACGGCGGAAAAATTCCTGATGAATCCCTGGGCCTTCGGCACCGGGAACGACCGGCTGTACCGCACTGGCGACCTGGCCATGATCCAGCCCGACGGCAGCGTGCAATGTCTTGGGCGTGCCGACGACCAGGTCAAGATACGCGGCTTCCGCGTCGAACTGGGCGAGATCGAAGCGGTACTGGCCAAGCAGGCCGGCGTGGGCACAGTGGCCGTGATCCTGCGCAAGGTCGACGAGATCGAGCAATTGATCGCCTTTATCGTGCCGGAGAGCGGCGCGATCCTTGACCCGGCCGATCTGCGCGCCAAGCTCAACGTGATTCTCCCGCCCTACATGGTGCCGGGCCGCTACGAAATACTGGAGCAGATGCCGCGTCTGACTTCAGGCAAGATAGACCGCAAGAGCCTGAAGGCCATGGAGCTGGCGACACCGGTAGAAGACAATGCCGCCTCGGATCGGCCGCAGACGGACGGCGAAGAAGCCCTGTTTGCCGCGCTGGCCAAACTGTTCCCTGGCCAGCCACTGCGCCGCGCCGACGACTTCTTCACCGACCTGGGCGGCCATTCGTTCTTCGCCGCGCGCCTGGCTTCCGCATTGCGCGCCGACCCGCGTTATACCCATGTGACCGTGCGCGACATCTACCAGCGGCGCCAGATCGGTGCGATCGCCGACGTGCTCGATGAAGGCGAAGTCAAATACCAACGGTCTGAAGCCGATTGGACCCCACCTTCCGCGCTGGCGCGCTGGACTTGCGGACTGGCGCAAGCGGCCGCGATTCCGCCGCTGGTCACGCTGCGCATGGCGCAATGGCTGGCGCCTTTCTTCACCTATCACTTCCTCACCGGCGACCCATCGGACTCAATCCCGATCGCCGTGGCGATGTCGGTGGTCGTATTCCTGCTCGCAACCGTGCTCGAATTCGCCGTTGCCGTCGCCGGCAAATGGATCATCGCGGGCCGGCTCGAAGCCGGCCGCTACCCGCTCTGGGGTGTGGCCTATTATCGCTGGTGGCTGGCCGACCGCCTGGTTGAAGCGGCGCCGTCCTATCTGTTGTCGGGCTCATCGCTTTACGTCTGGTGGCTGCGTGCGCTCGGTGCGCGCATTGGAAGCGACGTGATCATCGGCTCGATGACCTTGCGCGCGGCCGACCTGCTCGATATCGGCGACAAGGTCAGCGTGGGTAATGCCTGCAATTTCGAAAATGCGCGCGTCGAACACGGCGAACTGATTCTCGGCAAAATCAGCCTGGGAGACAATACCTGGGTCGGCTCCTATGCCGTGCTGGAAGGGAATACCCGCGTCGAGGACTGGGGCCACCTCGAAGGCCAATCGGCGCTGGCCGACGGCATGAGCGTCCCGAAGAGCCGCATCTGGAGCGGATCGCCGGCGCGCGATACGGGCGCCTTCGATTCCGAAGCGGGGCCGGGCCGTCCGTCAGTGAGCAACGTCCGGCTGGCACTGGAGGCGGTCTATTTCCTGTTCGGCGTGCTCTTGATTGCCACCCTGTTCTTCATGCCGGTATTCCCCAGCTTCGTCCTGATCGACTGGTTCGATGAAATGGAATGGATGCCCTGGCTGATCGGCGACGAGGTGCAAAAGCAATTGCTGCGCTACCTGGTGCTGGCCTTCCCCGCCGCCGCCGTACTGGTGGTCTGCACAGCCCTGGTGTCGGCCGGCATACGCTGGAGCGTGCTGCCGCGCCTGAAACCGGGCAGCTGGCCGGTGCACAGCAATACCTACTGCGGCAAATGGCTGGTGAGCCAGATCCAGGAATCGAGCCTGAATGTGTTGCACGGTATTTATGCCACGGTATTCGCACCGTTCTGGTACCGCCTCCTGGGTGCCAAAGTCGGGCGCGACGCGGAAATCTCGACGGCGCTCGGCGTCGTGCCAGACATGCTCACCCTGGGTAGTGAAACATTCATCGCCGACGCCGTCTTGCTGGGCGACGAGGAAATCGACGGCGGCTGGATGACGATGCAGCCGACCGTGGTATCGAACCGCAGCTTCGTCGGCAATGGCGCCTATATCCCGGACGGCACCACGCTGCCGGAAAACGTGCTCATCGGCGTGCATTCGCGTGCGCCGGCCAACGAGAGCATGAAGAATGGCGATACCTGGCTCGGCACACCACCTTTAAACCTGCCTGCGCGAGAACAAACCAGCGGCTATCCGGAATGGCTGACTTTCCATCCTTCGCCCTTGCGCCGCCTCGGCCGAGGACTGGTGGAAGCCTTCCGCATCGCCGCGCCGCATGCCATCGTGATCGCCGTCGGCTATACCATCGTGCTCGATTTGATGCCTTTGGCCGGCGCCGGACGCTGGCTGGAAGTGATCTGGTCGCTTTCCGTCGCCGGCTTCTGGTACGGCATCGGCACCTTCGCCTTCGTCGCCCTGTTCAAATGGCTGCTTTTGGGCCGCTACAAGAAGCGCGCCACGCCGATGTGGACGCCCTTCGTCTGGCTCTCCGAAGGCGTGACCAATATGTATGAAGGCATCGCCGTGCCCAACTTCATGCGCAACCTGCGCGGCACGCCCTGGCTGCCTCTGGCATTCAACCTGCTCGGATGCCGCATCGGGCGCGGCGTCTACCTCGATACGACCGACATCACCGAATTCGATTGTGTCACGATCGGCGAATACAGCGAGTTGAATGCGCTGACCTGTCCGCAGACCCATTTGTTCGAAGATCGCGTGATGAAGATCGACCATGTGAAGATCGGCGCACGCGTCTACATGGGGCCGCGCAGCGCGGTACTCTATAGTGCAGAAGTGGAAGACAACGCAAAGCTAGGCCCCCTTACGCTGGTGATGAAGGGCGAATCCATCCCTGCCGGCACGGTATGGCACGGCTGCCCGGCTGCGCCGGCGCGTGTCTGACCAGAAGGTGTAAGCCATATGGAAGGCCCAGCCCAACCCGATGCAAATGACGGCGAGGACAATCCCTGTCTTTCCTGCGGTGCCTGCTGTGCTCATTTTCGTGTCTCCTTCTATTTCGGCGAATTACAGGGCCAGCCCGGCGGCTGGGTGCCGCTGGAGTTGACCAGCAAAATCAATGATTTTCGTGCGGCGATGAAGGGCACGGAGGCCGGCAACGGCCGCTGCGTGGCATTACGCGGCGAAGTCGGCAAACCCGGCGTGCGTTGTGCGATCTACCAGCATCGCCCTACCCCATGCCGCGAATTCGACGCATGGCTTCCCGATGGAACGCCCAACCCGGATTGCCAGCGCTTGCGCGAACAGCGGGGGTTGGCGCCCCTCGAACTCCGCCCTGCTCAGGGACGCGGCGTCACCATGTGACGATGATGGTGGTGATGGTGATGATGCCGGTGATGATGATGCGGCATGGGGCCATCGGCTGCAAAAGCTCCCACACTGACGGTGGCGAACAGGGTGGCGATCAAGGCAATCAGAGCGTGTTTCATGATGTTTCTCCTATCGGAATACAATGACTACGCTTCCATAACGGGCGGCAAAAAACCGGGGTTGACCTTATATCCGTGGAGAAACGTAACAATGCATTACAAGAATCTAGGCAAAAGCAATCTGCAAGTCTCGGCCCTGTGCCTCGGCACCATGATGTTCGCCGACCAGACCGACGGCGCCACTGCGGCCGACATCGTCGCGCACGCGTTTGAGTACGGCGTCAATTTCATCGACACGGCCGACGTCTACAGCAAGGGTGAATCGGAGCGCATGGTAGGCGGCTTGATCAAGGACAAGCGCCATCAATGGGTGCTTGCTACCAAGCTGGGCAACAAGATGTCGGAGCGTGTCAACGAGGCGCACTATTCGGCGCCTTGGATGCTGCACGAAGTCGAACAAAGCCTGCAGCGCCTGCGGACCGATTACATCGACATCTATTACCTGCATCGCGACTACAACGGCATGAGCCTCGAAGAGCCCCTGCGCGCACTCGATGCCATGCTGCGTGCCGGGAAGATACGCTATTGGGGCGTCTCGAATTTCCGCGGCTGGCGCATTGCGGAGATGGTGCATCTGGCCAAAGTGCTGGGTATGCCCGGCCCGGTGGTATGCCAACCCTACTACAACCTGTTGAACCGCATGCCCGAAGTCGAAATCTTGCCGGCGTGCGAACACCATGGCATCGGCGTCGTGCCCTACAGCCCGATCGCGCGCGGCGTGCTGACCGGCAAATACCAGCCCGGCGGCAAGCCGCCCGAAGACAGCCGCGCCGGCCGCTCGGACAAGCGCATCATGGAAACCGAATTCCGGGCCGAATCGCTGGTAATCGCGCAAAAACTGCAAGAGCATGCCGGCGCACGCGGCATCAGCCTGGCGCAATTCGCTACGGCCTGGGTGTTGGCCAACAAGACCGTCAGCTCGGTGATCGCCGGCCCGCGCACCTTGCAGCAATGGCGGGATTATTTCCCGGCGCTGGATTATCGCTTCACGGCGGAGGATGAAGCACTGGTTGATTCCATGGTGGCGCAAGGGCATGCGTCCACACCGGGGTATACCGATCCGGCCTATCCGCTCAACGGCAGAAACGTTTAAGGGAACAAACGCTTGCGCTGCAAAAGCACCACGTCTTTCCTCCAAACGCCCGGCACCATGGTGTCGGGCACGAAACCAAGCGCCTCATAGAACGGCAAGCTGCCGGCTTCAGGCACCAGCGTCAGGCGACGTATGCCCAAGGGGGCGCAAAAGCGCTCGATGCCGCCGAGGAACCACCGCCCGACGCCCTGGCCGCGGAACTTGCTCTTGACGATCAGGTCGGCAACGTAACAGAATTCCGGCGGAGCCAGTTCGAGCCGGGCAATCGCCACCTTGACCTGGTCCATCTCGACGCTGACCCACTGGATGCGGCGCCGCTCGTCCAGCGTCTTTTCCTGATCCTTGCGCGAAATCGACCAGCCGGCATCCTGCTGGAATTTTTGCAGCGCCTTCAGCGTGGGCGGTTCGGTCAACAGGCGAAACGACAGGCGTTCTTCAAAGCTGGGCGGCACTGCTAAACTCCGAACAGGGATGGATGCTGTATTTTAAACCATCAAATCCGCGATCTCTTCCTTGAGATTTTCGTATTCCTCGTCGGGCAGCCCGAGATGTTCGAGCACCTTGTTGCGTACACCTTCCCAGTTTGCATGATTACCGGTGACGGCCTGCGAATTGTTCAAGTGCTCGGCCAGGTAGGCAATCGAGATCAAGGTCAAGGCTTGTGGGGAAATTTCATCGCTCTCGTCGAACACGCTGGCGTCGTGATGGCGCAGGATGCCCTCGCAAATGAACGGCGGCAAAAACCAGGCCTTGGCGATCAGGTAGCCCAGCGTGGCGTGGTTGACCGCATGGCGCTCGTCTTCCACTTCGGTGACCTCGCGCGAGCCCGAATGCACGGCCGCCGTGAGCGTTTGGAGATAGTTGGGGAAGCGCTGGTTGAGAATGGGGATGGCCGCATTGCGGAACAGGCCGAAGCTGTATGCATCGTCGCGCTGGCAGTTAGGCAAGACTTGGGCGATGTGCGCGGCGATACCCGCCGAGCGCTCTGCCGCATCCCAGAAATTCTCAAGCGTGCGGGATTCGGCAACGAAGCTGTTGCGCAGCATGATGCTGGTGACGATCTGTTCCGCGCTCTTCAGGCCAAGCAGGCTCACCGCTTGCGTGACGGAGCTGATCTTTTTCCTCAGGCCGAAGAAAGGCGAATTGACGGTCTTGAGGACGGCGGCAGACAGGCCGACGTCGCCGCCGATCTGGCGCGCAATCAGCTTGAGGTCGGGCTCATCCCGATTCATTTCCCGGCTCAGGCTGACCAATACCTGGGGCCGAGGCGGAATCGAAAAACCTTTCAAGGTGATATCGATTTCCGCCTGGGTCGGAAGCTTAATCATGGAACGTCGCGTAATCAATGCGGGCAGCAAATGGGTTGGCGATATTGTTCCAGAAAGCAATGCCGCGGGCTAGCGATGAAACGAAATTTGACGCTTTGGCTTGCCGGATTGACAAAGCATCCGATTCGAACAAATCAGCCTGGCAACAAAGAGGCTTCAAACATGACAACATCGAGGCTGAAAGAGCAATCGGGCTGTAATTGCAGATAGTTGCGCACCTCCTGCGGCGCGTTGGCCAGCAGGCCGCGTATCACGGCGACACGCTCGGGCGGCGTCTGCATGCGCGTCACCCAGGCCTGGAATTCGAGCGGCAGTTTCCATTGGCTGTCTGCCTCGACCGCAAATCCGGCGGCATGCAATTGCTGCTGCCACTGGGCATGCGAATAATTGCGCACATGCGATACGTCGCGCAGCAATTCGACGGATTGCAGGTGGGTGTCGAACAAGGGTTCGCGCGGCGCCATGACGTCGATGGCAAAGAAGCGCCCGCCGGGTTTCAGGACGCGGCGGATTTCATTGAGCGAGGCTGCAAGGTCGGACCAGTGGTGCGCGGAAAACCGCGTCAGTACGCAATCAAAGGCCGCATCCGCAAAGGGCAATTTTTCCGCGACGCCCTGCCTGGTCACGATATTGTGCAAGCCGCGCCGCGCCGCTTCCTGTGCCACCACGTCGAGCATCTGGGGCGAAAGGTCGTATGCCGTCACCTGCCCCACCTGCGGCGCGACGGCAAAGCTGACGTGGCCGGCGCCGCAGCCTATGTCGAGCACTTGCGCCTCATGCCAGCCTTGCAGCAAGTGCGCCAGCCTTTGCAAGTCGGCGCCTTGCGCGTGCGCGCTGCTGCTCAGATAAGCTGCCGCCGATTGGCCGAATTGCCGGTTCACTTGCTCTTCATGCGATGAAGCGTTCGTCATACGTTCTCCTTTCGAAAAGCCCATCATAGGAGCCCTTGGACGGCACAACAAGGCCATGATCTATACTATTACAGCCACTACCAGTTTCAATAAACGAGCCGCATGCCCTCGCCCAACGCCCCATTGATCGGCGAATTCATCCGCCTGCACCGCGAACGCCTGTCCGCGCCGCAAGTCGGCCTCTCGTTCGGCTTGCGCCGCCGCGCCAAGGGCTTGCGGCGCGAAGAAGTCGCCTCGTTGTGCGGCATCAGCCCGACCTGGCTGACCTGGATCGAGCAGGGCCGCGCCACCTCGGTGTCGGCCACCACGCTGTCGCGCATCGCCACCGTGCTGCAACTCAAGCAGGCCGAGCGCGTTTACCTGTTCGACCTGGCCGGCATGCACGACCCCGAGCAACCGGAACAAATCGATAATCTTGCGCTGCTGGAAACCTTGCACGACGCCGTGGAGCGGGTGCAGTCCCCGGCCTATGTGTTGAACCGCACCTGGGATGTGCTGGCATGGAACCGCCACGCGGCCGACTTGTTCGGCGCATGGCTGACGCCGCCGGCCACAATCGAAGAAGGCGAAGAAGCGGCGGAAGATGAAGTGCCGCCCAACCTGCTGCGCTTCATGTTCACGGACGACCAGGCCAGGAAACTGGTGGTGGACTGGCAGGTGCGCGCCGAACGCCTGGTGGCCGAATTTCGTGCCGACGCCAGCGCCGAACTGGAGCAGGAAGCGATGCAGGCCATGGTGCAGGAATTATGCGAGCAAAGCGCCGATTTCGACGCACTCTGGCGCCGCCACGACGTGCTGGAGCGCGAAGGCGGCGAACGCGCTTTCCATCATCCGCATTACGGCGTCCTGCTCTTCCGGCAGTTGACGCTGCGCGTGTCGCATGCGCCGGACTTCAAGCTGGTGATGCTGATTTAATCGGCAAAACCATAGCTGATGCTGCAGGCAGCCCCGGCGCAATCGATACGGCGCGAAAAGCCGAAGCCGGAATCGTCATCGTCGGCCGGGCCTATTTCCAGATGCTTGCCCGACTCGACCTTCCCGGCGAATTTGCCGAACGCGCCATTGCCCTTACCACCTATAACGTCAAAGCCACCGAACTGCTTGACCCAGAGCAAGGCTTCGCCGTAGGTAAGCGGCAAATCCTTGAAATCGATGCTGCTAGCGTACATGCCCCCGTCGGCCCGATTGCTCAACTTGCTGTAGCTGCCGCCGCTCTTGAATTCGGCATATTCCCAGGTGACTTCTTCGCGGGTCTGCTTGTCCGTCATTTTGGTCTCCCGGATCAGTGCGCGATAGTCCTCGCCCTTCTTGCTGTCGCCGGTCTTCCATTTATAGGTCAACTTGGCACCGAACAGCCGACGTGCAAAACTTCCCTCGTCTTCGTCATCCTCCTTGTTGCGGTTCGACGAAAGACGGCGCGTCGGATAGCGCGAGAGATAGCCATCGAATACCCAGCCTTCGCCGTCTTGCGCCCGCACGTGACGCCAGGTACCGTCGAGCGCCACCTCTGCGCCCGGCGTATCGGCGCTCTTGAGCAGCCTGAGCAACACTTCACGGCGCGGCACGGCCGGCGCCGTATCTGCGAGCAAGGTCACCGCCGTGCCGTAAGGCAGTCGTGCAACTTCGGCACTCTTGCCGTCCGCCTGCGCGCGCAACACCAGGCTGTTGGCCCAGACGTAACGCGTGTCGCTGCTCTCGGCCGCGAAAACCGGGGTGCATAACGACAGAAAAACCAATGCCGAGAACTGCTTCATTTTCCCTCCGGAAGGGCCAAGCCTGTTTTCAAAAATTCCTCAAGATTCTGGTCGCCGTAACTGGGGCGGAAGTCGGGCCGTTTGTGCTCGGCCTTGCGCTCGTGCTTGGGGGGATGTGTGCGCTGCGCGCCTTTAGGCCGCAGCGGCTGCAAGGCGCGCGGGCAGCGGTCGCCGAGCGAGCCGACGCGGGAGCCGTGCAAGTCGTACAGCACGCCCTCGACAAACCAGCCCAGCTGGTAGCCATTCCAGCCGTAGACCAAATCGCCCATCAGATTTGCCACGACGTGGCCGCTCCACAGGTAGATCACGGTTTCGTTTTCGTGCTCGATATAGGCAATCGCCTTGCCCTTGGCGTCGTATAAGGTGCCATCCATATTGTTCTCCTATTGCTCTCCCATTGCTCCCTTGCCTGGCCGCCAAATCCGTATACGAAACGGGTTATAGTGATACACAATCAGCACTATGGGTAAAATTCGTGTAAAGCTTGAGCAAAATTCACTGCGTCAGTGTAGCGCCAAATACCGCCCCCAACATCCGATCCTTTTCGTTGAAGCATCATGACCTCCAGCCCCCGTTCTCCGATCCAGCTGTTCGACCCGCTCTCGTCCACTTATACCTACATCCTGTCCGATCCGGTCAGCGGTGATGCCCTGATCATCGACCCGGTGGACGAGCAGATCGAACGCGATCTGGCGGCCTTGCGTCAGCATGGCTTGAAGCTTGCCTGGACCGTGGAAACCCATGCCCACGCCGACCACATCACTTCGGCCGGTCAATTGGCCGAGCACGCGGGTGCCAAGACCGCCGCACCGGCCGGCTGCGGCATCAGCACGGCCGCGATGCAATTGCAGCACGGCGACGTGCTGCGCTTCGGCAACGAAGAAATCCGCGCGCTGCACACGCCCGGCCACACGTCCGGCAGTATGAGCTTTGTCTGGCGCAACAACGTTTTCACCGGCGATACGCTCCTGATCGACGGCTGCGGCCGCTGCGATTTCCAATCGGGCGATGCCAAGGCCATGTATTACAGCCTGACCGAAATCCTGTTCAAGCTGCCCGACGAAACCGTCGTCTGGCCGGGGCACGACTACAAGGGCCGCACTTCGAGCACCATCGGGGAAGAAAAGCGCGGCAATGCGCGCGTCGCCGGCAAGAGTGAAGAGCAATTCGTCGCGATCATGGAAGCGCTCAATCTGCCGCGCCCCAAACGCATGGACGAAGCCGTGCCGGCCAATTTAACCTCGGGCATGCGCCATGATGCGGGCGGCGGTGCGCTGATGGAAGTGCGCGCCGCAGCCGGCTACGCCGGCGACGTGTCGCCGCAACTGGCATACCTGTGGTGGCAAGCGGGGGACGCGGTCCTGGTCGACGTGCGCACCGACGCGGAACGCGAGTGGGTGGGTTTCGTGCCGGGCGCTGTGCCGCTATCGTGGAAGCAATGGCCCGGCATGGCAATGAATGAAGGCTTTGCCGAGGGCTTGAAAGCTGCCGTGCCGGAAGGAAAGAAAGTGGTGCTGCTGTGCCGTAGCGGCGTGCGCTCCGTCGCGGCGGCCAAGCTCGCGACCGGATTGGGGTTGGCGGCTTACAACATCCTGGAAGGCTTTGAAGGCGATCCGGACCAGGAAGCCCATCGCGGAAGACGCGGCGGCTGGCGTTTCCACGGCTTGCCGTGGCGGCAAAGCTAAGAGGTTTTTTTCTTCTTCCGTGCCTGCTTGGCGCGAAAGCGCAGGTAAAAGCGCAACACCACAACCGCACCGACCACGACCGCACCGACGATACGCAAGCTAGGTGCCGGTTCGGTCACGCCGAATGCGCCGATATAGCTGAATATCCATGCCATGCCCTTGGGCACCAGGAGCACTACGGCAAGCGTGAGCAGGATAGCGGCCAGGAAGGCTGCGACTTTTATCAGGACCGGTGGAAACTTCATGCTTGGAACGGGTGTGGCGGGTGAAACCGTTATGATACGTCATTCCCCGCGCGCCACCTCATCGAGCACCCAGGCACAGAATTCCTGCACCAGCGGCCGCGCATCGAGCGCACGCAGCAAATGATAGCGATAGGGCCCGAGCACTCCCTCGGAAAACAGCCGTACCAAGCGCCCGGCACGGACGTCCGACTCGATCAGATAGCCCGGTGCGATCGCGATACCCTGCCCGCTGGCAGCAGCCTCCAGCGTCAGATAGGTATGGGAAAACTTGGGCCCGGCATTGGCCGCATACGTCACGCCGAAGTGCTGCAGCCACTGCACCCAATCGGTTTCACGCGGGATGCGGATTTCCCATTCGTCGTGCAAGAGCGTATAGCGCAGCACGTCGGCCGGCTTTTTGATGCCATCCCTGGCCGCCGCGAAATACGGGCTGCAGACGGCGAAAAAACGCTCGTCCAGCATGGTATCGGCCAGCAAGCCGGGATAAGGCCCTGTACCAAGACGTATGGCGACGTCGACGCCGTCGCGCGCAAAATCGGCCGGGTGAGTGGATGCCAGCACGCGCAAATCGATTTGCGGATGGCGGTCACGCAGGCGGCCCAGACGCGGCATGAGCCAGCGCGTGGCGAACGATTGGGTGGCCGACACGGTGACGACCTTTTCATCGCCCTGCTTGCGCGCCGCCTCCGACACTTCGGCCAACTCGTTGAGCACGGGCCGCAAGGCGTCGGCATAACGCCGCCCCGCCGAATTCAAGACCACGCCGCGCGGCATGCGCTGGAACAGGCTCATGCCGAGCCAAGCTTCCAATTGCTTGACCTGGTGCGCCACGGCGCCGGCCGAGAGGTGCAGTTCCTCTCCGGCACGTTGAAAACTGTCATGCCGGGCGGCAGCTTCAAAGGCATGCAGGGCGGCAAGGGGCGGCAGGCGTCGCATCGATCGGCCTCAGGAATTGACGAGAGTCATTTAAGCCTCAAAATTATTAGGCCTTTCACGTAAGAATATTGATTTGCGGTCATAGAAGCAAGTCCATATTATGGCTGAAACGAAGAATAACACTGCCGAACGAAGGTCTGCACGGCGCTGTTACCTTGCGCTTTTACGTTACCAGTAAGCCTTAAATATTTTTTGGCTAATTTACCGCCCGTCAAGGTTCATAAGGTCCTAAAGGTCCTAAAGGTGCATTATGTCGCGTACCACAGCCATCTTCCTGGTGTTGCTCTCCGCCCTCGGCTTCGGCAGCATTGCCTTTTTTGCCAAGGTTGCCTATGCCTCGGGCACCAGTCCTTCGGCCTTGCTGGCGCTGCGTTTCGGCATGGCGGTATTGATGCTGGCGCCCGTGGTTTGGTTCAAACGCCTGCCCTTGCCGCGCGGGGCCGCCTTGGCCGGCTATGTCTTGATGGGGCTGCTGTACACGGCGCAGGCGCAAAGCTATTTCAATGCCTTGATCTATGCCAGCAGCGGCCTGGTGGCACTGCTGTTGTATATATACCCGGTGCTGGTGACCGTGCTGGCCGTGCTGCTCGGCTGGGAAAAGGCCGACCGGCGCAGCATGGTGCTGACCGCCATGGCCTGCCTGGGGCTGGCCATCACGCTGGGCGGCAAGCTTGAAGGACAACCGGCCGGCATCGCGCTCGGCATCCTCGCTGCGGCAATCTATGCCGTCTATATCCTGCTAGGCAACAAGCTCTCGCGCGATACGCATCCGCTCTCGGCCAGCCTGGTCATCCTGACCACGGCGGCAGGCGGCAATATCCTGATGGCCTTGATCGGCGGCGCCACACTGCCCTCGACCACCGTCGGCTGGACCGCCATCGGCGCCATCGCGCTGTTCTCGACCGGCATGGCCATCGCCTTCTTCCTGATCGGCGTGAAGGTCATCGGGGCTTCGCAGGCATCGATCCTCTCGACGCTGGAACCCGTGCTGACCTTGACCATAGGCGTGCTCTTCCTCGGCGAGCACGTTAGCGGCAGCCAGCTGTTCGGCGGCGCGATGGTGCTCCTGGCCGTCACGCTGCTGGCTCAGCGCCCTGCCGCCGTGCCGGAATCCGATACCGCCGCCCCGGATACCGTGGTAGGCTCGGGCTCATGAAAATAGCCGAACTTGACCCGAACCAGCCGGCCGCACAGCACCTGATAGCCCTGTCCGACGCGCACATGGCCGCGCTCTACCCTTCGGAGAGCAACCACCCGGAGAGCATCTCGGGCTTGCAATTGCCCAATGTGCTTTTCGTCGGCGGTTACGTGGGCGACGAACTGGTCGCCTGCGGCGCCGTCAAGAGGCTGCACGACGATGGCAGCTATGGCGAAATCAAGCGCATGTTCGTGCTCGACGGTCATCGAGGCAAGGGCTGTTCCAAGCGCATCCTGCAACACCTCGAAGCCCATCTGGCGCGAGCTGGCATCAAGCTCGCACGGCTCGAAACCGGCATTCGCCAGCCCGAGGCGCTTGGCCTTTATCGCCGTCTCGGTTATGTGGAGCGCGCTCCGTTCGGCGCTTACCAACCCGACCCGCTCTCGGTTTTCATGGAAAAGCAACTGGCCTGATGTTTAATTGGCAAGTTCGTCACAATTTTGCCATTTTCCACTTTTGTATCCGCCGGTCTGGCATACAATGCCAATTTTCAAGCACCGGTCGGCACATGATCCTCCGGGCTAAAACATAATATTTCCGGAGATTGTCTTGACATCGATCAAAGAGCGCTTTGCGCACATACCCGAGGGCGCGGGAGCGCTATTTTTCATCCAGATATTCGCAACCCTGGGTTTTGCGGTCATCTACTTCACGCTCGACCTGTACGCCACCAAGCACCTGCATTTCACTACCGCCGAAGCGGCGGCAATCACCGGCGTGTTCGGCGCCTTCAACTACGGCTTGCACCTGTTCGGCGGCTATCTCGGCGGACGCTTCCTGTCGAACCGCAACCTGTTCATCGGCGGCATGGTCTTGCAATTCTTCGGCTCGGGTTGCCTGTCCCTGGGCACGGCGGAAACGATGTATGTGGGCTTGGCCTTGTTCCTCACCGGCAGCGGCTTGAACGTCACCTGCCTGAACATGATGCTGACCCAACGTTTTGCACCGGAAGACAACCGCCGCGAAGGCGCCTTCCTGTGGAACTATGCCGGCATGAATATCGGGTTCTTTATCGGTTTCGTCGTCGCTGGTTACTTCCAGGACCAGGAAGACTACACCAACATGTATCGCTTCGCGACGGTGGGCAACCTCTCCGCCATTATCATCGCCTTCATCAACTGGCGCGTGATCCGCGATTTGAGCACACCGCTCCTTCAAAGGACGCGCAAGGAATTCAACACCCGCTTCATCGCCGGCACCGTCATCATGCTGGCGCTGGTTCCCCTGCTTTGGTACATGCTGCAGCACACCGGCCCCACGCGCTATGTGGTCAAGGGCGCCAGCGCCTTCGTCGGCATGGTGTTGCTCTACCTGACAACTACCCACGACGACAAGCGCGAACAGAACAACATGTGGGCTTACCTGATCCTGGCGGTCGGCTCCATGGTGTTCTGGACGCTCTATCAACTGACCCCAAGCGCCCTGCAGCAATTTGCCGACAACAATGTGCGCATGTCCGTCGGCAACTTCAAGATCGCGCCGGTCTGGGTACAGAACATCAACACGGTTGTGCTGGTGTTCGGCGGTCCCTTGATGTCGGCCTTGTTCGTGCGCCTGCGCGAACGCGGATGGAAGATTGACGTGCCGCGCCAATTCTCGGCCTCATTGATCCTGATGGGTATCGGTACGCTGGCGCTGCCGCTCGGCATCTCGCTGGCGGATTCCGCCGGCAAGGTGGATTTCGTGTGGCTGTTCACCTTCTACGTGTTCCAGAGCTTCGCCGAATTGCTGATTTCGCCGGTAGGCTACGCCATGGTGGGCCGGCTGGCGCCGCAGAAATACCAGGGCATCATGATGGGCGCCTGGATGCTGCAAACGGGTCTGGCCTCGATTTTCGCGACCGATCTTGCTTCGCGCATCCCCGAACCGACCGCAGGTTCCGCAGCGCTGTCGACCAATCCGGCCTACCAGGCGCTGTGTTCCTGGCTCGGTGCCGGCACCATAGGCGTGGGTGTGGTGCTGATCTTCCTGATCCCCTTCCTCGGCCGTCTGATCAAGGATGCGGACAAGAAGCCCGAAACGGAAGAGCAACTCGCCGCTACGCCTGCCGTAGCCTGACGAAAGTCCGCAGGTCGGCCAGCAACAGGCCGACCGGCCCCTGCAGCAAACGAGCCGAGGCTTCGGCCTCGGTTTCTTCTTTCAGACACACCCCGAGCGCCTTCCAGGCCTCACGCGCAGTTTCCTTATCCCCTCCGGCCGTAGCGACAAGCGCATTGTTGACAACGGCGGCGATGCGCGGCCACAGCGCCGCGCCCTGCTCTTCCGGTGTGATCTCGTAGATACGGCCGAACAAGGCCGCGTCTTGCACGATGCGCGCAACCAGGCGTGCCTGGCGTTGATAGCGTCCGCGTGCCTTGTCGCTGCCTTCCGGCGCACCTTCCTCAGCCTTGTCCTTGCGCGCAAAGCGGCTTTCCGTATCCGCGCTTTCACCGAGCTTGACGAGTCGTCCCAGGCGGGTGCGCATGATGCGGCTCGCTTCCTCCCTTGCTTCGCCCTCGGGCGCCTCGCCATGCATGGCCAGCCTTGCCTCTTCGCCGACGTCGGCCAGCAATTGCGCCACGGTCTCGTCGAAATGCGCCGCAGAACGCGCACTGGGCGTCAGCCACGACACCAGCAAGCCGGCGGCAATGCCGATGGCGATCTCGGCGATGCGCAAGCCTGCGACTTGCCAGGGACCATGCCCCGGTATGCCGCCCGAAGACAAGATGATCAGGGCCGTGATCGGCGCTGCGCGCAGTGCCGGCGCCAGGCCGGCGACGAAGGCCAGCACGGCGGTCACGACCAGGGTCGTTACCGACGTCACCAGGCCAAGACTGTGCATCCATACCCCGAACAAGCCGAACAGCGTGCCCGTCAGCGCCCCCTTGAAACGGTTCCATCCTTCGCCGAGCGTGGTGCCGGTGCGCGGACGCATGATGATCAACGCGCTCATGACGGCCCAGAATGCCTCGGGCAGCGACAACGCCCAGGAAACCGAATACGCCACGACGCACGACACGGCCAGTTGTACACCATATCGACGGTTCTCTTCGGAAAATGAAACTTCGATCTTGCCGCGTGCCGGCTTCGTGGTTCTATCCATGCCACCTCCTCGTCGATTGGCGCGATTTTAACAAGCACAAGCGCCCGCCTGCCGGATTTTTCCAATTGCGCCATACTACGTGCTCGCGTTTTTACACAAGCTTACTGAGGGAATCCCATGCACTATCGTCGTCTGGGCCGCTCCGGCCTGCAAATCAGCGAACTTTCTTTCGGCTCCTGGGTCACCTACGGCAACCAGGTCAACCGCAATGCCGCGGCCGACTTGATGGCGGCCGCGTTCGATGCCGGCATCAATTTTTTCGACAATGCCGAAGTCTATGCCGCCGGGCAGTCGGAGGAATTGATGGGCCAGGCGCTCAAGGATTTGAAGAAGCCGCGCCTGTCCTACATCGTCTCGACCAAGTTCTTCTGGGGCATCAGCAAGGGACCGAACCAGGTCAATACCCTGAACCGCAAATACCTGCTGCATGCGATCGACGGCTCGCTGCAGCGACTGCAATTGGACTATGTCGATCTGGTGTATTGCCACCGCCCCGATCCGCACACCCCGATCGAGGAAACCGTGTGGGCCATGAGCGACATGATCACGCGCGGCAAGGCGCTCTATTGGGGCACCTCGGAATGGAGCGCCGACGAAATCCGCGCCGCCTACGGCGTCGCCGAACGCCACCACCTGCACAAACCCGTCATGGAACAGCCGCAATACAACCTGTTCCACCGCACGCGCGTGGAAGAAGAATATGCGCGCCTGTATGAAGACATCGGCCTCGGCCTGACCACCTGGAGCCCGCTTGCCTCGGGCCTGCTGACGGGAAAATACCGCAACGGCATCCCCAAGGGAAGCCGTGCCGAATTGCCCAACTACGCATTCCTGCGCGAGGGCCTGACCGACAAGGCCAGGAATGCGGTGGTGGCCGAACTGGAAGGCGTCGCCAAGCAGCTTGGCTGCTCGCTGGCGCAGCTGGCCATCGCCTGGACCCTGACCAACGCCAACGTCAGCTCCGTCATCACGGGCGCATCGCAAGTGGCGCAATTGCAGGAAAACCTGAAGGCGGCGGCCGTGAAGGACAAGATCACCGACGAGGTAAAGGAAAAGATCGAAGCGATCGTCGGCGAAAATTACAACTGAGCTACGGCTGCGCTTCTTCGATGTATTTGCTCATACCGTCCACCAGCGCGGCAAACGCCAGCTTGCAAACCGGTGTTTGTCGCAAGTCCTCATGCATGGCAACCCAGGTATCCAGGCTGTAGCGCGCCTGCCCTGGCAGTAGCTGCACGAGATCGGGATCGCGACGCGCCAAGCCGACCTGGGCAATGCCGACGCCGAAACCAGCGCGCAAGGCGGCCATCATCGCCAGGGAATTGTCGCAGCGCAGGGCAAACGATTCGCGCTTGAGGAAAGGCAGTTCGGCCAGCACGGTACGCGTGAAGGCGTTTTCCTGATCGAAGCCGATCAAGTCGTGCTGTGCCAGTTCGTGCAAGGCTTGCGGCGTGCCGCGCCGCGCCAGATAGTCGCGATGGGCGAAACACCCGAGCACGACGTCGCCCACGCGGCGCGCCACCAGCGATGCCTGGCTCGGCCGCGTCATGCGCACCGCGATGTCGGCGTCGCGCTGCAACAAGTCTTCCATCCTGTCGCTGGCCACGAGCTCGATCGCCATCTCGGGGTACTGCGCGCGCAAAGCCGTCAATATGGGCGGCAAGACCTCGACGGCCACCACTTCACTGGCCGTGATCCGTACCGTGCCGCGCACGCCGCCCTGCTGGCTGGCCACGCTGCGCAACAGCGCGGCGCCGGCCGACTCCATCGCCTCGGCATAGGGACGCAAGACCAGTGCTTCGCGCGTAGGGCTCAAGCCATGCTGGGTGCGCAGGAACAGCGTCAGGCCCATGCCCGCCTCAAGCGCATCGAGATGGCGCCCGGCAGTTGGTTGCGTGATGCCCAGGAGCCGGGCCGCGCCCGATAGCGAGCCTTCGCGCAGCACGGCGAGAAAGGTGCGGTAAAGCTCCCAGCTTGGCTCTTGTGGATTCATGACGGAAATTGTAAATCATCCATACAAAAATGCATAACAGATACACAGGTTTGGCTAATTCCATTTAGCCGGCCGCGCTGCAACAATGTCTCCATCAACCCACTATCTGGAGGCCAACGTGAAGACAACGACCAACACACCCATCGCCCTGGTTCTCGGCATCACCGGTTCGCTCGGCGCCGAACTGGCAAGGAAACTGCACGCGCGCGGCTGGAAAGTGCGCGCACTGCATCGCGATCCGGCACGGGTGCGACACGTCAACCGCGACGTCGAATGGCATCAGGGCGACGCCATGGAGCGCGCCGACGTGGTCGCGGCGGCACAAGGCGCAACGCTGATCGTGCATGGCGTCAATCCGCCCGGTTACCGCAACTGGGGCGGCCTGGTACTGCCGATGATAGACAACACCATTGCCGCCACACGCAGTTCGGGTGCGCGCATCGTATTGCCGGGCACGGTCTACAATTTCGGCCCCAGCGCCTTCCCCATCCTGCGCGAAGACTCTCCGCAGGAACCGCACACAAAAAAGGGGGCGATCAGGGTCGAGCTGGAACGGCGCCTGCGTGCAGCGAGCGAGAATGGCGTGCGCGTCCTGATCGTGCGAGCCGGCGACTTTTTCGGCCCCGGCATGACCGCAAACAGCTGGTTCAATGCCGGCTTGCTGAAGCCGAACCGGCCCGTCACCGGCGTGCAGTATCCCGGCGCCAAAGGCATAGGCCATCAATGGGCTTACCTGCCCGACGTGGCCGAGACCATGGTGCGCCTGCTGGAGTTGGGCGAGCGCCTGCCCGCCTTCGCGCTCTACCATATGGAAGGCCATTGGGATGATGACGGCAGCAAGATGGTCGAAGCCATCGGGCGCGCGAGCGGAAAGCCCGACCTCAAGGCCGACCGCCTGCCGTGGTGGGCCCTGCGCCTGGCGGCGCCATTCAATGAAACGCTACGTGAATTGATGGAGATGCGCTACCTGTGGCAAAAGCCGATCCGCATGGACAATGCGCGGCTGGTCCAGACCCTCGGCGCCGAACCGCACACGCCGCTCGATAGCGCGGTCAGGACGACGCTGGCTTCGATGGGCTGTCTCTAAGCTTGGTCGGCGATCCGGTACCTTGCCCCATTCTCCGGCTTGCTGTCTAGGATATCGAGAATGGCGCGTGCCACCGATTGGGGCGAACGCAGCTTGCCGCCCTTCTTGAGTTCGATGAAGCGGCCAACTTCGGGAAACAGCTCGGCGCCGGTTTCGCGGATTTCTGCCTGCATGTCAGTATCGACCACGCCGGGCTCGATATTGATGCAAACCATGGGCCGGACTGCGCCGGCCTGCTCTGCCGCAAGCGAGCGGATAAAGTTTTCCAGCCCGGCCTTGGCCGCGCAATACAGCGGCCAGCCGGCATAGCCTTTGGATGAAGCGCCGGAAGACATGTTGACCACAGTCAGTTGGGCGTCACAATCCTGAAAGGCGCGCACAAAAGCCGCCATCAGGCGTATGCCCGAAACCAGGTTGACTTCGAGATTGCGCGAGATCTGCGCATCCTGCAGCGAGCGCAAGGGGCCGATCGGCGTCAGCACCCCGGCATTGTTGAAGAAAACCACGCGACTCCACTCAGCCTTGGCCAAGGTTTCGAATTGCTGTTCCAGGACGGGAAACGAAGCATCGAGATCGGCCAGGTCGGCTTCCATGTGGCTCAAGCCCGCTCCGCTGCGCGAAAGCTCGAAGACGCTCCACTCGCGCGCCTCGCAAGCCCGAACCAGTGCCTCACCCAATCCGCGCGAACCGCCGGTCACGATGGCCAGGTTTTGTTCTTTGTCTTCGGTCGTCACCACTTTTGCCATTGCCTGTTACTGGCAGCTGAGTTGCAGCACACTGTTTTCCGGCGCCTGGACACTGGCAGACTCGCTATTGCCGCAGCGGTAGCGCACGAACAAGGTTTTGGGGTTGCCGTAAGCCGGGTCGCCGCACAGGTTATTATTGACCGGTATGTCGGCATGGCGGCGCCAGCCCACCATTTGCTGGATCGTGCCGCGCGCATCGCAGGATGGGCCATCGGGTACGCCGTAGCGCGCGTCTTCCAGGATGATACGGCCCGCCGGGCCGCCGCGATCGGCTCGGCCCTGCGCCTCGGCGCCATCGCGATAGCCTTGTTCATAGCCGCGGCGGTATTCTTCGCTCTGTGCACCCGCCGTTGCCGAGACGAGGCAGCATGCGGCCGCTATCGCTGCATACAATGCCGATTTACGGTAGTTCATTTTATTTTCTCCCGAAGGTGGATTGGAATGGCGATTTTAACTCCGGCCAATGCAAAAAACGCATCTTCCGCCTCTCTCGATTAGGTAATATTTCACATCAAATACCATGAATATGGGATGGTTCGCAGTTCGCCGTCGGCGATAGAATGTTCTGCATTCCTTCATCTCCTCAAAAGTTAGCCCGCCGGCGCAAGCCTGCGGGTCTTTTTTTTGCTTCGAGAAGCGTGAGTAGCGCTAGACCTGTCCCCAGAGGAAGATCAATTGAAGATGACGACGCCTGCCAATTTGTAGGCCGCGCCCGCCTTGCTGAAAAACAGCGCGGTGCCGAGCGGCATCTTGCCTGGTGCAGCGGCCATGTCGACGGCGTACATCCCGTCGTCATAGAGATAGACACCCTTGGCGTATTGATTGCATTGCAAGAGGTCGTTCAACATGAAGGGCAATTGCTCGGAGCCGGGCAGCGAATCTTCGCATTTGCGCGCATCTTCGCAAATATCGCGCCGTACCATCAGCGCGTTGTCTGTTCCAACCCCGCCGAATGCGCCGGCCTGCGACAGCTCCGTCATCGCCAGATTGCCAATACGGATGTTAAGGCTGGAATCGAGGTCGCGCTGGCGCAATTCGAA
This sequence comes from Burkholderiaceae bacterium, assembly GCA_036384915.1. Taxonomy (GTDB): domain Bacteria; phylum Pseudomonadota; class Gammaproteobacteria; order Burkholderiales; family Burkholderiaceae_D; genus PKWO01. Next base: position 215,982 of record DASVLJ010000011.1, read on the forward strand.
GCGGATATTGCCGGAACGGTCCTGAGAATTCGATACCGCGCGCCTGACCAGCATGACCTTGCGGTCGGCCAGCGCATAGAGGTTGCGCGCATTATGCGCATGCACTGCGGCAAAAGCCTTGTCCAACGTGGCGCTGACGTCCTTGGTCAAGGAAGTCGCGGTGCCGCGATAGGTGCTGCAATCGGCGGCTGCGGCCGAAACGCTGAACCAACCGGAAAATAGCGCGAGCAGGCAAATTTTTACGTGCATTCTTGATTCTCCCTGGGCAAGCTTGATGCCTCCGCACACTAGCACAAACGGCCCAGATGTTGTAGTGTGTCAAAAAAGTGCAGGGTAGCGAGCATTGGTCCCGCCATTCCTGCCGCCCGGAAGACATCCACACGGAAAGGGCCTGTTATTCATGGACAGACTGGAAGCTTTCAAGACCATCGCCGCCGAAGCCGCGCGCGGCGAACTGGTGTTCCCCACCAACGTCAACGCCTCGTTGAAACTGCAGCAGGCGCTCGACGATCCCGACTGCCACATGGAAGCGGCGGCCAAGCTGGTGCAGGCCGAACCGTTGCTGGCCGCGCGCACCGTGGCGCTTGCCAATTCGGCAGCCTATAACCGTTCCGGCGGCGAAATCACGAATGTCCGCACCGCCGTCATGCGGCTGGGTTTCCAGACCCTGCGCACGCTGGTTGCCGCGCTCGTGGTACGCCAGTTCGGCAGCATGATCACGGCGCCGGCGCTGCGCGCCAAATCCGCGCAATTGTGGGAACACACGGCCCACGTCGCCGCCTTGTCGCAAGTGATCGCCAAGCGCGTCACCCATGTCGATCCGGAAACAGCCATGTTTGCCGGCATCGTGCACGAAGTGGGCGGTTTTTACCTGCTCTCGCGCGCCAAGGATTTTCCCGGCCTGCTCGACGGCGACCTGGAGGACTGGGTCGAATACGGCGAAACCAAGATCGGCCGCGGAGTGTTGAAGCAACTGGCTGTTCCGGACACGGTTGCCGAAGCCGTCGAAGCTTTATGGTACGGCTTCCGCGCCCTGCCGCCGGAAACCCTGGGCGACACCCTGCTGCTGGCCAACGACCTGGCCCCGGTTCCTTCACCCTTGCAGCAACGCGCCGGCGCCACGACAGTGCAATCGGCCTCGACCATCGACTTTGTCGTCGGCGACGGCACCTTGGCCGGCATCCTCGAGGAATCGGCCGAGGAAGTGCAATCGCTGACCTCGGCACTGCTGCTTTAAGGCGCCACTGACAGGTCCCGTAATTGCCAGCGGTATTCCACGAAGAACGCCGCTTGCACCGGCTTGCCATCGCGATAAGCCGGCTTGAAACGGCAGTGGATCAACGCCTGCAAGGCGGCCTGATCGAGTTCGCGGAAGCCGCTCGATTTGGCAATTGCCGATCCGACCAGTTTGCCGTTGGCACCTACGGTGAATTGCATCTTGACCACGCCCTCCTGCCGCTTTTCAAGCGCGGCATGCGGATAGACCGGGCGACATTGATTCGTCTCCAGAATTGCCGGCGGATCTTGGGTTGCAGCTTCCGCGCCATAGGCGGCATGGATGCCGAACCAGACCAAGGCTGTAACGGCAAACAACAATTTCCAGCGTCCCTCGCGCATCGCCCGGGATGGACGCGACTGCTTACACATCGCCATATGTTTCCAGTAAACTTGCCAGCCGTATGAATCGTTATCAACGCAGGCAAGGCGCGGCATCATTTGCCTTGCAACACGCCTTGTTACCGAAATTGAAGCACAAAAAAACGGAGGATTTCAAATGAAAATGGGACTGAAATTGGCGGCAATTGCCGCATTAGCCTCGTTAGCCGCAGCGATTCTGCCCCTGGCCGCCCAGGCAGACGTACCTGGTGCCCACCCCGGCTACCTCCATGCCCTGAGCGATTTGCGCGCCGCGCGCTGGAATCTTGAGCATCGCCCCGGCGATGCCGCCGTGTCGGAGCAGGAAGACATTGCCATCAGCGAAATCGACCGCGCCATCGGCGAAGTGCAAAAAGCCGCTGTGCGCGACGGCAAGGACACCTTCGTCCGTCCGCGGGAAGATGCCAACCTGGACCGCCCCGGCCGCTTGCATCACGCCGTAGAATTGCTGCGCGCCGCGCACGACGACCTGACCCAGGAAGAAGACAATCCGGAATCGCGCGGCTTGAAGCATCGCGCGCTTGAACACGTCGATCGTGCCATCGACGCAGTGCGCCAGGCGATTGGCGACGTGCATCAAGGCCGCTGATCCGCCGCAGGCCGGGGCAGCGGGCGCCGGCACGGCGCCCCGCCCACCTTCAGGATTTGAGCGATACGCGCAATATCCTGTCTTCCGCCGCCTTCATCCTGGCTGCCAGCAAATCCCGCATGCGGGCCACGCGTTCCGGCCCCGCCTGCTCGGGCGTGCCGCTGGCGAATGGCGGCTGCGGGTCATATTCCAGCGCCAGTTGTATCATCTTTGCCGCCTCTTCTCCCGCCAGCTCGGCCGCCAGCGCAAAACCGAAATCGATGCCGGCCGTGACGCCGCCGCCCGAGATGCGATTGCGATCCCGCACAATGCGCTGCGCTACCGGCTGCGCGCCAAAATGACTCAGGTAAGGCCGCCACATCCAATGGCAGGCGGCGCGATAGCCGTCGAGCAGGCCGGCGGCGCCGAGCACCAGCGAGCCATTGCATACGGATGTGACGTAGCGCGCGCCGATCCCGGCGCTGCGCAGAAAGCCGAGGGTCTCGGTATCGTCCAACAGATCGACGATGCCGAAACCGCCCGGTACGCACAGCACGTCCAATGCGGGACATTGCGCGAAATCGGTCGTAGGGTTGAGCGCGAAGCCGACATCGGTCGGCACCGCTTCCATGGTCTTGCCCACCAGATGCACGCGCGCATTGGGTACGCGCGACAAGACTTGCGCAGGACCGGTCAAATCGAGTTGCGTGACCCTGGGAAACAGCAGAAAACCGATCTCCAGGCTTTGTTCCCTCGTACGTTCCATCTCGCACTCCTTGGTAAGAAAATCTCATGGTAGAGTGATTCGGATTTGGCATAAATGACACAATTCAATTAAAATCTGCCAATGCCAACGCGAGTGCCAATGCCAAATCATCAACCACATCGGATCGCCCTGCTTACTTTCAACGGTATGCAGATTCTCGACGTCACCGGCCCCGCGTCGGTGTTTGCCGCCGCCAACGATACGGTGGGAAGGACGCACTACGAGGTCCATATCGTTTCCGAAAGGGGCGGGCTGGTCAGAAGCAATAGCGCCATCACCGTCGCCAGCGAAGCAATGGATGGCTTTGCGGCCGGCTTCTTCGACACCGTGCTCGTGGTCGGCGGCGACGACGAAGCCACGCGCGCGCTAGCCACGAACCGGACCATCGCCGCCTGGATGCGCAAGGCCAGCGAACAGGCGCAACGTTATGGTTCTGTCTGTACCGGCGCCTTCGCCCTCGCCTCTTACGGCCTGGTGGACGGCAAGCGCGTGGCGACGCATTGGTCGGGCTGCGGCGAACTGGCGCGGCTGTTCCCTCGCGTCGAAGTCGATACCCATGCCTTGTACGTCGAAGACGGACGCGTCTGGACCTCGGCAGGCGTCACCACCGGCATCGACATGTGCCTGGAAATCGTTTCGCGCGACCTTGGTGCGAGCGTGGCCAACACCATCGCCGAACGGCTCGTGCTCTATGCCAAACGCCCGGGCTACCAATCACAATTCAGCCCGGTACTGCGCGCCCAGACGCGCGCCGACGCGCCCTTTGCCAAGCTGATCCAGTGGATGAAGGAAAACTTGAGCGAAGTGCTCGATGTGCCGCGCCTGGCCGCCTGGGTCGCCATGTCGGAGCGCAATTTCCATCGCAAATTCACCGAAGCCCTCGGTGAAACCCCGGCCCGCTTCGTCGAAACGCTAAGGCTCGACCAGGTGCGGCTCCTGCTCGCCACCCGTGCCTCGCTCAAGGAAATCGCCGGCCGTACCGGCTACAGCACGGCGGCGCAGTTGTCGAAAGCCTTCGAGCGCCGCTTCGGCATGACGCCGCTGCTGTTTCGCGAAATGCATTGCGCAAAATAAGCTTGGGGTTAGGGGCTCCCGCCTGCGGAAAATCATCGGCCTTTGACTTCAGGGATGCGTGCCAACTGCAAGGCGCCATGCCGAATCGCGGCATTGTCGAGCGCCGAAAAACCGAGCAGCCAGCCATCGCGTGCCGGCCCCAGGTAAAGCCTGGATAGGCCCGGCGTCGCAACGCCGAGTTGCGCGGCGCGTCGTGTATACCTGTCTTCCTTGCCTGCTGGCAGATGTACCGCCATCTTCAAGCCGCCCGCGGTTGGCAGGATGTCGAGCCAGCCGCGCGTGCGCTTCTCCAGTTCTTCGCGCAGCAAATCGCGCCGGCTGCGGTAGAGCTGTCGCATCTGGCGCAAATGCGCCGCGAAATGTCCCTCTTCGATGAAGGCTGCCGTCACGGCCTGGGTCCATTGCGTGGTATGCCCGTCCTGCACCGTGCGCGCCACGGTAAAGGCTTCGATCAGCGACGGCGGCAAAACCAGATAAGCCAGGCGCAGCGCCGGGAACAAGACCTTGGAAAAGGTGCCGACGTACAGCACGCGTGCGTCGCGGTCCAGTCCCTGCAATGAAGGCAGGGGCCGGCCGTCGTAGTGGAACTCGCTGTCGTAATCGTCTTCGACAATCCAGGCATCGCGTTCGCGCGCCAGATCGAGCAAGGCCATGCGCCGCGCCAGGCTCAGGCTGGCGCCGGTGGGATATTGGTGCGAAGGCGTGAGATAGATCAGGCGCGGCTCCGCACCCGCGGGAGCCGCGCCGACATCCATGCCGTCGGCGTCGACCGGCACCGGCACGAGCTTCGCGCCGGCCGAGGCAAAGGCCGTGCGCGCGCCCTCGTAACATGGATCTTCCACCCATGCCGCGTCGCCGTCGTCGAGCAGCAGCGTCGCAATCAGGGTCAGCGCCTGTTGCGAACTGGTCAGAATCAGGATTTGTCCGGCGCTGCAATGCACGCCGCGCGATTGGTTCAGGTAGTGCGCCACCGCCTCGCGCAGCGGCGCAAACCCTTGCGGATCGCCGAAGCCCAGCAGGTCGCGCCCGCCCCGCCGCGAGAGGCGGTTGCCCAGCTTGTGCCAGGTTTCGAGCGGAAAAGCCGACAGATCGGGCGAGGCGCCCGAGAAAGCTTGCGGCACGCGCGTATCGCGACAACCGCCGCCCGCAACGATCGCGCTGCCGCGTCCCGAGAGCTTGGCCGGGGCCCCGATGCTTCGGGCGAGTGGCGCGGCATGGCGAACCGAAGCGAAGGCAACAAAGGTGCCGCCGCCGACCTGGCGCCGCAAGTACCCCTCCGCTTCGAGCTGCCCGTAGGCCCCCTCCACCGTGACGCGCGACACGCCCAGGTCCTGCGCCAGTTGGCGGCTCGAAGGCAGGCGCTCATCGCGCTTCAAATGCCCGCCATGCAGCGCCAGGCGGATCGCAGCGCACACCTGTTCGCGCAGGGTGCGGCGCTCAGCCTTTTGTGTGACGAACAAAGACATCCAGAGCGAGGCGGCAGGCATGCAATGGTCTTACCATGTTTATAGAATTGGTATCAATTATAAGACCAATCCAACTCTAGAATATCCCCTACCATCACCAACCAGCAAAGAGGCAAATCATGTCCGACATCCGCTCCAACGTCACCGAAATCGCGCCGCTCCCGCCTGACGCAAGCCGCGACTTTTTTCAGGCCAAGCTCGCACTGCACACCGACGCCTGGGATGTGGCCGAGGATTTGCGCAACGGCGTAAGAGAGATCGTCGTCATCGACACGCGCGCCGGTGAGCATTACCAGCGCGGCCACATTCCCGGCGCGATCAGTCTTCCCCATCGCACGATGAATGAAGCCAGCACGGCCCACCTCGACCGCGGCAAGACTTACGTGACCTATTGCGACGGCATAGGTTGCAATGGCTCGACCAAGGGCGCTTACAAACTGGCCGCGCTCGGTTTCAAGGTCAAAGAGATGCTGGGCGGCCTCGATTTCTGGTTGCGTGACGGCCACCCCGTCGCGCAGGGCGACGCGCCCGGCTCCCTGGCAGGCAGCCTGCTGATGGAGTGCGCATGTTGAGCGGCGGCTTGATCGTCCGCGCGCTCGAGGCCTCGGACCGCGCCGCCTGGAACCCGCTTTGGGATGGCTACAACGCCTTCTACGGACGCAGCGGTCCGACAGCCCTGCCCGCCATCGTCACGGAAACGACGTGGAACCGCTTCTTCGACGCCGACGAGCCTGTGCATGCGCTGGTGGCCGAGCGCGACGGCAAGCTGGTCGGGCTCGTGCACTATCTGTTCCACCGCAGCACCACGCTGATCGGTTCGACTTGCTACCTGCAGGATTTATTCACCGACGCGGCGCAGCGCGGCAAAGGCGTGGGCCGGGCCTTGATCGAAGCCGTGTACGAGCGTGCGCGCGCAGGGGGCGCCGAACGCGTGTATTGGTTGACCCAGCACGGCAACAGCACGGCGCGCCGCCTGTACGACAAGGTAGCGGACGAATCGGGCTTCGTAGTCTATCGCAAGGTGATTCAAAAGTAACGCAGGCCGAGCGCTTCCTTGACTTCGGCGGCCGTGCATGCGGCGACTTCGCACGCACGCGCCGTGCCTTGCTTGAGCATGCGCAAGATTTCGCCACGGTCGCGGCTGAATTCCTCGCGCCGCTGCCGGATCGGCCCAAGCAATTCCTGCAAACAGGCTTCCAGCCTGGCCTTGACCAGGCTGTCGGCCAAGCCGCCGCGCACGTAGTGCTCTTTCAAGGATTCAAGCCCCGCCCTGTCTTCATCGAAGGCGTCGAGGTAGGTGAACGCGACATTGCCTTCGAGATGGCCGGGGTCCTGCACGCGCAAATGCAGGGGATCGGTATAGATTTTCCTGACCGCTGCGCGTATCTCGTCAGCCGAGGCGCCGAGGTTGATCGTATTGTTGAGCGACTTGCTCATCTTGGCCTTGCCGTCCAAGCCGGGTAGGCGCCCGATTTCCGGCACCAGCGCCTGTGCTTCCACCAGCACCTCGCTTCCCGCAATGCGGTTGAGGCGGCGCACGATTTCATTGGTTTGTTCTATCATCGGCACCTGGTCATCGCCCACCGGCACGACAGCCGCCTTGAAGGCCGTGATGTCGGCAGCCTGGCTTGCCGGATAGGTCAGGAAGCCAGCCGGGATGTCGCGCTCGAAGCCGCGCTGGCGTATCTCGTCCTTGACTGTGGGATTGCGCTCGAGCCGCGCGACGGTGACGAGATTCAGGTAATAGAACGCCAGTTCCGCCAATTCCGGCACTTGCGATTGGATGAAGATGGTCGATACCGCCGGGTCAATGCCGACGGCAAGATAGTCGAGCGCCACCTCGAGTACGTTGCGATGCACCTTTGCGGTGTCTTCCATGTTGTCGGTCAAGGCTTGGGCGTCGGCCAACATCACGAATTGGCGGTATTCATGCTGGTAACGCACGCGGTTGCGCAAACTGCCGACATAGTGGCCGAGATGCAGCGGCCCGGTCGGACGATCGCCGGTGAGAATGACGGGGGGTTGTTTCATGGACGTGTTGCTCATGTTGTTTCCTGCGTTGGCCGCCACCGGATTTGCCGGCCGACGGAAACAGTTCATGAAAGCACACCTGCCCCGTCATGGCGGCATCGGTTGAACGTGTGGAGTAATGGAAAGACGCAAGAACGATGGCCGCGAAATCAGCGGGGCCACCAGTGTTTGAAGGTCGTGCGGAACAGATTGTGAACAAGGCATTGCATGGCTCAATTATCGCAGCACAACAGGAAGCTGTCAAAATCGGCACTACAATACGGCTCAAGCCAACCCCTTCCATCGAAACCCGTCATGAGCATACAAGGCTTGAGCCATCTGACCTTCGTCGTGCGCGACCTCGACCGCTCGGCCGCATTGTGGCGCGAAGGCCTGGGTGCGGAGGAAGTGTACGACAGCGGCCAAGCGCAATTTTCCCTCTCGCGCGAAAAATTCTTCACGCTGGGCGGCATGTGGATCGCCCTGATGGAGGGCGATTCGCTATCGACGCGCAACTACCGGCACGTGGCATTCAAGGTGGATCCGTCGGATTTGCCTGCGTATCGGCGACGCTTGCTGGCGCAAGGCGCCGAAATCAAGGAAGGCCGGTCGCGCGTGGAAGGCGAAGGACAGTCCCTGTATTTCTACGATTTCGACAATCATTTATTCGAACTGCACAGCGGCACGCTGGAACAGCGGCTGGCCCGCTATGCCGAACGACTCCCGGAACAGTCAGCATGAGTATCACCATCCCCAAGGAAGCACGCGAACAGGTTATTGCCTCGATCGAGCGCTATTTTGCCGAAAACATGGAGGAGCGGATCGGCAACATCGCCGCCGGGGCCCTGCTCGGCTTCTTTCTCGAGGAAATCGGCCCCCTGGTGTATAACCAGGCCGTAGCCGACGTGCAGGAACGCTTGTTGGCGCGCGTGCAGGAAGTTGACATCGAGGTCCATGAAGACGAATTCCAGTATTGGAGCAAGGCGGAAAAAGCAGGCCGCAAGCGTAAATGAGTGGCAAATGCAGGCCCGAAATCCCTCTTGGCGGACGGGTTGCAACGATTGCGTGGCGATTCCATGTCGATTCCCGCTATACTTGCGCTTGATTTTCCCCTAGGAATGTTTGTAGCATCCTCCTGAGACCAATAAAAGCGACCCCCATGCTATTCCTGATTCTCATCATCGTTGCCCTCATCACCATCGTCGTCATCTACCAAGTCGTCAAATTGCGGCGCGTGGTCGGTGAAAACCTGGGGCCGCAGCAGGCGGCACATCCGGAAATGCTCACGGAACTGACATTCACCGCGGATAGCATTTCGGCAAAATATCCGGACGGCGGCATCATCAGCATGAAATGGTCAGAATTGACGAATATCGGTCTGGCATCCACCCTTGCGGCATCTGGAGAGCCTTCCCTGTATTGGGGGCTGCACAGCGGCAAGCAGGTGCCCACCATCACTTATCCGCATGGTGCTGTCGGCGACAAGGAGTTGCTGGCTGAATTCGCCAAACGCCTGCCGGGATTCGATATGGACAAAGTCATGCAGGCGGTCACCACAACGGGCCGCGCGCACTTTCAGATCTGGCCGAAAAAGTAAGCTGCGGCCGCTGCAAGACCGCGACAATTCCGCTCACACTTCGCCCCGGTTGCGAATCAGTCCACTCGCGTACCTAACGCTAGTGGTATGTGCTCTTGCGCCCCGCTCTGCATACCACTCCTTGGCTTCCCCTGATAGAAATGCGCCGAGCCGGCGCCAACCGCCTTGCAGTGGTTTGCAATTGGTATTTGGAAATTAAAACCACTTGACGCATCTTGTATTCGCGCTCAACCTCTTTCGCGCCATATCAACAACAACGATACGAAGGAGAGAGCGATGCAAAACAAGATGATTTCCGGATTGACGCTGAGCCTGATCGGCGGACTGCTGGCGGGATGCGGCGGCGGTTCGCAGGATTCCCTGAGCAACGGCCAAAAGTCCATGAACCGCAGCATCAAGGCAACGACGGCTTGCGATCCGGCATGGAATTCGAGCACAGCCTACACCGGCGGTGCACTGGTCAGCTACAGCGGCGTCAATTACAAGGCAAACTGGTGGACGCAAGGCAATAACCCCTCCACCAACAACGGGGGCGCAGGTAGCGGCCAACCCTGGACCAGCCTGGGCGCATGCGGCAGCACGCCTACGCCTACGCCTACGCCTACACCTACGCCGACTCCCACGCCTACCCCGACACCTACTCCCGGCGCCACTACCGGCACGATCAATTTCCACCTGTTGCTAGGCGTCGGCAGTTCGCAAGACCACATGACGCTCGATGGCGGCAATTACAACGACTTGATCATGTCGAACTTCATCGCCGGCGTCATGTACGGCCACATGATCCAGGAATACTATCCGGGCGAGCTGTTCCAGAAGGATTACCTGTACGGTTCCATCATGGGCCAGCTTCTCCAGGAAAACATCGCAACGCAAGACTATGTGAGCAGCAGTACGCTGATCGACCCAAGCTCGGATCAGCAAGCCGTGATGGGTGCCGGCCAGGGCGGGCCGTATCAGATCAACAATTACGCCGCCGACATGGTATCGGGCTCCTACACGCCGGCCGGCCATTCGCTGATCAACTACATCGCGGTCCAGAAAAACATCGGCTACACGATGGCGACGGCATCGACGCAATACACCAAGGTCACGCCGCCCTCGTTCAACAACAAGTATTACGGCCCGATGTTGACGGCCTACTTCCACTATAACGACTACGTCGCCCTGAACGTGACCGGCAAGGGTACCGGCGGATGGACTACGCCCTGGGAACCGCAGTACGACAATATGATGGCCAACTTCGCCAAGTTGCCGAACAACTTCCTCGATATCATTCTGAACGTGGCCTACAACCAGGGCTACTATGGCGGTCTCGTGGCAAGCTACAGCACGACGGGCGCCAACGCCAACGCCTCGACCTTAACTGCCATCAACGCCTATAGTTCGGTCTGGGGCGACAGCAACACCTACGATCAATATCCCTATCAGGTGCGCTACTACCTCGACCAGCTCTACGACAATCCCATCCCGACCACCAGTGCCACCGCCTTCACTACCCCGGCCAATCACGTCATTTTCAACATGACGTCGCTCTCCGGCGTGTTCTCCAATGTGTTCCAGACCCTGGCATATCAAAACAGTGCAAGTACTTCGAGTTATTTCACGGCGGCACAAGCAACGACCGCCTTCAATGCGGCACTGCAATCGGCCGGGGTTTCCGGAACAGCCAACCTGGATTTGAGCAAGGCGAGCGACCGCGCCCAAATCTTCAACGTGCTGGAAAAGGCAATCGCCAATCTTGAAACCAACCAGAACACCAGGTTCAATGCGACAACGCTGACCCAGCTATAGTCGCTCGCTGCAACGCAGCAGCAAAGCCGGCGTCACAATCTCAGGCCTGCCATGGCGACAAGGCGGGCTTTTTTGTTTCCCGGAGTTCATTTCGTTTGCGCTGGGAATTGTGCAGACTGTTCCCGCTATTTTGCATTACGTCGCAATCCTGTAGTCTTTCGCCTTCGAACCCCATATAGTCGAATCGTCGGCAAGGATATGCCCTAGCGATTGGAGATGAAAATGAAACAATACTTCCGGAAGCCCTTGCTGTTTCCTACCCTTATTGCCGTCATCGGCATGGCGGTCTCGAGTGCGGCGCTGGCTGACGATGCAGCCAGCGAATCCCGCACCATCGACCCCGGGGTTTCGCGCGTGATCCTCGACGGAACGGCTTCACTGCAATTGCGCCAGGGTGCCACTCCCGCACTGACCGTCTATGGCGACAAGGATGAGCTGAAATCCATCACCACCGGACTGTCGGGCGATACCTTGCGCATCGATAATGAAGGCGTCTATTTCATGCATGTGCCGAAGCTGCGCGTCGAATTGACGCTGCCCAACCTGAGCCAGATTACCAGCAGCGGCATAGGCTCGGCCCAGGTCACGGGATTCTCGGGCGACAACCTGCAGATTAACATCACGGGAACGGGCAGTGTCAGCGTCAATGCCCACTACAGGCAAGTCACGGTACGTTCGACCGGAATCGGCAGCGCCAACATCAACGATGGCGACAGCGACAGGATTGAAGTGCACGCACCCGGCGCCGGGCACGTGATTCTGGTGGGACAGACCAAGGAGCTGATCAGCAAGCTCGACGGCGTGGGCGGGCTCGATGCCAGGGAATTGAAAGCCGACAACGTGACCGCCTACTTGAACGGCGTCGGCAGCGCAAAAGTGTATGCGAAAAAATCGGCCAACATGTACCTGCATGGCATGGGATCGATCACGGTATACGGCAATCCCGCTACCCGAAATTCGGAGGTCAGCGGATTCGGCAAGATCAACTGGGAACAATGAAAATTAGCCGACGATGAGAACAACAATCAGATCGTTTTCCTTGCTGCTGGCCTTGTGCACCGCCCCCTTGGCGCACGCGGGCTACGAAGAAGGCTTGACCGACTTCCGAGCCGGCAGCTATAGCGCGGCACTGGCCGAGCTGATGCCGGCCGCCAAGGCCGGCAATGCCGACGCGCAGCAATTGCTGGGCCACATGTATTACATGGGCCAGGGAGTGGCACAGGATTTTGCGCAAGCCTTGAACTGGCACCGCAAGGCGGCGGCCCAAGGCAAGCCCGAATCGGAGTACGTGATCGGCACCATGTACTATTCCGGCAAGGGCGTGCAGCAGGATTACCGCGACGCGGCGCAATGGCTGCAAAAGGCCGGCGGCGCCGGCCACGCCGATGCGCAATACATGCTGGGCGCGATGTATTTCACCGGCAAGGGCGTGCCGCAGGACTATCAGCAATCGGTCTCCTGGTTCCGCCGTGCGGCCGAGCAGGGTCAATCGGAAGCGCAGCGCCTGCTGGGCTTGATGCATCTGCATGGCGTAGGCGGTGTGCCCAAGGACAATGTGATTGCCTACATGCTGTGGAATTTGTCGGCCGCAGCAGGCAACATGGAAGCGGCCGATCTGCGCAGCGACCTGGCCAAGGAATTGACGCCGCGCCAGCTCGAGGAAGCGCAAAGTTTGTCCACGCACTGGCAAGCGCATATGCCGCTGCCCACGCACTCTTCCACCGGCAACTAAAACTTCAGGGAAACGGCATCGCCGGCGGCGATGCCTTCGAGATAGGGCAACAGCAGTTCGACTACCGTATCGCGCTGGAAATGCGCCGGCTTGGTCTCGGGATGCGGGTAATACCACAGCCCCCCGATCTCGCGGCCGGCGATGCGGCAATCGATCTTCGACAGGATAAAGCGCTCGGCGATATCGCCATGCCAATGCAGCACGCCGTCGAACACGATACGCCTGGGCGTCGGCCGGTGCGGCGCCAGATCGACGTTCAAGGTGGCGGAAAAGTATGGCGAGAGGTCGATGCCGGCGCGCAGGAAATGCGGCTGCTGCAGACTGATCGAACCGGCCGGATAGGGGCTGTCGGCGGCGCCGCCCCCGGCCACGCCGTGGCCGGCGATCACGATGCCATCAAGCCATTCCATGATTTCAGAAGAGCCCGAATAGGGGCTTGCGCTGTGGATCGAGATACAGCAGCTTCTTGATGCCGGCATGCCCGTGGTAATCGAAGCGCCGCCACTTGCCCTCGGGCTGGGCCAATCGGTCGGCGATGGCGTAGAGCGTGGTCGGGTTCATGCCGATGCCGAAGTGGCTCGCATGCACCTCGATGTTTTCCGACGAGGCGGTGTCTTCCTCGACACTGCAGCGCCAGGCCACGATACCGTCAGTGCGGCTGTAGATCGAGGTGGTCGGCACCGGCGGCGTTTCCTTCAAGGCCGCCAGCCGCGCATCATCCACCAGTTTATGGCCGCTGGTGAACTCATAGACGCGCCAGGCATTGGTCGCCTTGGGGTGACCGGTGAAGGGCGTACCGAGCGTGATGACGCAGCGCACATCGTCCGGCGCCATCTTTGCCAGTTCACGCGCATAGACGCCGCCAAGGCTCCAGCCTATCAGGCTGACTGCGCTGCCGTGTTCGGCGCGCACCTCCTGGAGACGTTCCATGCAGCGCTCCATCACGCCGGGCCTTGGCCCGAAATTGATACCCTGCTCCCAGGCATGGGCGGCATAGCCCTGCGATTCGAGGAAGTTGCGCAATACCACGGTGGTCAGGTCTCCCGTCACGAGACCGGGGAAGACCAGCACCGGATGGCCGTCACCATACGGCGCCTGGCGTAAAAGGGGTACGGAGAGCAGGGAGGCGCCGAGTTCGAGCGGGGCACGGCCCTCGAGAGCCATCAGGAACCAGCCCGGCGCTTCTATTGCCTGTTCTTCATGCTTGCGGCGCGTAGCCTGCTTGTTTGGGTATCGCATGCGGCAAGCATAGCATCAATGAATTAGTTGAAGCTTTCCACTAGAAAATCCGGCTTGTTTAGATTTTAAGCTCTAGATTTTCCCTTTAGTCTTTCAGGCTGACAGGAGCCTATCGTGGGTTCCGCAAACCCAGATTGGAGAAAATCATGGCGACTGCATTGCACTCGGCATTGAAGCTGACCCCGACCGAATTCGTCGACACCGTGCGAGAATCGGCCGCGCGCCTCGTTGAAACGGCACAAACGACGTTCGAACAAAAGCAGAAGGAAGGCCGCCTGGCCCTGTCCAAGCAAGTCTTGAAAAGCGCCGCGCGCGTCAACGAGTTGAGCAAGGCCCTGGTCGTGCTGTCGGACAAGATTGCTCCGGCCGCTCCCAAGGCCCGTGCCGCCGCCAAGCCGGCCGCACGCAAGCCGGCCGCCAAGCGCACCGTGACCCGCGCCGCCAAGCCGCGCGCGCGCAAGGCTGCCTAAAATACGGGGCGCATCCCGGATTACTCGGCGTGCGGTTTGCGCGAAGTAATCCGGTCCACGCTCTCCTTCGCCGGGCCGTAGTCCTGCGCCGCCGCCCGGCGATACCATTTCATCGCCGTGACGTAATCGACGGGCACCGACTGCCCCTTCTCGTACATCGCGCCGAGGTCGAATTCAGCTTCGGCCAGATCCTGTTCCGCCGCCCTCTTGCGCCATGACATGGCTTGCGCATAGTCTTGCGTCAGGCCCAGGCCTTCTGCATACAGATAGCCCAGCATGTTTTGCGCCACCGGATTGTTTTGCTCGGCCGCCCGGCGAAACAGCGTGGCCGCCTCGCCATAATTCTTTTCCACCCCCTCGCCCATCACGTAGAGGAAGCCCAGGCCGACCTGCGCGTCCGCATCGTTCTGCGCGATGGCGCGCCGATACCAGAGTACCGCTTGCGCGAAATCCTGCGCCGTGCCGCTGCCGTGCGCATAAGCGGCGCCGAGACGGAATTGCGCCTTGCCATGCCCCTGGTCCGCCGCCTTGCGGTACCAGTCGAATGCCGCAGCCGCGTCGCGCTTGGTGCCGCGCCCGATCGCATAGCAGCCCGCCAACGCATACTGTGCCGCGGGATTGCCAGAGCGTGCCGCCTTCTGATACCACTTGAATGCCATGTCGTCATCGGCAGCGACGCCCTGCCCCTGCTCGAACATGTCGCCCAGGCGCAATTGCGCCAGCGCATTGCCCTTGTCCGCAAGCGGCAGCCATTCCTTGTAGGCGGCAGGGTAATCGCCGCGGTCGAACGCGGCTTGGCCTTCGTCGAAACCGGCGAAGGCAGGAGCAGCAAACAAGACGGCAAACGAGAGGGCGAGCGCCAGGCGAGTCGGCAAGGAAGGAAGTCGGGACATGAAGGCGCTTACCTGATCAACAAAGGCGCCCATTGTAGCAAAACGGGGCGCGCGGGCGCCGCCCCGGCAACGCGGTCAGGCGGACGCGGTGATCGCGTAATCGAAGCTGTAATGGTGCTTGCCTTCGGTGATGGTAATCAACAGGTTGCCGGCGAGACCGAGCAATTCCCCCGTGCCGGAATCGGGCACGACGGCGATATGCATTTCCGGCACACCGCGGTTCATCGTCGCGCTATGCTGCAGCACGAAACTGCCCTTGCGGCCATGCAGGGTGCCGCGCACCCATTCCATCGCCACGTAGCCGGCCGATCCATTGACCTGGGTTCCGGCACTGGTCATTTCGCCGTTGCTGACGGCTTCGAGGTCGCCAGAAAATGTCTTGTCGAGCGACATGCGTGCCAAAGGCAGGCCGTCGATGCCGTGCGCCAGGGTTTGCGGCGTCAGCTTGACTTCGAAGGTGCCGGTGGCCAGCATGTCCCTCTCCCTCAATGAGCCTGGTCCAGGTGGCTGTCGATGGCCGCCTGGATCAGTTGCTTGCTGACGGGGTCGGACTGCACGTAGTGCACGCCGATACGGTAACCGTCCTCGCGCGCAATGCAGGAAGCGACCGTGCCGCGAATCAGGGTGCGCTGGCGCGTCTCTTGCCGGCCCGGCACATCGAACGAAATCGCGCAGCGCTTTCCCACTTCCAGCGCTTCGGGAATGGTCAGACTCATGCCGCCGGTCGAAATGTCGATCGTGACGGCCGATTTCACGCGCAATTTCTGCGAAACGAAAATAGCATGGCTCAGCAGCACCTTGCGCACCGATTTCCGCATTTCTTTGGCGACGGGCTGGTCGGACATTGCACTTTCTCCGCTTTCTACGTGAAGAGACATCGGATATATTTTACGCACGCTTTTTAACCCGCAGGCAATTATTTTTTTGTTCCACATGCAACGCCAACTGAAAGTTCGCCTGATGTTACTGGGCGTACCGCTATCCCTGATGTGGGCCATTGAACTGGTCAACGCCTTGAGCGGACATGCGCTCGACGCCTGGGGCATCGTGCCTCGCACCGAAACGGGTCTCATCGGCATCGTGTGCGCGCCATTTTTGCATGGCAGCATCGCCCACCTAGCGTCGAATTCACTGCCCTTCCTGATTTTGGGCTGGTTTGTGATGCTGTGGCGCGTCAGCGATTTTGTCTGGGTCAGCGTCATCGCCGCCTTGATTGCCGGCCTGGGGACCTGGGCCGTCGCGCCGCCCGGCACGGTCCACGTCGGCGCTTCCGGCGTGATCTTCGGTTACCTTGGCTTCCTCATGTCACGCGGCTACTTCGAACGCAGCCCGGTGTCCATCCTGCTCTCGCTCGTCATCGGCATGCTCTATGGCGGCCTGCTGTTCGGAGTCTTGCCGGGGCAGATCGGCATTTCCTGGCAAGGCCACTTGTTCGGTTTTATCGGCGGCGCGATCGCGGCGCGCCTGCTGGCGCGCCGCTCCGCATAGGGCCTGTATAATCTCGCCGTTCCCCCCACCACAGAAACCGGCGATGGAAGAAAACCAGTTGCAATTCGTCGAATGGCTGCGCTCCGTCGCGCCCTATGTTCACGCCTTTCGCGGCAAGACGTTTGTCGTGGCATTTCCCGGGGAACTGGTAGCAGCCGGCGCCCTGACCGAGCTGGCACAGGACCTCTCGCTATTGCACGCGGTGGGCATCAAAGTGGTGGTGGTGCACGGCTCCCGCCCGCAGGTGGAGCAACAGCTTGCGCTGCGCAACGTCGAGGCACGCATGCATAACGGCTTGCGCATCACCGACGTGGCTGCGCTCGAATGCGCCAAGGAAGCGGCCGGCGAGTTGCGTCTCGACATTGAGGCCGCCTTCAGCCAGGGCCTGCCCAATACGCCCATGGCGCATGCCGCGATCCGCATCATCTCGGGCAACTTCATCACGGCGCGTCCGCTGGGCGTGATCGACGGCGTGGATCTCGGCTTTACCGGCCTCGTGCGCAAGATCGCTTCGGAAACCATCCATTCGATTCTCGGCACCGGCGGCC
Organism: Burkholderiaceae bacterium; assembly: GCA_036384915.1. Lineage (GTDB taxonomy): Bacteria > Pseudomonadota > Gammaproteobacteria > Burkholderiales > Burkholderiaceae_D > PKWO01. The sequence continues at coordinate 233,283 of DASVLJ010000011.1, forward strand.
TGGTCCTGCTATCGCCGCTCGGCTTTTCTCCGACGGGCGAAGCCTTCAACCTGAACATGGAAGACGTGGCGGTCTCGGCAGCCATCGCTCTGCATGCCGACAAGCTGATCTTCGTCAGCGAAACGCCGATGTTCGTCGACCTGGGCGGCGAGGAAATCCGCGAAGTTTCCTCGCATCAGGCCGAAGCCGTACTGCAGGCGGGCTTCCTGCCGCCCGATTCGTCCAACTACATGCTGCACGCGATCAAGGCCTGCAACAACGGTGTGCCGCGCGCCCATATCGTCCCGTTCTCCACCGACGGCTCTTCGCTGCTGGAAGTGTTCACGCACGACGGCGTCGGCACCATGATCAGCTATGAAAACCTGAACAAGCTGCGCGAGGCGACCATCGAAGACGTTGGCGGCATCATCCATCTGATCGAACCGTTCGAGGATGACGGCACTTTCGTCAAGCGCGGCCGCGAATTGCTCGAGCGCGAGATCGACAATTTTTCCGTACTGGAGCATGACGGCGTGATCTTCGGCTGCGCCGCGCTCTATCCCTTCCCGGTGGAAAAAATGGCCGAGCTGGCCTGCCTGGCGGTGAACCCCGAGGTGCAGGAACAGGGTGACGGCGAATGCATCTTGCTGCACATCGAGAACCGCGCCCGCGCCGCCGGTTTGAGCAAGCTGTTCGTACTGACCACGCGCAACGCCCACTGGTTCCTGAAGCGCGGCTTCGTGCAAGCCACCATGGAAGCGCTGCCGCAAGACCGTGCGCATATGTACAATTGGCAGCGCAAGTCCCTGGTGCTGATCAAGCAATTGTAACCGGCGGCAAATTGGTTTTCCACCGTCGGCACAGGGTATAAACTGCGGATATAAACTGCCGGTACAAACTGGTGTCAACCCTCTCATTTTGCATGGAGGATGCCGTGCGGACTGAATCAGCTTTGCGGCAGCAGCAGGGTTTTGCGGGCCGGCGCACGGGCAGCGTCCCGGCCGCCCAGGTCGAATACCGATACCGCCGAAGATAGCGCCTGCGCCTGATCCTGCATGCTTTGCGCCGCTGCGGCAGCCTGCTCCACCAGCGCCGCGTTCTGCTGCGTCATCCGATCGATTTCGCTGACCGCGCGGTTGACCTGCTCGATGCCGGTGCTTTGCTCCTGGCTGGCCGTGACAATGCTTTCCATGATGCCGATCACGCGCGACACCGAGGCAACGATGTCGCGCATGGCCTGTCCCGCTTCATCGACGAGCTTGCTGCCGGCATCGACCTTGGCGGCCGAATCGGCGATCAAATCCTTGATTTCGTGCGCCGCAGTCGCGGAGCGTTGCGCCAAGCTGCGCACTTCGGAAGCGACCACCGCGAACCCCCTGCCCTGCTCGCCGGCCCGCGCCGCCTCCACCGCGGCGTTCAACGCCAGGATATTGGTCTGGAACGCGATGCCGTCGATCACGCCGATGATGTCGGACATTTTTTCCGAACTTGCCTTGATCGAATTCATGGTGGCAATGACGTTTTCCACGACCGCGCCGCCGCGCTGCGCTTCGGCGGCCGCATCACCGACCATGCGATTGGCTTCCCGCGCGTTGTCGGCATTGTTGCGCACCGTTCCGGTCAATTGCTCGATCGCGCTGGCGGTCTCCTCCAGGTTGCCGGCCTGCGATTCGGTGCGCTGCGACAGATCCATGTTGCCGGTGGCGATTTCACGCGACGAGACGTTCATGCTCTCCGTCGATTGCCGCACCTGGGACACCATGTGGCACAGGTTATCGTTCATGTTCTTCAACGCATTGAGCAAATCGCCCAATTCATCCATCGACGTGACATGCACTTCGGCGCTCAAATCGCCCGCGGCAACACGTTTGGCAACTTCGACGGCACGGTCCAGCGGCGCCGTGATCGAGCGCGTGAGCCACCAGGCGCACAAGCTTCCCAGGGCCACGAACAGCACGATCAGCGTGGTGACGAGCATCTTGCTGCTCTCTGCCACGGCGTCGACGCGCCTGCTCATCGCGTTGACGATGGATTTCTGGTGTTCGAGGAAATCGAGTTCGCTGTTCATGTAGGCGTCGGCCAGGGGCATGAAGTCGGAAAACAGCCTGGTGACGTCCTCATTGCGGCCTTCCTTTTTGGCCTTGGCGATATCGTCGCGTCGCACGATATAGGCCTTGCGCGCCGTGACCACCTTGTCCAGCAATGCCTTTTCCTCAGGGGTGTCGACGTGCGCTTCGATGTATTGCTGGATTTCACTATTGCGTTTGGAGGAACTTGCCGTATCGGCGGCAAAGAAGTCGGCCAGGGAGTCGTCGCTGCTCCTGGCGATGGCCAGCGTACGGCGCAGGCCGGCAAACGTGATGCGGTACCACTCTTCAGTCAGGCGTTCCTTGGCCAGAGGTTCGGCCATCATGACGCGCGTGTCGCCGGCAACCTTGTTGAGCCGGATCAGCCCGATCACCGAAGAAGCGGTGGCAAGGAACAGAACCACCGCAAAACCCAAGGCCAGACGTGTGCCTATACGCATGTTGCCGAGCTTCATATAACCCCCAGATTGCCAGATACTTTCCGGCACTATTTCTCTGCAACTATCTTTTCCCGGGAAGAATCGGAGGTCAACTGTTTTTTTGCATTTCCGGCACGATGACGTAAATGCACCACGGCATCGAATTTCCCGAAAGAAATTCCGAGCCGCCGCAAGTCAAAGGCGACAGGTCAAAGATACTTGGTGATTTCCTTGAATTCGCTGACCGTAGCGCCGGCGTTGCGCGCGCCCTTCTTCACCATGTGCTCCAGGCAATGGTCGATATGATCGTGCACCAGGGTCTTCTTGGCACTGGCGATAGCCTTCTCCACGGCCTGCAATTGCTGCGCGACGTCGAGGCATTCCCGGTCGTCTTCGAGCATGTCGATGATGCTCTTCAAATGCCCTGCGGCGCGCTTCAGGCGTTTGACGATTTCGGGATGGGATTGGGGTGTATTCATCGTTTCCTTACCTCTGGGAGAGGATGTCTGGTGCATCGGAAAATTCGCCAATTTGCTGCACCTTCTATCGGTCCAATTGCTTGGCGGACGGCCCTGCAATCGTCTGCCGGAAGCGGAATCATAAACCGAACCGCGCGAGCCTTTGTTACATGTGCATGACATGTCATCAAGCCGTCAATTATCCCCGCGATAATTGGCCCCGATAATGCGCGGCTTCCCCGAGGAGAAGACCATCCAGCGCCAGACCTGATCCGAACTGCAGCCATTACCGAAGTGTTCAAGCATGGGGACCCGACCCGCGACCACCCTGCGCCTGTCTGCGCTCACTAGCAAGCAAAGACTCGCGGCAATCCTTGCCTGCATCGCCGCTACGGCCGCTGCGGTACCGTTGCTGAAATCGGCCAAGGCGCATGCCGCGCCGGCCCAGGCCGACGTGCCCGGCCCCGCCATGATCAGGAAGGACGGCAAGATCGTCATACCCGCCGATTCGCCGCTGCGCTCGCGCGTGGCGGTGGCGGCCGTCTCCAATCTCGCGGCGCCGCACACGATCTCGCTGCCCGGCGTGGTCGAAGCCGACCCTGCGCGCACGGTCAACATCCTGCCGCCCTTGAGCGGACGCCTCATCGAATTGAAAGTACGGCTTGGCGATGTGGTGAAACAGGGGCAGCTTCTGGCCGGGCTGGGCTCGCCCGACCTCGATCAAGCCTGGTCCGACGTGGAAAAGGCGCGTGACGCGGAAGACCTGGCCAGGAAGGCGCTGGAGCGCGCGCAACGTGCACGATGACGGCGCCAATGCCGTCAAGGATTTCGAACAGTCCAATAGCGCGTATGTGCAAGCCGCTTCCGAAGCCAGACGTGCCGAGGCGCGGCTGGCAACCCTGGGGATGGGATCTAAGTCGCATTCCCTGGCGCTGAGGGCGCCCGTGTCCGGTACCGTCACGGCGCTCAACAGCGGCCAAGGCGCCTACCTGAACGATACAAGCGCCACACTGATGACGATCGCCAACCTCGACAGCGTCTGGGTCACGGCCAACGTGCCGGAAGACCTCGCCGGCGCGATTGCGCGTGGCCCGGGCGCCGGCGATCCTCATTGCGATCTACGGCTATGTCTCGTGGAGCAGGATTGCGGTGGAAGCTCATCCTGAACTGTCCGACGTTACGGTGCAAACCCAAGCCACCCGCCTGAGCGACAACGTGGCGCTATTCCAAGCCCTGGGCGGGGGCTTGTGGAACCGCCAGCCTGTTGCTGCGCCTTGAGCCGAACCACACTATGCATGCGTCATGCCGCCATCATGAAATCGACCGGGAGAAAACAAGAACATGGAAATCGCACGCTATGAAATGGGGCCGCGTTTCAGTGAAATGACGGTGGTCGACGTCGGCAACGCCAAGTTGATCTGCCTGGCCGGGCAAGTGGCGGAAAACACCTCGCTCGACGTGGGAGGCCAGACACGCGAAATCCTGCAATTCGTCGACCGACTGCTGGCCAAGGCCGGTGTCGACAAGACCGACGTGGTGTCGGCACGCATCTACCTCTCGTCGGTGGGCGACTATGCCGCCATGAATGCTGCCTGGGACGATTGGGTGGCCGGCGGACACACGCCGGCGCGCTCGACCACGGGCGCGCGGCTGATCCATCCGGATTACGAAGTCGAAATCGAGATGACGGCGGCGATCAAGGCTTGACCGCCGCCGGCTTAGCCAGGCCGGCTCCAGTCACCCGCCATCCAAGGCGTAGATACTCGGCCGCCAGCAGCGGCAATACGATGAAGACGCGCGGGTTGGTGTCCCAGGCAAGACGGAATTGCGTACGCAGACAGGCCACGATGGCACGTGTCATGCCGCAGCCCCAGCAATGCTCGAAGCCTGCAAGATCGAACAGGCAGGGCGGCGCGATTCTCAGGACGATGCCGGGCGCGGCAATCGCCAGGAGCGCGAGTGCCGTGAGCAGGCCGAACAGGAGGCGTTCCCAGCCCTTATTTTCGCAGCGGCCGGCCTTGTGCATCCTTGAGCGCACCGGTGATGATCAAGATAAGGTCGATCAGCGTCCAGATACCGCAGCCGCCCAAGGTAAGCAATTGGATCACGCCGATGCCGATGTGGCCGGTATAAAAACGGTGCACGCCGAAAGGACCGACGAAAAAGCACAGCAGCAAGGCTGCCAGCCATTCCTTGTCGGAAACCTCTCCATTCTGGATGATAACCGTGGTGGCGGCAGGTGCATGCAAGGCAGCCCCGCACTTCAGACACACGACGGCTTGCGCTCCGGCTTCGGCGCCACACGATGGACAATACGGCATGCTCGCTCCCTTTCTGCTTGTTATGGAAATCAACGGCGCAGCTCGTGCACGCCGCGCCGGCGATTGTAACAGGTATAAGCTTTTGACAACAAACCACGCTAAGAAGCTGTTGCGAAATTAGTGTGGCTAGGCGCCGCGACGAAGACTGTACGAGTACTACGGCGAGGAGTGGCAACAACGCCACGGCAATTTCGCAACAGCCTCTAAGGGGCAGCCTCAAGGTCGAGATGCGTCCCCTCCCCCACGAAACGGTAGCCGATGCGGCGGTACACGCCGTTGCTGGTCGGATTGGCCATGTCGGTGGCGAGGAAAATCGAAGAGCAACCCTGCGCCCGCAATGCCGCGCTCAAGCTGCCGACCAGCGCTCCAGCATACCCTCTGCCGCGGTGGTCCGGAAGCGTATATACCTGGCTGACGCGTGCGATAGGCAGCGTCGGCCGCCCGTGCGCCTTGGCCACAGGAACGCCATCGACTTCCCACAACCATTCAAGCGGCGCCGGCGCGGCAAGCCGGTCGCGAATGGCGATCTCGAGCGAGGCGCGGTGGTACGGCAGGCGGCATTCGTGGATGAAGGCGTCTTCCCATTCGAGCACTAGTTGATAGTCCTCCGTTGTGGCGGCGCGTATCGCGCCTTCGCCGGCTACGACGGCGGGCGCCGTGTCGAGCACGTGGTTTCCGAGACGAAAACGCTCGGAAGCGCGCATGCCGAGCCTGGCGGCAAACCGGTGCGCCGTGGCGAGGTCGCCGGCCAGCATCAGGGGCTGCAAGCCATCCTCCGCGAGCGCATCGACCACGAGCGCGATCGCTTCATCGCCAAGTTCGGTAAAGGCAAGCATGCGCATCGGCATGGACGAGGTGATCACAGCCGCCCCGCAAGTCACACCGTCGCGATGCAGACGCGCCAGCCACAGCTTGCGTTCCACCAGTTGTGCAGGGGTCAGGCTGCGCGTGTTGGCATAGATGTGGCTGCACGACGCCGCCTGCTCAAGCAGCAAGGCATCGCTGTCGGCGCGAAAGGCGGCGGGATCGATATAACGCTGGAGCTGCATCATGATGGCATCGCGAATCGATTCGGAACAAAAAAGCCGCCCAGAAGGACGGCTTCCGGCGGGGTGGACTCGGATCAGCTGGCCAGCGGCTTCAGTTCGCCTTCCCAAGGCTCGATGGCGAAGTCGAGGAAAATGCCTTCACGATAACTGTGTGCGCCGAACAGCTTGTTTTGGCGCGCCTGGCCGATGGCGATGCGCGACAAGACTTCGTCTCCCGGCATGGCCATCTGTCGGAAAGCGGCCGGGTCCATTTCGATGTTGATAACTTGTCCAGGCTTTCCTGCGGGCGCATCCTGGGAGATGGCAAACTGCTGAAGCTTGCCATCGTCGGCATAGATGGGCTCGATGACATAGCGGCGGTTTCCGCCGTCGACGGAAAAGTGGAATTCATAACCGGCTCTGGTCATATATCCTCCAATCGAAACGTGCGCAAAAACGTGGAATTCAGCGCGGGTTGGAAACGAAACGATGACAGTGTCACATACACTATACACGCCACGGGAAAGGCTTGCAGAGCTTGATACAATGACATTAACATGCCAGCAGCGCACTCGTAAAATACCTCAACATCCTGATGAAATCCTATCCTCTGACCGGCCGCCTTGCAAGTGGTTTCACCCTGATTGAGCTCATGGTCGTGATCATCATCATCGGCATCCTGTCGACGATGGCACTGCCGTCTTTCTACATCAAGAACGTGCGCGACCAGGTCGGCACTATCGCCAATTTGCTGGCCGTCGCGGAAGCCCCGGTGGCGGCATCCTGGAGCGCCAGCCAGACGCTGCCGGCCAATAATGCCGTCGCCGCGCTGCCTGCCGCGGACAAGATGGTCGGCAACTACGTCAGTTCGGTAAAGATCGTCAATGGCGCGATCGACGTGACCTTCAGCGAGCGTGCCATGCCGGCCTTGAGAGGCAAGGTACTGACCTATCGGCCGGCCGTCGTGCCTGGCGAACCGCTCGTACCCATCACCTGGGTATGCGGCAACGCCGCCGCCCCGCCCAAGATGGTGGCGCAGGGCGTCAACGCCACCAATATCGATCCAACCTACCTGCCCAACAGCTGCAAATAGGTATGACAGCCTGTTGAAAAACCACTGCGCAGACCGATCCCGGGGCGCCGCTCTGCGTACCTGGTTACGCATCCGCCCCGCTCCCCGATCTCGCTTCAATTTAATGCATGGGGGCCAATCCACTCAGGCGGCGGATATACTTGGTTGCGATCGAACCGTGTGCGAGCATGGCGTCATGCACTGCTTGCCAGTCGCCGCCGGTCTTGGCTTTCATGTCGCGCGCCAGGGCATTCAATTCCATATTGCCGACGAAATAGGTCGAAAGCTGGGTCGACGTCAGCAGTGCGCGACGCCATTTGCCTGCGGCTTCCCCCTCTTCCTGATAACCTTCGTCCATCATCAGCTTCATGGCTTCCTGTTCGGTCATGCTGCCGGCATGGATTTTCTGGTCCAGCATGGAATTGATGATGAGGCGCAGGCGCATCTTCAACTGCTCCATCTTGGTTTCCGGTCCGCCGAAGCCTTCATCGGCCATGAATTGCTCGGCGTAAGTGGCCCAGCCTTCGACGAAGGTGCCGCTGTTGAACAAGTCGCGCACGTTGGTCGATTTCTTCACCTTGTTGGCGATCGCCAGCTGCACATAATGGCCCGGCATGGCCTCATGCACGGTCAGGTCGTTCAGCATGGCGTCGTTGTATTCGCGGAAGAACGAGGCGGCGCGTTCCGGCGTCCAATCCGCGGGGGTCGGAGAGATCGCGTAGAAGGTCGCACCATTTTTTTCCAGCGGACCGGAAGGATCGCAGTAGGCCACGGCGACGCCGCGCTGGAATTCCGGCATCACGATCACCTGGATCGGGTCTTGCGGCAGCGTCAACAAGTGATGGCTGCGCACGAATTCTCCCGCCTCGGCCAGCTTTTGCTTGGCCTTGGGCACAATGTTTGAATTGTCGGAATGCGTTTCGGCGATCTTGTCCAATACGGCGCGAATAATGAGCTTGCGCTCCACGCCATCGGTCGGCTTGCCGGGGAAATAGCTGCGATACAGCGGTAGTGCGGTTTCATACATCGCTTGCTGGGTACGCTGCAATTCGGATTCGGCGCCGGCCAGTATCTGTTCCGGAGTCAGGTCGGAATCGAGCGCATAGCGCAGCTTTTCGCGGAAATGCTCGGCACCGATGCGGAAGTCGCCATTCGAGCGCGGCAGCAGGTCTTTCTCAAGCCAATGGCCGTAATCTTCCAGCGCGGCGGCAGCCACCTTGCGCGCCGGTGCCAGCTTTGCGCGCATCGAAGGTTCCTGTTTCAGGTATTCGTCGAGCTCTTCGCGCACCAGGGCGATGGCACCCTTGTTTTGTGCGATCGCGGTTTCGGTGAAGACGCGCGGCGGGTTCTTCAGATTCTTCTTGGCCGCCGCCACAATGGCAGGAAACGCCAGCAGCCGCGCCCGCACCGCCTCAAGCCGCTCCTTCAGCGGCGCATAGTCGCGCGCCAGCAGCAGATAGATGCCCTGCGAGGGATTGTAATTGAGCGGTTCGCGCTGCGAAACATGCATCACCTCGATGTCGAACAGGCTGGCGTGCAACTGGTTTTGCAGGATGGACGAATCGACGGCATCATCTGGCGACAACTCGGCGGCTGGAATCGCTTCAAGCGCGGCCAGCGTGTCGCGGTAGAGCTTGCGGTCGGCCTGTTCGCCCTTCGCGGTGTAGTCGCTGGTGCGGCTGTCATAGCGGTGGTCGCCCAGGCCGGTGGCAGTTTCCGGGTGCGCCTTCAGCAGCTTTTCGATGAAGCCCCTGGCCACCTCTTCGTAACGCAGGTCGGCCGTACCGCTTTCCGCCAGCGCCGCGCCGGGCACGCTCGCGGCGGCAAATAGCAGCGTAAGGGTACAAAATATTTTCTTTTGCTTCAAATGCATGGTTGACTCCGTAAGGTTTTGGTTTTTATCTATCAAATCAAGGATGCTCGCATTCCGCGACCAAGGTCTCGCGCCGCACGAGGTAAATCCCGCTGGCCACGATCACGGCGGCGCCGGCCAGCGTATAGCCGTCAGGAAAGGTTTGCCAGACCACCCAATCGATCGCCGCGCACCACACCAGCGCCGTGTAATCGAACGGCGCGACCGCTGATGCTTCGCCGTGGCGATATCCATAGGTGATCAGAATTTGCGCAGCAAAACCCGTCGTGGCCAGGCAAATCAAAGTCGGTGTATCTTCCGCCCGCAGGGGCACCCATTCGGGAATGGCCAGGGCACCGGCGCCGGCGGCGAGCAGCACGGCAAACCAGAACACCATGCTCTCGATCGAATCGGTCTTGGCCAAGACCCGCACGGTGAGGGCGTTGAAGGCATAAAGGAGCGCCGTGCCGAGCGCTGAAAAGCCCGCCAGCCCGAACGAATGGCTGAAGCCGGGGCGCAAAATCACGAGCACGCCGACGAACCCGATTACGATCGCGCGCCAGCGCGCGGCATCCACCTTTTCCTTCAAGACCAGCACCGAGAGCGCGGCGATGATCAGCGGCGCGACAAAACAAATCGCGAAGGCGGCCGACAGGGACAGGGTGCGTAGAGCATAGGAATACAGCACCAGCATCCCGATGGCGAAGACGCCGCGCAACAGGTGCAGCGGCCAGCGCACCTTGAACAGGCCCGGCCAGGCACGACGCCATGCAATGTAGGGAAAGATCAGCGGTAGCGACGTCAACCCGCGCAAGGCGGCCACCTGCATCGCGGGATAATGGCCGGACAGCACTTTAAGCGCCATGTCCATGAAGGAGAACAGCAGGTTTGCCGACAGTACTGCGGCAATGGCGCGCAAATAGAAGGTGCGACGGCTAGGGGTCGCGACAGCCGGATTGGAAGTCAAAGCCGGGGACGAATTCAAACCCGCCTGCTGCGCACGCGGATACGGGCGCGCCATTCTCCCAAGGCCGTCAGCGCCCCCTGGAATTCACGCTCGATCAAGTCGGCCTCGTCGGCGGTGATCACGCCATCGAGCAAAGCTTCGGATACGACTTCGGCAACGCTGCCGACCTGGCTCATGACGCGGCATACCGTCTGCGACAGATCGTCACCGGAGACCTGCTCCGGCTCCGGCACGACGAAGGCTGCCATGCCATGGCGCGCCAGAAGGGCGTGCAGGGGCAGCAGTGCATCCTTCACGCCGCCTTCGGCACACAGCCCGACGATCTGCGACACTTCCTCGAACGAGGGATAGTGCGATTCGATTCCGGGTGCCAGCTTGTTGCGCAAGACGTTGGCCGAGATGTTCATTTTTTGCGCCAGCGCTTCGAGCCCGCCCGGATAGGCGCGCGCCACCTTGTAGAGCGCGTCATGCTGATTCATGTCCGAATATTTGCGGGTCATGCCAGAGGTTTCCTTGTCGAGTGATTGCGAGAGACTTTCCCTACCGGCAAGTATTTTACTCGACGTATCGATCTTGCGGCAAAACTGCAGCGCCGGCATGTCCGCCCGCATGAAAATGTTACATCGCCCCATGCGCAACTTTGCGATTCTGTCTACCTGTCAATCTCGACAGGGTGCAAACTCGGCAAAAAACCTTCACCATAACCGTCTGACTTTCGGTCGGGCCGGCTTGCGCATCCGCGCGCTGGCGCCAATTGCTGTAACCGGCAAGCCTTGCCCGCGAGGCGGCCGGATTTCTTCCCGGTGGGAAAGCATGCGTCACTTCGATGTTGTCGTTATTGGAGCCGGGCCGGCAGGCGCGGCGACCGCGCTGTCACTACGCAAGCATCACCCGCACCTCTCGGTCTTGCTGCTGGAAGCCAGCGATTTCCAGCCGGGACGGCCCGGCGAAACACTGTCGCTCGATGCAATTCCCTTGCTGCAGCAATTGGAAGTGTTCGATTTTTTTCTGGAACAAAACCACCGCTACGTCCCGGCGCGGGAAGACTCGCCTGCCAAGGGGCCTATCGCCGGCGTGGACTCCAGCGGCGGATGGCACCTGGACCGCGGCCGCTTCGACAGCATGCTCGCCGGCTATGCAGCCGCTTCGGGGGCAGCCTTCATGCGAGCCGCGCTGTCGCGCGCCACGCAAGATGCAAACGGCATATGGCAATTGAATGCCGGCGCCGGCGCCGTCTCGCATGCGCTCACGGCGTCATTCGTGGTCGATGCCAGCGGCAGCGGCGCGCGTTTCGCCTCCGAAATCGGCGTTGCACAAACCGCCTACGATTCCCTGCTCTCCCTGACCCGCATCATCGAACTCGGCGGCGCAGCCAAGAACAGCAAGGCCGACAAGGCTTGCCTCATCGAAGCATTTGAACACGGCTGGTGGTATTCGATCGCGCTCGACGAGCTGCGTCTGGCGGTATCGGTGATCACCGATGCCGACATCAGCAAGCGGCTGCAGTTGCACTCCGCCGCAGAATGGGAGAAACAACTCGATGCCGCACCGCAGACCCGAGCACGCGTCGACAAACGCGGCGTGCCCAAGGAAGTATGCATACGCGCGGCGCATACCCGCAACCTGACGAATTACGTGGGAAAGAACTGGCTGGCCGTGGGCGATGCGGCGGCCAGCATCGATCCGCTAGGCTCGCAAGGCGTATTGCGCGCCTTGCGCTTCGGCTTGCAAGCCGGCAGCACGATCGGCGACCAGTTCGGGAAGCGCCAAAGCACGGGCTTGCAAGACTACGCGCAACTGGTGCAGGCGGAGTTCGACAACCATCTGCTGCATCGGCTGGACGACTATCGGATGGAACAGCGCTGGCCTGCCTCGCCATTCTGGGTCAGGCGCCATACTGCGCAAAGCCTGCCTCCGCATCTGGCCAAGATGGGAACGCGCAGTACGATTTCGCTCGCCGCGAACCGCTTTCCCCAATCCTGATCGGTCTGCCCGGAACAAGGCGCGCAATCAGGTTGACGAAACAAAAGCCCACAGCCCTCGCAAGCAAGGGCTGCTCACTCGCGACTTCGTCGCTCAGTTCGAACCGGTCTGCGGCGCAGGCGGTGTCATGCCCGGATTCGGATTCTGTCCGGCCAAACGGCGCTTGTCGGGATACTTGTCGCTGATGCGATATTGGCCGCGACGGTCACCCATCAAGTTACGCAGTTCGGCGATGCTCATTTCGCTGAATTCGTGCATACGGATCAGCAAAGAAGCACCGATCGGCAGCTTGTTGTGACGGATTTTGGAAATCACCGGAGGAGTCACTTCCAAGGCACGCGACAAAGCCGCATCGTTCTTCAGATGAAAACGCTCAATCAGCGAATCGAGCAGCCGATTGGGGTTGTAGTCATTCTGGGTGAGCAAGCTTTCTGCACTCATTCTTTCCTCCATTCATTGGTCACTGGTGTGCGTGTGACCCGTGAACTGGTGGAAAAGTTCACCATTTACAACTACGGCGTGACAATTTATTTAATTTATTTTCCACAAGCGAAAAATTCGCGCGAGGCAATCCACGTCGTTGCTGCTCGTCAAGCCGGCGATCAGTCCGCTTCGCGCACCGTGGCCGAAGTCAACGCCATGAAGGCAATGACGATGCTCATCGTTAAGCCGAACACCGGCATGATCAAGCCGACCGATGCGCCGCTTGCCAACAGCACCGACACGACGGCGTAGGAAACCGGCGACAAGCCCATCGAGGTGACGGAGTTGACGCTCATCACGCGGCCGAGCTTGTCGCGGTCGGTATATTGTTGCAGCACTGAAAGCATGGGCACGTTATTGCAAGCAACGCAAACGCCCAGCATCCATTGCAAGGCTACCGACAGCGGCAATGAATAGGAAATGCCCTGCAAAGCAACAAGGCCGCCTTCGATCACAATCAGGATACAGATCAAGGCCAGGCGCTTCTTGCGCGGCGGAAAGCGCATCAGCGCGGCGAAGCCTGAAACCATGCCGAAGCCATAGGCGCTCATGAGGTAGGACAGACCGCGCGCCCCATTGGCGAGGTGTTCGCTGGCGATGATGGGAATGCCGACCGAAACGGCACCGGTGAACAACAGGTTGGCGATAACATAAATCGACATCTGGGTACGCAATACGCGACTTGCCATCACGTAGCGCAACCCTTCCTGCAATGCAGCCATTTGATTCAAGGCGTGGACCCTGACGGCGCCCGCCCGTTCGCGCACCGAACTTATCATCAAGGTACAAAGCGCCATCAGGCAGGCAGTCAGGCAATAGTTTGCAAAATACGAAGGCAGGATGCCCAGCAGGATGCCGCCGATTTGCGGGCCGAGAATCATGCCGATCTGATTGGTGGCCTGCATCATGGTATTGGCCCGCGACAATTCGTCCCTGTCGGCGACGATAGACGGCATCAGCGCATCGCGGGAGGGAATAAAAAATGCGTCAAGCGTGCCGAACGCCCCTGCAACCGCGATCAAAGCCCAAATACTCATGTGGCCTTGCCAGAGCAGCAGCGCACCGATCAGCATGACCGCCAGGCGCACAATGAAAGTTGTCGCCATCACGCCTATCTTGGGCAGACGATCCGCCAGCACCCCGCCATACAGCATCAGCCCCAGCCGCGGGACCGTCGTGGCAATGGTGACCCAAGCAAGTTGGGACTTCATGTGGAGCGCATCGACCACATACCAATTTTGCGTGTACAGCACGATGCCGAGCGAGATGTTATCGAAGACGCTGGCTAGCCAGACGAAAACGAAATTTCGGTTGCGGAACAGAGATTGCATGCAGGACAGCCAATAAATGACAGCGCCGACTTTACCATCTATTTGGTATTAAAGTGGACTTATTGGAGGCGTATGCCATGCAAAATCCTCGACTCGGCAGGCGGCCCGGCATCAGGAACTGATATCATGCAAAGCAGGACAATAAAAATGCACGTTTAACAATTATTTGCACAGCGTGCCAGAAGCTCTGTTATCATTTTCGCCATCCTGGAAACTCCACAGCACACCATGAATGCGGTAACCCCTCCAGCCCAAACCGATGCCGGCAGCCGCCGGTTCGTCATCGAAATGATAGGTTTTTCCGATGCCGAAAAATCCATGTTGGCCTCAACCTTCCGTCTGACGGGACGGCGCGTATTTTCCTATGCGGAAGCCAGCAATGCCAATGACCGCACCGACATCTATCTGGCCAATGCCGACAATGCCGAGGGTTTGCAGCAATTGCAGGCGCGCTCTCCCAACGTGCATGCGCCGGCCGTGCTGATAGGCCGCACGCCGAGCGACGCCGGCTGGCCCCAAATCGACCGCCCGATCCACTGGATGCGCCTGTTCGAGCAGATGGACAGCAGCATGCAGGCTGCCCTGCTTGAGCGGGCACGGCGCCAGTTCGGCGCGACGACGGACGTGCAGTGGGATGGCCGCACCTACCGCCGCACGGGTGACCGCGACACCACACCGGCGGAAGAATTGACCGAAGCCAAGCCGACCGAGACCGTGCTGGTGGTCGACGATAGCGCAACGGTGCGAGCCTTCATGCGCGCCAAGCTGGCGCCTTTCCGCTTTGACGTGGATTTTGCCGAGAACGGCGAAACCGCCATCGACCTGGCGCAAGCCAAGCGCTACACCTGCATATTCCTCGACATCATGATGCCCGGCATTGACGGTTACCAGGTATGCAAGCGCATCAAGGGCAATGCCTTGACCAAGGATACCGCCGTGGTGATGCTATCGAGCAAATCCTCGGCCTTCGACAAGTTCCGCGGCAACTGGGCCGGCTGCGATGCCTATTTGGGCAAGCCAGTAGGAGAAGACGAGTTGCTGACGACGATTGCGCGCTTTCTGCCTGGCGCGCGCAAGATAGTCGAAGCAATGTAACAATGAAATCGGAGCAAGGCTGCGCCTGTTTGGGTGCAGCCTGCCTACCTGTCCAGCATGGATTCGGCGGTACTCAGCAAACGCTTGGCCGCCGTCTTTTCCATCTTCTTGATGAATGCCGCGGCAAGTTGCGGCACCAGCGCCTCAAGCTCCGCCCGGGTTTCACAAGCCATCACTTTCTGCTTCAGCAGATAGCCGTCGATTTCAAGAAACTCGTCGAGCGCGGCGGCCAAATGCGCGCGCGCCGCCATCAGGTTGGACAGCAGGACCGCCGCAGGAATGACGGGTTTCGGTTCCGGCGCTTCACGCAGGGAATACAAATCGCGCTCGCCCTGCGCCAACGGCGACAGGCGTGAGGGCTCGACCGGCGGCGGCGCCTTGACCGCCGTCTCCGGTGCCCGCATCTGGGTCGGCGTCAACTCAAGCATGGTCGCGACACCGAGGATGGTCGCCACTTCCATCTTGGTGGCTTCACCGAGGATGGTTTCCAACTCCACCAGCGGCACGACCTCGAAGGGCGCGGGCGCTCTCGGCGCCTGCGGCTTCGGCGCAAGCTTCTCTTCCTGCTGCCGTTCCTGCCTCGCAGGCTCGGTCCTGGACGACTCCGGTTTGAAGGGCGTTATCTCGAAGGGCTCCATCAAGATCGGAGGTTCCTTCTCCGGCTCAGACTTGACTGGCGCAGCCTTGGCAGGTGTCGTCTTTGCCGGTATCGCCTTCTTGAGTATGGCCATCGCAGGCACTGCCTTGACTGGCGCTGCCTTGACTGGCGCTACTTTGGCGGGCTCCACCTTGAGCGGTTCCACCTTGGCGGGTTCTGTCTTGACCGACACTACTCTGGCCGGCTCTAACTTGGTAGGCTCTAACTTGGTAGGCTCTACCTTGACTGGCTCTACCTTGACTGGCTCTACTTTGACTGGCTCTACTTTGACTGGCTCTACTTTGGCCGGTTCTAACTTGGGGGACTCCACCTTGGCGGGCTCCGCCTTGATGATCGGCTCCACCTTGGCGGGTTCTGCCTGGATGGGCTCGACCTTGAGCGGCTCTTCCCTCGATGGCTCCAGGATGGTCGGCGCAAATTGCGGCAGCGCGTTCTCCAACTGCGCCTCGCGCTGCAATACCGTATGTGCCGCGTCGGAAACAGTGATTGGCGGCACCTCCATGGTTTCGACCCGCGGTTGCGGTGCGGGTTCGGGCTCGGGAATTCTGATCAAGCCCTTGTCGAGCAGCATTTGCAAGGCGCCGGGCGTCACGCCGGCGGCGTCCATGAGGCGCTCAAGCTCGTCCATCGACTTGACGCCATCGACCAAAAGTAGCGCGGTACGGATGCGCGGCGCCAAACCCAGGGCGCGTGCGCGTATCTCCTGAGTACCTTCTTTCGTCTTGACGGGAACGACCTTGCGTCCCATTGCAGCCCCTACCCTAGTCCGGATTCAATTGCGACAATCTTGTGAAGAGGCCGGTGTGCGGCCCGTGTGCAGTATAGCGGCACAGCAACGCTCCGGCTTGAATCGATTTTGCCACGCCCAAGCCCGTCTTATCCAGCCTGCGCCTTATGCTGCATTGCGCTATTATCAATCGAAATCTTCTTTCTGTCAGGCAGGAATATGCAGCCGCATAAAATCGCAGTCATCGCCGGGGACGGCATCGGCAAGGAAGTCACGCCTGAAGGCTTGCGGGTATTGAAAAAAGCCGCAGCGGCTTTCGATATCGCGCTCGAATTGCACGACATTTCCTGGGCCAATTGCGATTATTACCTTGAACACGGGCGCATGATGCCCGAAGACTGGTTCGCGCAACTGGAAAAGTTCGATGCCATCTACTTCGGCGCCGCCGGCTGGCCCGCCAGCGTGCCGGATCATATCTCGCTCTGGGGCTCGCTGATCAAGTTCCGCCGCGAATTCGACCAATACGTGAACCTGCGTCCGGTGCGGCTGATGCCCGGCGTACCCTGCCCGCTGGCCGGCCGCAAGCCGGGTGACATCGATTTCTTCGTCGTGCGCGAAAACACCGAGGGCGAATATTCGAGCGTGGGTGGACGCATCTTCGAGGGTACCGAGCGCGAGACCGTGCTGCAGGAGGCCGTGTTCACGCGCAAAGGCGTCGACCGTATCCTGAAATACGCCTTCGAACTGGCGCAAGGCCGCCCGGCAAAACACCTGACTTCAGCCACCAAGTCGAACGGTATTTCAATTTCCATGCCGTACTGGGACGAACGCGTCGCGGCCATGGCGCCGCACTACCCCGAAGTACGCTGCGACAAGTACCACATCGATATCCTGGCCGCACACTTCGTGCTGCATCCGGAGCGTTTCGACGTGGTGGTGGCATCGAACCTGTTCGGCGATATTCTGTCCGACCTCGGGCCGGCCTGCACCGGCACCATCGGCATTGCGCCTTCCGCCAATCTCAATCCCGAGCGGCGCTTCCCATCCTTGTTCGAACCGGTGCACGGCTCGGCGCCGGACATCTACGGCAAGAATATAGCCAACCCGGTGGCGATGATCTGGTCCGGTGCGATGATGCTTGACTTTCTCGGCAACGGCGACGCACGCCATCGTGAGGCCCATGATGCCATTGTGCGGGCAATCGAACACGTGCTCGTGACGGGACCGCGCACCCCGGATCTGGGCGGGGCAGCCTCGACCGACACCATGGGAAAGGCGATTGCCGAAGCCTTGCAATGACGAAAGAGTGTGAATTTTTACCTCGTCACGCCATGCAGCGGCCCCGCATGTCTGATAGACTGAATCATCCTTCAATGGAAAACCTCGCCCATGATACGTTCTGCGAGCGCCGCAGACGCTTCCGCGCTGTGCGCGATCTATAACCACTACGTCAAGACTTCGACGATCACCTTCGAAGACGTGCCCGTCTGCGCCGATGAAATGGCGCGCCGCATCAGCGAAGTGATCGGCCATCTACCCTGGCTGGTCTATGAACAGGATGGCCAGATCGTGGGCTATGCCTATGCAACCAAGTGGCGCTCGCGTGCTGCGTACAAGCATACCGTCGAATGCAGCGTCTACGTCTCGCACAAGCATAACCGCAGCGGCATCGGCTCAAAACTTTATGGCGCGCTGTTTCCGCAATTGCGCGAGCGCGCTATCCACGCCGTGATTGCGGGCATCGCGCTGCCCAACGAAGCCAGTGTGGCCATCCACGAATTGTGCGGTTTCAAAAAGATCGCTCACTTCAGCGAAGTCGGGCGCAAGTTCGAACAGTGGATCGACGTCGGCAATTGGCAGCTCATGCTGTAAAGGTGGAGCCGATGAAACTGTTCCGCGCCATCCTCCCGCTTGCCGTCGGCCTCGCCGCGAACCCGGCATGGGCTGGCCCGGCGCTCGATTGCAGTGCCGATTGGCGCCATCCGGTTGAGCAGCACGTGGAAATGCGCGGCATGTCGCTTTCACTGGAAGAATTCGCCAACGACGAACGGCATTTTTCGATCCGCCAATCGGATCACTTGCTCGACATCTACTTCCTGCAGCAAGCACTGCTGATCAAGGGGCCGAACACCAGCGAAATCGAGCACTATACCGAGGACGAGTTGAACTGGTTCCCGATGGTGTTGGCGATTCCGAATTCGGTGCTGTTCTCGATGTCGCCCAAGGGACCATGTTCGGTCAAGGGCAAGACGCAGTTTTCCCAGGCGCTCGACGGCAACGTCGGCTTCGGCCCGCACAAACTGACTTTTGCGGAAGGTGCCATAGAGCCGAGCGGACCGGGCATGCTGGCCTATCGCTTTGCCGCCACGGTATCGCCGCCCTTGGACGGCTACAATTCCATCGAATACAGCGGGCAGCTGCGCTTCGCCCCGAAAAGCAAGCCTCTGGCGGCCTCGACCAGGCTGACCGGCTATACCTTGATCGGCCCCGACCACCCGATGCCGGTGGTGGGCGATGCCAGCCTGCGCCTGTCCACGGTAGGCGAATTGCGCGCTTTGTTGACGCAACGCGAATCCATGGACGAGGACGGCGGAGCCGGGCCGCATTTCTAGTTCCAAGATTGCGGCAATTTGCCGCACTTGACTTGTTCCCGGCTCGCTATAATCTCCGGCAGCCATGTTATTCCCCGTCGATCTTCACGCCCTGCCGCAGAACGCGGCGCTCGAGACTGTGGTGCTGATGCGCCTCGCGACGCTGGCTTGCCTGATACTCGTATTGATACCCGCCGTCTTTTCGCTTGGCATTACGCTGCCGCTCAAGCCGATAGCCGGCATATTGTTTGCGTTGCTCCTGTTCAATGCCTGGTGCTGGCGCCAGGCGCGGAGTACGGATATGGGTGCGGGCACAGCGCTTGAGCCGGCCATATTCGTCCAATTGCTGGCCGATATCGCCGCACTATCGGCCTTGCTGTATTGCTCGGGCGGCGCGACCAATCCCTTCGTCTCGTTTTACCTGCCGGCGCTGGCCCTGGCTGCCGCCATGCTGCGCTGGCAATCCGCCCTGCTGCTGGCCATCCTTGCCGTGGCTGCCTATTCGCTATTGACCGCTTACTATATGCCGCTGCACCTGGGCGACCCGGAGCGCGCCATCCGCTACCATTTAGCCGGCATGTGGGCCAATTTCGCCGTTTCCGCGCTCCTGATCACCTGGTTCGTCGCGCGCCTTTCGCATAGCGTGCGCCGGCGCGACACGCAATTGGCCGAAGCACGCGTACAGCAATTGCAAAGCGAACGCGCCCTGGCGCTCGGAATACAGGCTGCCAATGCGGCACATGAACTCGGCACGCCCTTGTCCACCATCGCCATCATCACCTCGGAATTGCGCCATGAAGCTGAAGCGCTGCCGCAATTCCTGCAAGAGGAATTGGCCGTCATCGACGAGCAGTTGGGCTTGTGCAAGGCTGCACTCGAACGCATGGGCCGCACCTCCTCCCTGCCTCAGGAAGGCATGACAATGGCGCACTGGTTCGAGCAATTCGTCGATCGATGGCGCCTGCGCTACCCTGCCACGCGCATCGTCTGCGACATCGCGCCGCTCGGCATGGCACTGCAGCAGCACGAAGCGCTGGCGCAAATTCTTACCACATTGCTCGACAATGCGGCACGGGCCGTGGCGAAAAACAGTGCTGCCATACATCTCGGATTCCACGCAGACGCGCAACACGCCTGGTTCACGATCCGCGACGGCGGGCCGGGTATTGCGCCGGCGATGCTGGCACAATTGGGACACAGGCAAATCCCCGGCGGCGCCGGGCGCGGCATAGGTCTACTGCTGGCATTTGCCACCGCGCGCCAGATCGGCGCCACGATAGTGCTATCCTCTCCTCCCGAAGGCGGCACCTGCGCCACATTGAGCGTGCCGCGATGAGGGTTCCATTCCTGATTCTGGACGACAACGAAGTATTCGCCGCCACACTGGCGCGCATGCTGGGCCGGCGCGGCTTCGACGCGCAGGTCGCCCACAGCGGAGCCGAGGCGCTGAAGCTGGCGGGAAAAATCACGTTCCAATATGCGACGGTGGACTTGCATCTGCAGCATGACTCGGGCCTGCAATGGATTGCCCCCTTGCGCGGAATCTTGCCCGAGGCGCGCATCCTGGTCTTGACCGGCTACGCCAGCATTGCCACGACGGTGCAGGCGATCAAGCTCGGCGCCGACAATTACCTGGCCAAGCCGGTCAATGTCGACTCCATCCTGTCGGCATTGCAATCGGACCCGGCTGCCGAAACGGCAGGCGGCGTGGAAGCGGTGCCGCTGACGGTGGACCGGCTGGAATGGGAGCACATACAGCGCGTGCTGGCCGAGCATCAGGGCAATATTTCATCGACGGCACGCGCCTTGAACATGCATCGCCGTACCTTGCAGCGCAAGCTGGGAAAAAGGCCCGTGGCAAAGTGAATCGAATCGCTCGATGGCCGAATGGCGACGATGGTCTTGCCTGGCGGTTGAAAGCCCGTGCGCCGCAGACAAAGCGGACCGTACTGCGCGCGCCTATAATTTCCCTATCCATGACAAAGTCGTCGCGGATGTGCAATATGCCGAACCATGCCCCCTTCCCTTCCACTGTTCGATGAGGAAAACGAGCCGCAGCAGCTCCAGCTGCGCGATGCCGATATCCGCTTCATACGCCGCTTCCATGACGAGGACACGGCGGCACGGCATTTCTCGGCCTTGCGCGATGAGATCGCTTGGCGCCAGGAATCGATCACGCTATGGGGCAAGCCTTATGCGCAACCCCGTCTTACCGCCTGGTATGGCGATGCGGGAACGAACTACAGCTATTCCGGCTTGCGACTGGAACCCCTGCCCTGGACGCCCTGCCTCGCCGCGATCAAGGCGGAGATCGAGGCGTTTTGCGGCGAGCGCTTCAATAGCGTGCTGGCAAATCTCTATCGCAACGAACGCGACAGCGTAGGCTGGCACAGCGATGACGAACCCGAGTTGGGCAAACAGCCCTTCATTGCCTCCATGAGTTTCGGCGCGACACGCACCTTCAAACTAAAGCACAAGTCGCGCAAGGATGAAAAACCGGCAGTATTGGAGCTTGGCAGCGGCAGTCTTTTGCTGATGGGCGGCAGCACCCAGCGGCATTGGCTGCACGCGGTGGAAAAGGAACGCGAGGCTTGCGGCCCGCGCATCAACCTGACTTTTCGGACGATACGGTGCTAAAGCAGGGACTTGCGCTGCGGCGCAGACAAAACCGGCAACTCGGCATCGCCCAAACTGTATTCCAAATCGGGGACGCCGGTGCCGTAAGCGCCCAAGGCATCGATAAACGCAGGCAAATCCAGCCCTGTCGACTCTCCTGCTTCCCGCTGGTCCCGGCGCAAGATCACGAGATTGCAGCCCGTATCGATGAAGAACACTGCGCCGCACGAGGTCGCCGCCAACGGCAGCGCGCAGGCAGGATCAAGCGCATCGTCATCCGATGCAAGAACCTCGGTGACGGTCAGGACACGTTGACGAAAGCTGAAGGTATCGAGGCCTGAAGCCACCCTGCCGCGCAAGCGGCGCAGCAGGATTTTCCAATAGCCTTTGCGCATGGAGTCTTGCGCAAGATGGGACAGCAGCGACGCTTAGCTGCGCGTGCCGGAGAAGATCACGCCATCCGTATGGCCGCTGTTGGGCGCGAACGAGTACAGGATATTGGGAGTTACCGAGGTCTTCAGATAGATCAAGCCGCCAAACTGCGTCTGCGGCAGCTTGCATGGGGCCGCGCCGGTGGAAATCGAGATCGTGTAGCCATTCCCCTTGAACAACGGCGACACCGAGCCTGAGTAGGTGCAGCCGCTGGCGCCGGTGCCGGTCAGGACCGATACGCCCAGCGAATTGTCGGCATTGGCGGGCACGCTGGCCGGGCCGATGGTAAACGTGGCCGGCTCGGAGAATTGCGACGTGGAGACGTAGCCGTTGTAGGTGCCGGCGAGCGTGGACAAACTTTGAACACCTTGGTAGTCGGTGTCGTAGAGCAGGGTCGTGGCGTCCGTGGTGGTCGAATTGGTGTAGCCGCTCGCGTCGGTGCCGCTAAAGGTCAGGGTTTCGTTGAGATTGATGCCGGTCTGGTAGCCGCCGACCATGTTGGCGGACGCCACATTGCCCGCGAAATTGTCGCACATGGACGAATACAGGCCGGAGGCGATGCTGCCATACGCGCTGCCGCCGGCGACCGAAGCGGGAGCGATCACCTCGAGCATGCTCGCACTCATTGCGTTGCCGCCGAAGGTCAGGCCGCCGAAGTCGGCCGCATTGAGCACCTCGGGATGCGCTGGAGACGGATAAAAGCTGTAAATGCTGCCGGTTACGAGCGCGAACTGGATCACCGATTCCGTGCAGGTGGAATTGCCGTTGGCATACTTCACGACGGCGCCCGCACTGTCGGTGCGCGTGACAACGAGGTTGCCGGTAAAAATACCTTCCGGCGTTATCTGCTGCGTCTCGGCTACGCTGTTACCGCCACAGGAGCAGAGCATGGCAGCACAGGAAAGTGCTGCGCCGAGACGGATAAAAGTAGAAAACATGTATTCCCTTAGCGATTGATTGATGGCCGAAAGTCCGCAAAATCCAATATCGCGCGCTTGGACTGACATAAAGCGGCGCCGTTCACTAGACCTTGGCTCGTGAATTGCGTTCCCCGATAAAAGCGCGGTTCGCCGGACCGGGAGGAGCGCCATATTGTAAACCGCGACAAGTATAGAGTATGGCAAGCCTTTGTTGCAAAATGTAAGCTTGGGGGAGCGCCCAAAGCCACGCCCTGGGCATTGACATTGATTATTTTTTGCCAACATTCAACATCCCCCAAAAATCTCGCCGCGTCGGCTTCAGAAAAAGAAAGCACTGCCGATAATCAATATGGAGAGGTTTAACCTGCCCAATTCGGTCTTCACTGCAAGTCTCGCGTCCACAGGTGGATCATGTCGATTAACGGCATAGGGAATTACCAGATTTCGGCGAGCGCGCTTTACGCCGGGCAAAGCGCGAACCCGGTGCAAGGCGAAGGCGACGCGGATCGCAGCCGCATCACGCCACCCACGACGGGCCGCAACGGCTTGTTCACCGACACCATCACCCAGACCTTGTTCCAGATCGGCGTCACGCCGGCCGCGGCCAATGTGGCCACCGGAGCGCCGCCAACCAATTCCCAGCAACAAGCCTTGAACGCTTTCGTGCAAAACCTGTTTGGCGCATTGCAGGATTCCGGGACGCCCATAAGCGGCTCGGGCGGCAAACCGGCGTCGCAAGTGCGCAAGGACGGCCGCCCTTCCACCGCCACACCGTCCGCCTTGAGCGAGGCCCAACAAGCCGGCAACCTCGACGGCCGGATTCAAAACCTGGCTCGGCACTTGAATTCGGGTTCGAACATCCGGGGCGACGGCAGTCTCGCCGCCTTGCAGCAAAGCTTCCAGGATCTCGTCTCGACGCAGGGCGGCAACGACAGCGCCTCGCTCGGCACCTTCCTGCAAGCGCTGTCGCAAAACCTGCGCGACATTCCCCCTGCAGGCAGTTTGATCAGTACCAGCGCCTGACCTCTCCTCAGACCGTTTTCTTCCCCGCATGCGCCACGGCCATGGCAAGCGCACCTGCCAGCAGCCCCCAGAAAGCCGAACCTATGCCTTGCAGGCTGACTCCCGATGCGGTAACCAGGAAAGTGATCAGCGCCGGCTCGCGCTGCCTGTCGTCGCTCACCGCCGCAGCCAGGCCGTTGCCTATCGTGCCGAGCAGGGCCAGGCCGGCGATGCCTAACACCAGCTCCCTGGGGAACGCCAGGAACAATGCGCCGACCGTGGCGCCGAACAAGCCCATGAGCAGATAAAACACGCCTGCGGCCACGGCGGCAACGTAACGCCGTGCCGGGTCTTCGTGCGACTCGCGCCCCATGCAGATGGCCGCCGTGATTGCCGCCAGGTTCAAGGCGAAACCGCCGAATGGCGCCAACAACAGGTTGGCTACGCCGGTCCAGCCTATCACGGGAGAAACCGGCACCTCGTAGCCCGAGGCACGGATCACGGCCACACCTGGCACGTTTTGCGAAGCCATGGTCACCACGAACAAGGGCAGCGCGAGGCCGACGACGGCCGACAGCGAAAACACCGGCGCGTGCCACACCAGTTGCGCCGCCTGAAGATGCACCCCTTCCATGTGCAGCGTGCCCTGAAACGCCGCGACCAGCAGGCCCAGAGCCAACGCGCCGACGACGGCGTAACGCGGCAGCAGGCGGCGCAACGCGAGATAGGCACAGAACATGGCAAACACCAAGGCGAACTCGCTCTTCATCGACACGAAGACATCGAGCCCGAAACGCAGCAGCACACCGGCCAGCATCCCGGCGGCAATCGCCCCGGGGATTTTCTTGATGGCGCGCTCGAACCAGCCGGTGAACCCGGCCAGTGCGATCAAGGCAGCGGAAATCAGGAAGGCACCGACGGCTTCGGCCATGCCGGCGTGCGTCGTGCTCACAGCCAGCATGGCGGCACCGGGGGTAGACCAGGCGGTGACGACGGGAACGCGATAGCGCAAGGAAAGCAGGATGCAAGTCGCGCCCATGCCGATGCCGAGGGCGCACATCCACGAGCCGACTTCCTCGGGCGTAGCGCCGAGATTTTCCGCCGCCTTGAAGACGATGACTGCCGAACTGGTGAAGCCGACCAATACCGTGACGAACCCTGCGACGATGGCGGAGAACGAGCTATCCCTCAGCAGACGCATCATCTGCAGTTGTCGGCAATTTCACGCTTCAACCCGGAAATCTGGCTTTGGCGCGCGTCATCGTCCATCGGCACGTGCTCGCCGGTGACAGGATCAACCCGTTTGGCCTGCCGGCCGGACTGCAAGGCATCCAGGCGCGCGCGCGCATCGGCGCATGCCCGGGCACTGTCGCGGGCATCCTCGGCCTGCTGTTCCTGTTCGGCGGTCTTGGCTTTGTCCATCGCGCGCTGCCTCGAATACGTGTCTTCGAGTGCCTTGATCTTTTCCCGCGGGGTCACCGGTGCGCCCGGGTCGGTCACCTCGGGATGCATTTCCTTGGCCTTGACGGTATTGGGCGGACACTGCGTGGTAAAGGACTTCCTGCCGTTGGCATCGATGCACTCGTACACCTGCGCCTGCGCGCATGCCGAGGCCAGCAACAAGGCAAGCAGAAATGATTTAAGGAGAGTGTTCATGATTCCCCGCAATTTCGGCCAAATCAGTTCGGCGCGGATGCCGCAAGGGCATCCGCTCAATCAAGGGGATTGTACGCGTTATTTGAAGAAACGCCGTGCGCGTCCGGATCCGGAATCGCGGATCTTGCCGGTCTTGACGAGGGCATTGATGGCAAAAATCATCCGGCCCGACAATTTCTGCACTTGCTGCTTGGTCGGTTCGAACTCAAGTTTGCCGATCGCGGCTTCAAGGATCTCGGGGAAGGAGCGCGGCTCATCGAGCACGAGGTTTTCCCAGAAATCGCCGCCGGTGAAGGGCAAGCCGCTGCTGTTGATCTTGCGCTCGCCCTTGCGGCGCAAGCCCTTTTCCGGCTTCGCCGCCTTCACGCCGGCCTTGCCGGCCGAGCCGGGCTTCGGGCCGCGCTTGCCGCGCGAGGCCGGCACGATGCCGCCGCTCTGGAAGCCGGCCAACTGGCCCAGCATGCTTTCCAATGCTTCGATGCGCGAATGGTAATACTGCAAACCGTTTCTCGCGTGGGACAACTCTGCTTCAATAGCCGCTCGAGCGGACTCTAGATTTGACATGGATTTTCCTCCAAAGTGGATGTGGTGCTACAGTGCCTATTTTAGCAGCAGCACGGCGAATTCGTCATTACTCATGGAGGCTTATGAGTTCGGCAAATCATCGTCAACATGAAGTTGACTGACAATTTCAAACCAGTTTGACCTGTATTCTCAATGGATGGCACTTCTCATCAGCGGCAAGCGGATTTCCACGATGAGCCCGCCGCCCTGCCGGTTGCTGGCGACAATGCTGCCTCCATGCGCGGCAACGACACGCTGGGCAATAGCGAGACCAAGGCCGTGCCCATCCATCTTGCCGGCGGCGCTGCTGCCGCGGAAGAAGGCGCCAAAGATTGCATCCAGTTCCTCTTCCAGCACGCCCGGACCGCGATCAAGTACGAGAATGCGCAACGCGCCGCTGGCGGCTTCAGGGTTGACTTCGAGTATCACGGTGCTGCCGGCGACAGTCTGCTTGATCGCATTGCGCAGCACATTTTCGATCGCGCTGTGCAATAGCACGGCATCGCCGCGTATCGTCACGGCCTTGTTGCCCACACATTCGAATTTCACTTCGTGCGCCGCGGCTTCGAAACGCGCATCGTCCAGCAAGTCGAGCAGCAACTCTTCCACGCTCATTTCATCCATGGCCGGTTTCAGCGCACCGGCTTCGAGCTTGGATAGCGTAAGCAATTCCCCTACGAGCTTGTCCATGCGCACGCTCTCGCGTTCTATGCGTTCGAGCGAGGCGTCGATCTTGTCGGGCTGCTGGCGCGCCAGGCCGATTGCCATCTGCAGGCGCGCCAACGGCGAACGCAATTCGTGCGATACATCATGCAGAAGACGCTTTTGCCCACCCATCAAGGTACGCAGGCGTTGCACCATGACGTCGAACTCGCGGCTCAGGTCGGCCAATTCGTCGCGGCGCTCGCCCATCACCGATCCCGGCCTTACTTCAAGATCGCCCCCGGCGACCGACTCGAAGGCAGATCTCAGGCTGCGTATCGGCTTGGAAAGATACCAAGCCATGATGGCAGAGAAGATCAGGCTGCCCAGGATTGCCGAAAACACCGGCAGCAGCGGCAGTAGCGGCACAAAAGGCAAGACATGGAAGAACCCGGCATCGCGTTCCGGCGGCGGCCCCATCGCCCCCTCCCGCCCCATGCCGGGCTCCATCGTGCCGGGAGTGTTGGGATGCAAGGCAACACCGCCCCTCTGGGAGCCTTGATGTCCTTGGGGTTCGCCCCCCGGCCCCTGTCCGTTATCCGGGAAAGCCGGCGGAGGGCCGGCCCGGCCCATGCCGCCGGGCGGCCCCGGTTCGCCATGCACCAGGTTTTCCAGCCCGTGCGACATGGGGGAAAACAAAAGATAGCGATGGCCGTCCGGCGCCGACACCTCGCGCACCACGCGCCGCTCGCCCTGATGCAGGAGCTTGCGCGCCTCCGCCACCGCTTCCGGTTTGATTTCATGTCCGAGAAGGTCGTGCGTATTGTCGATATTGGGTATTGCGGGCATGCTCTCGTCCTGCACCACAATCTCGTGGCGCCCTTCGTGCCGCGCCAGCAATTCACGCAGTGCGTCTACTCCGCCGTAGCGCAAGGCAGTGGCCGCCGCTTCGATCATGAAGGCAGCCGGCGGGCTTTGGTCGATCTGTTCGTCCTTGCCGGCATCGCGCGTGTGGTACAGCCATACGGCAAGGCCGATGCCGAGCGAGGCGATGGTCTGCGCCAGCAGGGTGAAACCGAAAACCTTCCAGAACAGGCGCCCCACCGCTACTCCCGGATAAATTGGTAGCCGAGGCGGTAAACGGTCTGGATGCAGGAGCGCCCGTCGGACAAGGTGCCGAGCTTGTGACGCAGGCTCGAGAGGTGGACGTCGATATTGCGGTCGAAGCGTGCCAGAGGACGGCCCAGACCCTGCTCCGACAATTCATTCTTGCTCACGGGCTTGCCGGCATTGCGCACCAGCACCTCGAGCAGGTTGAACTCGGTGCTGGTCAATTCCAGCGGCAAACCGTCCCAAGCGGCACGCCGTTGCTCCGGCCACATGGTCAGGGCGTTGACGGACAGGGTGGCGCTGCGGTCGGTATCCCCTTCCGTCTGGCGCGCGCGACGCAAAATGGCGCGGATGCGCGCCGTCAATTCGCGCGGCGTGCAGGGCTTGGGCACGTAATCGTCGGCGCCAAGCTCGAGACCGACGATGCGGTCGGTATCGTCGCCGCGCGCAGTCAGCATCAGGATGGGCAATTGGCTTTTGGCGCGGATGCGCTTCAGGGTCTCCAGGCCGTTGAGCCGCGGCATCATCACGTCGAGCACGACGATGGCATAGGCGCCAGTGAGCGCTTCGGCCGCGCCGGTTTCGCCGTCATGTGCGACCTTGACCCCGAAGCCTTCCTGCTTGAGATATTCCGCAAGCATGTCCAGCAATTCCACGTCATCGTCGATCAACAGTACTTGAGTCATCATTTCCTGGCCTTCGTTGAAGCCGGATGATACCGGCGCTTCCCTGCCCTCACAAGCTTGAGAAGATGCCTTTACTCAACTTTACATCCCCTGCCCGCCCGGCGGCGCCGGTGTTGCATAGATGATCTTTACTCAACTTTACGTCGCATTGACTCCGTTTAACAAGGCGAAGCAGGAGAATGCTCCTCACCGACAACAATTCTTCGTAAAGGGACTCGTCAATGATCAAAGTTCTACTGCAAACCGTGTTGGCCCTAGGTCTGGCTGCAGGCGCCACACTCGCCGCCCATGCGCAACCGCCCGAAGATGCGATAGGCCCGCACGGCCAAGGCCCGGCGGAGATGCCTCCCGGGCCTCACGGCGGCATGCCCCACCCCGGGATGATGCCGGAACTGGCCCCGCCGCCCTTCCTGCACGGGCTGGACTTGAGCGAAACCCAGCAAGACAAGATCTTCGCCATCATGCTCGCCGAGGCGCCGCTGGTGCACGAACAGGAAAAACTGGCGCACAAGAACGGCAAGGAATTGCATACGCTATTGGAACAGGATCAGTACGACGAAGGCAAGATCAAATCGCTGGCCGAGGCGCAATCGCATGCCATGGCGCAGCTGATGGTGCTGCATGCACGCGGCATGCATCAAATCCTGGCTGTACTGACGCCGGAACAAAAAACACAGCTCAATGCGATGAAGGAAAAATTCGCCGGGCAGCGTCACGACCAGATGCATGACCCGATGCACGGCGACGAGCACTGATTACGCCCCCCTTACACTCTCCCCACCCCTTGGGTTTGGCCCGTCGGCGCAAGCTGATGGGCTTTTTTATTGCCCCAGGCTACTCTTCCGGAGGTTCGTCGAAGAAGAATTCAACCGGCGCCGATTCGATCTGGCCCTGCAGCGAACCGCCGGACAGCAGATCTTCGTAATTGCTGACACGGTTGCGGCCGTTGGCCTTGGCGTAGTAAAGCGCCTGGTCGGCATGGCCGAGGATGACAACCGGCGTCTCAGCCGGATTGATGCGCACGAAACCGAGGCTGACGGTGACTTGCCCCACCTGCGGGAACACATGCTTTTCCACGTTCGCGCGGAAGCGCTCGAAGATCCGGCAGGCATCTTCGCGCGTAGTCGAGCGCAGCAGGATGACGAATTCCTCTCCGCCGAAGCGAAACACGCGGTCTTGCGAACGGAACGACAGGCGCAACAGGTTGGCCACCAGGATCAGCACTTCGTCGCCGTACAAATGGCCGAACTGGTCGTTGACGCGCTTGAAGTGGTCGATGTCGACCACGGCCAGCCATTGCTCCTGGATTTCGCCCTGGTGGCGCCGTTCGAGATCGACCTTTTCGGTCTTTTCCTCGTCGAGAACGCCGCCGGCGGCGAGCTTGGAGAATTTCTCGTCGAAGGTCTTACGGTTCAGCAAGCCGGTCAGCGAATCGCGCTCGCTGTAGTCGAGCAGGCTCTGGTAGTTGCGATAAACGCCGAGAATACCCTCGATGATGTCGCGCGTGTGGCTGGAATACGGGGTCAGGTTGACGATCTGCAGGCAGGTCGTGACCTTGTCGTTGAGCCAGATCGGCAGCCACAGCACGAATTGCCCGTCCTCATTGGTTTCTTCGGCACTGTTGATGTGTTCCGCGATACAGGCGACCAGGGTCGGGAATTCGGAGAGCAGTTCGCCGCCATGGTCGCTGCCCAGGGTTTCTTCGGACGACACGACACGACCGTCCTGCACCCAGACCCGTGGGCGGACATAGGTTTCATCACGGAAGCGGAAAACTTCGAGCGCCCGCACTTGCGTGGCGCCAACCAGATCGTGCAAGGCGCCGACCACGGATACGTCAAGCAAGCTATGATCGCGGTGCCCGGTGATGCCTACCAGATGTTTGATCAGCGGTTCCATCAAACCTCACCCCAGGGACGCGTCAAGCATGCCGCAGCCGATGCAACCACGTGCAAGCAAAAAGACAAGGCATTGCGGATCAATACACAAGCGCATTCGGCAAGGTAGTAGTAAACAACTAACTTGTTATGATAGCGCGATTGCGAGGGCCGCGGGTGAATTTGCGGTAAAGCTCCCCGGCAAGTATGCCAACCTTGAGGATTTACATGAAAAAGATACTGTTTTCGCTGTTTTTCGCTATATTTGCTGCCAATTCGGCACAGGCAGCCACGCCGAGCGACGAGTCTGTCACGCGATTGCTTATTTTGCAAGAAGCGGATAAGGCCCCGCTCCAGATCAAAGCGCAGCTCAATGAATTGACCGAAGCCACGGTGCGCCAGGCAAGTCAGGGACGCTGGTTTCCCAGCGACGAGGAGAAGGCTGCCATCAAGACCTTCCAGGAAAAGTCGCTCGCAGTCGGTGCCGAACTGGATGCGCGGCTGGACTTCGACAGGCTGAAGCCCCTTTATCTCAAGATCTACAAAGAGCACTTCACCCAGGAAGAAGTCGATCAATTGATCGCGCTTTACCAGACACCGGCCGGGAAATTGCTCGCCGCAAAGATGCCGCTGGTGTCGCAGGAATCGTCCAATCTGCTGCAACAGAATGTGACGCCGCTGTTCGGCATGATGCGCCAGGCCGCGAGTGAAATGAAACAGCAAATCGATGCGGCGCGCGCCAAGTAGCCAGCAGGCTAGTCCTGGCGGAACAGCAGCGGGTTGAAGGACTTGGCCGCCAGGGAAATGGTCTCGCCCACGTGCAAGGCCTGCGCCTCCTCCGGTGACGCCATCACGTCGACGATGTCGCTGCCGACCAGAAGCGAAAGCGTATAGACCACGTCTTCCCGGCGGATTTCCAGCACTTGCGCCTGCAGCTTGAGCCGGCCAGCCATTTCCTTACGTAGAAACAACGCCGCCGGCGTTCCCGTCTGCACCAGCTTGCCATGCTCGACGCGCAACACCTTGTGCGCCAGCTTGAACACTTCTCCCAGGTCATGGCTGACCATCAGCGTGGTCAGGCCGAAGCGCCGGTGCAGATTCAACAATTCATCCTGCAATTGCAGACGCAGGCGCAAGTCGAGCGCGGACAAGGGTTCGTCGAGCAGGAGCAGCCGAGGCTTGCGCGCCAGCGCGCGTGCCAGTGCGACGCGCTGTTTTTGGCCGCCGGAGAGCGTATCGGGCAGGCGATCACACAAGGCCGTCAAGCCGCACGCGTCGAGCAATTCGTTCAGCCAGGCGTTATCGCCTTTGTTCAGGGCATACGCGGCATTTTCCCGCACCGTCATGTTGGGAAACAGCGCATGGTCCTGGAATAGGAAACCGATGGATCGGCGCTGCGGGGGCAGGTCTATGCCCCGCGTACTGTCGAACCAGACAGCACCGTCAACCAGCAACCGCCCTGCGTGCGGCTTGCTCAGACCGGCCAGAAAACGCAACAGCGTCGTCTTGCCCGCGCCGGACGGGCCAAACAAAGCGGCGAACTCCCCAGTTTGCAACTGCCCGGAAGTATCGAAAGCCATCGGCCCGTCGGCGCCGAACAATTGCGCCTGGAAAGTGAATTCGATCACAGCACACCGTCCTTGCCGGTCCAGCGTTTCTTCATCAAGTGCACGATCAGCAAGATAGCAAAGGACAGGCAAAACAGGATGGCGGCATAGGCATTGGCTTCGGCATAGTGCAGGCTTTCGACTTCGTCATAGATCGCAATCGAGGCAACGCGCGTGACGCCGGGGATATTCCCCCCGATCATCAACACCACGCCGAACTCGCCTATTGCATGGGCGAAGCTCAAGACGATGCCCGTCAAGAGCGCCGGCTTCATGTTGGGCAGCAGCACGCGGAACAGGCTGACCATGTCAGACTTGCCCAGGGTACGCGACGCTTCGAGCAAGCTGGCAGGCAGGTTCTGAAACCCGGCCTGCAAAGGCTGCACCATGAAGGGCAAACTGAAAATCAAGGAACCGAGCACCAGGCCGGCGAAACTGAACACCAGGCTCAGATGCACGGTCTGTTCCAGCCACTGCCCAAAGGCATGCTGCGGGCTGAAGGCGAGCAACAGGTAGAAGCCCAGTACCGAGGGCGGCAATACCAGCGGCATACCGACCAGGGTTTCGAACACAGGCTTCCAGCGCGTGCGCGTATGGGCCAGCCAATAGGAAAACGGTACGCCGAACAACAGCAGCAGCACCGTGGTGCACAAGGCCAGGCGCAAGGTCAGCCACAGCGGCGCCCAGTCCAGGCTCATGCGGCTTGCTCCGGCAACAGATGCATCTCATTCGACTTGACCAGACCTTCGACTGCATCGCCTGTCTGCAACCGCAGTGCTTGAAGCGAACGCGTCGTGATCACCGAAGACACCTGGTACGCGCCGACGCGCAACAGCACACGGCTCATCAATTGCCCTTGCTCAATCCTCTCGACCGTGCCGGCCAGGCGATTGCGCAAGCTGATGATCCCTGAGAGATCCTTGGCCAGCGCGACTTCGGTCTCGTTGAACGCCAGAGTCACCGCTGCCCCGACACGAAAGCGTTCGGCATCGGCATCGAGCAGCAAAGCCGTGCAGTGCTGCAAATCGGCCATGAAACCGACCGCGACATCGATCAAGGCGATGCTGCCCGATCTTTCTACTGCTTTGATTATTCCGGGCAGGCGGTTCATGGCAGCAGATAGCCATAGCGCTCGAAGATCGCGCGTGCCTTGCCTGCATACAAAAAATCGTAAAACCGATGCGCCGCCTCGTTGCCGGCGCCGTGCTTCAACAAGACCGCACCCTGGGCAATGGGCGAATACAGTTCCCGCGGCACTTCGACCCATTTGCCCTTGCCCTTCATTTCCGGCGACAAGACGATGGACTTGGCCGTGAAACCGAGGTCGGCAACACCGGAAAAGATGTATTGGTTGGTTTGCGCAATGCTCTCGCCAAAGACCAACTTGCCTTGCAGTGTCTTGTCGAGTCCCGCGCCGGCCAGAACCTTCATCGCTTCGCGGCCGTAGGGAGCGGTCTGCGGATTGGCCACCGCCACCTTGCCCAGGCCGACGTCGGCAAAAGGCGTCCGCCAGGTGTGCAGGTCGAGGTCCTTCATGCTCCACACCACGAGGGCACCATAAGCGAATACGCGCGGCGGCGCCTGGGTGTAGCCGGTCTGGCTCAGCTTTGCTGGAAATTCCATGTCGGCCGAGAGAAACACGTCGTAAGGCGCGCCATTCATGATTTGCGCGGCGAACTTGCCCGACGAATTGATGCTGGCCGCGAGATCGTCGCCGGTTTCCTTCTTGAATTCGGCCTTCAAGTCCTCGAATACATATTGCGCACTGGCGGCGACGGCGACGCTGACCGTACCGGCGTGAACCAGCGAAGACCAGACCAAGGCTGCCGCCGGCAATAGAAATTTCCACGTCATCGATGCCCCCTCCCGTGTAGTTCCGCATTGTATCCCGCAAAGGCCCGCAATCAAGTCCGACCTCTGCCTCCCGGCATGGGCAACCGTGAGCGGCGGCAGGCATCCGTCATCTATTTCAAGCGGGAACGTCCATGATCGGCAAGATTATCCGGGATCGTGCAAGGGTTTTTCGGTCGAACTGGTACCATATAGTCAAATTGACGAATCCACAGTCAAGGGATAATCTGTCGCTATGGCAATATCGTGGAGGGCATCATGTCTGCAAGCGTAGAAGCAAAATACCAGACCTTTGCCGAGTTTTACCCTTTTTACCTGAGCCAGCACGCCAACCGCATGTGCCGCGAGTTGCACTTCATCGGCTCGACCCTGGCATTGGCCAGTATTGCCGCCTTGGTACTGACGCAAAACCCCTGGTGGTTCCCCATAGCCTTGATCTGCGGCTACGGCTTTGCCTGGATCGGCCACTTCGGATTCGAAAAGAACCGTCCCGCCACCTTCCGCCAACCGTTGTATTCGCTGATGGGAGACTGGGTCATGTATTGGCAGATGCTGACAGGGGACGTCTCTTTCTGACTGCCCGTTACGGCGTCACGGCAAAGTGCTCCGCCAAGGTCTGATTCAGCCCCTGCTCCACCGCGTGCTCCACCTGTTGCGCCAGCTTGAGGTTGCCGCCGGCGTGAAACACGAATAAGCGATACACGTCGGCGACGGTCAAGGCTTCCGGATTGGCCAGCAGTGTCCAGCTGTCCAGCCCTTCCTCAAACCGCCTGCCCCAGCGCGACTTCCTCAACTGCTCGGTCTTGATGCGCCCCACCCAGCCTGCTTCGAGCATGGTTTCGAGCAGGTTTTCCGCCTCTTCGAAGCCAAGCCGCGTATGCGTGCGGATGATGGCAGCATCGACCGCGGCCGAAGGGCTGCTGCTGCGCGCCTCGACCAGCACCTTCAGCACCGCCATGCTGTCGACGAAAGCGCTGCCCGGCGAAGGCACGTGCCACCAGCGTTCGTACTTGACCACCGGCAGGGCGGCGGCAATGACGGCGCATACCAGGATGATGAACCATGTCACGTAAACCCAGATCAGGAAAATGGGCACGGCGGCCAGCGCCCCGTAAATCATGGTGTAACTGTTGAAATGCGACAGGAAGATGGCGAACACGCGCTTGGCGATTTCAAATGCGATCGCTGCGATGAAACCGCCCCAGGCCGCGTCGCGCCAATCGACGAAACGGTTCGGAATCACCGTGTAGAGCAGCGTGAAGGCCGCCGTGGTCAGCGCCACCGAGACGCCGGTATAGAGAAAGGCCGAGAGAAAAGGAAGGCCCGTCACCACCCAGTCAGTCGCGCGCATCAAGTGCGAAGTCAGGGTGATGGAGAAGCCGATCAACAAGGGGCCCAGCGTGACGATGGTCCAATAGGCGGCCAGGCTCTTGATCCAGGAACGCTTGGTCTTGACGCGCCAGATGTTGTTGAAGGTACGGTCGATCAAGGCCATGGTCGCGGCCGTGGTAATGAGCAAGGCAATGGCGCCGACGGCCGACAGGCGGCTGGCCTTGGAGGCGAACATGCCGAGGTAATCGTTGATGGTGCTGGCGATCGAATGCGGGATCAGGATCTGGACGAAGTAAGCCTGCAGCGAGGAGCGGAACGATTCGAATATCGGGAAGGTGGTGAAGATCGCCAACGCAATGGTCAACACCGGCACCAGCGAGAGTACCGTATTGAAAGTCAGGCTGCCGGCAACTTGCGGCAACTGTTCTTCCCCAAGGCGGCGCAGGGCGAAACGGAACAGATCCACCGTGCGCAGCCATCGTTTCCCTTGAAAAGACAACAAGTTCATCAAATCAACAAGTAAATTGAAGGATCAAAGCATTCTATAATATCAACTATGAGCAGAAGTACGACAACCATCCTGGTTTTATATTATTCACGCCACGGCGCCACGCGCAAACTGGCCGAATGCATCGCGCAGGGCGTGGAATCCGTGCCGGGTTGCGATGCCAGACTCAGAACCGTGCCTGCCGTCTCAAGCGTCGCCGAAGCTGTCGAGCCCGCCATCCCGTTATCCGGCCCGCCCTATGTGGAATTGTCCGACCTGGCTGAATGCCAGGGCCTGGCGCTGGGCTCGCCCACGCGTTTCGGCAACATGGCTTCGGCGATGAAATATTTTTGGGACGGCACGTCGGCCGAGTGGCTCTCCGGCGCCCTGGCCGGCAAACCGGCATCGGTATTCACCTCGACCGGCAGCCTGCATGGCGGACAGGAGTCGACGCTCCTGTCGATGATGCTGCCGCTCATGCATCACGGCATGCTTATCGTCGGCCTGCCCTATACCGAAAGCGAATTGATGACCACCGCGAGCGGCGGCACGCCTTATGGCGCGAGCCATTGGGCCGGCGTCGACGGTGCGCAGACGATGACGGAGGCGACCAGGAAACTGGCTGCCGCGCTAGGACGGCGCCTGGCCGAGACGGCCGTGAAGCTTGGACGCAGCGCATGAGCATGGAACGCGCCAAGTTGTTCCATCGCGGCGCCGTGGCCAGCCTGTTGCTGCTGATCGCCTATTGCGTCGCCTGGGAACTGTGGCTGGCGCCTTTGCGCCCCGGCGGTTCCTGGCTGGTGCTGAAAGTCGTTCCCTTGCTGTTTCCGCTGATCGGCGTGTTGAAGCGCGACGTGTACACCATGCAATGGTCCTCCATGCTGATCCTGCTATATTTCATGGAGGGCGTGGTGCGCGCCACCAGCGACCCCGGCCGCTCTGCCATGCTGGCCTGGGGCGAGCTTGCCCTCTCCTGCCTGTTCTTCTTTTGCGTGCTGGCCTATTTGCGCCCTTACAAGCGGGCCGCCAAGAAATTGGCCAAGCAAGCCATCGACAAAGCTTCCAAGTAATTCTTTTCCCTCCCCCGCCATGAACACGTTTCTCGAACAATGCCGCGCCGCCGTCGGCGACAACTACGTCATCACCGATCCCGCCGACATGGCCCCCTTCCTGACCGATTGGCGCCAGCGTTTCACCGGCAAGGCTTGCGCCATCGTCAAGCCCGGCTCGACGGCTGAAGTCGCCGCCTTGGTCAAGCTGTGCAATGAACACAACGTACCCATCGTGCCGCAAGGCGGCAACACCGGCCTGGTATTGGGCAGCGTGCCGGACGACTCCGGCCGCGCCGTGGTGCTGTCGCTGCAGCGCATGAACCGCGTGCGCGCCACCGATACGGTCAACAACACCATGACGGTGGAAGCCGGCTGCATCCTGGAAAACATCCAGAACGCCGCGCAGGAAGCCGGCAGGCTGTTTCCGCTCTCGCTCGCAGCGGAAGGCAGTTGCACCATAGGCGGCAATCTCTCGACCAATGCCGGCGGCACGGCCGTCCTGCGCTACGGCAACACACGCGAACTATGCCTGGGCCTGGAAGTCGTCACGGCACAGGGCGAGGTGTGGAACGGCTTGCGCGGCCTGCGCAAGGACAACACCGGTTACGACTTGCGCGACCTCTTCATCGGCGCCGAAGGCACGCTGGGCATCATCACGGCGGCCGTGCTGAAACTGTTCCCGCAACCGAAGGCCGAATTGACCGCGCTGGTCGCCCTGCCCTCGCCGGACGCCGCGCTGCAATTGCTGACGCTGGCGCAAAGCCATTGCGGCGCCAGCCTGACCGGTTTCGAGTTGATGTCGGCCTTTTGCCTGCAACTCGTGTCCAAGCACTACCCGCACATGCGCCAGCCGTTCGCCGACGAACACCCGCAATACGTGCTGCTCGAATTGTCCGACAGCGAATCAGAAGAGCATGCGACGGCGATGCTGGAGAAATTGATCGAAGCCGCGCTGGAACAGGAAATCATCCTCGACGCAGTGCTGGCTTCCTCGATTGCGCAATCGAAAGCGCTGTGGAATTTGCGCGAGCACATCCCGCTGGCGCAAGCCGAAGAAGGCAAGAACATCAAGCACGACATTTCCATCCCGATCGCGCGCATCGGCGAATACATCCGCGCCACCGATGCGCTGCTGCAAGACGCCTTCCCCGGCTGCCGCATGGTGACCTTCGGCCACCTCGGCGACGGCAACCTGCACTACAACGTGTCGCCGCCGGAAGGTGGTTCCGATGTGGAATTCATCGCACGCCAGGAAGAAATCAACCGCGTGGTGCATGACAGCGTGAACCGCTTCAACGGCTCCATCTCGGCAGAGCATGGTCTGGGCGCCTTGAAGCGCGGCGAGATCGTACGCTACAAGAGCGATGTGGAATTGGGCATGATGCGCTCGATCAAGCAGGCGCTCGACCCCCGGAACTTGATGAATCCGGGGAAAGTCGTCTGATTGGGATTCAGCGACTCGCAGGCTGCCACATCTCGCGGTGTAAAGGCCATTGACCGTCGGCGCCGCGATGCGGCACCAGCCGCATCCTGCCAAACCCGTCGAACGGCGGCTTACCGTTTCCCATATCGACGACTTGGTGCCTCACGCGACGAGCCCGCCGCCGCATATCAGGGTTTGGCCGCTGATGTAATCGGATTCCGGCGTGCACAGCAGATAGACCGCGCCGGCGGCTTCCTCCGGCGTGCCGGTACGCCCCAGGGGAATCTGGCGCTCGACCATGGCCACGAGTTCGGGATTGACGCCGACCTTGATGTCGCGCCCGGCGATGTTGATTACCGCATTGTCACCGGCCGTGGCCTCGGTCAGGCGCGTCTTGATGAAGCCGAACGCCACGCAATTGACGTTGACGTTCATGCGGCCCCATTCCTTGGCCAGTGTCATGGTCATGCCCATGATGCCGGCCTTGGCGCTCGAGTAGTTGATCTGCCCCGCGTTGCCCCCGGTGCCGGCCAGCGACGAGACGTTGACGATCTTGCGCGATGCCAGCGCTCCCTTTTCCAGTTCCTTCTTGTGCAGCGCCCGTATCACCGGCTGAGCCGCCCGCAGGATACGGAACGGCGCCGTCAGATGCACGTCCATGATGGCGTACCACTGCTCGTCGCTCATCTTCTGGATCACGTTGTCCCAGGTGTAGCCGGCATTGTTGACGATGATGTCGAGCCCACCGAAATGGTCGACGGCAGTCTGGACGAAGCGCTCGCCGAAGTCAGGCGCCGTGACATTGCCGGCACAGACCACCGCGTTGCCGCCCGCTTGCCTGATTTCCTGCGCCACCTCTTGCGCCGGCGCCTCGTCGAGATCGTTGATCACTAAGCGCGCGCCCTCGCCGGCAAGCTTCAAGGCGATCGAGCGCCCTATGCCGCGTCCCGAGCCTGAGATCAAGGCCACCTTGCCATCCAGTTTCCCGCTCATCGCATCCTCCTAACTCGCCCGGTACATGGTCACGACGCATGCTCCGCCGAGACCAAGGTTGTGTTGCAAGGCGTTCTTCGCGCCAGGCACCAGCCGCTCGCCGGCCGTGCCGCGCAACTGGTGCGTCAATTCGAAGCATTGCGCAAGACCGGTCGCGCCAAGCGGATGCCCCTTGGACAGCAAACCGCCAGATGGATTGGTCACGACGCGGCCGCCATAGGTGTTGTCGCCATCCTCGACGAATTTCTCCGCTCCGCCTTCCGGGCACAGGCCCAAGGCTTCATAACTGATCAACTCGTTTTGCGCGAAGCAATCGTGCAATTCCACCACCTGCACTTCATCGGGGCCGATACCGGACGCTTCATACACCTGGCGCGCCGCTTCCCTGGCCATGCCGTAGCCGACCACCTGCATCATGTCGTCCGAGTCGAACGTCTCGGGCCGGTCGGTCGTCATCGATTGCGCAGCGATGTAGACGCGCGTATCGAGCCCGCGCGCCTTGGCAAACGATTCCGACACCAGCACGGCGGCGGCCGCGCCGCAGGTCGGCGGGCAAGCCATCAGGCGCGTCATCACGCCGGGCCAGATCACGGGAGCGTCCATCACGTCCTGCGGCGTGACGACCTTGCGGAATAGGGCCAAGGGGTTGTTCGCCGCATGGCGGCTGGCCTTGGCGCGTATCTTCGCGA
Organism: Burkholderiaceae bacterium; assembly: GCA_036384915.1. GTDB lineage: Bacteria > Pseudomonadota > Gammaproteobacteria > Burkholderiales > Burkholderiaceae_D > PKWO01. The sequence continues at coordinate 273,273 of DASVLJ010000011.1, forward strand.
AAGTTTCCAGCCTGGTGCCGTACTTGTTCATGTGCGACAAACCCGCACCGCCGAAGTAGCGTAGCGCCAGCGGAATCTCGGGCTTGCCGACCAGCTTGTCGGTGGCGGCATCGAAATCGTCGAAGGGGCTCGGCCGGTCGTCGAACACGGACCCGAGCGCGCCGGGCTTCATCTGCTCGAAACCCAGCACCAGCACGCAATCGGCCGCGCCGCTGGCCACAGCCTGGCGCGCCAGGAACAGCGCGGTGGAACCGGTCGAACAATTATTGTTGACGTTGACGATAGGAATGCCGCTCATGCCGACCGCATAGAGCGCCTTTTGCCCGCTGGTGGAATCGCCATAGACGTAGCCGACATAAGCCTGGTTGACGTCGCCATAGGCCAAGCCGGCATCCCGCAAGGCCAGCTTGACCGCTTCCATGCCCATGACGTGATAGGGCTCGCTTGCTCCGGGCTTGGCAAAGGGGATCATGCCCACGCCGCTGACGCACACCTTATTGCTCATTTGTTAATCTCCGCATTATCATTTCAACCAAGCACTTGCTTGGCAACTCCTGAAGATTATAAGGCAAACCTCAATCTTGCGGTCAGGCATCAATTTTGCTTGGACACCTGTGTACGCCCGTTCACAAAATGGGCGTACGGAAAGATTCCCTGTTCGGGTGAGCCGCCTGCACCAAATTCTTGCAAAACGGATTGCAAGAACGAGGCCGGCGCCCCGCCCGAGTCAGGTATGGCAATCACCGCAACGGCGCGGAAGGAAAAACCATGAACCACAATCAACATCCGATATCCATGCTCGATACGCAATCCGCCTCGAGCGCACACGGCCTCTACACTCTGTCCATCGACTACGTGGGTGGCGGCTATCCCGGCGAAAAATTTCAGCGCGTCATCGAAGTGCCCTGCGACATGCAATTGGCATCGCTGCACGGACTGGTCAGGCAATTGACCGGCTTCAGCGACGAGAAGATCCATGACTGCTATGTCGCTTCCAGCATACGCGGCAAAAAGCTCTGGTTCAAGCGCAACGGCAAATGGCATGGGGAAGGTGAATCGGCCTTCAGCGCCTCGATCGACCAGATCTTCCTGTGCAAGACCAAGCGTAAGCTCTACTATTCGTTCGAGTTCGGCGACAACTGGATCTTCGAAATCGGGCGCAAGGGCGATATCGTCGTGCCCCTGGCCGATTGCGATTATCCGCGCGTGGTGCATTCGCGAGGCATGCGGCCCTTGCAGAACCGGTTGCAATGAACAACGGGGCAGTACGCCCCGCTGGGTTCATTCGGTTCGTGCCTCGGGAAACTTGTCCATCCCGCTCAAGACCGGGAACAGCTTGGCCCAGGTGGCCGTCACGACCAGGGTAGCGACTCCGCCCAGGATCAAGGCACGGATCAAGCCGAACCATCCCGCCGTGACGCCGGACTCGAATTCGCCCAGCTCGTTGGACGCGCCGATGAACACGGCATTGACCGCCGACACGCGGCCGCGTATCGCATCGGGCGTGGCAAATTGCACGAGGATGTGACGGATATAGACGCTGACCATATCGCCCGCGCCCATCAGGAACAAGGCTGCCAAAGCGACGGCCAGGCTATCGGTCGTGCCCAGCACCACGGTGCCGGCGCCGAACACGGCAACGCCGCCGAACATCCAGCGCCCCACCCTGCTCGTGATCGGGCGGAAGGCCAGGGCAACCGAAGTCAGCGCGGCGCCGATGCCTGTGGCGGTGCGCAGCAGGCCCAATGCTGTCGGCCCCGCGTGCAGCACGTCGCTGGCAAACGCCGGCAACAAGGCCGTAGCACCCCCGAACAGCACGGCAAACAGATCGAGCGACATGGCGCCAAGCACCATGGGTTGCGACCAGACGAAGCGCAAGCCCTCGAACAAGGTATGCCAGGTCGCAGGCTCGCGCCGGGCCGGCTGGCCCGCGAGCCGCGTGCAAGACATCAAGACGATGGACAGGCAAAGCAGCACGGCCACGGTGCAATACACCGCCCTGGGTCCGGCCAGGTAAATCAAGCCGCCCAGCGTCGGCCCGAGAATCACCGCCACCTGGAAGCTCGACGAACTCAGGGCCACCGCCTTGGAAAAGCTTTCGCCCGGCACGAGGTGGATCAGCACGGCCTGCGTCGCCGGCATCATGAAGGCACGTGCGCTGCCATACAGCACCAGCACTGCGAACACAGGCCAGACGACGGGGGAGCCGCTCATGGTGTAGCCGAACAGGCCCAGGCTGCACAGCAATTGCGCCACGAAACAACAGAGGATGATGTGGCGCCGGTTGAACACGTCGGCCACGTGGCCGGCAAACAGGATCAGGCACAGGAAAGGCGCAAATTGCGCCAGCCCTATCATGCCGAGATCATAGACGTTGCCGGTCATGGCATAGACTTGCCAGCCTATCGCCACGCTCTGCATTTGCACGGCGATGGTGCCGAGGATGCGTGCGCTGAGATAAAAACTGAAGTTGCGGTGCTTGAGGACGGAGAAGCCGTTGGACATGCTGGGGCATCAAAAAGCCCGCAGGATGCGGGCATGGCCTCCAGTGTACCTGATTTCGCATTCCGGCCTGCCGCGGCCGAATTGATGTTACATTTCCCGCTCGGCCTTCAGCCTTCCATCCATATGCACTACGACGACTTCCCCGACCCGGAAACCGAGCAGCAGGCGCGTCCGTGGATCGTGCTCAAAACCACCTACGACATCGAAGCCTGGATCGAGCAGACCAACCGCCGCCTGCAGCGGCTGCTGGGTGACCAGCCGCAGCGCCTGGGCGGCCAAAGCCCTGGCCAGGGAATTTGCTTCACCCTGACCCACGGCGGCGAGATGTACACGCATTCCTCGTCCGAAGGCGAACTCTGGCTCGATTTGAGCGAAGACGCGGCCTGGGTCAAGCCTGTCGTGGCGGCCGTGGCCGGCGGCGATGTGCCGCCCGGCGCAATCTGGCGCCTGCCCGGTGAAGCGCTGACCGAACTGCTTTACGGCTTGAACAGCCTGATCGAGACCACGCGCATCGTGCTGCAGCACGATTTCCGCATCAAAAAGCGCTATTGAAACCAGCCGCCAATTGCCATAGCAGGCTGGCGCCCAGTCCCGCCAGGATGCAAGCCGTCACGCGGTTGATCAGCGGTTTCGCATTGCGGTAGGCGCGCTGCATGCGCCCGCCGGAAAACCAGTTTGCCAGCGCCAGGTGCCAGACCGAAGAGGTGATCGAAATACCCGCCACTCCAGCCACGATCAGCAGCGAAGAACTGCCCGGCGGAATCATCGAAGCGAAGATGGTGGCAAAAAACACCAGCGCCTTGGGGTTGGACAGGTTGGTGGCAAGGCCGAACCAATAGGCACGGCGCAGGCTGCGCTCCGCGCCTGCCGCTGCCTCGCCCAGCACGTCCCGGGCCTGGCCCCAGATCTTCCCCGCCGTATACAGCAGATAAACCCCGCCGGTCAATTGCACGCCATGCTGAAATCCCGGCAGATGCGCCACCAGGATGCCCATGCCGGTGGCGGCAAATGCAGCCAGGATGGTGCTGGCGCTCGATACGCCAAGCGCGGTCCAGATCGCATGGCGCCGGCTGTGTCTGATGGCGGTCTGCGTGACGACGAGGAAATTCGGGCCGGGGCTGACCAGCACCGGGATATAGATTCCCAGCAGACTGGCGAGTACGATCAGGGTCGAGGGCATGGCATGGGCAAGCGAAAAGGCGACGTAAAAATTATGCGTTGCGCCGCACCGTCGTCGCTACCGAAAAAACAGATAGTTGACGTCAATCCATGATAAATTTCGATGGATGGAAAAACTCAAACTGGGGCAACTGGAAATGCTGGTTGCGGCGGTCGATGCCGGCAGCTTCAGCGCGGCGGCGCTGGAGCTGGGCTGCACGCAGTCGCGCATCAGCCATTCCATCGCGGAACTGGAGCGCATCATCGGCAGCCGCCTCCTGGAGCGCTCGCGCAGCGGCTGCGTGCCCACCGATGCCGGCTACCGCGTCCTGGTCAAGGCGCGCCAAATGTTGCGTCTGGCCGGCAGCCTGGTGCAGTCGGGCGGCGAAGAAGCCGTCATCAGCGGGCACGTGCGCATCGCCTGCTTCCGCAGCGCCGGCGTGCACTTGCTGCCGCACGTGCTGGAAGCGCTGGCCGATTCCCACCCCGGCATCCGCGTCGACGTCAACGACGGCTGCCCCGACTACGAAGATATTTTGACTGCCGTGAGACAGGGCATGGCCGAGATAGGCATCACGCGCGAAGACCCGTCGACCGGGCTCGAATCGATACGGCTGGGCCACGACAATTACGTGCTGGCGCTGCCGGCCGGCCTGCAAGCGAGCGATCCGCTGGACTGGCGCCAGCTTGCCGGCCTGCCCTTCATCCAGTCGCAAAACGCCGGTTCGAGCTGGATCGTGGAGCATTGCCGCGCCGCCGGCCTGCCTTTGAAGGCGGCACGCCGGCTTGCCAGCGACAGCGGCATCATGGCCATGGTTGCGCGCGGCCTGGGCTTTTCCATCCTGCCCCACCTGGCCGTGTTCCCCGCACCGCCCGGCATCCGCCTCGCGGCGCTGCCGATCGAAGCTGAACGGCACATCGCACTGGTCACCACGGCCGAGACCGCACGCAACAAAGCCGTACGCATCGTGCTGCGCCGCCTGCGCGACAAGGCTGGCTTGCGCCGGACCGATGCCTACAGAGCAGGCGCGATCCAGCTTTAAAGCCCCGGCCCGAAATCAGGCCGCCTTGGCGCTCGTCATGCCCTGCCACACCGGCACGAATTCCTCCATCACCCGGCGATAACTCGGGCGTTGCTTGGCGCGTTCCCAATAGGCCGCCAGGTTCTTGTATTCGGCAAACGGCACCAAGTCTTCAAGGTAATACAGACTGGGAATCAGGGCGCAATCGGCCATGGTGAAGTCCTGGCCGCACACCCAGGGGCCAGCCTCCAGCTTGCGGTTGAAGCCGTCATACGAGATGGCGAGAAACTTGTGCGCGCGCTCGATATCTTCCGGCAGGATGTTGCGTATCTTCACCTTGTCGAACAGGATCTTGAGCGCCGGCTCGTTGACGTACTGGTCGGCCATGCGGTCGTTGAAACGTACCAGGCGCGCGGCGACGGGATCGTCGGGAATCAGTTTCAAGCCTTGCGGAAAATGGTTTTCCAGGTATTCGACCACGATGCTCGATTCGGGCACCATGCGGCCGTCGTCCGCGATCAGGAGCGGCACCTTGCAGATCGGATAGATCTTTTCGTAGGCGGCGCGGCTTTCGGCATCGTTCATCCACACCACTTCGCGCTGCACCGAGATGTCCTTCTCGTACAACGCAATCATGGCCTTTTGCGAATAGGTGGACAGGGGATTGTAATAGAACTTCATGACCAGACTCCTTCATTAGCCAGTTATTTGGCGAGATATTTGGCGAGGTTTTCCAGGCAACCGGTCCAGCCTTCGTTGTGCCGGTCGCGCGCCCCGATGTCGGGGAACAGGCGGTGGGTCAACTGCAATTCACTTTCACTGCCATGCGCCGTGAAGCGCAATTCGATTTCCGTGCGCACGGTACTGTCTTCCCACTGCCAGGTCATGCGCAACAAGCTGTTTTCCGCGATCTCGAGATATTCGCCGTGAACGATATGCTTTTCGCCGGCGGCATTCTGCATCACGATGCGGTAGACGCCGCCGACGCGGAAGTCGGATTCCACCTCGGGCACGGTCATCGTCCCCGGCGCATGCCACTGGCGCAGTTGCGCCGGGTCGCACCAGGCGCCGTAAAGTTTTGCCACGGGAGCCGCAAAGCGGCGGCGAATTGTCAATGCATTCGTCGATTCATTCATGTAGACTTTCCTTTCGTCTCGGTTTCGCTAGCGTTATTGACTTCAACTTCGATCAATCCCCCCAGCGCATCGAAGCGCTGGGTCCAGAAATTGCGGTAGATCGCGATCCAGTCGAGCGCCCCCACCAGCGACTCGGGCGCCAGCGCGCAATAATGCTTGCGCCCATCGACGCGGCGCCGCACGATGCCCGCGGCTTCCAGCACCTTCAAATGCTTGGATACCGCCACCAGCGACATCGCAAACGGTTCGGCCAGCTCTCCCACAGTCTTTTCGCCTTCAGCCAGCGCATGCACCAGGCGGCGCCGCGTGGCGTCGGACAAGGCGGCAAACACGCGGTCCAAGGCCTCGTCCCGGTCTTGCATCTTTTGTTTAACCATATGGTTAACAATAGAGGCAAAAACGTGAAAAGTAAACCGTTTGGTTAAATATTTTTCGATATCGATTCAACAAAAATCGATTCGACAAAAAAATGGCGCCCGCAGGCGCCCGGAAAAAGGGTGAAGGAAACCGGTCTGTTGCGGCTCAGCGCGTACTTCAGCCTGTGTACATGAAACGGCGCGACCACGGCAGGTGTGAAGTATCTTGCCCGGACTTGGCGCACACCACCTGATACAGGGAAATCCAGTCTTGCTGGAAGGCGTATTGGCAGCCGGCAAGATAGACGCGCCAAATACGGTAGCGCTTGTCGTCAACCGTGGCTTTGATGGCGGCGCTGTTGGCCTCGTAATTGTCGACCCAGGTGCCGCAAGTCTTGGCGTAATGGCGCCGCAGGTTTTCCACGTCGAGCACTTCGAGGCCGCCTTCCTGCATGGCGCGCAAGGCATAGCTCAGATGCGGCAACTCGCCATGCGGAAAGACGTATTTGTCGACGAATTCTCCGGTGCCGTAAGGGCTGTCGCCGCTGTTGACGTCGGTGCTGGTGATGCCGTGATTCATGATCACGCCATCGTCGGCAAGCAAGCTGTTGAGCTTGGCGAAATAGCCCGGCAGGTTCTTCAACCCGACATGCTCGAACATGCCTACGCTGGTGATGCGGTTGAAACTGCCCTGTACGTCGCGGTAATCCTGAAGCCGGATGTCGACCTGCCCTTCGAGCCCCGCCTGCTTGACGCGTTCCTTGGCCAATTCGACCTGGCGCTCCGAGAGCGTGACGCCGACGCATTTGGCGCCGAATTTGCTCGCGGCGCGAATGACGAGCGCCCCCCAGCCGCAACCGATGTCGAGCAAGGTATCGCCCGGTCGAAGGCGGATCTTGGTCAGGATATGGTCGATTTTCTTCAATTGCGCTTCATCGAGCGTCTCGGCGCCGTTTTCGAAGTAGGCGCAGGAATAGACCATGTTCCTGTCCAACCACAGACTATAAAATTCGTTGGAAACGTCATAGTGATAGCGAATCGCCTCGGCGTCGTCTTTTTTGGCATGGCGGAAACTATGCACTACGCGGCCGAACTTGCCTTCGATATCGAGCGTGCGCGCCGCCAGCGCGTTGGCCACGGCAATCACGGCCCGAGCCTTGCCTTCGACTTCGATCTTGCCGTTGACGTAGGCTTCGCCCAGGCTGGACAGGGAAGGCGTGAAGAAATACCTCAGCGCGGATACGTCGGGAATGCGCACGATCACCTGCGGCGTTTCCAGCCCGAACTGCAGCCGCTTGCCGTTCCATAAATCAAGCTGAAGGGGCAGCGCCGAATGGCTGCGTATTTGTTCAACCCAACTGTCCAGCCGCCGTTCCCAAAACATGGATCACCTCGCCGTAGTGGATGTTTGCAAGTGGTACTCGTTACATTCAATATAAGACAAAGCGGCAATTCCTTAGTTTCCGCACTTTTTATTTTCCGCTCGGCAAAACATGTTGTGACGCAACATCGAAATGTTGAACCTGGACACTTGTTGCCAGTCAATTCCAGCGCATTCGAGAAGTTGATGTCATTCCAGGCTGGGCTACAATCGAACATCCATGCAAACTGCGCCGCTTACCCTTTCCTGGCCAACAAGGCCGGTGACACCCGCTGTCAATAAAACCCATGTCGCCATCGGTGTGGCGGTTTCTCTGCTGCTGCATCTCTTGATCGCGGCATGGACGTGGCAGCACAGTACAGGCAATGTGCATTTCCCGGAAAAGACGACGATCGCGGTACATCTGTTGCCGCCGCCGGCAAAGCCTGCCGAGCCGCTTCCGCCGCCGCCCCTGCTCAAACCGGTCAAGCCGCAACCCGCAGTGCACAGCCCGGCGAAATCCGCATCCATCGTCGCAACGCCAGAGCGCGTCAGCAAGGAACAGTCTCAAGCCCCCTCCCCGGTCCCGCCCGCCGCACCGGCGCCGCCGCAGGAAAAGCATCTGGACATGAACGCCATCTATGGCAGCGTCAAATCCACGATGAAGGATATCGACCGCGAAAACGCCGATACGCCGGTCGGACAGCTGGCCGCCAAGCCGCTTTACCCGCCCGAGGACGGCAACAAGATGGGCAGGATGATAGACAAGACCACACGGCCCGATTGCAAGGAGCAGGTGCAAGGCATGGGCCTGTTCACTCCGCTGGCTGCACTGGCGACGCTCCTGGACAAGAAAGACAACGGCTGCAAATGGCGCTGAAAGGTGGCCGACGCGGCAAGCTCAGTCAAGCCTGGGCTGCATGCCTTTGATCGTGCCATCCTTCTCCATCTGCTCGTAAGCCGAACGCAAACGCCGGACAATTGCCGGTGGCGTGCTCTTGCTGGCAGCAACAAAGTATTCGCCCTGATCGACCAGTTGCAGCGAACGACGCAGCTTGCCGGTTCCGATACCGTTCTTCTGCAGCAGGTAGCCGATCGTAAAATCGCTGCCGGTGATGAAGTCGACGTTCCCCGCCAACAGCTTGCTCAAGCCCTGGGTATCCGAGGGCGACAGGTCGAGATTCTTTTCATAGGAAAACCCCAGCCCTAGCATGAGCTTTTCGGCCGCGTCGTCGCGGTTGACGCTGACCCGGTATCTTCTCGCGTCGTCAATCGTATCGATCTTGATGTCCGTGCGCGCGGCAAGCTTGTATAGATAAAGCCTGCGCTTGGCCAGCGCCCCTATCCATTGGAATTCATTTTCGCGCTCCGGCGTGCGCGCCATAGTGAAAATCACCACGTTAGGCAGGGTCTGGGCCAGCTTGTAGCTGCGGCTCCAGGGGTAGCTATGCAATTCGTGCGGCACATCGGCGCGGCGAAACATCTCTTCGACCACACGCGTCGCGTAGCCGGTCACCTTGCCATCCTCCGTGTAATTGAAGGGCGCGAACTCCTCGGTCACGGCCTGGATCGTTTCCTGTGCCTGCGCTTGCATCCCTACCTGCAAACCGATGGCGCTGAGCAAGCCGGCAAGAGCGGCAACACCTCGCTTCATTGCATTCCCTGTCTAGTGTCGGCGCGGTGATACACTGCGCGCTGTCCCGTACACCATACACCGGAACCATGCCATGACACAACAGCAAACCATCTACCTTATCCTGATCCCCTTCATCGTCTGGCGCCTGTATTCGCGCACGCGCAAGCTGATCGCGCGCCAGGAGGCACGGCCGGGGCGGCTGTGGTTTTCCGTCACCCTGTTCCCCCTGCTGACCCTGTTGATGGCCTGGGGCACCCAGGGAGACATAACCGCGCTCGGCAGTCTGGCCGGCGGCGCGCTATGCGGCGCCTCCTTGGCCATGCTGGGCCTCAAATTGACGCAATTCGACGTCGAAGCCGGCAAGCTGTTTTACCGCCCCAATATGTACATCGGCATGGGATTGATGATGGTCTTCGTGACGCGGATCGCCTATCGCTTTCTCGCCATGTCCCCTGCCGGCATGCGGCAGGGCGCCGCTGGAGACGCCGCAATGCAACGCCTGACATCGAGCCCCCTGACGCTGTTCGTCATGGGGCTGGTGTTCTGCTACTATGCCCCGTATTCGGCGGGAATCCTGTTGCGCCGGGCGCAGTTCGGCAAGGAAGGCGGCGCCGGAATCAACCTTCAACAATAGGGAAGCCCGCTTTCCACAAGTTTCCCGATAACAATGAGAACCCTGATGAGACTACGTCCCGACTGCAAAACCCTGGCCGCGGCCTTCGCGCTGGCTTGCGCTTCCATGACCGCATCCCTCGCCGCGCACGCGGCCGATTCTTCCAAGCCGCTGCCCAAGCGTCCGACCGTATCGGATGTGATCAAGGCCTCCAAGCCTGCCGACTGGCGCGAGCTCGATCCGCAAAACACGATCTATGTCGAATTGCCGGCCGGGCGCATCATCATCGAGCTGGCACCGATGTACGCGCCCAATACGGTCGCCAACATCAAGGCGCTGGTCCAGGAAAACTATTTCGACGGCCTGGCGGTCATGCGCGCGCAGGACAATTACGTCGCACAATGGGGCGACCCGACGGAGAAGAAGCCATTCAAGGCTGAGAAGAAGGTCAAGGCCGAATTCGACGTTGCCATCGCCAAGGACATGCCTTTCACCAAGCTGCCCGACACCGATACCTATGCGCCGTTGACAGGCTTCTCGAACAGCTTGCCGGCGGCACGCGATCCCCAGGCCGGCCGCACTTGGCTGACGCACTGCTACGGCATGGTCGGCGTGGGCCGCGACAACGACCCGGACAGCGGTGCCGGCACCGATCTCTATGTAGTGATCGGCCACGCCCCGCGCGCACTCGACCGCAACGTGACCCTGGTAGGCCGCGTCATGCAAGGCATAGAACTGCTCTCCACCCTGCCGCGCGGCACGGGCCAGCTGGGCTTCTATGAAAAGCCGGAGCAGATGGTGCCGATCAAGACCATACGGCTGGCAGCCGACGTGCCTGAAGCGGAACGCAGCCACCTCGAAATCCTGCGCACCGACACCCCGACCTTCGACGCCCTCATCAACGCAGCCCGTTTCCGCGGCGGCGACTGGTTCAAGAACTCACCCGATCACGTCGAGGTGTGCAACGTGATGGTGCCGGTACGCAAAAAGGATGAAGCCAAAAAAGAAGAAGCGCCAGCAAAATAACCGCAGAGTAGCCGCCCCGCAAAGCGGCGCGGCGGCAGGCAGGTCTGAAAATCGTAGCGAGCAGGACCAAGTTCGGGTCGAGAAGCGCAACCGTACTGGGGTACGGTGAGCATCACAGGCCCGAAATTGGCCCGCGCAGTAGATTTGCAGACCTGCCTTCGAAGAAAAAAGGCCGGACTGAGGCGGGTAGCCTATCCGGCCAAGGCTATTTCCAAGGAGAGAAATAGCGAAGCACGAGGGCACAATCCGTTTTTCGGATCGTTACGCAAATACCGGGGCCGATGCTTGCGTAACGACCCGCCGGTCATACCGGCAGGACTGTTACGCTCAAGCGCGCAATCCGCCTTGCTGTTGCAGCTCTGCGCGAGCCTGCGCCTTCTCCGCCGCGCTCATGCGCTTGGCGGTCACGATCACGGTCTGTTCGCTCTGCGCCGCCGGTGCGGCCCGCAAAGCGGCGTGCGAGAGCTTGGTCAGCATCAGCACGCTGGAACACACCATGCCGGCCACCAATGCCAACCAGAGCTTGTTGCCGCCGCGGCTCGTCCGTGTGGTTTTCATGTCGCTTCCTCTTCTTTCTGCTTCGCGGTTTGCTGTTTCGATGGATGTACTGTATTTGCCGCAGCAACGAAACGCCATGAGCAAGCGACGAAATGCATTTTTTGCTGGATAGCCCGTCAAAACGCCGGATCAAGCGGTTGGCAATATGCTCCAAGAGGATAGAATTAGCGAAAATCAACATAAGGGAGCCACTTGTGTCCACCGTGTCGCCAAACAATCCGGAAATCTCATCCCTGCCCTATGACCCGCAAGTCGGCTTCCCGGTCCAGGAGCACCGCCGCCGCGAACCGTTGACCGTGCTGGCCCTGGTGCTGCTGATCCTCGGCTTGCCGGTCGTGGTATGGCTCGACCTTGTCAACCTGACCGACGCCAGCCTGAAGCGCCAGGCCAGCGACTTGAATGCCGTGATCACGGCGATACGCGGCTACTACGGCAGCGAAGTGGTGGACCGCGTGCTCTCGGCGCATTCAGCAACCCAGGTGGCGCCGAACTATCAGGACATCCCTGGCGCGATTCCGCTGCCGGCGACGCTGTCGCTGGAACTGGGCAGGGTCATCGGCGACAATCAACCCAACATCAGTTACCGTTTTGTTTCAGACTACCCTTTCCGCAAGCGCACGCCGCACGTGCTGGACGATTTCGAAACGAAGGCGCTGGCGTCTCTGCGGCAAAACCCAAGCCAGCCACCCATCTACCAATCGAGCGGCGGCTTGCGCAGCCAGGTGAGGCTGGTTTCCCCCATCGTCATGGGCAGCGCCTGTGTCAGTTGTCATAACAGCCATCCGGACAGCCCCAAGACCGACTGGAAGGTCGGCGACGTGCGCGGCATCCAGGAACTGATCGTGACCCAACCGGTCTCGCTCGACCTCTCTTCGTTTTTCTTCATTTTCTGTTATTTGATCGTGGCCTCGGGCGCCGGCGTGGCCTTCGTCCTGATGCAGAACCGGCGCAACGACACCATACGCCAGATCAACCACAAGCTGCGCGGCGCCAACGATTTCCTTGCTTCGATCTCGCGCAAGCTGGCCAGCTATCTCTCGCCGCAAATCTACAAGAGCATTTTCAGCGGCGCGATGGACGTTGCAATCCAGACCAAGCGCAAGAAACTGACCATCTTCTTTTCCGATATCAAGGATTTCACGGCACTGACCGAAAAGCTCCAGCCTGAGGAAATCACGGCGCTGATCAATGAATATTTCACCGAAATGTCCGGCATCGCTTTACGCTACGGCGGCACAATCGACAAGTTCGTCGGCGATGCCATCCTGGTGTTCTTCGGCGACCCGGAGTCGGGCGGCGAAGTGGCCGATGCACAGGCCTGCATGCGCATGGCGATCGACATGCAGCATCGCGTCTCGGTGTTGAACGTGAAGTGGCGCCGACTCGGCGTGGAAGAACCGTTCCGCGTGCGCATGGGCATCAACACCGGCTTTTGCAATGTCGGAAACTTCGGCAGCGCCGACCGCATGGATTACACCATCCTCGGCGCCGAAGCCAACCTCGCCGCGAGGCTGCAATCGATCGCCCAGGGCGGCGGCATCGTGGTCAGCTACGAAACCTACGCGCTGGTGCGCGACATCGTTTCGGCCCACGCGCTGGCGCCGACTACGATGAAAGGCATCAGCCGCGAAATCGTGCCCTACGCCATCGACGGCTTGCTCGACGCGGAAGGCCATGTGATCCAGGTTTTTGCCGAGCACGCGACCGGGCTCGATCTCTATCTCGACCTGGGCCGCATCGATGCCGCGCAAGCGCGCACGCTCAAATCGGTCCTGCAAAAGGCCATGGATGCGCTGGACAAGCAGACGCCCGAAGAGGAAGGCGGCGCCGGCGGTTGAGGAAATTACGGTAGACTATGCGCATGTCACGCCGCTGCTTCGCCCTGCTGTTCGCTTTTCTCCTGAGCGCCCTCCCCTTGCTTGGGCTGGCTGCGCCGGCGCCTGCCTGCGCGCATTGCCCCAGCACCGCATCGGTACAGAAAACGCATTGCCACCAGCAGGCGGCGAAGCTGGAGCAGTGCCATCACTGCGCGAGCTGCGCGGCCTGCGCCTATCCTCCGGCCTTCCATGCCAGATCCCCGGCCGTGGTCCAGTTTGATGGAGCGGTCGAATCGCATGCTACCTACCTGGCCGCTCACTTCTACCGTCTGACTTCGCCGCCGCTCGACCGGCCGCCATCTTTCTTCCCAGCCTGATCGTGCGCCGGCGCAAGCCGGCTTGTGTGCAAACCGCCTTCATGGCGGCAATGCTGGAGAAACAAGTGAAAAAAGAAATCAATGTCAGGCGCTTGTGCCTGATGCTTGCCATCGCCGCCATCCTGGGCGGATGCGCAAGCACGCAACAACCCGAGCGCGATGCCGCCCAACTGGTGGAACAACGCACCGGCACGCGCCCGCCCGCCGCCCCTGACACCGCCTCCCGGCAAAAGCTGAAACAGGAAATGGCCGCGCTGGCGACGCAACCGCTCGATGCCGATGGCGCCGTGCATATCGCGCTGCTCAACAACCCTTCGATGCTGGCCAGGTACGATGACGCCGGTATTGCCACAGCCGACCTGGAACAAGCGGGACGCCTGCCCAACCCGGAATTTTCGTTCAAGCGCACCCACGGCGACGGCCAGATTTTCATCGAGCGCAGTCTCACCGTCAATTTGCTCGACATCCTGACAGCGCCGCTGGCCGCACGCATGGAGCGGCGCCATTTCGAAGCGACGCAACTGGAGATTGCCCGCGACGCGGTGCAATTGGCGGCCCAGGTACGCAGCGCTTACTTCGAAGCCGTCGCAGCCAGGCAAGCCGCGCGCTATATGGAAGATGCCGCCGCGGCCGCCGAAGCCAGCCGCGAGCTGGCGCGACGCATGGCCGACGCCGGTAATTGGAGCAAGCTCGATCAAGCCCGGCAGGAAGCTTTCGACGCGGCGACCACGGTTGAAGCCGCGCGCGCAGCCAATCAGGCGCAGGTGGCAACGCAAAGGCTGGCACGCCTGCTTGGAGTCGACGACGGTGCCTCGCTGATGTTGCCCGACACCTTGCCCGCCTTACCCGACAATTACGCGGACGCTCCGGCATCGATCGATACCGCGGTCAAGGCCAGGCTGGATGTGCAAGCCGCACAGCAAAGAAACGCTTGGCTGGCACAAGACCTCGGCCTGACGCGCGCCACGCGTTTCGTCCAGGTGCTCGAACTCGGTGCCGTGCAAAACCGCAATGAAGGTGCGGCACGCGCGCCCGGCTTTGAAATCAACATCAGTGTACCGCTGTTCGATTGGGGCGAGGCGAAAACGCAAAGGGCCGAAGCGAGCTACCTGCAATCGGCCGATAGTCTGGCCGCCACGGTGCAGGATGCAGCCAGCGACATCCGCATCGCGCAAGCGACCCGGCGCCACAGCTACGAAATGGCGCGCAGCTATCGAGACGACATCATGCCGCGGCGCAAGCGGATTGCCGATGAAACACTGCTGCGTTACAACGGCATGCTGATCGGCGTCTTCGAGTTGCTCAACGATGCGCGCGACCAGATCGCCGATACGCGCGCCGCCATCGATGCATTGAAAGATTACTGGATTGCCGACGCCGCGCTGCAAAGCGCCTGCGGCGGCATCACGCTGAACAAGGACACGCCATGACCAGCCGCAGACAATTTCTCTCCTCTTCCACGGCCGGCTTGATCGGCGCCGCCCTGGTTTCGCGCGCCGGCGCGGCAAGCCTGCCTGAAGCGCCGACGCGCGACCATGCCGAAACCGGCAAGCCCGAATCGCCCAAGTCAGGCCGGCCCTATCACCCGGTCGTTACCCTGAACGGCTGGTCGCTGCCCTGGCGCATGAACCAGGGCGTCAAGGAATTCCACCTGGTCGCCGAACCGGTGGTGCGCGAAATCGCGCCGGGCATGCAGGCGAAGCTCTGGGGCTATAACGGGCAAAGCCCGGGGCCGACCATCGAAGTGGTCGAAGGCGACCGCGTGCGCATTTTCGTCACCAACAAATTGCCCGAAGCCACCAGCATCCACTGGCATGGCCAGCGCGTGCCAAACGGCATGGACGGCGTCTCCGGCTTGACGCAGCCGGCCATTCCGGTCGGTAAAACCTATGTCTACGAATTCGTAGCCCAGCGCGCCGGCACCTTCATGTACCACCCGCACGCCGACGACATGCTGCAAATGGCCATGGGCATGATGGGTTTCTGGGTGACGCATCCGCGCGATCCGGCCGAGCACAAGGTCGAGCGCGACTACGTAATGCTGTTGAATGCCTACGACATCGATCCGGGCAGCTTCACCCCCAAGGTCAACACCATGCTCGACTTCAATCTCTGGACCATCAATTCGCGCGCCTTTCCCGGCATCGATGCCATGGTGGCCGGCCTGGGCGAGCGCGTGCGCATCCGCATGGGCAACCTGACCATGACCAACCACCCCATGCACCTGCACGGGCACTCTTTCGAGGTCAGTTGCACCGACGGCGGCTGGGTGCCCAGGAGCGCGCGCTGGCCCGAAGTATCCGTCGATATCGCGGTCGGCCAGATGCGCGCCATCGAATTCGTCGCCGATGCGCCCGGCGACTGGGCCTTCCATTGCCACAAGTCGCACCACACCATGGGCCCGATGGGCCACCAGGTGCCGACCATGCTGGGCGTGGACCAGCGCGCAGCCGTGGAGAAAATCAACCGCCTGGTTCCCGGCTATATGAGCATGGGAGAAAACGGCACCGACGACATGGGGGCCATGCACATGGGCCTGCCGGAAAACACACTACCCATGATGACGGGCAACGGCCCCTTCGGCCCGATCGGCATGGGCGGCATGTTTACCACGCTCAAGGTGCGTGCGGGCTTACCGGCCGGCGATTATCGCGATCCTGGCGGGTATCGCCAGCCTGTCGGAACCTCCGCCCATATTTGGGACGGGGAAACGCCTGCCATCGAACGCGTATCGCAAAGTGAAGCCGCCGATCCCAAGGCAGCGTTGACCGTGCGCAAGCCGGTGACACACAGACATTAAGGGGATTCTTTTGCTATCATAAGTGCCCTCAAAGCCGATCGGCGATGCCTGAACGATAATGACACTCCGGAGCCACAGCCTGCAGCATGCGCACGCGCAAAGCGCGCGCCGCGTCGCGCCCTGGCGCTTCTGGACCACCATCGTCACCATCGCCGCCTTCCTGAGCCTTTTGCTCGCGGCATCCAGCCACCATCATCTCAGCCAGGCCGAAGACCAGGATTGCGCGATTTGCAGCGTGGTTTCGCACAAGGTCAGCGATCCGCCGCCGGTCGCGCTGCCGCAGCTGGTGCTGGTGCTTCTCAATATTGCCCCCTTCCTGGCGTTTGCCGCGTGCAAGCCCCATCTTTCCCCGTCCCTGCTGCCGCCCGCCTGCGGTCCGCCTTCACGCCTCTGATCCGCTTCGCCTGTACGCCTGACGGCACGTCCGGCGTACTTCCTGAACACCCATGGCAGAACGGCGGCGATCCCGCCGTTTCGAGTTCGCCCGCACACTCGCCTGAGCAATGCGGCGAACCTGCCGATCTTTGAGGACTTATTGAGGACCTTATGTCGCGCATTCCCGTATTGCGCAAGCTGCCATTGATCGTGGCCGGCTTGTATGCCACAACCTTTGCCTCGTCCGTTTTCGCGGCGCCCTTGCAAACCGAAGTCAGAGACGCCCAGGGCAAGTTGCTGCCCAATACCATGGTCTGGGTCGTCACGCCGGCAGGTGCCGAAGTCGCCAAGACCACGACCGATGCCAAGGGCCTTGCCCATTTCGTCGACATCGCGCCGGGCAAGTACCTGGTCGAAATCCGCGGCACGCGCGGCTTGGCCCTGACCAAGCCGGTCGATATTTCCGGCACCGCGCTTGTCTCGGTAGCGATCGCCATGGACGCGGCACCTGCTGCACCGGTCGCCGCACCAGCTTCAGCCGCGGTCAAGGCGGCGCCCAAGGTCAATGCCGCACCGGCAGCCACGCCGTCCGCGGCAATACCCGAAACCGCGGATAGCGCTGCGGCATCGACTGACACGCAAACCGCCGCCCCCATCGAAATCACCACGACCCGGCTCAGAAGCGAGCGCGCCGAGCTCTCGCCCAAGATCGGCACCACGGTCTACACGATCGACATGCGCATGATAGACAGCATGGGCCAGGGCAGCGATACGCCATTTGACGACGTGCTGCTGCGCCTGCCCGGCGTCGATCAGGATTCCAAGGCATCCGGCAGCATCCACGTGCGCGACGACCACGGCAACGTGCAATACCGCGTCGACGGCGTGCAACTGCCGGAGAGCATTACCGGCTTCGGCCAGTCCATCGACACGCGCTTCATCCAGCAAGTCGATTTCGTCACCGGCGCCCTGCCCGCGCAATACGGTTTGCGCACCGCCGGCATCGTCGACATCACGACCAAGGAAGGCGACGTGGCCCCGGGCGGCCGCATCGGCATCCTGGCCGGCAGCCACAACGACTTTGAGCCGAGCGTGGAATTGTTCGGCAGCGAGGGCAATTTCAGTTATTACCTGTCGGGCAGCTATCTCTCGAACGAGCTCGGCATAGAAAACCCGTTGCCGACCAATAGCGCCCTGCACGACAGGACGCAGCAAAGCAAGTCCTTCGGCAGTCTGGCCTACCTGATCGACCCGGATACGCGCCTGGGCCTGCTGTTCGGCACCTATAGCGGGCATTTCCAGATCCCCGACAACCCGGACCAGTCGCCATCCTTTACCCTGGACGGCTATACTCCCGTCCCGTCTTCGCAGATCAATGAAAACCAGAGCGAGGTCAATCGTTTCTTGGTGCTCTCGTACCAGAAGAGCCTGGGCGATCTGAATTTCCAGGCATCGTTCTTCCATCAATATTCCGACCTGCACTACACGCCCGATACCAATGCCGACCTGGCCTACCTTGGCACCGCATCGGACACCATGCGTTCGAACGAGGCCAATGGCCTGCAATTCGACGCCGGCTACAAGCTCAATGCCAGCCACACCGTGCGTGCCGGCATGGTCTATACGCGCCAAACTACGCAAAGCGACAACGTGGTGAGCGTCTTCCCGCTCGATGGTTCGGGCAATCCGCTTACCACACCGAAAACCATCGTCGATGATTCGGGCATGATAGGCGACATCGCCAGCCTTTACCTGCAGGACGAATGGCATATCAGCGATCCGCTGACCTTGAACTACGGCTTACGCTACGACCACGTGGATGCCTTCATCCGCGAACAGCAATGGAGCCCGCGCCTGAACCTGGCCTGGAAAGCGACGGGCACCACTTCGCTGCACGCCGGCTATTCGCGCTACTTCACGCCGCCGCCGCAAGAGCTGGCGGCGCAAAGCAGCATCAACCTCTACACCAACACCACCAACGCGGCGAGCGTGCCGGTGTCGGACCAGGTGCGGGCCGAGCGTACCAATTATTTCGACTTCGGCCTAAGCCAGAAGGTCGGTGCCAACCTGACCCTGAACGCCGACACTTACTACAAGAAGATCCACAACCTGATAGACGAAGGCCAGTTCGGCCAGGCCGTGATCCTCTCGCCGTTCAACTACGAGTTCGGCTATGCCAAGGGCCTGGAACTTTCCGGCCTGTACGCTACCAAGACCTGGGGCGGCTTCTTGAACGTGACGCTGGAAAAGGCGCAGGGCCAGCACATCATCTCGGGCCAATCGCTGTTCCAGCCCGACGAGCTGGCCTATATCGCCAACCACTACATCTATCTCGACCACGATCAGAAACTGACCATCTCCGGCGGCGTGCACTACAACTTCGGCGATTCGCAAGCCAGCACCGACTTCCTCTACGGCAGCGGCTTGCGCAACACGCCGGCCGGCGGTGCGCCAAACTCGACGGAGTTACCCGCTCATACCAGCGTCAATGCCTCGCTGACGCATACGTGGAAGAACACCGGCTTCGGCACCGTCGAAGGGAGGCTCTCCGTAGTCAACCTGTTCAACAAGTCCTACCTGTTGCGCGACGGCACGGGTGTAGGTGTGGGCGCGCCGCAATACGGCGCGACGCGCACATTCTACGCCGGCATTTCGACGAGCTTCTGATTGTCCAGCGGACATCCGGCATGAACGGATGTCCGCGCTACAATGAGCCCGTTTCCGACTTCATCGCACCGCATGGCGCACCACTATCGCGGCAAACATAATTGGCTTTCGCGCCGCTTTGGCGAGCGCGTGATCGATCTCGCTATGCTGGGCGGATTCGTTGCGGCAGTCAGCCATGCCTTCGGCTTGCACGGCAAGCTGAGCGTAGCACGCCATCAATTCACTCTCCCTCTGGAGCGGCGCCTGCACAAGCCGCTACGCATCGCCTTTGCCTCGGATTTTCACGCCGGGCCAACCACGCACCCCACACTGTTCCGCGACCTGTTTCATGCCATTGCGCAGGAAGAACCCGATCTCTTGCTGCTCGGTGGAGATTTCGTATCCTGCAAGGCTGAATACGCCGAGGCTTTCGCCGGCGATCTGGCCGCTTGCAAGCCGGCACTGGGAAAATTCGCAGTATTCGGCAATCACGATCTGTGGGTCGACGACCGGAAGCTGACGAACATGCTCGAACAAGCCGGCATCAGCCTGCTGATCAACCGCAACCTCCGCCTGCCTGCTCCTTTTGATGCGGTATCGCTATGCGGGATAGACGATCCCTGGGCCGGCGAACCCGACGTCGAAGCTGCATTCCATGAAGCCCAGCCGACACGCATTTTCCTGACCCATGCGCCGGACGGCCTGCTCTTCACCAAGGACAAACGCTTCGACCTCGCCTTCGCCGGCCATACCCATGGCGGACAGATCGTGCCGCCGAACGGCAAGCCCATGGTGTTGCCGCACGGCCCCTTGAGCCGCAGCTACCCTTACGGCCGCTTCGATCTGGAACAACAAGCCGCGCTGATCGTCAGCCGTGGCGTGGGCTGCAGCACACTGCCGGTGCGCATCAATGCCGATCCGGAATTGGTCATCTGCACGCTGAGCTGAGCATGCCCCTGGCAATGTGCGGGCATTGCTGCGGCATCAGCGTAGGAACATCCAGATCGTCAACACCACGCCGACCGCAACCACAAACAGACGCAGAGCCTTTTCCGGCAAGCGGTGCATCAGCGCGCCGCCGACGACACTGCCGGCCACGGCGCCGATGCCGAGTGCAATGACGGCCGGCCAATCGACCTTGCTGGAAAAGGCGAAGATCAACACAGCCGAGGCATTCATCGCCATCGCCAGCACGTTCTTGGTACCGATCGAGGTGCGCACGGCCTGCCCGGCGATGGTAAGCGCCGCCAGCATGAGGAAGCCGATGCCGCCGCCGAAATAGCCGCCGTAGACGGCAATCGCTCCCTGAATCGCCATCAGCAGCCAGGCCGGCATGCCGGCAGCGGCATTCAAGGGTTTGCTGCGGAAGCTGCCCCAGGTGAAAACGGCGGTGGCGAACAGGATCAACCACGGCACGAGGCGGGCGAAGAACGATGCGGGCGTATAGAGCAACAGCAAGGCGCCCACCACGCCGCCGATCACGCTGATAATGAACAGCGTGCGAAACTTGAGCGGCCCCACGCCGTCGGCCACGTCGCGGCTGCTCCACGCCATGTTGACCTGGCTCGGGAACAGCGCGAGGGTGGAGGTGATGTTGGCGGCAAGCGGGTCGAGCCCGACCAGCAGCAATGCCGGAAACGTAATGAACGACCCGCCGCCGGCCAGCGTGTTTTGCGTGCCGGCGTACAGGCCGGCCAAGCCGACAAGGATGAACAGGTGCAGGTCGAGCGCGCTATGCAAGGCCGCCCCTTGCGCACGCGCGCAATACGACGTTCGGCATGGCTGTACTCAGCGCGCAGGGGCGGTCGGGACAGCGGGGGCCGGCTGGCCCGTTGCAGGTTGGGCATTGGCTTGAGCGGCAGCAGCCTGCTGCCTGGCCTTTTCTTCCTTATCCTTTTTCTTGGCCATTTCATGCCCGACGACACAACCCGCGACTGCACCGGCAACGGCATGGTGTCCCGCCACATGGCCGGCCACACCGCCTACGACCGCACCCTTGATGCAGCCCTTGGCTTCGGCCAGTCCCGGCAAAAGAAAAGCTGCGGCCAATAGGAGAGCGAATGATGATTTCATGTTGAATTTCCCTTAAATTGAGTAACCCCGCCTTGCGCATAGTTTATGGGTTTTCATGGGACCTTGCTTGCCATGGCTCACGTGCGGCCCCATTCGCGCTATCATGGAAGCGACACTGACTTTCAGTCATTCCGCCATGACCGACAAAAGCAACGAATTCCAATTCATCGAAGATTTGACGGCCGAACTGTCGACCAAGGAACTGGTGTTCCCGACTTCGCTCAACGTGACGATGAAGATTCGCCACGCGCTCAATTCGCCCGACATTTCGAACGACGCCGTTGCCCGCATCGTCGGGGCCGAACCGGTACTGTCGGCCTATATCCTGCGCCTGGCCAATTCGGCGATGTTCAACCAGACCGGCACCCCCTTCACCGATTTGCGCAAGGCCACAATGCGCCTGGGACATTCGATGGTGCGCAACGTCGCCATTTCGGTCGGCATGAAGCAACTGGTGCAAAGCAAGTCCTCGGCCGAAATCCCCAAGGAGATCGACGGCTTGTGGAAGCGTTGCATACGGATTTCGGCACTCTCCTACGTCATCGCGCGGCGCATGACGCGCGTCAACCCCGATACGGCCATGATGGCCGGCCTCCTGCTCAACATCGGCAAGTTCTATATCCTCAATCGCGCCCATGCCTATAACGCGCTGTTCGGCGACGAATCCGCACTGTGGGAACTGATCGACCGATGGCATGCCAATATCGGCACTGCCATCCTGGAAAGCTGGGAAGTGCCCGAGGAAATCAGCAATGCCGTGTTGAATGGTTCCGACCCGGGCTACACGCACCGCGGCGCCGCCGATTTGACCGACGTGGTCTTGACCGCGGATTTCCTCGACGGCAAATTCTATTCGGGCATGGGCGGTGAGGAAACGGAATGGGGCGACCTGCCGCCCGCGATGGCCGTGCTCGATCTCGACTACGACAAGAGCAAGGCGCTGATCGACGATACGCGCGACGAGCTGGCCCTCATCTTCCAGGCGATCGCTTAGCAGCCTGTCGGACTTAAGGAATCGAAGCGAAAAAATGGCTGGGCGAGCACAGATTTTGCCGATTTTTTTGCGTCAATAGCGGGACTATTGACCAAAAAATCGGTGAAATATGGGCTGGCCAGGCATTTTTGCAGCCGATTTCCCTTAAGTCCGACAGGCTGCTAGTCATCAGGCAAGATAACCGGAGGCATATCGGGAATTTCCTCCTCCAGCGACACGATGCGGTTGCGCCCCTCGCTCTTGGCTTGCTGCAGCGCCTTCTCGGCACGCTGGATCATGGTTTCCGCCGTATCGCTCACGGCATTGGTGGTGATACCGGCGGAAAAGGTCAGCTTCAAATCCGGCGCGATGTGATCCCAGTTGACGGCGTCGATCGCCTTCGTCAGGCGGTTCATGGCGATCATGCCGTGATCGAGCCAGGTGGCCGGCAGCACGATGCCGAACTCTTCCCCGCCGAGGCGGCCGAACCGGTCCAGCGCGCGCAACAGCTTGATCGAGGCGTCGGACATCGTCTTCAATACCATGTCGCCGGCCGTACTGCCGAATTTGTCGTTGACCGCGCGGAAGTGGTCGAGGTCGACGATGGCGAAGCAGAACGGATGGCCGGTGCGCTTGGCGCGCAACAGCTCCCATTCCAGTGTTTCCACCAGCGCACGCCGGTTCAATGCCCCCGTCAAAGCGTCATGATTGCCGAGGGCATCGATCCTGGCCAGCGCACGCGCCAGTTCGGTATTGGCATGATGCATGCGCTCCTGAATTTCGCGATGCTGCAAACGCAGATAGATGCCGACGGCCAGCAAAGCCGAGAGCGAGGCGCAGATCACCAGCATCTGGGCGTCGGATATCGCCGGCCCGAGAAAATTATTCAAGACCACGCGTGTGGCGATACTGGCAGCCACTGTTGCGATGGCCCAGCGCACGAAAAATTGCAGCAGGAGTTCCGAACCGGCTTGACGTTCTTGCATAAAAGCGCCCGAAAATGGTGGAAAAGTACCCCCGACGCCGGCATAGGTGCCGGCAGGGATGCAAAACCGATCATAAGGTATTTTCGGGCCTTGTCTATCGAAGCGGCGTCAAAAAATTACATTAGGACAACACTCGTTGGGCATCAATCAGGTATTGATGCTGCGCTTGACGAAAAACAAGGCCGTACCCACCGCCATCAGCACGCTGCCAAAGAAGCGGTTTTGCCTTTGCACCATTTTCTGGTCGCGGAAGAAGCGCTGCATGGAGGATGCCGCAAACGCGTAACCGTGCATGACCATCAAGTCCACCGTCACCATGGTCACACCCATGACGAATAATTGCGGCAGCAAGGGCGCATCGTGGGCGATGAATTGCGGCAGCACCGCCACCATGAAGATGATGCCTTTGGGATTGGTGGCGTTGGTCAGGAAGCCGGTCAGCACGCGGCGGCGCAGGCTGGGCATGCCGTTCGCAAGCGGATGCGGCGCCTCTTCCGGCCCGACGGCGGTCTTGGCGCGGAATTGCATGAAGCCCAGGTAGATCAGGTAGAGTGCGCCGACGATCTTGACGATATTGAACGCAAGTTGCGAAGCCAGCAGCAAGGAACCGACGCCGGCGCCCGCAATGCCCAAAATCAGCAGCAAGCCGGCTTCCAGGCCCACAATGGTGCCGCTGGTGCGTTTGACACCGTAAGACAGGCCATGCGACATGCAGAGAACGGCGCCGGAACCGGGAGAAACCGCGATGATGCAGGAAGCGACGAAGAAAGTGAGCCAGGTGGAGAGTGCCATGAAGAGACCAGGATGAACGACAAGCACCATGATATCAAGTCGCCGCATTTTCCGCAGACTACCCGGGCTTGCGCCCGAGCACCGTGAATACCCGATGCGGAACGGCCAACACAGGTCTAGGGAATTCAGCCGCCAGCATGGCAGCCAATTCGCTGTCGAATTTCTCGATGGCAGGCGCTTCCAGGCTCGCCGCGATACCCGCACTGGCGCGCAACCTGCCGCGCCAAGCTTCATGGCTATAGGGCAAATCGACGTCGAAGCTGAACGATTCGATGCCGACAAACCCGGCAGCCATGAGATCGGAAAACCATTGCGGGTAAATGCCCTTGCCGTCACCCAGATTCCATGCGGGGTTGTGGCGCCGGATCAATGCCTCGCTAGCCGCAACCACGTTGCCCGTAACCGGCAGCCAGTCGAGATGGGAAATGACCAGTGCGCCATTGGCGCGCAGCATGCGCTTCGCCTCGCGTGCGACCACATCACGCTTGAACCAATGCCAGCACTGGCCGGCCGTGATCACGTCGAACGCCACGTCTGGCAAACCGCTGTCTTCGGCGCGCGCTTCGACGTAATCGACATGGATGCCTTCTTCGATGCCGATCTGCCTGGCCTGCGCCATCATGGCCGAAGCGGGATCGAGCCCCGTGACGCGGCAGCCGCGCCGTGCAAAACCGCGCGCCAGCGTGCCGGTGCCAGTACCCAGATCGAGCAGAGCCTGGGTCTTGATGCCGATACCGTATTGAGCGACACGGCCGAAGTAAGCCTCGGGAAATCCGGCGCGATGACGGCGATAATCCGTGGCAGTCTTGCCAAAATCGACTTGCAGCATGATGAGCTCCTTTCCAAAACGAATTAAGATGGATTAAAGCGCTCACGCAAAACCAGCGTCAATCTTGATCGAGCCAATCAACATCAGCTTCATTAGCTTCATATGGATATCTACCTGAGTTCCGAACAGGCGGCGCACGCACTCGGCGTGCGTAAAGCAACGCTCTATAGTTACGTCAGCCGCGGCCTGATCCAGTCGTTCGACGACATGCCGCGGCGCGGACGCAAATTCCGCCGCAGCGACATCGAGCGCCTAGCGCGCCGGCAAACGGCGCAACGCAAGCCGCGCCAGGCGGCACGCAACGCACTCGACTGGGGTTTGCCGGTGCTCGAGTCCGGCCTGACCTTGATAGAAAACGGAAAGCTCTACTATCGCGGCGTGGCGTTCGCGGATTTGCTGCCTCAGGCAAGCCTTGAAGAGGTCGCGCGGCTGCTGTGGCAATGCCCCGCCGATGCCGATCCGTGCCTGTCCGTTTTGCCGCTGTCTCGGCACTGGCATGGAGCGGCAAAAGAGATGGCGCAGGCTACACCGTTCAAGCGCATGCTGCCTCTGTTCGCATTGGGGCAAGCCGAATTGCCTCAGCAAGACGATTTTTCGGCCGCGTGGAGTTTGCTGCAATTGATGGCCGCCTGCATGTTGGGCAAATCGCATCCGCGCCTGCCTCTGCACGAGCAATGCGCGGCCGCCTGGAATTTAAATGCACGCGGCAAAGCCGTCGTCCGCACCGCCCTGCTCTGTTGCGTCGACCACGAACTCAATGCCTCGAGCTTTACGGCGCGCTGCATCGCCTCGACCGGAGTGGACATGGGTTCAGCCTTGAGCGGCGCCTTGGCCGCCTTGCGCGGCCCGCTGCATGGCGGCTACACCGAACGCATCGAAACCCTGTTCGACCGGCTCTCGGCCTGCCGCTCGATTCCCCATGCGCTGTCGGCGCTGCAAGACGACAAGGGCAACCTGCCCGGCTTCGGCCATCCGCTCTACCCAGACGGCGACCCGCGCGCCACGGCCTTGCTCGAGCTCTTGCCGGCCAACCGCACGCTGGCGCGCATCGTGGCCACGGCGCGGCAACTAAGCGGGCAGGCGCCGACGATCGATTTCGCGCTGGTCGCGGCGCGCCGCTGCCTGGGCTTGCCGCGCGGTACGGCATTCGGCTTGTTTGCGTTGGCACGCACAGTCGGTTGGATTGCCCACTTCCTGGAGCAGCGCCGCACGCCCGGTTTGATACGTCCGCGCGCGAATTACGTCGGCCCGCAGCCGCAACAGGCCGCGGCGCCGCTCGGCCGCATCATCCGCCCCGGCCGGAATCGAGCCCTTCCAGGCGCGAGATGAGTTCGCGATTGTGCCGGCTGACTTCAAACAGCCGGAACGCATCGCGCAGGCATGCCATGACCAGTGCTTCGTTCCAAGGCTTGGCCAGAAATTTGAAGATTGCGCCACTGTTGATGGCGTCGAGCATGGGGCCCATTTCCAGCGTCTCGGACATCACCATGCGGATCGAATCGGGATAGAGATCGCCGATACGTTTCAGGAAGGCCGTCCCCGTCATCTCGGGCAGGTCCTGATCGCACAACACCACGCCGGCATTGCGGGTAGCCATCGCTTCGAAACCTTCCGCCGGCGTCGCGGCGCAGACCAGCACGGTCTTTTCGCGCTCCAGTATGCGCCCAAGGTGCTGCAAGGCATCCCTCTCCTGCGTCACCAACAGCAGCACGCGCTCGGCGCCGCCCGCCTGCGGCGCGGGCTTGATGCAACGTCCGCTCCTGAGCAATTCGGCGAAATCGCGTTCGGACAGCGGCTTGCTGAAGAAGTAGCCCTGGATTTCTTCGCAGCCCAGGCCGCGCAAATAGCCCAGTTGCGCCTCGGTTTCGACGCCTTCGGCGATCACGGTCATGTTGAGGCTGTGCGCCATGCCGACCACGGCGCGCGCGATGGCAGCGTCGCCCGGGTTGGCCGTGATGTCGGAGACGAAACTGCGGTCGATCTTGATGCGCTCAACCGGCAGGCGCTGCAGGTACGAGAGCGAGGAATAGCCGGTGCCGAAATCGTCGAGTGCATGGCTGACACCGATTTCATTCAAGCTCTGCATCGTGCGGATCACGGCATCGGCATTGAGCAGCACGATGCCCTCGGTCAGCTCCAGCTCGAGCCATTGCGGATCGAGCTGCGAGAATTCGAGCGCTCGCTTGACCATGTCGTGGATGTCGCCGTCCTGAAACTGGCGCGCCGACAGGTTGACCGCCATGCGTATCGGCGGCAGCCCCTCGTCCTGCCACTTGCGGTTGATGCGGCAGGCTTCCTGCATGGCCCATTCGCCGACGTCCCAGATCATGCCCGTCTCTTCCAGGAGCGGAATGAATTCGAGCGGCGAGACTATGCCGTAATTGGGCCGCATCCAGCGTATCAGAGCCTCCGCGCCGATCACGCGGCCGCTGACCAGATCGACCTGGGGTTGGAAATGCAGCAGGAATTCCTTGTTTTTCAAGGCGCGGCGCAAGGCGTTTTCCAGGTCGTGCCGGCGGCGCGGCCCATGTTCCATGTGCGGTGCGAAGAAACGATAGACGGTGCCCGGTTCGCGCGGCTTCATGTTGGCCGCCAGCATGGCGTGGTTCAACAACATGTTGACCGGGCCGTCCTGCGGGTACTGGGAAATGCCGATGTAAGGTTCGAGATACACTTCACGTCCCTGCACAACGATCACTTCCGCCATGGCGCGATAGACCAGCTTGGCCGCATCCTCCAGCTGGGTGGCGCTCTGAAAGTCGTCGAACAGGACTACGAATTGCGATTCCGCCACGCGGGCGACGAAGCCGGAATTGAGCGCCGATTCGAGCTTGCTGGCCATCAGGCGTGAAATTTCGGCGCCGTTCTCCTGCCCCAGCGTTTGCAGCGCCCCGTGGAAGCGCGTCAGGCTGATGGCAAGTATGCCCAGCGTGCTTGCCATGCGCGCGATTTCGAACAGGCGTGACTCGAACAGGACGTGGCTCGGCAAACCTGTCTCGCCATCGTAGTAGGCCAGGTATTGCATCTTCGATTCGGCGATCGAACGCTGCTCTTCGCGCCGCATGACACCGAGTGCAAAGGAGATATCGTCCGCCACCTCGGTGAGCAGACGCAATTCCTTCTCGGTGAAATAACCGGGGCTGGTAGCCGCAACGGTGAAAGCGCCGATTACCTTGCCCTCCAGGCGCAAGGGAAACGAGGCCGCCGCTTGCAGGTCGTGCGCGGCGATTTCGCGATGGATCGCATGCAAGGGCGAGTCGGCCAGGAGGTAGTTGACGACGCATGGCTCGCCGTCCTGGATGGCGCGCGAGGCCGGGCTTTGCCGCTCGGTTCCTGCGGCGGTAGCCATCAGGTGCATTTTAAGGATCATGCTCGCTTCGCCGGCATGCGCCACCAGCGAGACGCGACCGCTATTGGGTTCGGACAGGCCTACCCAGGCCAGGCTGAACCGGCCATGGTCGATGGCGATGCGGCAGATCGAGGCAAACAGGTATTGCGGATCTTCCGCGCGCACGATGGCCCGGTTAATCTGGGACAACATCGCATAGAGCCGCGTCGTGCGCGCCAGCTCCTCTTGCAACAGGTGCAGGCTCGAATTGGGGTCAGCCAGAGGCATTGCCGCCTCCCAGCAATTGTTGCGTCATTTCCTTGAGTTTCCAACGGTCCACCGGCTTGAGCAGTACGCCGGCCGCACCGGCAGCATCCATACGGGCGCGCGACCCGGAATCGTCGAGGGCGGTCACCATGACGACGTCGATCTCCTGCAGATCGGGCATGGCCTTCAAGCGGCGCAGCACTTCGAAGCCGTCCATACCAGGCATCATCAGGTCGAGCAGGATGAGATCGGGCTTGTCGGCCATCGCCGCCGACAAGGCGGCTTGTCCGGAACCGACGGAAGCGACCTGATAGCCATCGGAAGTCAGGAGCGTTTCCAGGAGCTTGCGATTGCGCGCATCGTCGTCCGCAACCAGAATCTTCTTATGGCTCTCCAATTTCCATCCCCCAGGTTTTTCCCGACCGGACAGCGGCTACAGCGATATGACCCGCCTCACCTCTTCCAGAAAACTTTGATAGCGGATGGGTTTGGCGATGTAGCCGTCGCATCCGCTCTCGAGCATCTTGTCTTCGTCGCCCTTCATGGCAAAGGCCGTGAGAGCCACGATTTTCAGATGCCTGGTTGCCGCTTCCTGCCGCAATAGCTTGACAGCGGCCAAGCCGTCCATGTCAGGCAATTGTATATCCATCAAAATGATGTCAGGCAAGTACAATTGTGCCAGTCTTACTCCATCTGCGCCATTTTCCGCCTGCAGCACACGATAGCCGTCTTTTTCCAGCAACATCGTGACGAGCTTGATGTTCGCGGGCGTGTCCTCCACTACCAGCACCGTCTTGCCGTTCATGTGGCAAAACCTTCCCGGCGCGGATCGGCCGGCACACCCTTGGCATCCTCTTCGGAATTCTCGGACTTCCCGCCCTGCCGTACTCCGGCCGCACCCAGGCGCTCCTGCAACAGGCGCCGGTCGTCGCCGGTGAGGCTTTTTCCCGTCATGACCACGATAGGGATCAACGCCGTCTCGCTGCGCGCCGCCAATTCGCCTATCACGTCGAAGCCGTTCATATCCGGCATCAGCAGGTCCAGCACTACCAGGTCCGGTATTTCGCGCCGGCATACTTCCACGCCTTCCCTGCCGCTATAGGCACGCAGCACGCGAAAACTTCCACCCGCCAAGCATGCCGCCACCAATTCGACCGCCTTGGGATCGTCGTCGATCGCCAGCACGGTTGCGCTGGCACGCTTGCGCGTCAAACCGAGGCTGGCCAGGACCGCCATCAATCCCTCGCGCGTGATCGGCTTTTGCAGCACGTTGGCAATGCCCAGCGAAAATCCGCGCGCCTGCTCATCGACCACCGACACGATCACCACCGGCACTTTGGTCAGCGAGGAATCCGAGCGCTTGATCCGGGCCAGCAATTCCCAGCCGTCCATATCCGGCAGGAGGACGTCGAGCACAATCAGATCGGGGCGTTCCTGCTGCAACAGCGCCAAGGCATCGCGGGCCGCGACGACCTGGCGCACCCGATAGCCGGCTTCAGTCAATTGCTGCGCAATCAGCCTGGCAGCCGTTTCGCTTTGTTCGATCACCAGCGCCTGACGCGTGCCCGCCTCGGCCTGATCCATCGTCGTCAATGCCGCCTTGAGCGTGTTCGACTGCAAGGCGCCGACTTCGGTTCCTTCCTCGGCCGCCTCGCGCCTGGGAAGCCAGACGAGGAACTTGCTGCCTTTGCCCGGGGTGCTGGCCATCGCCACCGTGCCGCGATGCAGCACCGCCAAGCGTGCCAGCAGCACCAAACCCAGCCCCGTTCCTTCGGCCGAGCGGGCCACGGATACGTCGAGCTGGGAGAATGCCTGGAACAGGCGCGGCGCATCCGCCGCCGATATGCCGGTTCCGGTGTCGGATACGGCGATCTCGATAAAGCCGGTGAATGCCGAAGGCGCCAAGGGCATCTTGATCGTGGTTTCGGCGCTCTCATGCCAAGCCTCGACCGCATCGCGCCCCACTTCGCGTGCGCTCAACTCGATGGTGCCGCCGTCAGGCGTGAATTTCACCGCGTTGGACAAGAGATTGAACACGATCTGCTTGGTCTTGCGTGCGTCAACCTGTGTCTTGCCGATGGGACGCTCGATAGCCAGCTTGACGTCCAGATGCTTTTGCGCGGCCTTTTCCTTGATGATGGAGAGGCTGTTGCGCAGCAAGGTGTCGATTTCGACGGGCTCTAGATCAAGGCTCATCTTGCCGGCTTCGATTTTCGACAAATCCAGGATATCGTTAATCAAAGACAACAAATGCTGGCCGCTTTCGAAAATTTCGCTGACATACTCATGCTGCGGCGGCGACATGGGACCGACCACCCCATCCTTGAGCACGTCGGAAAAACCGATGATGGCGTTCAAGGGTGTGCGCAATTCATGCGACATATTGGCCAGGAACTCCGATTTCAAGGCACTTCCGGCTTGCAATTGACGGTTACTTTCCCCCAGCAACCTGTTGGCATTTTCCAGGCGCTCGCCCAAGACTTGCAGCTCGCGCGATTCGCGCCTGGCCTTATCGTGCGCATCGGCCAATTGCGCATACAGACGCACGTTTTCCAGAAGCAGCATGGTAAGCACGAAACCGGCGGCAACAGCACCGTAAATGCGACCGGCATAGAAACCGAGGTCATAGCGTCCGGCATTGAACAGCGCCGACAATCCGATATCGAACAGCCAGGCCCACAGCACCACCATCAGCCACAAGTCGAGTACCACCAGAGGCTTGCTGCGCCACAGCAGCAGCAAGGCGCCGGCACACAAGAGCCAGACGACGGACAAGGCGGCGGCCAAGGCGCCGTTCGAGACGTTATCGACGATCAGGACCGGCAGTTCCGCGCCCGACGTCGCCAGGCGCACCAGCAGCAGCGCCGCCAGCAAGGCGAAGCCGGCACCGACGATGCCGGCGGTGATGCCGCCGCCAGGAGGAGCGATGCGGCCCTTGGTCAAGGCATAGGCCATGACGAACAAGGGAAAGCCGCCATGCCAGAACACGTAGATCCACGCGGTCGTTTGCGTGCCGCCGCCGATCAGCCCCTGGCTCGCAAAGCCATTCGGGAAACTCAACGCATGCCCCACTTCCATGAAGGCGGCAAACAGGTAGGCGCTGGCCAGGCACAGCAACGCGCGCGAACGCAAGATCCGGTATTGGCCGAACAGCAGCACGGCAGTGATCAAATCGGTCACCACGAGCAGCGTTTCGTAGACCGGGATAAAAGTGGGATTGTGCGGCAGAGGCAGCTTGGCGAACGGCAGCAGGATGCAAAACAGCACGGCCGACACACCCACGAGCCAACGCGCCGCCAAGCGCTCATTCGGCCCCGCCGGCAGCGTCGAGAAAAAGTGCGCGTTGTTCTCCGGATTTTCGTTCTTCATTGTGCGTATATCGCCGCGAGGTGCACTAACTCGACCAGAGCGGAAGTCGACACCAGCCAAATTCGACGGTAATCCCGCTCCAAGACAACCAATTACCTGAGCAAACTGTTGCGCCGACTACTGCGCTACCATGGAAGGTACAACATCCGCAACGACATCCGCAACCATACTTCAACCTGAGGTAGATATGAACGCCATACCCGACTGGATACTCTTCTCGCTCGGTTCCGCCTTCTTCGCGGGCCTGACCGCCATCTTCGGCAAGCTCGGCGTCGGCGGCATGAATTCGAATCTGGCGAGCTTCATCCGCACAATAGTGATTCTACTCGTAACCGCCGGCATCGTCTCCTGGCGCGGCGAGTGGCAAAAACCTGGAGCCGTCGCGCCCTCCTCCTGGCTCTACCTCGTACTCTCCGGCCTCGCCACCGGCCTGTCATGGTTATGCTACTTCCGCGCCCTGCAAAGCGGGCCGATCAGCCGCGTGGCCCCGCTCGACAAGCTTTCAGTGGCTTTCGCGATCATCCTCGGCTTGATTGTCATCGGCGAAAAGCTGAGCTGGCCGATGGCTATCGGCGCTTCACTGATCGTGGCAGGGTCCATCGTGATCGTCGTCTTCTAGCCAGGATAGAGCAAATCAGGGCGAAAGTTCAGGCCGGAAGCCGGTAATTTTCCCGTCCGGCTTCATTTGGCCCGCAGTCCGGCAAGCTCCTGTTATTGCGCTATGATGGTCAAACCGATCACATCTTCATCCCCCGAGGCCCCCATGAAAAGCGACAGCGCCGTCATCAAGATGCTCAATAGCCAACTGACCAATGAACTCAGCGCCATCAACCAGTATTTTCTGCACGCGCGCATGTACCGCCACTGGGGCCTGGAGAAAATCGGCAAAAAGGAATATGAGGAATCGATCGGCGAAATGAAGCACGCCGACAACCTGATCAACCGCATCCTCATGCTCGGCGGCTTGCCGAACTTACAAGCCCTGCACAAGCTGATGATAGGCGAGACGGCACCCGAAATGCTCGAATGCGACTTGAAGCTGGAGCGAACCGCGCAAAAAACCGTCAAGGAAGGCATCAAGGCCTGCGAAGAGCATGGCGATTACGTCAGCCGCGCCATTTTTCAGGAGATCCTGGAGGACACCGAAGAGCATATCGACTGGCTTGAAACGCAAATCGAATTGATCGGCCGGATCGGACTGGAAAACTATCTGCAGGCGCAGATATGACAAGCCCAGTATAAGGTACCGCTTTTTCGCCCCGCCTTTAGCTCATTTCTTGCAGCATTTCGCTGCAGGAACTATGATGAACGTAGGCATTACCTTTGTGAAACTTGCAATGTCAAGCATTTCATCCGTTTCCGCCACCTCCGGCGCGGGCGCCAACAGCGCCGCGCAGCAGGCTGTCGTGCAGCAGGCCAAGCGCGCGGCCGAACAGGCCGAGAGCACGGCGCAGACACTGGAGACACAGGCGGCCAATGCGCAAACGCGCGCGACCGAAGCGGAAAGCTATGCGCGTACGCTCAATATCCAGGCCGGGCAGGCGCAACTGGGTGCGGGCTATTCCGAACAGCGCCTCTCCGCATTGCAATTGTCCGGGCAGATCAACAGTGAAATCGCAGGCGGGCCGAGCTATACTCCCAGTACGCCCGTGCAGCAGGCGATAGCCTATTCGCTGGCGCCTCGGCCTGCCCCAGTACCCGTGAGCACGGCGCCGGTGCTCAATACCCAGGGCCAGATAACCGGCAAGATCATCAACACCAGCGCGTAGCAAGCTACTACTGTTGGCCTTGCTATTTGATGCGCCGTTTTCCAGGAGACCGACATGTCTGTTTCTTCAGTTC
The DNA here is from genome assembly GCA_036384915.1 of Burkholderiaceae bacterium. Taxonomy (GTDB): domain Bacteria; phylum Pseudomonadota; class Gammaproteobacteria; order Burkholderiales; family Burkholderiaceae_D; genus PKWO01. The sequence continues at coordinate 307,117 of DASVLJ010000011.1, forward strand.
CCAGCTCGACCGGTACGGTCAGCCAAGCCCCGCAAGCACCCAAGGCGACTCACAAGCAGAATGCCGGACCTGCGCAGTCATTGACCCAGAATGGCGGCACACAGCAGACCCAGCAAGCGACACAGACTCAGACCGTGCAAGCCCCCAAGCCGGTAGTCAATGGCCAGGGCCAAAAGACCGGCCAGATTCTCAATACCACGGCTTGACGTACTCCTTCCGGGAGCGGTTGCCATTGCTTCCGCTCCCGCCATCGCACCGCGCTGCCGTCCGCATGCGCGGGCATCCTTTTTGAAAGCACACGTGACGATCATCGCCAGCACGGAACGCACGCGCGACTTGAGCGCAGCCATACGCCACCACATGGAGGGGCACTACGACGAAGCCGAAAAGCTGTACACTCAACTGCGCGAAGCCAATCCGCACGACGAGGAAGTGCTCTATCTGACCGGCGTCCTGTGCTGCGATCTCGGCATCTTTGCGCCCGCCCGCCGCTTCCTTGAGCAAGCCTTGAACGAGAGCCCGGTTTTTCCCGAAGCCGGCGCGCAACTGGTCAAGGCTTGCGCCGGCGACGCACAGCAGGCGATCGGGCAAAACGACTTCACCGCCGCGGAAGCGGCGTGCCGGCGCGCCTTGCAGCTCGATGCGACTGCCGCCATTGTCTGGCGCACGCTGGGCCAGATGGCGCTTATGAAGGCGGCCTGGGAACAGGCCGAAGCCTGCCTGCAAAGAGCGCTGCAAGGCGCCCCCGACGATCTCGATGCGTTGAACTGGCATGGCCTGGCTTGCGTGCAGCTGCAAAAGTTTGCGCAAGGGCGCGCTTCATTGGAGCGCTTGCTGGCGCTCCGGCCGGAGCTGCCCCAGGCGCAGAGCAATCTTGGCCTGTGCTTGCTGGGACTCGGCGAATTGCAGCCGGCCGAAGCCTGCTTCCAGCGCGTATTGCAATTGGCGCCGGGCGACATCGGTGCACGCATCAATCTGGCCAATACGCTGCGCATACGCGGCAAGGCGGAAGAAGCGCGCAGCGTACTCGAATCGGTAATTCGCGATGCGCCGCAATCGGCCGAAGCGCTCAACAATCTCGGCACCGTACTACAAGACCTGGGCCAGGCGCAGGCGGCAAGCGAACGGCTGGAAGCAGCGCTGAAACTCGCACCGGACTCGGCCCAGGTACGCTGGAACCTGTCGCTGTCGCAACTGCTTTTGGGCATGGAGGCCGCCGGCTGGGCCAATTTCGAGGCGCGCTGGGAAGGCTGCGCCAATCTTGCCGGCGCCTACAGCAAGCCGAGAGCGCGTGCATGGCAGGGCGAAAGCGTGCAAGGAAAAGTCATGCTGCTATGGGCCGAACAGGGTTTCGGCGATACGCTGCAATTCATCCGCTTTGCTCAAGCGCTGGCGGAGCGCGGCGCCACCGTGGTGGCCGAAGTGCAGCCCGAACTGCAGACATTGATTGCCGGCGTTCCGGGGATAAGCCAGGCAATCGCGCGCGGCCAGGACTTGCCGGACTACGATTTCCACTGTCCGTTGATGAGCTTGCCGCTCCACCTCGGGCCGGGAAGCTATGGCACTGTCCCCTATCTGCATACCGACCGCGACCGGGCCGCACTGTGGAAGACGAAGCTCGAAGGCTATCGCAGGCCGCGCATCGGCCTGGTATGGGCCGGCAAATCGCGCCTGCAAAATGCCGAGCTCGATGCCATCGACCGACGCCGCAGCATCAGCCTGACGCAACTGGCACCCTTGACCACCGTCCCGGATTGCAGCTTCTTCAGCCTGCAAAAAGGCGGCGCCGCTATCGAGTTGCGCAATATAGCCCTGCCGATCCATGACTTTTCGGCGCAATGGCAAGACTTCGCCGATACGGCGGCCTTCATCGACAATCTCGATCTCGTGATCAGCGTCGACACGGCCGTCGCGCACCTGGCCGGCGCACTGGGCAAGCCGGTATGGCTGCTCAACCGTTTCGACACCTGCTGGCGCTGGGGCAAGGACAGGATGGATACGCCGTGGTACCCGAGTGTGCGACAGTTCCGGCAAGCTGCGCCCGGCAATTGGGAAACACCGCTAAAGGAAGTGATGGCTGCCCTGAAAGACTACGCGATTGCGCCGGCCAAAGGCTGAATCAGGCGGCGCATCGTAACGGGCTCGACCTTGCCTTCTGCCAGGCACTCCTGCAGCAACTCGTGAGCGCAATCCGCACAATTGCCGCAGCACGTGGCCACGCCGAGATCGGCACGCAGCGCGTCCATGCTGGTCGCGCCCAACTCGACAGCTTGCGCGATTTCTCGGTCGGAAATGTTATTGCAGACACAGACGATCATGGGATGCACCTGAAATTCGGTTAAAGCGCTTGCGTTTATCGTGATCATGCTCAACAGACAATTTAAATGATAACGATTCGCATTAATATTATTGTCCAAGATCGGATAAGGTGCAAGCTGCCGGATCAAATTTTTCGATACGAAATGAGCAGCTGCGGCTGGAACGCAGTCATCCTGGGAAGTAGTGACCCGGAAAGCAACTTGCCTTAGAATAAACTTGCTTCCGGTCAAAGTTCTGCCCGCGCCGCTCAAGGCGCCCTTCCCTCTATTTCGATCATGGCACACAAATCCGCCCTGGCCCTTACGCTGTCCGCATTGTTCCTGGCACTTCCCGCACGGGCTTCTTCTCCCATGATTGCCATCGACGTGGGGCATTCGCTGCAACAACCTGGTGCCATCAGCGCGCGCGGCAAACAGGAGTTCGAATTCAACAAGGACTTGGCGCATGTCATTTTGCGCAGCATTGTTTCGCAGGGCGGACAGGGATTCGAAATCGGCGCCGACGGCAAGAGCGTCGACCCCGAGACACGTCCGCTGGACGCCGCTGCACGCAATGCAAAATTTTTCCTGTCCGTGCATCACGATTCGGTGCAACCGCAATACCTCAACGACTGGACTTGGCAAGACGGCGTGCAACACTATGCCGAAGATCGCTTTGCCGGCTTCTCGCTGTTCGTTTCGCGCAAGAACAAGCAGTTGGCCGGCAGCTTGCAATGTGCCTCGTCCATCGGCAGAAAGCTGATCGAGGCAGGCTTCAAGCCCTCCTCGCATCATGCGGAGAAAATCCCAGGCGAAGGCCGCGAATGGGCCGACAAGGCCAACGGCGTGATGTATTACGATAATCTGATCGTGTTGAAGAATGCCAGGATGCCGGCCGTCCTGCTCGAGTCGGGCGTGATCGTCAACCGTGACGAAGAGTTGCGCATGCAAGACCCCGCCGTGCGCAGCCGCATCGGCAACGCAGTGGCTTCAGGTTTAAGCAAGTGCGGCATGTTGCGTTGACTCGGAGGCTTGGCCGACGGCAACACCTTCCCTGCACGGAACTATTGCCCGAATGTCCCAGTCTATTGTTGCACAAAGCGACATTAGGATTGCAACGAAAGGACGGCAACATGACTCAGAAGCTTTCGCAACTTGAGACCGGTTCCATTCGCACCAACAAGGAAATCGAAATGGCGGTCAACCGCGGTTTGGCGGCATCGATGTTGAACGGCGTGACCATCGGCGCCGAGATCATGAAAGCCGCCGGCGTGCCGTTACATGTGAGTACGCGCGTCCTGGGCAACCCCAATCAGCGGCGAGCTACCGATTGGCACCAGAATTCGGCGCTGCCGCCTGCTGAACCCGTCAATCCCGAAGCGCTCTAAGCACCTTTCCCACGACGACCGCGTCGTACACTTCGAGAAATTCGGGCGGCATACGGCGCGCCTTGCCGCTGCTCAGCTCGATGCACACCAGCTCCCAACGTCCGCGCAGGATGGTTTGCCCACTCGCGGCATTGATCAGCTGGAAACAACGCGTCATGCAAAGTTTGCCGTCGCTGGCAGTCAGCCAGGTCGAAAGCAGCAATTCGTCGCCCAGCACCGAAGGCAGCAGGTAATCGTATTCGCCACGCCGTATGGCCATGGCGCGGTCCAGCCTGCGGTAGTCTTCGAGATGTAGGCCCAGGTATTCCGAATGAGCCCAGCCGGCCTGCTCGCACCATTGAAGGTAGACGGCATTGTTGACGTGGTTCAGCCCGTCGATATCGCCTGCTTGAGGGCCAACGCGCATGGTGAAGGGCGCCGGATAATCCCAGGAATATTGCGCGGTATCGCTCATCGTTTCAGCCCAAAATCGAACGCGGAAATCAAACAAGGTAAACGCAAAAAAGCCCACCTAAGTGGGCTCATATCACATTTTTTGCATCGCCAATACTTGAGACGATTCACTGGACGCCCATGCTATCTGCATGGTGCCCCCAGCTACGAATCGACTCAAGTATTGGCCGGCTTGTCGCCGATTTCTCTATCCCAATCGCCAGAGGATGACTGAATACTACATGAAGCTTTTGTATTTGTCCAGCCCCTTTAAAAAAGTTAACCGTTAGCTATTTTTTGCCGCTCGGCGATCAGCATGCCGGTGATTTGCTGCGCCGGCAGCGGCACCGACAACAAGTAGCCCTGGATTTCGTCGCAATGCTGGGCACGCAGGAAATCGAGCTGGCGCTGCGTCTCGACCCCCTCCGCGATAACCGACAAGCCGAGGTTGTGCGACATCGAGATCACCGTGCGCACAATGGCGCAATCATCGATATCGTCGGGAGTGTCCTTGACGAAGGAGCGGTCGATCTTGAGTCGGTCGACCGGCAACTGCTTGAGATAAGACAGAGAGGAATATCCCGTGCCGAAGTCGTCGATCGCAACCGACACGCCGAGCCGTTTCAACTGGTGCAGCTTGTTCACGCTCTCGTCGACGTTTTCGATGATCGAGCTTTCGGTGATTTCGAGTTCGAGGAACCTGGCCGGCAAGCCGGTGATGGCCAGGGTATCGCGCACCTGTTCGACAAACCCCTTGTGGTGGATCTGCTTGGCCGCCACATTGACGGCCACGCGCAGTTCTACGTGATAATCATGCCACCAGGCCGCAGCCTGGGTGCATGCGGCGAAGAGCACCCACTCCCCTATCGGCACGATCAAGCCGCTGTCTTCGGCCAGCGGAATGAATTCCATCGGCGAGACGATGCCGCGCTCCGGGCGCTGCCAGCGGAGCAAGGCCTCGACGGCGACGATACGGTCGTTGTGCAGTGAGCGCTGCGGCTGGTAGACCAGCACCAGTTCGCTGCGCTCGGCGGCGCGGCGTAGCGCCGTTTCGAGTTCCAGCCGGCGCGTGGCATGCGCCGCCATCGACTCGTCGAAGAAGCGCCAGCAATTGCGCCCTGCGGTCTTGGCACGATACATCGCCGTATCGGCATTGCGCAGCAGGGTCTCGCTGTCGGTGCCGTCGTGCGGAAACACGCTGATGCCCATGCTGGCGGCGACATACATCTCGCGTCCGTCGATCATGACCGCTTCGGTCAACGATTCTGCCAGCTTGTGCGCTACGCGCTCGAAGGTTTCGCGCTTGCTGTTACCTTCCAGCAGCACCACGAATTCGTCGCCGCCTATGCGCGCAACGGTGTCTCCGATGCGCAGGCAGTTGCGTAGGCGGTTAGCCACGGCCTGCAGGACCAGGTCGCCCGTGGCGTGGCCAAGGCTGTCGTTGATGGTCTTGAAGTGATCGATGTCGATGAACACCACGGCAAGCATGGTGTTGCGCCGCACCGCCAGGTCGATCTCGTGCTGGATGCGCTCAGCGAAGGTTCGACGGTTCGGCAGGTTGGTCAACACGTCATAGTGGGCCAACTGGTGCAGGCGTTGTTCCGACAGCTTTTGCTCGGTCACATCCTGGAAGATGGCGACGATGGCCTTGACGCGCCCGGTCGCATCGCGCATGGTCGATACGCTATGTTTGACCGTTACACTGCTTCCATCGCGGGTATTAAGATGCGCTTCGCTCTGGCAGGAACCGCTGTCGCGCAAGGCATTGGCGATGGCGGCGGCATCCTCGGGCCGGATCAGAGCGGGCTGGAGTGCCATCGCATTGCGCCCGATCACGTCGGCCGGAGCATAACCCGTGATGTCGGAAAATGCATTATTGACACGCATGAACACGCCGTCAGCGGAAAAGATCGCGATCGCGTGCAGACTGGTTTCGAACACTTGCGCCGCCAGCGCCAGCGTTTCGTTCTTTTCTTCCAGGTCGGCTTTGCCCAACAGCAGCCTGTTGAGTTGCCTGCGCAAGATGGCGATCAAAATCAGCAGCAAACCTATCGAGAGCACGCCGACCCAAACCGATTGCTCGACGCGTTTGCGCCACGGTGCCAGCACTTCGGCTTGCGAGAGACAAGCCACCGCGATGAAGGGATGGTCGGGGGATCCGGCGTAGCCGACGATACGGGCCAAGCTGTCGCTTGCATCGGCCGCCCGCGTGTAGGTGCCGCTCGAGCGCTCCCGATAGCGCGCAAATAGCGACGAACCGGCGAGGCTCCTGCTCCGCGGCGGAGCAAGGATCGGACTCTGCACCAGGACTGCACCGTCGCTGCGCACCAGCATCAGGCGTGTATCGCTGCCCGTGCCGAGCGTACGGTAAAACGTGTCAAAGTAGTCGACAGGCATCCCTGCCACCAGGATCAGCCTGAGGCTGCCGTCGGGGTTGGTCAGGCGGCGCGAGATCGTAAATACCCACTTGCCCGACACCCGGCTGGCGAAGGGCGCGGAAATGTAGAGCCCGTTGTTGCCCGGCAGGCTGTGGAAGGCGTAATAGTCTCGGTCGGTCACGTCCACGCCATGCACGTCGTCATGCATACCGTTGGCTATCGTGTGCCCCTGCGCGTCGATCAGGCTGATGGCCGACATCTGCGGCAGCTTATTGGTGTAGCGCTCCAGGATGGTGCGGATCGCGGCCTGGTTTTCCGGCGTCGGGTCCAACCCACTGCGCTCGACCTCGCCCAAGGCGCCCAGGAGGAAACGGTCGGCTTCGCCGACGGCACGATTGGCATGTTCTGAAAGCGCAGCAGAGATACTACGCGCATCGAGTTCGGCCTTCTGCAATGTGAAGCGGTAATCCTGGTCGATCGAGCTGAGCGCAAAGGCAATATAGAGTGCTGGGACGACAAGAGCCAGGGCGAGCAGGCTGGCCCGCGCTCCTTTCATCGTTCTCGAGTGCATCAAACTGCGCATTGCGTTGTTAGTTTCCTCATTCCGTTCTTGCAAGCAATTCTCCGGCCAGGCCGGTGCTTGGTGGAATTTAGCGGGGGAGTGAAATAGTGCAGCCGGCATCATACCTGCCGGTCTCAAGCTTGAGTCGACGCCTCGCGCAGAATTGACATTCTTTTGCAATGTCTCAAGGTAACTAATTAGTATGCACCAAAGTGAAGCTCGCATGAATTGCTTAAGTAGCGGTTAAGTCGCGCTTCGACCGAATAAAATTAAGTAGCTGATTTTTTGACAAGGAGGGCCGGCGTTCACAAAAAGCGACACTTAGGCAAATGAAGTGTCGAAAAACCAAGTCCTTTTGGTTCGTTTCTTGCTTTCACTGGTATTGTTCAGCATGGCTTGGCCGCACCCTGACCTGGGATTGCAGGCCATCATAAGAACCGCCAAGGAATCATTCAACAGGAGGAAGTACCAACATGAGTCGTCGCAACCGGCCCTTGCAACTAGCCAGCATTTTCGCCCTCACATCCACCGCATTGGCCGCGTCGGTCTATGCCCAGGAGGCGAGCACCGCCGCCGGCACCCAGCCTGCCGCCAAGAATTCCGATCAAATTGAAACCGTCGTCGTCACAGCCAACAAGCGCAAGGAAGACGCAAGCAAGGTCGGCACCAGCGTGTCGGTGATCAGCGGCGACGATCTCGTGGCCGAGCACATCACCAACTTCGAAGACATCACGCGCTCCCTGCCCAATATGTCGTTCTCCGGCGGCGGCGGCGGCGGCAACACCGGCAATGGCCCCGGCTTGTCCAATATCGAAATCCGCGGCATCAGTTCGCAAGCCGGTTCGGCAACCGTCGGCGTCTATCTCGACGACGTGTCGATGACGGTGGCCAACCTGTACAGCCTGGGCAGCGCCGAACCGAAATTCTTCGACCTCGACCGTGTCGAAGTGCTGCGCGGCCCGCAAGGCACCTTGTATGGCGCGAGCTCGATGGGCGGCACGATCAAGTTCGTCAGCAAGCAGCCAGACCTGACCGAACGCACCACCGACGTCTATTCTGAAGTGTCCTCGACCGAAGGCGGAGGCACCAACTACACGGTCAACGGCATCTTCAATCTGCCGCTGATCGACAATGAACTGGCACTGCGCTTAGGTGTGCAAACCGAGCACAAGAGCGGCTATATCGACCAGGTTTCCCCCACGACGGGCGCAGTGGTGGCGTCGAGAATCAACGGGGAATACGACACCGTCTTCAAGGCGGCACTGAAATGGGCGCCGACGAAAAATCTGACCCTGACGCCCGCCATCTTTTACCAGCAGGTCACGACCGGCGACATCGACGTCTCCTACAACAACCTGCCGGAAAACCAGACCAGCAAGCTGGTGCGCGAACCCGGCAGCGACCAGCTGCTGGTGCCCAGCCTGACGGCGAACTACGCCATGGACATCGGCGACCTGACCTCGGTGACCAGCTACTTCCAGCGCAAGTTCAACCGCACGCAGGACGGCACCACGGTCAACAGCCCCTATATCGGCACACAGATTTCCAATCCCGCGCTGGCCGCCGTGGTCGGCGCCTTGCCCTCGGCCGTGTACCTGAACAACCAGGTGCGCCAGTTCTCCGAAGAAGTGCGCCTGGCGTCGCATCCTTATGATCCGAGCGTCTCGCCCATCACCTGGCTGGGCGGCGCCTACGTGTCCGACCTGCACACCAACGTGACGGATAACGAGCCGATCTTCGGCATCAATGCCGCCTTTGCCGCCGCCGGCGCCAGCCCAAGCGACCCCGCCGTCCTGGCCGGCGCGATTCCGGCCGGCTTCCCGGGCGACAATTCCTATTTCGCGCAGCGCCACTACCACGACAAGCAGGAAGCGGTATTCGGCGAATTGAATTATTACTTCGTGCCGACCTTGCACGCCACCGCGGGCTTGCGCTACCTGCAGACCACCGACACGCTCGACCGCGTCGGCGACCTGTACTACGACGTCAACGTCCTGACCGATGCCAACGGCTACATCCACACCAACACCAGCACCAGCGGCAACGCCACCACGCCCAAGTTTTCGCTGACCTGGGACGCCGACAATACCGACACGCTGTATGCATCGGCCGCCGAAGGCTACCGCGCCGGCGGCTCCAACTTCCCGGTGCCGCAAGCTTATTGCGGCCTGGCCGCCCCGGTTCCGCAGGGCTTCAAGTCGGACAGCCTGTGGAGCTATGAAGTCGGCGACAAGTCGCGCTTCTTCGGCAACCGCCTCTCCGTCGATGCGGCGCTGTTCTACGTCAACTGGAAGAGCCTGCAACAGCAGATCCCCTTGACCTGCGGCTTCAACTACAACACCAACGTCGGCAATGCGACGACCTACGGTGCGGAAATCTCGATCAAGGCCAAGCCGATTTCGAGCGTCCTGCTCGGCCTGGACGTCGGCACCACGCACGCCGCCTTGTCCGACAGCGCCGGTGCTGCCGCCGGCGTGACCGGCGCAGTAGACGGCGCCACCATTCCGGGCGTACCGAAGTACAACGCCTCGCTCTCCGGCCGCTACAACTTCTCGCTCGGCAACGATACGTACGGCTTCGCCCGCGCCGAAATGCACTGGATCGGCAGCAGCTATGGTGCGCTCGACCCGAGCAACCCCGACTACAGCCGCTCCGGCTACCACACTGCCGATATCAGCGGCGGCGCGACCTGGGGCGATTGGGAACTGTCGCTGTTCGTCAAGAACGTGTTCAACAACGACACCATCATCCAGCACCCCGTGGTGCAAAGCGTGACCAACGAGGTCTACCGCGTACCGCCGCGCATCATCGGCATCAGCCTGTCCGCCAAGCTGTAATCCGCTTGGTTGTGGAATTGAAAGCTGCCGGCAGCCCCGGCGGCTTTTTTATTGTCGAGCGGTTTGTACTTTCTGACCTTCGTTACGGCCTGTAAACGATGCGCGCGGCAGGTTCCGCCGTACCCGCCGGCTGCCCCTTGGCATCGCGATCGGTCAGATAGCGCTTCAGGGCGTCCACGTCGGCGATGCCGGTATCGGTTCGTTCGCTGCCCTTGGTGAACATAAGGAAATGGTCGCCGCCCTGGGCGATGAAATTATTGACCGTGACGCGATAAATCTTGCCGTCTTCCAGTGCGGCACCGTCGAGCCTGATATCGGACGCGCGGCTGCCCGCAGGTGCATCCTGGTTCCAGCGGTAGCTCAAGCCTTGCGACACCTGCAGTGGGCCGCTGTGTCCGGCACCCAGGCCCTGTTCCTCGAATAATTGCCGCAGTTGCGTCCCGCTCAGGTTCATTACCACCAGCGTATTGCCGAACGGCAGTGCGGCCCGTACCTGTCCCTCGCTGACGAAACGGTTCGCGTCGGTTTCCAGATCCTCGCGCAAGCTGCCCGAATTGACGAAGGCGATTTGCGCGCCCTGCTCCCTGGTGACTGCCAGCATGCTGTCGGCCACGAGGTCGCCCAGCGCTGTTTCGCCGGCGCGGTTCGGACGGCGCGTCACGCTGGCGGCGCCGAGGTGCGCCACCGGCTTGGCCAATTGTGCAGCACCGCGCTGCCGTACACGCTCCAGATACACCTGCATCGCCTCGTCGGCCGGGTAGGCGCCGGGCAGCATCACGACGTTCTTTGCCGCGACTTCGCGCACGGCGTCGCTTTGCGAGTCCACGTCCAGCCGTATCCGCGTCAGCAAATGCCCGCCCATGTCAGCTTGCGTGACGAGACGCCCGTCCACGCGGCAGGTGTATCCGGTATGCGTATGTCCGCTGACCACCAGCTTGATTTCGGGGTCGAGCCGCTTGACCAGGTCGACGATCGGCCCTTGCAGATGCCGGCAATCGGTCTGCTCCGGTGCCTCGGTGGTGTACCCGCCCTGATGGATCAACACCACGAATGCATGGATGCCTTGGGCGCGCAAGGAAGGCAGCACGCCATTGATGGCATCGGCTTCGTCGGTAAACTCCAGCCCATCCACGCCACGGGGCGTTACCAGGAAAGCCGTATCCTTGAGCACGGCGCCGATGAAGGCGATCTTCACGCCGTGCGCCTGCTCGACGCGGTACGCCGGCAGGATGGGCTTACCGCTGTCCTTGTCGAACACATTTGCCGCAAGATAGGCGAAGTGCGCGCCGGCGAAGCTTTTCTCGAACTGGCAAGCCTTATCCGGCCGGGGCGAGACGCAACCGCCGTTTTGCTGGCGCAGCAGCTCGGCGCGCCCCGGATCGAATTCATGATTGCCGACTGCGGAAACGCGCAAGCCGAGGCCGTTCAAGGCGTCGATACTGGGCTCGTCGGCCCAGATCGACGACAGCGGCGGCGAGGCGCCGACCAAGTCGCCGCCGCCGACCAGCAGCAGTTGCCCGTCTTCCTTGCGCCATGCTTGCAAGGCCGCCGCCAACGCATCGACACCGCCGGCCTTGACCGTATGTTCCTCATGATCGTCGCTGCCGGTATGGCGATACGTGCTGGCTTCGAGATTGCCGTGGAAATCGTTGAGCGCGACGAGATGAACTTCGGCCAGCTTGTCCGGCGTGGCGCAGGCAGCCAGCAAGACGGCAAGTGCCGTCAACGCAAACCCGCGCAGGACACTATGACAATTCAATGACATGGCTTGCCTCTCCCAGATTGAAAAACAGCGCGATTCTTTCATACTTTGCCCACTTACGTGAAGCCGCATCAGAACAGGCGGGGCGCTCTCCTTCATTTTCAAATGCAAGATATGGCCCTGCCATCGCACGATGAAATCGAAAAACGATGCCTCAGGCCAATTAGCCGTCAAGCAAGTTTCACGGAACTGTCTTGCAAATCTCACCTCAAATAGGAAATTCCATTTCACAAGATCAATTTTTCTGTACGGGGAGAGTGCATGCCTTGGAACTTTTCCATTCCGTTTATCGCCCAGCAAGTCACCTGGAACGCCCTGCTCCTGTTCGGCGCGCTGCTGATTTTGGGCCTGATCGGGGGGCAGTTGGTGGCGCGCGTCAATTGGATACCCCGCATCACGGGCTATCTGCTGATCGGCTTTTTCCTGGGCCCGGGAGGTGCGCACCTGCTGACGGGCGACATGGCGGCCATCATGCGCGTCTTCGCCGACGCCGCCGTCGCGTTGATGGTCTATCAACTGGGCCGCTACGTCGACATCAGCTGGTTGCTGCGGGAACGCTGGCTCTTGCTGACCATCGTCTTTTCCGCGCTGTTCACCTTCCTCTTCGCCTGGGGCTTGCTCGAATGGTACGGCATGACGCGCAACACCGCGATGCTGACCGGCGTGTTCGCCATCGGCACTTCGCCCGCCATCATCATGGCCGTCATGAGCGATTTGCGCGCCGAGGGCCACATCACGCGCCGGCTGGCCGCCATGAGTGCGCTCAACAATTGCCTGGCCTTGCTGGCCGCCTACATCCTGTTGCCGCTGGTGGCGTCGGAAAAATCGACGCCGCTGGCGACGCTGCTGTCGCACACTGCGTATTCGCTGGGCGGCTCTTTCCTGGTCGCCTATCTGACCTATCTGCTGTTGATGCCCCTGGCACGCTGGCTGGGCCGGCAGCGCAAGCAGCAATTCGTCCTGGTGATCGCGATGCTGGCAATGGCGCTCGGCGCCGCCTACGCCTTCCACCTGCCGGTGCTCCTGACCATGCTGGCCTTTGCCATCCTGTCGCGCAACCTGGATCACCGCTACGATTTGATGGAGCTGGAATTCGGCATCGTCGGCGAATTGTTCGTGGTGCTGATGTTCGTCAGCTTCGGCGCCACGATGGAAATCGCCCACCTGCCCAACATGATCGTGCCGGTGCTGATCGTGCTCTTCGCGCGCGCCGCGGCCATCGGCGGCACCAGCTTCGCTTTCGCGCGCCCGGCCAAGCTGAGCTGGAGGCAGGCTGGCTGGTTCAGCATAGGCAGCCTGCCTCTGACCGAATCGGGCTTCGGCTTGATCCAGATCTCCGCCATCTACCCGAGTACCACGATCGATCTCGTGCCGCTGATCGTCGGCAGCCTGTTCGTGCTCGAAGTACTCGGCCCCATCGCGACGCAGTTCGCATTGCTCAAGTCCGGCGAGGCCGGACACGTCTGAGGATATACCGCCATGTCCATTCTTCCCTTCGGCAAATCGCAAGCCTTCACCATGGGTGTGGAGCTGGAACTGCAATTGCTCAACCGGCGCAATTACAACCTGGCCACCGATGCGCTCGACCTGTTGGCAGGCATCGAACCGCCGGCGCTCAAAGAACAGATCAAGCTCGAAATCACCCAGGGCATGATCGAGCTCAATTCCTCGATCCATCGTTCGGCCGACACCCTGATCGAGGAATTGAAGACCCTGCGCGACGCCATCGTTGCCGGCGCACGGCGCTTGAACATCGATGTCGCCGGGGGCGGTTCGCACCCGTTCCAGAAATGGAGCGAACAGCGCATCACGCCGCATCAGCGCTTCCATTTCCTGCAGGACCGCTACGGCTACCTGGCTAAAACCTTCACCGTATTCGGCCAGCACATCCATATCGGCGTGGAAAGCGGCGACGACGCGGTCTATCTGACGCACGGGCTGGCGCGCTTCGTGCCGCACTTCATTGCGCTCTCGGCTGCCTCGCCCTATTACCAGGGCATCGATACCGCGTTCGATTCCGCGCGCAGCAACGTGGTCTCGGCCTTCCCCATGGCCGGCACCATGCCGGTGCTGCAGCGCTGGAGCGATTTCGAGCTTTACTACGACGAATTGAAGCACGCCGAAATCATCGCCAGCATGAAGGACTTCTATTGGGACATCCGGCCCAAACCGGAATACGGCACGGTGGAAATCCGCGTTTGCGATACGCCGCTGACGCTGGAGCATGCCGCCATGCTGGCCGGCTATGCGCAATTGCTGGCGCGCTGGCTGCTGACGGAGCGGCCGATCGAGATCGACGAAAATTACTACATGCTTTACCAGTACAACCGTTTCGAGGCCAGCCGCTACGGGCTGCACGGCGCGCTGGCCCTGCCGCCGGCGCAGGACGGGCACCGGCGCGCCGCGCGCATGCCGATCCAGCTCGACCTGCTGGAACGGCTGCAGGATTTGCAGCGTTTCGCCCAGAACGAGATCGACCTGTTCGTGCTGCGCCGCCTCTCGCGCATGGCATATGAAAGGATCAATGACGCGGTGTGGCTGCGCCAGACTTTCGACGAGCGCGGTTCGCTGAACGAGATGGTGCGGCTGGCGGCGACGCTGTGGATGGAAGAGACGGCCTCGCCATTCTTCCGATGATGTGATTGGCTAATCCTTCAATACCAGCAGGCTGACACGACGGTTTTCGCTGCGCCCTTGCTCCGTGGCGTTGCTGCTGCGCGGCTTGGTATCGGCCATGCCGGACGCTTCCAGCCGCTCGGCTGCGATGCCTCGCTCCTGCAGGGCGCGCACGATGGATGCCGCGCGCGCGGCCGACAATTCCCAATTCGAGGGAAATTGCGCGGTTTGGATCGGCACATTGTCGGTATGCCCCTCGACGATCACGCGGTTGCCGTTGCCGGCCAGGATGGCGGCGATCTTGTCGACGATGGCCGCCGCCTGCGATGCCGGCTGCGCCGTGCCGCTGGCGAACAAGGCGCTATCCTTGACGTCGAGCAAAATGCCCTGGTCGCGCGTGACCAGCGTGACTTCACCGTCTTGCGTCAAATCGTTGAAAGTGCGCGCCAGTTCGCGCAGCAGGGCTTGCTGCCTGTCCTCGGTCCGGCTAGGTATCGCGGGCGCCGGCACCGGCTTGTGCGGACGGATACCCGGAATGATGCCGGCGCGCGGATTGGGGATGGCCGGCACCGGTGGAGCTTCATGTTTGGGCAGCTTGGCATAGAGCGCCAGGAACAGCACGAACAATAGCGTCATAAAATCCGCGTAAGACACCATCCAGCGGTTATTGCCGCTCCCCTCATTGGTGTCCGTCTCGTTCTGGAACGAGATGAATTCCTTGTGGTTCATGCTGCGCGGCGGATATCGACCACGTTGGCGGCGCGGTCGCCGGCCGCGACGAGCGTGCGCTCGACCAAGCGCGGCTGCTTGTTTTGCGCAATCATAGTCAAACCTTCGATGCGCAACTCGTCGCGCAAGGTCAGTTCGAAAATGATGGCGCGCAGCTTGGCCGCCAGCGGCAGGAACACCAGATTGGCCAGCACCAGGCCGTAGACCGTGGCAACGAAGGCGGCCGCAATGCCGGCACCAAGGTGCGAGACGTCGCCCAAGCCGCTCATCACTTGCAGCAAGCCGACCACGGAACCGAGTATGCCGACTGTGGGGGCATAAGCACCGGCCGATTCCCACATCCTGGCTGCGTGGCGCAATCGCGCATCGCGGATCTTGACTTCGGTGACCAGGGTATCGCGGATATATTCGGGATCGTAGTTATCGACGATCATTTCCACGCCGTTTTTGAGCAGCGGATCCTCGATGGCTTCGGACAAGCCATCGAGCATCAAGGCGCCGTCGCGGTAGGCAATGCGCGACCAGCCGACGATTTCCTTGATGGCTTCTTCTCGGTCCGCCACATCCGATATGGGCGGATGCGAAATCCAGCGGAGCAGGCGCAGAGAGAGCAGGAAGTCCTTGGGCGAACTCTGTGCGATCACCGCACCCAGCGTGCCGCCGAATACGATCAGGAAGGCCCCGGGCTGGATCAACGCGCCCAACGCCGCCCCTTCCAGCACCTGTCCCGAGAAGATGGCAATCAATGCCACGCCCAAACCCAGTGCAGTCATGTAAAACATAAAGCCTCGCCCAAATCTCCCGGTGGAAATAGTGTCGCGCTCCGGCGGCCGGGATAAAGCGGCGAGCAGACCGGTTTTTCCGCTCGAGCTTGGCTTTTCACTCCTTGCCTTAAAATCAATAAAAATTAGTTACCCAGAAAAAAAGACTAAAAATTCCCATAAATATGGGATTGGCATTTGAGGCGGATTCCCGCAAGCTTGCCGCAGACCGCGTTTTGATATATTTCCTAAACCGTTTTGGACCCTCGGCCCGGCCGGGGGAAGCTTGCTGATGACGATTTTCCCCGCCAACATTCCCCGCCTGGTGCCGAATTGACCAGGCTTACCAATCAGCCGGACAGCCAGGGCCGCCTGCCCGAGGCCATCGACGGCAAGCATCTGGAAGCGGCGGTCAATGAAATCGTCCACGACATGCGCTGCGGCGCCTGCGCGCCCACGATCAGCCAGACGGTGCAGATTCTCGATCTCGGCGAAGGCAAGAAAGCCGCCGTGATCGTCACCATTACCACCGCCGAAGACAAGTTTCTTTGACTTCTCCGGTGGGTGACCCTACCTGACGCGCGCCAATCGGATCAGAATGCCGAGCGCCGTGGACACCGCCCCGGCCCATATCAGCACCGGGCTATACGGCGTCTTGCCAGCAAACTGGCTGACGCCGGTGACGGCGGCGCAAATCCCGCTGCTGGAATAGATGCAGCTCGTGGCATGGCTCAAATCGGTGCCGAACTTATGCGCCAAAGGGGCGTAGAAAGACCACCACCAATACAGTGCTGCGGCGATCAGCACGATGCCCAGAAGAATCAGGTTGCGTCCGAATTTTTTCGCGTCCATGCCAAGCCTTTCTTGCGGATCATTGTCGCCGCCATCGGCGGCAGGCGCAGTGTAACACTACAGAAGTGGTACAAAGCATGGTAGGCTTTTGCTATTGAACATAGCATCCGCCATACGAGGAAATCATGAAAATCAGCACCCAATTGTTTGCGGCCGGATTGGTCGCCGTAGCCCTCGCCCCATCGGCCCATGCCGTGCTGGGCGGCGCCGCCAGCACTGTGCAGGAAGACCGCATGCACATGAAGGCCGCCGTACCGGCTGAAAGCGCGAAACTCAACTACACGGTCCACGAAATGACGCTGCCCAGCGGCACCACGGTGCGCGAATACATCGCCAACGACAAGGTCTTTGCCATCGCCTGGCGCGGCCCGACCATTCCAGACCTGAAGCAATTGATGGGTCCCTATTACGACACCTATACCGGCGAAGCGCATGCACATCATAACGGCCGTACCCACGTCGCGATCCGGCACCCCGAATTCGTCATGCACGCGGCCGGCCACATGCGCGCTTATGCGGGCTCGGCCTATATCCCGGGGATGCTGCCTGACGGCATCAAGGCCACCGACATAAATTAATATTTCGACAATTTTCGTCACATTTTGTTGCAGTCCTTACAGAAATGAGCAGACCGGACCGCTCCTTGGCGCGTTATTGAAGGCAAGAGCAGTCTTGTCGTAGCACCTGAAAGGAGCAGCATCATGAAAAAGTCACTCGTCGCCCTTGCCGGCGTTCTTGCCGGCGCCGCCATGTTTGCCGCCGCAGCCCCGGCTTCGGCGCATGACCGGATCGCCTTCGGCATTTCGGTCGGCCTCCCGGTCGCGCCGGTCACGTACGTGGCTCCTCAACCCGTCTATGTTCCGGCCCCCGCGCCCGTCGTGGTCAACGAGCCTGTGATGGAAGTGGGAACTCCGGTCTACTACGGCCCCGAATGGCGCTATTACCACGGTTATCACGGCTATTGGCATCACGACTATGACCATGACTACTGGCATCACCGCGACGAAGGCTACCGGAGCTACCATGGCTATCATGGCGACGACGGTTATCGCGGCTGGCACCGTTAGACTCTAAAACATAACCCGCAAATCGGAAATGCCCGTCATTTCCGATTTGCTTTTTTTGCCGGGGCTTTCTCTGGGGATTTACACATGACGCACGTGATGCGCGCAGCCTTGTCCCTGCTGTTCGTTTGCGCAGCCGCGAATCTGTCGGCGCATGCCGCCGCACCCAGGCCCCGGCCGCTGAGCGAAGAAGATGTGCATTGGATCAACCGCGTCACCTACGGCATCGACGGCCCGACCGTGGCGCGTTACCAGACACTGGGGCGCAAGGCCTTCCTCGAAGAGCAATTGCGCGCCGATGAAAGCGACCCGCCGCGATTGACGGCCGCGCTGGCGCAGCTCGATCTGCTCCACACACCCTTGTTGCAGGAGCTGCAAGACGTCGATAACGAAAACCGCCGCATCAATGGCTTGCCCAGCGAGGACGACAAGCAAGCCGCGCGCAAGCAAATGAACGACGAGGCCGGCAAGATTGCCTACGAAACCATCAAGCGCCACCTGTTACGCGCACTGTATTCGCCGGCCCAGTTGCGCGAACAGATGGTGTGGTTCTGGGACAACCACTTCAGCGTATTCCAGGGCAAGGGCAACCTGCGCTGGTCGGTGGCGGACTACGAAGAGCGGGCGATCCGGCCGCATGCCATGGGTAACTTCCGCGATCTCGTCATGGCCACGCTGAAGCACCCCGCCATGCTGGTCTATCTCGACAATGCGCAAAGCGCGGGAGGCAAGATCAACGAGAACTATGCCCGCGAATTGCTGGAGCTGCACACGCTCGGCGTCAACGGCGGCTACAGCCAGCAAGACGTGCAGGAGCTGGCACGCATCCTGACCGGCGTCGGTGTCGATACGCAAGCCGCCGCCCCCAAGCTCAAGCCCGAATGGCAAGCGCTCTACAAGCGCGAAGGCGCGTTCGAATTCAATCCGGCGCGGCACGATTTTGGCGACAAGGTTTTCCTCGGCCACGAGATTCGCGGCAGCGGCTGGGACGAAGTCGAGCAAGCCGTCGACATTATCGTAAGCCAGCCCGCCACGGCGCGCTTCGTCAGCACCAAGCTGGCGCTCTACTTCGTCGGCGACGACCCGCCGCCGGCCCTGGTCGAGCGCATGGCCAGGACCTTCGAAAAGAGCCATGGCGACATCGCCGCCGTACTGCGCACCATGTTCACGGCAAAGGAATTCAACGCCTCGCTCGGCACCAAGTTCAAGGACCCGATGCACTACGTGGTCTCGGCCATGCGCCTGGCCTACAACGGCAAGACCGTGGTCAACCTGAAACCGGTCAACAATTGGCTGAATGCCCTCGGCGAACCGCTATACGGCCGCCTGACGCCGGACGGCTACGGCTTGCGCGAGCGCGATTGGGCCAGCTCGGGCCAGATGTCCAAGCGCTTCGAAATCGCGCGCGCCATCGGCGGCGGCAGCGCCGGGCTGTTCGATTCCGAAGATGGCACCCCGCCTGTGACCTTCGGCTTCCCCATGCTCTCGAACCGCCTGTTCTACGACACTGTGGATACCGCCTTGAGCCCGCTGGTACGCCAGGCGCTCGACAAGGCGTCGTCGCAGGCGGAGTGGAACGCCTTTCTGCTTGCCTCACCCGATTTCATGTATCGCTGAGGCCCTGGAGTTCGCCATGAACCGAAAATCCCTTACGCTTGCCAACCCGGCACGGCGCGACCTGTTGCTCAAAGGCGGTGCATTAGCGCTGTCAACGGCCGCCGGTCTCCAGAGCGGCAAGCTGCTCGCCGCACCGGCGACGCAGAACCGCTTCCTGCTGGTGTTCCTGCGCGGCGGCTACGACGCCAACAACCTTCTGGTGCCTTACTCAAGCAAGTTCTATTACGAGTCGCGGCCGACGATCGCCATCGCGCGCCCCGACGCAAAAAACCCGCAGGCGGCGCTCAAGCTCGACGCAAACTGGGCGCTGCACCCCGCCCTGCGCGAAAGCATCCTGCCGCTCTATACGCACGGCGAAGCGTTGTTCATCCCCTTTGCCGGCACCGACGACACCTCGCGCAGCCACTTCGAAACCCAGGACAGCATCGAAGCCGGGCAGAGCAGCAGCATGAAAAACCGCGACTTTTCCTCCGGCTTCATGAACCGGCTGGCGCAAGCGGTCAATGGGGCGAAACCCATTTCCTTCACCGACGCCTTGCCCACGGTTTTCAAGGGCAGGAGCAATGTGCCCAACGTCTCGCTGAAAGGCGCCGGCAAGCCGCCCTTCGATGCACGCCAATCGGCCATCCTGGCCGGCATGTACGACGGCCACCCGCTGGAGCAAAGCGTGCGCGAAGGGCTGGACCTGCGCCAGGAAGTCGGACGCGAAATCGACCAGGAAATGCAGGGCGCCAACCGCGGCGCGATTTCCCCGAAGGGCTTCGAGCTCGAAGCGCGGCGCATGGCGCGCCTGATGGGCGAACGCTACCAGCTCGGCTTCGTCGATGTCGGCGGCTGGGATACCCATGTCAACCAGGGTGGCGCGACCGGCGCGCTGGCCGGCAATCTCGACAATCTCGGACGCGGCCTGATGGCCTTCTCGCAAGAGATGGGCACGATGTGGAAGCAAACCACGGTGGTAGTGATCTCGGAATTCGGCCGCACCTTCCGCGAAAACGGCACGCGCGGCACCGACCATGGCCACGGCACGGTTTTCTGGGTATTGGGCGGCTCGCTCAACGGCGGCCGCATCGCCGGAGACCAGCTCGAAATCAGCCAGGCCAACCTGTTCCAGAACCGCGACCTGCCGGTCTTGAACGACTACCGCGCCGTGCTGGGCGGCATGTTCGAGCGCCTTTACGGCTTGTCGGACGCGGACTTGCGGAACGTATTTCCGGGTAGCCAGCCGCGCGAGTATGGTTTACTGGCTACGGCATGAAATGGCCGATCCAGGCTGCCAGGCGCGCCTCGGTCATCGGGTCTGCGGTGGCATCGAGTGCGCAGCGCCAACCGCTGCCATCGCGCGAAAACCGCAGCGAGGCCCCCTTGCGATCAAGCCATAACAAGGCCGCAAGCCATGCCGCATGCTGTGTGGAGACCGGCTCACCTGAGGCTCCCTGAAAATATTCTGCGATTGCCGGCGCATCCTGCAGCAGCAATCCTCCTTGGACAAGGGTAACCTTGTCGCCCAGCGCGTGTGCAACGACAGAAAGCTTGTCTTCAGATGCGCCGGCTTCGATTGCCGCGAGTGCCTGGATCACCAAGGCCTGGAAGGCGCCGAGACGAAAAGCTTCGGCACCGACCACATCGGCGTAATCCATCTTCATCCAATCGAGTTCAGGCATGACGATGCCGACCGCATCGATTGCCCGCAAATACGACTCCAGCGCGCTTCCCTGCCCCGCTGCGAGACAGAGGGAATAGGCATTGCCGATCCGGTTGGCAAACAATTGCTGCCGCTGCACCATGATTTTTTCGCGCAGCAGTTGCGTATGCTCCCCGCGTAGGTTGGCCATATCCAAGGCCTGCTTCATTTCCATACGCAGCGCCGTAATCTCCCAAGGCTTCTGTATGTATCGGTATATCTGGCCTTGGTTGACAGCTTCGACCATATGTTCGATTTCCGAGTATGCCGTGGTCAAAATGCGAACGACGTCGGGAAAATTGTCCTTGGCGAATTCAAGAAGCTCGTTACCGTAGGCGCCCGGCATTCGCTGGTCCGATACCAGCACCTTGATTGTCGCGGCATTCGCGCTCAGCACTTGCTTGCCTTCCTCGACCGAACTGGCGGTCGCCACTGGCGCCAAGGGTCCTATCGCACGCTGAAAATACTTCACCGCTGTAGCTTCATCGTCGACGAATAGAATCACCGGAACTGCAACATTGTCAGGATCGCTCATCGATCACCCCCTTTTGCTGGTTTCTTGAATTTAGGAAAATCGAGACGGACGCAGGTCGACTTGCCCGCTTCTGATTGAATGTGTATGCCGCCGCCGAACGATTGCATAATGCGTTTGCAAAAGAGCATGCCCCAACCGCTACCACCTGCCTCGGCGTAGGTAGTCACCGGATCGAGCAACAGGTGCTGCTTGACCTCTGCCGGAATACCCGGGCCATTGTCGAGCAATTCGATCGTCGGCCTGGTTTCGTTGCAAACCAGAAAAGTCAGATGCGGTTCGGGCGTATCGCGCAGCGCGCGCAAACCGTTGGCCAGGATCGACGATAATACCAGTGACACACAGTTCGGCACCGTGAGGACCGGAAAATCCTCGACAACCGTCACCTCGATGCAAGCCCGCTGTGCGGCGCTGAGCGGATAGGTATCGAGCAAGGATTCGATCAGTTGCGCGGCCGTGGTTTCAGCGGGGTCAAGCGCCGACGTGCCGACATTGCGCACCGATTCGACGAATGAAGATAATACAGTCATGCAATAGCGGGCATTGTTTTGCATGTCGAGCGCCACGCGCTCAATCTCGCGCTGCTGATCCGCAGTGGCTTCGCCTTTCGCAGTGCGGCGCCTTATGCCACCGGCGAAGTTGGAAATCGCAGCCAGCGGAGTATTCAATTCGTGCGCCAAAAATGCCAGCGTTTCATCTATTGCGAGGAAACGCAATCTCCGTTCATGTCGAAGTCTGGACAGCTCGACGGCCTTGCGCAATGCATACTTGACATCGTCGATATCGAGCGGCTTTTCGAGGATACGGAAAATCTCGCCGGAATTTACTGTCGCCAGCAACAGGTCCTTGTCGGCATAGGCGGTAACGAGTATGCGCACGATGGTGGGAAACTCGAGTTCGATCATCCGCAGCAACTGGCCGCCATCGATATGCGGCATGCGAAAATCCGTCAACACCACATCAATACGATATTCGCCGCCACGCAATATCTTCAGCGCATCCTCCGCGTTCGAAGCCGTCAGTACCGTGTACTCCACCTCAAAAAACCGCGAGAAATACTTGCATGCGATATCTTCATCGTCGACATAGAGGATGGTTGCGGCAGAAAAATGCAGCTGACTCATGGCTTACTCAACCCTGGGCAAATCGAACGTAAATTCCGCCCACTCGCCGAAAACGCTTGACGCCGCCAGCACACCGCCATGACGCTCGATCACGCTGTAGCAAATACTCAAGCCGAGCCCCAGCCCCTGTCCCACTTCCCGCGTAGTAAAGAAAGGCTCGAACACACGCGGCAGATTTTGCTCGGCAATGCCGGGGCCGTTGTCGCGCACTGCGGTATGCAGGCGGCCATCGCGCCAGACGCTGGTAATGCGTATCGTCCGATCCGACGTACCCGCCTTGGCCATGGCAAGAGACGCATTGGAAAACAAGTTGATCAGCACGCCGATGATTGCCGCCTCGTCGCCAAAAACCAGCGTATCGGGCGGCAAGTCGCGGATAATCTGTATACCGCGCAATTCGTGCCGAGTCAGCCGCTCGGCGGAATTGAAGGCCCTTTCGAGCAGGAATGGCTGCCCCTTGTCTTCGGCATCCGGCTTGCGGTAAGCGAAAATCTTGAGGTCCGATACAATGTTCTGAACCCGCTGCATACCACTCTTGGCGTCATCCAGGCATTCCAGCAACGTGGCATTCTTTTTTGCGTCAGGCTCTTCCATGGCCAAATTGATCGCCATCAGGCAGAAATTCACCGGATTGTTCACCTCGTGCAGCAAACCCGCAGCCAGCGTGCCGAGCGCCGCCATTTTTTCCTGCTGGAGCATTTGCCCCTTGATTTTCGCGAGGCTGCGATTGATTTCTTCCAATTGGAAGTTCTTGGTCGCCACCTCGGACTTAAGGCTGAACAGCATGAAACGGGCGCGCTCGTTGAAATGCGTGCATACCGCGCTGATGGTTGCGGACATGGTCAGAAACAGCGTATTCACAACGAATGGCCCATGCAATCGAACCGACTCTGGAAACTGCAGGCAGGCGGTGACGTAGAACATCAATGTGAAGATGCTGAACAGGATGTTTTCCCCGACGGAAAACGGCAGTGCAATCCCCGACGCAAAGATGGCCAGATGCAGTCCCGAGTAATATAGCGAAGCCGCCCCTTCGGTTTGCGAAATCATCCATGTAATCATCATCTGGGGAAACAGCAGCCAGAGGAAAGTGAGCCATTGTGCCTTAGCCTCGCCCCAAGGAGTTTTCATGAGCAGGACCACGGCATAAACCAGCAGCGAAACCGCGATGCGAACGGCGCCAAAACGAATTATCTTTTCCGGGTACAAGCCGAAATCAAGCCCGGTTCCGAGAAGAATGAGCACGATGGCTGCATAGGCGCAACCGCGGCTGAACGCGAGTCGTTGCTCGCGAATTTCGCTTTCATAGCCCGCGTAGAGCGCTTTATTGATTATCATTTTTCGGCTTCAGGGAATGACTGCCTCGGCAAACACATTGACTCCGGTCGCATCGGTGTAGATCTTGTGGCCGACTGAAGACTCGGGGAGCAGCGCTTTCATCTTGGCTTCGTCACGATAGATAAGATACCATTCGAGCAAATGTCCCATGACGAAGGTCTTTTCCGGGTTGCAAGAGTGGACGTTGGTCGTCAGCAGCGTCCCGCCTGAGGCTGTGCGCGAAGCAAAATACGAAAGCAGGCGGGCACACACCTTGTCCGACAGATAGTCGAATAGGCCTGCGCAATAGACGGCGTCGAAGCTGCGGCCCGAGCGCGTCGGAGCCAGCTTCCTTTTCAATAATTCATGCACGGAATCGTGCACGCAATCCACCGAAATTTTCTTGCCGTTGCGCGCAGCGACGGCGAGAATTTGTTCTTTGGTCCAGCCCAAGGTTTCGTCGCTGAAGTCGACCAATTCGAATGCGAGCACATCGGGCGTGGGATATTGTTCGACGAAGCGCTGAATCTCCATTGCCGGCCCACAGCCGACATTGAGAATGCGAAATTGTCGACCACTTTGTTTCGCTTTGTCTGCTTGCTGCACGAGGAAGCCCACCAGAATATCAATTCGATTGCGGTGCGCCACTGCAGCCGCCGATTGCAAGAAGGCGGTATTGACGATCTGAAAATAGGTGGTCGGCCCTTGCCGCGGATCATCCAGTATCTGCTTGACCATCTGGTAATCGCCTGCGTAACCAAGCGGCTTGGTGAAGGTACGGAAAACGAAAGGCGCACGCAGTAGCAATGGATGCAAGGCAGCTTGCGCATACGAGCGATGAGTTGCGGCGAGCTCATCCTCCACTTGCGATGCCTCCCCTTCCAAGGTATCCATGTAGGATTTGCATCGCCGAATCAAGGGTTCGGCAAGTTCGTAGAAGAAGTCCTGGCGCAAACGTCCGTTTTCCTTGGGCAAGGACTCAGAAAGATCGACCTGCTCTACCCAGCGGGACACCTCGGAGAGGAATGCGCGCATTTCGTTGACGACAATCTGGTAGTCACGGCGAATGCGAAAGCGTTTACCCCAATCCTCGACGAACGCTCTCACTTCGGCTCCGACGGAGGCCGGCATCGCGATCACGTCGCTTAACTCCCTCCACTCGTCGATCAAGGTTACCGACACGATCGCAGTAAGGCCGGTATTGACCATGCTGATGACGACCGCCTTCCCGACGTACACATTCTTCGTGCCGAGCCGCACCGTCAAGTCGCCCAACACTTCACTAACCTGCACAATGGAATAGGGGTTATACACCTCCATGACCAACGATTTGCGTTGCAGGTTGACGATGGTGCCGCGAGCCGATTCTCCCTGCGCATTGCGAAAGCTGACTACTGGGTCAATTTGCGTCTGTGTATACACGTTTTTTAGGTACTTGCAATCTAATATTCGGTCATGCGCACACTATTTTTGGTGCGCGAGGTTGGCGAGCTGGGAGCATCAAACCAGAAGGAATACCAAAAGTCGTTTGCATCATACTGCGTTCCCCCGTGCAACGCGACCAGACGAGTTTACTACGTCATGGCAATTTGCGGCAAATCCTCAGCTGCGGATCTTACTTCATTGAGGAAGCGCCAAGATTTACACGGTGTGAGCCGCTTTTATGCGACAAAATGCAATTGATTTTCATCGATTTGATGTCTGTGTATCAGTTGCTCGTTTGCGTGCCGAATTGATCCACTCAGTTTGACCTTCCCGTCGGCGCCCAGCGAACGTCGCAACCCGGTCGTAATATCCCTTAAACCCTAAACTGTCCAGTTCCTGGTGAAGCTGTTTCAGGCTGCATCTTTACTTTCGGGATTTGGCTGTCTCGGTCTTGAGCCAGGCAGCAAGTTGAAAAACGTATGGTCGATAGCGCTTGCGCTTTGACGTTCTGAATAGGCTGGCTCTGTGATTTCCAAGCGCAGGTAGCGACTAAGGGTATTGCGGGAGATGCCGAGGCGCTTGACAATTTCCCTCAACGGAACCTTGTCCCGAAGATACCTGCGTCTGATTATTTCAAGTAAAGCCACGTCGATCGCTTCGATTCCCTACTCATTCCGAAGAGTAGGATTGCGTGTCAAACATGGGTCATTTTCGGCGCAAATCAACCGTGAATTCCTGGCGCGCCGATGGAACCCGGCGTTTTGCAGCTGAGCCGGCCGACGCCGAATATGACGATTTGCTCATCGACTTCGCCGGGGAGAATTGGACAGAAAACACCAACGGCGATGCGCCGCATTGCCTCGCCAAAAAGACGGCTCGCTACCGCTTCGATGGCAGAGAATTCAAACTGGCGGAAGGAGAAAACATCGTAGCCCGTGCAAGCGAGCGCTGGTCTGGAGCGGTCAGACGGCAGCGCCCGGTTTCAACAAGCTCAGGATGTCGGACAGCTCGTTGCGGATAGCGACCGTATCGACTTCGAGCGGCGGCAAACCCACGGCCAAATCTGCCAGGCTGTCCTCGCCGTTGGCAAGGCGCGAATCGAGCTTGTTGCGCGCACCGCTGATGGTGAAGCCCTGCTCGTAAAGCAGTTCGCGGATGCGGCGGATCAACAATACCTCATGATGCTGGTAATAGCGCCGGTTGCCGCGCCGCTTGACCGGCTTCAACTGCGTGAATTCCTGCTCCCAATAGCGCAGCACGTGCGGCTTGACGCCACACAGATCGCTCACTTCGCCGATGGTGAAGTAACGCTTGGCTGGAATCGGAGGCAAGGCAGCCGGCGCGGGTTTGACGGGACGCTCGCTCATAGGGGAAAGGGGTTAATTCAGGCAGCGCGGGATAGCGGATTGCCGATGGAGACTTCCACCATGCCCTTGAGTTTCTGGCTGGCATGGAACGTCACCACGCGGCGCGCAGTGATCGGTATTTCTTCCCCGGTCTTGGGATTGCGCCCCGGGCGCTGCGGCTTGTCGCGCAACTGGAAATTGCCGAAGCCGGACAGTTTGACGGCTTCGCCGCGCTCCAGCGCATTGCGGATTTCGTCGAAAAAGGTTTCCACCATGTCCTTGGCTTCACGTTTGTTCAAGCCAACCTGCTCGAACAGCAACTCGGCCAGTTCCGCCTTGGTCAAGGTGGGGAGCTCTTTTTCTGCCTGCGTGCGCGCCTGTGCCGCAGCCACCGCCCGAGTCAGATCGGCTGCCAATACGGATTGAAATTCGGCTGAGTTCACGTCATTCATCATAAATTGTTCCCTGCCTATCTCGTTTTTCCATCAAATACCGAGCGCTTTCTCCGCCGCCAGCCAAGCCGGCTCAGCGAATTTTCGCCCCATGTTTTTCGGCAGCGACCGCCTTGAATGCTTC
This sequence comes from Burkholderiaceae bacterium, assembly GCA_036384915.1. GTDB lineage: Bacteria > Pseudomonadota > Gammaproteobacteria > Burkholderiales > Burkholderiaceae_D > PKWO01. The sequence goes on from DASVLJ010000011.1 coordinate 334,416, forward strand.
CATCGCGGCGTTCACCTGATCGTCGTGCAGGGTAGTTTGAGTATCTTGCAAGGTGAACCGGAAAGCAAGACTTTTTTCGTCATTTTCCAATCCTGCACCACGATATTCATCAAATAAAACAATAGCTTGCATGATCTGACATGCAGAATTGCTTGCCTTTTCATCAGCGAAAGTGTTAATTAAATCCTGCGCCTGGACCGATTGTTTGATAACTAGCGCCAAATCGCGGCTTACCGCCGGGAACTTCGAAATCTCGGCGTAAATGGGGATCGTGCGCGCTTGCAGGCTGGCGACGTCTACTTCAAACAACACCGGTGCGAGGGGCAAGTCGTATTTTTGTTGCCAGCGCGGATGCAGCTCGCCGATGAAGCCGATTGCCTTGCCATCCAACAGCACTTGCGCGGAGCGGCCCGGATGCAGCGCCGGGTGTTCCAGCTTGGCGAATTGCAGCGTGGCCGGTGCGAATAGCGCTTCGAGGTCGGCCTTGACGTCGAAAAAGTCGACGTTGCGCTTGGCTTGGCCCCACTGCTCTTCCGCGGCAAAGCCATAGGCGATCGCCGCCAGGCGCTTGGTCTGTTCGTAACCGGCGACCGCCAGCGGGCCGTCGGCAACCGCGGCATTCTTGTGATATACGGCGCCGATCTCGAACACGCGTATGCGGCTCACTTTACGGTTCAAGTTGTAGCGCACGTTGGCCACCAGGCTGCCCACAAGCGAGGTACGCATCACGCTCATCTGGCTCGCGATCGGATTCAAGAGCTTGACCGGATCGCTGTTGCCGCAAAAGTCGGCTTCCCAGGCTTCTTCCACGAAGCTGTAATTGACCACTTCCTGGTAATCCAGGCTGGCTGCCAGCTCACGGATGGCGAACAGGGAACGCTTGTCCTCCGGCGCAATGCGCATCTCGTTGGGCGCAACGGGCGCGACGGCGGGAATGTTTTCGAAGCCGTAGACTCGCGCAACTTCCTCGATCAAGTCTTCCTCGATCTCCATGTCGAAACGGTAGGACGGCGGCGTGACTTCGAACAAGCCGGCCTCTTGCTTGAACTCCAGACCGAGGCGGCGGAAGATGTCGGCAATCCGCTCATCGGTAAACGGCACGCCGATCACCTGGACCGCGCGCGCCGTGCGCATCTTGACCGGTTCGCGCTTGGGCAGGTTCAGGATCTGATCGTCGATCGGGCCGACTTGGGTCTTGTCCTTCTGGCCGCAAATTTCAACGAGCAAGGCGGTGATGCGCTCAAGGTGTTCGGGGATCGAGGCGAAATCGACGCCGCGCTCGAAACGGTGGCCCGCATCGGTCGAGAAGTTGAAGCGGCGCGAACGGCCTTGGATCGCCTGCGGCCACCAGAATGCGGCTTCGAGGTAGATGTCGGTGGTATCGAGCGAAACGGCAGTGGCGTCGCCGCCCATGATCCCGGCCAGCGATTCGAGCTCCCGGTCGTCGGCGATCACGCCTACCCATTCGTCGACTTCGACGATGTTGCCATTGAGGAGCTTGAGCGATTCGCCCTTCCTGCCCCAGCGCACGTCGAGGCCGCCGTGGATCTTGGCCAGATCGAACACGTGGGAGGGACGGCCCAGTTCGAGCATGACGTAGTTCGAGATATCGACCAGGGCCGAGACCGAACGCTGCCCGCTGCGCTCCAGGCGCTGCTTCATCCATTCGGGCGTTTGGGCGCGCGCGTTCAAGCCGCGGATGATGCGGCCGGCGAAACGGCCGCACAGGTCGGGTGCGGAAACTTTGACCGGCAGCTTGTCGGCAATCGTCACTTCGGCCTTGTGGTAGGTCGGCGCCTTCAAGGGCGTGCCGGTCAAGGCCGACACTTCGCGCGCCACGCCCCACACCGACAGGCAATCGGCCTTGTTGGGCGTCAGCTTGATGGTGAACTTGAGATCGTTCAACTGGTAGTAGTCGCGGAAGTTCTGGCCCACGGGCGCGTCGTCCGGCAGATCGATCAAGCCGGCGTGATCCTCGGAGAGCTTCAACTCGCGTGCCGAGCACAGCATGCCTTGCGATTCCACACCGCGCAACTGGCCGACCTTGATTTCAAACGGCTTGCCGTCGTCGCCGGGCGGCAACACGGCGCCGGCCAGGGCGCACACCACCTTCATCCCCTGGCGCACATTGGGTGCGCCGCACACGATGTTCAACAGCGTGCCGGTGCCGGCATCGACCGTGCAGACCTTGAGCTTGTCGGCATTGGGGTGCTTGACCAGGTCGAGCACCTTGGCCACGACCACGTTGGAGAACGGCGGCGCGACCGGGTCCACATCTTCCACCTCGAGGCCGGACATGGTGAGCAGATGCGAAAGTTCGTCCGAAGTCAGCTTCGGATCGACCATGGTGCGTAGCCAGTTTTCTGAGAATTGCATAGTTATGCCTTCGATATGTTCCGCAACGGCCGGCCACGCGGCCGGCAAGAAGGTTCGAGTTGCTTGAACTGCGTTAGTTAAACTGCTGTTAGTTAAACTGTTTTAAGAAGCGCAAATCGCCTTCGTAAAACAGGCGCAGGTCATTGATGCCATAGCGCAGCATGGTCAGGCGCTCCAGGCCGGAGCCGAAGGCGAAGCCGATGTAGCGCTCCGGGTCGAGGCCCATGTTGCGCACCACGTTGGGGTGCACCTGGCCCGAGCCCGAAACCTCGAGCCATCGCCCTTTCAGTGGGCCGCTGCCGAAGGCGATGTCGATCTCAGCCGATGGTTCGGTAAACGGGAAATACGAGGGGCGGAAGCGCACCTGCAAGTCGTCGGTCTCGAAGAAGGCCTTGACGAAATTGAGGTAGACGCCCTTCAGGTCGGCGAAGCTGATGTTTTCATCGATCCACAGGCCTTCCACTTGATGGAACATCGGCGAGTGGGTGGCGTCGCTGTCGACGCGATAGGTGCGGCCCGGCGCGATCACCTTGATCGGCGGCTTGTTCATGCGCGCATAGCGCACCTGCATCGGGCTGGTATGCGTGCGCAACAGCAGTTGCTTGCCTTCGCTATCCTTGCCGTCAATGTAAAACGTATCCTGCATCGAACGCGCCGGGTGGTTTTCCGGGCTGTTCAATGCGGTGAAATTGGTCCAGTCGGTTTCGATCTCGGGACCGTCGGCGACGTCGAAGCCGATCGAGCCGAAGATTTCCTCGATGCGCTTCCAGGTGCGCATGACGGGGTGGATGCCGCCCACGCCGCGTCCGCGTCCAGGCAGGGTGACGTCGATCGCTTCAGCGTTCAGGCGCGCCTGCAATTGGGCTTCAGCCAGCGCATCGCGGCGCGCGTTCAGCGCAGCTTCGATCTGGGTCTTGGCGACGTTAATGACGGCGCCTTGCGTCTTCTTGTCTTCCGGCGCCAGCTTGCCCAGGCCCTTCATCAGCTCGGTGATCTGCCCGGTCTTGCCGAGGTATTTCGCCTTGGCGTTTTCCAGCGCCGCGGCATCGGGTGCGGCGGCGAAATCGGCTTGCGCCTGGGCGACGAGTTGGTCTAGTTGAGTCATGCGACTTTCCGAATAAGATGCGGAACGAGAAAATAAAAAGGGGGCAGTGCCGAAAGCCTCTGCCCCGCTTAGATCAGCCAAAAGGCTGAATTACATCTTGAAATCAAGCAGCGATGTTGGCCTTGACACGATTGACAATCGCGGCAAACGCCGGCTTGTCCATCACAGCCATGTCTGCCAGGACCTTACGGTCGAGTTCGATCGAGGCTTTCTTCAGACCGTTCATGAACACGCTGTAGGTCATGCCCAATTCACGCGTTGCCGCGTTGATACGGGTGATCCACAGTGCGCGGAACACGCGCTTCTTGTTGCGGCGATCGCGATAGGCGTATTGCCCGGCGCGCATGACCGCCTGCTTGGCGATGCGATAGACCTTGCTGCGACGGCCGCGGTAACCCTTGGCTTGGTCGAGAACTTTCTTGTGACGGGCACGTGCCGTTACCCCACGTTTGACTCTAGGCATGATTTCTCCTTAGTGTGAGGTTAGGCGAACGGCAACATCGCACGGATCGAATCCATGTTTGTGGCATGGACGTCGACGGCACCGCGCAATTGACGCTTGTTCTTGGTGGTCTTCTTGGTCAGGATGTGGCGCTTGAACGCCTGGCCGCGCTTGACGGTACCACCCGGACGCACGCGAAAGCGCTTTTTGGCGCTGCTCTTCGTTTTCATCTTAGGCATAACAATGTCTGTCCTTTCGGACAGCTCCATTTTTAGCATGAATACAGGTGGCAGCAACTAACTGCTCTTGGATGCCTGTAATTCACTTATTTTGGCTGTTCCATCGGTTCTTGCGAGCTTTTGGAACGCCCTGGCGACGGAATCAAGTCTGTCGCCATTACGCGAGACGCTTAACCAAACATCTCGCGGAATCTCTAATCCCCTCCCCCGCACGCGGGAGAGAGGTTCAAAACCTTACTTTTTCTTCTTCGGCGCCAGCACCATGATCATCTGGCGGCCTTCCATCTTGGGAAACTGCTCTACTTGGCCATAAGGCTCCAAGTCAGCCTTCAGGCGTTCCAGCATGCGCATACCGATGTCCTGGTGCGCCATTTCACGGCCGCGGAAACGCAAGGTGATCTTGGTCTTGTCGCCGTCTTCGAGGAACTTGACGAGATTACGCAACTTGATGTTGTAATCGCCGTCGTCGGTGCCGGGGCGGAATTTGATTTCCTTGACCGATATCACCTTTTGCTTGAGCTTGGCCTCGTGCGCCTTCTTTTGCTCGGCATACTTGAATTTGCCGTAATCCATCAGGCGGGCAACCGGCGGCACTGCCGTCGGGGCGATTTCCACCAGATCGACATTGGCTTCTTCCGCAAGGCGGAAGGCTTCTGCCAGACTCACGATACCCAAGGGCTCGTTCTCGACTCCTGATAATCGCAGTTCAGGCGCGTTGATTTCGCCATTGATGCGATGCGACTTGTCCGTAGCTATTGTCGTTTCCTTTTAAAATCCAATAATTAAGCCGTGCGTATCTTGCGCTGAATACAGGCATCAAACCCTGGTTTCAAGATCGCTTTTCAAGCGTTCCACCAGAGCGTCGACGGACATCACGCCCAAATCGACATTGCCCCGCGCACGCACGGCCACTGTGTTGGCATCCCGCTCCTTATCGCCGATGACGACAATATAAGGCAGCTTTTGCACCGAATGCTCACGTATTTTATAGGTTATTTTCTCATTACGCAAATCGAGGTGCACTCTAAACCCTTGTTTCTTCAGGTTTTGTGCAACGCTCTTGGCATAGTCGGCCTGGGCTTCGGAAATGTTGACCACGGCAATTTGCTCGGGCGACAACCAGAAGGGCAGCGCGCCGGCGTGATTTTCTATCAACATGCCGATAAAACGCTCCAACGAGCCCAAAATCGCCCGGTGCAGCATCACGGGCACCTGGCGGCTGTTGTCTTCCGCAACATATTCCGCGCCCAGACGGCCCGGCATCGAGAAATCGACCTGCATCGTGCCGCATTGCCACATACGGCCGATGGCGTCCTTGAGCGTGTACTCGATCTTGGGGCCATAGAATGCGCCATCCCCCGGGGAAATCTCGTAGACGCAGCCGGAACGCTCCAGGGACTGGATCAGGGCATTTTCCGCCTTGTCCCACAACTCGTCGGCGCCGACGCGCTTTTCCGGGCGTGTTGCCACTTTGTAAATAATATCCGTAAAACCGAAGTCCTTGTAGACTTTTTGCAACAATGCCGTATAGGCAACGCATTCATCCAGAATCTGGTCTTCCGTGCAGAAAATATGGCCATCGTCTTGCGTGAAGCCGCGCACGCGCATCATGCCGTGCAGCGAGCCCGAGGGTTCGTTGCGGTGGCACTGGCCGAATTCGCCGTAGCGCAGCGGCAGTTCACGGTAGGAGTGCATGTTGGAACGGAAAATCTGCAGATGGCCCGGGCAATTCATCGGCTTCAAGGCGTAGGAACGGTTCTCCGACTCCGTCGTGAACATGTTGTCCTTGTAGTTTTCCCAGTGGCCGGACTTTTCCCACAGACTGCGGTCGAGGATCTGCGGCGCCTTGACTTCCTGGTAGCCGTTGTCGCGGTACACGGCCCGCATGTATTGCTCAACCTGCTGCCACACCGTCCAGCCCTTGGGATGCCAGAAGATCAGGCCCGGCGCTTCTTCCTGAAAATGGAACAGGTCGAGCGCGCGGCCGAGCTTGCGGTGGTCGCGCTTCTCCGCCTCTTCCAGCATGTGGAGATAGGCTTCCTGCTCTTCCTTCTTGGCCCAGGCCGTGCCGTAGATACGCTGCAGCATTTCGTTGTTCGAGTCGCCGCGCCAATAGGCGCCGGCCAGCTTCATCAGCTTGAACACCTTGAGCTTGCCCGTCGAGGGGACGTGCGGGCCGCGGCACAAGTCGGTAAACTTGCCTTCCGTGTAGAGCGAGACATCCTGGTCAGCCGGGATCGATTCGATGATCTCGGCCTTGTAGGCTTCGCCGATCGATTTGAAATAAGCCACGGCCTCGTCGCGCGGCAGCACCTTGCGCGTCACGGGCTCGTCCTTCTTGGCCAGTTCGGCCATCTTCTTTTCAATGGCTTCGAGGTCTTCCGGCGTGAAGGGGCGCTTGTAGGAAAAGTCGTAGTAAAAACCGTTGTCGATCACGGGGCCGATCGTGACCTGGGCATCGGGAAACAATTCCTTGACGGCATAGGCCAGCAAGTGGGCAGTCGAGTGGCGGATCACTTCCAAACCATCGGCATCCTTGTCGGTGACGATGGCCAGATCGGCATCCTGCTCGATCAGATACGAAGTATCGACCACCTTGCCGTTGACCTTGCCGGCAAGAGCGGCCTTGGCCAGACCGGCGCCGATGCTGGCGGCCACCTGGGCCACCGTGACTGCGGATTCAAACTGACGGCTCGAACCGTCGGGCAAACGTACGTTCAACATTGTGCACTCCATGCCGGCAACGCTGTGCCGGCGCAAAATTTTCGATTGCGGATTTGATGAAATTCGGGAAGGTCCGGACGTAAAAAAACGCGGACTAGCCGCGCTTTTTTCGATGAGGCGAAAAAGTGCTGACTAGCGTCGCTGTCCGACCTTGGTGGTGGTAGTTCGCGGTGTCATAACCAGTTGCCTTTCTCGCTCTTATACAGGAATTTAGGAACCTAGGAATCTACAAATACAGAACTTCCCCTCGATACTATCATAAATCCCCGCACTTGCAAGCAAGCGAACTTGACGCTCGCGCGAGCACACGCTACGATGGCCGCACGATGAACACCTTCCAGTCCGCTTTCGCAACGCTGCATCATCTGCCGTCACATAGCCGGCTGGGAGAGCTATTGCTTGCGTAAGACATCGCCCTATCACCAAGAAAGCCCTCCCAGCGCCAGCTTCGAGGGCTTTTTATTTTCCGTAGCGAATGTGATAGGAACCGGAATGGAATGGAGAATCGACGCCCAAGCCAAGGGCACAAGAATCATAGGCGGCCGACAGGCCAAAGAGCGGCGTGAATTGCTGAACGGCTTGATCGGCATAGCCGAGGAAGCCGGCTTCGAGGAAATCACTCTGCCCTCGGTCGAGCCGGCGCAAGTCTATACCGACAAGGCCGGCACGGAAATCCTGGGACAGATGTATGCCTTCCCGGACAAGAAAGGACGCGCGCTTTGCCTGCGCCCCGAAGGAACGGCCACCGTGCAACTGCTGGCAGACAAGCACTTCAAACGTTTGAAGGATGTCAGGCTGTGGTACTTCGAGCGCTGCTGGCGCTATGAGCAGCCGCAGGACGGACGCTACCGCGAATTCTTCCAGTTCGGCGTGGAAGTGTTGAATCCATCGAGCCCCGAAGTCCGTGAAGAACTGACGGCCTTGGCGGAGCGCATGGTTGCCTTGCGTACCGCGAACTATGAAGTGGCGCGCTCTGTAAAACGCGGGCTCGACTACTACACGGCGGACGGCTTTGAAATCGCGGCACCGGAGCTGGGTGCGCAAAAACAGATTGTCGGCGGCGGAACTTACAGGCAAGGCGTAGGCTTTGCCATCGGATTCGACCGCCTGATGTTATGCAAGAAAGGATGAAATCATGACCCAAACCATCACCCTGTTCCGCCCCACCGGGCCGGAGGAATGGGAACTGGTCCAGCAAAGCGGTTGCCAGCGCTGGCCACCGCGTCTGCCGGAACAGCCTATCTTTTACCCCGTGACCAACGAGCAATACGCCATCGAAATCGCACGCGACTGGAACGTCAAAGCCAGCGGCATAGGCTATGTCACGCGCTTCGAAGTCAAACGGGAATTCATGAAGCGTTATCAAGTCCAAAAGGTCGGCGGAGACATCCATACGGAATGGTGGGTGCCGGCCGAAGAGCTTGAGGAATTGAACGACAACATCGTCGGGAAAATCGAGGTGGTCCATGCATTCCGCTAAGCTGCATGCCTTGCAGGCCGACATCACGACGCTGGCGGTCGATGTCATCGTCAATGCCGCCAATTCTTCCCTATTAGGCGGGGGCGGCGTCGACGGTGCGATCCATCGCGCCGCCGGGCCGGAATTGCTGGACGAATGCCGCCTGCTGGGTGGCTGCAAGACCGGCGACGCCAAGATCACCGGCGCCTATCGGTTGCCGGCCAGGCGTATCGTGCATACCGTCGGGCCGGTATGGCGCGGCGGCAACAGTGGCGAGGCGGATCTGCTCGCCGCCTGCTATCGCCGCTCGCTCGAATTGACCCAAGTCAAAGGCTGGCGTTCGATCGCTTTTCCTGCGATCAGTACCGGTATCTATGGCTATCCGGCGGAACCGGCGGCGGCCACTGCCGTGGCCACCGTCAAGGCAGCCTTGCATGACGGCAGCACCATCGAAGAAGCCGTGTTCTGCTGCTTTTCCTCCGTCGACCTGGCCATCTACCGGCAAGCTCTCGCCACACACTGAGCTGGCCGCGCGGCTGTGTCTGCTACACTCACGCTCATCACATGCATTCTTGGGCGAACTCCTCCATGGCAAAACTGAATCTGGGTTGCGGGCAAAATCTGATGGAAGGCTATATCAATGTCGACAAGTTCGACTCTTTCTCTCCCGAAGTCGTATGGGATCTCGAAGCGACTCCCTGGCCCTTCGAATCGAACTTTGCCGACGAGATCATGATGTACCACGTGCTGGAGCATCTGGGCGCGCAAACCGACGTGTTCTTCAACGTCATGAAGGAGCTATACCGCGTATGTGCGCCGAACGGCATTGTCCGCATCGCCGTGCCGCATCCGCGCAGCGATGGTTTTACGGGGGACCCGACCCATGTCCGCCCCATCACCGAGCAAGTTCTCTCTCTATTTTCCAAAGCAAATAATCGGGAATGGAAAGAATTGGGATGGCCCAACACCCCACTAGGCATCTATCTCGATATCGATTTCGAGATAGTCAACGCGACCATCAACCTGATGCCGCATTGGTGGCAAAAGTTCCAGGATGGCCAATTGAGCAATGAAGAATTCGAATTCGCCAAACAAACCTACTTCAACGTCGTCAGCGAGATAAAGCTTGATTTGCGCGCGGTCAAGTAGGCCGTTACAATCTGCGCGGGGAACAATATAGGGAAAGGTCTTGCCACCAAACGAGCGGACATCGAGAGCCGCATGGCAAATTCTTCGGCCGGAACCGGATTCGCCATGATCGCGCTCAAATTTCCATTTTCTGCTTTATTGCTTATCCTTACCGCCGGCCCGCTGCTGTCGGCCTGCGGGGGCGGCGGGGCCGCTTCCAATACGTCGGGCGGCGCCACTTCCAGCGGCAGTTCGGGAAGTTCCGGCGGCGGTAGTTCCGGAAGCTCGGGAGGTTCGGGCAACGGCGCTTTCGTCTACGGCAGCATGAAGAACGCCGGCCTGGGCGCCGGTGCCAGTTTGAACGGCGCCATCCCCTTCCCGGCCGACAATACCTGGAACACCGACGTTTCCCAGGCTCCGGTCGACCCGCACTCGAACAACCTGATCGCCAGCATAGGACTGTCGCGCGGCCTGCATCCGGACTTCGGTTCCGGCCTCTATGCCGGTGCGCCGATCGGCATCCCCTACGTCGTGGTCAGCTCCTCGCAAGCCATGGTGCCGATCAACTTCATCGCCTACGGCGACGAGAGCGATGCCGGGCCCTACCCCATTCCCGCCAATGCGCCCATCGAAGGCCAGATGGCCGACGGCTCGGCCTTTGGCGGCGACCGGCACGTGATCGTGATCGACCGCGACACGAACCGGCTGTACGAAATGGACAATGCCTTCCCGCAAAGCGACGGCAGTTGGCAAGCCGATAGCGGCGCCGTGTTCCATCTCGATTCTGACAACGTGCGCCCCACCGCACAGGCCGGCTGGACCAGCGCCGACGCGGCCGGCTTGCCGATTTTCCCCGGCCTGGCACGCTACGATGAAGTCGCCGCCGGCAAGATACCGCACGCCCTGCGCTTTACCGTACAAAGCACGCGCCAGGCTTATGTGCCTCCGGCCAATCACTGGGCGTCGTCATCGACCAATGCCGATTTGCCGCCCATGGGCATGCGTGTGCGCTTGAAGTCGTCCTTTGCGATCCCCAGCAGCTTCAGCCACGACAGCCAGGTGATTCTGCAGGCGCTGAAGACCTACGGCATGATTGTGGCCGACAACGGTTCGAGCTGGTATATCAGCGGTGCGCCTGACTCGCGCTGGAACAATGACAGCCTGGTAAGCGAGCTCGGCAGCGTGAAGGGATCGGATTTCGAGGTGGTGCAGATGACGGGGCTGGTGGGCCCGTAACGGCTACTTGGTCTTGAAGGTGGTGACGCCATCCCAATCCGGCCCGGGCGGGTTGGCGCGAAATTCTTCAATGCTCTCGAGGAAGATGTCGTACAGCCACTCGTCGGGATATTCGTCATATAGTTCGCGCAGTATGGCTTCCGCCTTGTCCCACTTCTGTTCGCGATACAGATGCAAGGCTTCGTGCCAGCGCGCCAAGGTGCGGCGCATGGCGGGATCGAGTTCCGATTCGAGGCAGATCGGTTCGTAGATCGCCACCGGCTCGTTCTTCCCCTTGGGCCGCACGCGGTCCAGTTCGCGATAGGCAAATTGCGGCGCGGCGCGCATGGTTTCCTCGCCGACCGCAAGACTGACGCCATATTCCTTGGTCAAGCCTTCAAGACGGCTCGCCAGGTTGACCGGGTCCCCCATCACCGTATAGGCACGGCGGATCTTCGAGCCCATGTCGCCCACGCGCACTTCGCCCGTATTGACGCCTATGCCTATCTTCAAGGGCGGCCAGCCGCGCTCGATGTATTCCTGGTTCAGCCGTTTCGCCGTCTTCAGCATCTGCAGCGCGGACGCCACGGCTCGCGCGGCATGGTCTTCCAGCGCCACCGGTGCGCCCCAGAACGCCATCACGCAGTCGCCGATGTATTTATCGAGCGTGCCCCGGTTGCCGCGTATGTCTTCCGACACGTCGGTAAGATAGCGGTTGATGTATTCGCGCAGCGTGTTCGCTTCCAGGCTTTCCGAAATGGTGGTGAAGTTGCGCACATCGGCGAACATGGTGGTGATGGCGCGTTTCTCGCCCTCCATGTTGTAGTTCTCCGGATCTTCCGCCATGACTTCGACCAACTCGGGCGCAACGTATTCGCCGAACAGGTTGGTGATCGCCCTGCCCTTGCGGAATTCGAACCAATAGCCCCAGGCCACGTTGAAGACGAACAAGCTCAGCATCAACACCAGCACCATCGCCACCGGCAGGACCATATTGCCGCTTCGATACAGCCAGAAATTGAACCAGACGACGGCGACGCCCGCGACCGCGGTGAACAATATGGAAGGCAAGGGTTTGAGAAAGCTGAGGGCGACGATCAGCGTCAGCCCCACGGACAGTATCTGCAATACGTCGAACACCTCGGCAAATTCGGGACGCTGCTTGAACTTGCCGTCAAGGATGGAAGAAATGATGTTCGCATGCGCCTCGACGCCGGGATACTCGGGATTCATCGGCGTAGCCCGCAAGTCGTTGATGCCGGGCGCCGTCGTACCGATCAGCACGATCTTGTTGGCCAGGTCCTGGAAATCGACACGCTTGTGCAAAACATCGGTCGCCGACAGGTAACGGAACCCTCCCCCATGCGGCCCGCCGGTGCCGCGGTAGTCGATCTGCACCTTGAGAAAATCCTCCACCGGCACACGATGCGGCTCGGGTTTGCTGTCGAGCAGCAAGGAATCGAGCACCCCGTAATCGCGCGCGGAATGCGCGAGAAAGACCGGCGCGACGGTGTCGGCCTTGAGCGCGATGCGAGCCGTTGCAAGGCCAAGCGATTCGTAATAGCGGTCGTCAATACGGCCCAGCAACAAGGTCGAACGCAAAATGCCGTCCGGGTCGAGGTCGGCATTGAAAAACCCGCCGGCACGCGCCGCAGATTGCAGTTCGGCAATGTTGGCATCGTAGCCCTTGAACGAGATCGCATCGAGACGCCGCCCGTTCAAGTCCGAAGCGGAAAACGCCGGCGCAGGCAGCACGCCTTTTTTTTGCTCCGGCGAGAGGTAGTAACCCAAGACCACCGGCTTGCCCTTGATCGCCTTGGCGAAACGCTGGTCGTAATCCAGTTGCGGCTTCAGTTCGGCGAGCTTGCGTTCAAACCCGGGAACATCCTTCAATTCGGTCTTGCCCAAGGATTCGAGCGTGGTGTAGCCTGAACTCAAGTCGGGCTCGGAGAACTGGATGTCGAAGCCGACCGCGCGCACCTGGTAATAGTCGGTCAGATTATCGATGATGTCGGCAAAGACATTGCGGCTCCAGGGCCAGCGGCCGATTTCATTAAGGCTTTTTTCATCGATATCGACAATCACCACGCGCGATTCCAGTTTGGGCTGCTGCACGCGCACGCGCAAATCGTAGAAAAAGATATCGAGACGGTCGAGGGTGTTGCTGGGCAGGATCTCCATGGCATGGGCACATGCCAGCAGGATCAGGAACAAGCCGATTCCCCAGCGCGCGCCGAACTTGGTCAATAACTTACGCAAAACGCCCCCTTGTTTGCATTCTTCTTACGGCACGTAGCCTGGTATCTTGCTCTCGTCGACTTCATCGATCTGCGCCGGGTCCATGAATTTTTCGGCATAGCGCAGATAGACCTTTTCGCGCACGAACACGTCGAACAGATCGGGGTCGATGTGGTTGCGTTCCTTGAAGCCGCCCAAGATACGCAACGATTCGGAGAGGCTCTTGCCGGTCTTGTAGGGCCGGTCCTTGGCGGTGAGGGCTTCGAAGATGTCGGCAATGGCCATCATGCGCGCCTGGATCGACATGTCGTCGCGCTTCAAGCCGCGCGGATAGCCCGTGCCGTCCATCTTCTCATGGTGCCCGCCGGCATATTCCGGTACGCGCTCCAGGTGCTTGGGCCAGGGCAGCGATTCGAGCATGCGAATCGTCACCGAAATATGGTTGTTGATGATCTGGCGCTCTTCCTGGGTCAAGGTGCCGGCGCGTATGGTGAGATTGGCGGTCTCGTCCTCGTCGAGGAAATCGCGTTCGGCACCGTCGACGCCGCGCCAGCGATAAGCGGCGATGCTGCGCACGCGCTCCTGGTCTTCGGGCTTCATGCCCTCGCCGCCGATATTCGATTTGCGCAGGAACTCGCGGTCGCTGTCGTAGCGCGCGCACTCCTCGGCCAATTCGCGTTCGATCGCCGCACGGTCGGCACCGGGCTCCATCTGGCGTTTCAAGGCGCGAATTTCGGCATCGCGCTTCAAGACTTCGAAACGCGTGTCGACGTTGTGGATGCGATCGTAGAGAGTTTGCAGCTTGGTCGACTTTTCCACCACATGCACCGGCGTGGTGATCTTGCCGCAATCATGCAACAGGCCGGCAATCCAGAGTTCGCGCCGGTCGCGCTGCGTCATGCGGAAATCCGCCAGCGGCCCCTGCTCGGTCTGGTGCGCCGCCTCGGCCAGCAGCATGGTCAATTCCGGCACATGCTGGCAATGGCGGCCGGTATTGGGCGATTTTTCGTCGATGCCGATGTTGATCAGGTTGACGAAAGACTCGAACAGGTTTTCCAGCAGCTTGATCAACTCCTGGTTGGTCACCGCGATCGCCGCCTGGGAAGCCAGGGCTTCGATGAAACGCTGGTCCGTGCCGGAAAACGGCCGCACTTTACCGGTGGCCGGGTCCTTGGCATTGATCAGTTGCAGCACCCCGATCAATTCGCCCTCGTGATTCTGCATCGGCACGGTCAGGAGCGATTCGGAATGGTAATTGAAGTTCTGGTCGAACTTGCGCATTCCGGAAAAGTTGAACACGTCTACCTTGTAGACGTCCTGGAAGTTCAGCGACTGCCCGGTATTGGCGGCGAATGCGGCCACCGCGCTGAGGTTTTTTTCGCCATTCTCGTCGACCAGGGGGATGTTGGGGATATTGATCGGCTGGCCGCCCTTGCCGCCCTGGTAAAGCTTGAGCGTGTCATTGAGCGAAATGTTGAAGCACAGGCTTCTCTTGTCCGGGGAGACGCTATAGAGGGTGCCGCCGTCGGCATGGGTCATGCGCTTGGCGGTATTGAGAATCCGCTCCAGCAGCAAGGGAATGTCGTGATTGGAGGATAGCTCGACGCTCAGCTCCGTGAGCTGGTCCAGCCTTTGCACCACCTCCTGAAAACTACCTTCGCTCATGGCCCCCTCATGGTCGAACCCCGGAATTACGCGATCGCGGCCGGGAAGTTAGACGGGGATCGCGCATGTTATGTTGCCGCGTAGCAGCAATTTCCTATCGTATCAGAAGCCACAGCGAACCCGCCATATTTCCCTGTCCGACATCCCTCCGTCCGCAGGTTAAAACTCGAAGGTATCCCCGCAAGACAGCGCCGCAAAGCGCCGGCCGCCGGCATCGCTCTGCAACTCCTGCATGATCGTCTCTTCCTGGCCCGGCTTCAAGTGGTAGATGAGGAAATCGGTCGAGTGCGGCATGGCTTTGATGTCTTCGACCAGCGAGCGCGGGCAAAAATGTCCGGAAACTTCCGCCAGCTCGAAATCGGCATTGGTAAACGAGCAGTCGACGATCACATGCCGCAGCATGGATTCATGGCGCATCTTGGCCCACAGGCTCGAGGTGGTCGACATGTCGCCCGTGAACAAGAAGCCCGACTTGTTGTTGTGCACCCAGTAGCCGACCGCATCGACCGAATGGTTCACCGTATTGGCCGTGATGACGCGCTCGCCCAGCACCACCGGTACGCCATGCTTCAAGGGTTCCCAGCGCAGCACGGGGTCGTCCGCGGTCGGGATCGTGGTGAAGTCGGGCCAGATCATCCAGTTGAAGAAATGGCTTTTGAGCGTAGCGATGACTTTGTCGGTCGCGTGTATCGTTACAGGGCCCGCGCGCTTGCCGAGGACAGCATCGGCCAGCAAAGCCAGGCCGGCGATATGATCGAGGTGGCTGTGCGTGATGAAGACATGGTCGACTTTGGCCAACTGCTCGATGTCGAGCGTGGTCGCGCCGGTGCCCGCGTCGAGCAGGATGTCCTCATCGACCCGCAGGCAGGTGGTCAATCTTTCGCGGCCGCCTATCCCGCCGGCACAACCCAGAACCTGTAGCTTCATTGCGCGGCACTCAATGACTTCGTGCTATTGATCATGACGGTCCCCTGAAAAACAGACGACAACGTCGCCGAGTCCGTGGCGCGCGCGGAAAAGCTGGACGGTGAAAAATCCTCCCAGCGCATGCTGTGCGCCCTATTGTTGCTTTTTTTTACTCTACGGCCTATGGTAGTCCAGTTTTGGCGCATCAGGCAACTTTTTGACAACACGCGGCGGCGCGATTTGCAACGCTTTGTAGGCGCGACAAAGTCCCGATGCAAACCCGCTTTCCCCTATGGAGACAAGCGACAACACGGAAATTCGGCCGAAATGCTGAAGCGGCCGAAGCGGTAATATTCACGTTCGTGCCATACCGTTTTTTATTGGCCGGCAATCATCAAATCCGCACCGCGCCGTGATACATTTTTGTTATTCGAGCCACAGCGATTGGCTCCGCGCAGCCAACATGGATATCCCAAAATGAGTACGGTTCTCAACAACCAGCGCAGCAATTCCCCCTCGGACGTAGACCGCCGCCTGACCTTCTCCAAAAAGCTCCAGGCAGTCACGAACAAAATCCACGCGACCGACAATGTCGACGAAATCATGCTGGGCCTGTCGCAGGATATCTGCGATCTGTTCAACAGCGACCGTCTGACCATCTACATGACGACCGAGGACAAGGCATCTATCGTCTCCAAGGTCAAGACCGGCTTGAATTCGTTTTCCGACCTCAAGCTGCCGATATCGAATGCCAGTGTGGCAGGCTACGTGGCGCTGACCAAGCGCATCGTCTCGATCGAGGACGTCTACAACGACGAAGAGCTCAAGAAGCACTCGCCCGAGATGCATTTCCAGCGCGGCGTGGACCAGCGCACCGGCTATCGCACCAAGGAAATGCTTGCCGCCCCCATTCTCGACGCGCACGACCAGGAATTGCTCGGCGTGGTCCAGCTCATCAACAACCTCTCCGTCGGCCCGTTTACTGCCAATGATGCCGAAGGCTTGAAGGAATTGAGCGAAACGCTGGCCATCGCCTTCGCCCAGCGCCAGAAACCGTCAGGCGGGGTGCGCACCAAGTATGACCTGCTGATCGCCCGCGCCACGATTTCGGCAGCCGAAATGGAGGAAGCCACGCGTCAAGCGCGCGAGAAAGATGTCAGCGTCGAAGACATCCTGGTCGAGGAATACAAGGTCAAGCTGCCGCAGATCGGCCAGTCGCTGGCGCGCTTCTACGGCGTGCCCTATGAGCCGTTCTCGGCCGACCGCATCAAGCCGATGGACTTGCTCAAGAACCTCAAGCGCCAGTTCGTCGAGCAGCAGCAGTGGCTGCCGCTGGAAGAAAACAAGGAAGGCGTGGTGATCCTCGCAGTCGATCCCGAGCAGACCAGAAACACGCGCATGGTCAACAACATCTTCCCGAAATCCAAGCTGGTGTTCTGCGTCACCACCAGCACGGAATTCGACAAGACGGTGGAAAATTTCTTCGGCTCGGCGGCCGACACCACCTCGGTCGGCGACCTGCTCTCCGGCATGGAGGGCGAAGACGAGGATGCCGGCGGCGACAATGCTTCCGACATCAGTGCCGCAGCCGACAACGAACTGGTCAAGCTGGTCAACAAGATCATCGTCGATGCCTACCGTCAAGGCGCCTCGGACATCCACATCGAACCGCGTCCAGGCAAGGAAAAGACGGCCATCCGCTTCCGCAAGGACGGTTCGCTCGAACCCTATATCGAGATTCCCGCGACCTACCGCAACGCCCTGTCCGCGCGCATCAAGATCATGTGCGACCTCGACATATCGGAAAAGCGCAAGCCGCAGGACGGCAAGATCAAGTTCAAGAAGTTCGGCCCGCTCGACATCGAACTGCGCGTCGCCACGATCCCCTCGGCCGGAGGCGTGGAAGATATCGTCATGCGTATCCTGGCGGCCGGCGAACCGATCCCGCTGGCCAAGCTGGGCGTGCTACCGCACAACCTGGAACGCTTGATCGGCGCCATCAGCAAGCCCTACGGCCTGTTCTTCGTCTGCGGCCCGACCGGCTCGGGCAAGACCACCACGCTGCACTCGGTGCTCAACTACCTCAACAAGCCCGATACCAAGATCTGGACTGCCGAAGACCCGGTCGAAATCACGCAAAAGGGCTTGCGCCAGGTACAGGTCAACCGCAAGAGCGGCCTGGACTTCGCCACCGCGATGCGCGCCTTCCTGCGCGCCGACCCGGACGTGATCATGGTCGGCGAAATGCGCGACAAGGAAACCGTAGGCATGGGCATCGAAGCCTCGCTGACGGGCCACCTGGTGTTCGCCACGCTGCACACCAACAGCGCGCCGGAATCGATCGTGCGCCTGCTGGACATGGGCATGGACCCGTTCAACTTCGCCGACGCCTTGCTCGGCATCCTGGCGCAACGCCTGGCCAAGCGCCTGTGCGGCAACTGCAAGGAAGCCTACGAGCCCGACCAGGAGGAAATCAAGCAGCTGCTCGACGAATACTGCGCCGAATTGCTTAACACCCAGGACTTCATCAAGGACAAGAAAGCCGCGCTGGCGCGCGTCTATGCCGGCTGGCTCAAGAACTACACCGAAAAAGGCAAGTTCAAACTGTTCCGGGCGGTCGGCTGCGATCAATGCAGTAACGGCTACAAGGGCCGCGTCGGCTTGCACGAATTGATGATAGGCACGGAGGGCGCCAAGAAACTGCTGCAGGAACATGCGCGCGTGGCGCAATTGCTGGCCCAGGCACTGGAAGACGGCATGCTGACCTTGAAGATGGACGGCATCGAAAAGGTGCTGTCCGGCATTACCGACATCAAGCAGGTGCGCGCGGTCTGCATCAAATAAGCCCCCGGCATCGCAAAGAGAAACCCCATGGCGCAACCCGACGGCCACCTCACCTTCGACAGTGTGCCGCTCGAACGCTACGGCACGCCGTGGATGATCAACTGCGGCCAAGCGCCGGCTTGAACGCGCGCCCCTCGCCGTTTCTCCAGGAACCCTCCCCTTGCACGCTTCGCTCTCCACTCGCCAGCGCTGGGAAGCACTGGCCGTGCTCTGTCTCGGCGTGTTGATGATCGTGCTCGACACGACCATCGTCAACGTCGCCCTGCCCTCGATCCGCACCGATCTCGGCTTTAACGAAGCCACGCTGGTGTGGGTGGTCAACGCCTACATGCTGACCTTCGGCGGTTTCCTGCTGCTGGGCGGCCGGCTTGGCGATTTGTACGGCCACCGGCGTCTGTTCCTGATCGGCATCGTGGTATTCACGGCGGCATCGGCCGCTTGCGGCCTGTCGTATTCGCAAGTCATGCTGGTGGTGGCACGCGCGATGCAGGGACTGGGCGGCGCCGTGGTCTCGGCCGTGGCGCTTTCACTGATGATGAACCTGTTTCCCGAACCGGCCGAACGCGCAAGGGCCATGGGCGTATACAGCTTCGTCTGCGCCGGCGGCGGCAGCATAGGCGCGATTGCCGGCGGCTTGCTGACCAACCTCTTGAACTGGCATTGGATTTTTTTGGTCAACCTGCCCATCGGCATCGCCGTCTATTTTGCCTGCCTCAGGTTGGTACCGCCGGCCCGGTCCCAGGCGGTGCCCGGCAAGCTCGACCTCGGGGGAGCCGTCACGGTGACCATGGCGCTGATGCTTGCCGTCTATGCCATCGTCAACGGCAATGAAGCGGGATGGCAATCGGTGCAGACACTCGGCTTGCTTGGCAGCGCCCTGCTGTGCTTCATCGTCTTCCTGCTCGTCGAATCCAGGTCCGAAGCGCCGCTGGTGCCCTTGTCCATGTTCCGTCGGCGCAATCTATCGACGGCCTCTGCCGCCGGCATGCTATGGTCGGCCGCCATGTTTGCCTGGTTCTTCATCTCGGCGCTGTACATGCAATTGATCCTGGGCTATCAGCCTCTTCAAGTAGGCCTGGCTTTTTTACCCGCGAACCTGATCATGGCGGCGTTTTCGCTGGGCTTGTCGGCCAGGATCGTGATGCGCTTCGGCATTACCCGTCCGCTGGTGGCCGGCTTGCTGCTCGCCACTGCCGGCCTCGTCCTGTTTGCCCAGGCAGACCTTCACGGCGATTTCCTGACGCAAATCCTGCCCAGCATGCTGCTCCTGGGCGTAGGCGCAGGCATGGGCTTCAATCCCCTGCTGCTGGCCGCCATGAACGACGTCGGGGCGAAAGATTCCGGTCTGGCATCCGGCGTGGTCAACACCGCGTTCATGATGGGTGGCGCGCTGGGGCTGGCTATCCTGGCCAGCATTGCCGGCGCCGAAACGCAACATGCGCTCGCCATCGGGCGGAATAATGCTGCCGCTTTGGTAGCAGGCTACCATCTGGCCTTTCTCGTCGGGGCGGTGTTCGCCTTGATCGCCGCACTGTTGAGCGCCGCACTGATACGCGCCAGGCAAGCCGCGCCCGGCGTAGACGAGACGCTGCAAAGCCATCCCTGAACTTGCGCTCATTCACGCCGATCCAGCGCCTTTTGCCACTGCTCCGACCAATTCACCAGGGGCAGCAAGACTTGCGTCAATGACTCGCCCTGGCGGCTCATGGTGTAACCGCCTTCTTCGGCCAATTCGACGATTCCAGCCTCACGCAAGTCCTTGAGCCTTTGATTGAGCACGGTTGGCGACATGCCGTCGCAATGCTGCTGCAATTCGCGGAACGTCAGGGCGCCGCCGCGCAACTCCCACATGATGCGCAAGACCCAGCGACGTCCCAGCAGGTCGAGCAAGGCCATGATCGGCCGGCCGGTCGTGGAACCACGCACAGCCTTTCCCGGCAGTGGAGCCGCCATATTTTCCTTTCGCTACAAAAATCGGAGCAAGACAAATTCGTTTACGCTACACTTTTAGTAGCATCATACACCTTGTACACGAAAAGGAGATCGCCATGCAGCCGGCCCGGATAACCCCGCTCGACCCGCCCTATGACGCCGAAACGGCAGCCGCCCTGCAAGCCGTCATGCCGCCGGGCATGGAACCCTTGAAACTGTTCCGCACCCAGGCGCGCAACCTGCGTGTGTTCAAGCGCATGGCGGCCGGCAACCTGTTGGACAAAGGCTCGATTTCTCTGCGCGAGCGGGAATTGCTGATCCTGCGCACCTGCGCGCGTTGCGGCGCCGAATATGAATGGGGAGTGCACGTGGCGCTGTTCGCAGAACGCGCCAAGCTCGATCAGACCGCGCTGGCGGCAACCCTGGAGCAAGGAACAACCGTCGGATTGACGGAACCGGAGCAGCTCTTGCTGCGCGCCGCCGATGCCTTGCACGACAGTGCCGATCTTCCCGATGCCCTATGGCGGGAGTTGGAGAAGCACTATAGCAGCGAGCAATTACTGGAGATCATTGCCTTGGTGGGCTTTTACCACGCGATTTCCTTCGTGGTCAACGCGACGCGCGTGGAGCTCGAACCTTTCGCGCCGCGATTTCCGGTGAAATAGAAAACACCGGCACATGGCGCATGCCGTCGAGACGGCATGCGCCATGTCAATCGCAATAATTCTTTTGTCCATTTTTTGATCCGCCCTTCGAGGAGCCATTGCCCGAAGAGTTGGGGGTGCCGTTCGATTGGCCGTTGCCGTCGGACGTACTGCTCGAGCCCTGACCGCCGCTTTCTGTTCCCGTTACCGAGGTATTGACGTAGGCGACGACATTGTTGCTGGCCAGCACCACTGGAGGCGCGTTGCTCGGCGCTGGAGTGGGCGTGGGAGTGGGCGTGGGCGTGGGTGTCGGTGTAGGCGTCGGTGTAGGCGTCGGCGTGGGCGTGGGCGTGGGCGTGGGCGTCGGCGTGGGCGTCGGCGTGGGCGTGGGCGTGGGCGTGGGCGTGGGCGTCGGCGTGGGCGTCGGTGTGGGCGTCGGCGTGGGCGTAGGTGTGGGCGTCGGTGTGGGCGTCGGCGTGGGCGTAGGTGTGGGCGTCGGCGTGGGCGTCGGCGTGGGCGTCGGTGTGGGCGTGGGCGTCGGCGCCGGGACAAACTGGTTCGAGTGCAGGTTCACCGGGCCGGGCATGGGCGAGCCGGTGTAAGTGGCCGTCAATCCTGCCCAGATGTCGGCCGTACCGCTATTCCCGATCGTTCCGCTCACGCCGGCATTCGAGCCCGCCATGGCGAGCGGCGAAGTGCCGGGGGCATACGAATACCCGCCATAGATATTGATGGCGCCGCTACCGACGATGGAGTCGGCTTGCAGCCCCCCTGTTGCGCCAATATTCACGTTGCCTTGGGCGATCAAAGTGATCGCACCGCCGGTGATCTGATTCCCGCTTGTGTCGATGCAGCTGGAACATGGGGTCAGGGTCATCGTGCCGGTGCTGTAGAGCACGACATCGCCGCTGGCGGTAATACTGCCGATGCCAAGCGCGCTGCCGTTGTTGGTGGCGTAGAACCCCGCACCGCTGCCGCTGGCGGAGCCGTTAAGCAGGCCGGTATTGACCAGGATGGGTGTCGACAAAGAGCCCACGCCGTTGGTACTGCCTGCTTCGAGCGTAACACCGGCAGCGCTGACGGAGTTCGTGCCGCTTTGCAGTACCGAACCATTGGCGTTGATCAAGACATTGGCGGCAGCGCCATTGATCGGCGCTGCCAATGTAATGTCGTGGCCGGAAAACGCTCCCAATTGCACTGCATAGCCGCTGGCGACATTGGATGCGTTGATGCCGGTCGACACTGCCGGAATGGCGCTTACCGAGCCCGACCCGGCAACGCCGCCCACGTTGCCGACGGCAAATGAAATGCCGTCGAAGAATACGAAGCCGCTGGTCGAACCGCCGGCGCTGCCGGCGACCGTGGAGACTTGGTTGGTGGTATCGTTCAAAGAAACATAGCCGGTCGCCGCGTTCGCCTGCAGGCTACCGGCCGTGATGGTGCCGGCCGTTTGCGTGACGTTGCCGCCGTATGCAAGCAAGGCGACTACGCCGGTTCCGGGAACGGTCACGGCGGCATCGACCGCGACGCCATTAGCCGACTGCAAACCGAGATTGCCGGCGTGGCTGAAGGTGATCGTGCCGCCCACTGTGAGCGCTCCGCCGGCCTTGATGTTGACGTCGCCGGTCGACGTGGTGTTCACGCCGAAGGTCGTGCCGTTGAGCAGCAAGTTGTTGGTATCCTGGATGGTCAGGGCGCCGGAATTATAAAAGAAGGTTTTGTCGGTCGCGGCCGTGCTGCTCACAGTCAAGGAACTGACGTTGTTGGTGCTTTCGGTCAGCATGACCTGGCCGGGCGTGGTCAACGCCAACTCGCCCCCTGGCGCCACCAGCGGGGAGCCGATCGACTGCCCGATGCCGCCGGTCGAAGCCGTGGACAGCACGATGTTGTACGCCGGGGTCGGCGTTGGCGTCGGAGTGGGCGTAGGCGCCGGTGTTGTCGGCACCGTGATGCCGGCCACTGTCCCGCCCGCCGGATTTGCCAGCGAGCTGACCATGATCGGCGCACTGCTGCCGGTGTTATAGACGAAGCTGCCGTTGCTGGCCGTGCCGGCGATGACGCCGGTGACGTTCGCTTCCGGCAGGGTCACCGAACCGCCCTCGAGCAGCAGCGAAGTCGCCGTCGGCACCAGGGCGCCCGTTTGCTGGCCGATTCCGGCCCCCGACACCAGTGCCAGCTCGCCGAAGCCCGGCGTGGTCGAGGCGTAGATCGTGATGCCGCCGGCGGTCGGGCTACCGATCTCCACGTTGGACAGGCCATGGATTGCGCCAAGGTCGCCCGCGGCCAACTGCAAACCGCCGCCTCCGCCCGCGATATTGATGGCCCTGCCGGCGGTTGCCGGTTCCAGCGTGACCCAGCCGGTGCCGGTGTTGATGTTGCCAGCCGACAGGCTCATGGTGTCGGCTTGCAGGATCAGCGGCGCATTGCTCGTCGTGGCGGAGCCGGTCAGGGTGATGCCATAGCCTCCTGAGTTGGCAATCGTCACGGCGCCGCTCGCGGTTTGGCTGGCACCCGTTACCGTCAAATTGGAGGTGCTATTGGCGATGTTGATGAGGCCCGAACCGCTATTGGCAACGCTGAGATTGCTCACCTGGGTCGAAACCGCGCCGGTACCGGCACCGCTATAGATGCCATGCCCCGCGCTCAGGTTGGCCGTATTGCCGATGATGGAAGCGCTGGCTTGCGCATCGATGGCGCCGCCGGCAGTCAAGGTCACCGTACCGCCCGGCTTGGCGCCTAACGTGTAGCCGTGCGTATCGATGTTCGAGCCGACGGTGATATACGTGCCTGCGGTGATGTTGACGTTCGCCCCGGGGTTCGGCGCCGAATAGGTGTTGATGCCGCGCGTGACCACGCTGCCTGACGCACTGATGGTTACGGTGCCGCCGCCGGTGACGATGGCCCCGGTCTGGACGTTCGCCGACTGTGGCGAGACGCCCGTACCGGTCTGCATCGTAACATTGCCGCCCTGGGTCTGGATGACCAGGTTGACGCCGTCGCTGCTGGTAGTCAGGTCGATACCTTTTGTGCCCGTCCCGTCGGTAGAGCTGTTGCGCGTGGTCAGGGTCAGGTTGCTGCCCGACGGCAGCAACAGCTTGCTGCCGGAAAACGTGCCGCTGGTACTGATGTAGTCCGTAGCCTGCAGCACGATGTTGGTCGAAGCCGGAAGCCCCTGCAGTTCCGATTGGTAGACTGTTGTCGGGCCGGTGTCGGAGAAGAGTGCCGTGCCGACAGTGCCGCTGGGGTTGCCGGCAAAACTGGCCGTGTTGCTGTCGCCGTCGCCGTCTCCGGTGCCGCCTACGATGGTGATCGTCGACGGGTCGAGCAGCAGCGTCCCACCCTTGCCGTTCGGTGCCGTAACGTTCACGCTGGCGCGGAAATCTTCGTTCTTCCCGCTGGAATTCTCGACAAAGCCGCCATTGCCGCCTTGTGCACCGCCCTGGGCCGAGATCGTGCCGTAGGAGCGCGTCGCGTTGTCCGACCAGACGATGATCTTGCCGCCGTCGCCGCTCTGCCCGGCATCCGCCTTCAAGCTTGTACCGGCGCCGACATAGACGGCGTTGGCATTTTCGATGCCGGGATTCTGGCCGTGATAGTCGCCGCCGACCAGAATGGTACCGCCGCCGCGGTTGCCGCTGGCATTGACCATGGCGGTGTCGGTCAAACCGACTTGCGGACCCAGCAGGAAGATGTCGCCGCCGCTGCCTACGCCAGTCGCGCTGGTCTGACTGCTGCCGGACAACATGGTGGTCTGGCTCGATTTGAGGACGATCCTGCCATCCTGCCCCACCACGGCACTGTCGGCGTTGACGATGCCGCTCTGGTTGACCAGCGCACCATAGATGCCGATCTTGCCGCCTTGCGCCACCACGCTGCCCAGGTTTAGCACCTGGTCCGCCGGCGCGCTCACCACGACCTGGATGTTCGGGTCGCCGCCATCGACCAGTTGTACGCTATGGCCTGCCGCCAGCAGCACTTCGCCCTGCGGCGATTTGATGATGCCGCTGTTTTGCACCTGCGGCGCGATCAGGTAGATCTGGCCGCCCGAGGGCGTGACGATGTTGCCCTGGTTGACGATGTTGCCCACCGTGCCGCCGGCGTTGAAATTGAGCTTGCCGGCTGCAAAGTCGCTATTGGCTATATCGAGCGTCGAGGCCGTCAGGCCGGCCACGTTGACGCGCGAATTGGCGCCGAACATGATGCCGTTCGGGTTGATCAGGAATACCTTGCCGTTCGATTGCAGCGTGCCGAAGATTTGCGAGGGGTTTTGGCCCGTGATGCGGTTCAACACCGAGGAAGAGGCGTTCTGCTGCAGGAATTGCGTCAATTCGCCCGGGTTGATCGAGAAGTTCGACCAGTTGATGATGGCGCCCGGCGAGTTGGTGATGGTCAGCGTGTTGCCGTTGTTGACGATGTTCACCTGGCCGTTGACGACCGTCGCGCCCGTCGGGTTGGCATAGACCGGCCCGCAGGCGAAGCAGCTGGCGATCAACGCCGGCAAGACCTTGCGCGTCAGGCGACGTGAAACCCGCGTAGTGGCGCGCACCGTGGCGCTTGTGTTGACCGCATGTTTCGAATTCATTTTCCATTCTCCCGCAAGGCTCGCATGAGCCGGAACATGACGTCATCGGGATCAAGCGATGCCGCCTTCAGCCGATCATCGTTGGATTTCCACTTCTAGCGCACGATGCAATCAACATCGCCGGGCTTGCCGCCGCCATTGCCGTTTTGCGTGCCGCCCGTGTTCGAGAACGAAGGCGGCGGGTTGAATTGCAGTCCTGGATTGTTCGGCAGGATCACCGGCGGTTGCGTGAAGCTCGGCGTAAAACCGAATTGCCCGGCAGCGAAATTCTGCGAACCGCCGCCGTTATGCACGTTGATCAAGCCTTCGAGCACTTGTACGTACAGGCCAGGGTTCAAGCCATTTCCGCTGCCGCCACCGTTGTTTTGCGCCAGCAGGAGCGGGCGGGCCGCCCGCGGCGCATCGCTGCGGCTGCCGCCGTATTGCGGCTCAAGATCGGCCACCATGCTGCGCTGGTACGCTGCAACCTGCTCATCGGACGGTGGAACGTATTCAGCGATGAAGACCGTGCCGCGGATGCCGATCGTGGCCGTCGGCGTGTTCAAGCCGAACTTGTCGTGGTTGCGTTTGCCGAGCAAGCCCGTGATCGAGCGCAGGCCGCCTTTCAAGAGCGTGAAGAAGGCGCTGTCCGATTCCGGCTTGGCTACTTCATACGAGAAATTCTCGATCTTGAATTGCGTATTCGGACGCAACGTGATTTCGCCGTTGTCGATGAACTTGATGCGCGCGTAGGTGGCTTTTTCGGTGACCAAGGTGTCGCCCTGCTCGATCGCCGATTGCGCCGTCAGGGCCTTGATGGTGCCGTCTGCGCGCCGCGCCACCATCGGGCCGCTCACGTCGGTCACGGTGCCGACCACTTGGCCGGCCTCCGCCGCACCCGCCAACAGCATCCCAGCAAACGCAAGCGCAGCGAGCCACTTCATGCCACGCCCCTTAGTTGCAATAGAGGTTGAAAGGTTTGCCATTGCTTTGCACTCCTGGATAGTCGAACGAAATGGTGATTACCTGCCCAACTGGAATATGCCAGCTGAACGACCTGCCTTTGATGCCGCCGTAGATTAGCGAGTCGTCGATGTAGTCGACGTCGACAATCACGAAACGCAGGTTGTCGTCGAGCGATTGTTGCGTCGGCGTCGGCGTCGGTGTCGGTGTCGGCGTCGGCGTCGGTGTCGGCGTCGGTGTCGGTGTCGGTATCGGCGCAGCAGGATGATACGTCGGTGTCGTGCCAAACGTCCCGCTGCCGGAGAAGTCAGCGTACCTATTGGCCCACAGGTCGATCGTCGCACCAGTGAGCGAGCCATTTGTCACGAGCGTTGACGCTGTGTGGTTTCCGCCGCCTGCGGTTGCCGAGGTAAATCCGGCATAGATATTGATCGCTCCCGACATGACTACCGACGAGGAGGAATTCAATTCGACATTGCCCCCGGCCACCAGCGTCAAGGAAGTGCCGGAAATGTCGGTCCCGCCGGAGCCGGTGGAAAGCACCGTCATGGCGCCTGGTGTCAAGATACTGACAGCGCCGGTCGAACCGATTTTGCCGATCGACAACGTCCCTGAATTGCTGTTGCCGACGTAAGCTCCTTGCGCGTTATAAACAGTCAACGAGGACGTATTCGTCTGCATGGGGCTGCCGCTGGTTCCGACCGTCCCGGAGGAATTGGCGTTAAACACCACCCGGCTGCCGGTGATCGTTGCCGAAGGCGAACCTTGAACGATCGAACTGCCGGCCATGCTGACATAACTCGAACCCGATGCCGCGCTGACGGCCTGGTTGGCCGTGATCGAACCTCCGGAACTCAGTTCGATGCCTCCCGCCCCCGTCGAAATTCCCGAAACTCCCGGAAGGAAGTGGCCACCGCCGCCGAAGCTGCTGCCGATTGCGGGCACGGTACCGATGGCAAATGCCGAGTTGTCCGACAATGCGAAAGACGTGCCGGCGGAACCCGCGACGGTACTGATAGCATTGCCCGGGAAATACCCTTGACTCTGGTTGTTCAGGCTCACACTGCCGGAGCCGGCCGCGGCAGACAGGTTTGCCGCCGATATCCAGCCGACCATGGGTGTCGGCGTTGGCGTCGGTGTCGGCGTTGGTGTCGGAGCGGGAACGGATACGGTAGATACGACTTCGCCGATACCGCTGGCGGCCTTCAATGCCGCTGTGCCGCTCGCCGAAATGCCGCCGGCAATCGAAATGCTTCCGCCGCTCGAATACAAGCCGATGTCGCCGCTGGAAGTGGTGATCGTCGGCGCGTTGTAGATATGCTGGGAATTGACCGGCACGGCGATGGATCCCGTCGCGCTGACGAAAATATTGCCGTTATTGTTTTGCAGGCTGGTCAAACTGACGGCACCGGTATTGGCGATCACGATGTCGCCGCTGCCGGATGCGCTGTTGCTTGCCGTGATGCTCGATACCGCTGTGCCGATAGGCGCGCTCTGGACGCCGATACCGCTGTTCGCAGTCAGGGTCAATGCGCCGCCCGTAACCGTCGAACCTGGTGAAGCGTAGAGCGCGCCATTGATCGACCGCAGCGAGACCGCATAGTTGTTGTGCGCGTCAATGCCGTTCTGGTGCGGCAGTACGCTCCCTATGGACGCGACATAACCGACCGTCAAGCTGCCGTTGTTGACGAACTTGAAGTCGCCACCGATGATCCCGGTCCCCGATTGCCCCGCGATGGTGCCGACAGAATTATTCGCGCTCAGATTGACGTCGCCATAAGCGTAGGCAGACAATCCCTGAGCAGAAATCGTCCCGCCGCTGCTTTGATGCACATAGCCGCCGGTCGCGCGCACGCCCACGTTGCCGTTCGCGGCCGAAACCGGATTGGCCAGGTAAACGCTGCCCGTATTTTGCAAGCCGACGTTGCCGCTGCTGGAAGCGATGCCGCTTTGCTGGCCGATGAAGCTCGAATTGGCCAGCGTCACCGTACCGACAACCATGGTGCCGACATTGTTGTTGACGACGACATCGCCGCTCGCATTGCCGGCGATGACGCCGATGGCGTTGCTCGAACTGGGTAGGGACACGTAGCCGGCGGGGGCGCTGACCGATAGTGCGCTCGCCTGGATATAGCCGCCCGGGCCGGAGGCGATATTGCCGCTCGTGGTCTTCAAGCCGACCGTGTAGGCGCCATTCAGAATCGGGCCGTTGATCGTGACACCCGTGCCGGCCGCCAGCCCGACTTCCGCACCGGCATGGCCGTTGTTTTGCGTGATGCCATGCCCGGCGCCGTCACCCACGGTCATCGCACCGGTCGTGCTGATGTAGATTCTGCCGAGCGAACCGGACGAATTTTGCGTGATGTTCGCCAGCGTCAAGTCGCCGCTGTTGGCGACGACGATGTCGCCGCCGCCCGTGGCTGCGCCATTGGTGATGGCCAAGGTGCCGACCGCGGTCGACAGCGGGGTGAAGACCTGACCGGCGCCGGAACCTGAAGTGATCGTCAACGAGGGGCCGGTGATCGTGGCGCTCGAGGTGGAAACAGAGCCGCCCGCGTGCAGAAGGACGCCTCCCGTGCCGCTCGCAGTGATCCCGGTAACGGTGTTCTGGTTGCCGGTCACGCTGCTCACCGTGATGTTGTTGTTGGTGCTGAAGGCAAAGCCATTGGTGCCGCCCGCAGAGCCGGCGAGCGTGCCGACGATATTGCCGGCATTGGTCAAGGTAACGTCGCCGCCCGCCTTGGCCAGAAGCGAGCCGACATTGACCGGAGCCGTTTGCGTGATGTTGCCGCTGGTCGCGATCAGCTCCAGCGTGCCCGATTGGCCGAGAATCGAGCCATTGATATTGACGTTGGCCGAAGCGGCCAGGGTCAAGGTGTTTACCGTATTCCAGTTGAGGTTGTTACTGGTCACCGTCACGTCGCCGCCGCCGGCTGCGCCGGCCTGGACGATCACGTTGGCAGAGGCCAGCTGGGCATTGATCGACGCGGCCGAGACGTAGGAATCGGCACCGGAAGTATAAGAGACCGGATTGCTGCCGGTCGGCGTGATTTCTCCGCTGCTCGTGTCGTTGATCGTCACCGTATAAGGATCGAGCAGCAGGTTGCCCGTTGCGCCCTTGGGCGCCGTCAGATCGACGTGGCCGCGATAATCGAGGTAATTCTTGCCCGACGTCTCGACGTAGCCGCCATTGCCGCCCTGCGCACCGCCCTTGGCGCTGATATCGCCGTACATGTAGGTCGCGACATCGGACCAGAGTGCGACATTGCCGCCCGAACCGCTCTGGATGGCGTTGGCGCTGATCGAGGCATTGGCGCCGAGATAAGTACGGGAGGAATTGACAATGCCTGCATCCGCGCCATGGAACCCGCCACCGGCATACACCGTGCCGCCGCCGGTCTGCCCATCCGCAGAGACCTTGGCATTATCCGTCAACGTCACCTGCGGGCCGAGCAGGTAGACCGAGCCGCCCTCGCCCGCGCCATTGGCCGATGTCACGCTGTCGCCCGAAAGGGTCGTGGTCCGGCTCGACTTGAAGACGATCCTGCCATCCTGCCCCACCACGGCGCTGTCGGCGTTGACGATGCCGCCCTGGTTGACCAGCGCGCCATAGATGCCGATCTTGCCGCCCTGCACCACCACGCTGCCCAGGTTTAGCGCCTGGTCCGCCGGCGCACTCACCACGACCTGGATGTTCGGGTCGCCGCCATCGACCAGCTGCACGCTATGGCCTGCCGCCAGCAGCACTTCGCCCTGCGGCGATTTGATGATGCCGCTGTTTTGCACCTGCGGCGCGATCAGGTAAATCTGGCCGCCCGAGGGCGTGACGATGTTGCCCTGGTTGACGATGTTGCCCACCGTGCCGCCCGCGGCAAAGGTGAGCTTG
>DASVLJ010000012.1:0-65602 GCA_036384915.1 Burkholderiaceae bacterium
AGGTGGCGGGAAAACGCCGCGAAATGTCCTGGTTTCGTCTCGCCAAGTCGAAAAAATCAGCTGCGCGAGAAAAATTTAACGAGACTGGCGCCGCAAATGACCGTCACGTTGCGTAACTCGATTTATTCAGCGCTTCCCTAATGTGCATACGGAAGCACAGCCAAGCATATGAGCCAGCGCTAGCGAAGGGTGTAAGCAAGCGTGCCATACTCAGTTAGTCGAATCCACCACTGTTCGGGCCGCCGCCCCCACCCTCGGGGTGATCGCTATAATTCGACTATTCGGCTTGGCAATCGATTCGGCAACAATTCGGCAACACATTAGAAAGAGGCATGCATTGCGCAAATCCAGCGAACCGGACTTATCCCACAAAAAACGTCCGACACAACAGCGCGCGGCGGCGACCTATGAGCGCATCCTCGAGATTGCCGCGCAGGCGCTTGCGGACGTCGGCATCGAACGCCTTTCCACCAATATCGTCTGCGAACGCGCCGGGTTGACGCCCCCCGCGCTGTATCGTTACTTTCCCAACAAATACGCCCTGCTGTGCGAGCTGGGGCGCCGCCTGATGCAGGCGCAGAACGAATGTGTCGCAAGCTGGGCCTCGGTCGAGGTGTTCCGCGGCTCGGCCGATGAGTTGGCCGCAGCGCTCCAGGGCTTGCTGATCCAGACTTACGAAGTCACCGCGCAGATGGTCGGTGGCGTGTGGATCATGCGGGCGATGCGGGCCGTGCCCGCCATGCAGCAGGTGCGGCTGGAATCGCACGCGCAAGTCACGCAGGCGCAAGTCGAGATGCTGGCCGCGGCGTTCCCTGCCGTGCCGCGCGAGCAATTGCGGCTGGTCAGCCGCATCGTGGTCGAGCTGATTTACTCAACCGTCGAAATGCTGTTCGACGAGGAGATGGATATTTCCGCCGTTGCGCATACCGTCGCCTCCATGATGGCAAGCTATCTCCCCCAATTGCAACAGAAGGCGGCGGCAAATATTGCTGCAGCGCGCAAACCCAGGCGGCCAAAAGCGGAATAGCTTCGTTCTGTTGATATTCCCCAACAAATGATAGCGATGACTATTGAATAGTCATCGCTATCGTACTATCATGGCCTCGTCGATAGCTTGATGGCGTAGAGGTCGCAATGAGCGGTACGGGGAAAATCCGGTTGTCCGAAATGCAAGCGGCGGGTATTGGCCCGGAGCAGCGCCAATGACGGCCGACGCGCGTTTGGTGTTGGCGCTGGATCTGGGCACCTCCGGCTGCAAATGTGCCGTGGTCGGCCTCGACGGCGTGGTGCATGCCTGGGCCTTTCGTCCGGTCAAGCTGCATATCGACGGCGCCGCGGCGGAACAAGACCCGGCCGAGTGGTGGGAAGCATTTTTGAACAGCGCCTGCGAGGCGCTGGGCACGGACGATACCTTGCGCCGGCGCGTGGCCGCCGTCTGTTGTTCCACGCAGACCGAAGGCACGGTGTGCATCGACCGGCGCGGCAATGCGCTGGGACGGGCGCTGACCTGGCTCGATTCGCGCGGCGCGGGGCCAATGGCGCAGCGAGTGCGTGGACGCTTGCTCAATATCGAAGGCTACGCGCCCGTCAAACTATGGCGCTGGCTGCGCCTGACCGGCGGCGCGCCTTCAATGACGGGGCGCGATTCGGCCGGCCACATGGTGTACCTGCGCGAATACGAGCCCGAGCGCTACGAACGCACGCACAAATTCCTCAACGTGCTCGACTACATGAATCTGCGCCTGACCGGGCAATGCGTGGCGACGCACGATTCGGCACTGACCACCTGGCTGACAGACAATCGCGATCCCGAGAATGTTCGCTACGACGAGCGGCTGCTGCGCCAGCTCGGCGTGGAGCGCGACAAGCTGCCCGATATCGAGAAATCGACCGCCGTGCTGGGGCCGCTCCTGCCCAACGTGGCGGAACGCCTCGGCCTGGCGCGCGAAACGGTGGTGGTGGCCGGTGCGGTGGACAATTCTGCGGTCGCCGTGGGCGCCGCCGTGGCCGATTTCGAAACGCATCTCTATCTCGGCACTTCGTCCTGGCTGGGCGCGCACGTGCCCTTCATGAAAACCGACATTCTCCGCAAGATCGCTTCGGTGCCCTGCGCGGTCGACGGCCGCTACCTGGCCATGGCCCTGCAATCGACGGCCGGCGCGAATCTTTCCTTTTTACGTGACCGCGTGCTTTACCACCCGGACGAGCTGGCCACCGACGAAGAACACCCTGCCGTCTATGAAAAGCTCAACCAGATCGCGGCGCGCGTGCCGCCCGGCGCGCGCGGCCTGATCTATACGCCCTGGCTGTTCGGCGAGCGCACGCCGGTGGACGATCCCTGCCTGCGCGCCGGCTTGATCAATCTTTCGCTCGAACACTCGCGCGAAGACATTTTCCGCGCGTTCCTTGAGGGTGTCGCGCTCAATACGCGCTGGATGCTCGAACCGTTCGCCAAGCTGATTGGCCGCGATCCCGGCACCATTGTTGCCGTCGGCGGCGGCGCGCAATCGGCCGTGTGGTGCCAGATCATGGCCGACGTGACGGGGCAAGCGATACGCCAGCCGGAAGCGCCGATCCAGGCCAACGCCATCGGCGCCGCCTTCATCGCCGGCGTCGGCATCGGCGCGCTATCTTTCGGCGAACTTGCCGCGCTGCGCCGGACGCGCCGCGTATTCGAGCCGAGTGCAGCCCTGCGCGGCCTGTACGGCGACAAATTCGAATCGTTCAAGGAAATCGGCAGGCGGCTAACGCCGCTGTACCGCCGACTCAATGCATCCAGCCTGCCCAGCACGTGACCATGCCCGCCATGACAGCTATGCCAAATTACGCCTGCATCATCGTCGATCTCTGCCTTGCGCTGTGCGACAAGGGGTATTTCTCGGCAACCGGCGGCAACGTCGCCTTGCGCGTGGGCCATGAACATATCGCGGTCACGCCCTCGGCCACCGATTACCTCGAAATGACGCCCGACGATGTCTGCCTGTTGCGCCTGTCCGACCTGGCCCAAGTGAGCGGCGCGCGCGCACCTTCCGTGGAAAGCGCCCTGCACGCGCGGGTGCTGCGGCGCCGCCCCGATGCGGGATGCAGCATCCACACCCACCAGCCGATTGCCAGCGCCTGCGCGCTGATCGGCAAGCCGCTGCCGGTACCGCCGGAACTTTGGCCGACGCTGGGTCGGCAAGTGCCGGTGGCGGGCTATGCCCCATCCGGCTCGTCCTGGCTGGCGGCGCTGCTGGAACGCGAAGTGCGGCCCGACATCAACGCCTACCTGATGCGCAACCACGGCGTACTGTGCTGCGGCGCGGACGTGCCGGGCGCGATGCGCGCGGTGGAAGACGTGGAACGGCTCGCCAGCCGGCTGCTCGGCGAGCGGATCGCGCAACGCCTTGCGCGCGAGCCGGAGCACATAGCCGCGCTGATTCGAACCCAACGCCTGCTCGACGCGGAACAGGCCAAGACCAAGGAAGAAACGGAGCAAGCATGAGCACGCCGCTTGAAACAATCCCTGCAATCCCTGCGGCAGTGCCCGCACACAAGGCCGCCACAAACCTTGCGGACGCGCCATTGCCGGCAGTCTCGGCCTGGCCCGACGTCGACGACCTGAATCGCCGCTTCAAGGAACTGGTCGGCCAACCGATACGGCCGATACGGCGCGACGCCATGCCGGGCGTGATGCGCTACTTCGAAGAGCGCTGCACCGGTTCCAAGGCCTTGTCGGAACAGGCCAAGGCCCACATACCGGGCGGCGTGCAGCACAACCTGGCGTTCAATCATCCCTTCCCGCTGGCCATCGCCAAGGCGCACGGCGCCCATATGGAAGACGTGGACGGCAACCGCTACATCGATTTTCTGCAGGCCGGCGGCCCGACACTGCTCGGCTCGAACCACGACGAGGTGCGCCGCAAAGTGGTGGAAACGCTGGAAGCCTGCGGCCCGGTAACCGGCCTGCTCCACGAATACGAAGTCAAGCTGGCCGAACTGGTGTGCCGCGTCATGCCGGGCGTGGACATGCTGCGCCTTCTGGGTTCCGGTACCGAAGCGGTGATGGGAGCGGTGCGTCTGGCACGCGCGTATACCCGCAACAAATGGATCATCAAGATCGGCGGCGCCTATCACGGCTGGAGCGACCAGCTGGTCTACGGCATGCGCTTGCCCAGCACCGGCCGGCTGGAAGCGATCGGCATCCCGCGCGGCGCAACCGGCAATACGCAGGAATGCCTGCCCAACGATCTCGATGCGCTGCGACGCAAGCTGGTGCTCAACCGGCTGCGCGGCGGCACGGCGGCGGTGCTGCTCGAACCCTTCGGGCCGGAAAGCGGCACCCGGCCCGTGCAGCACGACTACAACCGCCAGGTGCGCGAGCTGTGCACCGAATTCGGCGCCCTGCTGATCTTCGATGAAGTCGTCACGGGTTTCCGCGCCGGCATGGGCGGCGCGCAGGCGTATTTCGGCGTCAAGCCGGATTTGACCGTGCTCGGCAAATGCCTGGCCGGCGGCTACCCCATGGCCGGCGCCATAGGCGGTTCGCGCGAGATCATGATGATGCTCGTCGGCGGCATCGGCACGACGGCGCGCCGCGCCTTCGTCGGCGGCACGCTCTCGGCCAATCCCCTGTCCTGCGTCGCCGGCTATTACGCCTTGCTGGAAGCGGAGCGCAGCAATGCCGCCGGCGTGGCCGGCCGTGCCGGCGACCGGCTGCGGCGCGGCCTCAATGAAATCATCGCGCGCCGCGCCCTGCCCTATGTCGCCTACAACATGGGTTCCATCGTGCACCTGCAGACCTCGGGCGTGCTGCTGCTCGACACGAGCAATATTTTCAAGCTGCTGCGTGCCAAAGGCGAAATCAAGGAGCGCAAGCACATGATGGAAGAAATGGGCGCAGCCTACACCGCGCACGGCTTGATCACGCTCGCCGGCAGCCGCATCTATACCAGCGCGGCCGACAACGACGACATCATCGACGAGGCGCTCAACCGCTTCGACGACGTGTTCAAGCTGGTCTGACGCCATGCAGCTATCCGAGATCGAGCAAACCCGGCTCTGGGCGCAGACGGCGAACCGGCTGCGCGCCAGGCATCTGCTGCCGCAGCATGGCGCCAGCCTGTCTCTGCGCATACCCGGGGCAGACGCCATGTGGTTTGGTGCGGCCGGCGCAGGTGCGACCGGGGCGGATGCAACGGATCATGGCGCGCCCTTGCGCATCGGCATCAATACCCACGCCGTCGGCGAAGCCATGCTGCATGCGGCCATCTACCGCACGCGGCCCGACGTCGGCGCCATCGCCGTAGGCGGGGGGGCTTATGGCAATCTGCTGGCAGGATTCGGTGGGCGCATGACCGGCTTGTTCGACGAACAGGTGCGCCACCTGGGCAGGATGCCGCCGCCTGCCGCGAGCGGCGAACTGCCGCCAGGCTTGCGCGAAGGCGGCAATGCGTTTTTGCAGGGCGGCGTACCGGTGTGCCTGGGTACGACCGCTTCGCGTCTGGCCATGAATGCCGAACTGTTCGAGAAGTGCGCCAAAGCCTATGTCCTGGCGGCAGCCAGCGGCGAACGCATCAAGGCCTTGCCCTGGCTGGTGCGCTTCATCGCCAACGGCCGGCTGCGGAAAGACCAGCGCCGCGCGACTGAACGCTTTGCCGCCGGCCTGTTTGCCGAAGAAAGCCGGGGTTACTGACACGAGGAAGGCATGAGGAAGGAATGAGGGAGGCATGAGCAAACCATGAGCCGGACATCCGCAATATCCACCGCACAGATCGCCACCGCGCTGGCGATCGGCACAGTCGGCGTGCTGATGGTGGGCATACAGCCCATCCTGCTCGGCGCCATGGTCGATGCGCACAGCGTCAGCCTGGAAGGTGTGGGCCTGGTTGCGATGGCCGAGATCATCGCCGTCGGCTGCGGCGTGCTGATCGGCGACGCCCTCCTGGCGGTGGAGAATATACGCCGCGCCGTGATGCTGGCCTGCGTTGCCCTGGCTGCCGCCGATATCCTCACCATGTCCGGCAAGGGGGACCATGCGCTGATTGCCTTGCGCGCCTGCGCCGGGCTGACGGAAGGTATCCTGGTGTGGGGTGCCACGGCCGTCATCGTCAGGACCGCCAATCCCGGGCGCATCGGCGGACTGTTCTTCGTCGGCCAGACGCTGGCGCAAGCCGTATTCGGCGCCGTCGAGGCCCATGCCGTGATTCCCGGCGGAGGATGGCCGATGGCCTTCGCCGCCTTGGGCGCAACCGCCTTGCTGGCAATTCTGCTGTCCCTGGCCCTGCCAGCGTCGCTGCGGCCGATCCTCGAAACCGGCGACGCCGCCTTCCATTGGTCGTTCTCCCGCGTGCGGGTGCTGCTCGTCATGTTTCTCCAGTTGGCGGCATTGGGTGCGTTCTGGGCCTATATCGAGCCGCTGGGCCAGGCGGCTGGGCTGGGCGAGGCCGCGGCACACACACTGGTTTCGGCGGTGCTGATGGTGCAGGTCGTCGGCGGTTGCGCCGCCCTGGCGCTGCTCAAGCGGCTGCCGTCCGCCGCCGCATTGACACTTTGCTCGACCGTCCTGTTCCTCGTCATGGCCCTCGAGCTGGGCGTGGGGGCGGGCAACACGCGGGCGTTTTTCGCACTGTGCGTGCCCCTGGGCTTTGTCTGGCTTTTCATGCTCCCGTTCCAGATCGAACATGCATTCGATGCGGACCGTAGCGGCCGCCTGGCCGGGCTGGTTCCGGCGGCGCAACTGCTGGGCAGTGCGGTCGGCCCGCTCACGGCATCCTTCGCCGTGACGGGAGACGATGCCGGGCGCATTCCCTATCTAAGCGCGAGCTATGCCTTGCTGGCTTTCGTTTTGCTGATTGCAAGAAAAAAACGCGGTACGGCAAGCCTTGCTGCGGGCCGCGCAGGTCTCGACTGAAGGAGAACGAATATGGACCAGGCTGTTCTCGTCACCGGCGGCAGCGGATTCGTTGCCGCCCACGTGATCGAGCAATTGCTGGCGCGTGGCCAGACGGTCCGGGCTACGGTTCGCCAGCGCGCCAACGAAGCCAAGATGCGCCCGCTGATGCGCATGCAGCAGCAATACCCCGGCCGGCTCACGCTGTTCGAGGCGGACTTGCTGCGCCCGGGATCCTTCGACACCGCGATGCAGGGATGCGCCGTGGTGCATCACGTGGCGTCACCCTTCTTGTTGCCCGAGAAGATCAAGGACGGCAGGACGCAAATGCTCGAGCCGGCACTGCAAGGCACGCGCAACGTATTGGACAGCGTCAATCGCAACGCCAGCGTGACCAAGGTCGTAATGACCTCGACGGTCGGCGCGATTTTCGGCGACTATGCCGACGTGCTGCAGATGAAAGAGCAAACGCTGTCCGAGGAATATTTCAACACCAGCAGCACCCTGGACAACAATCCCTACCATTACGCCAAGGTCGAGGCTGAAAAAGAAGCCTGGCGCATGAGCAGGGCCCAGACCAGGTGGAAGCTGGTCACCATCAACCCCGGCATGATCCTGGGGCCCGCGCATTCGGCGGCATCGGATTCGGGCAGCCTGTTCCTGCTCGACGAAATGCTGAAAGGCTATTTCTTCTACGGCATGCCCGATCTGGCGCTGACGACGGTCGACGTCCGGGAAGTGGCAAGCGCACACCTGCGCGCAGCCGACAGTCCGGCCGCTACCGGCCGCTACATTCTCGCTGCCGACAGCATGATGTCCTTCGTCGACATATCGCGAATACTGCGCCACTTCCACGAGCGTCCTTACCTGATGCCGCGGCACCAGATTCCGAACGCGCTGGTGCGGGCCATCGGGCCGTTCTTCGGCCTGAGCCAGGACTACATGCGCAAGCACCTGGGCATCCGCTTCGCGGTCAACAACCGGCGCAGCATCGAAGAGCTGGGCATCGTCTACCGCCCCATCGTCGAAACCTTGCGCGACCACTATCAAAGCTGGCTTGGACACAGGCGCGCCAACAGATGAACAAGGCAATGGAAAAAAGGATGGCGGGACACCGCACATTCGGACTGCGAACGTTCGCGCTGGCGCTGCTCGGACTCTGCTCCCAACCCATCCTGGGGGC
This sequence comes from Burkholderiaceae bacterium, assembly GCA_036384915.1. GTDB lineage: Bacteria > Pseudomonadota > Gammaproteobacteria > Burkholderiales > Burkholderiaceae_D > PKWO01. The sequence goes on from DASVLJ010000012.1 coordinate 8,055, forward strand.
CGGTTTGAGCGAGCGCCAGGCCGCCCTGCTGGCGAACAACTGCCTGCAATGCCATGCACGTCCGGGAATCGGCGCGCCGCTCATCGGCGACGTGGAGCAATGGAAACGCCGCAACGCCGAGAAGGACGGCTTGATGCTGAAGCACGTGGTCGAAGGCTACCGCGGCATGCCGCCGCTCGGTTATTGCAGCGCCTGCAGCGCGGAAGATCTGGATGCCTTGATCGACTACATAAGCGGCCGACCCAGCCATGCCGGTAAGCCGCAGACGCCGACGGGGGGCAAACCATGAAACGCCGTCACGTCCTGCTGGCGGCCGCCGCGCTCGCCACCGGCGGCATCGCAAGCCGTTTTTGGCGCCGCGACGGCGTGCCGCAGGCGCCGGTCGACTATCGGCCCGGCGGGCCGCTTCCCTGGTTCAATTGGGCCGGCAACCAATATTGCTTCCCGCAACAGCGAGTGGCACCGGCCAGCGAGGATGAACTGGTTGCCGCCCTCAAGCACGCGCGCGGCGTAGTACGCGCCGTCGGCGCCGGCCATTCGTTCAGCGGCTGCGTGCCCACCGACGACGTCCTGGTCTCGACCGACCTGCTTGCCGGCCTGATCGACCACGACGAGTCCACCCTGCGCGCGCAAATCTGGGCCGGGACGCGCATGCATAATCTGGGGCCGATGCTCGACAGCGTCGGGCAAGCCTTGCCCAACCAGCCAGACATGGATTACCTGGCCATGGGCGGCGCGATCGTCAACGGTGCGCACGCGACAGGCAAGACCTTCGGTTCGATGCCCTCCTACGTGACGGCGATGACCCTTGCCACGCCTTCGGGCGATCTCTTCGAGTGCAGCGCCGCAAAAAACGCCGACATCTTCCAGGCCGCGCGCGTGTCTGTGGGTGCGCTCGGCATCGTATCGCGCATCACCTTGCAGAACGTCAAGCCGGTACGCCTGGTCGAGGTCAACCGGGTGGAAAAGACCAACGATATCCTGGACGATATCGAACAGCGCTGCCGCCGGCACAGGCATTTCGAGTTCCTTCCGCTGCCGCATTGCACGCTCAGCGCCACCGTCGCGACCGATGTCGCATCCGGGACGGAACAAGCGAAAGGCAGCGAGGACCCGGAAGCGGTGCACACCCTGCAAACGGTGTACGACACGGTCGGCTGGATCCCCGCGATCGGCGATGCCGCCTATGAAACCATGCTGGAGGCGGCGCTCGGATCGGCCGCCAGCGAAATCAGGACCGGCTGGTCTTATGAAGTGTTCCCGCACGTGCGCACGGTGCGCTTTCGCGAAATGGAATACACCGTACCGGCCGAGGCCGGCGTCGCCTGCATCAGGGAAATACTCGACACCATCAAGATCAAGCGCATACCGGTCTGCTTTCCGCTGGAATGCCGCTTCATCAAGCAGGACGACATCTGGCTGTCGCCGTTTTACGGACGCGACGGATGCGCCATCTCGGTCCATCAATTCGGCTCGATCGACCACCGGCCTTATTTTGCCGAGATCGAGCCGATCTTCTGGAAATACCAGGGGCGTCCGCACTGGGGCAAGATCCACACGCTCGACGCGGCCCGGCTGGCAAGCCTTTATCCGCGCTGGAAAGACTTCCAGGATGTGCGGCGGCAGCTCGACCCTGACGGCCGGATGATGAACCGCCATTTGCAAACCATTTTCGGCTCAGGAAGGACATAAGCATGGTTAGCCGCCGCACGATGCTCATCGGCTGTGCCGCAGCAGCGGCAGGTACGGCCGCCGTCATGAAGCCGTCCGACCAAGGCGGCCCCTATCCCGACTACTTCGCCAAGTTGAACGGCATGCTGCGCGAGGCCGGCATCGACCGTCCCGTGCTCTTGGTCGACCTGGACCGGCTGGACCGCAACATCGACCGCGTAGTGCATTCGACCTCCATCGCACCGGCCAAGAACTACCGCATCGTGGTCAAGTCGCTGCCCAGCCCGGAATTGGTCGACTACGTGGCCCGCCGCAGCGCCAGCAAGTCCTTCATGGTATTTCACCGCCCCTTCCTTTCCGCCATCGCCGAAACGCATCCCGATGCGGACATATTGCTCGGCAAGCCCTTGCCCGTGGCCGGCGCGAGACTGTTTTACGAGCGTCGCCGCGGTCCGTTTCAACCCGCGCGCCAATTGCAGTGGCTGATCGATTCCTCCGCCCGGCTCGACCAATACCGCAGCCTGGCGCACTCGCTCGGCGTGAAGATGCGCATCAACCTGGAAATCGACGTCGGCCTGCATCGCGGCGGCTTCGATACGCCGGAAGCCCTGCGTGCCGCGCTGCGCACCATCGCCGCCGACGGCGCGAGCCTGGAGTTTGCCGGCTTCATGGGCTATGACGCCCATCTCATGGGCCTGCCCGGCTTTCTGGCGCGGCGCGAGATGCCGAAGGTCAAGCAACGCTATGCGGAATGCGTCGCGCTGCTGCGCAGCGAGTTTCCGGCCCTCGCGACACCCGCGAGCGCCCCGCTTTGCCTGAACGGCGCGGGCAGCCCCACGTTCAGGAACTATGAGGGCGACGCGCTGCTCAACGACCTCTCCGCCGGAAGCTGCCTGGTGAAGCCTAAACACTACGATATCGCCGCACTGGCCGAATTCGAGCCGGCGGCCTATATCGCCTCCCCCGTGCTCAAGCGCCTTCAGGGTGGCCGAATACCGGCGCTCGAATGGAGCGCCCCGGCTATACGCGCCTGGGACCCGAACCGGGCGCAAATGATCTTCGCCTATGGCGGCAATTGGCTCGCCGAGGTCGAGGCGCCGCCCGGCGTGATGCAAAGCGACATGTATCTGAGTTCGAATCAGCAAGGCTATATGGCCTCGAACGCGGTGGCGCTGGGAGTCGACGACTTCATTTTCCTGCGTCCGACGCAAAGCGAAGCGGTCCTGCTGCAATTCGGCGATCTCGTCGTGTTTCGCGGCGGCAGGATAGCGGCGCGCTGGCCGGTGCTGCAGCAAAACGTTTGAATCAGAAGAAAGAAATTCGACAACAACGACAGCTTGCATAGGAGATACATATGAAATTCGCAAAAAAACAAATGGTGTTGAGCATATCGAGGGCATGCATAGGCGGCGCGTTCGCCATGAGCGCGCTGCTGGATCAGGCTGTCGCCGCCGATGCGCCGCCCCCCCAAGCCGATTCGTCAAATTCGGCAAGTTCGTCCAGCGACGCTGCCGCGATCGGCGTCGTCACCGTCACCGCCCAATCGCGCAGCCAGCAGGCACAGGCCGTGCCCATCGCCATGCAACTGGTCAATGCAGAGCAGATCGACAAGCTGGCCGCAACCAGCATGGGCGACTTGAACGGCTATATCCCCGGCCTGGTGGTCGAGGCGGCACAGCCGACCCAGCCCAATTACACCTTGCGCGGCCTCGGCGCGACGGACTTCGGCATCGGCACCGATGCCCCGGTCGGCATCTATGTCGACGGCGTCTACACCGGCAAGACCGGCGGCGCGCTGATGAATTTCAATGACGTGCAGCGCATCGAAGTGCTCAAAGGCCCGCAAGGTACGCTGTTCGGCCGCAACAGCGCCGCCGGCGCGATTTCCATCGTCACCAAGGAGCCGGGCGAGGACATCGAGGCCGATGCGCACCTGCGGCTCGGACAATACGGGGAACGCTATCTGGACAGCCTGCTCAACCTGCCGCTGAGCGACGACGTGGCGCTACGGTTCACCTTTGTCGACAACAAGGCGCGCGGCTGGCTCACCGACGCCGTCACCGGACAGCGCCTCAACTCCACAGGCGACTGGGGTTCGCGCGCCACGCTGCGCTGGAACGCTCCGGGCCAGACCAAGGTCCTGCTCACCTGGGAACATGAAAGCCTGGACCAGAACGCGCTGCCGGCCATCGGCATCGTCGCCGTGCCCATGGTGCCGGCCAACCCGGCAACCTATCTGAATCCCTTGAACGTGCCGGTGCGCAACGATGTCGCCGGCGACATGGAAACCCGCGTCTACGACGGGGTAACGCTGCGCGTCGAACATCCGCTGTCCTGGGCCACCTTCAATTCGACCACCGCCTATCGCCACTTCACCTCGGGCAACCTGGAAGGCAACAACGGCACCAACAGCATCACCACCTACCTGGACACCAACAACATCGAAAACAACGGCACCTGGCAGCAGGAATTCAAGCTCTCGGGCAAGAACGACCTGGTCGATTGGCTGGCCGGCGCCAGCCTGTTCGCGGAAACCGCGCACCAGACCAGCCGAATCGATACTTATACCGACACGCTCGATACCCTGTTCAACAACGCCGCCGGCCTGCCGCTGTACAGCACGCTGCAAGGCGCGGCCGGCCAGTTCGGCCTGCCCGTCAACCTGTTCGGCAACAGCTGGCAGGAGAGCATGATCAACAAGGGTTCCTACAAGTCCTATGCGCTGTACGGCGACGCGATCTGGCACGTGAACGACAGGCTCAACCTGACCACGGGTGTGCGCTTCACCTACGATTCCAAGGAATTCAGCTGGTACAACCCGCCTCGCACGGCGCCTGGCCTGGACGCCAACCTGGCGGTGCTTAACCAGGCGGGTTTCTTCCCCGGACTGGTGCAGGCCGGGGCCATGACCCAGCAGCAGGCGGACATGGCGCAAGCCTTGCTGACACAAAACATCGAGTTCAACAACGCCGCGGCAGGCGTGGCGCCTGTGACGATGAGCAATAGCTGGACCAACGTCAGTCCGCGCCTCGTGCTCGACTACAAATTGACTCCCGCCGTCATGCTCTACGGCTCGGTGACCAAGGGCTATCAATCCGGCGGCTTCAACGCGGAATCGGTGGCGGGCGTATACGAGCCGGAAACCATCATCAGTTATGAAGCGGGAATGAAAAGCTACTTCCGCGAACAGCATCTCTTGATCAATGCCTCGCTATTCGCCTATAAGTTCTCCAATCTGCAAGCCTTGAGCCTGGTCGCCAACGGCTCGGCAATACCGACTTACCAGGTCACCAGCAGCGATCAGACCGCGCGCGGCATGGATCTGGAAGCGCGCTGGCAGCCCACGCACGATCTGCGCCTGTTTTTCAGCTCGGAATATATCGACCAGATCTATAAGAACTACACCACGCCGGAAGGCATCGACTTGAACAACCAACCGGTGGGCACACCGTTCTGGTCCGCCGCAGCCGGGCTGGACTACACGCTGCATGGAATCGCGGGAGGAGGCGTGAACTTCAACCTCAACCATGCCTACACCGGCGCACGGCGCTGCAACGCCGATCCCCTGCAGGGCACCTGCCTGAGCACGCCGAGCTTTTCCGTGGGCGTGGCCCAACAGCATACGGATGGGCGCATAGGCTGGGAGCGGGACGACCGCAAATGGGGGCTGGCAATCTATGCCCGCAACATGTTCAACAAGCGCTACGTCGAAAGCATCGGCAACACCACGACCAACACGCTGGGTACGCCTTATGCAACCGTTTCCGCGCCGCGCATTATCGGAATCGAGGCGCATGTATCGCTCTGACAAGCCGTGACGCCCATGGAAAGCCGGACCAACCATCATAGGGAGGGACAATGGACTTTCGCGACCGTGTCGTATTGATCGTCGGGGCCTCGTCCGGCATGGGTCGGACCCTGGCGCTACGCCTGGCGGCGGAAGGCGCCAGCATCGTCGCGACGGCCCGCCGCCGCGAATTGCTGGACACGCTGGCGCAACAGGTTGCGGCACGCGGCGGAACATGCACGGTGTATGCCGCCGACGCGTTGGACCCGGATGCTGCCGCCGGGGTCGTGCAGGCTTGTGTCGGCCTGCACGGCCGCATCGACCTCGCCATTCTCAATGCCGGCGGCGCCCCCGCTTTGGATCTGCGAAGGATGGACGCGCGCGAAGTTACCCGCTACATGCGCTCCAACTACGATGTGGCCGTCAACTACCTGATGCCGGTGTTGCACCAGATGCGCCGCCAGCGCCACGGACTCGTTGCGCATACCAATTCGCTGGCCGGACTGCTCGGCGTTCCCTTGCAAGGACCGTATTGCGCCGCCAAGGGTGCGCTCAAGCTTCTGGTCGACACTTGCCGGGTGGAATTTTCGCGCGATGGCATCCGCTTCGTCTCCATTTATCCGGGATTTGTGGCGACCGAGGTGACCAGGAACGACGGCATGCCGGCGCCGCTGGAGATAACTGAAGAAGCGGCTGTCGATCACATCATGCGCGCCTTGCGCCGCGAATCCATGGATTACCTGTTTCCATGGCACATGGGCTGGCTGGTGCGCCTGGCAAATTGCCTGCCCAAACGATTGACTACCTGGATACTGAGACGCGAAGTCCCTATCGAACCGATCGGCTAGGGTGCTCCCGCTCGGTGCGTCCAGCGATGCAACCAGGCCGCCCGGTCACAACGGCAGCGCCGTCGTCGACAAAACCTGCTTGAGCACGACAAAAGAACGTATCTGCCGCACCCCGGGCAGATAGAGCAGCTTTTCCGCATGCAACCGGTTATAGCTGTCGCTGTCCTTCGTACGCAGCAGCATGAAATAGTCGAACTCTCCGGTTACGACATGGCACTCCATGCAGCCGGGAATTTTGATTGCTGCTTTCTCGAAAGCGGCGAACGATTCGGGCGTCGAGCGGTCCAGCACGACACCGATCATCACAAGCATTCCCGCCTCGATCGCCTTGGGATTCAACAGCGCCACAACGCCTGAAATCAGCCCTTCCTGCTTCAAGCGTTCGACACGGCGCAAGCAGGCCGGCGCACTCAAATTGACCTTGTCGGCCAGAGCCACGTTGGAAATGGAGGCATCGCGCTGCAGCGCGCGCAGTATCGCCTTGTCGGTCTTGTCCAGTCTGGCGTCACCCAAGGTTTCGGCGCTGAATTTGATACGCAATTAAATTTCTCCGATGGTCGCTTTTTATTAATTTAAATACGACTTTTGAAAATTATTTTTATAAATAACCAAACAATCAGTTTCACTTTGCAATAACGTTTCGCGTCGATTTTAGTACAATTTTTTTACGCAATCGACACCTTCAATGTTCGGTCATGCGTGCCTGGCGCGGCGTCCGTGGCGGGCCTCGTCAACCATCCGGAGCCACAACATGAACCTGCAACGTTTTCCCCGCTACCCGCTGACCTTCGGCCCGACGCCCATCCATCCCTTGAAGCGCCTGAGCGCGCATCTGGGGGGAAAGGTGCAGCTTTACGCCAAGCGCGAAGACTGCAACAGCGGGCTGGCCTTCGGCGGCAACAAGACGCGCAAACTCGAATACCTGGTTCCGGAAGCCATCGCCGGCGGCTACGACACGCTGGTGTCGATCGGCGGCATCCAGTCTAACCAGACGCGCCAGGTTGCTGCCGTTGCCGCGCATCTCGGCATGAAGTGCGTTCTGGTGCAAGAGAACTGGGTGAATTATTCCGATGCGGTGTACGACCGTGTCGGCAATATCGAAATGTCGCGCATCATGGGCGCGAGCGTCACGCTGGACGCGGCGGGCTTCGATATCGGGATCCGCCCGAGCTGGGAACAAGCCATGGAAGACGTGCGCCAAGCCGGCGGCAAGCCTTTCCCCATCCCGGCGGGCTGCTCCGAGCACCCTTATGGCGGTTTGGGCTTTGTCGGATTTGCCGAGGAGGTGCGGCAACAGGAAGCGGAACTCGGCTTCCAATTCGATTACATCGTGGTCTGCTCGGTAACGGGCAGCACACAGGCCGGCATGGTGGTAGGCTTTGCCGCCGACGGGCGCGCCAGGCGCGTGATCGGCATCGATGCCTCGGCCAAACCGGAACAGACCAGGGCGCAAATCAAGCGCATTGCGCAACACACTGCGCAACTGGTGGATTTGGGGCGCGACATCGCCGACGAAGACGTGGTGCTCGATGTACGTTACGGCGGCCCAGAATACGGCCTGCCGAACGAAGGCACGCTGGAAGCGATACGGCTGTGCGCCAGGCAGGAAGGCATGCTGACCGATCCGGTGTACGAAGGCAAATCGATGCACGGCATGATAGACATGGTACGGCGCGGCGAATTCCCCGAAGGTTCGCGCGTGCTGTATGCACATCTTGGCGGCGTGCCGGCGCTCAATGCCTATAGCTTCCTGTTCCGCAACGGATAAGGCTTCCGGATCCGGGCGCAATCCCTCCGCCTTCTCGCCGAAAGGCTTCATTGCTGTTCTTCTCGGCCTCGGGCCCTGCGGCTACAGATGTTCGGAAAGGAATATCAACGAACGGCCATGGGCCAGCGCCGCGGCTCGCTGGTTGTACACCGGCCGCCCCCAGGAATTGAAGGCATGGCCCACCCCTTCATAGTCGAAAAATGTCGCGTTGCTCTTGCCCGAGAAAGCCAACTTGATCGCAGCGACCTTGTCCGGTGTGATGTGGCCGTCTTCGACGCCATGATGAAACAGGATGGGTTGCGTCACTTTGTCCGCCAGGTGCAACAACTGATCGATGCCGCCGCCATAATAGGCAATCGCCGCATCAGCCGCGCCAAGCGCAGCCGTGCGGTAGGCCAGTTGCCCGCCCAGGCAATAGCCGACCGCGGCAACCTTGCCGCCCAGTGCGGGATGTTTGCGCAAATGCGCAATGGCATCGGCCAAGTCGAGCGCTGCTTGGGCTTTGTCGACCTTGCCATAGTATTCGAAGGCCTTGGCATTGCCCGGCTCGTCGTAAGGCAATTCGATGCGCGGCGCGATGCGCCAGAACACGTCGGGCGCCAGTACCACGTATCCCGCGAGCGCGAATTGATCGGCGACCGCGCGGATATGCTCGTTGACACCCCATATTTCCTGGATCAGGATGATACCCGGTCCGTTTCCGGTGGGTGGAAGGGAAAGATAGCCCGGATATTCCGCGCTATCGGATGTCGGGATGGTAGTCCATTGGGCATGCATACGATGCTCCTCGTCAAGTTGTTGATTGTCGGCACATGGTGCGGCCTGGTGCGACGTGGCGCAACCTAGTGCGGGAGCTGCCGCGCGCCAGGGATCGATCATAACAAGGTGGCACAGGTCCCGCTTGCTTGTCAGGTTTGGGCGGCTTGCACAGCCGCCGTGATAAGCTTCAGCCGGTAAGCTTTTCGCCCAGGAACAGCCGGTGCCGAACAAGAACCGCGTCAACATTCTGCTCGTCGACGACCAGCCCAGCAACCTGGTCGTGATGGAAGCGGTATTGTCTCCGCTTGATGAAAACCTCGTCACGGTAGGCTCCGGCGAAGAAGCCTTGCGCGCCGTCTTGCAGCAGGATTTTGCCGTCATCCTGCTCGACGTGCACATGCCGACCTTGAGCGGCTTCGAGACGGCACGCTTGATACGCAGCCGCGCGCGTTCGAGCCACATCGCCATCCTGTTCATCACGGCCGCCATCGACGCCGATTTTCCGATCGAGGAAGCTTACGGCCTTGGCGCAGTCGACTACCTGAGCAAACCCATCCTGCCGACCGTGCTGCGCGCCAAGGTAGCCTTCTTCGTCGACCTGTACCGCAAGAGCGAAGAGCTTGCCAGAATCGAACGCGCACGCCACGCCGCCGCCTTGACGATCAAGGACAAGAGCATCCGTCTCTCCGAGCAGCGCTTTTTCCTGCTCGTCAATTCTTCCGGCGAAGGCTTGTTCGGCCTGTCGGTCAACGCGGCCTGCACCTTCCTCAATCCGGCCGGCGCGCGCATGCTCGGCTACCGTCCGGAAGAACTGGTCGGGCGCCCCATTGCCGACATCATCTTCACGCGCGCGCCTGACCAACCTATCGAAGCGGGCGGCCCTGCCCTGCTGGCGCACGCCATCCGCGACGGCGAACCGCGCCGCGTACTTGATGAAGTCTTCGTGCGCAAGGACGGTACGACCTTTCCGGTCGCCTATTCGATATCGCCGATGATCGTGGATGGGGAAATCGAAGGCGCGGTCGTCACCTTCACCGACATCACCGAGCGCAAACGGCACGAAGACGAACTGCGCCGCGTCGCCGAAGAGCTGGCCGAGGCGGACCGGCGCCGCACCGAATTCCTGGCCACGCTGGCCCATGAATTGCGCAATCCGCTGGCGCCACTGCGCAACGGCTTGCAAGTGATGCGCCTGGGAATGAACAACCCGGCAATGCTGGAACGCACCGGCGAAATCATGGAGCGCCAACTCTCCATCATGGTGCACCTGGTCGATGACTTGCTCGACATCGCGCGCATCACCAGGGGTAGCTTCAATCTCAAGAGAAAACACGTCGATCTGGCGGGTGTGATCCATGCCGCGCTCGAAACCAGTTCCTCGCTAATCGAAGCGGGGCGCCATACGTTGGAAATCGATACGCCGGAAGAACCGTTGCATGCCGACATCGATCCGATACGGATCGCCCAGGCGATCGGCAACCTGCTGAACAATGCCGCCAAGTACACGCCCGCCGGCGGGCATATCCGCCTCTCGGTACGACGCTGGGGCGGCGAGCTGCGCATCGCCGTGACCGACACAGGCATAGGCATTCCGCCGGAATCGCTGGCTTCGGTGTTCGCCATGTTCGAGCAATTGAAACATGGCGAACAGCTCGCGCAAGGCGGTCTTGGGATAGGGCTATCGCTGGTGAAGCGCCTGGTCGAATTGCATGGCGGAACGGTGGAAGCCGCGAGCGCCGGAATAGACCAAGGCAGCACCTTCACCATCCGCCTACCCTGCCGGGATGCGCCCCCCGCCGACGACGCCGCATCCGGAACCGCTGCGTGTTCAGCAATACCCGGCGCACCGTTGAAAATACTCGTGGCCGACGACAACGTCGACGCAGCCGCCACCTTGAGCGCCATGCTGGAAATGCTCGGGCATAAAGTCCGCGTGGTACATGGGGGACGCCAGGCGCTCGAGGCCGCGAGCGAATTCAAGCCGGAAATCGTCTTTCTCGACATCGGCATGCCCGACATGAGCGGCTATGATGTGGCCGCGCAATTGCGCGCCGGCCTGAACCCGACTCTGGCAGCCTTGACCGGCTGGGGCGCCGAAGCCGACAAGGCGCGCGCGCAGCAGGCCGGCTTCGATCACCACTTGACCAAGCCGGCAACGCTGGCCGACGTCAACGACGTATTGTTGCGCCATGCCGGGCGGCGCTAAGCGCCTTTTGGTACTCGATGCAGAGGAAGCCAGAGTTCCACAGCGATGCCGGCGGCTTGGGGCTCCGCCACCGTTAGCTTGCCACCAAGCCCCGTAGCCCGCTCGCGCATGGCGCTCAGAGCCAGCTCTTCCACGCGCACGTCCATGCCGTCAGCTTCAATCGACAATGCGGCGCCGCCATCGTGTTCCAGCAATGAAATCCGCAACTCGCCGGCGTGGAGGCCCTGCGGCACGAAGTTCAATGCCGCCTCCGCGATCCGGAACAGCGCGATGGCGGCCTCCGGCCCCAGGCCATCGCAATCGCGGCGGATGTCGGTTCTCACCTGCGAGCCGGTGCGCCTGCCGAATTCCAGCACATGGTGCTCCAGGCAGGCGGCCAATCCCAGGCCATCGAGCATGCTGGGACGCAAGCCCTCGACCACGTCGCGCTTGAAAGCGGCGGCTTGCTTGATTTTATCGAGCGCGCGCTGCAGCCGTGCAGCCGTCTCCGGCTCACTTTGCTTGAGCTTGTGCGCGGCGGCAGCCACGTCGAGCGCGGCCACGGTCAGCAAGGCGCCCAACTCGTCATGCAAATGGCGCGCCAGCGCGGCCTTTTCACTTTCCTCCGTCCGCAACAGATGGTGCACCAGGGCGGCAAGATGCTTTTCGCGTTCGCCTGCGGCTGCATTGTTTTGCGTCGATGCGGATGTTTGCATGATCACCGGATTCAATAGCCTGTTGATAACCTACCGATATAATAAGAGCTTTCCCGGACACCAACATCGGCATGCCCGCGCCTCAAACCGACTCTTTGCGCATCCTGGCAGTGGAAGACAATGCCGACGCGCTGCAGATGCTGTGCGAATTGCTGGGCTTGCTCGGCCATGACGCAAGCGGCGCGTCCGGCGCGGCGGGCGCGCTGGAACTGCTTGCAGCCGGGCGTTTCGACCTCATGCTCACCGACGTCAATCTGAAGGGGCAATCGGGCATCGCGCTGGCACGCCAAGCCAAGACCATCGCACCGAATATGCGGATCGTGTTCGTTTCGGGTCATGATGACGCCATGGCCTCCCACGTCGGCTTCCCCGCCGGATGGCTGACCAAGCCTTACGATGTCGAAGCGCTGATGCAAACGCTCAGTCGATCAGGTTCTGCTTGATCGCGTAATAGATAATGTCCGCATTGCTCGCCATGTTCATCTTCTCGAGCACGCGGTTGCGATAGGTGCTGACTGTCTTGACGCTGAGATTGACGTCTTGCGCGATCTTCGTGATGCCCTGACCGTTGCCGAGGCGCATGAACACGTCGAATTCGCGCGCAGACAGCGTCTCATGCAAAGGACGTTCTTCTGCCTTGCTCATGTCCGACGTCAAGAGATCGGCTACGGCGGGGCTGATGTATTTGTGGCCGCGCACCGTCGTCTCGATCGCCTCGATCAAGTCCGTGCCCAGGGCGTCCTTTTGCACGTAACCGCTTGCGCCACCGCGCAGCAATTGCACGGCATAGCGGCTCTCGGGATGCATGGAAAGAATCAGTACCGGCAAGCCAGGCCGCTCACGCCTGATCTGGGCCAGTATCTCCACCCCGCTCTTGTCGGGCATGCCGATATCGAGCAGGACCACATCGAATTCCTCCGCGCGCATCAGCCTGACGGCGGCATCCGCCGTAGCCGCTTCACCGGTGACTTCCATATTCTGTACGTCATCGATGAAATGCCTGACGCCGGCACGTACCACGGCATGGTCGTCCACGATCAAGATTCGTATCATGCGACAGTCCCCGTCGTGTGGTCAGATACTCGTTATCGTCGACCGATTAAGAATCGGCGAATCATAGCGTTGCATCATGTTAAATTTCCAGACTGAATACCGTCTCAAGACCAGATCAAAATGAAACAGCGCTATGGATGTTGCATCGCGCTAAATTCTTCCAGTTAAGAGAAGAATTGTCTGTGGCCAAAAACGCATGACTTTTAGTTTACCGTCATGTGGCAGCACAAAAACTACACCTCACTATTGCATTGTAATTCTTCAGACAGCCAGATCAAAGCATGAAATGGCATTACCGGCCGATTAGTTTGAAAACCCACGAAAGATTTCCGTCGGCTTCCGCTTTTCCTACATGATGTCGTACCCGCTTCCGATACCTGCTCCCTCCATCCGTGGCTATCCTGTCAATGTGAATCGGGAGGACTTATGAAAAATAATTTCAGACAAGAAATAGCTGAACAAATCGCCGCCGCCGGCTTGGCCTCGCAAGTCGCTTCGGTCGTGGTCATGCTCAGTCTCTGCTATGCTGCGATGCCGGCTTTCGCAGGCGCTGGAGGCAGTTTGCTGTCCAGTGCGTGCAGTTTTGTTGAAAGTGAAACCGACGCTCAGCCGGCGACCTTGATTCCTGTTGCCGTGAATCCTGTTGCTGTGAAATCAAGCGGTACCGATGCGCGGCATCACCCTGCCGTTCCGGCAATCGATGCGCCGCCTGCACAAACGGGGGGAGCCGATCTCCCCATGGTTTCTCCCTCCATGCCTGATCGGCATTGGTGCATCGCCGAAGCGTTCAATGCCGCGCTCGATCACAAGAATCGAGAAACACCGTTGCACCAGGCAACGGTCACAGTCAGGCAACCCGCTTATATAAGCTATTGCCAGGTTCCAGGGAACGAAACCAGTTTGAGAACGGCGGCGGTTCCACCTCGCTCGCATCGTCAATGCCGAGCTGTCCGAACATAGGCAGGCTTTCGTGAAATAAGTGCAGCGTGCGGCTTCGCAGCGGAGCGCCAAAATCCGCCAGAACGCGGCGGCAAACGATCAAGTGGAATTCGTTGAACGACGCATCGGATTGCAGGTTGAATTGCGCCCAGGTGATGTTGGCGCGCAAACGCGGCGCCAGGATGGCGCGGTTGCCGTTCACTTCGAAATAGTCCGACAACTCGCCTTTGCCCCCGCTCGCACGGTGTGCCTCCGCGCATTCCCCGAGCCGGCGCAATTCAAGACCGCAGCCGGAGGCTTGGCGCAATAGCGTCTCATTCGAACCGGTGGCAAATATCTGCGTGCGTCGATACACGCCTTCCTCGTCAAGCAGGATGGCCAGGGTGCAGACTTCCTCGGCCGATGCGCATTCTGCTATCCATACCCTGGGCGAGGGATGCGAGCGCAGCCAGGGCACGGTAATTTCACGCAATTGCCGCAAATGCCCCGGATCGTCGAACAACCAATCCTTGCGCGCATTCATCTGGCGCAGAAATATCTCGCCCATATTCGCATCGTGCAGGATGCGGTCTTGCAAGGCCGAGAATGTGGCAATACCGTGGGCTTGCAGCAGCGCCTCCAGCTTGTCCCGAAGCGGCGCACGCTCGTAGCCGCGGAAATCGAAGCCGAAGCGCTGGTAGACGCATTCCAGCAGCAGGTCGATTTCGAGCTCCTCCCAGCCGCGCCGCGAACCCGACATGTAGCCCATTACTGGCGCAGCCAGACCCGCATCAACGACAGCAATTGCGCCACGTCGACAGGCTTGGTGATGTAGTCCGACGCGCCGGCGGCAATACACTTGTCGCGGTCACCCTTCATAGCCTTGGCCGTCAGCGTAATGATGGGCAGCGATTTGAACTTCGGCACGCGCCGGATTGCACGCATGGTGTCGTAACCGTCCATTTCCGGCATCATGATGTCCATCAGCACGATCTCGATGGCCGGATCGCGCTCCAGCACTTCGATCCCATCCTTGCCGTTTTCTGCGAACACCACCTGCATCTGCTGCCGCTCGAGCAGCTTGGAGAGGGCGAAGATGTTGCGCAGGTCGTCGTCGACGATCAGCACTTTATGCCCCGCCAGGCCGCCATCCTCGACGTGGATCTGTTCCAGCATGCGCCGCTGCACGTCGGGCAGGCTGGCCGGCGAACGGTGCAGGAATAACGCGGTCTCATCGAGCAGGCGCTCGGGCGAGCGCGCATCCTTCATGACAATGGTGTTGGCCAGGCGTTTCAGGCGCGTCACTTCCTTGCGGTTCAAGTCCTTGGCGGTGTAGATGACGACAGGCATATCGAGCAGGCTGGAGTCCTTGCCTATCTGTTCCAGCAGATCGAAGCCGGAGACGTCCGGCAAGGAAAGGTCGAGCACCATGCAGTCGAAGCTTTCGGCTTTCAAGGCTTCCATCGCCTGGGCGCCGTTTTCCACGGCTACGATACGCACGTCCTTGTCGCCTATCAGCTCGACGATCGCCTCACGCTGCATCCGATCGTCTTCGACCACCAGGAGGCTGCGCTTGCCGGCCGCCATGAATTTCTGGATGCGCACGAACTCTTCCTGCAGGCGCTCGCGCGTGACGGGCTTCTTCAGGTAAGAGATCGCTCCCTGGCGTAACGCACGCTCGCGCTCGGCAAGGTTGGTCATCACGTGCACCGGGATGTGGCGCGTGGCTGGGTCGCGTTTCAAGCGGTCGAGCACGGTGAAGCCGTCGATGTCGGGCAGGTCGATGTCGAGCAGGATGGCCGTCGGCATGTAGTCGCGCGCCAGGCTCAATGCCGAATCGCCTTGCGCGGTGACGACACCCTTGAAATTCTTTTCGCGCGCGTATTCGAGCACGATGCGGGCGAAGCGCGCATCGTCTTCGATGATCAGCACCGAGGGTTCTCCCGGTGCAATGAGCGAACGGTCGTCCAGTCCCGGATCGAACCCGGCCAGAGCTTCCACCGCTTGCTCCAACTTTGCCGGCGCCGCTGCCGTGCCGTTATTCAAGGGGGCGCGGTAAACCTGTTCTGCGGCTTCATCCGATTCGGTGAAGCTGACCGTCTCATACATCGCGCGCGACGGCCCCGTGTCGAAATTGACCGAACCGGTACGGCTTTGCGGCAGGAACAGCGTGAAAGTGCTGCCCACGCCGACCACGCTCTCGACGCGGATTTCGCCGCCCAAAAGGCGCGCCAGCTCGCGGCTGATCGACAAGCCCAGCCCCGTACCGCCGTATTTGCGCGCCGTGCTGCCGTCGGCTTGCTGGAACGCTTCGAAAATCAGTTGCAGCTTGTCGCCGGCGATGCCGACGCCGGTGTCGGTTACGGCGAAAGCCAGCACGTGCTCGGCAACCGCCAACGTCGGGTGGTCGGGCGTCCAGCCGCTTGCGACGGGTTCGATACGCAAGGACACGCGTCCGCGCGCGGTGAACTTGAAAGCGTTGGCGAGCAGGTTTTTCAGCACTTGCTGCAGGCGCGTCGTATCGGTGACCACAGCCGCCGGCAAGCCTTCGGCCAGATCGACCGAGAAATCCAGCCGCTTGGCTTCGGCCATATGGCGGAAGGTGCGCTCGACATAGTTGCGCAGATTCTGGAAGCGGTATTCCGACACCTCCAGGGTCACCGTGCCGGACTCGATCTTGGACAAGTCGAGAATATCGTTGATCAAGGTCAGCAAGTCGCTGCCCGAACCGTGTATGGTCTTGGCGAATTCCACCTGGCGCTCCGACAGGTTGCCGTCGGGATTGTCGCCGAGCTGCTGCGCCAGAATCAGCAGGCTGTTCAATGGCGTGCGCAATTCATGCGACATGTTGGCCAGGAATTCCGACTTGTACTTGGAGGACAAGGCCAACTGCGTGGCTTTTTCTTCGAGTGCC
This sequence comes from Burkholderiaceae bacterium, assembly GCA_036384915.1. Taxonomy (GTDB): domain Bacteria; phylum Pseudomonadota; class Gammaproteobacteria; order Burkholderiales; family Burkholderiaceae_D; genus PKWO01. The sequence goes on from DASVLJ010000012.1 coordinate 24,674, forward strand.
AGCTTGGCCTGCTCCACCTCGCGGTTCTTGCGCTCCACTTCGTTGTTCTGCTCCGACAGCAAGCGCGCCTTTTCCGCCAGTTCCTGGTTGGTTTGCTGCAGCTCCTGCGCCAGCGATTGCGATTGCGTCAGCAAGCTCTCGGTGCGGCTGTTGGCTTCGATCGTGTTCAACACCACGCCAATGGTTTCCATCAACTGGTCGAGGAAAGACAGGTGTGTCTCGGTGAAGCGGTCGAGCGAAGCAATTTCCACCACAGCCTTTACCTGTTGCTCGAACAGGATGGGCAGCACCACGATATTGGTCGGGGGCGCCGAACCGAGGCCCGAGGAAACGACGATATAGTCGCGCGGCACGTCGGTCAGCCAGATGCGCGTCTTTTCCAGCGCGCACTGACCGACCAGCCCCTCGCCGGGCAGGAAGGAAGTCGGCAGCTTGCGGCTGGAACGGTAGCCATAACTCGCCAGCATGCGCAAGCGGCCGTCGGCTTCCTTCGAATCCATCATGTAAAACACGCCGTGGTGCGCGCCGACCAGGGGTGCCAGCTCGGACAGGATCAGCGAGGTCACGGCCTGCAAGTCGCGCTGGCCTTGCAGCAGGCGCGTGAAGCGGGCCAGGTTGGTTTTCAGCCAGTCCTGCTGGGCATTCTTTTGCGTGGTTTCCTTCAGGTTGCGGATCATCTCGTTGATGTTGTCCTTGAGGTAGGACACTTCACCGCGCGCTTCCACCTGGATCGAGCGCGAGAGATCGCCGCGCGTCACCGCCGTCGCCACTTCGGCAATCGCACGCACCTGGTTGGTCAGATTGGCCGCAAGCTGATTGACGTTCTCGGTCAAGTCCTTCCAGGTGCCCGATGCGCCCGGCACGCTGGCCTGGCCGCCAAGCTTGCCTTCCACGCCCACCTCGCGCGCCACCGTGGTGGCCTGGTCGGCGAACACGGCGAGCGTATCGGTCATTTCATTGATGGTATTGGCCAGGGCCGCGATTTCGCCGCGCGCCGCCACGGTTAGTTTCTTTTTCAGGTCGCCGTTGGCCACGGCGGTCACCACGCCGGCGATGCCTCGCACCTGGGCTGTCAGGTTGGCCGCCATGAAGTTTACGTTGTCGGTCAAGTCCTTCCACGTGCCGGCGGCGCCTTCGACCTGGGCCTGGCCGCCGAGCTTGCCCTCCGTACCGACTTCGCGCGCCACACGCGTCACTTCCGAGGCGAACGAGCTCAGCTGATCCACCATGACGTTGATGGTGTCTTTCAGCTCCAGGATCTCGCCCTTCACATCCACCGTGATTTTTTTCGTCAAGTCGCCGCGCGCCACGGCCGTGGTCACCGCCGCAATGTTGCGCACCTGGCCCGTCAAATTCGAAGCCATGAAGTTCACGTTGTCGGTCAAGTCCTTCCACGTGCCGGAAGCCCCCGGTACGGCGGCCTGTCCGCCGAGGCGTCCTTCCGTGCCGACTTCGCGCGCCACGCGCGTCACTTCCGAAGCGAAGGAGCGCAATTGGTCAACCATCACGTTGATGGTGTTCTTGAGCTCGAAGATCTCGCCTTTTACGTCCACCGTGATCTTTTTCGACAAGTCGCCGTTGGCCACGGCCGTGGTCACGTCGGCGATGTTGCGCACCTGCGAAGTCAGGTTGCCGGCCATGAAGTTGACCGAGTCGGTCAAGTCCTTCCACGTGCCCGCCACGCCGGGCACGTTGGCCTGACCACCGAGCTTGCCCTCTGTACCCACCTCGCGCGCCACGCGCGTCACCTCGGCGGCGAACGAACTCAACTGATCAACCATCACGTTGATGGTGTCTTTCAGCTCCAGAATCTCGCCTTTCACGTCCACCGTGATCTTCTTCGACAAGTCGCCGCGCGCCACGGCCGTGGTCACCGCCGCGATGTTGCGCACCTGGCCCGTCAGGTTCGACGCCATGAAATTCACGTTGTCAGTCAAGTCTTTCCACGTGCCGCCCACGCCGCGCACCTGGGCCTGGCCGCCGAGCTTGCCTTCCGTACCGACCTCGCGCGCCACGCGCGTCACTTCCGAAGCGAAGGAATTCAACTGGTCCACCATGACGTTGATGGTGTTCTTGAGTTCGAAAATTTCGCCCTTCACGTCCACCGTGATCTTTTTCGACAAGTCGCCGTTGGCCACGGCTGTCGTCACGTCGGCGATGTTGCGCACCTGGTCGGTCAGGTTGCCTGCCATCGAATTGACCGAGTCGGTCAGGTCTTTCCACGTGCCGGCCACGCCGGACACGTTGGCCTGGCCGCCGAGCTTGCCTTCCGTACCGACCTCGCGCGCCACGCGCGTGACTTCCGAAGCGAACGAGCTCAGCTGGTCTACCATCACGTTGATGGTATCTTTCAATTCCAGGATTTCGCCTTTCACGTCCACCGTGATCTTTTTCGACAAGTCGCCGCGCGCCACGGCCGTGGTCACGGCCGCGATGTTGCGCACCTGGCCTGTCAGGTTCGATGCCATGAAGTTCACGTTGTCGGTCAGGTCCTTCCAGGTACCGCCTACGCCGGGCACGTAAGCCTGGCCGCCGAGCTTGCCTTCCGTGCCCACTTCGCGCGCCACACGCGTCACTTCCGAAGCGAACGAACTCAATTGATCAACCATCACGTTGATAGTGTTTTTCAACTCCAGAATCTCGCCCTTCACGTCCACCGTGATCTTCTTCGACAGGTCACCGTTGGCCACGGCCGTGGTCACGTCGGCGATATTGCGCACCTGGCCGGTCAGGTTGCCGGCCATCGAGTTCACCGAGTCGGTCAAGTCTTTCCATGTGCCGGCCACGCCGGGCACGTTGGCCTGGCCGCCAAGTTTGCCTTCCGTGCCGACTTCGCGCGCGACGCGCGTCACTTCCGAGGCGAAGGAATTCAGCTGGTCAACCATCACGTTGATGGTGTTCTTCAATTCCAGAATTTCGCCCTTCACGTCCACCGTGATCTTCTTCGACAGGTCGCCGGTGGCTACGGCCGTGGTCACATCGGCAATGTTGCGCACCTGGCCGGTCAGATTGCCGGCCATCGAATTGACGGAGTCGGTCAGGTCTTTCCAGGTGCCCGCCACGCCCTTCACCTGCGCCTGGCCGCCGAGCTTGCCTTCGGTGCCGACTTCGCGCGCCACGCGCGTCACTTCCGAGGCGAACGAGCTCAATTGATCCACCATCACGTTGATAGTGTTCTTCAATTCCAGGATTTCGCCCTTCACGTCCACCGTGATCTTTTTCGACAGGTCGCCATTGGCCACAGCCGTGGTCACGGCCGCGATATTGCGCACCTGACCCGTGAGGTTGGAAGCCATGAAGTTGACGTTGTCTGTCAAGTCTTTCCAGGTGCCGCCCACGCCGGGTACGTAAGCCTGGCCGCCAAGCTTGCCGTCCGTGCCCACTTCGCGCGCCACACGCGTCACTTCCGAAGCGAAGGAGCGCAACTGATCCACCATCACGTTGATGGTGTCCTTCAATTGCAGGATTTCACCGCGTACGTCTACCGTGATCTTTTTCGACAAGTCGCCGTTGGCCACGGCCGTGGTCACTTCGGCGATGTTGCGCACCTGCGAAGTCAGGTTGCCGGCCATGAAATTGACCGAGTCGGTCAAGTCTTTCCAGGTGCCGGCCACCCCTTTCACCTGGGCTTGGCCCCCAAGCTTACCTTCCGTACCCACTTCGCGCGCCACGCGCGTCACTTCCGAAGCGAACGAGCCAAGCTGGTCCACCATGGTATTGGCGGTAGTCGCGGCGCGCAGGAACTGCCCCTTGAGCGGCCGGCCATCGACTTCCAGCGTCATGGTCTGCGACAAGTCGCCCTTGGCCACGGCGCCGATCACACGCGCCATTTCCGTGGTGGGCCGCACCAGGTCGTCGATCAACGTATTGACCGAGTTGATGATGGTGGCCCATCCGCCGGTCACGCCTGGTACCGAGGCGCGATGGTTCAAACGGCCTTCGCGCCCGACTACGCGGCTGGCATCGGAGACAGCCTTGGCCATGCTCTCCTTGGTTTCGATGATGTCATTGACCGTGTCGGCGATCTTGCCGGCAACCCCGGTCCAGTCGGAAGGCATGCGCGCCGAAAAGTCGCCCTTCTTCAGCGCCAGCAAGGTGTGCAGGAGTACCTTGGTATCAAGTTCCTCGAGCGTATCGATCTCGTTCATCTTGTTCACGAAGATTCCCCTTCAGAAAAAGACGCCATAGGCGTCGACATCGATTCACGACCATGATTATGCGGCCATGCTGTTCGATGCTGATAATAATTTTTCCGGCAAAAGCGAAGCGTTGACCGGTTCGCAAAATAATGCTCCCTGGAACTCGTCGAACCCGATTGCGTGCAAGACATCGAATTGCTCTTTGCTGTCGACGCCGTCGGCCGCCACCTCAAGCGACATCGCTTGCGCCAGTCTCAGGATGCCAGATAGCAAGGCGGAATCGGCGCTGCTGGCATTCGCGCGCACCAGCGAGCCGTGCACCTTGAGAAAGCCCGGCGAGCACTCATGCAATGCCGTCAACGACGAGTAGCCTGTACCGAAGCCCGATATGCCCAGCACGGCCCCCGCCTCGCGCACGCTTCCCAGAGCGGAGCGGGCGTTGTCGAAGCCCGGAAACAGCAATGCATCCGGCACCAGCACTTGCAGAGTCCCTGCCGCCACGCCATGCTGCTCGCGCGCGCTGCACACTTGCACTGCCAATTCAGGGCATAAACTTAGGATAGTGGGATGAACGGCGAGCGGTACCCTGCACTGTATCTGCCCTTTGTCATGCCATAGCCTCCACTGCGCACACGCAACGCCAAGCATCCACTCGTTGAGCTTGAGCAACAAGCTACGATCAGGCGCCGCCTGCAGGATTCTCTCGGCACCTATCCAGCCCAGACGCGGATGCTGCCAGCGCACGAATGCCTCGATCGCACCGATCTTGCCAGTGCGCACGTTGATTCTCGGTTGGTAGTGCAGCACCAACTCCCGGTTTGCCAATGCCCGGTCGAATTCTTCCAGAAACTGGCGGTGTTCCATCTGCTCGGCATTCAAGCCCTCATGGAAAAACTGTATCGTGCCGCGGCGATTTTGCTTGGCGTGGTACATCGCAAGGTCGGCGTGCTTCATCAAGGCCTGGATGCTTGTACCGTCTTGCGGAAAGATCGCCACACCTATGCTGGCAGACGACTGGAGTTCGATGCCGTCGAATCTGTATTCGGCGCCCAGCGCGCGCGAAACCTTGTTGGCCACGTTGAAGATATCGCCAAACGAGCCGAGCGCTTCAAGCAGGACCACGAACTCGTCGCCGCCCAGGCGTGCCGCAATATCCGATTCGCGGATCGCGCCATTGAGCCGCATCGCCACCTCGCGCAACAGCTTGTCGCCGATCTCGTGCCCATGCGTATCGTTGATTTGCTTGAATTTGTCCAGGTCCAGGAACAGCAAGGCAAAACGCCGGCCCTGGCGCTGCGAAAGCAGGCGCGCATGTTCCAGGTGGTCTATCAGCGAGCGCCGGTTCAGTAAGCCCGTAAGAGGGTCGCGGATCGCCAGCTCCTTGGCTTTGTCCTCGGCTTGTTTGCGTTCGATGATTTCCGCTTCCAGCTGCAGGTTGATGCGCTTCAATTCCTGCATCGACTGCACGCGTAAATCCTGGTTGAGCTGCGCCAATTCCTCGGTTTTCCTCTGCAGCTCGATATTCTTGCGCCGCAGTTCGACGAACACCGATATCTTGCTCATCAGGATCTGCGGAATGATGGGCGTAAGCAGGTAGTCCACCGCCCCCTGCGAGTACCCTTTCAGGCGGTACATCTCGTCGGCATGGTGCGCCGTAACGAAAATGATGGGTACCATGGCGGAACGCGGATGGGCATGGATGGCTTCCGCAGTTTCGAAACCGTCCATCATCGGCATGTTGACATCGAGCAGAATGACGGCGAAGTCGTGGAGCAGCACGGCACGCAAGGCCTCTTCGCCTGAACGCGCGGTCACCAAGTCGAAGCCTAGCGCAGGCGCAGCATCATTGAGCAGACTTTCCAAGGCCAGCAAACTTGCAGGATCGTCATTCACCAACAGGATTTCAGGGACACTCGTCATAAAGCCTGCCGCGTCTTCAGATAAGCGGGAACGGACGACCGCTTGCCGCTGCTTCCCCGTGCTTTATTTCATCCTAGTTACGGATCCGCCGTAACAGCCGGTGCTCCCTCTGGCTTGTTCTTATTTGCGCAAGAACATATTATTCTGAAGACAATTCCGTGGGTCAACTTCAAAATGACGTACGTAAGTGGACATTTACGCGGATCAAATGTTCCTCGCTTTTTCGGCAATTCAATTTATTTTAGTCGATACGCGCGATCCCGCTTTTCCCTTCACGAATTCCTACACGATCTTGCGCGGGAATCCTATTTACGCTGCAAACACAATTGCCAGGATAACCATATTAAATCTGGTGGACCCGCATTTCAGGTTTCGCCTTGGCGCAATGCTTTGAATGGAAGGGGGACGCACAAGGAAACATTTGCAAGCAATGACGCCAACGTTTTTTCCAATCCGCGGGCCTGCCGGGAGCATGACAGGGATTGGCACGCATTCCTGAACCGCCCTTATCCGGACAGACTCCTGGTGCGTGCTTCCAGCGCCTTGACCACGGCAGCCATGTCTTCGGCCTCATAGCCCAGCGCCAGGGTTTCCGCATACAAGTCATGGCACACGTCAAGCAGCGGCGAAGCCATACCCGCCTCGCGCGCCGCTCCTGACACGAGTGCGTTGTTCTTGAACACGTCGGCGATCGCGGCATGTACCGAGAAATCGCGCTCGACCAGCTTGGGCAACTTCACACGGGAGAGATCGCTGGCCATCTGGCCGGCATTGATGATGCCTGCGAATTGCGCCAGATCGAGCCCATGCCGCTGCGCGAAGTGAAACGATTCGGCCAAGCCGGCCATGGTGGTGAGCAGGTAGAGGTTGACGGCCAGTTTCATCGACAGGCCGGCGGGCACGGCACCGCACACCACTGTCTGCTTGCACATCGGTGCCAACAGGGGTTGCACGCGCGCGACGGCACCAGGCTCGCCGGCCAGCATGGCGACCAGTTGTCCCGCTTCGGCCGGCTTGCGCGAGCCCGATACCGGCGCTTCCACATAATGCCCGCCGGCGGCGCGAATATCGGCTTCCAGGGTGCGTGAATACGCTGTAGTCGTGGTACCCATATGCACCACGACATGGTCCTTGACGCGCCTGCCGAACACCGGCGTGCCGCGCCCGAGCGTCGCATCGATCGCGGCATCGTCGGCCAGCATCATGATGACGATTTCGGTTTCGGCAAGCAGCGCGTCGATGCCGGGTGCGATGCGCGCGCCGGCTTGTTCCAGCACGGCCAGCTTGGCCGGCGAGCGGTTCCATACGACGAGCGGCGTACCGGCCTTCATCAAGTTCAAGGCCATGGGTTCGCCCATGAAACCGAGCCCAATAAAACCAAGCGGGCCAACCGCCCCCACATGCTGATCCATTGCTTGCCTCTCCTGCTATCCAGGTTGCACGATGGTAGCCCGATTCGGCCAGGTCTGCAGGGTGCGTGCAGGGGCGGCTAGGAGTCTGCGCGGCAGAACGAGTCGAAGCGAAATGGGTGGGAAAAGAGCCCAATTTGGCCTCGCTTTTGAGGACTGTAGCCGTAGCTACAGCCGGAAAAACGGGGGCAAAGTGGGGCTTTTCTCCATCCATTGCAGCCGACTCGCTTCTGCCGCGCAGGCTCCTAGTGCTCCAGTGCCGCGCAGACGATGTCCGCCATGCGTCCGGCCCAGGCATCGATATCGGGCGAGCCGAGCATGAGCAGGTAGCGCCTGCCGCCCCAAAGCGCGATGAAAAGCGCGTCGGCCTCATGCTCGCCGACATGCCGCGGCAAGTCGGTGCAGGCGCCGAGCACCCTGCGCCAGCGGCCGGATAATTCCTGGTAGGCGCGTCGATGATGCTTGGGTTCGGCGATGCCTTGCTCGAGCTTGAACATCGCAGCATCGAAATAAGGCAGATCCGCCGCCGTGCCGCACGTCAGCAAAATCATTTGCCGCACCGTCTCGCGCCAGGGCTGGGGCCGAAGGCCGTCGAGCGCCGCCAGCGTGGCCTCGATGCAATGACGCACATAACCCGAGAGCAAGGCTTCGCGGTTGGGGAAATATTCGTAAAGCGTGCCGGTCGAGACGCCGGCTTCGAGCGCCACCGCGCGGGTGGAAACACCGGCCCAGCTATCGCGGCGCCAAATCCGAACAAATGCGCCGTAAATCGCCTCAACCGTAAGCTTGGCGCGCTCCTGCATGGGCCGTTTCAGGGGTTTGACGCGTTTTTCGTCGGTTTTCATTATCCGAACCCAGGGCGGATTACGATGCTCTATAGTGTAGCGGAGCAAATGCATTCCAAGGAGACCCGCCATGACGCAAAGCCTGAACGTTACCCGCTTGTTGACCGACAAGGCAGCATTGAACAAGACCCGCATCGACCAGGTCACTATTGCACCGGTGCTGGACGAAGGCGAAGTAATTCTGAAAATAGAACGCGCCGCGATCACCACCAACAACATCACCTATGCCGCCTTCGGCGACACCATGCAATATTGGGATTTCTTCCCCACCGGCGACGGCGACTGGGGCCATATGCCGGTCTGGGGCTTCGCCCGCGTCGCGGAGTCGAAGGCGGCCGGCGTGGAACGCGGCGAGTTGTTTTACGGCTACTTCCCGCTTGCCAGCCACCTCCGCATGCAAGCCGAGCGCGTAACCGAGCGGGGTTTTTACGACGGGTCGGAGCATCGCCGCACCCTGGTCTCTGCCTACAACCAATACACGCGCTGCAGCCACGATGAGACTTACCGCGCAGGCGGGGAAAATTACCACGCGCTGGTGCGGCCCTTGTTCATCACGTCCTTCATGTGCGCCGACTTCCTGGCGGACAATGGTTTTTTCGGCGCGAAGCAAGTCGTCGTGGCGAGCGCGTCGAGCAAAACAGCCTATGGCACGGCCCACTGCCTGAACGGCAAGAGCGATGTCAGGCTGATCGCCCTGACCTCTGGCCGCAACCGCGATTTCGTTGCCGGACTGGGCTGTTACGACGACGTGAAGGCCTATGAAGAGCTCGGGCAAATCGACGCCGCGCTGCCTACGCTGTATCTTGACTTTTCCGGCGACGATGCCTTGCGCGCAGCAGTCCATCACCATTTCAACCCATCCCTGGTCTATGATTGCTTCGCCGGCTCGGCGCAAAACACGCAATTCCTGCGAAAGGCAGCGCTGCCGGGCCCGGAGCCGAAGCTGTATTTCGCACCGATACAGATAAGGAAGCGCAACATCGACTGGGGCCACGAGGAAGTCAACCGCCGCTTCAACGCCGCGCAAACGGCCTTTATTGAACACATCAGCCGCCCCGGATCGGAATGGATGCAGGTGGTGGAGCACGCAGGCTTTGACGCCGCCTCGAAGCTGATCGAGCAGATGCATGGCGGGCGCATCGATCCGCGCGAAGGGCATGTGGTGCTGCTTTAGCAGGCAGTTGCAGAACGTGGCGGGCGGGCCGGGATCGAGGATGGGAAGCACACGCGTACGAGCGATACGCAGAACGCTACTGCCCCCGGGCTCGGCCCGCGCAATAGTTATTCAATAACCCGTCAGGCGGCTTTTTGCTGGGCCAACAACGCTTCGAACTCCTCGGGCGGCAATGGCCTGGCAAACAAGAAGCCCTGCAGATAGTCGCACCCGGCCTTGACCAGCAAATCGTGCTGCTCGCGTGTTTCCACCCCTTCTGCTATCACTTGCAACCCAAGGCGGTGCGCCATGACGATGATGGAATCGCACAGCGCCAGATCGTTGCTGTCGGTTTCCATGTTGTGCACGAAGCTGCGGTCGATCTTGAGATAGTCGATGTCGAAGCGCTTGAGGTAGGACAGCGAGGAGTAGCCTGTGCCGAAGTCATCCAGTGAAACCGTGACGCCGGCATCGCGGAAAGCCAGCAATTTATCGGTGATTTCAGCGTCGGCGTCGAGCAGCAAGCCTTCGGTGATTTCGACGGCCACGCTCTGCCCCGGCAACCCCAGCGTGCGCATGGTGTCGAGCCAGCCTGACTGGTAATTGCCTTCGCCGCGGAACTGCAGCGGCGAGACATTGATGCTGACCTGGAAGTCGGGCCGGTAATTCTTGCGCCATGCAGCGGCCTGGTGCAGCGCTTCGCGGAACACCCAATCACCGATCTCGACGATCATGCGCGTCTCTTCAGCCAGCGGAATGAAGGACGCCGGGCTGACCAGCCCGTGCTGCGGGTGGAGCCAGCGGATCAAAGCTTCCGCCTTGTGAATGGCCCCGGTCCTGGTGTCGACAATGGGCTGGTAATACACTTTGAACTGCTTGCCCCCCAATGCCCCGCGCAGGTCGTTGATCATGCGCATGCGCGTCTGCGCCGCCAGTTGCATCGCCGGCATGAAGTGATGGAAGGTGTTGCGCCCGGCCGCCTTGGCGGCGTACATGGCCTGGTCGGCATTCTTGAGCAGGGTGGCGATTTCGGTCGCATCTTCCGGGTAGAAGGTGATGCCTATGCTGCTCGAGATGAAGGCCACTTCCTCGCCAAGCTGGAACGGTTCGGCCATGCGCTTCAAGATGTTTTGCGCGATGCGCGTGACGTCTGCCGCTTCGGTAATCTCGTCGAGAATGATAGTGAATTCGTCGCCGCCCATGCGTGCCACGGTATCGGTCTGGCGTACGCAGGCACGCAGCCGTGCCGAGGCCTGCTTGAGCAAATCGTCGCCCATTTCGTGGCCCAGCGTGTCGTTGACTTCCTTAAAACGGTCCAGATCGAGGAACATCAGACCGAGCCGCGTGCCGGCGCGGTTGGCCTTCATGATGGCTTGTTCTAGCCGGTCCTGGAACATGTGCCGGTTGGGCAAGCCGCTCAAGCGGTCGAAGTTGGCCTGGTTCCAGATCACGGCTTCCGAGAACTTGCGCTCGGTCACGTCTTCCAGGGCGAGGATCAGCATCGGTTCGCTGCCCAGCGTGAACTGGCGGCCGGATATTTGGCACAGCATGAATTTCTCGCCATAACCGCAGCGCATCCAGGCTTCGAAGCCGTCGACGCTGCCTTTTTCCTCGACGAGGGAAATCAGGGACTCGGCATCCTTGGCATCCTTCCATAGCGAAAAGCCGCCCTCGCCGCCGCCGACCACGTCATGCCGCTTGACCTCGAATTGCAACAGCCCCGCATCGTTGATGTCGACCACGGCAAAGCCGTCGCCGATGCCGGCCACGATCATGGCCAGGGGTGCGGTCTGGAAGATCGCCGTGAATTTGGCCTCGGAGGCACGCAGGGCCTGCTCGGCACGCTGGCGCTCGTTCAATTCCTGCTGCAGGCTGGCATTGTGCTGGTCGCGCTCCGCGATCAAGCCGCCGAGTTCGGCGCGCATGTCGTCCAGGCTCAGCGCGAGGTTGCCGATCTCATCGCTGCGCTTGAGCCTGACCTGCTGCTGCAATTCGCCGCGCGCCAGACGCGCCGTAACCAACTGCAGGAAGCGCAAGGGACGTACCACACGATACTCGAACAGCAGCAGGATGAGAAAGAACGACACCAGCACCTGTGCAGACAGGGCGCCGAGCAGCTTGAGAAAGTCGGCAATCAAGTCGTTGCGCGCCCTCTCGGTCGAGACTTCGATCAGGACCTGGCCGATCACGCGCTCGCCCAGCATTACCGGCCGCTTGTCCTGCAAAATCTGGCCCCGGCGCCGGGCCGCGGCCCGGACGTCGACGAATCTGTTGCCGACCTCATCGGTCACCGCCACGCGGACCACGTCGGGATTGCGCATCAGGGCCTGCACGGTCTGGTCGGCGACGACATGGTCGACGTTCCACAGGGCAACCGACATGGTCTGGGCCAGCATGTCGGCCGATTGTTCCATGGGCGCCCGCACTTCCGCGTCGACTTCGCGCTGAAACCGCTCGCGAAGGAAGAGCTGGCTGAACAGCAAGGCAGGCAAGAGGATGCCGAGCGCCACGCCGATGCTCATGATTTGCCGCAGCGATAACTTGACCAGGGTGTTCCTGGCTCCGTCAGCGATTCGTTTAATCAGCATGGTTGAGCAGCGTTTTTAGGCAGCATTACCAAGATGCAATGTCAAACTGGAAATGGGTAGTTTAACAGCGTCCCGCGCGAGGTGGAGTAATTCCCCGTCATCCCGGTCAAAAGACTGGCATGGCTTGAACGCGCCGCTCAATTTACTTGTTTTGCCGATTTGCGCCAACGCTGGATATTGGTGTCGACCAAGTCTTTCATCACATTTTGCTTGGCATACTTGTACATCAGCTGCGACAGCTGCCCGCGCAATTCGCCGGTGTTGCAAGCCGATTTATGCGACACCGTGAGGTAAAGATTTTCGTTGGAGATCGCAACCGGCATGGTTTTGACGTTTTGCACGTTCATGCGTGCGGCATAGGCCAGGCCGGGGTCTTCCTCATAGATCAGGTATTGCACGCGGCCGAGGTCGAGCATTTCGAGCGCCTGTTTCAGGCTCGGTACCTTGGTGATTTTCAGCGAAGCCTTGGCATAGCGGTCGAAATCCTCGCCGAAACTGTTGTCGATCACCGTCACACCTTGCAAGCCGACCAGGTCTTTCCATTTGGCATAGGCGAACTTCGCATCCTTGCGCGTCCAGATCACGGTGCGTGTTTCGCGGAAGGCCGGGTACATATAATCCATGTATTCCAGGCGCGGCAGCGTGTAAAAGGCGCCGGCGATCATATCGACGCGGCCCAGGCGCGTTTCTTCCTGGACTCGCGCCCAGTTACCCACATATTTGACTTCGATCGTGACACCGAGCTCCCTGGCCGCCATTTGCATCAAGTCGGCATTGGCGCCGATCAGGCGGGTATCGTCATCGGGATCGCGCCAAAGATAAGGCGGATATTCGGGATTGCCGCTGACCACGAGGTGTTTGCAAGCCCCTGCAGGCGCCGCATGGGACAGGCCAGGCAAACATACCGCCAATCCGAGCAGCAAGGCCAGCAGATGCCGCCTGACGGTTGATGTTTCCTCACTTGTTTTCATCGCGCCCTCTCATTGCCCGGTTGAAGTACACCCGCGATTGCTCCACAATATATCGGCCTGGCTTCCAGGGCCAAGCTCGAATTGCAGTCTATCCAGTGAGAGGATTAATTGCAAGCAACATAATGAATGTAACTTGGCGATGTTGCTTGCAAGCGTGTAGCAAGTCGATCAGCCGACCCTGATCCAGGTCGTTTTCAGCTCGGTATATTTCTCGAAAGCGTGCAAGGACTTGTCGCGCCCATTGCCGGACTGTTTGTAGCCGCCGAAGGGGACGGTAATGTCGTCTTCGTCATACTGGTTGACATGTACCGTTCCAGCGCGCAGAGCGCGTGCCGTGCGGTGCGCCTTGCCAAGGTCGGCCGTCCAGACTGCCGCCTGCAAGCCGTATGAGGTCGCGTTGGCTTCGCGAATAGCTTCGTCGATGTGCTGAAAACTCAACACGGACAGCACGGGGCCGAAGATTTCCTCGCGCGCGATGCGCATGCCGCCATGGACCTTATCGAACACAGTAGGTGCGACGTAATACCCGCCGGTTTCCGCTCGCGCCTGCATACCGCCTGCCAGTAATTGCGCCCCTTCTTCACGGCCCGACTCGATAAAACCGAGCACGGTCTTCATCTGGATGCCGTCAACGATCGCGCCCATAACCGTGGCTTCGTCCAGCGGATCGCCGGGCTGGAAGTTCGGCACCATCGCCAGGGCTTTTTCGAGAAATTTGTCCTTGATCGATGCCTCGACAAACAGGCGCGAAGGCGCATTGCAGCTCTCGCCCTGGTTGAAATAGATCGATCCGACGGCAGCCGCCACGGCGGCATCAAGGTCGGGGCAGTCGGCGCAGACAATATTGGGCGATTTGCCCCCCAGTTCGGTCCAGGCGCGCTTGAGGTTGGATTGACCGGCATATTGCAGAATCTGCTTGCCCACACGCGTCGATCCGGTAAAGCCTATGCAGTCGATATCCATATGCAAGCCGAGTGCGGAACCGGCTTCGTGGCCGTAGCCCGGCAACACGTTGAATACCCCGGGAGGGATACCGGCTTCGAGTGCCAACTCGGCCAAACGCAGGGCTGTCAACGGCGACTTTTCCGAGGGCTTCAGGATCACGCTGTTGCCCATGGCCAGTGCCGGCGCGATCTTCCACGAGGCCATGATCATCGGATAATTCCACGGCACGATGGCCGCCACCACGCCGACCGGTTCGCGCGTGATCAAGGCCAGCGCCGTCTCAGGCGTCGGGGCGATTTCGTCATAGATTTTGTCCACCGCTTCGCCATACCAGCGCAGGCAATTGGCCGTGGCGTTGACGTCCACGCTCTTGCTGTACTTGATCGGCTTGCCCATGTCGAGGGTTTCGAGCAGGGCCAGCTCGTCACCATGCGCAACGACGAGGTCGGCGAACTTGATCAGGACGCGCTTGCGCACAGCCGGCGCCAGGGACGCCCAGCGCCGGTCTTCGAAGGCCGCCCGCGCGGCGGCCACGGCCGCATCGACATCGGCTGCCTCGCAGCGCGCCACTTCGGCCAGCTTGCGGCCGTCCACCGGCGAGACGCCGTCGAAGCGGTTTCCGCTCCTGGCCCAGGTCCGTTCGCCATTGATGAAAGCCCTACCATCGATTTTCAGCGCCTGCGCGCGCTCATGCCATGTACCCATGTTTTACTCTCCGACTTTATTCACCGACTGCGTTTCGATATGCCAAGGCTTGCTCCTCGGCGCGTTTTCTTTGCTGGCGCGCCAGCCACAGGCTGCCGATCGCCACGCCCAATCCCACGACGGCCACCGTCACGGCGGCCACCACGTTGACCGATGGATTCAAGCCGAGCCGCGCGCGCGAAAACAGCACCAGGGGCAAGGTCGTCGTTCCCGGCCCGGAAAGAAAGGCCGAAGTCACCACGTCATCCAATGAAATCGTAAACGTCAAGAGCCAGGCCGAAACCAGCGCCTGCGCGATCTGCGGCAAGATGACGAGATAAAACACCTGGAACGGGCGGCAGCCGAGGTCCATCGCCGCCTCTTCCAGCGACTTGTCCATGGCGGCCAGGCGCGACTGGATCACCACGGCGGCATACGACGTGCAGATCGAGGTGTGGCCGATCCAGATCGTCAGCAAACCGCGCCGGCCGAAAACCTGGTCGCAGGCGACGAAGAACAGCAGCAGCGACAACCCGGTGATCACTTCCGGCACCACCAGCGGCGCATTGATGTGGGCAATGAACAAGGCGCGGCTGCGGAAGCGGCGATAACGCACCAGCACGAAAGCGGCCAGCGTGCCGAGCACCACGGAAGCCGAGGCGGACAGCAAGGCCACCTTGAACGACACCTGCAAGGCATCGAGAATTTCGCTGTCGTCGAGAATCGCACGATACCAGGTGAACGAAAAATGCGTCCAGATGCTGGCCAGCCTGGAATCGTTGAAGGAAAAGACGATCAGGTAGACGATGGGCAGGTAGAGGAACAGGTAGCCGCCGAACAGCCATGCAGTACTGAAATGCTTCGTCAGGGCATTACGCATGGCCACCTCCTTCTACGCCGGAAGACTCGCCCTGGTATTTGTTGAACAAGGCCATGGGTATCAGGATCAGCAACACCATCGACACCGCAACGGCGCAAGCCATGCCCCAGTCGTTGTTGCTGAAAAATTCGTTCCACAAGGTGCGGCCTATCATCTGCGTTTCCGGTCCGCCGAGCAATTCCGGGATCACGTATTCGCCAAGACTGGGAATAAAAACCAGCATGGAACCGGCGACGATGCCAGCCTTGGACAGGGGCACGGTGATGAGCCAGAACGTGGTCAAGGGCTTGGAGCCGAGGTCGGACGCGGCTTCGAGCAAGGTGAGATTCATCTTCACCAGCGTCGAATACAGCGGCAGGATCATGAAGGGCAAGTAGGTATAGACCATGCCCACCGTCATGGAAAACGAGGTGTACATCATCTTGACCGGGCTGTCGACGAGATGCGCCCAGAGCAGGAAATGATTGATCACGCCGTCGTCGTCGAGCAAGCCCTTCCATGCATACACGCGCAACAGGTAAGACGTCCAGAACGGCAGCGTCACCAGCATCAATAGTGTCGGCCTCCACGCGGCCGGAGCACGCGCCATGAAATAAGCAAACGGATAGCCGATGGCGAGGCAGATCGCCGTGTTCAAGGCGGCCAGCTTGATCGAATACCAGTAGGTGTAGACGTAGAGCGAATCCGTCATCAGGAACAGGTAGTTCGAGACGCGCACGCGCAATGTCACGACGCCATCGGCATAGTCGAGCAAGTCCTTGAAGCGTATGCCATCCATGTCCGAAATGGATAGCTTGAACACGATCAGGAAGGGCAGCGAAAAGAACAGGATCAGAAAGATGTACGGAATCCCGATCACCGTCCTCTTGCCCAGGTTCTGGCGCAGGAAAGTGATGATGGCGGCAGCTTTCATCGTGCGGCTCACTGTGTCAAGACCATCAGCGCGGTATCGCGCCAGACCGCATGCACGGTCGCGCCGCGCTCGATTACGCTGCCATGGCGCTCCATCGAGGGCACCGTCACTTGCAGGCGCATGCCGCCGTCCAGGGCGATGCGGTAGCGCGTGGAAGAGCCGAAGTAGGCGCTCTCTTCCACCGTGCCGCGCATGCAATTGAATGCCGTATCGGCCGGCGCATCGAGCTGCAACGCGATATTTTCCGGACGCAACGCCACGGCCAGCTTCATGCCGAGCGCGCCGCTGATGCCGTGACCGACGTAAAGCTTGCCCTGCGCCGTTTCGATCACGCAATGACCGGGTTCGTCCTCGGCCAGTACGCCCTCGAACAGATTGACGTTGCCGATAAAATCTGCAACGAAACGGCAATTCGGCGTTTCGTAGATTTCCTGTGGTGTGCCGACCTGCCTGAAACGGCCAGCGCTCATGATGGCGATGCGGTCGGCCATGGTCATCGCTTCTTCCTGGTCGTGCGTCACCATGACGCAAGTCACGCCGACCTGGCGGATGATGTTCTTCAATTCGAACTGGGTCTGCTCGCGCAGCTTGCGGTCCAATGCCCCCAGCGGTTCATCGAGCAGCAGCAATTGCGGTTCCAGCGCCAAGCTGCGCGCCAAGGCCACGCGCTGCTGCTGGCCGCCCGAGAGCTGGTGCGGCTTGCGCTTGGCGTAAGGCGTCAATTGCACGAGCGCGAGCATCTTCTCCACCTGCCCGGCAATCTTTTGCCTGGCCTGCCCCTGGCGCTTCAGGCCGAAGGCCACGTTTTCCCATACCGTCATATGCGGAAACAGCGCATAGGACTGGAACATCATGTTGATCGGCCGTTCATAGGGTGGCATGCCCGAGATTTCGGCGCCACCCAACTTGATGCCGCCGGAGGTCGGCGTCTCGAATCCAGCCAGCATGCGCAACAGCGTGGATTTTCCGCATCCCGAAGAACCGAGCAAGGCGAATATTTCGCCCTTGGCAATCCCGACGCTGACTTCATCGACCGCCGCGACCGTGCCGAAATGCTTGGACAGGCGCTCGATATGCAAGTAATTGTCCAAATGAGTGCGCTCTTCAGCCATATTGGTCTATAGCCCTGTTTTGAATGTGGTGAAAAGCCGCGTGCGCAAGCGGCGGATATCGTTGCCGACCGAATCGGGCGGCACCATGCGCGAGAGCACATCGCCTTCCAGGAACACCGCCTTGTTGCTCCTGACATCGGGCCGGATCAGGGGATCGGCCGCGCGCACCGGATTATCGTAAAACACTTTGTTGACGATGCCGGCCTGCACCTCGGGCCGGTAGATGTAATTGATCCATTTGTAGGCATTCTCGACGTGCTCGGCATCGGCCGGAATCGCCATCGTATCGAAGAACAGCACGGCGCCGCTCTTGGGCAGCAGAATCTGGATATGCTGGCCGTTGTTGGCTTCCTTGGCGCGTTGCGCGGCGATGCCGATGTCGCCGTTGAAGCCCACCGCCAGGCATAAGGCCCCTTGTGCCAGGTCATTGATATAGCCCGAAGACGAAAACAAGGTAATCGACGGCCGCGCCGCGTTCAACAGTCGGGCCGCATCCTGATAGTCGGCCGGATTCCTGGAAAACGGCGGATGGCCGAGATAGCGCAAGGCGGCGGGAAATAATTCGTCACCAGAGTCCAGCACCGACACGCCGCAGGATTTCAGCCTGCTCGCATACTGCGGCTTGAACAGCAAATCCCAGGCATCGTCGGGCATGGGCAAATCGCCCAGCGCCGCCTTGACCTTGTCGACGTTGATGCCGAGCGTGGTGATGCCCCAGAGCCAGGGCGCGAGATAGGCGTTGCCCGGATCGAGCGTCGCCAGGTTCTTCATCACGCCGGGGTCGAGGTTCTTCCAGTTCGCGATCCTGCTCTTGTCGAGCGGACGGAACAGACCGCCCTCGAGCTGCATCTTGGCCCAGTGCGACGAAGGCACCACGATGTCATAACCCGTATGACGAGCCAGCAGCTTGGCATGCAGCGTTTCATTGGCGTCGAAAGTGTCGTAACGCACCTTGATGCCGGTTTCCTTTTCGAAGTCGGCGATCGTGGTATCGCCGATGTAGTCGGACCAGTTGTAGACGTTGAGGACGTTTTCCTCTTCAGCCTTCTCCTGTGCGCTCCTGGAACAGGATCCGAGCAGAAAGACGCAGGCGAGGATGCCGAACAGTGTTGCAATTCTCTTGATGTTCGGCATGTTCGGCCCTGGTTTCCTTAGATGGCGCCGCGTGCCTGCAAATCTTTCAGCGTGGCATCGAGACAGGTTTTGATCAACGCAATCATCTCATCGATTTGCGCGCGCGTCATCACCAGCGGCGGGGCAATGATCATGCGCTTTCCCACGGCGCGCATGATCATGCCGTTGCCGAACATATGGCCGCGGCACACCATGCCGACGTCGAGCTCTTCGGGAAAGAATTCGCAATCATGCACCGTAGCGGCCTTTTTCTTGACCAGCACCAAGGCTGCAGTGAATCCGCACGTCTCGGCCATGCCGACCAGCGGATGTTCGGCCAGTTTTTCGAACTGCTGCTTCAGATAGGGGCCGGTATCCTCCCGCACCTTGTCGACCAGCTTTTCGCCCTTGATGATGCGCAGGTTTTCCAACGCAGCGGCACAGGCGACAGGGTGTCCCGAATAGGTGAAGCCGTGGTTGAAATCGCCGCCCTTTTCGATCAGCACATCGGCCACACGGTCTCCCACCAGCACCCCTCCCAAAGGGATATAGCCCGAGGTCACCCCCTTGGCGAAGGTCATCAAGTCGGGCTTGATGCCGAAATAGTCGGAACCGAACCAATGGCCGAGGCGGCCGAAACCGCAAATCACTTCATCGGCAACCAGCAAGACGCCGTATTTGTCGCAAATACGTTGAATTTCGGGCCAGTAGGTCGCCGGCGGAATGATCACGCCGCCGGCCCCCTGCACCGGCTCGCCGATGAAGGCGCCGACCTTTTCCGGACCGACTTCGAGGATCTTGTCTTCCAGCCAGGACGCCGCCTTGAGGCCGAATTCATCGGACGTCATGCCTTTGCCGTGCTCAAGGTAATAAGGCTGTTCAATATGCACGATGTCCGGAATCGGCAAGCCGCCCTGCTCATGCATATAGCTCATGCCGCCCAGCGATGCGCCGGCCATGGTGCTGCCGTGATAGGCATTGATACGGCCGATGATGACGTGACGCTCCGGCCGGCCCATCAAATCCCAATAGCGGCGCACCATGCGCACCACGGTGTCGTTGCCTTCCGAACCGGAACAGGTAAAGAACACATGGTTGACATGCTCCGGCGCGACCTCCACCAATGCTGCCGCAAGCTTGGCCGCCGGCGGATTGGTAGTCTGGAAAAAGCTGTTGTAGAACGGCAGTTCCTGCATCTGCTTGTAAACGGCATCGGCGATGCTGGTACGGCCGTAGCCGGTATTGACGCACCACAGGCCCGACATGCCGTCGATCAGGCGCTCGCCTTCCGAATCCCAGATATAGACGCCCTCGCCCTTGACGATGACGCGAGCCCCCTTCGCATTCAAGCCTTTGAAATCGGTGAACGGATGCAGGTAGTGCGCACTGTCGAGTTCCTGGATGGCGTGCGTGTCATAGGCGCCTTGTTGCCGGCCGGCGGCCGGAGCAACGATCGCCGCCGGCGCGAATGGATGATTTTGCATGATATTTCCTCGCTTGCGGGCGCAGCCGCTCTCGGCGGTTGCGCCCTAAAACAGAATATGTATTGCGGATCAGACGTGCAGCAGCAAGTGCTCACGTTCCCACGGACTGATGACGGTCATGAATTCCTGATGCTCAAGGTACTTGATCGCCGAATACACGTCGATGAAACGGTCGCCCAGCACCATGCGCAGCCGCCTGTCCTTGCGCAGCAGCGTCAGCGCTTCGGACAGGCTCTGCGGCAATTCATAGTCGACGTCATAGGCACTCTCGGTCGTCATCGGCGACGGTTCCAGATGCTCCGTCATGCCAAGGTAGCCGCAGGCCAGCGTCACGGCCAGAGCCAGGTAAGGATTGGCGTCGGCGCCGACCACGCGGTTTTCCACGCGCCGGTCTTGCGGCCCCGATTCGGGTACGCGGAAGCCCACCGTGCGGTTGTCCTTGCCCCACTGCACATTGATGGGCGCGGCCGTATGGCGCACGATGCGGCGGTAAGAATTCACGTAAGGCGCGACGATGGCCATCGCGGTCGGCATGTAGCGCTGCAGGCCGCCGATGTATTGGCTGAAAGCGGGCGATGCCGTGCCGTCGGGATTGCTGAAAATGTTTTGCCCCGTCTTGGCGTCGACCACGCTCTGGTGGATATGCATGGCCGACCCCGGTTCGCCCGTCATCGGCTTGGCCATGAAGGTCGCGTACATATCATGCTTCAATGCCGCTTCGCGCAAGGTGCGCTTGAAGAAAAACACCTTGTCTGCCAGCGCCAGCGGTTCGCCATGCAGAAAGTTGATTTCCATCTGGCCCGCGCCGATTTCATGGATCAGGGTGTCTACGTCCAGCTGCATCATGTCGCAGTAGTCGTAGATGTCTTCGAACAGCGGATCGAATTCGTTGACCGCGTCGATGCTGTAGATCTGGCGGCTCGTTTCGGAGCGGCCGCTGCGGCCGACCGGCGGACGCAAGGGGATGTCCGGATCGGTATTCTTGGCCGTCAGGTAAAACTCCAGTTCGGGCGCCACCACGGGCGACCAGCCCTTGTCGGCGTAGAGCTGCAGTACGCGGCGCAGCACCGAGCGCGGCGCAAAGTCGACCAGGGTGCCGTCGGCGAAATAGCAATCGTGGATCACTTGCGCCGTCGGGTCGATGGCCCAGGGCACGAGCGTGATCGTGCCCGGATCGGCGCGCAGGATCATGTCGCGGTCGGTGGCCGAAATCGCCCGGTCATAGGCCGCGTCGTCGGTCGGGTAATTGCCGGTCACGGTCATGCCGAGCACGGCTTCGGGGATGCGCATACCGCGATCCTCGGTGAATTTGCCGCGCGGCAGGATCTTGCCGCGCGCGACGCCGGTCAAGTCCGGCACCAGGCATTCAATTTCCGTGACCCGCTTCTCGTTGAGCCACAGATCCATGTCGGCGTAGGTAAAGTTCGTGCGGAAGGACATAATGCTCTCTCTTGTTTTGACTGCGGGCGCGCGCCTGCGGCGCAGGCGCCGCGCGTTGAATTTACGGTATGGAGCGGGAACGGATAGCTACGGCAGCCGTTCGCGTCGCTTGAGCAAGCTATCCATGCGCGCCTCCCTTGAGAGCTTGATAGCGGCGGCAGGCGTCGCCGAAAGCGCCGAACATCTTCATCGAATCGGCATTTTCGGCGATGCGCCACTCGGGATGCCACTGCAGCGCCAGATTGAAGCCCTTGGCGCCGATCATGGAAAATGCTTCGATCAAGCCGTCGTCGGCACGCGCCTCGATGCGCAAGCCTTCCGCCAGACGGTCGACCCCCTGGCCATGCAGCGAATTGACCATGATTTCATCGGCGCCGCCCAATATATCCTTGAGCATGCCGCCCGACTCGATCTTGACGCGATGCGCCGGACCATATTGCACGTCGAGCGGATCTTCGTCGTCGTCACGGTGGTCCATCATGCCCGGCACTTCCTGCACCGCCTGATGCAGGCTGCCGCCGAGCGCGACATTGATTTCCTGGGTGCCGCGGCAAATCGCCAGCAGCGGGATGCCGTTCGCCAACACCGCACGGATCAAAGGCAAGGTGGTGGCATCGCGTTTGGGGTCGAGCGGCAACGCCGGGTTCCGCACTTCCTGGCCGAAATGGCTGGGGTGGACATTCGACGGTGAACCGGTCAGCATCACGCCATCGGCCGCCGCCAGCACGGCATCGAGGTCGGCCACGTCGCCCACCGAAGGAAGAATCACCGGCATGCAGCCGGCGCCGATCAAAACGGCTTCGATGTATTTGGTCTGCACCGCAAAGTAGGGGTGATGTCCGATTTGCTTGTTGCAGCAGGGAACGATAACAAGTGGTTTATGCGCGCTCATGTTCTCAGCTTTGATGCGAATTTGATGCGAATTTTGGTGATGTAGGCCACTGTCTCGTTTGATTCTAATCCGCCTGCGTAGTGCCGCAAGCGCTCTTGATCATGTTGTTGCTTCCGTCCACACTGCGGTGACGTCTTGCCAAGCTTAAAACCGATTTGGACTTATGAATAGCTCCACTTTATTCAACTCCATGGAACCACCCGCCTGTCAGCAAGCCCCTACGCCCAAATGATTCTTCGCCACCTTCGTTTTCCCTTGCAAGTATCGGTCCAGGACGTTCGCCAAGGTCTCGAATGCCGGCCCGATTTGTTCGTCCGCCACGCAGCCATAGCCGAGCAACAGGCCGCGCGGCGCGCCGTCGGGGACATGGTAGTAAGCCGATAGCGGACGCACACCGATGCCGGCCGCGGCTGCATCGCACGCAATGGCAAGGTCGTCGCAATGTTCCGGCAAGCGCAACACCAGATGCAGTCCGGCATCCGAGCCGCACACGACGACTTCGGTGCCGCCATACCGCCGCGCGATAATTTCCTGCAACAGATGCAGCCGCGCCGCATAGATACCGCGCATGCGCCGGATGTGCGAAGCGAAGAAACCCTGCGTGATGAATTCGGCCAGGGCCGCCTGGGTCGGCACGTTGCCCGCGCGATGCAACTCATTGACGCCCGTGACAAAGGGCTCCACCAGGCCGCGCGGCAGCACCAGGTAGCCAAGCCGCAAGCCGGGAAACATGGTCTTGCTGAACGTGCCCAGATAGAGCACGCGGTCGCCGCTATCCATGCCTTGCAGCGACAGGAGCGGCTTGGCGCTGTAGCGGAATTCGCTGTCGTAATCGTCTTCCACGATCCAGCAACCGTGCTGCCTGGCAAATTCGAGCAGCTTGCGCCGCCGCGCCAGGCCCATTACGCTTCCCAGCGGATATTGGTGCGAAGGCGTGACGAAGATGAAGCGCGGCACGTGGCGCAGGTCTTCCTCGCTCGGGCACATGCCTTCGGCATCGACTGCGATCGGCCGGATCTGCAAACCCGAGGCGCGCAGCAGATTGCGCGTCCCCCAGTAGCCCGGGTCCTCCACCCAGGCCAGATCGCCCGGGTCGCTCAACAGGCGCAGGCACAGGTCGATCGATTGGTGGATGCCGGCCGTCACCACCACCTGCTCCGGCTGGCATTCCACCGACCGCGCAATCTTGAGATATTCGGCCAAGGCCTCGCGCAAGGGCATGTGCCCGCCGCCCTGAGCGTAAGTCAGCGCATCGGGCGCGGGTTTGCGCCAAGCCTTCGCTTGCAGGCGGCTCCACAGCGCATGTGGAAATTGCGTGACGTCAGGCACGCCGGGCACGAAAGCGCCCCATTGGCGGCTGGAGGCGCCGGCATGCTCGACCAGGGTCTGACCGCGGCGCGATAAAGCCGGTGCGGCCGGCGCAACCGGCATCGCCCGCTCGGCAGCCTTGCGCCGCGCATTCTCCTCGCCCACAGGCATGCTCGGCGTGGTATCGATGACGAAGGTTCCGCTGCCGGAACGCCCCTCGACAAAGCCTTCAGCCAACAATTGCTGATAGGCATACAGCACTGTGTTGCGGCACACCACCAACTCGGAAGACAGTTCGCGCGAAGACGGCAAGCGCGCTTCGGGAGGCAGCACGCGCGTCAGAATGGCCTTGCGCAACAGCCGGTAGAGCTGCTGATTGCCGGGCACGGAAGACTGGCGATCGAAATGCTGCAGCAAGTAGTCGGACAATATCGCGGAATGCAAGTGGCACCATCGATACGCAAAAATATCAATTCAGGATAGCACACCTGTTTGGCGCCGGCCATAGCTGGACGCAGGCTTTCGGTTGCGCAGCACAGCAAAATACAACGCAAATATTGCTTTTAAAGCAAGCGGTTAGTTTCCTTGCAAAGCCATGGTCAGGATTTGCAGCGCCTCGTCCATCAAATCATCCTCGATGGTGAGGGGAAACAGGAAGCGGATCACGTTGGCATACACGCCGCAGGTCAACAGCAACAACCCCTTTTCCAGCGCGCGCGCCTGCACCGCCTTGGTAAAGACCGGATCGGGTTCGCCTGTTCCCGGCTTGTTGAATTCCACCGCGACCATCGCGCCGGGGCCGCGCACTTCGGCGATCTGCGGCACCTTGCCTTTCAAGCCATGCAGCGCCTCCTTGATCCTATCGCCCAATACATTGGCCCGTGCAACCAGCCTTTCGTCTTCGATCACGTCGAGCACGGCGTGCGCCGACGCGATGGCCAGAGGATTGCCGGCATAGGTGCCGCCAAGGCCGCCCGACGCCGGCGCATCCATGATTTCGGCCCGGCCGCAGACTCCGGAGAGCGGCATGCCGCCGGCCAGGCTCTTGGCGATCGTCATCAAGTCGGGCAGGACATCGTAATGTTCTATCGCGAACAGCTTGCCGGTGCGGGCGAAGCCGCTCTGGATTTCGTCAACGATCAAGAGGATGCCATGCTCGTCGCACACGGCGCGCAGCGCGCGCATGAATTCCGGAGGCGCCATGTAAAAGCCGCCTTCGCCCTGCACCGGCTCGAGAATGACGGCTGCCACGCGCCTGGGATCGACTTCGGCCCTGAAGAGCATCTGCAAGGCAGCCAAGGCGTCGTTTGTCGTCACGCCATGCAAGGAGACCGGAAACGGGGCATGGAACACCTCGCCCGGGAAAGGACCGAAGCCGGTCTTGTAGGGCACCACCTTGCCGGTCAAGGCCATGCCCATCATAGTGCGGCCGTGGAAAGCGCCGGAGAAGGAAATCACCGCGCTACGCCCGGTGGCGGCACGCGCAATCTTGATCGCGTTTTCCACCGCTTCCGCGCCGCTGGAAAAGAAGGCTGTCTTCTTGGCATGGCTGCCCGGCGTCAAGGCATTGATGCGCTCGGCCAGCGAGACGTAACTCTCATAAGGCACGACCTGATAGCAGGTATGCGTGAAGCGTGCGCTTTGCTCGGCAATCGCGGCCATAATGCGCGGATGACGGTGCCCGGTATTGAGCACGGCGATGCCGGCCGCGAAATCGATGAAGCGCCGCCCTTCGACATCCCACAGTTCGGCGTTATAGGCGCGCTCGGCATAAAACTGGCACATCACGCCCACGCCGCGCGGCGTGGCGGCTTCCTTGCGGGCCTGGATTTCGGCATTGCTCATGTTGGCTCCATTCTTGTCGTGAATGAAGTCATGCTAACCGTTGATTGGACCCATTGATAGGTCCAGATCGGGAAATATGATAGACCCACTTATGGGCGCCAGCGTCCGTTCCCATTCGGGAACGGCCCTATGCAAGGATCAGAACTTGGCCGCGAGGCTGACACCGATCTGACGTGGGAACAGCCGATACCCTTCGACGACAGACGCTACACGCGGATGCTGGATGATGGTGTCGTTGTCGAATGCATTTTTGATGAAGAACGAGAAATCGAGCTTGTCGATCGATACGCCGGTGCTGAAGTCGACCGTGTAATAGCCGGGACGGTTATAGTCGGTATCGGTCGGATCGAGGCTGCCGCGGCTGCTGCCTACCCAGTGCGCATTGCCCAGCACGAAGGCGCTGTGCTCGCCGAGGCTGAAGTTGTATTGCGCCATGGCCGTGGCATTGAATTTCGGCACGCCCTCAATTGTCGCACCGGCCACCGCACCGGGCACGCCATTGTCCGACCCGACGCTATTGGTCAGATAAGCCTTGACGTAACCAGCGGAGAGGCCGAGGGTCAAGCCGGAAATGGGCTTGGCCTTGAGTTCGAATTCCACGCCCTTGGCCACGGCATCGCCGGCATTTTGTTCGTAGGTGTAGGTACAGGTCGGGAGGTACACGTCTTGCTGGATGTTGCTCCACTTGACGTAAAACACGTCGGCATTGATGGAAAGCTTGTTGCCGAAGAAACGCGACTTGTTGCCCACTTCATAGCTCCACAGACTGTCCGGGCCGTAAGTGGTGGGCGCGTCGGTCAAGCCATGCGCCGCCAAGTCGGGGCCGCAAATCGAGTTCGGCACGTAGGTATTGTCGCCGCCCAGGCGGAAGCCCTTGGCCACGCTGCCATAGACGGTATTGGTCGGGTTGATTTCCCAGGTCAACGAATACTTGGGCGTGAACGCCGTGGAGTTCGCCGTAGCACTGCTGTTGTTGCCGGCGCCGGCCAGGTAAAGCGCGTTATCTTGGGAAAGCGTATCGGTCGCCTTCAGATAGCGCGCGCCGACCGTGGCATGCAGCGTGGGCGTGAAATAATAGCTGATGTCGCCGAAGACCGAGGTTTGACGTTCACGATAGTGAAACTCGCCGAAGAACGAGTCGTCGTTCGGGAAATCGCCGGGATAGGCGCCGGGCAGGATGTTCGGGTCCTGGGCGCTGACACCGAAGGCGTTAAAGGTCGCATTGACGCCATAGATCGGGTCGTTTTCGACGATATTGGTGTGCTGGGTCGAAACATAAGTGCCGCCGACCCAGGTCCAGGGTGACCCGCCTTTGGGATCGTATTCCTTGGACGAGAAGCGCAGCTCTTCGGAGAACTGGCGCACCTGGTTGTCCAGGAACACCGCCGAAGGCAAGGCTGCCACGGCATCGGCCAGTCCTTCGGGCGCGGTGCCGCCTTGCGAGATCGGCGTGATGAAGGTCGACAACGAATAGCTGTTGTAAAGCGAACCGTTCTGGATGCGGTCGAACTTGCGCTGGAAGTAGCTCGTCACCGAGGTGATGTCGAAACTGTCGAGGCTATAAGTGAGGTTCAGGCTGGGCACGAACAGCACGTCGGTCGAAGGTTCGCGTATCTGCTTTTGCGCCTCGTAGCCGGGCAAGCCCAGCGTGAAAGCGCCGATATCGTGCGCGTCGAGCTTCTGGTAGTACAAGGCCGGGGTCAGTGTCAGGTCGCGCGTCGGTTTCCACTTCAGCGAGATGCGCATTTCCTGGTCATCGATCTTGTTGATGTCCGACGCCATGGTATTGCCGCTGCCGTCGACCTGGTTGATGAAGCCGCCCTGATGCTCGACCTGGGCGCCGATGCGCAGGGCCATCGTGTCTTCCTGCAGCGGAATGTTGGCCACCGCGTAGGCGGAATAATTCATGCTGCCGCCCTTGGTATTGGATACCTCGGTATAGGTCTCGAAACTCTTTTCGTTGAACTGCGGCTGATTGGCGATGAACTTGATCGTGCCGCCCATCGAACTCGCGCCGTACAAGGTGCCCTGCGGGCCGCGCAGCACTTCGACGCGGTCGATGTCGAAAAACTTCGGCTCGACCGTGCCCATGCTGTAGACGTTGCCGACCGTGATCGAGGTGTCGTCGAGATAGATGCCCACCGTGGCCGCGCCCGCAGCCGAACTGATGCCGCGGATCTCGATATTTTCCGTGCCGGGGCCGGCGCCGCCGTTGCCGGCGGCGGCGGTGAACGAAATGTTGGGAACCGAACGCGTCAGATCGGTGAAATCGGAAACGTGGTCGGCCTGCAGATCGGTGCCGCGCAGCGCCGTGATACTCATGGCGACCTTGTTCGGATCTTCCTTGCGCTTTTGCGCCGTCACGGTAATCGTTTCGATCTGGTCGGATGATCCGGACTTGGCGGCGTCGGGTTGGGCCGGTGCTGCGGCCGCGCCTGCCGGAGTTTCCTGCGCCCAGCTCGCCCCGGCATGCATCGCGCAGACCGCGGCGATGGCATAGGCCAGTGTTGTCTTGCGTCCCGGATGTCGCTTTGCTTCCATACTGTTCGCTCCTCTTAACGATTATTGTGTTCGTCTTGCGTCTTGCATCTCGCGTTGCACACCATGGCGAGCATTTGCTGAGCATGCCGCAAACATCGTGCCAATCGATTCGATGCATGAATATCGCCTTGCATCGGCTGATAGACAAGCAATAAGCAATTCAACGTTGGAAATTGGTCACAACTCCTTATCACCGGAAATCGCTCAAAATGGTGCACACCTCCAAAGTGGTTCCAAAACAGTGCGAAAATTTGTCTTGTCATGCACCACTTCAGCGATATAATGAAGCGGCTGAATTCGGGATTTCCTGCATTGTGCCTGCATCGTGGCCTGGCGAAACCAAGCATATGAGGAAATTGGTGTTGGTTATAGTTCCACTTGCATAATATTGATGGCACCACTCAAGAAACCCGCTCATTCGGCCACACAACCGGCTGTGCAAATCCTCCGCGCCATGCTGGGCCAAGCCGAATTCCATCCCCATCTGCCGCAGCAGCGCCGTTTGTATGAAGCGGCGCGCACGGCCATCCTGCAGCAGCAATTGCCGGCCCGCAGCAAGCTGCCTTCCACGCGCAGCGTGGCCGGCGAACTTGGCATCGCGCGCAATACCGTTATCGCCGCCTTCAAGCAATTGGCGGCCGAAGGCTACGTTTCCGCCACGGGCGGCAGCGGCACCTTCGTCGCCAAGACCTTGCCCGACGAGTCGCTGTTCGATACCCCTCTGCGGGATGACGGCGGCACGGCCGTTGCCGCCGCCGACCATGAACCAGGCCAACTCTCCCGGCGCGGCGAGCAATTGACCGCCTTTGCCGCCGGCGAACGCTTCGAAATCCAGCCTTTCGCGCCGGGCGATCCGGACTTTTCGCTCTTCCCGCAAAAGCTGTGGCAGCGCATCCAGAACCGCGTCTGGCGCGATGCGCGCCCCGAACTGCTCGACTACGGCCAGGCCGGCGGCTATTTGCCGCTGCGGAGCGCCATCGCCGAATACCTGCAAGCCTCGCGCTCGGTCAAGGTTTCGCTGGAACAGGTAATGATCACCTCCGGTACGCAGCAATCGCTCGACTTGTGCGCCCAGATGCTGGCCGACGTCGGCGACACGGCCTGGGTCGAAGACCCCTGCTACTGGGCCGCGCGCCGCGTGTTTCAATCCTGCGATCTGCGATTGCATCCCGTGGCGGTCGATGGCGAAGGCATCGCGCCGGGCGAAGCCGACCTGGCGACGCAACCCAAGCTGATCTACGTCACGCCTTCGCACCAATATCCGACCGGCGTGGTGATGACGCTGGCGCGGCGGCGCCGCCTGCTCGACATCGCCGCCGCCAAGCGCGCCTGGATTCTGGAAGACGACTACGACAGCGAATTCCGTTACAGCGGCCGGCCGCTGGCCGCGCTGCAAGGCCTGGACACCTACGGCCGCGTCGTCTATATGGGTACCTTTTCCAAGATCCTCTATCCCGGAATCAAGGTCGGCTATCTGGTCGTGCCGCCCGCCCTGGTCGAACCGTTCAAGACGGCGCTGTACGATTTGCAGCGCCCCGGCCAGATGATGGTGCAGGCGGCGCTGGCCGACTTCATGTCGCTGGGCCACTTCGCCACCCATATCCGCAAGATACGGCTGGCCTACGGCGCCAAGCGCGAAACCTTGCGCAAGACGCTGATGGCGCAAATGGGCGGCGGCATCGGCATATCGGGAGAAGATTCCGGCCTGCACCTCGTGGTCGAATTGCCGGACCACGTCGACGACGTGGCGCTGGAAAAGCTGGCCGCCGAATCGGGAATTGCGGTCAAGGCGCTGTCCACCTACTATCAAGCCAGGACGCCGCGGCGCGGCTTGCTGGTCGGCTATGCCTATGTGGCGCCGGGCAAGATTGCCTATTACGCCAAGCTGTTGACCAAAATCATCCGCGCGGGAACGAGAAAGTAAGGCATGAGCATCCATGGTGACGGCGCCTTCCGGCACGAAGGCCTGTACGGCAGCAGCATCGAAAACACTTACGCCGGCGCCTTGAGCTTTATGCGCCGCAAGTACACGCGCGAACTGGAGGGCGTCGACGTCGTCGTCTCGGGCATCCCGCTCGACCTCGCCACCACCTTCCGCCCGGGTGCGCGCCTGGGGCCGGCCGCCGTGCGTGCAGCCAGCGTGCAACTGGCCGAATTGCTGCCCTACCCCTGGGGCTTCAACCCCTTCGATAACCTGGCCGTAATCGACTATGGCGATTGCTGGTTCGACGCACACAATCCCCTGACCATCGCACCGGCGATCATCCAGCATGCGCGCACCATCCTCGCTTCCGGCGCCAGGATGCTGACGCTGGGCGGCGACCACTACATCACCTATCCGCTATTGCAAGCCCATACGGAGAAATACGGCAAGCCGCTGTCACTGATCCACTTCGATGCGCATTGCGACACCTGGCCCGACGACAACCCCGATTCGCTGAACCACGGCACCATGTTCTACAAGGCGGTCAAGGATGGCTTGATCGATCCGGCCACGTCGGTGCAGATCGGGATCCGCACCTGGAACGAAGACTACATGGGGCTCAATATTCTCGATGCGCCATGGATCCATGCCAACGGCACAGCGGCGGCGGTGCAAAAAATCCTGTCCATCGTCGGTGAGCGGCCCGCCTATCTGACCTTCGACATCGATTGCCTCGATCCGGCCTTTGCGCCGGGCACGGGCACCCCGGTCGCAGGCGGCTTGAGTTCGGCGCAGGCACTGGCCATCGTGCGCGCGCTGGCACCGGCGAATCTGGTCGGGATGGACGTGGTGGAAGTATCGCCGCCGTTCGATCAGAGCGAGATCACGGCGCTCGCGGCGGCGCATGTCGCTGTGGATTTGTTGTGCCTGCTGAGCGCACAGCGGCGGAAATGACCCGAGGGTCGTAGCTTTCTTTACGCATCAGCCTTCGTAGATGACATAGGTCTTGCGCGTCGGCAGCACCACCTCCCAGGTACCGACAAACCCCGCCGGAATCACGAACTCGTCGCCGACCTTGACGGTCATGGCCTTGCCGGCCGCATCGGTGATCACGCTCTCGCCTTCGAGTATTCGGCAATACTCTTCCTCGGTATAGTTGACGTGCCACTTGCCGATCTCGCTGGCCCAGATGCCGGCGAAGAACTTGCCGCTTCGGTCCGTGTAGCGTTTCCACAACGATTGCCTGGGATTGCCGATGATCAGTTTCTCCGCCGGCAAATAATATTGTTCCTCGGCGGATGAGGACGAGAAACGGACGATGGCATGTGAACTCATGGCAGCAAATCCTTGATCTGGTAATACAGCATGCCCAACACCAGGGCCGGCGTGCGCATCATGGCACCGCCCGGGAAAGGCAGATGCTTCAGGCGAGCGATCAAATCGAAACGCTCGGCCTGCCCCGCGATCGCCTCGGCCGCAAGTTTGCCGGCCATGCCTGTCAGCACCAGGCCATGACCGGAAAAGCCTTGCAGGTAATAGATATTGTCGCCGATGCGCCCGAAGTCGGGAGCGCGGTTCATCGTAATATCGACGAAGCCGCCCCAGGTGTAAGCCGTGGGTACGTCCCGCAATTGCGGGAACACGGCCAGCATGCGTTGGCGCATCGAGCCGGCCAGGTCCGGCGGCGTGGCCGTGCTGTAGCTCACGCGCCCGCCGAATAGCACGCGGTTATCCATGGTCAGGCGGAAATAGTCGAGCACGAAGTTGGTATCGCACACCGCCGCACGATGACGGATCAGCGCATCGGCGCGCGCTTTTTCCATCGGCTCGGTCGCGGTAATGTAAGTACCGACCGGCATGATGCGCGGCGGCAGTTCCGGCGCCAACTCCCTGGCGAACTCGCCGATGTAGACATTCCCGGCCAGTACCACGTAATCACACTCGACCTGGCCGCCGGCCGTCTTGACTACGGGTTTCGCGCTGCGAGAAATATCGAGCACGGGCGAATTTTCGAATACGTTTACGCCTGCCCTGCGTGCGGCTTCGGCCAAGCCCAGCGTGTACTTGAGCGGATGCAGGTGCCCAGAATTGGCGTCATAGGCGCCCGAATGGAAACGCTTGCTGGCAATCCACTGTCCCACGTCCTGTTGCGTCACGCGCTGCAAGGGGTATTGGTAGGCGCGCTCGACATGGTCTACCCATTGCTCGAGCCCGCGTGCCTTGCGGGCATTGACGGCCAGGCTCAGGTAGCCGGGCACGAAGTCGCAATCGATCTTGTGCGTATCGATGCGCTGGCGCAGCAAATCCAGCCCTTCCACGGTCAAATACCAGGCGCGGCGCGCATCTTCCTCCGGCAATTGCGCTTCAACGGCATCGTCCGAAGCAAAGCCGACCAGCGCCTGCCCGCCATTGCGGCCAGAGGCGCCCCAGCCGATACGGCGCGCTTCGAGCAGGCTGACCGAATAGCCGCGCGCAGCCAGCTCCAGCGCCGCAGATAGGCCGGCCAGTCCGCCGCCGACCACACAGACGTCGGCACGCATGCTGCCGCGCAAAGACGGAGAGGCATTCGGGCGCGTGACACTGGCTTCGTAATAAGAGGCGCTAAGCTTGTCGTCTTTGGCGAGCAGCATGGAAAAACATCCCTGGAAAACAATGCCGCCTATTGTGGCAAGGCTCGGCGCAATGGAAAAGGTCCAATTCCAGCCGAATCATGGAACCACTCAGCCTGGAAACGGTAGTTGGACAGGCTCAGCGACAAATGCGGTTACGCCCGCCTTCCTTGGCCTGGTACAGCATTTCATCGGCATGCAGGAACAGCTCGTTCTCGGTCTTTTGCTCCGGGTAAGACGCGATGCCACCGGAGAATGAAAATTGCCTGTTCTCGCCAGGCTTGACCTCGAACACCAAGGTGCCAAACGCCTCGCGCATGGCATCGAGCTTTTTTTGCCCCTCTTCGGCATTGCAATCCCAAAACACCAGCACGAATTCCTCGCCGCCGAAGCGCGACAGCAAGTCCTTGGGGCCAAGCTGGGCCGACAGCACCAGCGACAGCCGCTTGATGACGATGTCGCCGAAAAAATGGCCCCAGGTATCGTTGATGGATTTGAATTTATCGATATCGACGATGCCGTAAG
This sequence comes from Burkholderiaceae bacterium, assembly GCA_036384915.1. Classification (GTDB taxonomy): domain Bacteria; phylum Pseudomonadota; class Gammaproteobacteria; order Burkholderiales; family Burkholderiaceae_D; genus PKWO01. The sequence continues at coordinate 57,914 of DASVLJ010000012.1, forward strand.
CCAGTTGCTTCCCTTCACGGCCGGCGCGCCGGATCAAGTCTTGCGCGCGCTTTTGCAAGCCCATTTTGTTCAGCAGGCCGGTGGCGCGGTCGCGGCTGATCAAATCCTTGTTGACGCGGATCTTGTCGATGCGATTGACCAATTGGCGCGTCATGAGCACGGTATCGATGGCGAGCCTGACATCGTCGAAGCCGCTGTCCAGGGCGCGGCATGTCAAGCCCGGATCAACGTTACGCTGCAGCATGATGATTTCGCGGCTCGGGTCGGCTTCGATATTCTTTTGCAGCACGCGCACGATGGCTTCCGTGCGCAGGTAGTGGTCTTCCGCGATTACCACGATGTCCGGCTGCAGCTCGCGCACGCGCAAGTGCAGGTTATGCAAATCCCTGTGCTCGACCAGCTCGATCGCATGCGCGTTGAACTGCTCAAGGTCAAACACCGAGCCTTCGCCCAGATACAGTACGGTATTGGTTTCGCCGCGCTTATGCCGTCCGAACAGCGCAAACAGCTTGTCGATCAACACTTCGTTCGGGATCGGCTTTTCGGCATAAGCCAGGCAATTGCTCTCGACCAGCTTCTGCTGCAGCAGGAAACGTTCGCTCTGGCGCGCCGTCTGCAGGTAGACATAGTTGCGCTCGGACGGCAAGCGCTGCAACAGGTCGGACAGAAACATGGTCTGCTTCCGGCTGTGCTGCATGTCGTCTTGCATGTTGTACAGCACGTCCAGATCGATGACGAGCAGGCTGCCGCCGTCGTCGACCTGGACCGCCATGATGAAATCGGCCATCTGGTCGAAGAACAGAATGTCGAAATCGTACTTGTGGGCGCACAACAGCAGTTCGTCGCGGTTGTCCTTGATGAAAAAGGTTTGCGACAACAGCAATACCTGGTTCTTGAACAAGGATCCATCGTCGAGCATGGTGCAATCTTTCAGTCTGGTGGCACTCGCCTGCAAGCAATAGGGGGGCAATTTCGGCTTTGCCAATGATTTTGACACATCTGCCGCAAACTACCGCGATATTCCCGATAAATCATGAATTGAGCCGATCGGGGCCGTTTTATTCATACCATCCTTCCCGTTGCGCTATACTTTTTCGATGTCGCCCCGCCGATCGGGGCACTTTTCCATTATCGGGGGCGATATGCGTTTGGCATTGAAATATTTGATTCTCGTCACGGCCTGCGTTGCCGGCTTGTACGGCTGCGGCGGCAACCCGGGCAGCAATACCACCGAGCAGGCCAAGCGCCTGACAAGTTCGCAAAAGACCGCAGCTTCCAGCTATAACCAGGTGGTCGAGCAATTATATGTGGCCTACTTCGGCCGGCCGGCGGATCCGAACGGCTTGGCAAATTTCTCCGCCCAGCTTCTGGCCGATGGCGCGCCGACCGATATCCAGAGCCTGCTGCAAGCCTATAACACCAACAGCGGCGTCAAGGCCTTGATCGACGCCTTCGGCACCAGCACCGAATCGAGGAACCTGTACGGCACGGCCGATCCCACCACCTTCGTGACCGCCGTATTCAAAAACGTGCTGGGACGGGCGCCGCAGTCGGCCGGCCTGAATTTCTGGGTCGACGCGCTCAACAGCGGCAGCGTCACCTATGGCAACGTGGCTCTGCAGATCATGGCCGGGGCCTTGGTCAACAATTCCACCCAAGGCGTGCAAGATGCCATCCTGATCAACAACCGCATCACCGTCGCAACCGACTTCACCAGCACGGTCTCCGCAGACAATGCCACGGCCGACTATTCCGGGTCCACCGCCGCACAAACGGCGCGCACCATGTTGAACGGCATCACCGCCAGCACCAGTTCGGGCACCTTCCAGTCCACGGTCAATTCGACTGTCGCCACCATCATCGCCAACACCCCGCCGGTCAACAACGTGGCGGCCATCACGGTCGATACGGGGGCCGACCCGGCCCATATCAGTTCGGTCGATGTCCCCTACGTCAGCGTGACGATTTGCGCGCCCAACAACCCCTCGCTGTGCCAAACCATCGATCACGTGCTGGTTGATACCGGCTCTTACGGCTTGCGGCTGATCTATTCGACACTGACGCCCTCCATGGCCGCTGCCCTGGCAACCCAAAGCAGCAACAGCACCCTGGCGGAATGCACGCAGTTCCTTGACGGCTATACCTGGGGGCCGATACGCCAGGTGAATCTGTCGGTCGCCGGCGAGACCGCCAACAACCTCACCATGCAAGTTATCGGCGACCCGAATTTCAGCGGTAAGGTGCCGGGCACCTGTACCGGCAAGTCGGAAAACACCGTCGATACCTTTGGATCGAACGGCGTAATCGGCGTCGGCCTGTTTCAGCAGGATTGCGGCGACCTTTGCGTAAGCCAGGCAGGCAACGGCGTCTACTTCAACTGCACCAGCAACGGATGCAGCAGCACCACCGTCAGTCTCGTCCAGCAAGTGCAGAATCCGGTCACGATGTTCCCGTCCGACAACAACGGTGTGATTGTCGAGCTGCCCTCGGTATCCCCCAACAATCCCCCAAGCACCGTTAGCGGCACCCTGGTTTTCGGGGTGAATACGCAAAGTAACAATGCACTCGGCAGCGCTTCCGTATTCCAGATGGATAGCGTCGGGAACTTCACCACGATATATTCCGGCACCTCCATGTCCGGAAGTTTCATCGACAGCGGTTCGAACGGTTTGTATTTCCCCAATCTGACCAATATCGCGACCTGCACAGACGGCTTCTATTGCCCGAGCGCCACCTTGTCGCTCTCGGCCGTCATGCAAGGCGCGCCCAATCTGGTCAGCGGCGCCTCCAATACGCAGACGGTTCCGTTCTCCATCGGCTATGCCGATTCCGTCAACGGTTCGGTATCGGTCGATTTCGGCGCTCCCGGTACGGCAGGCAGTTTCGACTGGGGCCTGCCTTTCTTTTTCGGTCGCAACGTCTACGTCGTACAAGACGGCAAGACCGCAGCAGGACAGAAGGGCCCGCTTGTGGCCTTCTGACGTAACCTTCCGATATCGCCCTCTGCGGCGGCATTCGGGTTCCGCCGCTCAGAAGCAAAAAGCCGTTGGCAAACGCCAACGGCTTTTTTTCACCTCTCTGCCGATAGCGCTCAAGCCACGACTTCGAGCCCGCTCTTGCCCTCTTCATGCTGTTTGCCTTTGAACTTCTTCAAACCCCATTTGCCCAGGCTGTCGAGGTAAGAATAAGCAACCGGCACAACCACTAGCGTGAGGAGCGTGGAAGTGATGATGCCGCCCATCACCGCACGGCCCATCGGCGCCTGGAATTCGCCGCCTTCGCCGACGCCTATTGCCATCGGCAACATGCCGAAGATCATGGCCAGGCTGGTCATGATGATGGGGCGCAAGCGCACTTGGCCGGCGGAGCGGATCGCATCGAGCTGGCTCATGCCTTGGCGCTGTGCCTGGTTGGCGAAGTCGACCAGCAGGATCGCGTTCTTCGTCACCAGCCCCATGAGCATGATGAAACCGATGATGGAAAAGACATTGAGCGTGCTGCCGGTAATCAATAGCGCGGCGAACACGCCGATCAAGGAGAGCGGCAAGGACAACATGATCGCGATCGGCTGCATGAAGCTGCCGAATTGCGAGGCCAGCACGAGATAGATGAAGATCACCGCCGTGCCGAGCGCGGCGACGGCCGCGCCGAAGGATTCCTGCATGTCCTGCGTCTGGCCGCCGATGTCGAAACGGTAGCCTGGCGGCAATTCGATCTTCTTGACCAGGTCTTGCACCTCGCGTCCCACGTCGCCGGCCGGGCGGCCCTGTACGTTGGCGTAGATGCCGACGCGGCGCTGCAAATCCTGGCGCTTGATCATCTGCGGGCTCGAGGAAGGCGTGAACTCCACCACCTGGCGCAAAGGCACCATGATCGGCTTGCCGTCGGGCGTCAGATGCGAACTGGCCACGGTCAGATCGGCCAGGTCGGCCACCTTTTCGCGGCCAGACTTGGGCAACTGCACGTTGACCTCGTAATTCTGCCCGTCCGGCGCAAGCCAGTTGTTCGTGGTGTCGCCGCCCACGAAAGGTCGCAAGGCCGAGCCGATCTGCTGCACCGTCAGCCCCAGATCGCTGGCGCGCTGGTTGTCGACCTTGACCACAATGGCTGGGTTCGACGCCATCAGGCTGCTTTCCAAGTCAGTCACGCCGCGGATCTTGCCGATCTTTGCCATCACCTGGTCGGCCACGGCGGCGAGCTTGTCGTTGTCCTGGCCCAGGATGGCGACGTAGATCGGCTTGTCGAAACCGAGCGAGAGCGAAATGCCGGGTATGCGCGCGAGCCGCTCGCGTACGGCTTGCGCCACCTCCTTCTGCGGCCGGCGGTGCGTTTCGCTCGTCTTGGTCAGCTTGAGGAAGAGCTGCGACACGTTGCGTCCTTCATCGGTGCCGATGGTCGAGTTGACGACGGCGATCTCGGGGAAGGCGCGCAAGGCCTCCTCGACCTGGCGCACCTTGGCGTCGCTATAGGCCAGGCTGGAACCGATCGGCGTCTTCAGCGTCAGGGGAATGAAGCCCTGGTCGGTCTCGGGCGAGAATTCGGTACCTATCATCGGCACGAGGAAGCACCCGCCTATGAACAAGGCCAGCGCAACGAGCAAGGTCAGCTTGCGCCAGACCAGCGCGCGGTCGAGCATGCGGCCATAGACGCGATGCAAACCCTCGATGCCACCTTCGATACGCTCCATCAGGCGGCCAAGCCAGGGCAGGTATTTGAAACGTCCCTCCACCGGGTCGGGCCAGACCGAGGACAGCATGGGGTCCAGCGTGAAACTGACGAACAGCGACACCAGCACCGCCACCGTGACCGTAATGCCGAACTGCAGGAAGAAGCGCCCGATGATGCCTTTCATGAACGCCACCGGCACGAACACCGCGACGATGGCGAAGGTCGTGGCCATCACGGCCAGGCCGATCTCGTTGGTGCCGTCGCGCGCCGCCTCGATATGGCTCTTGCCCATGTTCAAATGGCGTACGATGTTTTCGCGCACAACGATGGCGTCGTCGATCAGCAAGCCGATGCACAGGGATAGCGCCATCAGCGTCATGAAGTTGAGCGTGAAGCCGCAGGCGCGCATGGCGATGAAGCTGGCGAACACCGAGATCGGCAAGGTCAGGCCGGTGATGATGGTGCTGCGCCACGAATGCAGGAACAGGAACACGATCAAGACCGTTAGCGCCGCACCCTCGATGATCGTTTCCTTGACGCGGTCGAGCGAATTCTTGACGTCGTTGGAGTTGTTGAAGATGGTCGCGATTTTCACATCCGAGGGCAGGCGCGTCTTCAGCTCGGCAATCGCCTTCTGGATGCCGTCGCCGACCGCGACGATATTGGCGTCTTCGATCTTGATCAGATCGAGACTGATGGCGCGCTCGCCGTTGGTGCGCGAAATCGAGGTCTCTTCGCGCTCGCCGTCGACCACGTCGGCCACCTGCTCCAGCAGCACGGGTGCCGTACCGTGCCGCGCCACGATGATCTTGCCGAACTCGCGCGGCGTCTTGATCCGGCCCTCCAGGCGCACCAGCTCCTCTTGCTGATCCTTGCTGATCGCGCCGGCCGGCATGTCCTGGTTGGTTTCCTGGATCGCACGCATGACCTCGTCGACGCCTACATTTTGCGCCGTCATCTTGGCCGGATTCAAGTTGATCAAAACCTGGCGCGAGACCGCGCCGCCGACGTTGACCTTGCCCACGCCGGGCACGCCTTGCAGCCGCTTGACGATAATCTGGTCCGTCATGGTCGACAGCTCACGCATGTCATGCCCCGCGGCGGTGACCGACAAGGTGGCGATAGGCTGGGCGTTGTCGTTGTTGAAGCGGTCGATATAGGGGTCCTTCGCGATCTTGGGGAATCCGGGGCGGATTTGCGAAATCTTGTCGCGTATTTCCTGCAGCGCATGGTCCATGTTGGTCGACAGCTCGAACTGCACGGCAGTATTGGAGTAGCCCTCGCGCGAGGTCGACATGATCTTCCTCACGCCCGACACCGTATTGACCACGTTTTCGATCGGCTTGGTCAAGTCGTTTTCCGCCGCCTCGGGCGACGCCCCCGGATATTGCACCTGGATGAACACGCCGGGAAATTGTACGTCCGGCATCTGCTCCAGGCCCAGCTCGCGATAAGAGAACAAGCCGAGCACCAGCACGCCCACCATGACCATGGTGGCGAAGACCGGGTTATTGATGCTGACCTTGGTGATCCACATAATTATGCTTTCTGTGCGCTGGCGACCTTGGTGTCGGGTCCCGCCTTGTCGTTCGCCCCCTGCGGCAAGCTGACCATCGTGCCGGCCTTGATCCCGTCGAGATGCCTGACCGCGATGACACGCGCGCCGGCCGTCAAACCCGAGATCACGGCCACCATGCCGTCGTCCTCATTCTTCAAACCGAGCTTCACGGGTTGCTCCACCACCTTGCCGTTTTCGATCTTGAGTACGGAAGCCGCGCCATTGTCCATGTAGACCGCTGCCAGCGGCACGACCGGCGTGGCAGCCGATTGCTGCAAGGTGATGCCGCCGTTGGCGAACATGCCGCCGCGCAACGCGCCGTCGGGATTGTCGACCGCGATATAGACCGTGATCGCACGCGAAGCCGCATCGGCAGCCGGGTTGATGCGCGCCACCTTGCCGCGAAAACGGCGGCTGTCGAAGCCCTCGACCTCGAAGGTTACGCTCTGGCCTTCCTTGACGCGCGGGATTTCCGAGGCCGGCACCTGGGCTTCCAAGACCATCTGGCGCAGATCGACGATGGCAAACAGCGGCGTATCGGGCGAGGCTTTTTCCCCGGCCTGCAGGAAGCGCTTGCTGACGATACCGTCAATCGGGGCGCGTATCGTCGCGTCGTCCAGCGCATGGCGCGCGATGTCGAGCTGGGCCGTGGCCGATTTGAGCGCGGCGCGCGCGATGTCGACATTGTTTTCCGCCGTGTCGTAAGCCGTTTGCGAAATGAATTTCTGGCGCAACAGGGTCTGGTTGGTGTCGTGCGTTTTCAAGGCCAGCGAGAGTTTGGCCTTGGCATCTTCCTCGGTCGCTTGCGCCGCCACCACCTTGGCTTGCAAATCGCCGGTGCCGAGCCGCATCACGACTTGGCCGCGCGTCACCTTCACGCCCTCGGGCACCAGGGTCTCGGACACGTCGGCAATCACCTTGGACTTGACCGTGGCTTGGTTCAGCGGCGCCAGCGCGCCCGAAATCGGCAACAGTACACTCAATTCGCGTGTTTGCACGGTCGCGTAATCACTGGGAGCCAGTTCCTGCACCGGCTGCATTTTGGCTTCCGCCGTGTCGGGCTTGGCGGCGGTATTGCCGCCCTTGCCATACTGCGCGACGTAACCGGCGGCGATAACGCCAACTACAAGCACACCGGCAGCAGGCGCCATCCAGCGACGGCGGGCAGGGGCGGGGGGCGGCAGTGGGACGGGTTCCTTGACGATTTGCAAGTCGTTTTTCATATTGTGCGGTCTCGAATATCGGTTGGGCCGCCGCTCGCTCTAGCGAGCGGCCGTGTTCTGACTTGTTGATTCTATGTATTGCCAAGCCGCAAACAAGGGCTAGGAGTCTGCGCGGCAGAACGAGTCGAAGCGAAATGGGTGGGAAAAGAGCCCAATTTGGCCTCGCTTTTGAGGACTGTAGCCGTAGCTACAGCCGGAAAAACGGGGCAAAGTGGGACTTTTCTCCATCCATTGCAGCCG
>DASVLJ010000013.1:0-18373 GCA_036384915.1 Burkholderiaceae bacterium
ATTGGCCAGTCCCGCAACGTCGGTCGGTGCGCCTGCGGCCTGCAGCGCGGCGGCGAAATTGGCCAGGCCGTCGGGGTCGGCCGGGCGGCCGAAGTAGGCGACGTAGAGCGACTCGACGGCGGTCTGGTATGAGACGGATGCACTCTTGGCCTGGCGCGAGAGCTGCTTGGCTTGTTGACCGGTTTGCGCGGCGTCGCTGCCGCTGTTATTGCCACCGCATGCGGCGAGGATGGACGCAGCCAGCGCGCACGCGGCTGCGGATTTGAGCAATTGCATACTTTCCCTGAGTTCAGGCGTCGCGGTGAGCCGCGATCGGGATGTGTTGAGAATCCTCTTGAGTAGCCGGCCATACTACAACTTGCCGGTCGGCTACCATTTTGCCATAGAAATACACTGTAGCGCGGCCATACCGGGTACCGTCACGTTCAATAGCCCTGCGGCGTCACAGGGTGCAGATGCGGCGGTAATGCCTTCACCTTGAGCGAGCGGCGCATCATCTTGTAAGCCGGTGTGCCAAGCTTGGGGTTGGATTCCACGGCCGGTGCGCTGCCGCCGAGGTAGGCCATCATGTTGGCGACATTGGGCGAGCCCAGGCCGGTGACTTCATTGTAGCTGCCGCTGGCCGTGCACAAGGAGCATGGAGTCGATGTGAGGTTGTTCGAACCGGCGGTGGGCCGATAGAACAATGCAGAGGCGTTGCTGCCGGCCGCCATCTGGTAAATGATCTGACCGAAGCCGCCTTGCGGGTTGCCGAGTTTTTGCAGCAGGCTTTGGTTGTTCGCGCCGACCGACTGGCCCAGGAGCGCGGCGAAGCCGGCCCATAGCGGCGCCGAGGCGCTGGTGCCGCCGCTCAAGCCCCATTGGTTGGCCGCATAGGTGGAAACGGCGCTGTTCTGGAAGTCCGCCACGGCAGCCACGTCGGGCACGCCGCGCGAATAGGATAGCTGGGCTTGCGGCTGTACTTGCGCCATCCATGAGGCGGATGCCGTGCCGACCGCGGTGCCGCCGCCGGAGAATTGCCAGCCCCAATCGCTCGCGCCGCCCGGTGTCACGGCATTGATCCGCGTACCGCCCACGCCGATGACCCAGGCCGAACTGGCCGGGAAGTCCGGGCTGCTGCCCAGGTAGCCCGCATCGCCGCTACTGGCGAAAGCAATCGCGCCGCCGCCTTGGGCCGCCGTCATGAAGGTATTGTTGGCCGAGGAATCGAAGCCCGACGCCCCGAAGCTCATCGATACCGCCGTCACGCCGGGCAGCGTGTAGGCGTACCGGACCGCAGCAAACAAGTCGGTGCTGCTGCCGCTGGCCGACGTGACCAGAACGATCTTGGCGCCGGGCGCCACGGCATGCACCATCTGCACGTCGAGGTCCGGTTCGCCGCCCCAGTCGTTGGCGGACGATACGGCGGCGCCGTTGGACAGGTCGACGTGCGTGTAGCAGCCGTTGGCGCTGGTGCAGGCGGGCAGGTTGTAATAGGTGCTGTAGGCCGCGAGGTCGGCTTCGGTATCGTAACTGCTGGGCGCATCGACGATGGCGACGGTTTGGCCGGCGCCGGTCAGGGCCGACGGTACGTTGTAGTGGTTGCGCAAGTCGGCCGGGGATAGCGAGCCGTTGATGCCGGTACCACCGATGCCGAACAGGTCCGGCGTGTTGGATACCGTGGTGCCGAAGCCCGCCTTGGAACCGCCGTTCGAACCCGTGATCAAGCCCTTGGCCACGCTGTTGGCAGCGCTCTGGTTCAAGGCCAGCACGTAATCGACGGTGCTGCCGTCGGCCTGGCTATAGTAATAGGGCGAGCCGTCCTTGATCAGGCTGCCCATGTAGACCTGGCCGTTCATCTGCACGAAGGTGCGGTACGAGGCCACGCCGTTCTCGGCCAGGGCGCCCGGCTTATTGGCAATCCACATCGGCAAGCCTTGCACGGTGGCGTAGCTGCCGTCGCTGGCGAAGTCGGTTTCCCTGGGGTGGCCGACGTCGCCGCCGTATAGCGTGATGGGGAAGATGCTGGCCAGCGTGCCGTTTGAGGCGCAAGGCGTCGGCGTGGTGCCCGAAGTATAGGTCGGATTGGCGCTCGCGCAATCGGCGAGCGTGTATTGGTCGCCGACCGCATGGCCCTGGTGCTTGATGTAGGCCGAACCGCTTTGCCATGCGGCCGTGGTGGCGAAGTTGGCGTAGGCGATCCACTGGTTGATCGGCACCGCTGCCTGCAGTTCCTCTGACGATGCCGACATCTGGCCCGAGAGGCTGACGGCCTGGTAATTGTCGAATTGCGAAACGGCGACAATGGTCTTGCCGGTCGAATCGAAATACTGCACCTGGATGCCGCTGCCGGAGTAGGACACCGAGCGCAGACCCTTGACCGGGTGCAGCAGCACCTGGCCGTTCAGCAGCACGCGCGATGCGCCGCCGCCCGGCACCGACAAGGCCTGATCGAGCGTGGTGTAGGAAGTCGTGGTTTGCTGCGCCCCGGTCGTGGGCGAGGCCGTGAGTGCGTTGACGATTTCGGCATAAACATAGTTCGTGCCGGGCACGAGCGCGCCGCCGCCGTAGGGGATGTTGTCGTAGATGTACCACTCGCCGCCGTTCAGTGCGGTGCTCTCGAACACGGTCTGGTTATTGATCGCCTGGGCTTCCGTCACGGCGGCGCTTTGCAATGCGCCGGCCGTGGTGGTGGCATTGATGGTGGCGAGCATGGCGCGCGCATCGGCCGCAGCCGTGGCGCCGGTATAGGTGCCGGCGGTGGCAGCCGCGGTGAAGTAGCCGGCCGCCGACAGGCGGTTATTGACCAGTTGGGCGTCGATCAAACCCTGGGCCGTGGTGTTGGCAAGGGCGCCGGCCATGATGGAGAGCGCGGCGTCGCCCTGGCTGACCTGACCGCTATCGATGGCATCGACCCAGAACGATAGGCCGGCCGCTTGCGGTGCGCGCCCCAGTACGTTCTGGAACACGGCCGTGACGAAGGCCGTGGTCGTGCCGCCGCCGTACAGCTTTTGCGATTCGGCGCTGGTGCCGAAGCTGTCGATCAGGTTCTTGACGGTTGCGTTGGAGGCGTAAGCCTGGGCTAGGCCCGCCACCGTGGTCGGCGCGCCGGCAGCTTGCAGTGCGGCGGCAAAATTGCTCAAGCCGTTGGGGTCGGCGGGACGGCCGAAGTAAGCCACGTAAAGCGATTCCACCGCCGTTTGATACGTGCTCGCCGCGCTCCTAGTTTGGCGCGTGATTTGCTTGGCTTGTTCGCCAAGGCTATCCGTATTGTTGCTTGATCCGCCGCATGCCGCGAGTGCCATTGCGGTCAGAGACCATGCTGTTGCCGATTTGATCAATCGCATTGCCATTCCCTGTGACGAAGCCGCTTAGGTTCATGATAGGTTCATGACTATGCGGTCTTTGTATGTTGCCGAAATCCTCGAGAGAGGCTCATTCTGCCACAGGCGGAATAGGACAATGTGGCATGCTCGCCTCAATATGAAAACTTCGCTTTGACGATCGGTCAAGATGCGATCTTGACATTCGCGCTACACTCGCTGCTATGCCCTGCATATGCAGGCCGGGCATAAGGATAGGTTGATTGCTTCCAAGAAATTTGCAGACCGCTTTATATAATGCAGAGCCCGTCTTCCCACATGGAGTATTTGCTATGAAGGTTGCGTCGAACCGTTTCAATAACATCATCGCCCTTGCGGGTGCGGCCTTCCTGACCGCCGCGCTGGCCTTGTTTTCCTGCACTGCCTTGGCCGACGAAGGCTTGCTCAAGCAAGTCAAGCAGCGCGGCTTGAACGTCGGGCTGGAAGGCACCTATCCGCCGTTCAGCTTCCAGGACAAGGATGGCAAGCTGGCCGGCTTCGAAGTCGATTTCGCCAATGCGCTCGGCGCGCAGTTGGGCGTCAAGGTCAACCTGCAGCCGACCAAGTGGGACGGCATGCTCGCCGCGCTCGAATCGAAGCGGCTCGACGTAGTGATCAACCAGGTCACGATCTCGGAAGAGCGTAAGAAGAAATACGACTTTTCCCAACCCTACACCGTCTCCGGCATCCAGGCGCTGGCCAAGAAAGAGACGGCAGGCCAGATCCAGAAGGCTTCCGACCTGGCCGGCAAGAAAGTCGGCGTGGGTTTGGGCAGCAATTACGAGCAGTGGCTCAAGGCCAACGTGCCGCAAGCCGTGGTCAAGACCTATGACGACGATCCCACCAAGTACCAGGATTTGCGCGCCGGCCGCATCGACGCCATCCTGGTCGACCGCTTCGCCGCGCTCGATTTGATCAAGCAAACCAATGGTGCATTGGCCCTGGCCGGCGCGCCGTTCGCGCGCGAGGAATCCGGCATTGCCGTGCGCAAGGGGAACGAGGATTTGCTCAATGCCCTTAACCAGGCTATCGACGAGATGCGCAAGAACGGCACGCTGGCGAAGATATCGCAGAAGTGGTTCCAGTCAGACGTCACCAAGTGATTGCGGCCACATGATGCCGGAGAGTCTCGGCGTCGTTGCCGATGCCGCTCCCTTCCTGTTGCAGGGGGCGGTCTATACCGTCGAACTGACGCTGGGCGGCATGGTCTTCGGCTTGCTGCTCGGCATGGTACTGGCCTTGATGCGCCTGTCGCACAATCCCCTGCTGCGCTGGCCGGCGCGGGCCTACGTATCGGCAGTGCGCGGCACGCCCCTGGTGGTGCAGCTGTTCCTGATCTATTATGGCCTGCCGCAATTCGACATTCGTTGGGAGCCGATGACGTGCGCCTTGCTCGGCCTGTCGCTGAACACGGCGGCCTATGCTTCCGAGACCCTGCGCGCCGCAATCTCTTCCATCGACCAGGGACAATGGGAAGCCGCCGCCAGCATAGGCATGACGCCATGGCAAACCATGCAGCGCGTGATCATGCCGCAAGCCATGCGCGTGGCCTTGCCGCCCTTGACCAACAGCTTGATCAGCCTGATCAAGGATACCTCGCTGGCGGCCACGATCCAGGTGCCGGAACTGTTCCGCCAGGCGCAGCTGATCACCGCGCGCACCTTTGAAGTGTTCGCCATGTATCTCAGCGCTTCGCTGATTTACTGGATATTGTCCACACTGCTGGCCATCGTGCAGCACAGGCTGGAAGCCTCTGCTGGCCGTCATTTGGCGCGCGGAAGGTGAGCGCCATGATCGATATCCGCAACCTGCATAAAAGTTTCAAGGGCGTGCCCGTGCTGCACGGCATCGACCTGTCCGTGGCGCCGGGCGAAGTGGTGGCCGTGATCGGCCCCAGCGGCTCGGGCAAGACCACCCTGTTGCGCTGCCTCAACCTGCTCGACGTGCCCGATGGCGGCACGCTCCAGGTCGGCAGCATCGAAATCGACGCCGCAAAGCCGATCGCCCAGCAAAAGGACAAGGTGCGCAAGCTGCGCCAGCACGTCGGCTTCGTGTTCCAGAACTTCAACCTGTTCCCCCACCGCACGGCGCTGGAAAACGTCATCGAGGGACCAGTGATCGTGAAGAGGCAGGACAAGGCCGCCGCCGTCGAGCGCGGCCGTGCCTTGCTGGCACGCGTGGGCTTGGCTGACAAGGCCGATTTCTATCCGCGCCAGTTGTCGGGCGGCCAGCAGCAGCGCGTGGCGATTGCGCGTTCGCTGGCGATGGAACCGGATGTTATCCTGTTCGACGAACCGACATCCGCTCTCGATCCCGAACTGGTCGGGGAAGTGCTGGCCGTGATACGCAGCCTGGCCGAGGAAAAGCGCACGATGGTTATCGTCACGCACGAAATGAGTTTCGCGCGTGACGTGGCCAATCGCGTGATTTTCATCGACAAGGGCGTGATTGCGGAGCAGGGTGAGGCGAGGCAATTGTTTGCCGCGCCGCGCGAGGCGCGCACGCGGCAGTTCTTGAGCAAGTTCCTCGGTACGAATTTGTAGGATGGAAAAGCCGCTGGCGTGCAGTGATGCGCGGGTAAATTTTGGGCAAAAAATACCCGGCGAGACCGGGCGTCGAGGAATCGGCTATTGTCGCAATGTATAGCCGCGCGCGTTCATGCAACTGTTGAACATATTGTTGCGGTCGAGGCTATTGGCGATCACCGTAAAGGGCGACGTTGGGGCGTAAGTGGGCTCGACGGTGCAGTCAGTCGAATAGCCGTAGCTGTTGCAATGTATTTGCTGTCCGGTCTCCTGGGGCTGAATATTGATAGGATAGGCGGCTAAGGCTTGAGAGTCGCAAGCATATCGGTCGATCTCGAATTCGCTTTGCGATCCACCAGGTTTATCCCATATTTCCGGGCCTGCGCAAGCGCCTAATAACGGAATCAGCAGGAAAACGACTTTTCGCATGATGCCTCCCAATTGCTTTTCTTTTTGCCTTGCCTGTAAGCCGCCCAAAGCTTCCTTTACGCGCTCGTCCGTGGCGGCTGGTCTAATCAACATATGACTCCGGTCAAATTCTGGCGACGATACATGTTATGTCTGCACCTCCGCCAACTTTTCTGAAGTAATGCTCAAGCGCTCCACCAGGATTTCCAGGAAGCGCTGTTCGAACTTGGCGCGCAAGTCGCTGCCGGCGAATTCCAGCGCCGCGCGCGTAAACTTCACTGCCACCACTTGGGTAGCAGCCGTGATGGTAGCCGTGCGCAGCGGCTGATCCGGCTTCAGGAACGCCATTTCACCGAGGCTGGCGCCAGCCTTCAGGCGCGAGATGTGGTTGCCGTGCTTGCTGACGTTGACTTCGCCATAGATCAGGATGGAGAAGGAATTGCCCGGCTTGCCTTCTTCCATCAGTACCTTGCCTACGCGCAGCCGGTGCCAGCGCGCCGCGCGCAGCGTTTGCCAGAGCTGCGGGTCGTTGAACGATTCGAAGAAAGGGTTTTTTCGCAGCGCCAGGAATTTTTCGCGGTCGGAATATTCTTCCTGTTCCGGCGTCAATGCCGAGTCGATCACCGAGAGCTGGTCGGCGAAGTTTTGCCAGGTCGGAAAGCGCTGGCGCGGATCCTTTTGCAGCGCCACGTCAATCAGCCGTTCCAGTGTCGACGGCAGCAGCGGGCGGCGCGTGCGCAAGGGCACGTGCGGTTGGTTGATGATCTGGAACATCAGCGTCATCAGGTTGTCCGACTGGAACGGCCGTTCGCCGCTCAGCATCTCGTACAGCATCACGCCCAGCGAAAACATGTCGGAGCGCGCATCGAGTTCGCGCTCGGCGATCTGTTCGGGCGACATGTAGGAGGGCGAGCCGACCATGCCGGTCAGTTGCGTGGTCTGGCTGTTGACGAAATGCGAAGCGCCGAAATCGCTGATCTTGATGTCGCCGCTCTTGGTCAGCATGATGTTCTCGGGCTTCAAGTCGCGGTGCACCAGGCCGCGCGCGCTGGCATAAGCCATGGCCATGCAGCACTTGAAGGCGATCTGCAGCACGGTCGCCATGGGCAGCAGCGTGTCGGGCTTGATGTGGTTCGACAGCGGTGCGCCTTCGACGTATTCGAGCACGAGATAGGCGCTGTTTTCATCCTGCACGGCGTCGAGGATGCCCATGATGTAGGGATGCTGCAGCTCGCGCACCAGGCGCGCCTCGTTCATGAACATGTTGCGCACGCGGCCGGCATAGGTCTGGTCGCGCAACAGGTCGCGCTTCAAGACCTTGAGGGCGACTTGCGTTTGCGTGAACGGATCGAAGGCGAGATAAACGTCGGCGGTCGCGCCGCCGCCGAGGCGGCGCAGGATCTGATATTTGTTGAGTTGGTCCATGCAGGTGTTCGGTATGGCGACGCCGGATTATTGTATCGAATAATCGTACAGCGGTTTGCCCTTGTCCACGGTGTGGACGGTAAACAGCTTCAGGGATGTGTCACCCACCACCTTGAAGCCGCCGTGCTTCACGTCGCGCAGGTTCAGCAGCGTCGTGCCGGTGGCGAGCGTGATCGGCGCCTTGCCCGGCATTTGCACTTGCGCGCCCTGGATCACATAGGCCGCTTCGATGCCGTGGTGGAAGTGGGTATCGATCGCGTCGCCGGGTTTGTATTCGGCGGTCGAGGCGATGACTTCCATGCCGGGAGCGCCGGATAGGTCGGCGCGCTTTTGCTCCACGCGTTGCGGGGAATCGTTGAGGGTTTGGGCGATCAGGCCGGTAGCGAGGCCGGCGCCGAACAGGGCCAGGCAGGATGCAATGCGGATCAAAGTTTTTTTGTTCATGGCCAGCTCCCGCTGTGAAGGTCGACGGCCATAGTGTGTCCTTGATCCTGTGCGGGGTCAAGCAGAGGGGAATGGGGGGAAGCCGCAGGTGTGCGACGCCCGCCCCCGGCTGTTCCTTCCTACGATGCGCGTATCGCCGCCTTCAAGCGCTCCAATCCTGCCCGGCTGACCGGCAGCTCGACGCCATCCTTCAACACCGCACTCTGCACATCCTTGGAAATCCGTCCCATGCGCTGCACGCTCTCCACATTGACGAGGTAGCTGCGATGCACGCGCACGAATTGCGCATTGTCGAGCTGGTTTTCAAGGTCGGACAGGCTTTGCGTCTTCATCCAGGCCCTGCCTTCGGCGTGCACTACGATATAGTCGTCCTGCGCTTCAACGTAATCGATCAGGGCGACCGGGACGATATGGTTTTGCCCGCGGTCGCGGATCACGAGACGGTTGAGCCGGGTTTGCGCCACCAGTTGCGCCACGCCTTGCGCCGGTTGCCCCAGCCGCTGGCGCGCCTGGGCCAGGGCGTCGTCGAAACGTTCCTGCGAAAAAGGCTTCAGCAGGTAGTCGACCGCATGCAGGTCGAAAGCCTTCAAGGCATATTCGTCGTAAGCCGTGGTGAAGATCACGCCCGAGCGGCGGCCGGTTTCGGCCAACACTTCCAGGCCGGAGAGCTTGGGCATCTGGATGTCGAGCAGGATCAGGTCGGGGTTGAGCCGCTTGATGTCTTCCAGTGCCTGCAAGCCGTGTTCGCTTTCGCCGACGATGTCGATGTCGGCATGCTTGGCCAGGAATTCGCGCACCAGGCGGCGCGCCAGCTCTTCGTCGTCGACGATCAGGCAGCGATAGGTCATGTTTCAATCTCAAAGGGCAGTGTCAGCGACACGGTGAAGCGGCCCGGCGTGTCGCCGTCCCATTTTACTCGCGCACGGTCGCCGTACAGCGCGGCGCAGCGGCGGCGGATGTTTTCCAGGCCGGTGCCCGTGCCTTGCTGCGCGCCGGCATTGGCATCCATCGGATTTTCCACGCCGATGTGGAGCCACCCGTTTTGCTGCGTCACGCGCGCCTCGATCGTGCCGCCCTCGGCCAGCGTGCGGATGCCGTGCTTGATGGCGTTTTCCAGCAGCGGCTGCAGGATCATGGGCGGGATCAGTGCCTTCAATTCTTCTTCTCCCGCTTCCATCCTGCTTTCCAGCTTGGCGCCGAAGCGGATTTTTTCCACGGCGAGGAAACTTTCGCACAGCGCGAATTCTGTTGCCAGCGCAATCTTTTCTTTGTCGGCCAAGGCCAGCGTCTGGCGGAAGAACTGCGCCAGCGCGATGGTCATGGCACGCGCCGCGGCCGCATCGATGGAGGTGAGCGCGCTGATGGAATTCAAACTGTTGAACAGGAAATGCGGATTGATCTGCATGCGCAGCAATTGCAGCTCCGCTTCGCGCGCCAGCGTGCGCGATTCGCGTTCGCGCAACTCCGATTGGCGCACATTGCCCATGGCGATGAAGACGTCGTGCGTCAGTAGGGAGAGCAGGTAGGCGCCGGCCCCGAAGCCGAAAACAGTGAGCGGAAACTTGACCTGAGCCGGCGGCAGGGTCCAGGTTGCGCCGATCGATTCGCCGAAGCTCGCCCAGGCATAGCACAGTATGAGCAAGACGAAACCCGAGATCAGCGATGCGGCGCCGTAGATGGCGAACAGGCGCGGCAGGCGGCGCCGGGCCATTGGCTGCGAGCGGCACACATAGTAGGCCGACATGGCGAAGAAACCGAATATCAAGCCGACCGGAAGACAAAAGAAGGCGGCATTGGCATGCGGCGCGCCATTGGCGTTCAACATGGCGGCGGCTACGTTGCCGATGAAGAGCCAAGCAGCCAGGTACCAGACCAGGTGGCGGCCGTCGGAGAAGAGCGGATGCATGATGGGCCGGCTGCCTCCGCTCTCAGTTTTTCACTTCCACGCCGCCCATGACGACGTAGCCTTCGAGAATCAGGCGCTTGCCGGGCGTCAATGGCGGCACGGTCTTGTCTTCAATGCCTCCCAGAACAGGGATGACATTGCCGATCACGACCCAGTCCGGCGGCACCTTGAGCACCACGCCGCCCCAGGTGACGAACAGGTTGATCACGGCGTCGCCCTGGATCGAAGCCTGGCGCAGGTCGATTTCCACGCCTCCCATCACCGCCGTGATTTCGCCGCCGCGGAAATCCTGCGTATCCTTGCGCATCTTGCTGCCGCTCATCACTGCCAGCACGTTCAAGGTCGAGCCGGCATCGGCCGTACTGTAAGGCGCGTCGCTGCGGCGGAAACCGTTTGGGCCGGCGCCGAAACCCAACTCCTTCTCGACCCAGCCCTTGGACATCACCAGTACGCCGATGCCGATCAGGATCAAGGGCCAGATCTGGTGCACGCTGAAATAGATCAGGCCGAGATGACCCAGCGTAAGCAGCACGCCGACGGCGATCATGATGGCGCCGAATGCCTGGCCGCCGCGTGTGCGGGTCTGGCCTATCTTGAGGATGCCGGCGACGATGAACGCCGTGGGCCAGAACGTGATGACGTCGAAATTGCCGAACAGGTGCAGATTGTCGATCAATGCCAGCACGCCGACTACAATGATGACGGTGCCCAGCAACATGCGGTTGTTGTGGTGATTCATGACGGATTCCGATGAGATGTCAGCTCTTGTTTTGCGCGTGGTCGGGCAGGCTGTTCAGCACGATGTTTACGCCGGCGCCGATCAGGAGTACGGGCCAGCTATTGAACCAGGTGAAGCCCCACAGGCGCTCCAGGCAGGCAAAGAACCAGAAACCGATCACGATCTGGTTCAGGCCCTCGCCGATATGCTTCCAGCGCGTGGCCGCGAGCACGTCGATCAGGCCCGATACCAGCAAGACCAGAGGCCAGAAGCGCCACATCATGGCCAGTTCGAGCGTCTCGAAATGCTCGCACAGGAACATCACGCCCAGTCCCACCAGGATCAGGCCCCAGAAGATGCGCTTGCGCGCATGGCGCTTGTTTTCCAATAATTGATCCATGTTTTGCCCCTAATCTTCGTTTTTTGTCGCCCCGGCAAGCTGCCTGCCCTTGGCGTAGGGTGAAGATAAGGCGGTGCGGATGGAAAGTCCCGCGCTTTTCGGCGAATGGCGCGGGCTGGTCGGTAAATGGCGAAATGACGGGGAAACGGCTTATTTGCCGCTCAATTCGAGGGCGTCGGCCACGGGCCCTGCGAAGGCCGGCGCATCTTCGCCGCGCTTGTCGCCGACGTTGTACATGTCGTTCAAGCGCGCGACGTATTGGTCCAGCCTGGCCAGGCTCAGCTTGCGCCTCGGATGGGGTGGGCAGGTGATGTAGGCTTCGAGAAAACCGCGCCGCGCCGGCTCGCTGCTGCCGCGCCAGAACTCGCTGCCGTAGCGCTGTTCCTGCGCCATGCCGGCGTGCTCCTCTTCGTTCTGCTTGCGGCCGAGCTGCCTGAACACCTGCGCCACCGGTTCGCCAAGCCTGCTGGGCGTTGCATAAACGCCGTCGATGTTCTTGCGGTAGGCGGCCCAATTGTCTTCGAAGATCATCTTGGGCGTGCCGTCGATGGCGTAGCAATCTTCCAGGCCGTAGAGGAAGCCGGTGCGCTCGCCTTCGTCGCCTTGTTGCCACCAGTGACCGTCGTAGCGGGGATGGGGAGGGTTTGCGGCGGCAGACAGCGAAATGCCAACGCCAAGCAATGCAATAGATGCGATCTTCATCCTGCTATTTTACATGCCTGGATTGGCAGCTTAGCCCGAATATTTCATCGGAACGCGGGATGATGACGCGAAGGCCGAAGGGTAAAATTGGATCGGCCCGCCGCAAGCCGCGAACCTAAGCAGGATGCGGCTTGCGGTCAAATTTCGGGCCGGTCCGGTGAAATATTCGGGTTAGGTTGGCGTCGCCAAGCTGCGTGCAGCCTGCAGTTCTATACGTCTTCCAGCGCCAGCAACTCCGCCACTGTCTGGCGTCGCCGTATCAGCCTGCCTTTGCCGTTCTCTACCAGCACTTCCGCAATCAGGGGCCGGCTGTTGTAATTGGAAGACATCGAAGCGCCATAAGCGCCCGTGTCGTGGAACACCAGCAAGTCGCCCAGTTGCGGATCGGGCAACTGGCGTTGCGTGACGATGCCGCCGTCTTCCTGCGTGAACACGTCGCCCGATTCGCATAGCGGGCCCGCCACCACGCAATGGCGCATGACGCGGGAAGCCGTCGTGCCTGCGGCGGGAACGATGGAAATCCCGTGATACGAACCGTACATGGCCGGGCGCATCAATTCATTGAAGCCGGCATCGACCAGCACGAAGTGGTTGGCGCCCATGTCCTTGACGGCGCGCACTTCGGAAACCAGGCAGCCCGATTCCGCCACCAGGTAACGCCCCGGTTCGATCTCCAGATGCACCGCGTGTCCCAGATGTGCAGCAATGCGCTTGCGCGCCTCATCCCACAGGCTGAAGTAGTGCGCCGTATCGACTTGCGGTTCGCCTTCGCGGTAGGGGATCGACAGCCCGCCGCCGGCCGAGACGGCTTGCAGGTCATGCCCCATGCCGACCACGAGCCCGACCATGGCGTCGCATACGTTTTCCAGGTGACTGTAATCGACACCCGAGCCGATGTGCATGTGGATGCCGATCAACTTCAACCGGTGGTGCGCGATGGCTGCCAGCGCCCGCGGCAGATCGCTGTGCCAGATGCCATGCTTGCTCTGCTCGCCGCCGGTATTGGTCTTTTGGCTGTGGCCGTGGCCGAAACCGGGATTGATGCGCAGCCACACGGCATGGCCCGGCGAGCGCGTGCCCAATTGCTCCAGCATGTCGATCGAGCCGGCGTTGACCGGGATGCCGTGTTCGACCACCAGTTCCAGCGTGGCGCGATCGATCACATCGGCGGTGAAGACGATTTCCGATTCGGCACCGCCTGCCGTGTAGCCGGCATGCAGCGCGCGTACGATCTCGCCGGCCGAAACGGCATCGACCTTCACGCCCTCGGCGCGCATCAGGCGCAGGATGTGGCTGTTGGAGCAGGCCTTTTGCGCGAAACGGATGGTGTCGAACTGGCGCAGCGCGGCGATGCGGCTCTTTATCGTGTCGGCGTCGTAGACCCAGAGCGGGGTGCCGAACTCGGCGGCGAGGGCGGCGATGGTTTGGTCGTTGATTTGGCGCATGGCGTCGATTTCTTTCTCGCGCCGCTCGCCGTTTGGAACCCTCTCCTGCCTGGGCAAGCGGAGGTGCCACGCCGGTTGCGCGATTTCATTGAATGGAAGAATTTGTGCCATTGTGCACATTTCGTTCCATTCAATAAAATGCTTATTTTTAGCATATCAATTCATAATTGATATACTATGCCAATGGACATCACGCCCCGCCAAATCGAAGTCTTCCGTGCCGTCATGACCGCAGGCAGCGTCACCGGCGCAGCCCAGGTGCTCTTCACCTCCCAGCCCACAGTCAGCCGCGAGCTGGCGCGACTTGAGGAATGGATAGGCGTGCCGCTGTTCGACCGCGTGCGCGGCCGTTTGCAGCCGAATGCCCAGGCGCTGGCCTTGTATGAGGAAGTGCGGCGCTCCTATGTCGGCTTCGAGCGCGTGGTGGGCGTCGCCAGCCGGCTCAAGCAATTCGCGTCGGGCCAGCTTTCCATCATCGGTTTACCGGTGTTTTCCCAGACACTGTTGCCCGCCGCCTGCGCCCGTTTCCTGGCAGCGCATGAAGGCGTGAGCGTTTCCATCACCCCGGCCGAATCGCCCTATCTGGAAGAATGGCTTTCTGCCCAGGGCTATGACCTTGGCTTGAGCGAGCGCGAAACGGCGCCGCCCGGCACCGAGCAAAGCCTGCTCCTGGAAATCAATGAAGTCTGCGTGCTGCCGTCCAACCATCCGCTCTTGAAAAAACGTGTGTTGCAATTACGCGATTTCGGCGGCGAGCGCTTCGTCAGCCTGGCGCCGGAAGATCCGTATCGCCTGCAGATCGACGACGCTTTCCGCCGTGCCGGCGTGGAACGCAAGATGATCGCCGATACGCACAGCGCCGCCTCGGTATGCGCCATGGTGCGCCACGGCGTGGGCGTAGGCATCGTCAACCCCTTGACCGCGCTCGAATACGCGGAACAGGGCGTGCAGATCCGCCCGCTGGCACTGGCGATTCCATTTCGCGTCCATACGGTGCGGCCCTTGCACCGCGCCGGCAATGCGCTGGTTGCGCGCTTCATCAAAGCCTTGAGCGACACCGCACGCGCACTCGAAAAGGAATTGGGCTGATCGCGTAGATCGGTCAGGCACAAAACATGTCGTGCCGGCACGCCTTGTTTCGGTGCGAAATATTGAAGCGAGCCAATTAATACAAGGCTTCCCTTAGATTTGCTAAGTATCTGTCATTAGAAAATCTAAGTAACAATTGCGTCATTGCGATGTCACAAAGTCTTGTTATTTTCTTGCCGATTTTCACATCCATCGACAAGGCAAGAAATGACACACGACCTTTCTCAAAAGTTATTGACCCGCGCCGTGCAAACAGCCGTCGCCACGATATACATGGGCGCCGGCATCGCCGCCTGGGCGAATCCTGCAGACGCTGCCGACGCCGGTGCGAATCCCGGTTCAAGCGATTCGCAAGTCATCACCATCAGCAGCGCGAAAGAAGCCAAGGCCGCCGAAGGCTCGCCCTCACAAGTGTCGCTCGACGCGATCCAGCCGCAATCGATCGTCGGCCAGCGCACGATTGAAGAAAATTCTTTTGCCGGCTCCAACTATGCCGACATCGTCAACTGGACGCCTTCGGTGTTTTCGGTCGATCCGAACGGCTCGGGTTTGATGGAAAGCCAAAGCCTGACCATACGCGGCTTCCAGGACGGCCAATACAACGTCACCTTCGACGGCATCCCATGGGGCGACTCGAACGACTTCACGCACCATTCCACGGTTTACTTCATGCCGCAGGACCTGGGCAGCATCAGCGTCGATCGCGGTCCGGGCGATGCCGGCACCGTCGGCAACGCCACTTTCGGCGGTTCGATTGCCCTGAATTCCAAGGACACGACGGCCACGCGCCAGGGCTTGCTCTACGGTTCCTACGGTTCCTGGGCCACGGGCTTGCTCGGTGTGGAATACAACAGCGGCACGCTGGCCGGCTTCAACGATTCGCGCATCTACGTCAGCCTGAAGGGGCTGCACTCGGACGGCTTTCTGACCGAGAGCGGCCAGACGCGTGAAAACCTCTTCTTCAAGATGGATACGCCCATCGCCCCTGCCACAACGCTGACCGTGGCCGCGATGTATAACCATACGCTGCAGCACGTGCCCAATGGCTCGACGCCGGAACAGCAAGCAGCCTACGGCTACAACTTCGGCTTGGTCAACGATAACCAAAGCGAAGCCAACGCACCGTGGAACTACGATTGGCTGACGACGGATTTCGAATACGTCGGCTTCAAGAGCAAGCAGGACACCTGGACCTTCGACAACAAGCTTTATACCTATGCCTACTACCACTACGGTTATTACGGCATGAACACCGGCTCGGTCACGGCTGCGCAAACCGTGGCCGATGGCGGTACCACCTTCGGGGCGACCGACGTGCCCGGCCTGCGCATGCATAACAACTACCGTTCCGTGGGCGATCTGTTCCGTGCCTCGGACCGTCTCGGCCCCGGCCTCCTTGAAACCGGCCTGTGGTACGACCACCAGCGCAACAACCGCTTCCAGCAGGATATCGACTGGACACTGGGCGGCACGCCCTATGCCGGCGAATCGAACGGCGGTTCGGTGCAGCGCTCGATGGAAAACACGCTGACTACTTTCCAGCCCTACGTGCAATACACGTGGAACGTCACCTCGGAATTTTCCGTCACGCCGGGCATCAAGTACGATTCGTTCCGCCGCACCATCGATGCGCCGGTGAACCAGAAGACCGAAGTGCCTTATAGCGGCTCGGCCACCTGGAACAAGACCCTGCCTTCCATCATCGCACGCTTCACGCCGACCTCGAATCTGACACTGTATGCGCAGTACGCCGAAGGCTTCCTGGCACCGAACATGAACGTCTTCTACATGACTTCGCCCGATCTCGGATCGGTGAAGCCGACCACGACCAAGAACTACCAGGCCGGTGCCAACTTCGTCTCGGGCGACTTGGTATTGGGCGGCGACATCTACCACATCGATTCGACCAATATCGCTTCGGCCACTGCTTGCCCGGCCGGCTTCACGGCTTGCGCCGCGCTCGTGCCCGGCGTGAAGTTCGACGGCGCGGAGCTAGAAGCCACGGTCAAGGTAGGCAACGGCGTCAGCCTGTACGGCAATATCGCGCGCAACAACTACACGACCTCGGACGGCTCAGTGTTGCAAAATACGCCCAAGACCAATGGCGCGCTCGGTGTGATCTACCAGGCTGGCGGCCTGTATGCCTCGCTGCTCGACAAATACGTCGGCCCGCGCTGGAGCAATGTCGACGTCAACGGCAACCCCCTCCCGTTCTCCGGCTATAGCGTGGCCGACCTTGACGTGAGCTACAGGTTTGCCGAATGGAAGCCATTTGGAGCCGGCGGCGCCAAGCTCTCGGCCAAGATCGGCAATCTGTTCGACCGCGAAGGCGATTTCGCCTCGCTTAATTCCGACGTCGGCGGCAATCCGCTGTATTACGTCATCCCAAAACGCAACTACGAACTCAGCCTCGCGGTACCGTTCTGATCCGATTCGGGCGGTGCAGAGTACCGCCCGGCAAGCTTGCACTTAGGTGGTGTATTTCAAGCCGGCGGGGCCTTGGCCTGTCCGGCTTGCTTTTTGGGGGAGCAACTGCGCAAGCGGTCTGATGCAGCACAATGGGAACTTGTCCGGACGCGTGCCATACTAACCGGACGCAATACTTTCCTCAATCAACCGAACACGCCCGATGCGCAAATTATTGACGGTCCTGTCCACCGTGGCGATCCTTGCCGCAGCCGCCGCGACTGCCGCGTTTTATTGGTTGCCGCTGCCCGCTTGTGAATTGGGCGTCTATACCGAACCGGCGGACTTCCTGATCGCGCCGGATGGCCAATATGCCTACCTGAGTGACCGCATTGCGCCGCGCCTGCTGGTATTTTCCCTGGCCGATAATCGCCTGGCAGCAAACCTGCCCTTGCCTGCGGCGGCGGGCGATATGGCGCTGAGCCGAGATGGCGCCAATGCCTACCTGTTGTCCGCCAAGGCGGACGGCACCGTCTTTGTCGTCAATACCGCCAGCAGGAAGGTGGAGCGCAATATCGAACTTGGCGGCAAACCAACGGGCCTGGCTGTGAGTGCCGACGGCAGTCGGCTCTTTACCGTGCAATCCGCGACGCAAAGGCTGGTTGCGCTGGACAGTAGCACTGGCAAGCCCGTAGCGAACACGCCTTTCCAATGCACGGCGTGCAGCATGATGCTGACGGCGGACGGCAAATCGCTCGTCGTCGGCCAGGCGCATGGGATCGCCGTGTTCGATGCAAAAAACCTGGCTGTGTCAATGAAGCAGGAGTCAAACGAACAGCTCACGCATTTCGCGTTAAGCCCGGACGGCAAGACAATCGCGTATTCCTTCGCCGGGCACAATCCCGGCGTGCGTTTTCTCGACCTTGCCGGTGGCGGCGTCGAAACGCGCGCCACCATGGGACAGGTCGGCGAGTTGGCTTTCAGTGCGGACGGCGCCAGCGTGATCGCTTCCGACGTGAAAATGCCGCTAGAGGAACGCGGCAGCCTGTCCTTCATGCCGGCCCATATCCCGCAGGAAGTGAAGGGCGCCATCGTACCTTCCGTTCCGCCGGACCGCAGCACCACGTTCACGCTGGACAAATTCCCGCATGCGATTGCGATTGACGCCAGGCGCGATCGCATCGATGTGGTCGCGATGCCCGACAAAGGCTTGCCGATGCTTGAGGTGCTTGACGGGGCGACGCGCAGGATGGTGGCGCAAATGCCGGTGCCGGATGCGAAGACGCGGTGGGACGAGTTTGCCGCCTGGCGGAACAAAATGCTGCGCCCGAACGCATCCAATTGCCGTCCACCGCTGTAGGACGAGTATCCTGCGAATAAAAACCAAATCGCAGTAAACCTGGCTAGGAGTCTGCACGGCAGAACGAGTCGAAGCGAAATGGGTGGGAAAAGAGCCCAATTTGGCCTCGCTTTTGAGGACTGTAGCCGTAGCTACAGCCGGAAAAACGGGGGCAAAGTGGGACTTTTCTCCATCCATTGCAGCCGACTCGCTTCTGCCGCGCAG
>DASVLJ010000014.1:0-27118 GCA_036384915.1 Burkholderiaceae bacterium
GGCGCATGCGCTGCTGCATGGTCATGAGAAGGTTGTACTGGGCGATGCCGGATATCAAGGCGTGGAGAAGCGTCCGGAAAATGTGGGCAAGGTCATGACATGGAGCACAGCCATGCGGCCAGGCACGCTCGAAGCGCTCACTCGGGGTGCGCCAGGAAGCGCGCTGGCTAAGGCGGAGCAAGTAAAGGCCAGCGTGCGCGCCAAAGTCGAGCATTGCTTCCACGTCGTGAAGTGCCTGTTCAAGCATCGCAAGACCCGCTATCGCGGCTTGGCCAAGAACAACGCCCAGCTCTTTTCTTTGTTTGGGCTGGCCAATCTGGTGCTGGCGCGCAGACATCTTGGGAGCCAGCACACCCAAATTGCGTCCGCAGTTTGAAAGATGGCGGGAAAACGCCGCGAAATGCCCTGGTTTGGTCTCGCCAAGTCGAAAAAAACAGCTGTGCGAGAAAAATTTAACGAGACTGGCGCCGCAAATGACCGTCACGTTGTGTAACTCGATTTATTCAGCGCTTCCTTAGGTATGTCGAGTGGGGCGCCGCTTCGATCGGACGTGCCGACTAGAGTCCTGGGCGGCCAGCGTCGATCCAGCGCTTGGCAATGTCCATGCCGAGGCGGAAACGGGCACAATTGAAGACTTCGACTTGGGCCAACTCTTGCCGCAGCATGTCGGTGAACTGGCCAATATCGTCTGCCGGCAAGCTCAGGGCGTTGACGGCACCGTTGACCGTTGCGACGTCGGCGACGATCCGGCGCACGGCCTCACCCAGTTGTTCGCGGTAGCGCTGGCGGAACTGGTCCGGCGCGCCCATGGCTTCCAGAAGTACGGCATATTTCTCGATTGAGCGCCGATAGGTCCATTCGAACAATTCCACTGCCGGCGCCACGTTGATTTGCTCGTAGACGCCCAACATCGCTAGCGCATAGTCGCTCTGCCCCACATCGAGGAATGACAAAGGGGCGCAGTTTTGCAGTATTAGCGGCAGGTTGGCGCACAACCGGCTGGTGCGTTTGTTGCCATCCTCAAACGGCTGCAAGTATGCAAGGTGTAACCACATGAAAAAGGCCGCCTCGACCGGATTGCGGATCAGGCGCACTTTTTCGAGAACGATCAAGAGCAGTTCGGACAGCAGCTGTGGCGTCTGTAGCGGGACGTAGACCGAATCGGAGATGGTGACCACGGTCGAGCGCACTTGGCCGAGCCGGGCGTCGGACAGCAGCAGTCCTTGCATCAGCACCGCTTGGATATTGCGCACCACTGCATCGGTGATACCGAAATGCGGCACGGCGTCGAGAAGAAACTCGATGGCGCTCTTGTGGTTCAAGAGCATCAAGGCGTCGATATCGCCCGCTTCGGCCCGGCCGCGCGCGAACAGTTGTTCGGTGTCGAGCAAGCTCATGCGGTTGCCTTCCAGTCGCGACGAATGCCAGGACAGGTCAATCAGGAGCTGTTCCAATACGCGCCGCGCGTACGTGCCCGCCGGCTGCTGACCGCGCGCGCGGCCCTGTTCGAACAATCTGCTGGCCAGATCCGCAGGCAAGAGGCTGGACTGGTTAGGGATGTAGTTTTCCAGGAAGTCGCGCCGGTAAGTGACCGGCTGGCGCGAACCAAGTGGCGCACGCAAGTAGGCGATTACGGGTTGGCAAGCCGCGGTGAACCGGAATCCGGTGTCGGTGACTATGGCGGGCGCGGAGCTTCCATCGGGCGCAACCTGGTCCGGCAGCGCGTATCGGGTGGCCGGCCCTGTGCCCAGCTTCTTGATCGTGCCGCCACCTGACATTCTGGCGAGGTGACGATTAATGGTCGCACGCGGCGCGCGAATGCCACGAGTGATTTCATCGGCGGACAATTCGCTCTGGCCGGCGGCACTACGCACCCGCAGAAATGCCAGGATTTCGGATGTGGTATCTCGATGTGGGGTAGGCATGGCGCGCTACTCTCAATGATTGATAGATTAAGGCATAATCTATCACTATTTCACTTTGATTGATAGATTAACTGCTACTCTCTCAATATCGATAGGCTATAAAGTGTTCCAACCCTTCGGTGTGAATGCGACTTTATTTTCAGACAAGATTTTGTTGGTCTAAAAAATCAACCATTTAGCGTCGCTCAATTTGGCAACGAATGTCTTCCATCCTGTGGCAATAAATTAATTCAAACGACATAAAGAGAGGCAGCGGACACCTTGGCCCTGACACATTTTAGCTGGTTGGCGCATCGCACCGGGCGAGTGTCTACGTGGGGCGAGACCCGGCTGAAAGCGGTGTCGCGGCGCCTAATTTGACATAGCCGGCTTTCGCCACCATTCCTATGCCGGTCACCTTTTGGTATGTTTTCCAACGCTTCCCAAGCCGAGCACGATCACCTTCGCCGCCGCGATCTTGGTCGGCCACGGGATTTCCTCAGGCCAGGCATCGTCGAGTTTCCTGCCTCACAGCTCCTTGCGATTGTCGGTATCGACGGCGTTGAAGTTACGGCCTATATCGTCGAACAGAGTCGGGCCAGCTGACGTAGGTGTGACCCCACTTTGGATCGGGTAGCTATCGGAATTGCTGCAGTTGTTCTATGCCCAGAGCCTCTTGCGGGAACCAATGCCCCGTTGACCAGAGCGACTCCAGTTCGAGGGACATCGTCTCACCCAGCCAATGAGCCGCGATGCCGGCTGCAAAAGACCTGCACTGCTGTTTCGGTCGACGGACGCCGTTGCTCAACAGCCATCGGTAAAAGGGTAGTGCCGCGAGAACCTTGGTATATCCGGGTTCGACCTTGCAATTGAAATCCAAAGGAATTGCAACTCCCTTCGGGTCCAAGTCACCGAAGTATTCGGCTCCGACTGCCTTCGTCTCACTTATTGTCTGGTCGAGTGCGCGCCCCGTAAGTTGAAAGTTCTGCCCGTCGCCATAGATGACAGCAGAGTATCTTAGTGCGGTTTGGTTCCACTCGCCAAAGCTCCAGTACGTGTTGTGATTCTCGACAACCAGAACCGGCCGACCTGGCGCATTGGCAGCGCGATATGGCAAGGGCTGCGGCACCCGAAAGCACCCAAGCGTTTCCAGCGGCATCCGGCCCGCAAAAAGTGTGTCACCAGTGCACATTGCGTCCAGCCGCTTCTCATCGCCGTATATCTCGAGAGAGCGCTCTTTGATGGGCGCTCGCATGAACTTGCCGCGCCGGTGCAACAAAAATTCGTTGATCGGCAAAAGTGCAGCTAGCTGTGTGGGTGTGAGTTCGGTCCAAAACCCGAGTTCGGGAGCCCAGACCACGTCGGTCAGGTCAGGAAGTTGCCTCGCGGGCTGCACCCGGACCATTGTGATCCACTTCGGAAGCGGGGGCGTGCCGGCCGTTTCCCAGCTTCCGGCAGCGGGTAGCGTCAGCGCTCCCTGAGCGGCCAAGGCTTTCAACTCTTCGAGCAACTTGGCATTTCTTTCGGGCGTGTTCTGAACATCCGGGTAGAGCGCGAAGTAGTGGTGCCTCAAGGCTTCAAGATGGATCCGTTTTCGAGGATATGCCTGCAATGCCGCCAGAAATTCATTCAAGCTTCCACCTCATCAGGGGTTTCATTGAGAAAGTAGTTCGCTATTTCCAAATGCCATCGGCGCGTCTTCGTGTTCTGCCCCGCCTTGCGCAGCCGAATGAAGCGCTGGAACTCGCCGATGGCGTTGTAATCCTGCATGGCCGTTGCGAAGATGAGGTGCACGTTCATGGCCGCGGCAAGCAATCGCTGCGCTCGCCACATCGCCGCCGAGGTCGCCTTGGCAAATGGGTTGTCAAGAATAAGAGGACCGCCTGCCATACGCTGAATATGGGCATGGTTCTCTGCGCGTAGCTGATTGATAAGCAGAAACAGGAACATGGCCATGACAACGCCCTCGCCGCCGGAATTGGAGATACGGTCGACCGGCACGTACTGCTCGGTCTCTTCGACGGACATCTTGAGCACTTGAAGGCCCAGCGGTCTGCCGTAAACCCGCAATACCGCATCAGCAACAAGATCGGTGCCACGGGCGGGAAAGACGTTCGTATCACTCAACACGTTCAGATATTGATCAAGTACTTGACGCCGAGTGTCTACGGATACCGAACCGAAGTTGGCGCGCATCTTCAACACAGCTTTGCCTCCGACATAAGGAGCCGCCGCCGGCACGCATTTGTCGCTGCTTACGGCACGGCTGAGCGTCGAGATGGCGTTTCGAACTACGCCGAGAAGCTCCTCAGTACACGCATCGAAGTCCTTCTTCATCGAGTCCAATGTCGATTGCGTGGTGGCGATGCGGTCGTCCAGATGCTCCAGCAAGCGTTTTGCATCCGTGCAGGCGGAGTCGAAGTCGTTCTGCAGCATTTGCTGCGCGACGAGTTCGTCAACTTCACGGAACGCAGGCGCGGCGGCGGCTGATTTCAGTGCTTCGAAACTTTTGCGTGCGGCAGATTGCAGTTTCGTGACCCCTTTGTTCCGCGTGTTGTACTCAGACAGCAAAACTTTGGCCTGCGTGGTCGCATCAACATCGAGAGTGATCGGTTGCAAGCTTGGATTTTCCAAAATGGCGCCGATGCGTGCCCCGAATTCTGCGGCAATAAGTTGCGGGTCGGGCTTTTCAGGCAGATCCAGGCTAGCGCGTAACATGGATTCCGTACTCTCATCCTGTTTGGCTTCCGCAAGTTTGGCGGTCGCGCGGCTCGCGGACCGGTTCGCTTCTTCATTGGCTGATTGCATTCGGCCGATTGCCGCGTCGATATTGCGTTGACTTTGCTCAATCAATTCGGCCAGGGCTGGAATTTCAAGCGTTTCGAGTGTCGGTCTTGCCGCCGGTATGCGCGCCTTGTTCGCGGAATGCCATTTCGACGAGTCAGCGCTGGCCACCTTGAACTGTGCGGTAGCTTCAACTTGTTCGGCTTTTGCGGGCTGAAGCTGCCGCGTAACGCTTTCCAGCTCTACAGCGTGGTCGATATCGATGAATGGATCGAGTTCCGAAACCTGGACAGTGGGGAAATCGCTCTTCAATTGACCACTCTTGGACGCGCGAAGCGCTTGGCTGCTCTGCATGCGCTCGCTTAGCAACCCGAGTTTATCTTGTTCTTCAGTCAGGTAGAAATCGAGCGCATCCTTGTACATGTCGCGTAATGTCGACAGGGGGCGCGGATTCTGCGCAAGTTGTTCCTGCGCGGGGTATTCCTTGTCGTAGTAGGCAATCTTCGATAGTTCAGCCGCCAGGACGCCCCGTTCGTGCTTGAAGTCGACCGTGAGAGCATGCTCCGTGTCGTGCTCTGCCTGGATCGTTTCAAGTCCGGCTTCGGCAACCGCCTTACTTGCTTGAGCTTGTTCGATTCCTAAGCTCAGGTGTGCAATGCGATCCAAGCGGGCGTCTCGGCCAGCCTCGTGCTCGGTTTGAAATGTGCGCATTGTCGCCGCAGCCTGGCGCGACTTGTTGTGCCGGTCATCGGCCACGCCAGCAAGTCTGTCGTCTTCGGCGGCGAGTTCGTCATGCTCACTCGCTTCGAACGAGAGGTTTTCCGCTCGCGCGATAGCCACCGTTTCATCCTCGAGCAGCGCTTCGCGATTCGCCGCCGCCTCAGCGAGCTGTCCGCCGCCATAGCTCATGCCGAAAGTTTGCAATTCCTGCACCGCCTTAAGCGTGCTTTCGTAGCGTGCCTCGTAGTCTGCACGGCGTTGCTGTTCGGTCTCGAGTCGCACGGTGAGCGATGTGCAGAGACGCGAGGCAGCTTCCACGTTGAATGCGGAGTCGTCTTCCGGAGGAACTACTATCAAATCGTTCTTGTCAGCTATCGTATCGAGCGCTGCGATCGAAATGGTAATGGGCTGGGTCGGACGTCGCTCGCCCCAGACAACCTGTCGCGCCTTGTCGAGCTCGCCTTGTACCACGCACACGCCAGCGTAGCGCGCCGGATTGCTGAGGACCAAAGTGCGGGCACGCTCCACGTCAGGAAGTGTACGTGCGATGTATTCATTGAATGCCCGAGCCGAGCGCAGCCCGGCTTGGTGAAGGACCTGTACCACCAGCGCCACATTGGGGTCGTGTCCTGACACTCCGGTGGTCTCGATGGCTTGGCGCGTTGCGTTCAACCCGGCTAGTCGCACGTCAGCGCGCGAGATCTGCCGGGCCGATTCCGCGACGACCTCGACGAGGCGATGCTCCAGGATTGGCGACAGAGGGTCGGCCCGATCCGATTCGACCGCGCTCAGCAACGCAGGAAGCTGGGACAGCCGTTCGAACTCGACTTCGCCAGCCGCGATATAGGCTGAGAGCGACTTAGCTTGTTCGCGGGCCTGGGCGGCGGCGACTTGCTCTTGCGATGCAGCTTCACGGAGCGCCTTGGCCTTGGCACGCCGGTTATCACGAGACAGGCGCAGGGCATCGCGTTCGGCGGCGTGCGCTGTGGCCTGAGCGTCATGGCGTGCAAACGCATCCTCAGCCTGTTCCTGCTCATCCAACAGCAGTCCATCCCGCAACAGAGTCGCTCGCCGGTTGGTGCGGGCCTCCTCGGCTGCTTGCAGCTTGGTTCTTTCCTGCATCAGCCGCAATTCGTCCTGATCGGCCGCGTTCTTTTGGTTCTTCAGTGCCGCGCGGCGCTCGTTACGTTCGGTGACACGTTCGCCCAATGCACGAAGCTCCGCTTCCAACCGTGTTTCTTCCGACCGGATTGCACGGCGCAGCAGCGCGCCCTGAATATCCACATGGTCGCGTGCGGGCTTGAGATCGGCGCGGTGGGCCTCGGCGAGCGCCTCTTGCTCGCGGATCTGCTGGTCGATGCCCAGAATCTCCTTCTGGATGCGGCCGGCCTTCAGGTATTGCTCCCGCTGCTCAAGCGTTCTGACCGCCGAATTGGCAATGTCCTTGCGGGCAGAGGCTGCCGCCACGGATTTCTGGTGCCACACCCAGGTAACAGCAAGAAGGTCATTGCTGTGCAGCTCGGATTCTCTTGCTGCCGCCTCTGCTAGGTTTCGCTGGCTGCGCTCGAATCCGAGTTCCGTCTCGTATTGAGCATGCCGATCGAGGGCGCGCGCCTGTAGGGCCAGTACCAGTTGCGCGCCTTGAGCAGTCAACGCCCGTTGGCAGACATATGCCTCCACGTACTGTTGCGCCGCGTCGGCGAACGCGTTGAGCGAGGCTCTGAATTTGGTTAGCTCGTCGCGTCGCCTTTCGAATTGGGGTTTGCGCCGATGTTTTTCACAGACGGCAACCACCATGGCGCGTGCCTTGTCGGCCTTTTCCGAATCGCTTGTCAGGTGTAGGAACTTGCGCAGGAATTCGGGTTCGGTCTTGAAGTCGAGGAAACCGGCATCGAAGCCGCCTTCCTGGGCGGAAAAGTTCAGTTGGATACGCAGCATGTCCAAGTCGATGAGTCGCTCGTCCTTGAGGTGGCGCTGCCACTCGGCTTGACGGTTGTGGCTCAAGTAGACGTTGCCCGGATGCTGCTTTTGGAGGATATGCAGCCAGCGGGAGAAGTCCGCCATCGAGCCAGGTGGCGTAGCCGTCAGTCCAGGCGCCGGAATGTCCTTGAAGGAAATGTTCCCTCGCTCCTCGAAACTGAAAAACATCCGGTCGACGTCAGGCGGATCGCTGGTCGAGCGCACCGCAATCGCCTGGCCCGTGATGAGCCGGTAAGAATGGCCGCCAGCCGTGCGCGAAGGCATGAGCCACTCGACGATAATGAATCCCGGAACGCCGTCGTGGGTGAAATACTGAGAGAAGCTGTTGTTCTTGGACTGCAGATGCTTGAGGAAGCGCTCCTGGGAGGTCTCGAAGCAGGAGAAGATCAATCCCAGCAGCGTCGTTTTGCCCCCGCCATTTTCGAGGTTGATGATGGAATCGGTTGGCTCCCCGGTATTCGGATCGGTAAGGTCGAAGGTCAATCCTTCGTACCAGGCAGTGCGGTAGCCGCAGTTTGCCAGATGGACGCGGGTGATTTTCTGCATTTCGCTCGATTTATGTCAGATAGTGGCGAGTTGGGCCATTTCATACAGACGCCGCAATGCCAGTTCACGAAGCTGAACACGGAACCGGTGAGTCGGCGTATATGTTGCGGCGATGTCGTCGTCGGCCTCGCGATCCAGGCGTACGAGCCCGTTTTGCAACATGTGGTTGAGCGCAAGTTTCACCACGCCAACCACGGAGGCCGCAGACGCGCGTTGGCCGGCCGGGATCGCTACGGGCAACGCGGCGATAGTTTCCCAGCCCGGAGCTAGCTCCGGCGGAATGCCTGTGGGTAGTTCGCTAGTCTCCTTGAGGCGCCGGGCCAGAGCATATAACGTGTCGCGGCAGGCCGCCAGGGATGAAGGCGGCGGCGAATAATTGTCGTCGTCCAGTACATCGGTAGTCGGGAAGAAGACTGCGGCAATGGCGACATGCGCTAAGACGAGCGTGGCTTTCTGATCAACGGACATGCCGGCCCGGATGTCTCCTAGACGTACCGAGAAGCGGCTATCACGCGAGGCTGGCACTATCATCAGGCCGCGGCTTTCGCTGGCATCCAGGATTTGAAGTTCCAAGCCACTGGCAATATCTTCGACCTGTCGATGAAACGTCGGGTCGGCGCGATACAACGCCAGCAGCTCGCGGTACTCCGCGTCATTGACAGGCGACAACGTCGTGTGCAGAGCCTTATAGATCAATCGCGCTGCATTGCGCACACTGGCTTCTAGCGAAGTCATGCCATGCCTCCCTTCGTGGTGAATTCAAGATTGCTACCCTGCGCCACATCGAGGTAATAGGTTTCGCCTGTCAAGCGAACACTCACCATCTTGTGCTCCGCCTCGGAGGGGGCGAAAGTCTTGTACAAAATCAAGACCATACAACGACGCAGGGTTTTGTTCATCCCCGCATCTTCTGCCGCCTCAAGCAGCTGGTCGAGTCGCCAGATTGCCCGGCGCTCGAACATGGCGGCAAGCCAATCGTTGGCTTGCTGAATCAACGCTTGAGGAAACTGGTCCGGCCGCGGCGCAAATTTTTCCAGCTCGCCATCGTCCTCTTCTGCCACGACGTCGTCGGGCCGTTGCTCCAACAGTAGTGCAAACACCGAGTTAAGGTCGTAAATCCTCGGCATGCTTGGAGGATACAGCGCGCTGATAATATTGTCGGCCTGATCCGCCAAAACACTTGTTCGAAGGTTCAACAACTGAGGCAATAACTGAGGTTCCAGATCCGGTAGACCGGTGGGCCGGCGTGCCCGGAAAACAGCACGTTGGGCTTCGATGAAGAGTTCGGGCGCGACGTTGATGTCGGTGACGAGCTGCAACCGGATGAGCCCGGCTCCGCGCAGTGTCTCTCGCAAGTCAACCAGGCTTTCCCGCGTTTGGAAGTCGCTGGCGTCGAGTAGCGCCCCCTGCACTGCATCTTCCATACGCGCATCTTCGGCCTGCCGTTTGCGGACATGGTCCCGCGCCGAATCCAGGCGCCCCGTCATGTCTCGCGACCAGTTCACGCTGCCGGGCGCCCGATAGGCTTGGTAGAGTCGGTCCCGAATCAACTGCCGATACTCGAGTGACAGCTTGCGCGCTCTTTGCGCAATGTCCAATGCCGCCTGGAAGCTGCCGCGCTGCACCAGCAATTCGAGCATCTTCTCCATGAGCTCCTGTGCGTCTTCAGGAGAAAGGTCCAGCATGCCGAGATATGCCAGGTAGCCTTCTTGCGTGGGGCGGTATCGATAGACGTCATCCAAGTCTGGCTCGAATCTTACAAGTCTAAAGCGGTAGGCGCGGGTTGCCATCGACGGTGCATCGAAGTAGTCGAAACTGAACTCGCGGTGGTTATTTGCCTTGTTGTCCAGAGCGTCGAGCACCATCTCGCCGATGCGACGCGCGTGCGACGCGGTGAGTTCAGGCTTCATACGAACGGCGATATCGGCCAGATGCGCAAGGACTTCGCCCGAAGTGCTGCCGCTTGCAACCGTCGTGGCTTCCATCATAAGATCTAACGCCGAAAGCGCGAGGTAATGCGTGTCGACCCCTTGCACCGCCCTGCGAAAGGCATCGTCGTTGCCCAACATTTTGTCCCGCTCAAGCTGGAACACTGGGCGCAGAAGCAGCAGGTTACGCTGTTGGCGAGACAGATTAAGCAGTCCGGACGACTGCGTCCGCGTGAATCCGTTGGCGTCAACTGTCGGCGGCTGATCGGCGGCCCAGGCCGCTTTGCCAGCACTGGCATCATCGGCCGAAGGCAAAGTTGAATCCCTTTCCCGCGCGCTTCGTCAACATTTCAAAAACTTATTCCAATGGTCCGATGAAATACGTTGCTCTGCTTCGGCGAGAGTGCGGTAGGCGACACTTCACCGAAGTTGGCGCTTGCAGGCGGATGGCTACTCGTATCTGAAGCGAACGTCAGTGAAGACGACAAAACCCCGACTGCCGTACGCAGAACGGCAAATTGAATACGCATAGTCCTCCCCCATCGAACCGGCGATCATTTTTCCCGTCAGTATGTCGACGGTTTCCTCAAGACCAGCTTTTTGCTTTTTGCCAATGATGCTCTCACGGGATTGACTAAGGTTCAACTGTCAGAAATACCAGGTTGGTACTACCGTAGGCTCAACACGACAGGGCGTCAATCGGAAGGCGATGCAAAGGCAACGAGCTGGTAAGCGACCCATATTGGCGCGATAGGCGATTTGAAAATTATGACCTGCCGGCTCATGATGCGAGACGTTTTCGGTAGTTACCCGCTATCGTCATGAAACTCGTCAACGGCCTCCTCGCTCACTGCAATATTGTCCAGTGCGAACAGAATATCGAAATTGCTGATCCGTTTGCGGGATCTATCCATCTGGTTATGCTTTGACCGTAACCAGATGACGTCGTCTATATAGCTCGCAAACCGAATATTTCTGAGCGGTTCGACCAGATCCCGAAAGACCCACCTTGGAAGGCCGAATAGCACTGGATGTTCATCGAGTTTGCCCCTTGCGTCGGCAATGAAATTCATGGCAAGTAGGTACATTCTCGAATCTCTTGCCTGCTCCGCGAGCCGCAGGATAAGTACAAGCGCCGTGAAATAATCGAGCACAAGCTCGTAGTTGTTCCACTGAGACCTGGCTTTCTTCATCAGCGAGTACGAATTTGAAAGATTCGCCCAAAACATTCCCGGAAACGCATCGCCGCGAAAGTTCAACATTCGGCGAATAAGCGGGGGCAAACGAGATGCCGCGCTATGAAGTTCCTGATTTGAATATTCACGATTCGAAAGAATCTCCCAAAGCGGAGAATAAAAATAACGATCAGTTCCCGGCAACAACGCGGCAATACTATCCACGCGCTGCTTTGATGGACTGACGACTCCCGTTCGATAGCGATCCCAGTTTCTCCGCCAATTCCTATCCTCGGCGAAGATCGACGCCAGATCGATTTCTCGCCGCCTCTCGGCATACTCGACCGCGTAAGCCCAAATCTTGGCACGGAGCGGGCTGAGCTGATTACGTGGCGGCCGGCCCCGACGGTTTTTAAGTCTTCCTTGCATTTTAATCTTTAATAATCAATAGCTTAACCATGAAAATCAAAATTAATTAGGGGGTTTTCAAATAGGCCATGATAGATTAATTTGCACTGTCGCTGCAACGCTGTCGGCACCCAGCGTGCGGCCGTCTGCTGGCAGCCGACAGCGACGTGATGGCGTCGCATAACCGGTACCTCGCCTAGCGACACTTTTTTGGAAAAGGAGAAGGAAAGAAACAGGAAGAAAAATTACAGCGCTCCAAAACGAACAAACCAACCATGAGGGTTGGTTAGCTCGACCTCAGGAACGCGAGGTACTTTGATGCGGACACATCAAGTATACATCCGTCCGAAGTCGAGTCAATCCCCTCATACCTAAACAGATCTCGTCGCTTCCGCGACGCGAGGTCGGGGGTCTCGTCACGCGTTTTTTGCGTGCGTGGCCCCACACGCGCCCACTTCCGGGCGCAAAGGAGATTTACATGACTGTCAGAAAAGTTGTCACCAGAAGTGGCGGCCACTCGCGTGGCCTCTGCCCTTCGATCAAGAATCCCGTTGCATCCGCATGGGAATCCCAGCTGGAAAAGCAATTCTTCCAGCTCCTGGAGCTTTCCCCCGTCGTTCGCAAGTTTATGGTGCAGCCCACTCGGGAACCCATCGTCGTCGACGGCATACCAGCCACCTACATTCCCGACGTGCAAATCGAGTTCCTCGACAAATCCGTTGCTTATTGCGAGGTGAAGCCGGTGGTGAAATGCCGTACCGCCCGCGTCGCTTCTCGCCTCACTGCGATTCGGACCAGGTTTCAGGAGACAGGCCGGCGCTTCACCCTGGTGACGGATGAGTGGCTGTCGCAGGAACCGCGGTGCTCCAACGTCGCGCTATTGATGTATCACCGACGCGAATTCCTGCTGGATATGCAAGAGCGGCGGCGCCTGACCAATCTGGTCGCAATCCATCAGCCGCAAACCGTCGGTGAACTTATCGAGTTGGTTGGTCGCGACAAAGCATGGCTCATGCTTGGCCTGTCGCTCGTCGGCGTTGACCTCGAACAGCCGCTCAACGAAGAGTCGGCGATCTATCGGACGGGAGGGCATCGTCATGCAAAGTTTTTCTCTTAAGTCAGGCCTGGAGGTCTGCCGCGACGGCCGCGTATGGCGCTTCCGCACCCGCACGGTGAACAATTGCCTGCAGTTCTCCGACGATTGTGGTGAGCTTTGGGCGCCGACGGAGGTCGAGTTCTACACCCTCTACGAAAAACGTGAGCTGGTGATCAACCCGGAGCAGCGTCACCTGGGTGTGGTGCCGCAAATCACGAACGCAGAACGCGACTTGAGCACATACCCGCCCGATCATGCCGACGAAGCGTGCCGGCGCCAACAATATCTGTCTGCCTTGCTCGATGCGGAGGGGAAGCTGCCTGCAAAGGAAGAACTTCCCAAGCGTATCGCTGAAGTCTCGAGCGCCATTTCCGACACAAAGCAACCGCCATCCCCGGAAACCATCTACCGGTGGGCTAGGCCCTTCCGTCGCTCGCGAAACGTTGCACGACTTGTGCCGCAACATTGCCGGAAAGGTCGCAAGCCCGTCATCACCGGTGACGTCGAAGACCTTCTTCTCGATGTCATCAATGACTTCTACCTGAAGCCGGAGCGACTTCCGATAATGAAGGTGTGGTTCGAATTCAAGGAAAGGGTCGAAACGCACAATCGCAATGCTGCCCCCTCGGCCGCGATCGTCTTGCCAAGCCGATCATCGGTATACCGTTATGTCGAGCGGCTCGATTCCTATATCGTCGACATAGCGCGTAAAGGCAAGCGGGTCGCCAATAGCAATTGCCGGGTGGCCGCCACCGAAATGCAGGTCAGTCAAATCTTGGACCGATGGGAAATCGATCACACCTTGCTAGACGTACTGATCGTCGACTCGAAAACCGGCAAGGTAATTGGACGCCCATACCTCACCGTCGTGATTGATCGAAAGAGTCGGATGGTCATGTCGTTCCTGCTTCATCTGGCGGCGCCAAACACCGAATCCGTCCTACGCGTCATCGAGCGCGCGATCCGCCCCAAGCATGAATGGCTGTCCCGCTATCCTGCGGTGATCAATACCTGGCTGGCCCGCGGGCTTCCTCTGCGCCTGTTTCCCGACAACGCCGCCGAGTTCCACGCCGGCTATGTCTATTATGCATTCAACGATCTTGGCATTGAACTGATGTATCCGCGGACCCGCGGCCCGGAAATGAAAGGCGCGGTCGAGCGCTTCTTCCGTACGCTTAACATCGACCTGATCCACTGCCTGCCCGGCACGACACGTTCAAACGTCAAGGACAAGGGAGACTACGCCACAAAAGGAGCTATCGACAATATGTCGACAGCCGTGTGTCTTTCCGGAAGATCAATGCACCTTTCCGACTAGTTGGCACCAATTCAAGTCGCGACGCCGCAATGGTGGAAGCAGGTGCCTTGATGATGCTGGCTGGAGCTGTGGCTGCCGTCGGCATATCGCGCAGTTGCCCCGACAGGAGCACGACCAGATTCGGTTTTCGAGGGGGAGTGCACGATCTGACCGTTGCTATTGACATAGTGCTTGTTACTTAAAAGCTGACTATCAGATGCTTGAACTGCCGCTGAGGTGGGTGGCGGCGCCACCTTGTCGTCTGCGGACGCGACGCTCGAAAAGATGAACAAAGCTACCAGGAGTTTTTTCACCTGTCGTTCCATTTTGTTAAATTTGCCGCGCAAGGGGGTTTTACAGATTTGATTTATAAGGATTTTCTTGAGCATAATGTCGGATGCCTAATCAAAAGGCACCTGTCAAAGTTGACAGGTTGAAGTGACAAGTCAACCCATGCGAGCATCGTGACCATTGGTCGTAAAAAATAAAAATGCGAATCCATTCTTGAGAAACTGTAGGGTGCTTCACCACAATTCGTTTGCTCGTTGACGAGAACCAGGGAGGTTCCATGTATTCGAGAGTGTTGGCTGCCATTTTGGCAGCCGTGGGGATTGTATTGTCCGGACCAGCCTTGGCCTGGAGCGAAAATGGCCACCAGACCGTCGGCGCCATAGCTGACCTGCTCATCCAGGGAAGCAACGCTGGAACGCAAGTGACGTCGATACTCGGCACTGCAGGCGGCCAGCAGCTGACGCTCCAATCCGTTTCTGTCTGGGCTGATTGCGTTCGGGGCATCCAACCGGATCGCGGCTTCATCTACGACGCTGATCGCTACCATGTGCAAGCGTGCGCGATATTCGAGGACGACACAAGCAAGCTATGACCGACTATGCACGTGGCAACAACACGAATTGTCCGAATTGGGGTAAAAACGTGTCTTGCAACAAATCGTTCCACTTCGCCGACATCGACATCGAACACGACAGTTACGCTACGCGATATGTCGATGCCCACGACTACGACATCGTGCACGCAATCGATGCCGCCATCCTGGTGCTTCAAGATCAGCCGAGCAACGTGCCATTCAATTTCGCCAGCAAGAAGGAAGCGCTGATGCTAATCGCGCATTTCGTCGGAGACTTGCATCAACCGCTCCATGTTGGCGCAATATACCTTGCTCCCGACGATGGCTCAGCGGTCGATCCCGACGCCGGCGCCTACGACCCGGCACCCGACACCACTGGCGGCAACGCTGCGGAAGCAGCAAATCATAAAGGGCGGTGCGCGCCTGGCGCAATTGCTCAAAGCAGTTTGGCCTGATTGACCTCATCATGCGACGGCGTGGAGGCGCCAACGTATTTGCGGTCAAGTTCATTCAGCGAAGTACTACGGGACGGGTGCACGATTCACGTTGATGAAGCAGCTAGTAATAAAAGGGGGAAGTATGAAAGCGTTTGTTCGATCGAGGCATAGCATTCAATTATTGAGCCTTGTGATTTTCCTGTTCGTGTTTGCTATACCAGGCATTTCCCTGGCAGTCGATGCAAGCTCATCGGCCGCCGCGAGTGCATCAGCAGATGCATCGATTCCCAAGCCACCTAAAAAGGAGCCGGATTCGCAAACGGTCGACGTATCCAATAGCACAACGCATGCCGCCATGCCGACAGCGGCTCCGCTACCGAAAGCGCTCACTATCTTGATTATGATCGGGATGACGATCACTTGGGTATTTGGGCTTCTCTCATGCCTCAAGCTGCTGAAAAAGCAGGGATGGAGTTTGGCGACGGCGTTGTCGGAGGAGGCGAAAGTCCAAGAGGGTACGCCGCCAGTCGCGGCCGGCGCGGTTCCTCCCATGGTTCCAAGCTCATCCAGATTCAGCGCCATGATCGGCACGATTCTCCTCGGTACATTTTTTGTGGCGATCGGATATTACGTAATCTGGCAGCTTTGCAACGCGCAGCCAATCGACTTGGCAAATGGCGCCTGGGCGTATTTTGCCGGCGGCGCCGCGCTGTTTTTCCCCTATGCAGTAAATAAGGCAACGAGCTTTTTCCCGTAAGGTGCCGCCATGGGAATCGAAACGAAGATCAAGCGGCTGTTCGTCCTGATGCTCGAGAACCGCTCTTTCGACAATTTGCTCGGATGGAGCGACCTGCGCGGCTGGCAGCCGGATGGCACGCCGACGCAGGCCGATACCTTGGTCGGAAAACAGCCGTATATCAATACTTCCATCGATGCACCGCAACGCTCGGTACAGCATCCGATCGGCCATGGTGCGCCCTTTCGGTTGAATTTTGATCCAGGCCACGAGTTTTCTGATGTGCTGGTGCAACTCTGCCGCGATGCGGCCGCCAATATTCCCGGCAGTTGTGTCAAGGATACCCTGAATCTCGATGCAGCCGGAACCTATCCGTCGATGTCCCTAAACCCAAATCAGCTCGGATATGCGGAGTGTATGCAGGAGCATGGTCTGGACATCGCGAGCGCGCTGACCTGTTTCACGCCGAATCAACTGCCCGTAATCAATTTTCTGGCCAGCCAGTTCGCCGTTTGCGATCGGTGGTTCTCTAGCATGCCGGGGCCAACATTGCCAAACCGGTTTTTCGCGCTCGCCGGCACGTCATGGGGAATCGACTATTCACCATCTGATTTTTCGGTCATCGATTCGGAATTTTTTACGGGGAAATTCGGAACCGGCAGCGATTCGCTGTTGACACGACTGGCGCCGGAAGAATGGCTGGTGGCATATGGCGACACGCCCCTCGCCTGGACGCTCAATGGCGTGGGCGACGACGTGCATCGGGCACGGTTCATCCGCCAACAGGAATTGATCAACTCTCTGAAAGATGGGCATCTCGATGACTCAGTCAAATTTGTTTTCATAGAGCCACATTACGACCCGATCGGAAGCTTCCGCGATGGTGAATCGATGCATCCGACTGGCGACGTGCGAAAAGGTGAAGCGCTCATCAAATCCGTCTACGAGGCATTCAAGAATTCCAAATATTGGCTGGATAGCGCGTTGCTGATCACCTTCGACGAGCACGGTGGATTCTTCGACCATGTCATTCCGGACCCGAACGCAGGCGTTGTCCCGGTTTTGGCGCCGTCCAAGCCCACCGGCATGCAGCACAACTTCCAATTTGATCGCTACGGCATCCGCGTTCCGGCAATCGTCGTGTCGCCCTTTGTGCGGCAAGCGACGATCGATCATACATTTTACGATCATCTTTCCATCGCAAAGACCTTGGCCGACATCGCGCGACCGGGCGGTGCGGTACCTTTGCTCGACACGGACAGGTTCCGGTCGGCTAATAGTTTCGCCGGCCTCTTCACGCTAAGTCAGCCGCGTGCTGCTGCGGATATTCCTGAATGTCCGCCACCAGTCCCAATGGGAGCCCAAACTGCGCCTACCGCACCTGGGCCGACGGCAAGAGTCTTTTCCAACGTCGGGTGGCCACCTGATCCGCTCGGTGGCGCGTAGCTGACGAGCAGCGATCGCGCCATGAATGATCAGACGCCAAGGTACCTGCCACGTATCGTCGAATGCCTCATCAAAACGAAACGATGAAGCAATGTTTCCTTTTTTGCTCTTTGCATGACCGAACAGGGAGAAAGTTTCATGACATTTGCAAATGACATTTGGAATGAAGTGCAAGACGCGATAGCGAAGAAAGTCGGAGATTTAAATCTTCCGCTTTCGGCCGTTGGGCACGCCAATTCCCACACTTTGCCTCTTTCAAAAGACATTTCGTCTACACTGCCGTCTGGCGCTTGGTCGAGCACCTTCACTGCGAGCGCAAAAGCAAGTTGCAGCTATGACGTGCTAGACGCAGGTGAGGCATCGAATTTCGGATTGACCGCACCTAACGGTTGCTCATTGATGCAAATTCTGATGGCGGGAAGTCTATCCTTTGACCTCAACGGAAAATATCCCAGTGGCGCCTTCTCGTTTGGCGCAGATGCCAGTGCAAGCGGTGATGTGCAACTGACCTGGATATTCGCGGAAACATCAACCAAGATCGCGGCCGAGGCTTTGGCGAATGATATCCAGGGAATCGAGCCGCCTGTGAACCTTGCACAGGTGTACGAGCAATCACAGTGGTCAACGTGGCAGGAAACAAGGGTGTCGGCCGATGGTAAATTGGCAGTAGGACTCAACCTTGCTGCATCTAGCAGTGTCGCCGGCGCTTCGTTTTCTGCCTTGTTGAACAAACAGTCTCCAGTGGGAGTCAATATCGGAGTGAGCGCATTGGCGTCATGGGGCCTTTCCGGAAAATTCCAGCTCGTGATTCGGCGCGACCCTTCTGGTGTCCGCGTAACCCTTCAAAGAGACTCTTCGAGCAATTCGCAGTACGGCATACAGGTCGGGGCGTCGGCTGATCTCAGTGTGGCGCTGACGGATGCTGCAAATATGCTCGCATCGTCTTTACCCGATCCGCAAAAGTACCTGGATGATCTGACAAGCATACTTGAGCCAGGGAACCTGCTGCTGAGCGAGCTAACAAAATTGATCGAGGCGAAAGCCACAAACCCGACAGAGGCAACTCTAGCAAAACTGATTCTCGGAATCAGTCAGCCCGGCCAGGTTGCTTCGACGGCATTGCAAGACCTCCAGTCACTCCTCGATGGGTATGTTCAGAAGGGTACGCAGATTGCCGCCGCTGATGTTACCAATGATCTGCAAAAAATATTTCCTGATTTGCCGGCCTCTGTGTCAGGCGCCGTAGTGCAATATGTAACGAATTGGATAAACTCGCAAGGCACAAAGATTTCCGACCTTGCCAACAAACTGGTGAACGATCCCAAATTGGGTTCCGATGTGAATGCCATTGCCGATGCTCTTGGCGCATTTGGACAAGCGTTCGCCAAGGCGTTAAATGACTTGAATGAAGCGTTGTCAGATGCAAAAATAGCTAAAGCAATACGAAATGCGATAAGTGATTACGCCACGCTGCGCAGCAAATGGATTCAGGAACTTCAAAAAGCCGCGGCCCTGAAGCTTAGTAT
This sequence comes from Burkholderiaceae bacterium, assembly GCA_036384915.1. Taxonomy (GTDB): domain Bacteria; phylum Pseudomonadota; class Gammaproteobacteria; order Burkholderiales; family Burkholderiaceae_D; genus PKWO01. The sequence continues at coordinate 18,849 of DASVLJ010000014.1, forward strand.
GACGTTGGGGGTAACCGAATCCAGCGAAAAAGACGATTCAGTACTGGCGGATATCATTTTTCATCTTCCTGCCGGCAATGTCCCTGAAGAAGCGGACGAGTTATACACCGCGCTGCTACGCGGGAAACTCGACGATTTGCCGGCCTTAGTCAAGAATTCCGGCAAAGAAATCACTGTACTCAGTGGCTCGCTCCTCAGCAAAGTCAGCCGGACACTTGGCATAACCCTCGGGGTGAACCTACTCGGCCAGAATCTTTCCTGGGGTGGCACCTCAACCGCAAGTTTGCAGGTCCACTCGTCGTTGTTTGGTGATCTTGACGCGGTGTCGGGTGCGGCAGACGCGGGCGCGACATCGCAAACTTGGTATGGCAACTTTCAGACGTCATTGGGTTGTCAAATCTTGTTCACGCCGGCGCCACCGGGCACGGCTGGCGGGCCGTCTTATGCAATCGGCTTCAAGGGTGGGTACACGTTCAGTGGCCAAAACATTACGGCAGACGACTTGGGCAGCATTGTGGCGTCAATTGCCCCCTTGTGCAAGGTACCGGATACGCCGACTCTGTTGCGCAGGCTCGGCCTGCCCGCACCATCGGCGACACACGCACCACTAGCGTTGAACAACTTTCAATTAGTTTTGCCGATTCAGTTGGACGTCAGCGATTTGCAGATTTTCGAATCATGCATGAACCTGAGCGACAAATGCGCGGCTCAAGTGATGCTGGCTTCTGATGCATACTACAAAGGGAAAAATCCATTTTTACAGCAGTCTCCATCGCAATTCATACGAGTTATTCAATCCAACCAGCAATGCTCTGCGGCCGATGTTCTTGCCGAGATTCGAAAGATAAGCGATCTTGGAGATATAGCGAGCTATTTGCACCAGTATGACGACTCTCCGGGCGTGTCGACCGAAGACGTACCATGGAATCCGAACATGATTCAGGCACGCGTGATTCGAAAAATGGCGAGAATTGTCGGAGGGGTGTGCGACCTGCAATCCACCCTGGCAATGCTCAACACGAAGCTTGCTGGCGCATCCCTTTTGGACAGCGCAGCGCAAGCAATGGTTTTCAATTATCTGAACAAAATCTGCAGCGACATCGGCGTGTCGGCGGTTTCGACGGATACCCTTTTGGGAAATGAATACCGTGTCCCTTGGGAGTTGTCTGCGTTCGCCGCTTCCTTGGCATGCGGCGCCAATTTGCCTTTGCCCGGCGCATACACGCCAGTCGCCAGCAATTCCTTGGCTCGGAGTGATCCCGTCACACTCGTGCTTTCCAGCTATTGATCCAAGATTGCCATCAATCGCTTGGTGCTACGAGTCCAAACTCGATGTGATGATCGCTTTGCCGGCTGTACAATATCCGCCATTGCGGATTCAGAATTGCCTAAGGGCGTCACCCGCCAACTATGAAAAACGTCAGATTGTGAGCGAGGAAACGATGGAAGTGAAAGGTTAAATGGTATTACGCGGCTTACTGAGCACCATGTCACCGAAGGCATAAAGCGGAATTCCTATTTTTCAGCGATCGTAGGCCAGTCTCCGTTGGGCTTAGAGCGTTGTCGTGAGATGAGTGTGCACCTGAGCATTTTGACGTCAGGCCGATTATCCCTAAAGTAGGATCGCTTTTTGGAAAGCATAGAATAGAAAAACTTTGAGGAAAAAATGCACACATGTGCCCCACCGAGTCAGGCCCTTAACGCTTGGTTGGCCGGACTGTACGTTCATGCGAACAGATTCGGACATCTCTTATTAGAGGCAAATGCGCCACATACACAAATCTTAGTCGACGCGCTGCGGCCATATTTTGAGTCGGCACATTTAGATGCGAGAGAAGTTTTCCATGAGGACGCGGGGTTGGATTTGCATCCGGACGCGACAGGGCCAGTAAGTCCCATTCAATATCCCGGGTGCCTGCCGCCGATTACTTTGCGAGGACTATTCGGCGAGGTGATGTTAGGGCTCGTATCTGAGGCATATCCTGCGATCATCGTAGGACAACACGCATGGAAAGTGCCAGTGTTTCTTTTTAGATTCCATGAGGATGCTGCCGACTATTTTTACGACCTACAACAAAATCCAAATCGAATTCGGCAAGTAATAGGCAGACATGGCGACGATTTCATTGGGCTATGCCTGGATGCAGAGGGGTTCGTGATCCGATTTATAGCCGGCGAAGCAAAATGGCGAGAAACGATACAGCCTAGTGTTGTAAATAATCTGCTTCTTGGTAACCTTCTCCCGAATCAACCAAATTCAGCTGTAAGAACACGCGCCAATGACGGTATATGGAATGACCTGAATACCGCCTCTAATCCGCCACGAGGTCTTCGACAGATGCAACGTATCCTTGAGGAAAGGACGAACGGGGACTATCAGAATGCAATTATCTCGATCGATAGGGCGATCACTCAGCGGAACCCTATCCCACGCACAAATCTTGTCCTAATTGCAGGTGAAGCCGCACCAACGCGCGCGCCACATAGCTGTTTGATGCCTGTTCAGATCCCGCCCGAGTATACCAGCAACGATGACTTGCAATTGGTCGAAATTGTCTTACGGCCTGGGGATGATCAAATGATAGATTTGTTATATCAATCACTGTGGACATAAGTGAACAACATGACTCAATTTGAAGAATCACGGCTTCAGATTGCAATGGAAATCTATGCCGAGTTGGCACCCAATCAAATGCTAGCCCGGAATCAAGCGCGACTATTTGCTCGCTGCTTTCAATCGACGTGGAATGTTCCGACAATTGCGTGGAGAGAAGGTGAATCTAAAATTCAATTGGCAGATGCTCGAAGACTTTTGCATGCGGCCAGTATATTTCAAGATGTGCAAGGGCAAGGATCGCATTATGCGACTAGTTGCTATCGGCGCGCGGCCGAGCTGTTGGAGTGGCTTGCACGCGCGCGGGACAAAAATAGCACAACAACACCGATAGAATTGCTCGCGGCGGGCGCATACCAGCTCGCAGGATACCCTGCCATGGCAACTGCCATGTTGAATTTGTATAGTTCTATCGATCTTGGGGCGCGATTGTACTCTCGTTTCCTGCAGGCGGATTTTGATGGTGTCCTAGAGATCGCTGCAGAATACTGGCGAGACAACGCCGCGCTGTCTGGGCGCCAAGGCAGCTCAGATTTGGCCAACGACAGATCAAGGGCAGATGGGCTGGAAATTTTTTTTGTTTCCGAATTAGTTCGGGTTTTAGGATTGATTGCCGATACGCTCAGGCGAGGTGACGAGAATCGACTGGCGCTAGCTATGCGCAAATTTTTGGCGCTTGACAAGATGGCTACCAGAACGGTAGATGATGATGTCGCTATGCTGGTTTCTATTCTCCGACAATCGGCCACGCGCTTTTTTGAAGCAAGCATATACGGCCCTCTTATGCGATTAGCCGCCGACAATTCAGCAATGGAGGAAAAGGTACGACACTTTGCGCGCGTCCAATTCACCCGAAAAAGAGGTATTCTGTGGGCATCACAACAACAAGGAATACGGCGGCTTCTGGAAAATTCCAGCTTTGCACTTTGTACACCAACTGGCTCGGGGAAGACCCTGGTTGCCAATATGGCGTTGATTAAAGAGCTCCTGATAAATCGTCAATCTCAAGAAGTTACTCCGCTCGCTTTGTACCTCGTGCCATCAAGAGCACTTGCCGGAGAAGTGGAAGCAAAGTTGCAAAGCGAACTCGGCGATGACCTAATAATCACAGGCTTGTATGGAGGTGCAGACTGGGGCATTACGGATTATTGGTTGCAAGCGCAGAAGCCAACAGTGCTTATCGCTACCGTCGAAAAAGCTGATGCGTTAATGCGCTATTTGGGGCGTTTCCTAATACGGCGACTTCAGATATTAATAGTAGACGAGGCGCATCAAGTTGTGGCCGACGCATCGATGGGAGGAAAAGAATACGCTGAACACTCGAGTAGGTCTTTCAGATTGGAGGGGTTCGTCACGCGCCTTCTCGCCCAAAAACCGGATTTGCATCGCATCGCATTGACGGCAGTGGCTGGCGGTGCATCGCGACCCGTGGCGGCCTGGATGGAAGGCCGTGCAGATGCCGAGCCTGTTGGCACAAACTTTCGAAGTACCCGCCAGGTTGTCGGCAAGATGGAAGCAATGCCTTACGTTGGTTCACAGATTTCATTGGACTTAGTCGATGGACAACGCCTTAGCGTTATCGATAGAGACAGTGCCGTCTTTGTGGGATTACGGATTCCCCCCATGCCTCGTCCGGCTGCCACTATTCGAAATAGCCTTGATCACGTCAATCAATTAAGTATTTTGTGGTCCGCGCTGCATTTGTTAAACGGTGGTCGGCGAATTTTAATTTCGGTACTTCAGTCTCCACAAAAAACGATGAAGTGGTATGTTGAGGCATTAGACATGCCAGCATGGAGTGAAATTGGATCATTTAATCCACCAACTACAAGAAATTTGGCTAATCTATGGTCAGCGGCGCTGAGTGCATGCAACGACTACTGCGGAATGGATTCCTACGAATTCAAGTTATTGCAGCGAGGTATCGCGACAAATCACGGACAAATGCCTCAGCGACTCAGGCGTCTAATGACTGGGCTCATTGAGTCGGGGGTTTGCTCAATCACGATCGCCACTGCGACGTTGACCGAAGGCGTAAATCTCCCTTTTGACTTGATATTTCTCTCGTCTCTGCAACGCGTGAGGTTCCACGATGCTACGAACGGCAGGGAAGTTGTGCCCATTTCGATATCCGAATTTCGAAATCTTGCGGGACGAGCTGGGCGCCCTGGGCACGGAAGCAGTATGGAAGGCATAACCTTGGTATCAATTCCAATTCAGCCGACCACCACGGCGCAATCAAAGGTGCCGGAGCAAAGACGTCAGATTCAGGGATTAAAAGATAATTACAATAATCTTTTGACACGGCTCGAAGGAGAAAATCAGGTACAAGCTGTCACGAGCCCACTGACGAACCTACTTCTTACCATAAAACAGCAGTTTGCCGAGCTGTTCGGTATATTTGACGAGGAACGGTTTTTGGCCTGGCTCGAATCTGCAATCCCTTTTGAGTTGGCCGAAAATGCCGCTACCGGACATTCAGCCCCACAATCGCGCTTGGCCGACACCGTGGACGATCTTGACGGATTTTTGCTCGCAGCGTTAGAGGAGTTACGCTCGGCTGACGCGCGAGATTTGACTGGTAGCGCGGCAGAGACATGGTTAATTCAATTGTGGCGCAAAACTTTCTCATCTATAGCTGCCCACCAGCAAGACTGGTTGGAACGTGCTGTAGCACTGCGCGGCCGAGGTATCGTAGAAACCGTCTACCCTGATCAGGCGGTTCGTCGTCGGATTTATCAATATGGATTTACCCCGTGCGTAAGTTTGCGCTTCGAGCTTGTCATGCCGGCATTGTTGGCGCAATTGCGAAGCGCCGAAAATTATGGAGTTTTGCCAAAAGCTGAACGCGTGGAACTATTTGAGCGGCTGGGAACACTACTAAATTCCCTAGACGGCTTTGGCTTTAAATTCCGGAATACCAACGTGGACAATCGCATACGGTCGAGATGGAGCATTGTGCTCAGATGGTGGATGCAAGCGGACGAAACGATACGGCCAGATTCTTCAGAACTTCGAGACTGGCAACGATTTGTCGCTGACAATTTGGATTTTCGGCTAGGCGTAGCGATAGGCGCCGCAGTAGCCCAAATTTGGACGAGTAGCGTTGATGATCCTAATGCCATCCCGGCGTTAGCCACTTGGCGGGACGTGACTGGATTGCCTTGGTTCGGATTTTGGGCACGTGAGTTATTAAGGTGGGGAACACTTGACCCGTTCGTGGCTTTCGCTATGGCTCAAGGACTTGCCTCTACTAGATTGGGTGCCGAGCAGAGACGACCGGCATTCGATAGCTGGTTAAAAATGCAAATCGAGAGCCCGTTGCCTGACGACTTCATTGATCCTCAGCACTTTTTGCGATGGCAAAGAAGTATGAGGCCGGAGGTGATTGAATCTTCGAATGAAGGTCCCTATGAGGCACAACTTTTTGCCGCCAGTGGAGAGAATGCACCTTATCATGTTTTACCCATGAAAATGAATGGATGGGTTGCCTGGCTCGACGCGGCCGGATATCAAATCGGAGGGTCATTTTCCGAGGAAACTATTCGGCGTCAAATATCCATCAATCGAGACTACGAGCTTTACATGGATAATGGCCAGGCAAATGTTCGTGAGGTGTACTCTGTCGTTAGGTAGTTTGGCTTGTATTAATTGAAATGGTGGTGAATCGTTCCAATGCCATCTGCAGCCTTGTCAGCTAAAGCCACCGTCTGACTTGGTAGAAGCGCTCACTTGTCAACATAGTGATGGTGGAGGAACTGGAGCATATCCTTTTGATGGGAAGCAATGGTGTTTGCGTCCCATGCTTCTTGCTTCTTCTTCTCGAAAATATGTGCCAGCTTCAGCGCATCATAGCGTGGCTTGGCCCGAAAATCCTCTCGTTTTACCGGGACTGGCTTGTTGCTATAGGAAGAATTCTCGCCTGGGCTAAGTAAGACCAAATTACCAAAGGAATGCAAGCTTTCGTCTCCAATCTGAGAGTCGTATTTTTCGTTTCGAGGGTGTACATGCTCAATCGAATTTTTCGAAGTAATCCGATATGCGTCGAGCTTGTCTGGATCGAAGAGGTGTACGTCAGCTTGGCGTCTGCGCCATAGTACGTATTCAAGCTTTTGAAACCAATAGTGTTCGAACGCTGTCCCCTTTGGTGTCGAGAGCTCCTCGCAAACCTCGTCGATATCGCGTAAGTTTTGGCAGTCATCGTCAATGAGGATAAAGCTTGCCTCTTTTTGTGTGCACGTCGCAAGCGATAGCTGGTCGTCTATTTCCTCCAACAATTCTTCGACTTCAGAAAGTTTCGTTAACTTTTCTACTGACAGATAGCCCAGAAAAGGGGTTAGCCAATATTGTGCGCTGCGCTCACCGCTAAAGTTGCGCACACTTTCGAGTTGGACCAGGTCAGTCATCTTGTTCGCTTTCCGGCTCAACCTACCTTTGCTTTTATCGAAATGAACGGCGGCGAGGCAAAGATGTTCTTCACTCTCGATGTCTGTGCGAACCCACTTAATAACCCATCGGTCAAACTGATAGCGTACCTCCCACAAGCAGCGTAGAAATTCCTTAACTTCTCGCTCCGCCGCCGTTTCCAAGAATTTTGAAAAGCAGCGATTTAGCTGGCTGTCGATAACCCTCGTTTCTATGTCGGTCTGTCCTTTACGTTTCTGAAAAATGCGAAAAGCGTGAATTAGCAACAGCGGGAAACCAATTATCGATCTGCAGTAGACGTCAGTATCGTCCACGTTAACCTTTGTTTCGACGAACTTTTTCTCCGTTGCCCGATTGGAAGTCGCGGCCAGTTCCGCGATACTCATTCCCACATTTGTACCACGGGCCGGCTTCTCCAACGGAAATTTCCCCCGGTCGTATGTGGCCAATTCATCGTACCGCAGGCGCCCCCAATTCGCATTCGGAAACACCTTCCGCAAGTTACGTTCAAAATAGTTGTTCATGTTTTCGCAGGCCTGCCATATTGCATCGTAATGATGGCGATCCTGCGACATTTTTCTTAGTAGCGCCGCTTTGAGGATATCGCTCTGCTCAAGCTGTACACCACCGGTATTCATGGTGATGAACAAACGATTCAGATCTAGTCCTTGCGGTACTAGGTTATTGACCCATTTGACATGCTGATGAATAAAATTGGACAAGCCAGCTATTCGCTCGATGGGAGCTCCTTGCAAACTTTCGAACTTGCTTCTCAATGTTACATATGCGTTGTAAAGAGGCCGTAGATACGGGTCGCATTGTATCGTTTTATCCCTTACCGCTTGAGCGTTCGTGACACCGGCCCAATGAGCGAGTTGAGCCTGTACATTTTCTCGAACTGCAAATATCATACGTGACCGGCCTCGCAGGATGACGAGTCTGTTCAACTTGTCTTCTGGATAAACTTTCCCAAATGCTGAGACCATCAGCATAAGTGTCGTCAAGCGCTGTTGGCCGTCGATTAGTTCGTATATCTTGTATTTTTGGGACGATAGTACTAAAGTGGACCCGTCAGTCAAGACAGATTTTTAGCGAATTTAAGCTGTATCCATTTCTTCACACGCAGCGGAACAGCGCTGCCCTGGTTCTGTGCGGGGAGAATCCCCTGCGCAGCGTAGCGGAGCAGGGGATTCTCCCCGCGCGCCGCCGAATTTGTCGGCAATCATCGCCC
>DASVLJ010000015.1:0-176456 GCA_036384915.1 Burkholderiaceae bacterium
TGCAATGGATGGAGAAAAGTCCCACTTTGCCCCCGTTTTTCCGGCTGTAGCTACGGCTACAGTCCTCAAAAGCGAGGCCAAATTGGGCTCTTTTCCCACCCATTTCGCTTCGACTCGTTCTGCCGCGCAGACTCCTAGGCCGCGGTCAGCTTTGAGCGATCGCCTTGTACTGGCGAATAGCGGCGACACCGCGCCACAGTCCATAGATGGCATAGGCATGGAAGGCCACACCGATCCAGTCTTGCGCGAGAACGAAGACCACCGTATCGAGCGCGAACACGGCCATGCCGATGATGAAGGCCACCATCGAGGGGCGGCGCGCGAACCAACCGCAGGCGGCAAAAAACGCGGTCAGTGCCACGCCGCCGGCGCATGCCGCCATGACCGCGCCGTCGCTTGCACCCGCAGTCGTCATGTCCTTGGCCCAGCCGCCCAGCATTTCGGAAAAGCCCAGGCCGATGATGAAGCGAAAATTGGCGCCCGTGGCAATGGCGACGAGATTGACCAGCGAAAGCCCAGCAATCCAGTAGAACCAGTTGGCGGCGCGCACGATGTGCGTCATGACGATTGCGCACGCTGCGGCTTTTTGTTCCGACAGGGATGCCTGTTCGACGCTGGTCGCCTGGGTGGGATTGACGTAAGGATTGGTGGATTCGGCGTTGCCGCCGGGTTCTGTTTGCATGAGTTCCCCTTGAAATAATCGAAATTGCCATCCTGGCCGGGTCTTTCCTCATGCCCCGCTTCTCTTTGGCTTACTCTGCGCCGGCAATCAATACCGGCGCAGAGCGGTAGTGTAAGCGAAACCCTGCCTCTTTTGGCGCTTGGAACCCATATCAAAAGGCCAGGACGCTTGCCGGGGCCGGTGGGGGCTATCTGTCTCTCCCACCCACGAAACCTTAGTCCTTGGCGACTTGCAGAATCAGCTTGCCGAAGTTCTTGCCCTCGAACAGCATCAGCAGGGTATCGGGGAAGGTTTCGAGGCCTTCGACCACGTCTTCGCGCGTGTGGAATGTGCCCTCCCGCATCCACTTGGCCATCTCGGCCACGCCTTCGTGATAGCGGTTGGCATAGTCGAACACCACGATGCCTTCCATGCGCGCGCGGTTGACCAGCAGCGACAGGTAGTTGGCCGGGCCTTTCACGGGAGTGGTGTTGTTGTATTGCGAGATTGCGCCGCAGATGACGATGCGGGCCTTCAGGTTGATGCGGGTTAATACCGTGTCGAGGATATCGCCGCCGACGTTGTCGAAATAGACGTCCACGCCGTTCGGGCAATGTTCCTTCAAGCCGTCCTTTACCGAGCCGGTCTTGTAATCGATGCAGGCGTCGAAGCCCAGTTCCTTGACGACGAAATCGCATTTGTCCTTGCCGCCGGCGATGCCGACCACGCGGCAACCCTTGTGCTTGGCCACCTGGCCCACGGTCTGGCCCACGGCGCCGGCCGCGCCCGATACCACCACGGTTTCGCCGGCCTTGGGCTGGCCCACGTCGAGCAAGCCGAAGTAAGCCGTCATGCCGGGCATGCCGAGCGCGTTGAGGTATTTGGTCAGCGGCGCGGCCTTGGGATCGACCTTGTACAGGGCGGCGGTCTTGTCGTTGGCCGCGCCGGCCCAGTATTCTTGCACGCCCAGGCCACCGGAGACGTAGTCGCCGACAGCGAATTTGTCCGACTTCGATTGCACCACCTTGCCGATGCCGCCTGCGCGCATCACTTCGCCGATGGCCACCGGACGGATGTAAGACTTGCCTTCGTTCATCCAGCCGCGCATGGCGGGGTCGAGCGAAAGATAAAGCACCTTGACCAGCACTTCGCCGTCGGCCAGCTCGCGCACGGGTTCCGAGGTGAAGTCCCAGTCGCTGGTTTTGGGCATGCCGACCGGGCGCGCGGCCAGGCGGAATTGGCGGTTGTTCAATGTGGTCATTGTGCGTCTCCGTAAGTAAGTGTGGCAGGTGGATGCGACTATACCTCAAATTAAAACGATCGTGCTTTTTTAATTTTTTTGTGAACTTTTTATTAATACCACATACCAATCTGCGTTGCCGCGGGATTTCCGTTGCAACTGTTTCCCCTCGTGCATACCACGGCAGGAAACAAGTTAATCAAAGTTAAGCATTTGAGGAGAAATCATGCTTCGATCCGATACGCTTTTCGGCAAACGCGAAGGCGTCCCGCCCCATCCGCAACCCGGCACCCTTGGGGGCGGCGCGCCGTCGGCGAGACCGCCTCTGGGACAGGGGCAAAACCTGGCCGCCACCTTGACCGAAAGTGCGAAACAAGGCGCTGGTGCACAGCCGGCTGCGGCTGCGGCGAAGCCGGCGGCCGACACCTCCAGCAGCAGATTGATCGTGGGCCCGAATATCAAGTTGAAGGGTGTCGAGATCACCGACTGCGACACCATCGTCGTCGAAGGCCTGGTCGAAGCGACCATTTATGCGCGCGAAATCCAGATCGACGAGCCCGGCGCGTTCAAGGGCGCGGCACATGTCGATTCCGGTGAAATCCATGGCGAATTCGACGGCGATTTGACCGTGGCCGAGAAGCTGACTATTTTCTCGAACGGCAAGGTTTCGGGCAAGATCCGTTACGGCAAGCTGGTGATCGAAGAGGGAGGGCAGCTTTCGGGCGACGTGCAGATGGATTCGTCGGGCAAGTCCGCCAAATCTCCTGTGCCGATGAAGGAGTCTTGATGCCGTGGTGGCAGGGGTGTTGCAGGCTCACCCGATGCCACCGGCTTCCCTTGGCGGCTGCACGCCGGAGGCATATAGTCGGCGGGTAGCTCCACAAAAAACACTGAAGCCGAGATGGTGCTGTCCAAAACAGCGGTGGTGCCGTCCGGGCCGATCTACACCGGCGGGTTGAATCTCGACGTCAAGTACCTTGAACCGGGCGGCGTGGAGACCGACGTCGAAAAAAATGGATCAGTGCCGACACGGCCAAGCACATGGCCAACGTGGAAGCGATCAAGGTGTGCTTCATTGCTTCCGATCCCATGGCAACCCGCTTCTACGACGACAAGAGCAACCCCCCTGGGGCTGGCTGGCCGGCGGCGTCGCGCTCTTCTTCGTGGCGCGGTTCGCGCACAAATTGGCGAAGCAGGAATCGGTTGCCGATTGAACGGCGCGAGATAGTGCGCCCGGGTGTGCGACAATACGGCCTTCGCCGACGCTGTCTCCTGCCTTGTTCATTTTCGATTGCACGCCATGAAGCACCCGGAATACATCCTTACCCTGTCCTGCGGTGACCACCGCGGCATTGTCCACAGCGTATCGGGCTTCCTGGCCGAACACGGCTGCAACATCATCGATTCGGCGCAATTCGGCGACAGCCAGTCGCAGACCTTTTTCATGCGCGTGCATTTCGCGGCGGAAGATGCGGCCGTGTCCGATAGCGCCCTGCGCGAGGCTTTCGGCCATTTGGCGCAAACCATGCAGCTCGATTGGCAGATGCACGACGCGCACAAGAAGCCGCGCGTGATGATCATGGTGTCGAAGATCGGCCATTGCCTGAACGACTTGCTGTTCCGCTACAAGAGCGGCTTGCTGCCGGTCGAGATTCCGGCCATCGTCTCCAACCATACCGAGTTCTACCAGCTCGCGGCAAGCTACAACATCCCGTTCCATCACCTGCCGCTGGCGGCCGGGGCATCGGCTGAGGCCAAGCATGCGCAGGAACAGCGCGTGCTCGAAATCGTCGAGAGCAACCAGATCGATCTCGTGGTGCTGGCGCGCTACATGCAAATCCTTTCGCCCGCGATGTGCGAAGCCTTGAAGGGCCGCGCGATCAACATCCACCATTCCTTCCTGCCCAGCTTCAAGGGCGCCAAGCCCTACTACCAGGCGCACGAGCGCGGCGTGAAGCTGATCGGCGCAACGGCGCACTTCGTCACCGGCGATCTCGATGAAGGCCCGATCATCGAGCAGGATGTGGAGCGTGTCGACCATGCCATGGGGCCGGAAGCCTTGACGGCCATCGGGCGCGACGTCGAATGCGTGGTGCTGGCGCGGGCGGTGAAGTGCTTCGTCGAGCATCGTATCCTGTTGAACGGCCACAAGACGGTCGTCTTCAAATAGCGTGGGTAGCGAGCTGCGCCATGCGGCCCTGGCCTGCCTCGCCGAGCGCGATGCGCAAGCCAAGGCCGATGCCGTGCAAGCCCTGGCGCAACGCTGGAACGACGGCGCTCTGACGCTCGATGAGCAAGCGCCGATCGAGGAGCCGGCGGATATTCCCGGCCGTCCCGATCTGCCCGAACTGGTCGATCCGCTCGCCGTGGGCCGCCGCTCCATGGGCAGCGTGGAAGGCCGCGCCGCACTGATCCACGCGCTGGCCCATATCGAATTCAATGCCGTCAATCTCGCGCTCGACGCCGTCTGGCGCTTCGCCGCCATGCCGCGCGAGTTCTATACCGACTGGCTGCGCGTGGCGGCCGAGGAAGCCTTGCATTTCTCCCTGCTGGCACGCCACTTGCAAACGCTGGGCTATGGCTACGGCAGCTTCAAGGCGCACAACAGCCTGTGGGACATGGCGCACAAGACGCGCGGCGACGTGCTGGCGCGCATCGCGCTGGTGCCGCGCACCTTCGAGGCGCGCGGGCTCGATGCCACGCCGCCGATCCGCGCCAAGCTGGCGCAAGCCGGCGACCAGGCGGCGGCGCAAATCCTCGACATCATCCTGCGCGACGAGATCGGCCACGTGGCCGTGGGCAACCGCTGGTTCGGCTGGCTGTGCGGGCAGCGCCGGCTTGACCCGGTTGCCACGTTCGCCGAATTGTCGCAGCAATACAAGGCCCCCATGCTGCGCGGGCCGTTCAACATCGAAGCGCGGCGCGCGGCCGGCTTTACGGAAGAGGAACTGTCGCGTCTGATTTGAGTCTGTCGTAATTTCTTTGCAAGGGGAGAACGGCATGCTGGAAAGCAAGATGGCCACGCTGGCTCTGCAGGGCGGCGGCTCGCATGGCGCTTTCACCTGGGGCGTGCTGGACCGCTTGCTCGAAGACGGGCGCATGGAGATCGAAGCCATCAGCGGCGCTTCCGCCGGTGCGGTCAACGGCGTGGTGTTGGCGCATGGTTATGCCAAGGGCGGACGCGAAGGCGCGCGCGAGGCGCTGGCGGCTTTCTGGCAGCGCGTCTCGCTCAAGGCGCCGTTCAGCTTCCTGCCGGAGGAAATGCAGCCGCCCGATGCGCTGGGCTTGTCGGGGATGCTGCCGGCGATGCTGCTGTCCTTGACGCGCGTGCTTTCGCCCTACCAACTGAACCCGTTCGACATCAACCCCTTGCGCGACATCCTGGCCGAGCAGATCGACTTTGAACTGTTGCGCGAGCATGGCCGGATCAAGCTCTTCGTCGCCGCCACGGAAGTCGCCAGCGGCAAGCTGCGCATCTTCCGCAACCGGCAGATATCGCTCGATGCGGTGCTGGCCTCGGCCTGCCTGCCGGCCTTGCACCATGCCGTCGAGATCGATGGCCTCGCCTACTGGGACGGCGGCTTCACTGCCAATCCGCCCATTTTCCCCTTGTTGCATCAATGCCGTGCGCGCGACATCGTCGTGGTGCTGCTGCATGCCCATCCGAAGGACGGCGTGCCCACCACGGCCGACGAGATCGTCGCGCGCCTGACCGACATCGGCTTTTCCTCGGCGCTGTTCACCGAACTGCAGGGCATCGCGCTGGCCAAGCGCGAAGCGCAGCGCAGCTGGTTCGCCTTGGGGCGGATGGAGCGGCGCTTGCGCAACCTGCACGTGCACCTGGTCGATGCGCCCGACTTCATGAGCGGCTTGCCGGGGTTGTCCAAGCTGAATACGCAGGCTTCCTTCATCGGGGCGCTGTTCGAGGAAGGGCGCAGGCAGGGGGCGGCGTGGCTGGAGCAGCACTTCCAGCATTTGGGGGTGTTTTCCTCGTTTAATCTTGCGCGGTATTTGCACGCATGATGTCTTTATGGAAATTTTTGTAAGACACGATCAGAAATGTGTGGCGCGATTGACGCGACCAGCTGCACGGATGCCCCCAATCGGCGTATAAATGTTTGCATACGGAAAAAGCTGATGACATGAATATCGGCAACGCCACTTCGGGGGAAGGATCGTGAAGCTATCCGACTTGAAAATAGGGGCGCGCCTGGGTCTCCAGGCGGGGTTCCTGATGCTGGCCATGCTGGCTGTGGGGCTTGAGGGCTGGTTCACCCTGAGCCAGAGCAACGCGCGCAGCGCAGACATGATGCAAAAAGCAGCCATGCTCGAGCAATCGATCGATACCGCGCGCAGCGCGCAGGTCGAATTCAAGAAGCAGGTGCAGGAGTGGAAAGACACGCTCCTGCGCGGCAACGACCGGGCCCAGTTCGACAAATACAGCAAGGCCTTTGCCGATCGTAGCGCGCAGACCGACGCCTACCTGCAAAAGCTCAAGGATTTGTTCGTCAAGCTGAAATTCGACACCGCCGCCGTCGACGAGGCGATCAAATCGCACCAGGAGCTGGGCCTCAAATACGCCGAAGCGCTCAAGCAATACGACGTGGCCAATGCCGGAAGCGCCCACACGGTCGATGCGCTGGTCAAGGGTATGGACCGCCCGCCTACGCAAAAAATCGACGGCATCGTGAGCTATGTGCTGGAGCAATCCAACCAGATGATGGCGGCGGCCGACCGGCAGGCGCAGGACAGCTACAAGACTGCTTGCGTGCTGCTCCTGGCGGCGGTGGCGCTGGCTGCCGCGTTCGGTGTGGTCGTCACGCTGTGGCTTGGCAAGAGCATCACCCAGCCGCTGCAACAGGCGGTGGAAATGGCCGAGACGGTGGCCGCCGGCGACTTGCGCAGCACGGTCGCCTCCACCAGCCGGGACGAGACCGGCCAGCTCCTGAAGGCGCTCGGCGGCATGAACAACAGCCTCATCAGGATCGTCTCCGAAGTGCGCCGCAGTACACACACCATCAGCGGCGCGGCCAGGGAAATCGCACGCGGCAACCTCGACCTGTCGGCCCGCACCGAAGACCAGGCCGGCTCGCTGGAAGAAACCGCCTCGGCCATGGAGCAGTTGACCTCGACGGTCAAGGCCAACGCGGAGAATGCGCGCGAGGCGAGCAGCCTCGCGGTCACGGCGTCGGAAGTGGCGATGAAGGGCGGAGCCGTGGTGTCGCAGGTAGTCGAGACGATGGGGTCGATCAATGCGTCGTCTAAGAAGATCGTCGATATCATCGGCGTGATCGACGGCATTGCGTTCCAGACCAATATCCTTGCGCTCAATGCCGCCGTGGAGGCGGCACGCGCCGGCGAGCAGGGGCGCGGTTTTGCCGTGGTGGCGGCGGAGGTGCGCAACCTGGCGCAGCGCAGTGCTTCGGCCGCCAGGGAGATCAAGGCCTTGATCGGAGATTCGGTGGAAAAGGTCGACGCCGGCGCGAGGCTGGTCGACCAGGCCGGCGCCACCATGAGCGAGATCGTGGCCAGCGTCAAGCGCGTGTCCGACATCATTTCGGAAATATCGGTCGCCAGCAGCGAGCAGACCAGCGGCATCGAGCAGATCAACCACGCCATCATGCGGATGGATACCGTGACCCAGCGCAACGCCGCCCTGGTCGAGGAAGCGGCGGCTGCGGCAGACGCGATGCAGCACCAGGGCACGGTGCTGGTGGATTCGGTGAGCGTGTTCAAGATCGGCGATGAGGCGGCGCGGTATGCGGTGTCGTCGGACGGGATTGTGGGGCGCAGGGAGGCTGTGGCGCCGGTACGGCCGAGGCTTCGGCCTATCAAGCGGCCGGCACTGGCGGCGAACCCCAAGACGAGTAACGGTGCGACTGACGATTGGCAAGAGTTTTGACGTCCGCCGATTATGCGTGTGGCTACTGGTCGCCCCTCTCCCGCCTGCGGGAGAGGGACTTGAAAAGCCCTCCGCCAACCACCAACGCGGCTTCACCATCCCCCGGGCTGTCGCGAGTCTCCAAGAAGCCGCCCGCATTATTTGCATTGTTACCGCCGAAATTTTCCGTGATCGCGGACAGGTGATCGCCGGCCGTGCCGGGCGAAGAGGCGAGGGCGGCAACATCCTGCGCCCTGACGGTCTGCCCCCTTTCGCATTCGCGGCTGGAAAAAACACTCCCACTCCCAGTCCCGGACACTGCGCATAAAAAACCGGATCGCCGTTCTCCCCGATCCCGGCCGGGAATACCGGTTGCCTTTCTCATCGCGTTCATCATGCGGCACAAGCACTGCCTGGCGCGCTGCTTGACCGCAGGCGCAGGTACTTGAGCACGACCTCATTGATAAACCCAATCCGACACATGTCGGATTGGGGGAATAGGGCAAGGGAGGTAGTCTTGGGCCCCATGAAATGTAGAAGAGAAATGCGCAGCTTCCCTGAGGCAGTTTTGCATAGAAATATGCATTCAAGTTGCTGCTTTGACAGCTGCGCTATCTTGCCGATATTTTGCAAATGACAACAATGAATCTATTAATGGCCTAAGGAATGATCGTGATTTTTGAGGAAAAAAAGGGAGTCATCGCAGTACGGGCGGCATTGGGAATCTTCGCCATCGCCATGTCCGCCGCAGCAAGTGCTCAAAGCAACCCCGTGCAGCAGCCGCAGATGGTCCTGATCGTGGGTTCCAACATCAAGACGGTGGACGATGAGACGCCGTCTCCGGTTCAAATCATTACCCACACCGATATTCAGCGGCAAGGTGCGAGCAGCGTCTCGGAAGTGTTGAGCAACCTGGCCGCCGCTACCGGCGATAGCATCTCCGACATCGGCGGCTCGGACAGTTTCGCGCCCGGAGGCAGCAACGTCTCGTTCCGCAACCTCGGCGAGCAGTCGACGCTGGTGCTGTTGAATGGCCGCCGCCTGCCCAGCTACGCGCTGGCCGATTACAATGCCGTGTTCGTCAACGTCGATGCGATCCCGCTCGATGCGGTCGACCACATTGAAGTGCTGAAGGTTGGCGCTTCGGCCATTTACGGTTCCGACGCTGTGGCGGGCGTGATCAACATCATCACACGCAAGGATTTCGAGGGGATCGAAGTCAACGTCGATCACGTCCAGTCGACCCAAAGCGGCGCGTTCCGCACAAACAAGGCCTCGATCATGGGCGGCTTCGGCGATTACGACAAGGACGGCTACAACATCATGTTCAACGCCGCCTTCTACAAGCGCGATAACGTCATGTGGACCGGGTTGTTGGACTATACCAATCCGGCGCTGAGTTCGACTTCGCCTTCGTTCGGCACCTATTCCAGCTATTCCAATCCCGGCAACATCATCGACGGCCCATCGACCCAGCCGGTATCCAGCTGTCCGCAGAACATGATCCAGGATGGCTTATGCAAGTACAACCGATATGAACGCTTCCAGGCGGTGCCCGAATCGATCCGCAACAATTTCTACTCGCAAGGCACCTTGAATATCGGAGGCGGCAACCAGGCCTTTGGCGAAGCCTTCTATTCCAACATCAAGACTTCCTACCTCAGCCCCTACCCCGTCTATGGCGACAGCTTGCAGCCGGCGCTGTGGGGCAATCCGGCAACCGGCCAGCCTCTCACGATGAACTATCTTGGGCTGCCCTCGAATAGTCCGTCGAATCCGACCGGCGACGACGGCGTGGGTTTGCGCTACCGTTTTACCGATGCACCGTCCTACCAAAACGTGGCAAGCAGCGAATACCGCGTGCTCGGCGGGTTGCGCGGCACATTGAGCAAGGATTACGAATGGGAGGCAGCCGCCGGCTTGATGGGTTCGAAATCCGATGCTGTGCAACAAGGCACTTTCAGTGCAAACGGCTTTATCCAGGAGATCGGCAACTATAACAACTATCGTTTGAACACGAACCCAAACGTTGCGCTGAGTTACACGGCGACAGATCCGAACTTCTTCGCCCAACCGAACGGCTACCATCCGGGCCAGGTCAATAGCGCCGCCGTGCTCAACACGCTGTTCCCCGTGTTCAGCAATTCGGGCGAGGACCGCCAAAGCTGGATTGACGGCAAGATCAGCGGCCCCCTCTATAGCCTCCCGGCCGGAATGTCCAAGTTTGCCTTGGGCGGCGAGGTGCGCCATGAAAGCTATGCGTTGACGCCTTCCGCCAATCTTGAGGCAGGCGACATCGTCGGTGCCGGCATCAGTGAGGCCAATGCGTCGCGCACGACGGAATCGGCGTACGGCGAAATCGATATCCCGGTACTCAAAGACCTGGAAATGAACCTTGCCTTGCGCGCCGACAAATACCCCGACTTGGCCACGCACTTCTCGCCCAAGCTGGCCGTGCGCTATACCCCGTCCGATTGGGTGTTGTTGCGCGGCACTCTTGAGCACGGTTTCCGGGCGCCCAACATGGTGGAAGCCGCACATTCCCTGAAGTTCGCCTTTGACTCCAATACCGCCGATCCGCAGCGTTGCCCGCAGGCGACCAAGCTGTACAACGACCTGATCAATCAAGCCAATGCGCTCAACCCCAGCGACCCGCAGGTCGCCGTCTTGACTGCGCGAGCCGAATCGGTGCAAGCAAACGAGTGTGCGTTCGGGTTGGCGGATGAAGTGAAAAACAATCCGAATCTGCAGCCGGAATCGTCACGCACCTTGTCGCTCGGCATTGTGCTTGAGCCCGTCAAGGGCTACAAAACCTCGGTGGACTACTGGAACATCAACCGCAAAAACACCATCGGCCTGCAATCGCCTGCACAGTTGTTCGACGGAAGCCCGATTCCGGCAGGCACCACCGTGACCCGCGCGCCGCTGAACGCCAACACCGACCAGACCTTCACCGCGGCTGAAATCGCGCAGTATGGCGTGACAGTGGGGCCGTTGACGAATATCACTCGCGAAATGCAGAATATCTCCGAACAGCGTACCAGCGGTATCGATATGGAGGTCAAGGGAAGCCGGAAAACGGCGCTGGGACGTTTCAGCGCCGCGGTCGACGCAACCTACCTGATTGGCTACTACGACAGTTCGATCAGCGATATCCACGACAACCTCGCCGGCCAATACGGCTACCCCCGCTTGTCGGGCAGCGTCACATTGTCGCTCGATGTGGGATCGTGGATGAATTCTGTGCGCTTGAACTACATAAGCGGTTACTGGTTGCAGCAGGGTAACCAAGACACGACATGGAGCCTGTCCGGTTGCGCGGGCTCCGGTTTCACGGCGGACCAGTGCCGTGTCAAGCGCAACCAGACGGTGGACTACTATTTTGCCTATAACGGCATCAAGAATCTGGTGATTTCCGCCAACGTACTGAACCTGTTCCAGCAACGTTCGCCGGCAGACCTGCGTGCGTTCGGAGTCGATGGTATCGTCCCGACCAGCCTGCAAGACGCAGAGGGCCGCATGCTGCGCTTGGGACTTGACTACAAGTTCAACTAAGTCACCCGGTTCACCTCAGACGGCGGAGAAGTACAAGGTCTCCGCCGTCAATCTCTTGGTGCCGGCCTCGCCGTACTCATCGCCCGGCACAACGGCCTGCGCAGCATTCATGCCCCGCCTCCCTTGGCCCGCTCTTCTTCCAGCAGGCGCAGCACCCGCCGCTGCAGCTTGCCCGTAGTCGTCATCGGCAGGCTGTCGACGAATTCAATCTCCTTGGGATACTCGTAAGGCGCCAGCTTGCCGCGCACGTGCGCCTGCAATTGCTTGGCTAACTCGTCGTGCGCGGTCTCGCCGAGAGCATATCCCGGCGCCAGCAGCACGAAGGCCTTCACCAGGTTGCCGCGCTCGGCGTCGGGTTTGGGCACGACTGCAGCATTGGCCACGGCCGGGTGTTTCAGCAGGCAGTTCTCGATTTCCGCCGGTCCGATGCGGTAGCCCGCCGCCTTGAACATGTCGTCGGCGCGGCCCTGGTACCAGAGATAGCCGTCTTCATCCATGCTCGCCAGGTCGCCGGTGCGGCACCAGTCGCCGGTGTATTTGTCTTGCGTGGCTTGCGGCTTGCGCCAATAGCCGAGGAAAAAGATCGGGTCGGGCATGCCGTGCCGGTCGGTGCGGTGTAGCGCCACTTCGCCGGTCTCGCCGGGCGGCAGCACGCGGCCGTCGTTGTCGATCACGGCGACGCGGTGGCCGGGATAGGGCCGGCCCATGCTGCCGGGCTTGGGCGGCCATTGCTGCGCACTGTTGCCGACGATGTAGTTCATCTCGGTCTGGCCGAACATTTCATTGACCGTGACACCGAGCGCGTCGCGGCACCAGTGGAACACCGCGTCGCCCACGGCTTCGCCTGCGCTCATGATGGCGCGCAGCTTGAGCTTGTGCGGTTCATGGGGCGCCGCTTTCATCATCATCTTCAGCGCGGTCGGGAAGAGGAAGGTATTGGTCACGCCGTATTTTTCCAGCAGGCGGAAGGCCGTTTCGGCCGTGAAGCGCCCGCGATAGCCGACGATGGGGCGGCCGAAATAGAGCGTGGGCAAGAGCGCGTCCATCAAGCCGCCGGTCCAGGCCCAGTCGGCCGGCGACCAGAATACGTCGCCCGGCTGAGGAAACCAGTTTTGCGAAGCGACGAAGCCCGTGAGGTTGCCGATCAGCGCGCGCTGCGGCAGCAGAGCGCCCTTGGGAGAACCCGTGGTGCCGCTGGTGTAGATCAGGATGGCCGGGTCTTCTGCGTGCGTCGCGCAGGGCGTGAAGTCTGCACTCACCCCCGCGAGCAACGCGGCCCAGTCGAGCGCATGTGCGGCCCGGCAATCGACGGCAATCACGTGGCGCAGGGCGGGGCAGTGCGTACGGATTTCTTCCAGGGCCGGCAGCGCCGCCGAATCGACGATGGCGACGACGGCCGCGCTGTCCTGCAGACGGTATTCGAGCGCATCGGGACCGAACAGGATGGACATCGGCATCGCCACCATGGCCGATTGCTGGCAGGCGATATGAGCCACTGCGGTTTCCACGCGTTGCGGCAGCACGATGGCGATGCGTTCGCCGCGCGCGACGCCGAGTCCGGCGAACAGGTTGGAGAGGCGGTTGGCCTGTTCCTGCAATTGCGCGTAAGTGAAATGCTGTGCGCGCCCGTCCTCGTCTTCGCAAAACAAGGCAATGCGTTCCGCCTCGCCGGCCCAGCGCCGGCAGCAGACTTCGGCGATATTGAATTGCCCGGGTACGTGCCAGCGGAAGTCCTCGTAAAGCTGTGCGTAGCGGTCAACGATGTCAGGCACCATGAAAGTCTCCGTGATATTCTGGGCGGCATGAAACCCTCTTCCTCGGAATTTATCACGGTTCGCGGATTGCGATATCACCTGCGCCATTGGGGTGAGGAAGGTGCGCCGCTCCTGCTCATGCTGCACGGCTGGATGGACGTTTCCGCCTCGTTCCAGTTCGTGGTCGATCATCTGAGACGAGATTGGCATGTCGTCGCTCCCGACTGGCGCGGTTTCGGCCTGTCGCAGAACGGCGGCGGCGACACCTATTACTTCGCCGACTACGTGGGCGACCTCGACGCCATCCTGACCTATTGCGCGCACGATGCACCGGTCAATCTGCTGGGCCACAGCATGGGCGCCAACATCGCCTGCCTCTATGCCGGCATCCGGCCCGGGCGCGTGGCCAGGCTGATCAACCTGGAAGGTTTCGGCATGGGGGCGACCAGGCCGGAGCAGGCGCCGCAGCGCTATGCCAAGTGGCTGGACGAATTGCGCGAACCGCCGCGCCTGATGAGCTATGCCAGCGAAGCCGAAGTGGCGGCACGCTTACGGAAAAATAATCCGCGCCTGTCGGCCGAACGCGCCGCCTTTCTTGCGCCGCATTGGGGGCATCAGACTTCCGACGGCGTGTGGGAAATACGCGGCGATCCGGCGCACAAGGGCGTCAGCCCGATTCTCTACCGCATTGAGGAAGTGCTGGCGTGCTGGCGCGCCATCACGGCGCCCGTGCTATGGGTGGAGGCGGCCGAGACGGAAGTGTGGCGCTTCCTGGGCAGCAAGGAAGCGGCACGGGCCGAAATCGACAGGCGCATGCAGCACCTTGGCAATCTGACGGCGAAGATCGTGCCGGACGCGGGGCATATGCTGCATCACGATCAGCCGGAATTGCTGGCCGGGCTGATCGAGGACTTTTTGATCTAGACTTCCGCCGCAACAGGTTTCCGGTATGGCTATGGCAAATGAACCCTCGTCGGCAGCAGGCCCGCGAGCCAATACCGCTTACACCAGAAGGATAGACCGCGTCATCGACCATTTGCGGGCCAATCTGCACCGGCCGGTCAAGCTGGACGAACTTGCCGAGGTTGCCTGCCTGTCTGAATTTCATTTTCATCGGATTTTCAAGGCGATATCGGGTGAGACGGTCAACAATTTCACCAGCCGCCTGCGCCTGGAAAAGGCAACGCGCCTGTTGCGCTATTCGGAGCGGAGCCTGACCGCCATTGCCCTCGATTGCGGGTTTTCCTCCCCATCGACCTTTTCGCGCGCGTTCCAGTCCGGCTATGGCATCACCCCCAGCGGTTACCGCAAAGGCGGCGAACTCAATAACAGCAAGATTTGCAAAGAAGCCGCGCCCGGACTGGGTTATGTTCTTCCCATGAGCGAAGAGGAAAGGCGGGCGGCGTTTCCGGTGCGGGTGATGGATTTTCCCCGGCGGCAGGCCGCCTATATCCGGGTGACGAACACGACCAGGATGGAGACGGTGCAGGCCGCGTTCAAGGCCATGGTGGGCTGGGCGAAATCGCAGCCCGGCTATGCGCAAGGCGTGCTGTTCGGCATGTCGGCCGACGATCCGCATGTCACGCCGCCGCACCTGTATCGCTATGAGGTCTGTTTCGCGACGTCGGGGCCGTTCGCCTGTGCGGAGGGCATGTCGGCGCTGGCCATGCCGGCGATGCGCTATGCCGTCGTGAAGGTGTCCGGCGACCTTTACCGCATCGCCACCGCGTGGGATTATCTGTATCGAAGCTGGCTGATTCGCAGCGAGTATGAGCCGCAACACGCTCCGGCGCTGGAGATTTTCACGAACAAGGAGCAGGCAACCGACTGGTCGCATCTCGACCTGGAGTTGTGTGTGCCGGTCCGCAAGATGTCGGCATATTAACCATCGTAAAGAGGAGAAACGTATGATCGCAGGAATCGGTGGCGCTTTTCTGTTTACCAACGATACGAAGCGGCTGGCGGCCTGGTATCGCGATTGCCTCGGCATCGAGACCGCGAGCGGCGGCGACGAATGCAGTTCCGTCTACGCGACCTTCGATTATCGCGACCTCGACAAACCCGAGATCGTGCGCACGATCGCGTGGTCGATCATCCATACCGATGAAGAACTCACAGGCAAGCCGCGCACGGGGCAGATCAATTATCGGGTCAAGGACATGGCCGCGATCTTGAGCCATCTTCGCAGCAAGGGCGTGGCTATCGACAAGACTGAAGATTATTCGTACGGAAAATTTGCCTGGCTAATGGATCCGGATGGGAACAAGGTGGAGTTGTGGGAGGCTGCCGACGACTAGCCCGCAGCTGGCGCGTTGGAAAGCTTCGAGGCATTACACCCTTGCAGCGGGCGGCCCGGCAGCCACCCGCTGTCTTATGGAATGGGGGAGGGCTCAGCCGCGGAAGCCCAGCATCCTGGCCGGCAGGAAGAGGATGGATTTGATCAAGGCAAATATCGCGTCAAGGCTGATACCCACCAGTTTCAAAGGCAGGGAAATCAGCCAGATCAAGGGCCACAGCACCAGCACGATCAGCGCCAGCGGCCAGCACAGCACGAACAAGATGCACCATCCGATAAAACCCAGCATAACGACCTCCGTTGTTTATTGCGTCCCCGTTACTACTGATCCCTATCCCTGCTGACCTTTGTCCTGTGCGATCTCGAATGCCGCCCCGGTCTCGAAGAAATTGCCGCCGGCCACGTAATGGATGCTGCGCGGCCCGCCTTCCTCGAATACCCAGTGCCCATTCTTGAAGGCTCGCACGTCGGCCCAGGCCGCGACGATTTCGCCGATGAAGAGGTCGTAGCGTTGTTGCACCTGCGGTTCCGGGATGACGCGGCATTCGAGCCAGCCTACGCAGCCGTCGATCAGCGGTGCGCCCACCTCGGCGCCGGCGAATGTCGCGATACCGAGTTCGCCGAACTTGCCGCTGTCATGGCCCGATTCGCGGCCGGACGTGGAGCCGGCCGCCAGCGTCATGCGCGCTTGCTCGCGTGTGGGAATGTTGAGCACGAATTCGCCGGAAGCTTCCACCAATTCGCGCGTCAAGGTATTGCGGTCGATGACGACGGTGACCTTGGGCGGCGAAAAGTCCAGCGGCATGGACCAGGCCGCCGCCATCACGTTTTGCCTGCCGTTGAAGGCGGAAGACACGAGTACGGTGGGGCCATGGTTGAGCAGGCGGTAGGATTTTTCGAGTTCGACGGCGAGGCGTTGTTGCATGGTGTCAGTCGGAAAAAAGGCGGAACACACGTCCCGCCTTGGTCGAGTATGCCTTGGATTCGGCTGTGAATTCGGCGCGGATGCGCCGGCTTACCTCCGGCTTGAATGCGGTCGGCGCATTACCAATCGTCGCTGCCGCCACCGCCGCCGGAATCCCAGGACGAGCTGTCGGAGACGCCGAAGTCGTTGCCGCCCATGTCGTTATTCTGGCTGTTGCTCCAGCCGTCGTCGCGCACTCGCTCTTCGCGGATATATTCGACGTCGCGCTCGCGGTCGCGGCCGGTCATGTGTTCCATCAATTCTTCGCCGGCCACTATGCCGGCGCCAACTGCGGCGCCCGTGGCCAGGCCGCCGAGGATGCCGGAACCGAGGCCGCCGCCCACGGGGCCGTAGCCCGGACCATAACCGGGGCCGTAGCCGGGAGCATAGCCACCACCCGGGCCGTAGCCGTTGGTGACGACGACGTTACGCCGCATCGCCGAGCGCACCATTGCGATCAAGGCAAAGATGGCGATAAAGATGACCGCAATCACCAGCCAGCCGCCACCGCCGCTCGATTGCGGCTGCGGACGGCTGACGTAGACCGGCGTTGCCGGGGCGGTAACGCTATGTTGCATCACGCGCGGCTGGCGCGCACCGTTAATGATGCTTTGCAGTTCCTGCACGCGGCCGGGCTTGGCGAAGGCTTGCGCCGGGTCCAGCCGCAATGCGGTGTTCAACTCGGTCTGGGCGTCGTTGTAGCGCGCTTCCTTGCTCAGCAATTCGGCTTCGACAAAGTGGGCCTTGGCGCTGTTGGGGTGGTCTTGCAGCACCTTGTCCATCATCTTCTGCGCGTCGTCGAACCGGCCCGCCTCGGCGGCCTGGTAGACTTCGTGGATGGTCGCATCGGCGCCGGCAGCCTGGGCCGGGGCAACGGCCGCCAGTGCCAGGGCAACGAAGGCCGGTGCGATCAAGGATTGTTTGAACATGGTCAAGCTCCTTAAAAATTGCTTAAGAGTTGCTCAAAAGTCGTGCTGAGAAATTCGAGCGGCAGTTACTTCAAACAAGGGTTAGATTGGGGGACAGATCTGGAATTCAAGCCAGCATCCCCCTTGTTTGCCGTCATTGTAGGTGACCGGACGGGGCTTTGCCTCGGTAATTGGCAGTAAATTTTACCTGTCGTCATCATTGCACGACTGTTGTTTCCCGGTTGAATCAATTAACGTTTCCGCAACGTAGTGATCAAGCAGGGCTATAATCGGCTCAGGTCCCGTCAAATCTATATCCATGAGTTCAGACAAGGCCGGTGAATTTGCGTTCCTCGAAAGCCTGACGACCGAGTTGTCGTCCAAGGACTTGCTGTTCCCCACGTCGCTCTCGGTCACGCTCAAGATTCGGCAGGCATTGAACGACCCGGACGCACCGACCGAACGCGTGGCGCGCATCATCGGCGCCGAACCCGTACTTTCCGCGCAAATCCTGCGTATGGCCAATTCGGCGGCCTATAACAATGGCGGCGCCCCCACCACCGACTTGCGCGTGGCCGTGGTACGGCTGGGGTTCGGCATGGCGCGCAACGTGGCACTGGCGGTCGGTATGAAGCAATTGGTGCAGACCAAATCGAGTGCCGAATCGCCGCAATTGCTGAACGGCCTGTGGAACCGCAGCATACGCGTGGCGGCGCTGTCTTTCGTCATGGCGCGCAAGCTGACGCGGCTGCACCCCGATACGGCCATGATCGCCGGCCTGCTGCACGACGTGGGCAAGTTCTACATCCTGTCGCGCGCGCACAGCTTTTCCGACGTGTTCGTCGACCAGGCCGCCTTGTGGGATGTGATTGACCGCTGGCACCTCTCCATCGGCGCGGCCATCCTGGAAACCTGGGAAGTGTCGGATGAAATCCGCAATGCCGTGCTGGAACACCGTGATCTGGACCGCAAGCACCGCGGCCCGCCCGACATCACCGACGTGGTGCTGGCGGCCAACATCCTCGATGCGCACCACCATGTCGACCGCGAACCCATCATCCACTGGGATGAGTTGCCCCCGGCCCTGGTGCTGCTGGGCTTGAACAAGGAAGCGGGCGATGCCTTGATGGTCGATGCCAAAGAGGAGCTGGATCTGATCTTTCAAGCGCTCTCGTAGCGCCGCCCAAGCTCCTGCCTCACCTCTGCGAATACGCTATCCCAGTCGCCCAGCCGCGGCTGGCGGAAGATGCGCAGGCTTGCATACCACGGGCAATCGCTGCGCCCGGACAGCCAGCGCCAATCCGCCTGGTAGGACAGCAGCAGCCATACCGGCTTGCCCATCGCGGCGGCGAGGTGCGCGACGGATGTGTCCACGCATAGCACGAGGTCGAGGTTGGCGATCAGGGCCGCCGTTTCGGCATAGTCGGTCAGCAAATGCTCGAAGCGCGGAACGGCCTGCATGTCGAGGTGGGCGCGTTCGGCGTCGCTCAGCGCCGCCTGGATACAGACGAAGTCATGGCCGGCGCCGGCCAGCGTCATGAAGCGCTCCAGCGGGATCGAGCGGCGATAGTCCTGCACGTGGCGCCGGTTGCCGGCCCAGGCGATGCCGATGCGCGGCTTGCCGGCCGGGCCGAGCTGTTCGCGCCAGAGCGCTGCCAAGGCGGCATCGGCATGCAGATAAGGCGCACAGGGGGCGATGCCGTCTTCGCCGAGCGCAAGCGGCAGGCTCATCAAGGGACAATGGAAATCGTGCGCCGGCACGGCGCCGGCCTGATCGTTCACCGGCGCCAGCGGCGCCAGCAGACGCAGGAAAGCCGTCGGCACATCGAACACGACGCGCGCACCGCGCGCCGCCAGCGCATGCGCGTAGCGGCAGAACTGCAAGGTATCGCCCAGGCCTTGTTCCGCCCACAGCAGCACGGTCTTGCCGACGATATCCTGTTCTCCGGTCCAGCGCAGGTCGCCGTAGCGGCTGCGCTCGGCCATCAGACGCGGGGTTTGCCAGCGCCACTCGTATTCGCGCCAGCCGTCGACGAAATCGCTCTCCTGTAGGCGGCACATGCCGAGGCTCCAGTGCGCATGGGCGAACAGGGGATCGAGAGCGATCGCGTGCCGGTAGCAGGCTTCCGCCTCGGCAATGCGGCCCTGGTCGTGCAGGATGGAGCCGAGGTTGTGAATGAATTCGCGGTTGTGCGGATCGCGCGCCAAGGCGCCGCGCTGCGACTGTTCCGCTTCGATCAGTCTGCCCTGGCGCGCCAGGCCGTGCGCCAGGTTGTTCCAGGCCATGGCATTGCCAGGCTTCAATTCGAGCGCGCGGCGCAGGAAATGCTCCCCCTGCACCAACTCATCGGCCTCGAGCAGCGCCAGCCCGAGATTGCCCTGCGCCTCATCGTCCTCGGGCAGCATTTGCGCCGCGCGCAGGAATGCGGGAAAGGCTTGCGCCAGGCGTCCCTGGCGCTGCAGGGCCACGGCCAGCACTTTCCAGCCGGAGGCGAAATGGGGAAAGCGCAGGGTTACCTCGCGCGCCGCGGCTTCGCATTCGGCAAGCCTGCCGGCCTGCAGCAGGGCGAGCATGTTGAGGGCGGTGTCGGGGTCGAGAGGAGTACTCGTCATCTTCGTTGAATTTTATCTTATGAGTCCGAGCCGTTGTCGGCACATAAATTCCGTCGTGCGAAGGTCAAAAATAGTGAAATAGGGCAACTTTGTTTGTTCGATCCATAACTTTGTCACGGTTCTGTCGCACAGGTTTTGTACGCTTGGCGCACTATCATGGAACCAGGGCATCCGGTTCCGCATAATTACGGGAATAGCCTGATGAACCTGCCACAATTGCGGATCGCTCCGCGTCTCTTCGTTTCCTTTTTTGTCATTCTGCTCGTCACGGCCCTGATCTCGGCGATTTCGCTATGGCGCCTGCAAGCCGGCAATGCCATGGCCGATGCGCTGGTCAACGATAAGCTGGCCAAACAGCAGCTGGTGGCTGACTGGACCGGCGTGGCCGAGATGAACGGCGCGCGAGCCGTGGCCATCGCCAAGAGCGACAGCCTGGAAACCGGCGAATACTTCCAGAAACAGCTCGACGAAGGCGACGAAATCGCCGCGGACTTGCAGCAAAAGCTGCAAGCCCTTCCGATGGCCGGTGATGAAAAGTCCCTGCTCGACACGATCGTGCAAAGCCGCGCCGCCTATGTCGAGGTACGGTCCCGCGTGTTCAAGTTCAAGGACGTGGGCAAGACGGTCGAAGTCGAACAATTGGTCGCCACGCAGATGGACGCGACGTTCAAGGATTATCTCGGCGCCATGCGCAAGCTGCTCGAATACCAGAAGGAGCGTGCCAAGGCCATGGCCGCCGATGCCGCGCGCGTCTACCGCACCAGCCTGGGGCTGATCGTCGGTCTTGGCGCGCTGGCGATCGCGGCCGGCCTGGCGCTGGCCGTCCTGCTGACGCGCAGCATCGTCTGGCCGTTGCGCCGTGCGGTGGCGTTGGCTGAGAAGGTCGCGCAGGGCGATTTGCGCGCCGAGATCGACGTCGCGCAAAGCGACGAGATCGGGCAATTGCTCGAAGCCTTGAAGACCATGAACGGCAATCTGCAGCAAACGCTGGGCCATGTGCATGAAGGCATCGCTTCCATCGACGTGGCCTCGCGCGAAATCGCGCAAGGCAATGCCGATTTGTCGAGCCGCACCGAAGCGCAGGCCGGGGTGCTGGCCAAGACTGCCGGCGCCGTGGACGATCTGGCGCGTGCGGTGCAGCAAAGCGAAGACGATGCCCGCGCCGCCCGCCGGCTGTCGGACAATGCCGCCGGCGTGGCCGAGCGCGGCCGCGCCGGCATCGCGAGCGTGGTCGAGACCATGGATTCGATCAAGAAGAGCGCCGGCAAGATCGTCGACATCATCGGTACCATCGACGGCATCGCTTTCCAGACCAATATCCTGGCCCTGAACGCCGCCGTGGAAGCGGCGCGCGCCGGTGAGCAGGGCCGCGGCTTTGCCGTGGTGGCCAGCGAAGTGCGTGCGCTGGCGCAACGGGCGGCACTGGCAGCCAAGGAAATCAAGCTTCTGATTTCGGAAACCGTGACCGAGGTCAATGCCGGCGCCGGCTTGGTCGCCGCGGCCGGTACTACCATGCAGGAAATTGCGCAATCTTCGGCAGACGCGGCGCGTATCGTCGGCCGTATCACCGACGCCAGCGGCGCGCAAAGCGGCGATATCCGCCAGATCAATCAAGCCATGGGCGAGATCGACAACGCCACGCAGCGCAATTCAGCCTTGGTCGAAGAGGCGGCCGCGGCGTCGGATAGCCTGCAGGAACAGGCACGCATGCTGAGCCAGGCGATCGCGTTCTTCCGCCTGCGCGACCAACCCGCGCACGCCCCTTCCGCAGCCGGGACGGCGCAGGCACCTGGGCGGCAGCCTGTAGTCAGGCCGGCCGGCCTGTTGTGGCTTGAGGAATAAGTCGGGCGTAAATCAATGCGCGGTGCAGGCGCCGATGTCGGCCTTGAGCAATTCGCCGATGTGCTGCATCAGCATGCTGTCCGGCGCGGCCACCTGGTCTACCTCGTGCAGATCGGCCGTCTTCACGTAGCGCGCGGCGGCGCAGGCGCAGATATCCTTCACGCGGTCGGCCGCGAGCCCTTGCAGCGCGGGGATGGTTGCTGCGTTATTGACGCATTGGCGCACGGCCATGCGTTCGACGCCCTTGGCAAAGAAGGGTTGCATGCATTCGTTGGCGGCATTGGTGCCGATATCGTCGATGCGGCGCTGATCGGCCTTGGTCAGATTGTTCGCGTCGGCAAAGTCGGCTTCCTTCAAGCGCGCCACGGTTTTCTCGTCGCTGCAGCCGCATACCTTCTCGGCGTCGCCCTGTTGCAGCCAGGCCGGCGTGATCAGTGCGGCCGTGTTGTGGCAGCCGATGCTGAAATTGGCGCGCAGCATGTCGATCTGGGCGTCGGGCAGTTTTGCCGCTTGCGCGGAAAGGGCGAGGGTAAGCGCTAGGCTGGACAGGAGGAAGCGGAGCATGGGCGGCCTGATGATGGGAAAGGCTTATCATAAAGCAATTATGTCATCGCGGTGGTTTTTCCGGCGTATTTCACTTCGGCGTGCAGGCTGTCTGGGCATTGAACATCGTCTGTTGGGTAAAGCGGTTGACCGCATTCTGATCGCTGAAGACCAGGACATTGCTCAAGGTATAGTGCGCAACGAATTCGCCGCTGATGCAATCGCAGCGCTGGGCGGGCATGATGCTTTTGCCGTCGGTGGACTTGAGTTTGCCGGCAGTGCAATTCTTCATGATTACTTTTTGCATGGCGGCGGCAAACGGCTTGGCACCGCAAGCCACACTGGCTTCGCGCCCCATTGCGCCCCATTTTTTCTTGCTTTCGTCGGTGTTGGGATCGAGCAGCGGAATCATTTCGCTATCGGGCATGGTACGGACCCTGTCCAGGATGCGGTCGCTGACGCAATCGCACATGGCCGCGAAGTCGCCCGGTTCCAGCACCGTGGAAACCGTGTCGTTGGACTTCATGCACGAGGTTTTGAAATTGCTCTTGAATGCCGCGCGGTCCGCCTCACCAAGGTTGTAGGCACGGGCGGCATCTGCAATGCATGCGCAGAAAAAGACGATTGCGGACAAGGCGTATCGGAAACGGTTCATGGCAAGTGGAATGGTCTCCGGGCGCGCCGGATTGGCCGCCCGTGTGCGCATGATCTTACCTTGATCGCGCGGCTGCCGGAAGGCGATGGACCGGGAAAACATGATGAAGGGGCGGCCGCAACGGACCGACGGCGTCTACAATGCCGTTTCCCCCCCGTTTTCTTGTCGCAGTTTTCTTATTGATGGAACTCATTTTTTTAGGCACGTCGGCCGGCGCGCCGACCAAGACCCGCAA
Source organism: Burkholderiaceae bacterium (assembly GCA_036384915.1). Taxonomy (GTDB): domain Bacteria; phylum Pseudomonadota; class Gammaproteobacteria; order Burkholderiales; family Burkholderiaceae_D; genus PKWO01. Next base: position 23,148 of record DASVLJ010000015.1, read on the forward strand.
CGTCACCGGCCTGGCCGTGCGTCGTGCCGGTTCGCGCTCGTGGTGTCTCGTCGATTGCGGCGAGGGTACGCAGCATCGCATCCTGCATACCAATCTGTCCTTGCGCGCGCTCGATGCCATCTGCATCACCCATGTGCACGGCGACCACTGCTTCGGCCTGCCGGGCCTGCTCGACAGCGCCGGCATGCAAGGCCGCACCGAGCCGCTGGCCATTTACGGGCCGCAGCCCATCGCGCGCTTCATTTCGGCGGCGCGCGAGGCCAGCGGTTCTTGGGAGCCGTTTCCCATCGATTTCCATCCCATCGAGCACAAAGACGACGAGTTCGGCGCCGGCGAATTCGTCGTTTCGCGCCATGCGCTGTCGCATCGCGTGCCGTGTTTCGCCTATGCTTTCCGCGAGGCCGGCGTGGAGCGCAAGCTCGACGTCGAAGCCGTCCGGGCGCGCGGCGTGCCGCCGGGCCCGCTGTGGAAGGCGCTGCAAAGCGGGGCCGACATCGAGCTCGGCGACGGCAGCACCGTGCGCGCCGAAGACGTGTTGCAGCCGGCGCGGCGGGCGCGCAAGATCGTGGTGGGCGGCGACAACGACACGCCTTCGCTGCTGCATGACGCCTGCCGCGATGCCGATGTGCTGGTGCATGAGGCTACCTACACCATGGAGGTGGCGAACAAGGTCGGACCGGGGCCGCAGCATTGCGTCGCGCAAGTGGTGGCCGAATTCGCGCGCGACGCGGGCTTGCCCAATCTCGTGCTGACGCATTTCAGCGCACGCTACCAGGACGATCCTGCGGGCGGGCAATCGATCGCGGAAATCGAGGCCGAGGCCAGGGGTTCGTATGCGGGGCGATTGTTCCTGGCCGGGGATTTGCAGACTTATCGCCTGGACAAGCATGGCTTGCTGGAGCAGATTTGAATCTGGAAACTTGAACCGCGTGCTTTTCCTTTTGTGGCAAAATAAGAAATCCACTCCGTTCGACAACTCAAGCCGACCGCAGACCACTGCGGCGCTCACACAGGGATTACCATGAAATTTTCCGGAAAGCTGGCGGCGCGGCTGCTGTCGGCATTGTTGGCCGCGGCGTTGGCGTCGTGCGGCGGATCTTCGCAGACTGGCGCAAAACAATCGGATGCGGCGGCACAAGCCAGGCAACTGGTGCCCGCCCGCAAAGACGCAGCGGCACAGTACCAGAACGCGGTCCAGCAGCTCTATGTCGCTTATTTCGGCCGCCCGGCCGATCCCGCCGGGCTGGTCAATTTCGAGAATGCGCTGTCGGCGGCCAATGCGCCTACCGACATCAATGGCCTCAACGCAGCCTATTCGACCAATGCGGCGGTCAAGACGCTGATCGACAGCTTCGGCATCAGCAACGAATCGAAAACATTGTATGGCTCAGGCACGACGACCGACTTCGTGACCAAGGTGTTCCAGAACGTGCTGGGGCGTGCGCCGCAAAGCGCCGGCCTGGGCTTTTGGACTGATGCCATCGACAGCGGCCGGACCAGCCCCGGCGATGCGGCCCTGGACATCATGGCCGGCGCGCTGAACAACACTACCCCGCAGGGCTTGCTCGATGCGCAATTGGTCAACAACCGCCTGGCCGCCGCCAGCTTTTTCACCGGCCAGGTCAGCGCCTACAACGCCGCCGGCGGCTACGCCGGGCAAAGCGCTGCCGCGAGCGCGCGCGCCATGCTTGCCGCCGTCGGGTCTTCCACCGATAGCGCCACCTGGCAAGCCGCGGCGTCGGTGTCCGCAGCCGGCCTGCTTGGCAGCGGGCCGGTAACGGAATTGTTGGCCGGCAACACGGGCGGGGCGGGCGGCGCCGACGGCGGCCCGTCCGTGGCGCGCTTTAACGGGCCGCAGGGCGTGGTGGCCGACAGCAAAGGCAATTTGTTCGTCGCCGATTCGGCCAACTACGCGATCCGCAAGATCGCCACCGACGGTACGGTCAGCACCTTTGCCGGTGCGGTCGGTGTTGCCGGCAGCAGCGACGGGCAAGGAACGGCGGCGCGCTTCGGCGACCCGGTGGCGATCGCCATCGACAATGTCGACAATTTGTACGTGGCCGATCAGGACAACCACACCGTGCGCAAGATTACGCCCACCGGCCTGGTGAGCACGCTGGCCGGAAAACCCGGCGTGGCCGGCCAGACAGACGGCTTGGGCGGTACCTTCTGGGCACCGGCCGGGGTGGCGGTGGACCGGGCCGGCGTCGTATTCGTTACCGACAGCTTCATGGTGCGCAAGGTTGACAGCGACGGCACCATCACCACCATCGCCGGCGCCGAAACCCATGGCGAACTCGACGGCCAGGGTACGGCTGCGCGCTTCTACTATCTGGGCGGCATTGCGGTCGACGCCAATGACAATCTTTACGTGGTCGACTCGATGGCGCTGACCATACGGAAAATCACAGCCGACGGCTATGTCAGCACCTTTGCCGGCACCTATGGCCAGTCGGGCAGCACCGATGGCCAAGGTTCCGCCGCGCGCTTTGCGCGTCCCGTCGGCATCGCCATCGACAGTAACGGCAATCTCTACGTCACCGAATACGATAACGATCTGGTGCGTATGATCACACCGGGCGGCATGGTCACGCGAATCTCTGGCCTGTTGCCCATCGCCCAGGGCAGCGCCGACGGCGGCCTCGCGCAGGCCTCATACAAATACCCGCAAGGCATAGGCATAGACCGCGCCGGCAACCTTTACGTTGCCGATACCGGCAACAATCTGATCCGCAAGCTCAGTGCCGGCTCCATCGTCAGCACGGTGGCCGGCTTGCGCAGTCTTGGCGGCCAATCGGACGGCACCGGCAGCGCGGCAAATTTCACCTTCGCCAGTTCGATGGCACATGATGCCGTGGGCAACCTGTACCTGGTGAACGGCGCCTCCATCGTCAAGCTCACACCGGGCGGCACGGCCACCACCTTCGTCGGCAACGCCGGCACCGTGGGATATGCAGATGCCAACGGTACGGCCGCGCGTTTCAACGGCATAGGCGGACTCGTATTCGACGCATCCGGCAACCTGTATCTCACGGACTCGGGCAACAACGTGGTACGCATGGTCACGCCGGACGGCCAGGTCAGCACGGTGGCCGGGAATGCGGGGGCCTTGGCCTATGTCAACGGCCAAGGCAGCGCTGCGCGCTTCGGCGTCCTGGGCGGCATTGCCATCGATTCCCAGGGGAATTTGTATGTGGCCGATTCGACCGGCTCCGCCATCCGCAAGATCGACACCCGGTTCAACGTCAGCACGTTTGCCGGCGGACCCGGCCATTACGGCACCAGCGACGGCAATGTGTTCACCGCCTCGTTCGACTATCCGAGCACGCTCGCCATGGATGCGTCGGGTAACCTGTACGTCAGCGACGGCAACAGCACCATCAGGGTAATCACCGCCGCCGGCAGCGTGCGCACGGTGGCCGGCGTGCCCAGCACCAATGTCGGCTTTGCCGACGGCACCGGAACCGCGGCATTGTTCGGCGGGCCGGCAAACATGACCACCGACGCCGCCGGCAACGTCTACGTGGCTGACACGAATAACGATGCGGTGCGCCTGGTTACACCGGCAGGCGTGGTCACCACGATAGCCGGCTTTCCAGGCCGCGCCGGGTTCAGCACGGGTGCCGGCGCCAATTACCTCGACCATCCGCGCGGCCTGACCTTGTGGGGCGGCACGCTTTACGTCACCAGCGGCAATGCAGTGGCCGGCATTTATAACATGGCAGCGCCCTGACACGGTGATCGTTGACAACGGCTAACCCGGCGACGAAACCAGCGACGGAGCAGGGCATTTCCGCTCCGTTGCGTCGCAGCATGCACTTTACATCTCAATAATTCCCGCTTGGCCGAGTTGAGGTATGATTTCGCTCGGCACAGGCACCGCGACGCGGAGTTTCAAGACCACATAAGCACGGCGCAACAGACGGGGCCACGCCGAACCGAAAGCCGTTGCCCGCAGGACAGGAGACTGCGGACCATGGCACGGAACCTAACCGAGTGAGGACAACAACATGCACCGTTCTGCCAAGCGCGCGCTGATCCAGCGCGCATCCCTGATCGCTTCCGCCTGCGCCGCTCTGTGCGCCATGACCATTCCCTCCGGTGTGGCCGGCGCCGCCGACTTCATACTGCCCAAGCAGTATGAGGTGAGCGGCATGAAACCCTCGGTCAAGCCGGGCGACGATTTCAATGCCTACGTCAACGGCGGCTGGATGGACAGCACCGAAATCCCGGCCGACAAGGGTTCGTGGGGCATCGGTCATGAAGTGGCCGATGCGACCGACAAGCGCGTCGCGCAATTGATCGAAGATACGGCCAAGAGCAATGGCGCCTCGGACGATGCACGCCGTGTCGGCGCCTATTACACGGCCTACATGGATGAGGTCGGCATCGAAGCCAAGGGCCTTTCGCCCTTGCTGCCCACGCTCAACAAGATCGCCGCCGTCAAGGACAAGAAGGAACTCGCGCACCTGCTCGGCACCACCCTGCGCGCCGACGTCGATCCGGTGAATTCGACCAACTTCTTCACCGAAAACGTGTTCGGCCTGTGGGTTTCGCAAGGCCTGCACGATCCCGAGCACTACCAAGCCTATTTGCTGCAGGGCGGCCTGGGCCTGCCCGACCGCGAGTACTACCTTTCCAAGGACAAGCGTTCGGCCGCATTGCGCGAAAAATACCAGCAGCATATCGCCGCCGTGATGAAGCTGGCCGGCTGGAAGGATGCCGACAAGCGCGCAACCGCCGTGATGGCGCTGGAAACCGCGATTGCCAAGGCCCACGCCACGCGCGAAGAATCGGAAGACGTGCAAAAAGCCGACAACACCTGGGCCGTCAAGGATTTCGCCGTCAAGGCGCGCGGCATGGATTGGCAAGCCTTCTTCGACGGCGCCGGCCTCTCGGGCCAGCAGGCGATCAACGTCTGGCATCCGGGCGCAGCCAAGGGCGAAGCCGCCCTGGTGGCTGGCCGCCCGCTCGCCGTATGGAAGGATTACCTGGCCTTCCACACCATCAACCACTTCTCCGGCTCGCTCTCTTCGGTGTTTTCCGATGAGCGCTTCAATTTCTACGGCAAGGTGCTCTCGGGCGTGCCGCAGCAGGAACCGCGCTGGAAGCGCGGCGTGAACTCGACCAATGGCGCACTGGGCGACGCAGTCGGCAAGCTCTATGTCGACAAGTATTTCCCGCCGGAGGCCAAGGCCCGCATCCAGACTATCGTCGCCAACCTGATCCATGCCTTCGACGAGCGCATCGAGCATCTCGAATGGATGGCCCCGGCCACCAAGGCCGAAGCCAAGGCCAAGCTCAAGACGCTCTACGTCGGCGTCGGCTATCCCGAGCACTGGACAGATTACACCGGCCTCGACATCAAGCCCGACGATGCGCTGGGCAACCGCATGCGTGCCGAGGAACATGCCTATAAGCGCGCGCTGGCCAAGTTCGGCAAGCCGGTAGACCGCACGGAATGGGCCATGGTGGCGCAGATCGTCAATGCCGTGAACCTGCCGCTGCAAAACGCGCTGAACTTCCCGGCCGGCATCCTGCAGGCGCCGTTCTTCGATCCGGCCGCGCCCGACGCCGTCAACTACGGCTCGATCGGCGCCACCATCGGCCACGAAATCAGCCACAGCTTCGACGATGAAGGCGCGCAGTTCGATTCGCAAGGCCGCCTACGCAACTGGTGGACCAAGGAAGACCTGGAACACTTCCACAAGTCTTCCGCCGCGCTGGCCGCGCAATTCTCGACTTACAAGCCCTTCCCGGACCTGGCGGTGAAAGGCCAGCAGACGCTGTCCGAAAACATCGCCGACCTGGCCGGCTTGAATGCCGCGCTCGATGCCTACCACGCTTCGCTGAAAGACCCGTCGCAAGCGTCGGACCAGCAATTCTTCATTGCCTATGCCGAAAGCTGGCGCACCAAGGAGCGTGATTCGGTCATGCGCCTGCAGATCGCCACCGACGGCCACGCCCCGGCGCAGTACCGTGTCGAAACCGTGCGCAACCTCGATGCCTGGTACAAAGCCTTCGACGTGCAGCCCGGCCAGGCGCTGTACCTGAAGCCGGAAGACCGCGTGCGTATCTGGTAAAACCTCCGGCCCCGGGCATGCCCGGGGCCGGTCCGCCCCTTGTTGCCACCTCCCCAGTTGCAGACTCCCTTGCCGTTGCCACCATTCCTGAGCGCCCTGCGGCGCGACCGTTTCTTCCATGCACTGCTGATCGCACTCGCGGTGTTGTCCGTGTTTGCGCCGAAAACGGCTCCTGCCTACATCGATCTGGTCGACTGGACCACGATCGCCACGCTAGGCGGCTTGCTGCTCCTGACCAAGGGCCTGGAGTTGAGCGGCTACCTGGAACGGTTGGGCGCAAGGCTGGTGGAAATGCTGCCCGACGAGCGCGCGCTGGCCTACTTCCTGGTCGCGGCCACGGCCTTGCTGGCCATGGTCTTGACCAACGACGTGGCCCTGTTCGTGGTTGTGCCGCTGACGCTGGGCTTGCGCGCCTCGATCGCGCTGCCCATCGTGCGGCTGGTAGTGTTCGAAGCCTTGGCGGCCAATGCCGGCTCGGCCTTGACGCCGATAGGCAATCCGCAAAACCTGTTCCTGTGGCAGTTTTCACAGGAGGGTTTCGGTGCGTATTGCCTGGCGATGCTGCCGCTGTTCCTCATCGCCGCCGTGCCGCTGGCAGCGCTGTGCCGGTTTGCTTTCCCGGCCGTGAAGATCGAAGTGCATCCCGATGGCGGGGCAGGGCGGGTCGATACGAAGCTGCTGGGCCTCGCGCTTGGCCTGTACCTGCCCTTCCTGGTGCTGGCCGATGCGCATCACGGCATTGCGGCATTGGCCGCCATGCTGCTGCTGTTTGCCGTGTTCGCCCGGCGTGCGCTGTTCTACACGGATTGGGGCTTGATCCTGGTGTTCGTGCTGATGTTCATCGATTTGCGCCTTCTGGCCATGCTGCCGCAGGTGAAGCAGCTGGCGGCCGGGATCGGCATGCAGGATCCGCGCAGGCTGTATGCCGCCGGCATGGCGGCGTCGCAGCTCATCAGCAATGTGCCGGCCGCGATCCTGCTGGCCGAGACCAGCCGCGACTGGCGCACCATCGCCTTCGCGGTCAACCTCGGCGGCTTCGGCTTCATCGTGGGTTCGCTGGCCAACATCATCGCGCTCAGGATGATTCCCGGGCGCGGCGCGTTCGGCGTATTCCATGCGTATTCCATCCCCTTCTTGCTGCTGGTGGCGGCGTTGGGCTATGGCTATCTTTTCCTTGCCTCAAATTGAGGACTATCGTCAATACAGGATATCCAACATGAAAATGAATAAAACCGGAGCGGCGCTGGCGGCCATGGCTTGCCTGCTGGCCGTAAGTCAAGCACAGGCGCAGGCGCCGGCCGCGCCCGCGGCCGACAGGGAAACCCTGTTCCGCATCCGCGACGCGGCCATGGGCACGGATTACGCCTATCAGCGCCTGACCGACCTGACCGACCTGGTCGGTCCGCGCTTGTCTGGCTCGCCCGGTGCGGCGGCGGCCGTCGACATGGTATCTGCCGAAATGAAAAAGATCGGCATGCAAGTCACGCTGCAACCGGTCAAGGCGCCGCACTGGGTGCGCGGAACCGAAGCGGCCGAACTCATCGACTACCAGGGCCGCCCCGCCGGCATCACGCAAAAGCTGATCTTGACAGCGCTCGGCGGCTCTTCCGCCACGCCGGCGGGCGGCATCACCGCACCCGTGCTGCTGGCGCACGACATGGACGACTTGAACGCGCACAAGGATCAGGTAAAGGGTGCCATCGTCGTGTTCGACGCCCCCTTCGACGAGCAGCTCGCGCAAGCCGGCCGTGCCGGCAATGCCTATGGCGAAGCCGGCAAGTACCGCTTCGTCGGCCCGGCCGCAGCCTCCAAACTCGGCGCGGCCGCCGCGTTGGTGCGCTCGGTCGGCGGCGCCAACTACCGCGTGCCGCACACCGGCATGACCGGCTGGGGCGACGGCGCCAAGCCGATTCCCGCCGGCGCCTTGACGGCCGAAGACGTCATGCTGATCGACCGCCTGGCCGCCAAGGGGCCGCTCAAGATGCACCTGACCTTGACGCCGCAAACCTTGCCTGACGTCGACAGCGCCGACGTGCTGGCGGACATCCCCGGCAGCGACAAGGCCGACGAGGTGGTGCTGATCTCGGGCCATCTCGATTCCTGGGACCTGGCGCAAGGCGCGACCGACGACGGCGCCGGCGTGAGCGCCGCCATGGGCGTGGCCGAAGTCTTCAAGCGCCTGGGCCTGAAGCCGCGCCGCACCGTGCGCATGGTGGCCTGGATGAACGAGGAAAACGGCTCGCGCGGCGAAAAGGCGTATTTCGATGCCTACAAGGACAAGATGGGCAAGCACTTTGCCGCCATCGAAACCGACTCCGGCGCGACCCATCCGATCGGTATCATGACCAGCGCGGCGTTCGACGACCTCAAATCGCTGGATGCACTGAAATCCGCGCTGCGTTCGATCGGCGCACCGCTGATCGACTGGCATGATCGTCTGGGCCCTGGCGACCTCTACATGCTCGAAGACGCCGGCGTGCCCTGTTTCGAGCCGATGCTCGATACGCGCACTTATTTCGACTACCACCACACCCCGGCCGACACGCTGGACAAGGTCGATCCGCTGGAAATGAAAAAGCAGGTGGCCGTGCTGGCCATGCTGACCTGGTATCTGGCGGAAATGCCGCAAGAATTGAAGCGGGTACCGAAGGCGGCCGACTGAAGCGGCGTGGAAAACGACGGCTCTTTCCGCCTGCGGGCGGGAGGGGCTCGCATGCTGGTTTGGCGATTCCTTTAACCGGTAGTGCGTGGCGATGGAAAAAGTCCTTGGCATAACTGGCCGGCTCTTCCGCTCGGAGAATCCGAAGGAATCGGCCAAGCTTGCCTTTGCATTCGGCACAATACGCTTCGCTACTGCCGCTTTACTTCCTTGTTTCTTTCGCACGTTGGCGTGATTGTCGAATGATGGGCCGTGCACGCAAGGCCAACTTGCGGCTGCGGCAGCTTGCTTGACTTTATTCAATAATTCGACTATCGTTGAAATATAGAATAAATATGGCCCTGTGTAATGGAAACCAAACAAGTCATCGCCGCTTTGGCGGCATTGGCCCAGGAGTCAAGGCTCGCAGTGTTTCGCGCCTTGGTTCAAGCGGGTCCCGAAGGTATGGCGGCCACCAGGATCGCCGAAGTGGTCGGTGCCGCGCCATCGTCACTGTCGTTCCACCTCAAGGAAATGTCCCATGCGGGGCTGGTGCATTCGCGCCAGGAAGGGCGTTTCATTTTCTATTCGGCCAATTACGCGACGATGAACGGCCTGATCGGTTTCCTCACCGAAAACTGTTGCGGCGGCAATTCCTGCGCCCCCGCTTGTACGCCCTCGTGCGCCAATCCTGAAACTGAAGGAGTCCAATCATGAAACGCCTGCATGTCCACGTCTCGGTCGACAACTTGGCCGAAAGCATCCGCTTCTATGCCGGCATGTTCGGCAGCGCCCCCAGCGTCTTGAAAGACGACTATGCCAAGTGGATGCTCGACGATCCACGCGTGAACTTCGCGATCTCGCAGCGCGGCGCGCCGGCGGGCTTGAACCACCTCGGCATCCAGGTCGAATCCGAATCGGAATTGGGCGAGATGCAGGGCCGGCTCGACGCGCTGCAGCCCGGCGTGGAGATCGAGGAAGGCGTCGCCTGCTGCTACGCCCGGTCAGACAAGTACTGGGTCAACGATCCGTCCGGCATCGCCTGGGAAACCTTCCATACGCTCGACAGCATTCCGGTGTGGGGTGCGGGCAACCCGGCCGCGCAGCAAGCGCAGACCCAGTCGGGATCGGCAGGATCGGCGTGCTGTGCGCCGGCCGCCTCGCCGCCGGTGCCGGTGAAGCGCGACGCCGCGTGCTGCAGCCCGGGGGCAAGCCAGGCCGCCGGCGGCAAGTGCTGCTGACGAGGAAGGATTGAATATGAGCGGCAAGATTTTCAACGTGCTATTTCTCTGCACGGGCAATTCGGCGCGCAGCGTGATGTCCGAGGCCCTGGTCACGATCCTGGGCAATGGCCGGTTTCGCGGCTATTCGGCCGGCAGCCATCCCACGGGAACCGTCAATCCTTTCGCGATCGAACAAATCAGCCGGTTTGCTCCCGACTTTCCCATCGAGGCCCTGCGCAGCAAGAGCTGGGATGAATTTGCTGCCCCCGAGGCGCCGGAAATGGATTTCATCGTCACCGTCTGCGACAACGCCGCCGGTGAAACCTGCCCTTACTGGCCGGGGCGCCCGGCGACGGCGCATTGGAGCTACCAAGACCCGGCCGCCGTCGAAGGCTCCGTTACCGACAAGCGCATGGCGTTCGCCAAGACCTTCGGCCAGATCCGGAAGCGCATGGAAGCCTTCGTCGCGCTGCCGATCGAGCAGATGAGCGACGAAGCGATCCGGCAAGAGGCCAAGAAAATCGGCGAGGTCGCGGTATGACGCGCGCCCGGCGCATCGTCGCCGAGGCGCTCGGCACGGCCATGCTCCTGGCCGTGGTGGTCGGCTCGGGCATCATGGGCGAGAAGCTGGCCGGCGGCAACGTCGCCATCGCCTTGCTGGCCAATGCGATTGCCACGGGTTGTGGCCTGGTGGTATTGATTCTGATGTTCGGCGCGGTTTCGGGCGCGCACTTCAATCCGGTTGTAACGCTGTCCGAGGCCTGGCAAAAGAATCTGCCTGCCCGCGACGTGCCGCCTTACATCGGCGCGCAGGTCGTCGGCGCGTTTGCCGGCGTCGCGGCGGCGCATGCCATGTTCGGCGAACCCTTGTTCTTTGCTTCGACGCATATACGCACCGGCGGCGCGCAATGGTGGAGCGAGTTCGTCGCCACCTTCGGCTTGCTGGCAACCATCATCAGCTGTTCGCGCAGCCGGCCGGCGGCGACGCCTTTTGCCGTCGCGCTCTACATCACGGCCGCATACTGGTTCACCTCGTCGACCTCGTTTGCCAATCCGGCTGTCACGCTGGCGCGTGCGGCCAGCAATACTTTCGCCGGCATCCGCCCCGAAGATGCCAGCGGCTTCATCGTGGCGCAATTGTGTGGCGCCGCAGCTGCCACGGGATTGTTTTGCTGGCTCTATCCGGCATCGGGTAAAGAGAGCATGGGCGCGGGCCTGGACGCCTCGGGCGAACGCGTTTGATGCCCGGTCGATGCGCCCGGTTTTCCAGGGGCTTGCGGCCAGGCGTGAAAGATCAGGCGCGGAACACTGCCAGCTTCGCGTCGGCCAGCGGCAGGCAGATATTCGCCGAAAAACCCGGCGGGGGTATCAGGTCGTAGACGTAGCTTCCGCTCGCGCTGCCGTCATCGGCCGCGACCGCGTGCAGCTTGTCGCTCGCGCCGGGCACAAAGTGCAAGCCGGGCAGGGAAATCTGCAAGCCGGCACCGCGCATTTTGCAATACGCCTCCTTGCGCGACCACAGGCGATAGAATGCGGCCAGCCTGTCGGCCTCGGAAAGGCGGCTCAACTGCGCCTTTTCGTTTGCATGGCACACCATCTCGATCAGGCCGGGCAAGTCGCTGCCGGGCTGCTTGATGAATTCGAGGTCGATGCCCACCGCGTGCGACGAGATCGCGATCAGGCCCTGGTCCTTGCTGTGCGACAGATTGAATTGCAGCCTGTGCTCGGCCAGGCTGGGCTTGCCGAATTCGCCATAGCTGAACTTCAGTTCGGAAGCGGGGCGGTTGAGGTAGCGTGCCAGCACCAGTCGCAGGGCGCTGCGGCAGCGGCGGAAATGCTGTTGAAGTTGCGGCGTGGCAAAACGGGCGGCGCGTTCGCGTTCGTCTTCCGACAGCACGCTGCCAAACATGTCCCAGATCGGGTTGTCGAGGCTGACCTGCCAGATATGCGCCTCGCCATACTGAAGTGACCCCGCCAGACTCATTGGTATCCTTCGTTGTCCTTGTTCTATTTTCCGGACAGGGGCATGGTCGCCGCCGTCTCTTCGAGTGGTATCACAACCCTTGATGGTATACCGGCTGAAGCGGCTTGTTGTTGTTTTTACGCATGTTTTTGCCGATTGATTTATCCCCCGTTCTATGGCTGGAAAGATTATTATTTAGGCAATGACATGCGCAGACGATATTTGTTGCGGCAAAAAAAAACCCGTCAACTGGCGTCGACGGGTAAAACCCTAACTCTCTTTAAGAGGTTTGGCGGAGTTTTCTGTAGCTCGCGATTACATCTTTTTAGCGCCGCGAACTTGAAAAATGCGTATTCCTGGGGCGCCCGAGAGAAAACTGCCTCAAGTGCCGAAAAATCGATTGATTCACTTCCATAGTCGCTTGCATGATCAACAAATCCACGCTTCGCGCCGGGTCCATGGCGCGATCCGTCTCAAGAGCCCATGGAGCCGATGCCGCTTCGGTGTTGGCAATCATGCCGCGGTATACGTCTTCCAAGGTGATCGTGTTCGGATCGCCTACCAGCCTCCAGCCTTTTGTGGCCGGCTTGACCGGTTCGACCAAACCGATCAGCTGGAGTTTCCTGCAAACCTGGTTGACTTCGCGTGCCGTGCGGCCGGTATGTTCGGCCAGTCGGGCGGCGCTTAAATCTTGCGATGGGTTACTGACGAACTGTTCCAGAATTTCCGTGGTGAAGCGAAACTTCTGGTCCATCAATACATCTGCAAAAAGAAAGTCGTCCGACGCAGTCATGCTAAGTCTTCCCCCTGGTAAGGTCTCGTTCAAACCCGTAGTCAGATGGCCCGGGTTTTTGTCATCGAGGCCCGGCGTATGCGCCTTGGCTTCGTTTGTCAGCCCACGATAGTGGTTGCAAGAAACTGTGGTGAACTTTATTCGGATTGAAACAAAAAAGCGATTTCGCAATCTGGTGCAAACAGATGCTCTTTGGTGCTAAACTAGCGTCATGTAGCGTCACAATGTAGTTTTTGCAAGATAAAATGTAGGAAAAAATAGAAAAAACGACGCAAACCGATGGAATTCCGAGATAAAAAGCCCGAGAGGAGAGACTGATGGTGTTACGTGCTGTGGCTGGCGACGTGCAGGAGGTGCATGCGTCGCAAGTGGAGTTTTGTGAAAATCTGCGCTTTGCCTGCGGTTTTTTCCGTTCAGTGGCGGAAGTGTGCCGCAAGCTGGAAATCAACCGGGCGCAATTCAACCGCTACCTGAACGGCACGACCACGCCGTCCTCGTTCATCCTGCAAAAGATTTGCGACTTTTTCGGCGTCGAGCCGACCGAGATCTATCTGCCGCGCGAGCAGTTCCGCAAGCTCATGGAGTTGCGCCAGGACAAGCGTCCGGCTTTGATGCCCTATACCGAGCATCTGGAGCGGCTGCATCAACTCTCGCAAGGGAAGTTCGACCGCTATCTCGGCTATTACTTCGAATACTACAATTCGATGTCGGCCTACGGCCGCGTCGTGCGCGGCCTGATCCGCATATTCAAGGAAGGCAACGGAATCTATTACCAGCGCTTCGAGCGCGTGCCGCGCGCGGCCAAGCTCGGCGCCGTCTACCGCTACAAGTACCTCGGCTTCGCCTACTTCCTCAACGACCGGATTTTCCTGGTCGATTATGAAACCATCAACGGCAGTGAAATCACGCAGACGGTGTTGTTCCCCGACTACAAGAAAAAGCTGCAGCGCCTGTCCGGCCTGACGCTGGGCGTCTCTTCCGGCAACCAGCGCCCGATCGCCTGCGCGCGCATCGTGCTGGAATACCTGGGCGAGAACATCGATCTGCGCAAGGCGGTGCGCAAGTGCGGCATCCTCGATCCGAAGCTGACCGAAATCGACCCTACGATTCTGCGCGTGATCGACAATTCGGTACATATCAATCATCACCATTTCTGTACCTTGCCGGACTGACACTGAAACAATCGTTGACCGCATCCGCAATTGAAATATACTGAATTCGTGGTACGGAAACAGTAGCTGGACGGTAAGGCGATCGCACGAGAAGAGGCGCGCGTCCGGCGCTGGCCAACGATTGGAAGACATACCGGGGGACATGATGAAATGCCTGATTTGCGCCTTGCCGATTCTGCTGCTGGCGGCCTGCGCTTCCGCACCGCCGCCGGTCAACATTGCCGACGAGCCGGCGCGCCCCTCGATCTACGACGACGCCTCGTTCGCGCCGTCTCCGGTCGCCGTGTCCCCGGACGACATCTTTGCCCTGAGCCCCGACATGCGGCGCTTCCTCGATACGCAGATCGCACGGCGCGTATCCACCGAAGGCAAGGTGCCGGCCCTGATCGATGCCTTGTTCGACAAGAGCGTCATCAAGTTCAGCTACAACGCCAACGAGACCGCCAATGCTGCGGGCGTATTCGCCAGCCATAGCGGAAACTGCCTGTCCTATACCATCATGACGGCGGCCTTCGCCAAGGAAATGCACGTCCCCGTGCAATTCCACGTCGCCACCTATGCCGACGTCTGGGACCGCAACAACGACACCGATTTCCTGATCGGCCACGTCAATCTGACACTCGGGGCCAATTACAAAAAGGCCTCGGATCAGCAAGCCCAATTGGTCGATTTCACGGCCTTGAACGACGCGCATGGGCAGTGGCTGGACGATATCGGCGAAGACGTGATCGTCTCGATGTACCTGAACAACCGCGCCGCCGAAGCCATGGCCAAGGGCCGGATCGACGAAGCCTATTGGTGGGCGCGCGCGGCAACGCAAAGTTCGCCATCCTTCCTCGCCGCCTACAACACGCTGGGCGTGATCTACATGAACCATCATAATCCGGCGATGGCCCAGCGCGTGTTCGAACGCGTGCTGGAGCGCGAGCCGGAAAACGTGCTGGCGCTGTCGAACGATTCGCTGGCCTTAAAGGCGCAGGGGCGCACCGCCGAGGCCGCCGCCGTGGCGGCGCGCCTGGCGCAGATCCAGCCCAATCCGCCGTTCTATTACTTCACGCTCGGCGTGCATGCCATGCAGCAGCGCGACTACAAGACCGCCAAGATGGAATTCACCAAGGAAGTCAACCGCGCATCGTACAACCACCAATTCCATTTCTGGCTGGCGCTGGCAGATTACAACCTCGGCGAATTCGACGAGACGAAGAAGCAGCTGACCTATGCCATGGAAAACAGCCCCAACGATCAGCAGCACGATTTGTACGCGGCGAAATTGGCGGCCTTGCGGCAGAAGCAGGGCATTACGAATTGATGCACGGTGCAGTACGACAAACGGCCGCGGATGCGGCCGTTTGTCATTCCAGCTTTTCCGCATGGCGATCAGGGCCTTGCCCCGGGCTTCACCAGCCCCTTTTCGGCGGGCGAGGGGGGATCACAACTTCGGTATCCGGATCCGGCTGATCATCAAGGACCCCGACACTGCAAACATCAGCACCAGCGGATGCAGATGTTTGCCCAAAATTTCCACCGAACCGAACAGCATCTTGTCCTCGAAGGCGCCGGCATAAACCGCACCGACGATCACCAGAACCAAAAACATCGACGTCGGAATCGGCGTGCCTTCGAAGTACTTGACCTTGTCGCCGCCTTCGGACATCTTTTCCGCCGTCACGTTGTAGCGCGCCAGGCGCGACACGCCGCAGGCGACGAAAAACAGCAGCACGATGCGGTCGTACAAGCCTTGCATGCCGCAGGCATAGGCGATCGCCGCCGGCGCCACGCCGAACGAGATCACGTCCGCCAGCGAATCGAGCTCGCGCCCCATGGCCGATGTCTTCTGGCGCCAGCGCGCGATGCGGCCGTCGAGAATGTCGAAGGCCAGCGCGAACGGGATCAAGCCGCAAGCGAGATAGAGATGCAGCACCAGGCCGGTCTTGAGATAGGTCATGGCTGAGAACAGCGAGCCGACGCCGCAAAAGGCGTTGCCCAGCGTGAACCAGTCGGCGAGGTGGAACTCGCGGATCATGGAAAAAGGTTTGTTGGGTTTCTTGTCGTCCATGGGATGGCAGCGTGTTGCGTTACCGCTATCATAATGGAAGCGGACTTGCGCGTGTCGGTTCGTTGCTAGGCCGTTTCGACCCGGTTGCGCCCGTTTTCCTTGGCTCGATACAAAGCCTGGTCGGCGCGCGACACCAGAGTCGTCACGCTATCGCCATCGCGGAAGCTGGCGATGCCGAAGCTGGCGGTACAGCGGGCCACCGCCCGGCAATCGGATTCCTCGATCAGCTTGCGCAAGGTCTCGGCTACTTCGGCCGCGCCTTCGATGCTCGTGCCGGGACAGATCAGCAGGAATTCCTCGCCGCCCCATCGGCCGGCGATGTCGGTTGCGCGCACGCGCGCGCGCAGGATGTCGGCAATCGCTTTCAGGACCTGGTCGCCGGTCAGGTGCCCGAGGGCATCGTTGATCGCCTTGAAGCGGTCGACGTCGATCATGATCAGCGAGAAGGGCTCGCCTGCACGCTGGGCCAGGGCAAGCTCGCGGGCCAGCGCGTGGTCGAGATATAGACGGTTGTAGAGATTGGTCAGACGGTCGGTGACGGCAAGCTGTTCCAGCTCCTTGTTCTTGGCCAGCAATTCCTCGGTCCGTTCGGCCACCTGGCGCCGCAGGTTCTCGGCCTGGATATACAGTTGCGCCACGCGCCAGCGATAGATGCCATAAGCCAGCAGGCCCGCCAGGCACAGCGCGACGATGGCGAACCAGCCGGTCTGCCAGAAGGCCGGCAGCACCTTGATCGCGAGCTTGAGTTCGTGCGGGCTCCAGTCGCCGTTGCGGTTGCTGCCGCGCACGGTCAAGGTATAGTTGCCGGGCCAGAGATTGCCGTAGCTGACGCTGCGGTGCTCGGCATCGGTCTCGATCCAGTCGCGGTCGTAGCCGTCGAGCCGGTAGGCATAGCGCAGCTTGTTCGGCGCGGTGTAGTCGAGCGCGGCGAATTCGATGGAAAAGTCGCGCTGCTCGGCGTCGAGCGTCAAGCCGTTTTGCAGCGTCGACAGCGTCGCATGCAAGCCGTCGATCTTCAATTCGGTCGGTACCACGGGCGGCTCGTAATTCCAGGGATGGAATTTCTCCGGATCGATCACGGCCAGGCCCTGCGTGCCGCCATACAGCAGCAGGCCGTCATGGGTCTTGGCGAAGGAATTGTCCCAATTGGTGCCGATCTCCATGCCGTCGGCCTTGGAGAGGCTGTAGAAGCGTTTGTGCGCCAGATCGATCACGAAGGAATCGGTCCAGATACGGCCCTCCTTGTCTTCCATCGGCGCATCGCCCAGTGCCATGCCGGGATGGCCCAGCGTGGCACTGATATGCTCGAAATGCGCCACGGCGCCTTCGCGGCTCTTGAGCCGGTCCAGCCCCTGCGCCGTCGATACCCAGAGCCTGCCCTGCCGGTCCACCAGGAGGCCGGCGATATCGTCCGAACTCAAGCCGTCGGTCTGGCCCTGGCCCGGTCTGGCATGGATTGCCAGCATGACCGGCGCGCCGGGTTCGCGCAGCCACAAACCGCTGTCGGTGCCGGCCCAGATGCGGCCCTCGTGATCTTCCTCGAGCGAATAGACGTGCGCGCGCATGGGCTGGCCGTCCGTGCCGTTGAAGGTTTCGAAACGATCCGTGTCGGGGTTCCAGTGGGCCACGCCCGAATCGGTGCCGACCCACAGCTCGCCCTTGTTCGTGATCGTGACCTTGGACACGCCGATGGCGGGCAATCCCTGTTCTACGCCGAACTCTTCCCAGGTGCTCGAGTCGGGCGCCAGGCGCATGGCGCCGGCTTGCTTGGTGCCGGCCCACAGTGCGCCGTCGGCGGTGCGGCCTATGCCGAAGATGGCCGCGTCGGCCAGCGCACCCTTTTGCCCGCCGTGCGGCCGAAAGCCGCCGACCACGCCGCGGATGCGGTCCACGATGTCGATGCCGTTGGCATCGGTGCCGACCAGGATCGTGTTGTCGTCCTGCTCGAACACGCTATCGACCTCGGCCTGGGACAGGTTTTCCGGCCGGATCGGGCTGTGGCGCAAGACCCGGATGGCACGGTTCAGCGGGTTGTAGCGCTGCAGCCCGCCGCCCCATGTGCCGAGCCAGAGCTGGCCCGCGCGATCATGCAGCATGGCGCCGATGCCGTCCAAGCCGATGCTGCTGGCAACGGAGGGGTCGTGATGCAGTCGCTTCTTCACGCGCCCGGTGGCGGCGTCGACGATGGCCAGCCCGCCGCCATAGCTGCCGATCCAGATCTCGTCATTGCCCGGCTGGTTGATGGCGCGTACCCAACCGTGCGGCAGCGCTTGCGCATCGTTGGCATCGACCTTCAGCCAGTGCGGGCTGGTTTCGCCGGGCGCGATCCAGGCTGCGCCGAGCTTGCGCGTGCCGAACCAGATCTTGCCGTCCGCTGCCTGGAATAGTGCGCGGATATCGCGCTCCTGGGCCGCATGATCGCCTTCGGCAATGCTGTCGAAACCCTTGAGGTCGGCGCGCAGGCGCTGCAGGCCGGCGGCCGTGCCGACCCATAGCTTGCCCGACTTGTCGATCAGGAGATTGTGCACGCGGTCGTCGGCCAGGCTCGATGCATCGTGTTCGTCGTGGCGGTAATGGCGCCAGGCCTTGGCGCCTTTGGGGAGGTAATCGAGCCCGGAATTGCCGGCTGCCCAGGTGCCGCCCGCATCGGCGACGATGGACCAGATCATGCCGTCGCCTATGCTCCCCGGGTCGGCCGCATCGTGCCGGAAATTGTCGAAGCGTTCGCGCTTGATGTCGTAACGCGATATGCCGTCGCTGCCCGTGCCTACCCACAGGAAGCCGTCCGCATCGACGTAGAGCGAGGCGATATAGCCGCCGGCGAGCGAGTGCGGATCGGCCGCGTCGTGCACAGAGCGGTGAAAGCGGTAGCCGTCGTAGCGTATCAAGCCTTCTTCGGTGCCGATCCAGATCAAGCCGTCGGCATCTTGCGCCAGCGAGGCGACCACCCCGCCGGGAATCGAATCGATGTCGCCGACGCTCTGAAAATAGGGATCGATGAAGCCGAATTGCTCATTGGCTTCGCTTGCCGGATTCGGCGCAGCGGCAGCGGCGAGGACGCAAGGCGGCAACAAGGCAAGCGCCAGGGCGGCGCGGAAAGCCGCGGCACGGCAAGCGGACCGAAAGCCGACCAGGCGGTTTGGACTAGCCGGCATGATGTGCCGTTGCCTGGATCACCCTGCGGGTGGATGGCATGCAGATTGGATGCACGATGCGTTCCGGAGTGGAACGTCCGGCATTTGCCGGACGCGACAAAGCGCAGTATAACCGAGACTTTCCGCCTCGCAACTGGCGCGGGAATGAGGAGCTGGCCTGGGGGCGTGTGTACTGTGTGTATAATGTTAATCAGATTAACATATGCGGAATCTCTTGCGATTACTGCACAGCGATGGAAACCAAGACTGCAAGACTGACGATCCTGATCGACCCGGTCAAGAAAAAAGCCTTCGAGGGCCTGTGCGCCGCGCAGGATTTAACGCCTTCGCAGGTGGTGCGTCAGTTGATACGCGAATACCTTGAGCGGCATGACGTCGACTATGCGACCAAGCCGCGCTCCTCGACTTCGAAGTAAGCCGCCAAACAAATCCCGGTTGCGCGATTCAGGAAGCAGGCCGGCGGCAAGCCGCCGCGCCGAGGGTATCCGACCGGCCGAGGCTTGCCGCACCTCCCGCATCAAGCAGCGATGCTGTCCGTTCCGAACTTGAAGAAATACCAAACCCGCTTGGCCTGTGCGCCGGGGGCGTTGGGAATGTACAGGGCGAGGGCGCCGTCCTGGTTCGGGCGACCGGTGAAATGCGTCTCGTGAATGCCTGCGCCATTGGGGCCGGGGTCTTGAAAGGACAGGCCGTAGGCGACGACTAGCTGCGAGCGGTTGAGGTCGGCCGTCAATTGGCGTTCGATGCGGGTATAGTCCGTCGCCACGAAATTGTCGTCCGTCAGGCCGATGTGCCCATAGCTCAGGGCGGCGTCGCCGTCGCGGCCCGGTTGCAGATCCTCGGGGATGTCGAAATCCTCTTCGGCGATGTAAAGGCCGATCTGGGAACCGTCGCGCGATTGCGTGTTGACGTCCACCTGATACGCCGAGCCGTTGCCGACATCCAGGTAAAACTGCAAGTGGTCGCCGTTGCGTCCCTGAATTGGGCGCTCGGTGCTGACCTCGACCGTGCCGACGACGGCGGCATAGCTTTGCGGGGAACCGCCCGCGCGCAGGTTGTTGTTCCGTGAAGTATGTTGGTGGTATCTGGACATGGTGCAGCTCTCAATTTTGCTGGTTGGGTTGTGGGGCCGCCCCGGCAAATTGAATTGCCGGAGCGGTTGTCATAACGGAGTTGGCAGGACTGGATAAGGCGTTCGGATCAGCTGCGCGCTTTTTTGCTGGGCGCGGCCTTCCTGGCCGGTGCCGCCTTTTTGGCGGATGCGCTGCGGCGGAAACGGCTTTGGCTGGGCTCGGCCGACGTATCGGGCGCGGAATTCGCCCATTTGATGACCTTGCGCGTCTTTTCCTCGCTCCAGCCGGAGCCTGCAGGCGCGACGATGACGTCGGTTTCGTACAGGATGCTCCAGAGGGCGTTGTCCATGTCCTTGAACGCAATCGTGCAGCCGCCGCGCTTGCGTTGCGAGATCATCCGGTTGATGTCGCCCACGCAGATCCAGTCTCCCTTGCCTTGCTCCGAGATAGCCCATTTGGCGTGATCCTTTACCTCCGGCCACTCCCACGGCAAATTCTGGGCATCGATATGCTTCAGCGACACGAACTTCATATCGGCGACCGTGTAGGTATTGGTCGGATCGCTGGTCGAAGGGATGACCTTCGCCCCGCCGCGAATCCAGGTTTCCACGTCAAGGTCGGTCTTGAGCGCAGGAGCAACGAGGTCGTTCCAGAAATCGTCGTTCCAGGCGCTGTTCTTGGCAATGACCTGGAAGGTGCTCTTGCGGCCGTTCAAGCCCGGAGTCGTCAGCTTCAACACGTTCGTGCCGGCTTTCGCTTTCAAGTTCACGCCGGCGGCAAGGGTGCGCAAGCCATGGCCCTTGGGCAGGCCGGCGGGCAGTTTGCTGTCGTAGACCTGCGGCTGCTGGTAGCTGACCATCTGATTGGCCAGTGCGCCGAGTTGGTCAAGGCTAAGCGCCAGGCACAAATAGGTCTGCCCGTAGTTGGGCGCGGGGTCCGCACTGCCGTCCGCGGCCGGGTATTTCGGCCAGGAGTGCAGCAGCCAGAAGCCGGTTTTCGATTTCACGTCGAATCCGAGCACGCCCTTGGTGTGGCCGCAGGCGCCATTGTCCTTCGGCGGCGTGGTCGGGCGCTCGTCGTTATAGAGAATATAGCCCTTGCTGTCCGAGGGATCGTCAAACAGGGCAGCCAGGGTTTCGGCCAGCGCGCCTTGCTTGCCATTCGTTTGATAGGGAGACGCGACCACTTTTTTGGCTGGATCGTCATAGTAGGCATACTCGGTGCCGTTCGCGGCCGCCGTCTCGGCGGACTGGGCCAGTTCCGGTACCTTATAGATAAACCACCACTCCACAGCTTTCCCGGACTCGTTCAATGGCGATAGGGCCATGGCTCCCCCTTAAGATAAGCGCACTATTTTTGGCGCGACGATTTGGATACTCGTAGGTACTTATTTTTTACCGCGAGTTAATATAGAGCGAGCGGCCGCCTGGAACAACCTGTCAGAAATATCAGGGTCGGGCGCTTTCGTTACACGCCAATCTCTTGCCGCGGCGCATGGGGCAGCGACAAGCCGCGGCGGGACGGGTCATCCCCAAGAAAAAAGCCCGGCACGGGCCGGGCTTGAAGGTTCCGATTGTCCGGAACGGGGAGAACCATCCCTCTCAAAGGATGGGAAACCATATACGCCTTAGAAGCTGTACTTCAGCCCGATCCTGGCCGTTCTGCCGTTGATGGAGCGGGCGCCCTGGCCGGCGTCATACTCGGTCCAGCCGATGGTGTTGAACAGATTGTTCGCCGACAGCCAGGCCGACATGTGCTGGGACAGCTGCACGTTGGCAAACAGGTTCACGCTATAGAAGGCCGGCAGGATGATCGTGTTCTGATCGTCGCCGAAGGACTTGCCGGTGCCGACGATGCTGCCGCCTATGGTCCAGTTATCCATGTTGTACGTCGGCGTTACCTGGTACGTATAGCGCGCCAGGCGCTTGGGCTGATTGCCGTTGACCGGGCTGCCGTCGGCTTGCGTTTCGGTCGAGGAGCTGATGGAGGCATCCACGTAGGTGAAGCCGCCGCTGATGTTGAATCCGCCGACATGATAGGCGCTTTCGAATTCAACGCCATTGGCATTGTAGGTGTTGGCGGTCAGCTGGTTGATCGTCACGTCGAAGTTGCTCTCGGCCGTTTTGGCGTTGAACAGCGTGACAAAGGTGCTGAAGCCGCCTGCGCGCCATTTCACTCCGCCTTCGAGCTGCTTCACCGTATTCAGCGGAATCGGCGCCGTGCCATCGAACGGGCCGCCCATGCGCTCGATGACGTTGAACGAGGCGCCGCTGCTATAGTGCGTGAACACGGCGAGGTTCCTGTCGATCCGGTAGTCGGCGCCCAGGGAATACGAAGTGTGCGACAGGGTGTAGTCGACGGGTTGCTGGCACAGGGTCGGGAACACGCCGGGCAGGTAGGTGCCGGACGGCAGCGTGTTCGACTGGCAGCCGGTTACGCGCTCCCGGTCGTCCCGGATGCCGCCGTCGAGATTGAGCTTGCCAAGCTCGTAGCCCAGGCTGACATAGGGCGAGCTCATCGAATACTTGACCGAGCGCGTCTGTTCGCTCCAGTTGTCCTTGTCGGGCAAGAGACCCGTGGAGTCGGTGGCCACGCCGCTTGCGTTCGTGCCGGAGAGCGGGACGGGGTTGCTGCCGGAGGTGAACAGATAATGCGGCAGATTCTGCGTCACGCCGATGTTCTGCAGGTTCAGGTCCCACCCGAACAGCGCCGTCAACTTGCCGACGCTGGCGGAATCGAAGACCTTCGATAGCTTCATGCCATTGTAGGTGCTGTTCAAATTGTCGAAGCTGGTATCGAACGCGGACAATTCCGTGACCAGCCCGGCGTAGGCCTTGCCCGCGTTCGGCCCGGCCGCATAGACGGTGCCGGCATTGGCCGTGAAGGGGTTGGCCGTCGGATACGGCGCATAGAATCCGCCGCTCTTGTCCGAGTGGCGCAAGGTATCGTCGAGCTTCCAGCCGTCGCCCATGTTGAACGAGCCGACCAGGCCGAGATTGTTTTCCACCACCGTCAGGCCGCTGTTGATGTTGTTCGTGGCAAGCTGGTTGTTGGCGCCGCGCATGGTGACGCTGGGCCAGTAATTCGAATAGTAGCTGTAAGTCAGGGGATCGATGCCCGGGTAGCTTCCGACCGTCGCGGGATTGGCCTTGGTCGGATTGGCATTGCTGAGCGTGAATGCGACCGGCATGTCGATCGGCGTCTGGTCGTCGAGATGCTTGAACGTCAGGCGGATAAAGCTGCCGCCGCCCAGCTCATGCGTGATGTTGCCCTTGATTTCGCCGCCTTGCTCGAGCGTGAGACCGTTCGAATCGCGCACGCCTTCCCCTTGCCGGTAGAAGCCGCCGACGTAGTAGCGCGTCGAGTCGGAAATCTTCCCGCCGTATTCGAAATCGACGCGGCTCTGGTCGAAGCCCAGGCCTCTGCTGATGCCGATGCTGCCGCCTTCCTCGAGCCCTGTCTTGGTGATGAAATTGATGATGCCGCCCGGGGTGTTCGAGCCGAGAACGGCGCCGGTGCCGCCGCGCACCGCTTCGACGTGGTCTATCGTGTTGTCCACTTTGAGGAACATGTCCGGCGTCACGAAGGCGTAGTCGCCATTGAGCAGGACCGGAACGCCGTCTTCCTGGAAGCCGATGTAACGCGAACCGCCGGCCGAGATCGGAATGCCGCGCGCCGTCACGTTCGCATTGCCTTCGCCGCCCGATGCTTCGGAGTGCACGCCCGGGATACTGCGCAGAAGGTCGGCGGCGCTGCTGGGCGCGCTCATTTCGATCTGGTCGGCGTCAAGCGTGGAAAGCGAACTGCTCGACTTCATTTTCGGGATGCCGATGGCCGTGCCCGTCACGACGATCTGGTTGAGATCGAGCTTGTTGCTGGTGTCCGGAGGCGAAGACGTGTCCGTCGCCTGTTGCGCGTGTGAGGATTGCATGAGAAACAGGGCCATCGAAACCGCCCCCGCCATGCGCCCCAACTTGAACGTAGTTGTGATCATTATTGCCTCATCGTAGTTTATTTGGTGTCTCCTGGGTACTTCACTGGCGCTGGCAGCCTGTCGGACTTAAGGGGAATCGGCTGCAAAAATGCCTGGCCGGCCCATATTTCCCCGATTTTTGGTCAATAGTCCCGCTATTGATACAAAAAGATCGGCAAAATCTGTGCTCGCCCAGCCATGTTTTCGCTTCGATTCCTTAAGTCCGACAGGCTGCCAGCAACGCCGATGCCAAGGTCCGGACTTCGCATCAAACGATTGCGTCAGCCAGTGCATTATGAGCCTCAATGCAATCGATTGCAATCGCGCGTTGCAAGATTTGAGGAGAGTGTTGCGAATTGATCGCAGCGGCAATGCGGGCGTCGGATTCTCGCATCGAATCGGGAATTTTCCATAAGAAGAAAGGTCTGCCTTTTCAAGGCGAGCCGAAGCCGGTTTGATCCCGGAAGTATTTTTATGCGGTCGTGGCAGGTCTGTGACATCGAATGAATGCCATTTTATGCAAACGTTTGCACTATCGGGCGAGGCAACTTGGCGCGAGATATCGGCGTCAGGTTATGTATACGCCCGGCTCGACTGATCCAGAATTGCGGAAATGCCTAAAAAGGCCGGGAAATCGTCCACGATCACATAGGTCGGAATTTCAGCGAGGTAGCTTGAGAAGCGCCCCTTGCTTTCGAAACGCGCGCGAAAGCCGGAGTCGGCAAACCGTGTGCCGAGGCGCGGCACGATTCCTCCGCCGATATAGATTCCGCCCTTGGCGCCGAACGTCACGCCGATATTGCCGGCCAGCGTCCCCAGCATGTCGCAGAACGCATCGATGGTTTTGTCGCAGATCGCGCAACTCTTCGCCAGGCCGCGCTTGATGATTTGCGGCACGTCGATATCGTCGGGCGTGCAATTCTCCAGTTCGGCCAGGGCGCGATAGACGATGTGAAGTCCGACGCCCGACATCAACCGTTCGGCCGATACGTGCGGATAGTCGCGGCGGGCGATGTGCAGGATCGCCATCTCCGTGTCGGTGGAAGGCGAGAACGTCACGTGGCCTCCCTCGCTATCCATCGCGACGTATTTCCCGTCGACGGGGATCAAGGCCGATACGCCCAGTCCGGTGCCGGCGCCGACCAGGCCGATCACGCTTTCCTTGCGGGCCTTGCCGGCCCCGACCTTGACGGTTTTTTCGCGCGGCAGCAAGGGGAGCGCCATGGCAAGTGCCTTGAAATCGTTGACGACTTCGAGCGTGTCGAAAGCGAACCGTTCGCGCAATGCCGAAATCGAGAAGTGCCAGTGATGGTTCGTCATCTTCACGCTGTCGCCATCGACGGGATTGGCAATGGCCAGGGCGGCGTGCCGGACCGGGCAGCGGCATTGGGCCTGCGCATATTCAAGGTAAACGGCGAGCGCCGAATCCAGGGAGCGATATTCGGCACAGGCCAAAACCTGCACGAATTCGAATCGGCGCGGGCCGGTCTCCAGGACGAATCTGGCGTTCGTGCCCCCGATGTCGCCCAGCAGGCGCGGGTAAGTGGATCGGTTTGTCATGGTCGGGGGCTCATGTCGTGAAGGGGCAAATCATTCAAGGCAATTCATATCCTGCATCGACCGCAGCCGTATTCGCCTTCGCGGTTCGCACGAGGAGTACCGCCGCCGCTCCGCAAATCAGCAGCGCGCCGGCCAGGCGGATGACGTTCTCGGGATTACCGGCCAACCAGCTCCGGTAGATCAGCGGCAGCGTAAAAATTTCGATCATCATGGGAATCACGATGAACATGTTGAATATCCCCATGTACACGCCGACGCGCTCGGCGGGAATGCACCCGGCAAGCAGCACGTAGGGATTGCCCATCATGCTTGCCCAGGCAATGCCTATGGCTACCATCGGCAACAGGAGCAGCGCGGGCGAGTGGATCATGGGAATCGCGAACATGGCGCAGCCCGCCATGAACAGGCTCGCACAATGCAGCAGTTTCGCGCCGTATCGCTTCGCCAGCGGCAGCATGGCGAGCGCGGCCAGGAACGCGACGAAGTTGTAGAAGGCGCCGATCTTCCCATTCAACAGGCCCGCCGCGCGGAATGCCGCGGAGTGTTCGTCCGTGGTGCCGAACAAGGTGGTGGAGAGCGACAGGACGATGTATTGCCAGTAGCAGAACATCGCATACCACTGGAAGAGCTTGACGAGGGCGAGCTGGCGCATCGTCAGCGGCATCTCTTTGAATGCGGCCAGTATTTCTCCGGCCGTTGCCCGGAAGTCGAGCAATGTCGCGCGGCCCGTCCGCTGGCCGGGCTCCGCTCCCGCCGCCTCGGGCGTGGTCTTCACTGTCCAAAGGATCGTTGCGGTAGAAAACACGGCACCGATCAGGAATGTCGCCACCGTGATGTGCGGAATATTCGACGCTGTGACGGCGCCGCTGTCCATCCCGGCGGCAACCAGGATCGAGGGCGTCAGATAGGCCAATGCCTGTCCGAAGCCCGTGAAGGCGCTCTGGATCAGGAATCCCGTCGAATGTTGCGATGAGTCGAGCTTGTCGCCGACGAAGGCGCGGTATGGCTCCATGGTCACATTGTTGGCTGCATCCAGTATCCAGAGAATGCCGGCAGCCATCCAGAGCGAGGAACTGAAGGGCATGGCCAGGAGGCCGAGGCTGCAGAGAATGGCGCCGACGAGGAAATACGGCGTCCGCCTTCCCAGCCGGGTGACCGTCCTGTCGCTCATCGAGCCGATGATGGGCTGGACGATCAAGCCGGTCACCGGCCCCGCGAGCCATAGCAGCGGCAAGGTCGCTTCATCGGCTCCCAGGAACTTGTAGATCGGGCTCATGTTGCTCTGTTGCAGACCAAAGCTGAACTGGATGCCGAAGAAGCCGATATTCATGTTGATGATCTGCATGAGGGTCAGCTTCGGGCTGTATCGATTCATGGTGTCTTCCTATCCGCCGATCGTGCGGTTTGCGCCGCCTGCGTCCATGGTGCCGGGGGCATCGAGTCCCCACGCCTCGACCCACTGCCGGTAAAACCTCAGATCCTGCGGCACGCTTCCCCTGATGCCGCAAATGGCGGCGGCAAACGCGTTGGCGCGTTCGACAGTTTGCGCAAGGGGCCAGAGCGCAAGCATGCCGAGGATCATGATGCTCGAAAATGCGTCGCCGGCACCTACCGTATCTGCCACCTCGATGTCGCCGCGTGTTTCCGCGTAAATGGCCTTGCCCTGGCGCGGGCAGGCCAGGCAGCCACGGCTGCCCAAGGTGACGACCAGCAGCTGCAAGGCCGGCGCCGCATGGAGCACCGCGCCCGCCATGCGGCCGAGTTCCTGGATGGGAGCGCCGGCCGCGCCTGCTGAATCGGCACCCAGGGATGCGCAAATGACGAACAGTTCCTCTTCGCTGACTTTGAGCGCGGTTGCGCCGCGTGCCAGTTTGCGCCAGTCTTCTGTCGCGCCACCGTCTTGCCGGAGATTGAGGTCCACAAAATGGACGGCGGACGGATTGCCTTGTTTGACCGCCGACAGCGTTGCGGCCAAGGCGGCGCGCGATGGCGCCGCACGCTGTGCGAGGCTGCCGTGGTAAACCAGGTCCGCATGTACCGTCTTCAGCAGGGCAGAGGCTTCCATGCCGTCGATCGCGTCGTATGCCTGGTTGCGCAGGATTTCGAAGCGATGGCCGATTGTATCTTCCTTGTCTTGCCATACCTTGACGACGCCGGTCGGGAGCGAGGCATCGCATTGCACACCGGCGGCGCCTAGGCCGAAGCGCTCCAGCTCCCGTTTCAGCGTGTCGCCGTGGGCGTCCGCACCGATGCGGGAAATGAGGCGAACATCGATGCCGAAGGCCGCAAGATGCCGGGCCACGTTGAATGGGGCGCCGCCCGGAACCACGCTGTCTCCAAACACGTCAACCAGCATTTCGCCGAATATGACGACGCGCTTGTTCGATAGGTCATGCATGCTCATGTCAGATACCTTTTGCGCCACAGCTCAACCAGCGCGCCTGCCATCCGGTCAGCGCCACGTCCTTGCCTATGCTTTCCTCGGCCAGCAAGTCCACCACGGTGTCGTTCGCGGCAATGCCGAATTGCCAGCGCGGCACCAGTTTGGGTTCGTCGGAAAAGTTTGCCACCAACCAGAACGTCTCGCCCCGTTTCAAGACCAGGAGGGAGAGGTCGGAGGTTTCGATCAGTTCCCTTGTCCGGTTCGACGCCAGTTCCGGCCGTTCCTTTCTGAGCCTGGCAAGGCGGGTCAGGCGGGAAAACACCTTGCCCGGCAGCGTGGCGCCGTCGTGCCGGGAGGCGAAACTCTTTTCCGCAAGATGCGGACGTTGTACCCAGCGGGAATCGTATTTGCCGCCGAGGTTTCCCGCCTGCTTCCAATTTTCGGGGCTGTCGTTGGCCTGGCCGATCTCGTCGCCCATGTAAATCAAGGGAATGGCGCCGAAGCAGAATGCGACGGAGTACATCAAAACCAGCCGCCGGCACGCCAGTTCGCATTCGTCGGGCAATACCGCCGTATCGAGGCCGACCAGGGAAGCCGTCATGCCGTTGGTACCATGGACGGAAACTTCGCCGCCGGTCTGGAACGCCACGCCCGAAGCAAAGCTGCCGGGTGTTTTTCCTTCCAGATAGGCCGCGGTTTCAGCCAGAATTCTGTCGTCCTGGCCCAGGGCCGCCAATTCCTGCCGCAGTACGGACCAGCCGATATCGTCGTGGCAGCGCACGTAGGATATCCAGCTTGCCGGGCGATCCAGATTCGGGGTTTCCTTGACGACTTCGCGGATCAGTGAGGTGTCCTGGCGCGCGAGCGCCACCCACGACGAAGCCATCAGGCTGCTGTGGTAGGCGAGATGGCATTCCCTGGCTTGCGCCGGGTCGTCGTCGAGGCCGTTGAGGTAGGGGCGCAATGCCGCCGTCGGTACGATCGCTTCGGCCTTCAGCAATACGCCCGGGGCGAAGATGTCGACCAAGGCCCGTAGCGCCTGAAGAATCCAGTGCGCTTCCGGCTGGTTCATCCCGTTGGTGCCCTCGCGCTTCCACAAAAATGCCGTCGAATCGAGGCGGAAAATTTCGACTCCCCGGTTTGCCAGGCGCAGCAGCGTCCGCGCCATCTCGGAAAACACTTCGGGATTGGTGTAATTGAGGTCCCACTGAAAGGGGTAGAAGGTGGTCCAGACCCAGCCGCCCATCTTTTCGCACCAGGTGAAGTTGCCGGGGGCCGCTTGCGGAAAAATTTGCGCCAGGGTGCGCTCCAGGCGGTCGGGAACCGTCCGGTCCGGATAGACGTAAAAGAAATCGCGGAATCCAGCGTCGCCTTCGCGGGCGCTTCTGGCCCAGGCGTGGTCGTCGGCGACGTGGTTCAACACCAGGTCGGCACAGAGGCTGATGCCGGATTGCCGCAACGTGTCGGCCAGACGCTCAAGATCATCCATATGCCCCAGCCGCGGTTCGACCTCTTCATAGCTGGAAACCGCGAAGCCGCCGTCATTGTCGCCGGAGCGCGATTTCAGGAAGGGAAGGAGATGGAGATAGGTGACGCCGAGTTCCCGCAAATGGCCCACGCGCTTCGCGACGCCTTCCAGCGTGCCGGCGAAACGATCGACATAGGTGCAATACCCCAGCATCTCCGATCTGGTGAACCAGTCCGGGTCACCTTCGCGCGCACGATCGAGCCGCAGCAGAGCCTGCGGTCGCGCGGCATGGATGCTTCCCAAGTCCGCCAGCAGGCGGAGCAGCCAAGTCTGGAACCCGGCGCGTCCGCCATACAGCCTTGCCAGCCGGTCTTGCAGCAAGGGGGCCTGGGCGTGCAGCCGTGTTTCGATTGTCTGCCTGGAGGATTGCGGCAAATGCGGGAATGCGCGCTGGTAAATGCCATCCAGGTTCGGCATCGGGAGACGTCTTGTCATCGGTTCGTATCGTGTTGGTTATCAGTCGCGGCAAATGGCCGCCGTGACTGCGGTTTTGGGGAATATAGCGCTGAACGCCATCTAATGCAATCGATTGCATTAATTTTTTCGATATTTCGATTGCGCATTGCATCATTCACCGGGAATTCCTTGTTTTACTCCGAAATTGGCAAAAATCCAAAGCACTTTGTCGAACGGGGGATTTTTCGGATGTGGTTCTCCGCGTGCGGCGGGTAATTCTGCAACCGATTGCATTAAACTGGGCGATCGGCGGAATATCGAACAGCCTCGGATCGGCAGACTGGTCCGCTCAAAAGCCGTTGCGGTATGCTATGGGCGAACCCGCGACCAATATGCAGGAATAGGAAGTTACGTGGCAAAGAAAAATACGACAGACTCAAGCGACAAGGCGAGTGCGCGACGATTGCAGATGGCGGATATCGCGCGTCTGGCCGGGGTGTCAACGGCAACGGTATCGAGGGCGCTGAGCGACAGCCCGTTGATCAGCGACGAAACCAAGGCCAGGATCGGAGACCTGGCGAAGTCGCTCAACTACAGCATCAATGTGGGCGCGAAGAATTTGCGCCTCGGACAGAACCGGACAATCGCGGTCGTCGTGCCCTACGACACGCCGAGCAGGCAGCATCTGACCGACCCGTTTTTTCTCGGTATCCTGGGTAGCATTGCCGATGCGCTGACGGAACGCGGCTACGACATGCTGCTGACCAGGGTCGATTGCGAACGGCTCGACAAGAGCACCGAGCCGTATGAAACCGGGCGTGCCGTCGGCGTCATCCTGATCGGGCAGTGGCGCCATCATGACCAGCTCAACGAATTGGCGATACGGGGCTTGCCTATCGTGGTGTGGGGCGCGCAATTCGAGCGGCAGCTCTACACCACGGTGGGGGGCGACAACGTCAAGGGCGGCTACCTGGCGACGAAGCACCTGCTCGAACTCGGGAAAAGAAAGATCGCCTTCCTGGGCGACGTTGCCTTGGCCGAGGTCGCCCAGCGGCACGAGGGATATCGGGCGGCATTGGAGGAATTTGGCGTCAAATACCGCTCCGAGCTGACGCGGCACACGCCTTTCGTTGCGGACGACGGCGCGCGGGCGACGCGCGAACTGGTGGATGGCAAAGTGCGGTTCGACGCGATCTTCGCCTGCAGCGACATGCTGGCGATGGCCGCAATCAACACGCTGCGCGGCTATGCCATCGAGGTCCCGGCGCAGGTTTCGGTCGTCGGCTACGACGATACGATTCTGGCCTCGCAGTTCAATCCGCCCCTGACAACCATCCGGCAGCCCATCGACAAGGCCGGTGCCGCGCTGGTCGATGCCCTGCTTGACCTCATCGGGGGCGGGCAGAACAAGGCGCATGTCCTGGAAACGGAATTGATTGTGCGGGGGAGTGCCGCCTGAAATTCCGCTTGTCGAGCGCGGTGACGGCGCGGCGAAACAAGTACGGCGTTTATTGCTCCTTGTCCCCAAGCAGATACTTGCGGCTGGTCTCAAGAAACTGCGACTTGGCCGCCCGATGCCGCCGCTTGCCGCGCCTGTCCGCGCCGCCCTCGGGTGCGCTATGCGCGGCGGTGCGGCAGGACGAGAGTGCCAGCACCAGCGTATCGGCGTAGTTGCCCGGGCCGAGGAGGCCGGTCAGGCCCGCCTTGTCGAGCTTGCCCTTGACCCGCGGGTTGGCTTCGCACAGGATGACGCGCACGTTGCGCTTGTGTAGCGATTCGATCACTTCTTCCAGGGTCAGGAGCGCCGTCATGTCGACGAAGGGCACGCGCTTCAGGCGCAGCACCAGCGCGCCGGGATCGGTGTGCGATTTCGCCAGCGCGCTTTCGAAGGTTTCGACCGCGCCGAAAAAGAACGGGCCGTCGATCGCGTAGACCAGCACGCCCGGCGGCAGGGTGCGGTCCTTCCAGCCCTGGCGCTGCAGTTCGGCGCCGAGCTCGTGGCCGGCCTCGCCGCCCAGCTCCCCGCCTTCTATGCGCTGCACTTCCACCGAGGCGGCCATGCGCCGCATGAACTGCAGCATGGCGAGGATGACGCCGATGTTGACGGCGACCACCAGGTCGACGAATACCGTCAGCAGGAACGTGATCGCCAGGATCGCTACGTCGGCCCGCGGCGCCCGGCGCAGCATGCGCAGCACGTGCGGCAACTCGCTCATGTTGTAGGACACCACGAACAGGATGGCGGCCAGCGCGGCCAGCGGCACATTCCGCGCCAGCGGCGCCAGCAGCACGATGACCAGCACCAGGGTGATGGAATGCGTGACGCCCGCCAGCGGGCTGCTGCCGCCGTTGCGGATGCTGGTGGCGGTGCGTGCGATGGCGCCCGTGGCGGCGAAACCGCCGAACAGCGGCGCGGCAAGGTTCGCGATGCCCTGGCCCACCAACTCCTGGTTCGAATCATGGCGCGTGCCGGCCATGCCGTCGGCCACCACCGCCGACAGCAGCGATTCGATGGCGCCCAGCATGGCGATCGTGAAAGCCGGCCCTACCAGTTCCACCAGCCGCGCGGCACTGATCGAGGGCAGGGCGAACGAGGGCAGTTGCTGCGGAATGCCGCCGAACGCACTGCCTATGGTGGCCACGCCGTCGACATGCCAGAATGTTTGCGCGGCCGTGGCGCACACCATCGCAGTCAGCGGGCCGGGCACGCGCCGCAGGAAGGGCAGGCGGGTCGAGAACAGCACCAGCAGCAGGCTGCCCAGGCCGAATGCCGTGGTGGCAGGATGCAGGTGCGGCAGGGCTTGCAGGGCATGCCAGAGCTTGTCGTGGAAGTGCGCGCCCGTCACCCCTTGCAGGCCGAAGAAATACTGCCATTGCCCGACCCAGATGATGACGCCTATGCCCGCCGTGAAGCCGGCGATCACCGGAGCAGGAATGAACTTGATAACGCTGCCCAGCTTCGCCAGGCCCATCACCAGCAGTATGGCCCCGGCCATCAGGGTGGCGATCTGCAAACCGTCCACGCCGTACTTTGCCGTGATGCCGGAGAGGATGGCGATGAAAGCGCCCGTCGGGCCGGCGATCTGCACGCGGCTGCCGCCCAATGCCGCAACCAGGAAGCCGGCCACGATGGCCGTATACAAGCCCTGTTCGGGCCGCACCCCGCTGGCAATCGCGAAAGCCATGGCCAGCGGCAGCGCCACCACGCCCACGATGATGCCGGCCACGATATTGGGCAGGACGCTTGCGCGCGTGAACAGGCCGGCGTGCCTGGCTTCGAGCAGGTTGATCATCGCGCATGCCCCCGGCCCCGCGAATCCGGAAGCATGCGGCCCCGCTCGCGGAGGCGCTGAACCGGGCTGAGGCAAGACTTCGAAGCAGGCATGGTATGCGAACTTACAAAGCAGGTTGTTGGAATCTTATGATCCTATGATGAAAATAATATTATCATGTTATTGTCATGCCAGTTAGGCAGGTTGCGGCGACCGCAGCTTGTGCCGAACTAACATCGTCAGTGAGCAACACCATAGCCTTTTTGCTTTGACCGAAGCATTGGGCCTCGTCCCCTTTTCATGCAACAATGCAAGGCTGCGCCCGGCCAACCAGATCATGGGGAAATAAACGTGGAATTAAATGAAGAAGCGATTCGCGCCAGGCTCAAGGTCACGCCGCCGGCATGCTTTGCGAGCATGAAACCGCTGCGGGACGAACCGCCGGCGCAGTGGGCGGGCAAGAATCTGACGGTATGGAAGCTGGCCTGCCCTTGCGGCGGCGACCATGGCCAATTCCTCGGCTATCCGGTCGGCAAGTTCAACCCGCATTACGACGGCCCGGAATACCTGAGCCCGTTCGCTTTCCGCTGCGCCAAGTGCGGCACGGTGCACGAGGTGATGGATACCAACCGGCACGGCTATCACGCCTACATCTGCGATTCGCCCAGCCACATCACCGGCGAGGGCGAAAAGAGTGTCTATGCCTGCGCCAAGTGCCATGGCACCGATCTTGCCGTCAAGGTTTGCCTGTTCCACTGGGACGACATCATCGAGATGATCGAGGAAGAGCCGGAGGAATTCGCCGACAAGGCGGAAAACATGTTCATCGAATTCCATGCCTTCGGCCATTGCCAGGCATGCGGCCACGAAGAGAAGGTGGCGGAGTACAACAAGCTGTAGCGCATGACGCTCGACGGCATCGGGGACTTGATCGGAAGCGCCGATGGGCCGGGTGGAAGCGTGGCGCCGTATTGAACGGGGATGGCAAGGCATGAGCATCGACATCTACTTCATGTTCCAGAGCAGGCAGGCAAACGGCTGGGAAGACATTCCTTGCGAATACAACGGCTTCCATGCCGGGCGCGACCGGGCCTTGTTCTCCTGGCTGGCCCTGGGCGGCGGCGACGGCAAGAACTCCTATGTCATCGAACCGCTGGCCAAGCCGCGCGGCTTCCCGGACGACTTCGTCATCGTCGACAAGGTGTTCCACCCGATCAAGGACCTCAAGGTCCTGGCTGAGGAAAAGCGCGGCTATTTCCAGAAGCGCGACATGCGCGTGCTGATGGGGCATGCCGATTTTTCGTATTACCTGGCTTACGAAATCCTCAAGGCCGAGCCGCCGAGGGTAATGCGTTCCGTGGCCGTGCCCATCGAAGAATATCGCCGCTGGGACAAGCGCGGCATGCCGGGCGCGGGCGAGCCCGTGCCGCGCGGCTGGAAGCGCCATCCATCCTACGCCGGCCGGGGCTACGCTGCGCCGGACGAGATCGATACGGCGACGGCCTTCGTCGTGGTGGATGCGGAATACGACTTCGGCAAGGACTTCGCCTGGTTCCTCGACCTGCTGCGCCGGCTCGGCGAGGAGCATGGCGAGGTGCGCTTCATGTTCGGTTTCGCTTAAGCCACTTTTACCACGTTCACCGCGTTCATCGACACGCCATGACCAGAAGCGCCGCGCCCCGATCCGCACTCTCCTTATCGCTGACCCTGGTTTTTCTGTGTTCCGGCTTCGCCGCGCTGTCGTACCAGACCTATTTCGCCAAGAAGCTCGCGCTTGTATTCGGCAGCCAATCGAGCGCCGCCTATACGGTGCTGGCGATCTACATGGCCGGTATGGCGCTCGGTTCCGCGCTCGGCGCCATGCTGGCGCGCCGCGTGCGCCGGCCGCTCTTCTGGTATGCGGGCGCCGAAGCCGTGATCGCCCTCTATTGCTGGGTGACGCCCGATATCTTCTCGCTCGCCCACGGCTTCTACGTCGAACTGGCGCAAGGCGTGCGCCCCGATGCCGGGCAACTGGTGCTGGACCAGGTCTTGCTCGGTGCCGCCGTACTCTGCCTGCCTACCGTGTTGATGGGGTTGACCTTGCCGCTCCTGGTGCGTGCGGTGGCGGGCCTGCAGGAATGTTTCGCGGCGCTGTCCGGCCTGTATGCCGCCAATACGCTAGGTGCGGCCGTGGGTGCCTTGTGCGCCGGCTATTGGCTGATACCCGCGCTCGGCATGCGCGGCACGCTGGGCGTATCCTGCCTGATCGACCTGCTGGTGGCGGCAGCGGCGATCGCCATCGCGCGCCGGCTGGGTGAGGCGCCGCCGGCCGCTACGGACGACGCCGCGAACCAATCCGGCCCGTCGGGCCGGGGACGGCGCCTGGCGCTGCTGTTCCTGTTCGTCACCGGCGCGATCACCATGCTGCTCGAAGTCTCGACCATGCATCTGCTGGCCGTGGTGATCGGCAACAGCGTCTATGCCTTTGCCCTGATGGTCGCTTGCTTCCTGCTCGGCCTGGGCCTTGGCGGCAGCTGCGCAACCCGTGTCGCGGGAGCCGAGCCGGCCATGCACCTGGCCCGCGCCACCTTCCTGCTCTCCGCCTGCATCCTGGTTTCGACCTTTCTATGGCAGGCCGCTTCCAGTTATTTCTTTTGGCTTGCCGCGCACGAGGTGCCGCATTCGTTCGCCCTGCGCGAAGCCTTGCGCGTGCTGCCTGCGTTTTTCATCCTGGTGCCGCCGGCCTTCGCCATCGGTGCGCTCTATCCGCTGACCATGAGCCTGGCGGCGCAAGGCCGGCACGACCGCATCGGCGTTCCCGGCGCCTTGAACACCGTGGGCAATATCGCCGGCGTGCTGGTTGCCGGTTTCGTGCTGCTGCCCGCCATCGGCGGCCTCGGCATTACACTGGTGGCGGCTGCATTGGCCGCCGGCATGCTCGCACTTGCTCTCGTCTTGGCCTTTACCATGGCGCCGCGGGCGGATTGGCGCCTCGTCGGCGCGCTGGCCGCGATTGCGCTTTTGTTTATCGCCGCGCCCAAGCGGCTCGACTGGAGCCGCGTCGCCTCGGGGGTGAACGTCTATTTCAGCATTCCCTATTATGCCGGCGGCAGCGTGATCGATTCCGCCGAAAGCGCCGACGGCGGCCTGACCGCGATCTTCGGCCAGCGTTTCCCCGGCGAGGCGATACCGCACAAGACCCTCACCACCAACGGCAAGTTCGAAGGCAACAACGTCATGGCGCAAGGCGGCGAAATGGAAGCGCAAGTGGGCCTCGGCCTGTCGCCGCTGATGCACGTCTCGCATTTCGACAACGCGCTCGTGATCGGCTACGGCGCCGGCATCACGTCGATGACGATACACGAAGCAGGCTTCAAGCATCTCGACATCGTGGACCTTAGCCGCGACCTGGTGCGCCTGTCGAACCGTCATTTCGACACCGTCAACTTCGGCGTCGCATTCCAGCCCGATGTGACGATGTACTACACGGACGGACGCAACTACCTCGGCCTGACGAACGAGAAATACGACCTGATCGCCATGCAGCTCTCCTCGATCTGGTTCGCCGGCACCGCCTCGCTCTACAACCGCGAATTCTATGCCCTGGCCGCATCGCGCCTGCGCCCGGGCGGCGTGCTGCAGCAATGGGTGCAGCTCCACCACACCACGCCGCAAGACCTGCAAGCCATCTTCGCCTCCGCTGCGCAATCGTTCGACCATGTCTGGTTCTACGTCATCGGCGGGCAGGGCGCCTTGATCGCCAGCAACGGACCGTTGGCCGAGCCGGACGGCGTCAAGCGCGAACGCGTGCGCGCCACGGCCGCCAAGCCGCGCCTGCAACCGTTTGTGGCGCTATTCCATGGCGGCATCGACGCCGTGCTGGAAGGTGAGCTGCTGCCCCCCGAGGTTGTGGCGCGCTGGGTGCAAGGCAAGAACGTGCCGCTCTCGACCGACGATAATCTGTATCTGGAATACAGCACGCCCAAGGGCAATGCCTTGCGTGCCGAAGTCGCCAATGCCAATCTGGGTTATTTGCAGAACCTGCGGTAGCTCGCCGCATATCGGGCTGGGCGGAGACTTCCTGCCTGACTTCGCTGACCAATGCCGGTAGCGCGAACTGCAACATCACCTGTCGGACCAGCGGGTGCAAGGTTTATGTCAATGGTACGGCTTTGAGTCCCTGACTTTTTGCGCCTTCAGCTTCCTGTGTGCCCACTCAGGCGCCGGCAACTGCCGGCGTTCCGACCCGCCTTGCCTTTGACCTGCATCAAAATTCTCCGGCAATTTTCCCCATAGCATAGGAACGATGCGGCTGGAATTTCGATATGCCGTCAAGCCAGGAAGGGAATGCCAATGAAGCCGTGGATCGTCATCGCCATCGTCGCCGTGCTGCTGCTGATGCTGTTCGGCGGAACTTACAACTCCTTGCAGGTTGCCGACGAACAAGTCAAGGCAAGCTGGGCCGAGGTGTTGAACCAGTATCAGCGCCGCGCCGATCTGGTACCCAACCTGGTCAATACCGTAAAAGGCTATGCCGCGCATGAAAGCGCGGTGCTGGAGCAGGTCACCGCGGCGCGCTCTCGCGTGGGCAGCATCCAGGTTACGCCGGAACTATTGGAAAACCCGGAGGCATTCGCCAAGTTCCAGCGCGCGCAGGGAGAATTGAGCGGCGCCTTGTCGCGTCTCCTGGTTGTTTCCGAGCAGTATCCGAACCTCAAGGCGGACGCTAATTTCCGCGATTTGCAGGCGCAGCTGGAAGGCACGGAAAACCGCATCGCGGTCGCACGCAAACGCTATATCGAATCGGTGCAGGGGTATAACCTTGCCGTGCGCAAGTTCCCGGCCAATATGGTGGCGGGCATGTTCGGTTTCCGCGTCAAACCGAACTTCACGGTCGAGGACGAAAAGAGCCTTGCCGTTCCACCCAAGGTCGATTTCGGCACGTCGCCGAAACCGGCGGCCCCGGGTTCGGCGCCATGACTTCGCTCAAGGCCGCATTGCGGCCCTTGTTCCTGCTCCTGTTCCTGTTTTCGCTGCTGTCGGCGACGCTGGCACGCGCCGCGGTGCCGGTTCCATCCTTGACGGCGCGGGTCACCGACCAGACGGCAACCTTGAGTGCGGAGCAGGTTGCAGCGCTGGAAGCCAAACTGGCGCAATTCGAGCGGCAAAAGGGCACGCAGATCGCAGTGCTGATCGTGCCGACCACCGGCGACGAGACGATCGAACAATACGGCCTGCGTGTGGCGGAGACCTGGAAGCTCGGACGCAGCAAGGTCGACGACGGCGCCTTGCTGCTGGTGGCCAAGAACGACCGTGCCTTGCGCATCGAGGTCGGCTACGGCCTGGAAGGCGCACTCAACGATGCGGTGAGCAAGCGCATCATCAGCGAAACCGTCGTGCCGCGATTCCAGGCCGGCGATTTCTTCGGCGGGATCGATGCCGGCGTCGATCAAATGATCGCCGTCGCAAACGGCGAGGCGCTGCCGGCTCCGGAACCAAAAGGGGATGTCGGTCCCGGCGATCTGCGTGGCATTGCCGTGGTCTTGCTGGTGGTGGTTGCGGTGCTGGGCTCGCTGTTTCGCGCCTTGCTCGGCCGTTTCCCCGGCGCGGTGTTAACGGGCTGCGGCGCGGCGATTCTGCTTTGGGTGTTTAGCGGTGTACTCTGGATAGGTATCGGCGCCGGATTGGTCGCATTCTTCTTTACCTTGCTTGGCGTCGGCAGGGGCGGCATGGGGGGCGGATTCGGCGGCGGTTCCGGCGGAGGAGGTGGTTTCGGCGGGGGCGGCGGCGGATTCGGCGGCGGCGGTGCCTCCGGGAAATGGTGAATTCGCTGTAGCTCAATGCGGCATCAGCACAGCGGCGCCATTGATCTTGCCCTTGCGTAAATCGTCCAGCGCCCGGTTCGCGTCGGCCAGGGCGTAAGGCACGGTGTGCGTGCGAATCCGCATGGAGGCGATCAGCTCGAAGAAATCGATGCCGTCCTGGCGCGTCAAATTCGCCACCGATATGATCTTCCGTTCGCCCCATAGGATTTCGTAGGGAAAAGCCGGAATATCGCTCATGTGGATGCCGGCGCACACGACCGTGCCGCCCTTGACCACATTGCGCAGGGCTGCCGGCACCAGTTCGCCGGCCGGCGCGAAGATCAGCGCGGCATCGAGCGGGCAGGGTGGCGCCTCGTCGCTGCCGCCGGCCCAGGCGGCGCCGAGTTCCCGGGCGAAACGCTGGGCTTGACTATCGCCGTGCCGTGTAAAGGCGTAAATTTCACGCCCTTGTTGCCGCACCACCTGCGCGATGATGTGCGCGGCGGCCCCGAATCCATAGATGCCCACCTTCACCGCCTCTCCGGCCATGCGCAGCGCGCGGTAGCCGATCAGGCCGGCGCACAGCAAGGGTGCCGCTTCCTCGTCGCTGAAATGATCGGGCAAGGCAAAGCAGAACCGGCTGTCGGCAAGGGCGTATTGCGCGTAGCCGCCGTCCGTCGTGTAGCCGGTGAAGCGCGGCTGGTCGCACAGGTTTTCCCGGCCGGAGCGGCAATAGCGGCAGGCGCCGCAGGTGTGGCCCAGCCAAGGCACGCCGACGCGCTGGCCCAGGCGGAATGCTTCGACGCCCCGGCCAAGTTCTTCGACAATGCCGACAATCTCGTGTCCGGGAATGAGGGCCGGTTTCGCTTCCTTGAGTTCGCCATCGACGACGTGCAGGTCGGTGCGGCAAACGCCGCAGGCGCGAACCTTGATCAGCAACTGGCCGGGGCCGGGACGCGGCTTCGCCACCGTCTTGAGCCTCAACCCGGAACCTGCCTGCTCAAGGACCATTGCCTGCATGCACATCGGCGCCTCCGCTAGTATAACGCTATGACTACATGTTACGACTTCGTCGCCACGGCCAATGGTCGTGCCTCGCTGCCGGTTTTGTGTTTGGCAAGCAAGGCATCGAGGTCGGCGCGGTCGACGATTTCCTTTTCCAGCAAGTGCGTAGCCAGCGCGTTCAGCAGGTTGCGGTGTTCGGTCAGGGTTTGCCGCACACGGGCATAGGCCTCCGCGAGCAGTTTCTTCGATTCCTCATCGATCGCCTGGGCCGTGGCTTCGCTATAGTCGCGCGGCGCGCGCGGCGCCGGATCAGGGAGGAACAGCGCCGACCGGCCGCGCTCATAGGTGGGCAAGCCCAGCGATTCGCTCATCCCGTATTGGGTGATCATCTGACGTGCCATGTCGGTGGCGCGCTGCAAGTCGTTTTGTGCGCCGGTGGAAACGTCGCCGAACACGATCTCCTCTGCCGCGCGGCCGCCCAGCAGCACATCCAACCGATCCAGCAATTCGCTGCGCTTTAGCAGGTAGCGGTCTTCGGTCGGCGTCTGCTGCGTATAGCCCAGCGTCGCGATGCCGCGCGGAATGATGGAAATCTTGCTGATGCGGTCGGTGTGCGCGCGGAATTCGGCGATCAACGCATGCCCCGCTTCATGGTAGGACGTGGTTTCCTTTTCCATCGCGTTCATGACGCGGTTCTTCTTTTCCGGGCCGCCGACGATACGGTCGAGCGCCGCATCGAAGTCGGCCAGTTCGACGCAGTTCTTGTCCTTGCGCGCGGCCAGCAGTGCGGCCTCGTTGATCAGGTTGGCCAGGTCGGCGCCGGCGAATCCGGCGGTCTTGGCGGCAATCTCCTTTAACTCCAGCCCCGGCGCGAGCACGACGTGCCTGGCATGCACCGCCAGGATCTTTTGCCTTTCGTTGAGATCGGGCCGGTCGATGGCGATATGGCGATCGAAGCGGCCGGGCCGCAACAGGGCGGGGTCGAGGATTTCAGGCCGGTTGGTCGCGGCCATGATGATGATGCCCTTGTTGGTGTCGAACCCATCCATCTGCACCAGCAATTGGTTCAGCGTCTGCTCGCGCTCCTCCTGCCCGCCTTGGGAAAACGCACTGCGCGCCTTGCCCAGGGCGTCGATTTCATCGATGAAGACGATGCAAGGCGCTTTCTCCTCGGCTTGCATGAAGAGATCGCGCACGCGCGCGGCGCCCACGCCGACGAACATTTCCACGAATTCCGATCCGCTGATGGAAAAGAACGGCACGTTGGCCTCGCCCGCAACGGCTTTGGCGAGTAGGGTTTTGCCCGTGCCCGGCGCACCGACGATCAGGACGCCCTTCGGTATCTTGCCGCCCAGGCGGCGATAGCGGTCCGGGTCTTTCAGGAATTGCACGATTTCGATCAGCTCTTCCTTGGCTTCGTCGATCCCGGCGACATCGTCGAACGTGACGCCGGGCAGCGTTTCCATGTAGACCTTGGCACGGCTTTTGCCGATTTCCAGCATGCCCGATCCAATGCCGAAGCCCTTTCCGGACGACGAGGCGCCGCCCAACCGCCGCATCGCGTAAAACCAGACGACGACGAAGATCAGGGTCGGCAATATCCAGGAGGCAAGATTGGACAGCAAGTGGTTTTCCAGCTCGCCGGCATAGTTCACCTTGGCCGCATCGAGATCCTGCACCAGGGCGGGATCGGCAATGCGCACGGTGCTGAAAGCGCGATTGCTTCCGCCTACGCGCTTGATGTCGGCAATTTTTTCCTTGGGCAGCAAATTGCCCAGGTCCTCATCCTTGATGGTGCCCGAGATTTCCCATTCCCGGACGGTCACCTTGTCGAGCTTGCCCGCCTTGAGCAAAGTCTTGAATTCGCTGTATGTCAGCGCTTCGGTGCGATTGCTGCCGATGAAGGCCGACACCGCCATCACGAACAATAGCGGGAGCAGGGAATACCAAAGCAGCGATCGAATCCAGTCTTTTTCCATGCTGCGATTATGGGCGGCGGCGGCCGACCTATTCTTGACACAAATCAAAAATGTTCAGCTTGCCCCGCCCGTCCGCAGATGCCGGCGCAAGCCGTCCAGTGCCTGGTTTCGCAGCAGCCGCCATTCCCGCATCGCGTCGAGGCGGACCGCGTGCGCCGTCTCGTCCGTGCCGAGCGCATCCTGGTTCAGAATCTGCCGCTCCAGCACGGCCTGGTCCGCGTCCGACGCATCCG
Source organism: Burkholderiaceae bacterium (assembly GCA_036384915.1). Classification (GTDB taxonomy): domain Bacteria; phylum Pseudomonadota; class Gammaproteobacteria; order Burkholderiales; family Burkholderiaceae_D; genus PKWO01. The sequence goes on from DASVLJ010000015.1 coordinate 65,419, forward strand.
CGCCATGCTGCCGGCGCGAGGCAAGCCGGCGGGCCAATTCGCCAGGCTCGGCTTGCAGGCTGAGAAAAACGTAGGGAATGCCGCGGCGGCGCGCGTACTGCGCAAACAGATCGCGCTGCGCTCGGCGCAAAAATGTCGCATCGACGATGACGCCGAATCCGCCGTCGATCGCGAAACCGGCCAATTCCAGCAGATGCTCGTAGTTGGCGCCGATGGCCTGGGGCGAATAGGAGACAGCCGACGTGCCGCTGCGCTTGCGTTCCACGTCGGAGCGGATGCGGATCGCGCCGGTTTCCGCGAGCAATGCCGTCGATATCGTGGTCTTGCCGGTGCCGGAAAGGCCGTGCATCAGGATCAGCCACGCACGAGCCGGAAGCGTGCACTGGACCGCGAAATCGATATGTTCGCGGTAACGCGCATAGCTCTCGTCCGGGAAGCGCTCCGCGCCGGTCCCGCTCAACAGCGCCACTTCGGCGCGCACCAGCGCGCGGTACGCCATGTAAAAGCGCAACAGGGGCAAGCCGGCATAGTCGCCGGTTGCGTCGAAATAGGCGTTGAGGAAGCGATGGGCATAGTCGGCCCTGCCGCGCACGTGCAAGTCCATCGCCAGAAAGGCGGCGTCGTTGACCACGTCGATCCAGCGCAATTCCTCGTTGAACTCGATGCAATCGAACAGCCGCGGCTTGCCGTCTTGCATGACGATGTTTTGCAGGTGCAGATCGCCGTGGCATTCCCGGACCTGCCCGCTCTTTTTGCGCGCTTCGATGAGCGCTCTTCTGGAACGGGATTCCGCCTCCATCCATTGTTCGAGCCGGGCCAGCTCCTGCAAGTCCGCCTGGTCGCGCAACAGCGGGCGGATGACGGCGAAGCTCTTGCTCACCCAGCCTTGGATGTTCGCCGCACTGCCGAGCTTGTCGTCGGGCGGCGACGAATCGCATTCGCGGTGGACTCGTGCGAGTTCGGCCGCCATCGCGTCCACGTCGGCGCCGCCCAGCTCGCCGCGTTCCAGCACGCGCGAGGCCAGGCAGTCCTGCGGAAACTCGCGCATCCTCACCGCGTATTCCAATGCCGGCGAACGGCAAGCGCCGATATCGGCCAGATCGAGGCCGGCGGGCGTTTCGCAAATGGCGACGATATCGAGATAGATATCGGGCGCATAGCGCCGGTTCAGGCGCAATTCCCGCTCGCAATCGAGGCGCCGCTGTTCCAGCGTGCTGAAATCGAGAAAGGCCAGCTTGACCGCTTTCTTGATCTTGTAGGCATAGATGCCGGTCAGCAGCAGATAGGAAATGTGCGTCTCGACGACTTCGACATGCAGCGCCAGACCGCGTTCGAGCAGGTGGCGCCGCATGCGCTCGATCAACGGGACTTGTCCGGCGGACTTCACGGTCGCCAGCTTCGACGGCTAGCGTATGGCCGGCACGTTGTTGCCCCTGGCATACATGCATTGTGCATAGCTGATGTCGTAGGAGCGCTGCGCGCCATACGATCCATATTGCGAAGCGGTGACGCCGCCGGCGCTGCCGACGATCAGCCCCGTGCCGGCGCCAACTGCCGCGCCCTGACGATCGCCGCCGATAGCCGCTCCCGCCAGCGCGCCGATTGCGGTGCCGATCGCCGCATTTTGCACGGCCTTGTCGTTGGCGGATTGCACGGCGCCGCCGAGCCGCCCGGCCGCGTATTGCCGGCATACCGCATCGTCCACATTGAATTGTTCGAAACTCTTGCCCGCGCCAGGCATCACGGCAATGTTCGGCCCGGTCGGCGTGCTGGCGCATGCGCCCAACAGCAAAGCCGTCGCAAGGGTTGCAATCGCATGGTGTGAGCTCATTCGTCTTGCCTTTCGCAAACAATGGTCGAATCCCCGCCATCTTCGTCTTTCCGGGACGCATATTGCGCGAGCCGGATTCCGGAATGGCGCCGGTATGTCCATTTGAATGTAATGAATCCGGTAATTGGCGATTTGATGTGAATCAAGTCGAAGCCGGTTCGGCAATGGGTTGGACACCGCCGCCGCCGTGGCGCTCCGCGCATGGCGGCTTGACATAGATCAACAAGGGGCTGCACATGTCGTTCTAACTTGTACGCTGTCACTATGTATTGGCTTACGGAATCGGGAAAGGAAGCAAGATGACGGCGAAAGCGATCAAATTTCAGGATGAGGCGCGCGCCGGGATATGCGCCGGCCTCAATATGCTGGCCGATGCGGTGAAAGTCACCTTGGGGCCGAAAGGCAGGACCGTCGTGCTGGAGCGCGCCGGCGGCATGCCCACCTTGATCAATTCCGGTGTGATCGTTGCGCGTGCGATCGAATTGCCGGACCACTTCGAGAATCTCGGTGCGCAGATGGTGCGCGAAGTTGCTTCCAAGACTTCGGAAATGGCCGGCGACGGCACCACCACCGCCACGGTGCTGGCGCAAGCCATCGTGCGCGAAGGCTTGAAGTACGTCGCAGCCGGGCATGACCCGATGGGATTGAAGCGAGGCATCGATGCGGCGGTGGAAGCGGTCGCGGCGCGGCTGGCGGGCAATTCGGCCAAGGTCGGGGCGAGCCGGGAAATCGCACAGATCGGGACGATTTCCGCCAACGGCGACAAGGCCATCGGCGACATGATTGCCGAGGCGATGGAGAGGATAGGCCGCGACGGCGTGATCAAGGTGGAGAGCGGCCGAGGCATGAACAATGAATTGACCGTGGTCGAGGGCTTGCAGATCGAACGCGGGTATCTCTCCCCTTATTTCATCAGCGATGCCGAAAAAGGCCGCGTGGTGCTGGAAAACGCGCTGGTGTTGATATCCAAGGAGTCGATCTCGGGGTTGGGACCCTTGCTGCCGGCGCTGGAGCATGCGGTCAAGTCCGGCGCGCCCTTGCTCATCGTCGCCGAGGACGTCACCGGCGAAGCCTTGGCGACGCTGGTGGTCAACGTGTTGCGCGGCGCGCTCAAGGCTTGCGCGGTGAAGTCGCCCGGATTCGGCGAAAATCGCGCCGCCATGCTGGAGGATCTGGCCATCGTGGCGGGCGCGGCCGTGATCTCCCCCGAACGCGGCCTCAGCCTGGACAAATTCAAGCCCGAGCAGTTCGGCAAGGCCAAACGTATCGAGATCGACAAGGAGACGACCACCTTGATGGAAGGCGGCGGCGCCGCGGATGCAGTCAAGGCGCGCATCGCGCAGATCGAGGCGGCGGCCGCGCGTGCCGACGGCGACTACGAGCGCAGGCAATTGGAGGAGCGCGCGGCCAAGCTGAAAAACGGCGTGGCCCTGGTCAAGGTCGGCGCTTCCACCGAACTCGAAATGCAGGAAAAGAAGTCGCGCGTCGAGGATGCCCTGCATGCGACGCGTGCCGCCGTGGCCGAAGGAGTCGGCCCCGGCGGGGGCGTGGCCCTGCTGCGCGCGCGTGACGCTATCGACGGCCTGCAATTGAAAGGCGTCAGCGAACAATCCGGGGCGCGCATCGTGCGCCGCGCGCTGGAAGAGCCCTTGCGCCAGATCGTGCGCAACGCCGGCGGCCAGCCCGACATCGTGGTCGAGCGCGTGCTTGCCGGTGCTGCAGCCTTCGGCTACGACGCCGCAGAAGACAGGTACGGCGACCTGATGCAACTGGGCGTGATCGACCCCACGCGCGTAACCCGCCTGGCCCTGATCAATTCGGCTTCGATCGCGGGACTGGTGCTGACCACCGATTGCGTGGTGGCGGAAAAAGCCGACGACGGCAAGGCGCACGCCGATGATTGAGCCCGGCCCATGACGCCGGCGACGGCACCCTCATGCCGCGCCGGCTGGCGCGATGCCGTGCTGTTGGCTTTGCTGGCCGCGCTGCTGGCGCTGGCGGCTTGCGCCATCCGGCACATGCTGGCGCCGCTTGACGGCGGCCAGCCGGCCTTGTCGCTCGATCCCGGCGCCTTGCCGCTCTACGCGCTGCGGAGTACTGCACGCATGCTGCTCGCGATGGCGGCTTCCCTACTGTTCGCCTTGGTTTATGCGACTGCCGCGGCAAAAAGCCGGCATGCCGAAAAGGTGCTGATTCCTCTGCTCGATATCCTGCAATCGGTGCCGATACTGGGCTATCTGTCGGCCACCGCAGCATTTTTCGTGGCGCTGGCGCCGCATACCTACCTGGGCGCGGAGCTGGCTTCGGTGTTCGCCATCTTCACCAGCCAGGCGTGGAACATGGCTTTCAGCTTCTACCAGGCCTTGCGCACCGTGCCGCACGATCTGGACGAGGTATGCCAAGGCTTTCGCCTGAGCGCCTGGCAGCGCTTCTGGCGCTTGGAATTCCCTTTTGCCGTGCCCGGCTTGTTGTGGAACGCCATGATGTCGATGTCGGGCGGCTGGTTTTTCGTCGTCGCCTCCGAAGCCATCGCCGTCGGCACCCTGCGGATCGACTTGCCCGGCATCGGCTCCTATGCCGCCAAGGCGACCCGGCTGGGGGACTTGCATGCCATCGGCTACGCGATCGGCGCCATGCTCTTGACCATCCTGGCTTACGATCAGCTGCTGTTCCGCCCGCTGGCGGCTTGGGCCGACAAATACCGCTATGAACAGACCGCCGCGCAGGCCGCGCCGCGCAGCTGGCTCAATGCGCTTTATCGTCGCGCCGGCCCGGTACGTGCGCTGGGCGAACGGGGCGCCGCATGGGCGCAGGCGATAGGCGGCGCCCGCCTGGCCTTGCCCGGTACGCTATCGCGCCTGGCCGCGAAGCCGGCCGTCCAAAAATTGTGTGGCCGGCTGTTTTATCTCGCTACGCTGGCGGCCCTTATCTGGCTTGTCGCCGCCGCTTACGGCAAGGTCGCCGGCAAGCTGGGGCTGGAAGACGTGGCAGCAGCACTGCGGGGCGGGCTGCTGACCTTGGTGCGTGTCGCACTGCTGGTTACCGTCGCCAGCCTGGTCTGGGTTCCGGCGGGCGTGCTGATCGGTTTGCGGCCGCGCCTGGCGGAAAAGGTGCAGCCGCTCATCCAGTTTCTCGCGGCCTTTCCGGTGAACCTGCTCTATCCCGTGTTCGTGCTGCTGATCGTGCGCTATCAGCTTTCGCCGGTGTGGTGGCTCAGCCCGCTGATGATTTTCGGCACGCAATGGTACATCCTGTTCAACGTCATCGCGGGCGCCACGGCCTTTCCCGGCGACTTCCGCGAAGCCGCCGCCGTATTCCACATCCGGCGCTGGCGCTGGTGGCGCCAGGTGATGTTGCCCGGAATCTTCCCTTACTATGTCACCGGCGCCATCACCGCTTCGGGCGGTTCGTGGAATGCCAGCATTGTTGCCGAATGGGTGAGCTGGGGCGCGACTACTCTGGATGGCGGCGGCCTGGGCGCCTATATCGCGCGGATGACGCAAGCCGGGGATTTCGCCCGCATCGCGCTCGGCGTGGCCGTGATGTCGCTCATGGTCGTGATCATGAACCGCGCGCTGTGGCGGCCCCTCCATGCTTTTGCCGAACGCAGAACGCGGCTCGATTGAGACGATGAACGACGCTTCTCCACCTTTGCTGCGTCTGCGCCAGGTCGGCATGGGCTATGCCAGCGACGGCGGACTGCCCACGCAGGTGCTCAACGGCATCGATCTGCAACTGCGCGAAGGCGAAATTGTCGGCTTGCTGGGCCGTTCGGGCTGCGGAAAATCGACCTTGCTGCGCATTGCCAACGGCATTTTGCCGCCGACGGCGGGCACGGTCGAATATTTGGGCCGGGAATTGCATGGGCCGGCCGCCGGTATCGCCATGGTGTTCCAGACCTTCGCGCTGTTTCCCTGGCTGACCATCGAACAAAACGTTGCCGTCGGCCTCGAAGCGCAGGGCATGGCGCGCAAGGATATCGAAGCGCGCGTGGCCGGGGCGATTGCCATGATAGGGCTGGACGGTTTCGAGCGCGCCTATCCGCGCGAGCTTTCCGGCGGCATGCGGCAGCGCGTCGGTTTCGCGCGCGCGATGGTGATCGCACCGTCCATCCTGCTGATGGACGAACCGTTTTCCGCGCTTGACGTGCTCACTGCGGAAACGCTGCGCACCGACTTCCTCGATCTGTGGATCGAGCGGCAAATGCCCACCAAGGCGGTGTTGCTGGTGACGCACAACATCGAGGAAGCCGTCCTGATGTGCGACCGCATCCTGCTGCTGGCCTCGCACCCGGGCAGGATCGTCGCCGAAGTGCCGGTGGACTTGCCCAGGCCGCGCGACCGCGCCGGCAACGCCTTCCGCAACGTGGTGGACGATATCTATGAGGCATTGACTGCGCGCCAGGCCATCGCCACCGGTGCGCCGATGCGGATCTTGCCGCGCGCCACCGTGGGGCAGGTGATCGGCCTCGTGCAAGTGCTCGGCGAGGCGCGCTTCGGCGGATCGGCCACGCTTGCCACGCTGGCCGAAGCGCTCGACATCGAACTCGATACCCTGCTGCCGAACGCCGATGCGCTGCAATTGCTCGAATTTGCGGAAGTCCGCGACGGCCGGATCCGCTTGACGCCGGCGGGCCGGGTCTTCGGACAAAGCGAGGCCGAAGAGCGCAAGCGCCTGTTCGGCGAACACCTGCTGGAATTCGTCCCGCTGGCCGCGCATATCAGGCGGATACTGGACGAACGCGAAGACCATCGCGTGCCGATGAGCGTCTTCCTCGCTGAGCTGGAAACACGCTTGACGCCGCCGGAAGCGCTGCGCGCGCTGCACATCGTCACCGCGTGGGGACGCTATGCCGGCATATACGCCTACGACATTCGCGCACGGGTGTTTTTTATTCCTTGAAAGAGACCATGGCGTTGTCGCCGCTTCCAGCCGCACCGCCGTACTGTCTTCGTCGCGGCGCTCCCGGGAATGCGACGGCAAATGCAAAACAGCGCCGCCCGGTTTCGTCACAATTGCGTCGCGAGGAACCGGTTGAAATTTGCGTCGATAGATGCTTCAATATGCGGCAAATTGCAGTCGACCCCGCGACAACCACAATCCCTTCCATTTGCAAACACTGACCTTCCATTTCGGCGATTGGCGGATTGAGCCCGGCACCCGTACCCTGAGCCGCGGCGCGGACAGCGTACAAATCGATCCGCGCGCCATGGACGTGCTCGTTGCGCTATGCCTTCAAGCCGGCGAAGTCGTCAGTGCGGACGAACTGATGCGGCGTTGTTGGGCCGGTATGGTCGTCGGCGAGAACCAGGTACACAAGGCCATCGCGCAACTTCGGCGCGCCCTGGGCGATAGTGCGGGCACCGCGGCCTATATCGAGAACATCCGCAAACGCGGCTATCGTACCGTGGCGCCTGTCCTGCTCGCGCCGGGCGGCAGATCGCAGGCCAATGCCAAAAGCTGGGCCGACGAATCGCCTTACGTGGGCCTCGATGCATTCGGTGCCGCACATGCCCCGGTCTTCTTCGGCCGCGACGCGGCCATCGGCCAACTCCATGACGCCGTCGTCGCGCAAGCCCGCTCCGGCGGCGGTTTGGTGCTGGTGCTCGGTCCCAGCGGCAGCGGCAAGACCTCGCTGGTTCAAGCCGGGCTGATCCCCGCGCTCAGCCGCACGGAGGAGCCGGTGCAGGCTCTTGCCTCGGCCGTACTCGACCTGGGCGGCATCGGCGACGAGCCGCTTCTGACGGCGCTGGGCAGCGCGCTGCTCGACCTCGATCTCGACGGCAAACCCTTGCTGGCCGGGCGCAACGCCGAGGGAATCGGCATCGACCTGCACCGTGTTCCCGACGTGGTGCTGGCCGAACTGGGACGCCTGACCGCGAACCGGCCGAACGCGCGCGCCATTCTGTTTGTCGATCGGCTGGAAGCCCTGTTTTCCAACCTGGCGCTGGAAGACGAACAACGGCAATCCTTCCTGGCCGCGCTCGACAAGCTGGCAAGCAGCGGTTCGGTGGCGGTGATCGCAGCCTGCCGCAACGACTTCTATCCGCAAATTGCCGACCAGCCGCTGCTCATGGCAGGCAAGCCGCTCGGCAGGCACTTCGACCTGCACCCGCCGAACCGGGCCGAAATCGCATTGATGATCCGCCTGCCCGCCGCCGCTGCCGGCCTTGGCTTCGGCATCGACGAGAACACCCAGGCACGGCTGGACGACTTGCTGTGCGAAGCCGCCGCCCATGGGCCCGATGCCCTGCCGCTCCTGCAATACACCCTGCACGAACTCTACCTGCAGCGCGGCCCCGCCGGCGAGCTCACCATGGAAGCCTATCGTATGCTGGGCGGGCTGGAAGGCGCCATCGGCCGTCGCGCGGAGGCCACGCTGGCCGATCTGCCTGAGGCATCCCAGGCCGCGCTGCCGCGCGTTCTCTCGATGCTCGTCACGCTCGGCGCCAACGAGGAAGTCGTCGGCAGCCACCGCGCGCCCTGGTCGGCATTGCAAGGCGAGGCGGAACACACGCTGGTGCGCGCCCTGGTGGAGCACCGCCTGTTCGTCAGCCACATGCGCGACAAGGTGCCGGTATTCGGCGTGGCGCATGAAGCGCTGTTGCGCCAGTGGCCGCGGGCGGTCGAATGGGTCGCCATGCACCGCCAGGCACTGCGTGTGCGGAGCCGGCTCGAAGGTCAGGCCAGGCAGTGGATTGCCGACGGCCGCCATGCCCACCGCCTGCTGCCGCGCGGCAAACCGCTCATCGAATCGAGCGAATTGATCGAGCACGGCACGATTCCGCTCTCCGACGACGTGCAGGCGCTGATCCGGGCGTCCGTACGGCGCGTCAAGCTTGGCGACCGCCTGCGGTTCGGCGCCTTGGCCAGCTTTGTCTGTATCGCGGCGCTGGCTGCGGCGATGGGGCTGCGCGCAAGCCGCGCCCAGGACGTTGCCCTGAAACGCCAGCAGGAAGCGGACGATTTGATGGGGTATCTGGTCGGGGAGTTGGCGGACAAACTCAGGCCGTTGGGCAGGCTGGACCTGCTCGACGGTGCCAATGGCAAGGCCTTGCAATATCTGCAGGCCAATTCGGACAGCGACGATTCACCGGAAAACAGGCTGCAGCACGCGCAAACGTTGCAAACCATCGCCGAAGTGGCCCGGTCGCGCGGGGATATCGACCGTGCCATGCAAGCCCTGCAAAAGGCCCGCTCGCTCGTGAACGCCAATTTGGCGCAATCGCCTTACGCCCCCGTCCTGCTGAAGCAGGCGGGCGGCATAGCATTCTGGATCGGCCAGATCGACATGGACCACGGGCGCTATAACGAAGCGAGAGTATCGTTCGACGAATACCTGGCGCTGAGCAAACGGATGGTTGAACTGGCGCCGGCCGATCCGGAAGCGGTGCAGGAACTTGCCTACGCAAACTATGACGAGGGCGATCTGGCCCTGGAACAGAACAAACCGGCCTTGGCGCAACACTCGTACCAGAGCGCGCTGACCCTTTGGGAAACGGCGCTGCAAGTCCGGCAAGGCAACCGGGTGCTGCGCGCCGAGCATGCCAAGAGCGCCGGCCGGCTGGCACGGGCGGAGTCCATGTTGGGGCGCTTGCCGCAGGCGATGGCGCATTTCCGGCAGCAGACAAGCGAATTGCGCAGGCTGGTGGACGAGGCGCCGACGGAGTGGCGCTGGCAGGTCTTGACCGCATCGGCGGAATACAACGAGGCCAACGCCATGCAGGCGGACGGCCAGCTCGATGAGGCGCAGGAAAGCTATGCCTCCGCGCTGCGGCGGCTGCGTGAGGCAAACGGCGCGAACCCGGGCAATCGATTGTGGCAGCGGGAGCAGCTCTTGTACGAGTACAAGTTTGCCATGCTCGACCTTTGGCGCGGCAGGGCCGAGCGCTGCGCTGCAGCGCTCGAACAAATTGACAGCCGCCTTACGGACCTCATCCGGCAAGACCCGAAGAATGCCATTTCCTTGCGCGTGCTTGCGACCGTCAAGCTGGGTTCCGCCAAGGCGCTCATTGCGCAGGGCAAGCTGCCTGCGGCAAGCGCGCGGCTGGGCGAGGCAGTTGATTTGCTTTCCAGGACCATCGACTATCGCAACGGCACCAGCGGAGCGGTGAAGACGATGGCGGAAGTATTGATTGAAAAAGGGATGGTTGAAAGAGGGCTTGGACGGCTGCAAAGCTCCGGACAGGCCTGTCAATCCGCCGTGAACACATTGGAACCGCTGGTGCCGGGTAGCGAGGATTACGAACTACTCGACCCATGGATTCGCGCGCATGCCTGCTTGGGGAGGGAGCAGGAAGTGCGCACGCAGGAAGCGCAGTTACAACGCATGGGATATCGACACCCAGACTATCTTTTTTACTTGCAGAACAACCGGAGCAATTTACTATGAGCGGTACTTACTACAATCCAGTTTTCGCAGTCACCGTTACGGCGAAACAAGGCCAAAGACCACTGTGGGACTTTAATGAAACCACGGGTAAGCACCCAGGCGACAAGGGGCAGTTCATGCAATTCACGCCCACGGGTCCGGGGAGTATTACCTTCAATTTACCTTCTGGTAGTTCATATCTCTTTAACCCCAACTACTTCCCTACAATTTTCAACAATTCGAGTCAGATCATTAGCAGTCCGGAGGTCACTAACGGCAACCTGACTCTGACCTTGGCGGTCAATGGCGCATTGCCCGATCACTCGACGCCAATCTCGATATTCCTGTTTGTCGTCGACGGGAAGGGCAATATCCATGTAAGCCCGGACCCGTCGGCCGATCCCCAGGGCACGGGTGGATACTGACCTCAAGAGTGTTTCCGGAGGCTTTTTCTCCCATGCCCGGGAATAGACATCCGATAGTCCCCCGGTAAAACCGGGGGTGCCGGATCCTTCGCCGGTCAGGCTGTCACTTTGATAAACGGATCCCAAAAGAAATATCCGACCGTTTCTCCCGTCGCGTTATCGACGATCATGAAGGCCCAGCTGTACTGTACGCTGCCTACGCTCTCCACGTTGGCGGTCCACACTGTCATCGTCATGGTCGATGCGGCGGGCACGGTCGGATTGCCGGGCGTGTTGCAGTAAGTGGTTACCGTCTTGGTTACCGGTTGCGGCGGCGAGATGATGCCGGTCTTGTTCGGCACGAAATTGTAGAGCAGGCAGTTGTAGGTGAAGTCGGCCGACGGATTGGTGATCGACCAGCGCACCTGGTCGCCCACACTGCAATCGAGGGTGAGTTCCGACTTACCCTGATCGTTCGAGACATAGCTGCCGTCGGCGATCATGAAGATGTATTGGTCGGACTCTTTCCAGCTTCCCAAAGACGTGGGCGCCGTAGCCGTCCCTGCGGCGAGCTTGCCGGCGGCAACGGCTTGCATGATGGTGTTGGCGTCGATCACGCAGACGATGTCGGCAGTGCTGGCTTCCCATGGAGCCAAGGTCACGGTCAGCTTGCTCGGTGCGCTTGTCCAGTTCGAGGTCAAGGTCGAACTGAAGCCGCCCTGGTCATCGAATGGGAAGGCATAGGCGCGTCCGCCGATTGACACCGCCGGTTGGTGGAAGAACTTGGCGTAAGCATTGAACGTCGCGCCGCTAGGGTAAAACTTGCTAAAGGAGAGGTATAGGTCATTTTGCGGCAGAATCTCTTGCTCCGAAGTCACATTGAATGTCGTGTCGCTGGTGATCTTGGAGACCTGCAGAGGAATACCGGAGGAAAACGACAGGACGTTCATGCCAACGGTGAGGTTGTCGGTCGTGTTGGGCGAATCCTGATCTTCGTAGGCCGTTTGCAGCGTGACGACCGACGTATACAGTCCGGTCGTTGGATTCCGAACACTCGGTGCGATGCTGCCGGTCAGCGTAAACCAACTTTGCGCATAGCCTCGATTGAGCGCCGTCGCCACCTGGTTTTCGAGGTTGCCCAGAACGTTGGCTTGAGGCGTGGGCGCTGAAATGTTCAATTGATACAGGTCGTCGGCAAAAACGCCGTTGCAGGCAAAGACCATTTGCGAGGGCGATTCGCTTGGATTCAGCCGGCCTGGCGCATTGCCTGATGTGGTCCACCATTGCGGCGGCGGCGGCGGTGGGTTGCCGTTGAATGTCTTGTGGCCCGCCGGGTTGTTGGTGCTGAAAAACGGGTAGTAGATGTTGTAGGGACCGACGCCTTCCGGCGGAGTCGACGGCACGCCAGGGTTGATAGGCGCATTGCTGGAGAAGTTGAATTGAAGCACGCTGTAGTCGTGCATCTTGCCGTCCGATCCCATTTCCGTCGAAGTCGTCACTGTGCCCGTGTAGGGGTAGGCTCTATCCGAATTGAGATAGAGCGCATTTTGACTGTAGTAGGTAAACAGTTCGTCTGTCGCCTGTGTGAAAACCGTACCGAGGCTGCTTGCCGGATTTTTGACCAGCGCCATGTTGGGGCTCAATATCCGGTAAAAACCACCATTGCCATTCCCGAACAGGCAGTCCTGGTAGACGGCCTCCAGTTTCTGCTGGAAATGCGTCAGGATGCTGGTGCGAGCCATTTTTACGCCCGCCGTCGCGCCGAAAGAAGGATCCGGCGGATAGATGTCAAGCGCGATCGGAAATCCGAATTGGTCCGCCTGCGTCGTATTGACGACCAATTGTTGCGCGGCGCCGCTGTTGAGACTGAATTCGATCCAATCGTAATAGAAATCGGCGGTGGTCGGATCGACACCTTGGGGCGTAATCGCCGCGCCGGAACTGCTGAAGTAGATTCGCCCGCCGGTCACCACCAGCGAACTGTCGAGCTGGAGCGGGCCGGTCAGCGCGGATAACTGCCGGACCGGCGATCCGCTTCCGTTGGGGGTGCAAACGCCGTCGGCTGCGATCGAGAAATTGACTTTCGCTCCGTTGACTGTGCCGACCATGCTGATGTACGGATCGGCGATCGGCGTATTGCTGCCGGCGTTGTTTGAAATTGCGATTTCGACATACGTAGTCATTTTGTTCTCCTGTTTTAGTGATCGTTTTGAAAAAGATGCTTCCATAGGGGGATTCATCAATACCCCGGCCACTGCCGTAGAGCGTTATACGACCTAGGGCGCGGGGCTGGCCGCCGGTATCGTGTTCGTCACTTCGTAGGGAGAATGCACGGCCAGGACGTGGCTGATCGCGACGCGCCGGCGGGGCAGCGATTGAAGCGGGCCGCTGGCGGGCTCCACGTAAGACTGGGCGTTGTGGCATGCGAAACAGTTGCCGAGATTGGCCGGGGAGGTCTGATCCGTCGGCGATTGCACGAAAGTCTCGGCCGTGCTGTTGGCGAGATTGACCGAGCCTACCGCCTGGGCTTGATTCATTTGCAGCGCCGCGCTGCGATTTTCATTGGTATAGACATTGGGCTGGAACCACACAGTGCCGATCAAGTCGTAGTTGGCGAACTCGTTCTTGGCGGATTCGCCTCTGAGAAAATGGTGCGCGGCCGAGTTCAGGTTGAAAATATTCTGCGGGCCGTTGGGGGAATTCGTTTCTCCTCCCGTCATATTTTCCTGCAGGGCGTTCGATACGGGACTGAAGGTTTGGGTCTTTTCGTGGAAGGTCAACACCGGTGCCGCGGGCGGCGTTGTATCGGTCGCGATGTTCACGTTGGAGTAAGGCGTGCCTGCCTGGTAGAACGTGAACGGTTCGGGGGAATACGCAGCGCAGCCTTGCTGTTGAGGGCACTGGTTTGCAAAATCGTTGTCGAACAGGCGCGGCGTGTTGAGGTGATGCTCGAACGTCGCCCACAGGAATTCGGGATGCCCTTTGCTGAAACCTACCACGTGCAACCCCACGAGCGCGACTTTGGCCGATACGGTGACCGGCTTGCCGGTTGTCGCATCTGTCTTGACCACCACCATGCCGGGGTTCTTCGGATCGAAGGTCAGGACCGGCACCTTGGCGTCGGTGACGAAGGCGCCGGCCGGCGCGTCCTTGACCGAATCGATGCGCATCCAAGTGGCCTTGAACACGGCTGCGCCGACTTCGAAGTAGGGGTCTGTTCCGAGATTGCGCAGGTAGTTGCCGTTGGCGATCAAGTTTTCCTTTGCGGTCTTGGCGTAGGAGTCGTTCATGTGCACGGAGGCATAGACCGGATAGCCGTTCGGCCCCACCAGCATATTGCCGTCGGCTTCGACGATGGCACCGGCACCTTCGCGCTTGCCATCGCTTTTGTGCACGCGCGTGGACAAGACCAGTTCGCCGGCCTGGGCGTGGTTTGAGCCGGAAACCAGGTCGTTCGGGGTCGTCAGACTCAAGAAGCGCGGCCTTCCGTTTTGGTCCGGCGCGGTCGCCCAGGCGAAGTTTTCCCAGGCCCATTGGTGGAATTCGCAGTCGTCTGTCGGTTCGGCCGTTTCGATCCCGGCGTTCGGCTGCTGTTGCCGTTTCATGGCGGCGGTGAAGCCGGAATGCGGACAGGCTTGCTGGGCGATAGCCTTGTCCTGGTGCGGTGCGTTCGCGGCCGGTGATGCGGTCGATTGACCTTCGGCCGTATGGATCGTAAACAAGAACGCCGCCGCCAGACTACCGGCTGCGGCCAATTTCAAAGCTGTCTGCATGATGGAATTTCCTCCCAGGAAAGTCGGCGAATGCCGGCCGCAGCGTGCATGCGCGGCGGCAGGGCGGATCGCAAAGCGTTACGGCTACGTTGCGGAAAGGCCTTCTGGCCCTTCCCGGAATCGACTTTATGGAAGGTGTCGGGGTTTGTTCAGTATCTTCACCGTTACACAGACGATGTAACGGTGTGGGCGGGCGATGCGGAAAACGCATCGTCGATGGGCGCGCGGTGGAATTCGATTGCGAATTCCCGGGCGAGCGCATATTCGAATCGACCATGCCGTTTATTCGCATGGCAGACTTGCCGCCAATGCGCGTTTCAAAGTTGCCGGTATGCGCGCCGGGTCAATGGCGGCTTAGCGCTGGTCAGCGGGTACTGCTGATTTTCGCCCCATTGGTCGGCAATACCCTCTTAGCGGTCACCCGCTGGGGGATATTGGCAGGAACAAAGATTTTGCTATTGACTCGCCGCTTTCAGTATCCGGCGCCGGCAGGAAACGCCCCATTGCGGACTTGAAGTAACTCTATAGCGGGCGGTTAGTGCCGGCATTTCTGGCTTTATGGGCTTCGATTCTTTGTTTTGCGGCCTCCAGCGCGCCAGGTGGCCACACATCAACTTGGCTACCATCTTTCATGTATTCGTCAGTGAAATTTATTGCGAACTGCTCGGCCGGATATTTGATTCCCTTGGCGAATGCAATGTCTTGATTTCGATACCAGAGATCCAAGATCGCAATATCGATTGTGGGCGAAAGCCCTAGCACTTCGCGCAATGATGCATGCCATTCAGTTGCGTTTGTCTTGAAAACCTTTTGCAAATTCATCGCCTGAATTGCCTTGGATTTCTCTGGCGGCAGTTGCCCGACGACATCCAGAATGTAATTTTCAAAGAACAAATAAACCGGGTTTTCCTTATAACGTTGTTGGGTCAAGGTGTTCATTTTTTGATCTTGCGCAATCGCCGATTGTGCAACCGTCGCGAATAGCGCGAAGCAAGTAATAGGTGAAATAAGAGCGCGCACGGAAAACGTCTGGTTTGTGAAACAAGGCAACATGAAAGTGACACCGAATAGCCGGCAAGGCCTAGTGTCTGCTCCTGGCCGCCTTCAGTCGGTCGGTCCGTTGCCGCAAAGCGGACAAAATGTTACTGTCGCAACAATACAGGATTTTGGCGAAGGACTGCAATTAGGAATCGCTGCGAACCAGACCTATCAGCCATTAGCGGCCCCTCGTGAAAATCGCTAAAGCTGACATTCACTTCTTTTGTATCCGGCGTCAATTAACACACGTAATTTGTCAGGGAATCATATGGTAAATATTCTTACTTCCGGCTGCGAAAATTTCGGACACCCCGAATTTCGTATTGAATTCGATCCAAAAGCAATGCTGGAGTCAGATGCATCTTACTTCGCCGATATGCTAGTAGCCATGGTTCGAGACGGAAGCTGCTTTAAAAATGATCAGTCTTTTCAGGTCGGGTGGTCTTTCACAAAAATAGTTCTTGAGGACGATGGTTTCCTGACCTTCCTGGAACCCGATTTCAAATCGATGCCGATAGTTTGGCAACGGGGCTTAACAAATTCGTTGCGCCACTTGCGTCTCCACAAGGATGTTGCGGAAAGCCTACTACCGACCGAGATGTTGGCAGTTCCATCGCTGCGTGAAAGCTGCATCATTTGCACTAAGTTAAGTGGCTCAAGTGACCTTCTTATGGATCGTCAAAATCAGCAGGGAAAAATTTCCGGATGGTTCTTGGGATGTCTTGACGAAGAGCATGACCATAACAATACGCAGTCTTTGCGCGTTATTTCACTTTATGAAGCCGTAGTGAATCATGCGCCGAGGGCTCTCGAATATCTAGGTCTTCCACCAGGGATATTGCTACTCCTCGGCAGTGGCACGCCATCCATTATGTACAACGGGGATGCATTGAAAATTCGGAAGCATTCATATTTAGAAGCGTTTTTTGGAAAAGGGAACAAGCATAAGGGATAAATTGAGCAGGAAGGAAGAATTTTAAAATATGACAGCTTTGAGGATTGTCGTGGTAGCGAACATCGAGTTTGCGCGACTGGAATGGGGTGAACTCATTAAATTTGACGCCAGCGAGCAATTAAATTAATCGACAACCAGCGTGACGTGATTCGGCTTTTAGAGTCCAAGCCGGAAGCCAAGGCGGTGTCGAAATGATGAGAACGCTGGTGTCATATTTGAAGCGCAACACTCATCAATTTAAGGGGCAAAGGAATTTTCAGCCAATTTCGCCCGCCCCTGGTCCAGCAATTCCGCAAAGACTTCAAGTGGAGTTAAATGTTTATTCCGGCCAACGGCGCCCAAGCGATGACCGGTTTGAGGGTATTGCCGACAAACGTCTTTGAAGGCAGTGTGTTGTCAACGGCCGGTTTGTGACGCACTGCGGCCTGTCGCGACCAGCCTTCCAATTTCTGGTGGCAAGATTACGATGCGAACGGGTGGCCGGATTGGTATGCGAATATGGACTCAAAAGCGGGTTAAACGGCCACGACGCTCGTTTTACCGCGCCGGCGTATTATCGGCGGGTATCGAAAGGGGCGTGGTTGAGTAGCAATCGGGGCGGTCACTAAGCGAATGCTCAGCAGCATAGCCGTTTCACCGTCGCGGAAGATCACAACCTTGCACGATTAATTTCGTTTCACCTCGTATTGCAGGCACACGACGCCCGACGGGAAAATTTTACTGTTGACCAGCATGAGCCCAGTCTTGTCCTTGATGTTTTTGAACAAGGGAATGCCTTGCCCCAGCAGAATCGGATTGACGAATAGCCAGTACTCATCAATGAGGTTTTCCGCCATCAGCGCATGCGTGGCGGTGGGGCTTCCAAACATCAATATCTCGCTGCCTGCGCTGTGCTTGAGCTTGTTGATTTCATCGCTTAAATTGCCACCGATGATCTGCGTATTAACGTGATTTTTTTCCAGCAAGGTTTTCGACAGCACTACTTTGCGGGCGGTTTTATACCAGCGGGAATGATTACGGTCATGCTGGCTGGCGTCGGGCTTATCGGCAGCGGTTGGCCAGTACGACTCCATCATCTCGAAGGTGGTGCGCCCGTATAAAGCGGTGTCGGTCTGCTGAATCCGTTGCTCCACGTATTCAAACAGGTCGGCGCTTATGCTTATCCAGCCCAGGCCGGCCGGCCCCTTCGCGGTGGAAGCAACAAAACCGTCCAGCGACACATGTACAAACGAAACGATTTTTCTCATGATCTTTTCCTTGATTAAGTTTTGATTACATAGCCGGCAAGGCGCGCCAGGGTTTGGTTGCCGCCTTCAACCGCACCAATTTTCTCCACCGCCATGTTGCGTTCATGCGCGGTAGGAAAAAGCAAATGGATCGTCACCTTGGTTTGCCCATCCACCGCCTCGAACGTCCACATCGCCTCGAACATGGCTTTCGGGTCGCCCTTGTATGTGCCGCCGGTGCAAAACTCGATGCGGTGAGGCTTGTCGATCACGGTATAGACGCTGCGGCTCGGATAGTCTCTCCCATCCGGTCCGTGCATGACATGGTGCCACTCGCCTCCCACGCGAAAATCAAGTTTCTCCAGCGTGTTGGTAAAACCATTCGGCCCCCACCAATGCACGATATGTTCAGGTTTGGTCATGGCCTCCCATACCAATTCGCGCGGCGCGTCTATCAAGCGCGACATGATGATTTCGCGGTCGCTGGTCTCGGCATGGCTGGTGGCGTTATTTTTTTTGTCCTGCACTTTTCGTCTCCGCGGATTGAAGGTTTTTAACATATGCCTCGAGTCGATCGAGGCCCTGTTCCCAATGCTGGCGATATTGGCCGATAAAATCGGCAGCCTCGTGCAGCGGTGCGGCATGGAGCTGGCAGGGGCGCCATTGCGCTTGACGGCCCTGTGTGATCAGTTTGGCGCGCTGCAACACCTTGAGGTGCTTCGTTATCGCAGAAGGACTCATCGAGAACGGCTTGGCAAGTTCGTTGACCGTTGTCTCACCCAGTGCCAGCCGCGCAAGAATGGCGCGACGGGTTGGGTCGGCTAGCGCGGCGAATGTGATGCTCAGTGAGTCAGTATTCATTTATATTACATCAATTGGTTAATTAACCTTATGGTGAAATATAGATGGCTTTGAAATCCGTGTCAATGAAAATTCGCTCATTGCCGTCTCGACGCGGCGTTGATCCAACCACGGGAACTCACCGGTAGCCGTGTAGATGGTATCGGCGACTGCCCGCATGTAGATTCCTTGCGCCTTGTCTGCCCGGCGTCCGGCGCACTGCGGCCGTGACCTGACGTGGTTTCCAAGCGCTGGTGGCGGGATTGAAATGCAATTCGACGACAAGCTCGAAATACCAATGCCCGGCAAGGAAAATGGCCGTTGAGGGCGGCTCTCCGCGTGATCCTGAGTGGCGTCAAACGTCTTGTGGTGGTGTAAAAAAATATATAAAAATCAAACACTTGTGACCTGGAAGGTTTTTGGAAGACAGGTATCGAAGGGGCTGGACTACAGTCCACGCAAGCGATGCAGCCATGCGGGTTTGCGGCGCCGCAGGGCCGTTAAGGCTTGGGCCTTGGCACCCGCTTTGGCGGCTGATCGATCGACTGTCTTAAAAGGCTGAAAAGATGAGCAAAGTACAACAATGGAGCCTTCCCGTCGCGGAAACCGCGGCGGAACGCGACGGCAAGATTCCTGCCGTCGAAGTGGAAGCTGCCTTGGCGCATATCCTGACCAGCCAGGTTTTTGCCAAGGCGCCGCGCATGCGCCGCCTGTTGCGCACCCTGGTGGAGAAGACGCTGGGCGGCGCCGGGCACGAAGTCAACGAATTTACCATCGGCGTCGAGGTGTTCGGGCGCGACGAAAGCAGTTACTGCACTGGCGAGGATTCGCTGGTGCGGGTTCAGGTCGGCCGCCTGCGCGAGCGCCTGAACGTGTATTACGCGGGGCCGGGGCAGGATGCGCCGTTGATGATATCGATCCCGTTGGGCCGCTACGTGCCGCAGTTCCGCCGCCAGGAACCGGCCGTGAAGCGCGTTGCGGCGGGCGGCGCCTTGCTGCTGGTTCCTTTCGCGGGGATTGGGCAGTTTGGAGAAGGCGGGCACTGTGCCTCGTTCTCGCAAGGCTTCAACGAAGAACTGCGTTTTCGCCTGCTGTCCTTGTTCGGCCGCGCCCTGGCTGGCCAAGGCGCATTTTCGGGGGCTGGCGGCAACGCGCTTCATGCGGCAGGCGCGGCGTCGCGCTTCCAGTTGGAGGGTAGCCTGCGCGTCGAAGCGGGGCGCGTACGCATCGCCGCGCGCCTGATTGACCGTTGCGAAGACCGTGTCGATTGGTACGTCCAATTCGATCGCACCGGCACATTGGATATCTCCCTGCAGGAAGACATTGCCTCGGAAATTTGCGATGGCTTGCGCAGTTTGGACGCGACGCGGGATATGCTGCATGTCCCTCCCGGCCAGCCTCAATTTCATTTGCGGGCCGGTTGAATGCTGCCCGATCGGACCGATCCATCACGCCACGAGGCCAAAAAATGGCCGGAAATGACTGGAAATGGCTGTAGATATCCTGAAAAGATCGGGAAGTCCTACTCCTCCGCGTTTCCGCCGAGCGCTTTGTAGAGCAAGACCAAGTCTTCTGCCAGGGCCTGGCGCGTCGCCAATTGCTGATCTGCCAAGCCTTCGCGCTGGATGCGCGTATTGAGCAGGTCGATGCGCGGCGCTTCGCCGGCGTCCACGCGCTTTTGCGTCAAGTCGATCTGGCCCGATTGCAGGGAATAGGCGGCGTCCAGCCTGGCCAGCCTGCCGTGGTCGCCCTGGCAGCGCAGCATGGCCGATTCGGTATCGGCCAGGGCGGCAAGCACCGCCTTGCGGTAGCCGGACAGGGCCGCGTCTTGCGCGGCCCGGCTTTGCGCTATCTCCGCCCGCACCTGGCCGCCGTTGAGAATCGGCACATAGAGTTGCGGGCCGATGTTCCAGTAGCGGCTGGCCTGCCGGCCGAATTGGCCGGGATGGATGCTTTCCCAGCCGGCGTCGCCCACCAGGGTGAAGCGCGGATATTGGTCGGCCATGGCCGCGCCGACTTCGGCGGTGGCCGACGCCAGCTGGCGTTCGGCGGCGCGGATGTCGGGGCGGCGCTCGAGCACACGCGAGCTGACGGCGAAGTGCCTTGCTTCGGGCAGCACCGGCCCGGCCGACGCATTGCCCAGTTGTGCGGCAATCGCTTCGCGCGGCATGCCTGTCAGGGGAATGAGCGCGGCGACGGCCGCTTGCGCTGCGGCTTCCAGCGGCGGCAGGGCGGCTTCGGCGTTTTGCACGGCAACCTCGGCTTGCGTCACCTCGATGTCGCTGGCCATGCCGGCCGCGCGCTGCAGCCGGACCAGGCCGGATAATTCGCGCTCGTCCGCCGCGGCCACGCGCGCATTGGCGATGCGCAGTTGCAGATGGCGGTAGTCCAATACATTGCGCGCCGTTTCGGCACTGATGCTCAAGGCCACGGCTTCGCGCTGCGCCTCCATGCCGCCCACCCTGGCCCTGGCCGATTCGACAGTGCGCGCGGTGTGTCCGAACAGGTCGATTTCCCACGAGGCGTCGAGGCCGCCGCGGTAGTCGGTGAAGCCGGTCTGCGGATTGGGAAAGGGGATATTGGCGAAATTCTCGCCCTCCTTGCTGATTTGGTCGCGCCCCACGCGCCCTGTGCCGCTGACCTGCAGCGCCTGGGCGCCGGCGGCTTGCGTTACGCCGGCGCGGGCCTGGCGGATGTTGGCTTCCGCCGTGGCGATGTCGGGGCTCTGCCGCAATGCCGCCTGCACCAGCGCATTCAAGCCGGCGTCCTGGAAGCCGTACCACCAGGCATCGCGCTCCGTGATATGGGCCATGCCGGCATGCGCGGGCGCGGCGTTGAATTGCCCGGGCGCGGCCTGCTCCGGCGTGATGCGCTCGTAGGTCGGCCCGACGGCGCAGCCGGCCAGAGAGCCGGCGAGTGCGAGTGCCAGGATGATGTCGATTCGAAGTGTCATTGTCCGCTCCGGTTACGGAATAGCACGTAGGCGATGCCCATGTTGACCAGGCCGATGGCCATCAGCGGCCAGATGTGGGGCCAGGCCTGGGACAAGCCATAGCCCTTGAGGAAGATGCCCTTGACCACGATGATGAAGTGGGTCAGCGGATCGACCGCGCTGATCCAGCGCAACGGCAGCGGCATGTTTTCCACCGGCGCCATGTAGCCGGAGAGGATCACGGCCGGGCTCATGAAGCCGAAGGTGCCGAGGAAGGCTTGCTGCTGGCTGTTGCAGAATGCCGAAATCAGCAACCCGCAGCCGGCCAGGGCGAAGCCGTAGCACACCATCGCCCCGTAAAGCACGAGCGCGCTGCCGCCGAAGGGCACGCGGTAGAAGAATACGGAAGCGATGATGATGATGGTTCCCTGTACCATCGCGACCAGGATGCCGGGGATGGCCTTGCCCGCCATGATGTAAGCCGGCGTCAGCGGCGACACCAGCAACTGGTCGAAGGTGCCTTCCTCGCGCTCGCGCGCCACCGAAAGCGCCGTGATGATGAGGCAGCCGACCGTGGTGATGATGGCCACCAGGCTGGGCAGCACGAACCACCGGTATTCGAGATTCGGGTTGTACAGGTTCTGCACCACCAGGCTGGCCGGCAGCGGCTGGCCGAGCCGTTCGGCGGCGTAGCCGGTCACGACCTGCGCGGCATAGCCGTAGGCGATCTGGGCGCTGTTGGAACGGCGTCCGTCGATCAAGGCTTGCACCACGCCGGGCTGGCCGCGTTCGAGCCTGCGCGAAAAGTCGTTCGGAATCCGCACGACCAGCAAGGCGCGCTGGCGGTCGATCGTCTCGCGCACTTCCTTTTCGCTATAGAGGTAGATGACCGTGGGAAAGGCCTTGGCGGCGGCCAGGCGCTGCACCAGCTCGGTCGATGCCGTGCCGCCATCCTGGTTGAAGACGGCCAGCGTGCTGTTCTTCACTTCGAGCGTGGCGGCGAGCGGGAACAGCACCAGTTGCAGCACGACCGGCATGAACAGCATGCGCCGGCCCATGGGGCTGGAGAGCAGCACCTGCAATTCCTTGCGGATCAGGGTGACGAGGGCGTGGATCATAGACAGGCTCCTAATCGTCGAGCCGGCGCCCGAATTTCATCATGGTCAGCCCGAGCCAGAAGATCGAGGATACGAGCAGGAAAGCGGCATTGACCGCCAGCACGGGCCAGATGTCGCCGGCCTGGAACAGCGTCTGCAAGGCGTTGACGAAGTAGCGCGCCGGAATGAAATAGGTGACCGCCTGGATCGCCTTGGGCATGCTGCTGATTTCGAACACGTAGCCCGAGAGCATGGTGGCCGGCAGGAAAGCGGCCGTCAGCGCCGCCTGCGCTGCCATCAACTGGTTGCGCGTGGTGGTCGAGAGCAGCAGGCCCAGGCCGAGGCCGCTGCCGAGGAACAGGCTGCCGACCACGAACAGGGCCAGGAGCGAGCCGCGATACGGCACGCCGATGACGGCGGTCGTCATCAGTACGCACAGCGTCATGGCGCAGATGCCCAGCACGTAGTAGGGCAGGATCTTCGACAGCAGCAGCTCCATGCGCGTGACGGGCGTGGAGAGCACCGATTCCATCGTGCCGCGCTCCCATTCGCGCGCGATGACGAGCGAGGTGAGCATGGCGCCGATGATGGTCATAATGACCGAGATCGAGCCGGGCAGGAGGAAGTTGCGCGAGGACGTGCTCGGGTTGAACCAGTAGCGCGGGCTCAGGTCGATCAGGGGCGGTTGCGGCAAGCCCTGGTCGGCGTTGCGCGCGCCCAGCCAGGTTTGCCAGGCGCCCTGCAGGTAGCTGCCGAGGAAGCTGGCCGTGTTGGGCTCGGCGCCGTCGGTCAGGACCTGGATCGCAGCGGCGCCCTTGCCCTGCCGCACCTTGGCGGAAAAGTCGGAAGCGATCACCACCATGCCGCGCACCTCGCCTGCTTCCAGCAGGGTTTTGGCATGCACGCGCGAGCCGTCGCGCACCACGTCGAAATAGCGCGAGCCTTCCAGCGTCTGGGCGAAGCGGTGCGCTTCGGCGCCGGCGTCTTCCACCACTACGGCTATCTTGACCGTATTGGCGTCGAGATTGATGCCGAAGCCGAAGATGAGCAGGAGAATCACCGGCAGCACGAAGGCGATCAGGATGCTGCTCGGGTCGCGCACGATCTGGGCCGATTCCTTGCGGCACAGGGCCCACAGGCGGCGCAGGTTGACCGAACCGATATGCATGTCGGCAAGCTTCATGCGGCCTCCTTTTGCGTCTTCGCATCGTCGCGCTGCACCAGCCGGATGAAGGCTTCTTCCATGGTGACGTTTTCGTCGGGCGT
This sequence comes from Burkholderiaceae bacterium, assembly GCA_036384915.1. Lineage (GTDB taxonomy): Bacteria > Pseudomonadota > Gammaproteobacteria > Burkholderiales > Burkholderiaceae_D > PKWO01. The sequence continues at coordinate 89,152 of DASVLJ010000015.1, forward strand.
CGCGCGCGCGCTTTCCTTCAGGTCGTCCGGCGTGCCGGCGGCGATGATGCGGCCGCGGTAGACCAGGCCGATGCGGTCGCAGTATTCCGCCTCGTCCATGAAGTGGGTGGTCACCATGACGGTGACGCCTTTATCGACCAGGCCGTTGATGTGGGTCCAGAACTCGCGCCGCGTGATCGGGTCCACGCCGGAGGTGGGTTCGTCGAGGAACAGCAGGGGCGGTTGGTGCATGATGGCGCAGGACAGCGCCAGGCGCTGCTTGAAGCCGAGCGGCAGCTCGCCGGCCGGCATCGCCAGATAGGGCGCGAGCGCGAACACGTCGATCATGCTTTGCACCTTTTCGCGCTGGGCCGTGCCGCGCAAGCCGTAGATGCCGGAAAAGAAATCGAGGTTTTGCGCCACCGTGAGATTGCCGTAGAGCGCGAACTTCTGCGCCATATAGCCCAACTCGCGGCGGGCGCGGCTGGCGCTCCTTTTCAAGTCGATGCCCATCACGCTGGCGCTGCCCGAGGAAGGCTTGAGCAGGCCGCACATCATCTTGAACGTGGTCGATTTGCCGGCTCCGTTGGGGCCGAGCAAGCCGAAGATTTCGCCGCGCTTGACGTCGAATTCGACGTGGTCGGTGGCGACGAAGTCGCCGAAGCGGCGCGTCAATGCCTTGGCCGAGATGACCGCCTGTTCGTCTACGCCTTCGGGCAGGCGCGCTTCGCCTGTATGGTCGGCCAGGACCGAGTCGCCGCCCGGACCGCCGCCCAGTATGTCGATGAAGGCGTCCTCGAAGCGCGGTTCGACCTCGACGATCTCTGCGTCTGGCCCGGCATCGAGCCGCGCCAGATCGGGATGCCCGCCGGCCTTGCGCAGGACCAGGCGCAAGGCTGCGCCCTGGATCACGCCGTCTATCACTTCCTGTTGCCGCAAGGCGCGCTGCAGCACGTGGCGGTGGTTGCCCCGCATGTGGCGCAACTGCACGCTGCGCCCGCGCATGGTGTCCATCAGCGCGCGCGGCGAGCCGGCATACTCCAGCTTGCCGTCGTGCATCAGCAGCACCTCGCTGCACAATTCGGCTTCGTCGAGGTAGGAGGTGCTCCATATCACCGCCATGCCTTCGCCCGCCAGTTCGCTCACCATGCGCCACAGCTCCCGGCGCGAGATCGGGTCCACCCCCACGCTGGGCTCGTCGAGCAGCAGCGCCTTGGGCGAGCCGAGCAGGGTGCAGGCCAGGCCGAGCTTCTGCTTCATGCCTCCGGAGAGCTGGCCGGCCAGCCGGCCGGTGAAATTCGTCAGGTCGGTGAAGGCAAGCAGGCGGCCGAACGCATCATCGCGCTCCTTGCCCGTGACGTTGCGCAGGTCGGCATAGAGATCGAGATTTTCCTGTACCGTGAGGTCTTCGTAGAGGCCGAACTTCTGCGGCATGTAGCCGACGATGTCGTGCAGCTTCGCGCTATCGGCGACCGGGTCCAGTCCCTCGACCCGGATCGTGCCCATTGTCGGCTTCAACAGGCCGGCGATCAGGCGCATCAGCGTGGTCTTGCCCGCGCCGTCGGGGCCGACCAGCCCGGTGATGCGTCCGCGCCGAATCGCGGCATCAACGCCGCGCAAGGCCTGGCGTTCGCCGAAACGCTGCTGCAGCGCTTCGATGACGATGGCGGTATCGTCCATTAGTGCGCCAGCGTCACCGTCACGGGCATGCCCTGGCGTAGCGCGGCGTCGGGATTCGCGACGATCACGCGCAAGCGATACACCAGCGCCGTGCGCAAGTCTTGCGTCTCCACGTTCTTGGGCGTGAACTCGGCCGTGGGAGAGACGAAGCCGATGGTGCCGTCATAGGGTTCCTTGCGCGAATCCGTATGGATCTTGACGGCCGTGCCTGGCGGCACCTTGCCCAGGTCGGGCTCGGCGGCATAAGCCCGGACCCAGACCGGCTTGTCGAGCGAGAGTGTGAACACGGTGGCGCCCGCCGCGAGCATGGCGCCGGGCTCGACGGCGCGCGTGAGGATGGTGCCGTCCGAGGGCGCAAGCAGCCGCGTATCCGACAATTGCAGCTTGGCCTGGTCGATCTGCACGCCGGCGCGTTCTTCATTGGCAGAGACTTCGGCAACTTCCTCCTTGCGGAAACCGCGTTCCATTCCCCGTGCCGCCTGGCGCGCCGCCTCGGTCAGCGCCGCAGCCTGGTCGCGCTGCGCCTTGGCGTCGTCGATGGCACGCTCCGTGGTGGCGCCGGTATTGGCCAGCTTGCGCTGGCGTTGATAGAGCTGTTCCGCATCGGCTTGCGCCGCTTCGCGCGCCCTGAGGTTGGCCTGGGCCTGCGCCACGTCCTCGGCACGGTAGCCGGCACGGTAGAGCGACTTGTGCGCCGCAATCGCGGCGTGGTTGGCCGTGGCGTCTGCCAGCGCAATGCGATAGGGCTCGGCATCGAGCTCGCCGAGCAAGTCGCCGGCATGCACCTTCGCGCCTTCATCCACCGCGAGCAACTTGAGCCGGCCGCCGACGCGGAAAGCCAGATTCACTTCGCGGATATCGACATTACCCGAAAGGCTCAGCTCGCGCCCGGCTTCACGCGCGGCATGGATGGCCCAGGCGCCGCCGCCGATGACGGCGGCGAGGATGGCGACGACGAGCACGTTTCTTCGGTTCATGTTGCGGACTCCATGGGAAGTAAGCCTTTGAGCGCCCAATCGAGGCGCTGTTCGATATGCGGCGGGTCGGCGGCGAAGCGCGACAAGGCATCCTGCAGCAGATCGGGCAGCACGGTCTTGTCCTGGATCAAGCCATGCAGCACGACAGGCAGCCCGACCGCGGACATGAGGAACATCATCACGTGCTCCGGTTCGCCGGGAGCGATTTCGCCAGCCTGTTGCGCCTCCACGATGCAGCGCAGCAGCAGTTGCGGGTGGCGCATGCCGAGCGAGCGCAGGAATTCCACCACCACCGGCTCGCCGGAAAAACCATCCATCAGGATACGGGAGACCATGCCGCCCCGGCCGGCGAGGAAGTGCGCCAGCTGCAGCAGCATGCGCCGCAGCCGCTCGACGGGCCGCCCCGCATGGGCGAATTCGCTCTGTATCTGCTGGAACAGCGGCGCATAGCCGAGTTCGATCAGCTCGGCGAGAAATTCGTTGCGGCTGCCGAAGTGATAGACGAAGCTGCCGGGGTTCACTCCCGCTTCCTGGCACAGCCCGCGCACGGTCAAGCCGCGCAAGCCGGAGCGCATGGCGATTTGCGCGCCGTATTGGAGCAGCAGGCTGCGCGTATCCGAAGTGCCGGGTTTGTCCATACAGGCATTATTTATACATGCGTATAAATTGTCAAGCCGGATGGATGGAAATGCCGATTTGCCTCAATGCGGGTCGCCGGACCGACCGGCGGCCCGGGCGATGCCGGATTCAGGTGCCGTTGATCCAATCGATGATCGGCTCATTGCGCGGCGTGGCGGTGGGAACGTGGCGCGGATGCCCGACGATGATGGGAGCGACGGCGAGCCAGCGTTCCGGCAAGTCCAGGATGTGCTTGCCCTCGGGCGTGTTCAGGTAATGCTGGGCAAACCCGATCCAGCACGAGCCAAGGCCGGCGCCGTGCGCCGCCAGCATGAGGTTTTGCGCGGCGAGCGTGCAATCCTCGACCGCCCAGGCGATCGGCTCGTAGGCGCAAATCAGCAATAGCGCGGGCGCATGGTAGAAAATCTGATAGTCGGGATTCTCGAGCATGGGCATGAAATGCGGCGCGCGCGGGTCTTGCGCCATGCTCGTCGTCAGGTGGCGTTTGGCACCGGCCGATATCCGGTCCAGCTTGGCTTGGTCGCGTACCACGACGAAACGCCAAGGCTGCTCGTTGACGGCGCTGGGCGCATGGACCGCGGCATGAAGCAACTTCCGGATTGTCGCGTCGTCCACCGGGGCCGAGGTATATTCGCGCACCGCGCGGCGGCTGTATATGGCATGCATCAATTCCATGTCATCGTTCCCCAGATTCGCCGCTTCAGCCGATTGCCAGCCTGCCGCCGCCGGCCTTGTCCGCCAGCTTGGGCAGCGCCAGCTTCAGCACACCGTGCCGGTACGTCGCGCTCGCCTTGTCCTTGTCGACCTGGCCGGCCAGGGTGAAGCTGCGGTATTGCTGGCCGAAGTAGCGTTCGCGGCAGATGACTTCGCCCGCTTCCTTGCGTTCCTTTTCCTTGCTGCTTTCGACGGCGATCGTGACCCGGTTGCCGTCGATGGAGACATCGATGTCCTCTTTTTCGACACCCGGAATTTCCGCCCTGACGGTGTAGGCTTCGTCGCTTTCCGACACGTCGAGCTTGATGCGCGGCGCGATATTGAAATAACCCGACGCCGGCGCGACGTCGAATTCCTTGAAGAAGGCGTCGGCGTCGTCCGGATGCAGGCGGTGCATCAGGCTTTTGATCGGATGAAAATTGCGTAAGCTCAATGACATGATATTGCTCCTGAATCGATCGGTTTAATCGGGATCCAACCGGTTGAATCGCTCTAATCGGCTTCCTGCTCTTTCCAGACAAATACCAGCTGCTTGTGCTTGTTCGCCTCGATTGCCACCTTGCGGGTCTGCACCTGCTCCCGGTAGGCGGCTTCGACGGTATAGTTGCCCGGCACGAGATCAAGCAAAAGCAAAGGGCCGTCCGGTTCGATATCAAGCACGGTTTTCCCCTTGCTGTCGCGTATCGTCACGCGGGCGGCCGAGGTGTACACATTTTCGGCTTCGATGCGGGTGGCGAAAAGCAGCGTGAGCGGGCTGCTCTTCGCCGCTTCACGCAATGCCAGGGATTCGTCGAGGCCGATCCCGCCCGAGCGGTAGCGCACGTCGCCCACCTGGTGTTGCTGCGGCAGGAAATTCGGTTCTTGGGCCGCGGCCCCGGTAGTAACATAGACGCCTGCGACAAGCGCGAAAGCGACGGCGGCACGTAAATTGGTCAGTGACATGATTGCATCCTTTTGGTTGCGGCTTATCCTGTGCGCAAACGACCGCAACCGGCTTGAGACAGCTCAAACCGCGATGTTCGCGTCCGCCGTTTTTCGACAGGCAGCCGGCCGGGCGGCGAATCGGCGAGCCTGCCGCCACAGAGTCGGGCCGGGTTAATTCACCGTCAGCTTTTTGCTGCTGCCGTCGGCCTTCTTCGGCAGATCGAGCTGCAAAATGCCGTTCTCGTACTTGGCCGTCGCCTTGTCCTGATCGACGCTTTGCGCCAGGGAGAAGCTGCGATACTGCTGGCCGTAGTAGCGTTCGCTGCGCACCACCTTCTCGCCTTCTTTCTCTTCGGATTCCTTGCGCACTTCGGCCTTGATCGTCACCTGGTTCTTGTCGATGTCGATGGCGATGTCTTCCTTCTTCACGCCGGGGATTTCCGCTTTGACGCTATAGGCCGTATCCGTTTCGGTGACGTCCATCTTGATCTGCGGTTCGGCTGCAAATTCGCGCAGGCCCGGAGCCAGGCGGAAGTCGCGGAACATTTGATCGAGACCGAAAAAGGGTTCGAAGCGGCTGATTTCGCCGAACGGATCGTAACGCCTGATGCCGTTTGCCATGGTGGTACTCCTTCGTCATTGTTGAGAAATTCGTTTGTCGGAAATTGCCGGCCCCTGCCCGGAGCGGATTCCTGAAACCCAGTCTAAAACGATGGCGCCGCACACGGTTTGAGGTACATCAAGAAGTCTGCGCGCACTCCCGCTCTTGCGGGATCCCGCCGCCATTGACGGCGTGCAATAGCGCAAGCACGTCGTCCGCCACCGCCGCCGCGACATTGATGCGGTTGGTGGGATGGGCGATGGTGTTGCAGCTCACCAGCTTGTCAATCCCGGCCGACAGGATGGCCGCATAGGAATCCCCCACCAGCAAGGGGTGAACCGCGATGCAGACCGGCGGCTTCGCTTCGTGCTGTTGGAGAATCCGTGCGGCCATGATCATGGTGTCGCCGGTCGAGACCTTTTTCTCCAGGACGACCGGCTGCAATTCGTCTTGCGGACTCATGTCGAACAGCGGAAGCGGTGCGTCGAATTCGGCCGAGCCCGGGCTCTGCAATACGTGGAAGCGGCATTTCGCCAGTTGCGCGACTTCGGATACCCAATCCGCGGATTGCCGCTCGGAGCAGATCAGGATCGGGCGGTCGACATTGATCGTGATCCATTCCGCGATGGCCGAGGCTGCATGCGTGACGCGCGTCGGCACCGGATAGATATGCGCCAGATCCCCCTGATGCCTGATGGCCGGATCGACCGTGACGAGCCAGTCGCAGCATTGCGACAGCAAGCCGGCGAAATGCCGGGAAATCGCGCCGTTGCCTTTGTCGGATTCCTCGTCCTGCCTCAGGTAGGGCAGGTAGGGAATGACGAAGCCGACGCTTTTTGCGCCCAATTCGCGCGCCACGTTCGCCGCCATGTAGAGCGGTACCACCCTGTCGTCGGGCGTGTCGAGCAAGCAGACCAGGACCACGTCGCGTCCCTTGACCGGCGTGAGGAAACGGACGTAGGTCTCGCCGTCGGGGAAGCGGCGGAATTCGAGTTCCCCGCGTTCGCAGGGCAACACCTGGAGGAGCGCCGAGCCGAAAGCCCTGCTTTTGAGCAGCAGAAATACGAGTGGCAACATCATGTTCTCCTTCAACACCGATCTTCATTCGCGCTGTTGGCGTCCCGGGGGCTAGCGCAGCGCCTTGACCAATACGTCCAGCTGGGTCTGCAGGGACTTGTCGTGGCGCAAAATCGGCGGCACTTCCCGTTTGAGATTCAGCAAGCGGTACACCGCCATCTGCGCCGCGCGCACCGAATACTCCACGGTGAAGACCACGTCGTCGGCGATTTCCACGAATTGGCTGACGAAGGCGAGATTCTTCGAATTCTCGGGCACCGGCAGAGGACGGTCGCTAGTCAGCCGCGGCATGAACATGCTGGTGATGTAAGGCATGCGGCAGGGGATGCAGTTGGCGCCGCGCATCAGATCGCGGTCGAAACGCAAGTGGCCGCACAGCTCGGCCAGGATGTCCGCGCCCGTGCAATCCTCCATGGGCTTGGCCACGTAATTGCCGATACGGTCGGGGAAGAGCGCGTAGCCCCAGAACACTTCCACGCCGGCCGGCTGGTTCGCGAAATACGGCTGGTAGGGGATGACGATGGACATCAGCCAGTTGGAGTCGGCGAACGTGACCAATCCGCCGGTGCCGGGCTCGTTGCCGCTGAAGGCGATCATTTCCCCGAGGAAGGCGGGATCGCGCAGCGTGACGGTGAAGGATTGCCAGGCCGATTGGGCGATATGGCGATTGAACGCGGAAGGGTTGCCGAATGCGGGATTGGCGGCGGCGAGCTTTTCCCACAATGCCCAGCCGCCGCTCTGCGCCTTGCCCAGCTTGGCCGGCGCGCTGTGCATGCTTCCCGTGCTGGAGGCGTCGGTCATCGAACCGTTCTGCAGGAACACGAATTCGCCGTCGTCCACGACGACGCGCTCGCTGCGGCCCTGGTATTCGCAATCGAACGCGGTAATGCGGTACTTGCCTTCCTCGATCTTGTAATCCATATCGGTCACGTTGCACCCGGTGAAAAAGCGCACGCCCTTTTCCTGCAGCCAGCGCTGCAGGGGCAGCACCATCGAGTCGTACTGGTTGTACACGGTGCGCTTGACGCCGCCCAGTGTCTCGATGCGCGGAAATTCCATCATGAATCGGTGCAGGTAACGCTTGAATTCGACCGCGCTGTGCCAAGGCTGGAACGCGAAGGTGGTGGCCCACATGAGCCAGAATTCGGTATGGAAGAAGGCCGGGGAAAGCCAGTCGGTGATGCGGCTGTCGGCCAGCTCGTCTTCGCCGGCGCCGGCAAGCTTGAGCAGTTCCATGCGGTCTTGCATGGAAAAGCCCATCGACGCGACGGGAACCCTGGCACGCTGCGCATCGACCAGGCGCGCCTGCGAGTGCGATACGTGGAGTTCGTTGAAATCGACCGTCTCTTCAAAGACGGTCTTGCCCGGCCGGTGGATCGACGGGATGCTCTTGAACAGGTCCCAGGTGCATTCGTAGTTGTCGAAGGTGAACATGCGCCCGCCACGCAGCGAGTAGCCGCGCTCCGGATTGCCCGCGCCATCGAGACTGCCGCCCAGCAATGAACCGGCTTCCAGCACGCAAATGTCCGCCCCCGACATTGCGCCGTCGCGGATCATGAAGGCCGCCGCCGCCAAATTACCTATGCCCCCGCCAATCAAATACGCCTTCGCCTTCATGTTTTGCCTTTCCTGGTTGACTTGGCATCAGATTCTCACGATTCCTGAGTCAGGCGGTTGACCTGGGTCAATTGAGACCGACAAGCTGGACAGGCGGCACACGCCGTTATGGCGGCAGCGGCATTCCGGTACGCAATTCTTCAAGCAAGGCGAGCACCGCCTTTGCCACGGAAGGCGCGAGGTCGATGCGATTGGTGCGGTGGACGACCGTATTGCAACTCACCAGGCGATCGATTCCGGCCGTCAACAAGGCCGCATAGGCGTCCTCGACCAGAAGCGGATGTACCGCGATGCAAACCGGTTGCCTGCGCGAACGGCGCTGCAGTTCTTCGATGGCGGTGACCATGGTGCTGCCGGTGGATACGATGTCGTCCAGAATCACAGGCTGCAATGCGTCGCCATCGGGCAGTACCGGCTCCGATACCTCCACGTCGCGGTCGCCATGCCTGGTCTTTTTCAATACAAGGTAAGGGCAGCCGGCGAGATCGGCCACGTCCCGCACCCATTGGCCGCTTTCCTCGTCGGGGCCGATCACGATCGGGCGCGGCACATTGCTGGAAATCCATGCCGCGATGGCGGGGGCGGCGTGGACCACGCGGCTGGGAACCGTGTAAATCTCGTCCATGTCGTGATGCCGGTGCAAATGCGGGTCGACAGTGACGAGCCAATCGCAACACGAGGAAATCAGCGCCGCGAAGTGTCTGGATGTGATGCCTTCGCCTTCCTGGAAGCGCGCGTCCTGCCGCATGTAGGGCAGGTAGGGGATGACCAGGCCCACGCGCCTGGCCCCCAGTTCGTGCGCTGTTTTCGCCGCCAGGTAAACCGGCATGATTTTGCCGTCCGGGTTATCGAGCGCGCAAATCAGCACCACATCCCTATCCTTGACCGGCGTCAGGTAGCGGACATAGGTTTCGCCGTCGGGAAAACGGCGGCACTCCCATTCGCCGGTTTCGCACGGCACGGCTTGCACCAGCGATTTGGCAAAGGCGCTGACGCCTCCTGGGACGGGAAATGCGAAAGCCAGCGGGTCCATGTCATTTCCTTTCCAGCATGACGATGTCTTCCTGGGCGTCGGCAAAGGCGCCGGCATACTCCAGTTCGCCCGGCGTTTCTGCATGAATGGTGTAGAGCGTATCGCCCACGCGCACTTCGCTGCCCAGGGGCTTGAGGAACGAGAGCCCGGCGGCGGCGGCCGTCGGCGCGCCGGCCAGCTTGGCGACCGTCGCCAGGCGCCGGTTGTCGATGGCGACCACGGTGCCTTCGTGGCGCGCGACGATGTCGCGGCGATGCCTCGCCACCGGGGGCTCGCGCATGCCGCCTTGCGCATCGCAGATCGCCTGAAACTTGCGCCAGGCCGTGCCGTCGGCGAGGATCGCCTCCGCAGCCTTGAATCCGGCGCCGGAGTGGGCTTTGCCGCCTATTTCCAGGATGTCTCCGGCGATCGACAGGGCGCGCTCGCGCAAGTCGCGCGGCGCATCGGGCCTGCCCTGCAATACGGCGAGCACGTCGCGCGCCTCCAGCGCCGGGCCGATGCCGATGCCGACCGGCTGCGTGCCGTCGCTTTGCCGCACCGAAAGCTTCATGCCCACCGTGGAGGAGACCGCGGCCAGCCTGGCAGTGAGGGTTTCGGCGGCTTCCACCGAGCGCACCTTGGCCGTGCGGCCGATGGGCATGTCGATCACCACGTGCGTGGAGCCGGCGGCGATCTTCTTCGACAGGATCGAGGCCACCATCAGGCCGTCGCTGTCGAGGCCGAGAGGGCGCTCGACGCGGATCAGCACGTCGTCGGCCGGGCTCAGGTTGACCGCGCCGCCCCAGGCGATGCAGCCGTGCTCGCGCTCGATGACGCTGCGAATCTGTTGCGTGCCGAGGTTGACCGGGGCCAGCGTCTCCATCGTGTCGGCCGTGCCGGCGGGCGAGGTGATCGCGCGCGACGAGGTCTTGGGGATCACCAGCCCGGCCGCCGCCACGATGGGCACTACGATCAACGTGGTGCGGTTGCCGGGCAGCCCGCCCACGCAATGCTTGTCCACCACGATGCCGCTATCCCAGTGCAGGCGCTGGCCGGCATCCACCATGGCTTGCGTCAGGGCCACCGTTTCCGCGACGTCCATGCGCGAGCCGGAGCAGGCGGTGATCAGGGAGGCCAGCTCGATGTCCGAGTACCAGCCCTTGGCCACGTCGGCGATCACGCTCTGCGCCGCGTCGGTGGACAAGGGCCGGCCGTAAATCTTGGCCCGCACCGCGGAAAGCGACTTCACCGGCGCGGCATGGGACAGGGCAACGAGGTCGCCGTCGACGCCGCCGAGCGCGCGCCACGCGGCTTCGGACAAGCCGATCTCCTCGTCGCCCACCAGCGGGAAGTGCAGCACGTTGAGCGTGGCGATGATCGTCTTGTCGCCGCGCCTGACCTCGATGCGCGACTGCGATTCGAAGCCCTCGGCGCGGCACACGTGGCAGTCGCTGCGTATGTAAGCCACCATCTCCTGGTAGGTATCGATGCCGAGCCGCTTGAGCCGCATGGTTTTCGCGCCGGCGTGGCGCAAGGGGGTCTGCGGATGGGGGAGGCGGTGGCTCATGCCAGTTCCTCGGTGTCGAGATATTCCGGCACGGTGGCGTTCCAATGCAGTTTGTCCTGCACGGCGCAACGCAAGGCTTCCGCAGCGGCGGGTTCGCCGTGCGTGATGAAGGTGCGCCGGGGCGGCGCCTTGAAATGCCCGAGCCAGGCCAGCAATTCGGCCCGGTCGGCATGGGCGGACAAGTTGTCCAGCGCGGCCACCTTGGCCCGGATGGGAATATAGCGCCCGTGTATCTTGATCGAATCGGCCCCGGCCATCATGGCCGCGCCGCGCGTGCCGCCGGCCTGGAAGCCGGTGAACAGCACCGTGTTGCGCGGGTCGCCGGCGAACGCTTCGAGGTGATGCAGGACGCGCCCGCCCGTTGCCATGCCGCTGGCGGCAATGATCACCATGGGCATGTGCTTTTCGTTCAAGGCGATGGATTCCTCGACCGAGTTCACGCAATGCGCGGCGGTGCACATGGCCCGGCACGCTTCTGGGTCGAGCTTGTGGCTTTCCTTGTGACGGCGGTAGATTTGCGTGGCGTCAGCCGCCATCGGGCTGTTGAGATAGATCGGCAGGTAGGCCGGAATCGCGCCGGAGGCCTTGAGCAGATGGATGTGGTACATCAAGGCCTGGGCGCGGCCGACCGCGAACGAGGGGATCAGCGTGACGCCTCCGCGCTCGGCGGTCTCGTTGATGACGGCCGCCAGCTTCACTCCCGGGTCTTCGTCCGGATGCAGGCGGTCGCCATAGGTCGATTCGACGACAAGATAGTCGGTCTTGTCGACCACCGTTGGGGGCATCATCAGGATGTCTTCCTGCCGGCCGAGGTCGCCGGAAAACGTGATCCTGGTCTTGCCGCAATCGACCAGCGCAATCGCGGCGCCGAGTATGTGTCCGGCCGGAACCAGCGTGGCGCGCATTTCGCCGCGCAGCGCAAAGGTCTCGCCGAACTTGACCGGAGAGAAATAATGCAGCGCGCGGATGGCATCGGCCTCGGAGTACAAGGGCAGCGCCGGCGCATGCTTCGAATAGCCGTGGCGATTGGCATAGGCGGCTTCCTCTTCCTGCAGGCGGCCGCTGTCGGTCAGCATGATCTTGCACAGATCGAAGGTCGCCTCGGTGCACAGGATCTTGCCGCGGAAGCCGTTTTTCACCAGCAAGGGAAGGTAGCCGCTATGGTCGAGATGGGCGTGCGTCAGCAACACCGCGTCGATCTCGGACGGTGCGACCGGAAGCGGTTTCCAATTGCGCGAACGCAGATTCTTGTAGCCCTGGAACAGGCCGCAATCGACCAGCACCTTATGCCGTTCGCTTGCCAACAGGTATTTGGAGCCGGTGACGGTGCCGGTCGCACCGAGAAATTGCAGGTTCATGTCGTCTCCCATCATTGTCTTCAATCGCGTTCCAAGCTGCAGATGCCGCTGCGGCGGTCATTCCGAATCCGGACCTTCCCGCCTGGTCTCTCCGGTCTTTCGCCAGATTCCGGATGGGCGTGAATCGCCGAATTCGTTCTTTTGCCTTTCCTGCTGCAGGGGGCTTTGGCCGGCTCCCGCGCCGTCGTCGCGCTTCGTTTCCGGCAGGAGCAACAAGGCACCGGCGAGAGAAACGGTCGTCATCGACAATCCCGCTATCCAGGCGAACACCGATGCGTCGGCGGCGAGCCACGCGACCCCTGCCACAGCCAGGCCGGCAAGCAATATGGCAAAACCGGTCTTCTTGATCCCTCGCATCCCGTCATCCTCCCTCCCTTCACAATACCCGGGACGTTGCCGTCGGACCTTGACGTGGGTCAAAGCCGGGCACGGTGGCATGGCGCTGCGGTCCGACGTCCTTTTCCCCGTACGCTCCTCTTTCGGGATTTTGTAGGGTTAACCCTACAAGATTCGTATGTGGAATCCTTGACATAAACCCTACAATTTCCCCGATACCGCGTTGTCCCGCATGCGGGGACAATGCAAACCATCGAACAACAAACGCGCGCCGGCGCCGGGGGAAGCGAAAATGCAACAAGCCATGGAATACCAATCTACGCGCGCTTGCATTCCTATCGTGCCGAAGACGGCGCCGCAAATCCATTGCGCGGCCTGCGGCCTGCACGACCTCTGTCTGCCCACTGGCATGACCCTGCCCGACATGAACCGCCTCGACAACATCGTCGGCCGGCGCCGCCGCGTGGCGCGCGGTAATTATCTGTACCGCGGGGAGGACCCCTTCGAGAGCCTGTACGCGGTGCATTTCGGCCATTTCAAGACGCGCCAGTTCAGCGCCGAAGGCGACGAGCAGGTGACGGGCTTCCAGATGGCCGGCGAACTGCTGGGCTGGGATGCCATCGGCACGGACCGCCATCAATGCGAAGCCATCGCTCTGGAAGACAGCGAAGTGTGCGAGATCCCTTTCGAAGGACTGGAATTGCTGTTCCCCGAAATGCCCAAGCTGCTGCATCATTTCCACCGCCTGATGAGCCGGGAAATCACCGGCAAGCAAAGCGTCATGCTCTTGCTGGGCAATATGCAGGCCGAGCAAAAGATGGCGGCCTTCCTGGTCAACCTGTCTTCGCGCTATGCGGCGCGCGGCTATTCGTCCACGCAATTCCAGTTGCGCATGTCGCGCGAAGACATCGGCAACTTTCTGGGATTGACCATAGAAAGCATCAGCCGGCTGTTGAGCAGGTTCAAGAAGCTCGGCTTGCTGCGTGTCGAGGGGCGGGAATTGCAAATCCTTAACCTGACCGCCTTGAAGAACATGGCTGCGGGAGTGAATGACTGATGTCTCTGATCGCCGATTCCCTCGATCGCATGATCGTCAATACCATCCTGGTGGCCGTGGACGGCTCGCCGGCTTCCGTGCGCGCCGCCAGGGCTGCGGTCGGATTCGCCCACGATCATGTCGCCAAAGTCATCGTGCTGGCCTTCAGCGATGGAGAAGAGAGCCTGGGTTCCAAGGCGCCCATCGAGCACGACGATGCGCGCGACTCGGCCTATCTGATCGGCGAATATGCGCTGAAGGCGAGAATTCCGTGTGAAATGGACTTGCTGTATAGCGCGCAGCCGGCCGAGGAAATCATCGCCGAAGCGGAACGCAGGCATTGCGACCTGATCTGGCTCCCGGCATCCATGGGGAGCGGCCCGGATGAGCGCCTCCTTCATCCCGGCGTGGCGACCGAGGTGCTCGCCAGGACGCGGGTTCCGGTCATGCTTTTCCGTGCGCGGGCGTCCGCGTAGGGGCCTGAATTCCGGCGGCGATCGCTTTCCTGCAGCGCGGTGATTTCGCCAAGGCGATGAAAGTCATTGTCAGATAGGAAATTTTTCGGAAGATTCGATTTTCTTCGCTCAAAACCTTTGCTGGACACGCCCCATTGGCTGGCATACATACTGGAGAAACTCGAATGCGATCGCCGCTTCCTTGTGCACGGAAGTCGATTTTTTCCACCTGAGACAAAACTCCTTTGCGCTAAAAAACTTTGACAAGTCAACCTGCATACTACAAAGTAAGAAAATTTCTTAGTTTCTTGTTTGAAGTTAAAAACCGCAGGTAAGCACAATGCAAGTGGACAAGCATCGCATCATGCTGGTGGATGATCACCCGATTTTTCTGGATGCCATCGGTGCCGCCATGAGCCGTAAATTCCCCGAATCCGACATTCGATTGATGTCCAATGTGGCGGAAGCGCGCAACGAACTTGGTAGTGGGACTCTGCCGGCTCTTGCCGTCGTCGACATCAATTTACCCGACGGGAGCGGTATCGACCTAATCGAAGATATACACGCTCGCGGGGTGCCCATCATCGCCTTCTCGGGGCAAGCGGATCGTTTCATGATCGATGCTTGCTTGAAGCGCGGGGCGTCAGTGTTTGTCGAGAAATCATGCGACACGGCCCTGTTTTATTCCGCGGTCGATGCAGTGCTGGCCGGGCAGCCCGCCGTATCGGGCGCCTCCAAGTACCGCCGGATCGAGCGCGGCCAGCAAAGGATCAGGCTAACCCGTCGGCAAAAGGATGTGCTGGAGGGCGTTACGCGGGCGCTGTCGAACAAGGCCATCGCAGACGAGCTGGAAGTCAGCGAGGGAACGGTAAAGAACCATGTGAGCAGCCTCTTGACGATCTTCGGTGCCAACTCGCGCAATGAGCTTGCCTTGCGGGTGCGCGACCAGCGATTCGATATTCTGGAATAAGCGTTCCCTGGAGCCGAGACACTTTTGTATTCCATCATTCCCGCTTTTGTTTCAGCACTTTTTCTGAGCTTTGGGTTTTACGCGCTGTCGATCAAGGGCGTCAGCCGCGTCAGCCTGAGTTTCTTCCTTTTTTGTTTTACGACAGCCGCATGGCAAGGCATGTGGGCCATCCTGTTTCAGACTACCCAGCCGGCGCTGGTGGCCTTGCTGGCCAGGGCGGGGTACGTGATGATTTTGTACCTTCCGACGTGCTTTTACCTGCTCGTGATCGAGGTCTGCAACAAGGGTGGGGATCGTCGATATATCTTCTGGTCTTACCTGCTGGCATCGGCATTGGTCGTGCCCTTGCTCACCGGCCCGTATTTCGTCGCCGGAGAATTCCACTACTTTTTCGGCCCTTATCCGAAGGCGGGGCCGCTTCACAGCGTTCATCTGATCCAGACTTTCGTGATCATCGGACGCTGCTATTGGATCACGCTTCAACGATGGCACGGTACGCGTGGCCGCGAGCGCGCGCAAATCCGGCTGTGCATAATCGGCTTTGTCATTTATACCTTTGCGGCGATTGATTACCTTTGCAACTATGGTTTGGAAATTTATCCGCCGGGAGTCGTTTTCCTGGCTGCCAGCGCGGCTTGCTTTGCCTGGGTAATTATCCGATACGATTTAATGAATCCATACAATTTGGCATACGGCCTGGCGGCCAGCGTGGCTCACGAAATGCGAAGTCCGCTGGTCGCCATGAAACTATTGTGTGACGAGCTCGCTGAAAGCCTCCCGACACTGATCGAGGCACACAAGGATCGTGCGCAGCGTGAGGAAAACGATCCTGCCAGCCTGGAAAAATCCCACGAGCGCATCGCCGCCATTCCGCACAAGATCGTCTTCGCCCTGCGCCAATCGACGGCGACGATAGACAAGTTCCTGGCGGTGACGCGTGGCGTCGATACCAGCCTGTTCGCGCGCTATTCGATCGAGCGGACGGTGAACAATGCGCTGCACGAGTATCCGTTTGCCGGGAACGAGCGCGATCTGTTTCAATTCGGGCCGGGCGAAAACTTCGATTATTTCGGCTCGAACGAGTTGCTGGTCTTCGTGCTCTTCAATTTGATCAAGAATGCGCAATGGGCGATCAAGGCGGCGCGCAAAGGCGAAGTGCGGATCACCACCTATACCAAGGGAAAGAGCAACGTCCTGCAGTTCGCCGATACCGCGCTGGGCATCGACGCCGATACCTTGCCTTATATCTTCGATGAGTTCTTTTCCACCAAGCACAGTAGCGGTGGCACCGGAGTCGGCCTGTCGTTTTGCAGCCAGGTGATGAAGGCCTTCGGCGGTTCCATCTCCTGCGAATCCGAAAAGGGCAGTTATACGCGCTTTTTGTTGGAGTTTCCCGTCCTGAATGAACCCTGACGCGCAGAACCCATGACTAATTGCACTTCCCGTTCAGCCCCGAATCCGCATAATCGGCAGACTTACCGTTGTCTTGCCGACAGGATCTGTACGAGAAATGTTCAACGCCCCGCTAGCCGAACAGCACCGCAAGCTGTTTTTCCCGGATCGCCAAACGCTGGGCCGATATTGCCTGGCCAGCGACTACCGGCTTGACCTGTTTTCGACAGGCGAGGGCGGTTTTGCAGCCTGCCTGCGTTACGGGCCGCCCGGCGACACCAGGCTGCTGGTCTATGACGGCGGTTCGGCCGAGACCGGCAAACAGATCGTCGATCATCTTCGCCGGCATGGCGGCAACCCGGTCATCGATGACCTCGTATGTTCGCAGCCCGGAGGAGAGCAGTGCCTGGGGCTGTTCCCGATTCTGGAAAACCTCGAAGTCAGGCAATTCTGGATGCACCGGCCCTGGCTGTACTCGGATGCGGTATCGCAGCATCTGCATGGCCGGCATGGCGGCGATACGGCCCTGGCGCGTCACGTCGGCAACACGGCGGGATTGTCCTTCATGCTGGAGAGTCTGGCGCGCCGGCGCAAGGTGCCCGTCGCTGAACCGTTTCAAGGCGCGCAAATCGGGCCGATGCGGGTCATGTCGCCGCATCGGGATTGGTACATCCACCGCCTGGTGCCGGGCTTTATGGTTCCTCCGGCCGAGATGCCCCGTCGGACGCCGGAATTCTCCCGCTTGCTCGAACGCATCGGCGTTCCATGCGGGCGCCCATGCTCTCCCGACGTGGAATCGTTGGACGAATCGGGGGAATGTCGCCCGGAGATGGAGAGCAGCGTCGTGCTCTATGGCTTGATCGGCGGCGAGGGCATTTTATTGACTGGCAATGCCGGGCTCGGCTCGCTAACCAATGCGGCGGTCTATGCGGAGCATCTCGGCATCCGCGTCTCCGAGCAGTTGAAATTCTTCCAGGTGCCCGCTTCCGGCGACGCCAATCACTTGTCGCCATCTATTCTTGATCGCCTGATCGGTGCGGCACGGCCCCCGTCAGAGAAGCCGCCGCATCTGTCGGCTTTCCTGCCGCCGCCGTCCGGAAGGCCGGAATTGCCGCATCGCGCCGTCGTCCACGCCTTGGCCGAACGCGGCGCGCAAATCGCGCGGACGGAAGGTCGAATTTTTTTCGGACGCTCGTCTTTGACAAGAGCGAGCAGCCATGATTGATTGCGCTGCCGCGATGAAGCCGGCAGCGGCAAACATGGGGACCGCCGAACATGAGCCGGGCGCCTGGCATTTGCTTTCGCTTGGCGAGGATTTCTATCTGTACGTGCGCACCGGCTTGCACGGCTACGCATTTTGGCTGCTTGTGAAGCTCGACGCGCGCGAGGCGGCCGGCTATCGCGCGGGAGGGGCGGTTTTCTTGCAAGACCTGGTAAGACGGATCGTACGCAACCCGTATTCCTACTTTGCGCGCAATGCTTGGATCGATATGCAAAAGGCCGTGTTTGATGCGCTGACCGCCTGGCACAATGGCCCAGGCAGGTTGCAAGCTGCAAACGTTTAGGTCAAGAGCCCAAAAGCCGAACCTGCCTGCAACGATCAGGAATGCAGCAACCGTGGGGCTGGCTGCTTCAGCCTCGGCTCAATATCGGCATGCAGGCGCACCGCTAATACGGACTTTTTTTCTGCCGGAAAAGCGCGCGGTCTATCGACGCGACAAAATGATAAAACGGCGAGATGCCTTTTCCGAACGGTTGGGGCGGCTTGACCGCGCGCCCGATCTTGCGCAGGTATTCATATCTGGTGTTGGCGAAATCCAGGCTTGGGTAGACGCCCCGGATCCACCGGCGGGCGGACCTTGAATAACCCCACACTTCGTATTTCATCTTTCCACTCCTGCAATCCCCACGCTTCGACGTCAAACGACTCGAACGCGCCCTGATGAGATTTCATCATCCGGCATGCTTGCGGGCAATCCGACATGTGTCGGATGGATTTTGGTGGCTGGATTTGTGACAATCCGAAAAAAAATAGCGTAGTCCGTCCTGGAGTTCGATTTGCATCCATCTGGATGCGGCGCTCAATTGCTTATGAGGAGTTCCCAATTGCTTATCTCTGTCGTCAAATCGCGTCAGTCGGGGTTCACTCTGATCGAACTGATGATTGCCGTTGCCATTATCGCCATCCTGTCGGCCATCGCCTTGCCATCTTATCGGAGCTACGTCATCAGCGGCGAGGTTGCCGAAGCGACCAATAACTTGTCGGCACTGCGCGCGAAGATGGAGCAATATTATCAAGACAACCGCACTTATCTCAGCAGCGGCACCATTTATTCGCCGTGCGACGCCACCAACAGCCTGCCGACGCTCAACGGCGGCCTGAAGTATTTTCAAATCGATTGCACGAGCAACGGAAAATGGACCTCGACAAGCTATACGCTGACAGCGACCGGCACCGACGGCAAACCGACGGCCAAATTCGTGTACACGCTGGACAATAACAACAATCAAACATCCAGCACACCCGCCGGGTCCGCCTGGGGAGCGGCAACTTGCTCCAGTACCTGGAAAACGCAAAAGGCGGGGTGCTAGCGTGATAAGGCAGCGCCGCGCGAGCGGGATGACATTGATTGAAATCGTGGCAGCCATGCTGATCATCTCGCTCATGGCGGCTCTGGCCTTGCCCTCGTTCAGAAGCTGGACCGCTAATTCTCAGGTGCGCAGCGTGGCCGAAACCGTGCAAAACGGATTGCGTGCCGCACAAGTCGAAGCCTTGAGAAGAAGCCGCCAGACCGCATTCGTATTGACCAATTCCGCGCCGACGGCAAACGCGGCTGCTGTTGCAAACGGCACCAACTGGTATGTGCAGGTCTTGCCGTTGTTCAGCGGCGAGCAGGTGCAGGATCCTGTGACGCCAGCCAGCGGATCGTTCGGCAAAACTGTGTCCGGGGTTGCCGTGACCGGGCCCGCGCAAGTCTGTTTCAATTCCATGGGGCGCTTGGTCACCAATGCCGGCGCAACTTTCGCCGGCAGCAGCTGCACCGCGCAGACCTCGGTGACGACCTACGATTTGACGCGTGCCAATGCCGACCACCCGCTGGAAGTCCAGGTGCAGCCGAGCGGGCAGATTCGCATCTGCGACAAGACGCGCACTTTGAGCGCCAATGCGCCGGACGGATGTTGAGGGACACAATGGGTAGCGGAAAACAGATTCCGGCGCTGCGGGCGCCAAGGGCACCAAAGGCAAGGCCGGCCCGGTCAAGCGGCTTCACGCTGATCGAGGTGCTGGTGTCCGTACTGATATTTGCGGTGGGGCTGCTCGGCCTGGCTGGAATGCAGGCGCGTGCCGTCCAATTTTCCTACGATGCGGAAGACCGCATGCGCGCATCCGTCATGGCCGACGAGATAGTCGCTGCCATGTTGACGGCCAACACGGTGAGCTTGCCCGGTTCGACGGTCGACGCCTGGAATACGCGCGTGGCGAACGCGGCCGTCTCTGGCCTGCAAAACGGGGTAGGGACCGTGACGACCGACTCGAACGGGCTGACCACCGTCAAGATCACCTGGTCTTCGCCGGCGCATAGCGGTACGTATTTCACGCAATTCATGCTTCCGCCCTCAACATGAAGCGCAATCCTGCCGCCAACTTGAAAAAGCACGAGGGTTTCAGCCTGGTGGAGCTGATGGTCGTGCTGGTGATCGCCTCGTTCATGTCGTTGGCGATTTTCGGCATCATGGCCTCTACCGAATCGCAGAAGCGCACCATGACGGCGACCAATGATGCGACCCAGGCCGGCAACTACGCGATGTACCAGTTGGACAAAATCATCCGCGCCGCCGGGTCGGGCTATGGCAGTCTGTGGCAGACCGCCTACGGCTGCAAGCTGTTTGCCACGCACTCCAATAGCCAGATACTGCCTGTTCCGACGACGACGACCATGGCCGCGCCGTTTGCCAGCCTGAATTCGACGTTGAAAGGCAAATATGTGCTTGCCCCGCTGTTGATCGCCTCGCAAGCGACGACGGGGACGACCGACACCAGTTCCGGCGGAGCGCAAGCCAAGCCGTCCGATGCGCTGATCGTGATGTCCGGCTCGGCCGGCTATGGAGAATTTCCCGTCACGCTCACAGCGGCCACGGAAAGCAGCTTCTCGCTCAAGACGTATTCGGGTTTCAATGCCGGCGATTTGATCCTCGAAGTCAACGATACGGCAAGCGGCTCGGCCTCCAATTGCATCATGCAGCAGGTGGCGTCCAATTTTGCCTGGTCGTCGGCATTGACTTCCCTGCCGTTGGGAGGCGCCTATTCCGGCAGCCCGATCGGCACCGCGGACATTACCGCCAACATCAGCGCCGTCTCCAGCGTGGTCGATCTCGGCAATGCCACCAACGGCAATCTGCCGTCCTTCCAGATCATCGGCGTGGGGGCGAACAATGTGCTCAACAGCTACGACCTGCTGCAGGGCGGCTCCAGCGGCTCCAGCGGCAGCACGTCCGTCAACCCGAGCGCGTTGGCCGATAGCGTGTTCGAAATGCACGCCTTGTACTACACCGCGGACAGTACGTCGGGCACGAACATGAGCTGGCAAAGCCCCGTGGCGCCCAACTTCGACATTGCCACGCTCGAGAGCGGAACGACGGCTGCGCAATTGACGATATCGCGGATCAAGGCGATTCGATTGGGCTTGATCATGCGATCGGCATTGCCCGAGAAAAGCGTGGTAACGCCCAATCCCATTACTCTGTTTTCCGACCTTGGGGCAAGCTTCACCTACACGCGCACGTTGAAAGGCAACGAGCAAAACTACAGGTATCGCGCCATCGAAGCCACGATACCGCTGCGCAACTCGCTGTTCCTGACGTCGGAATGAGGAAGGCCATGTCCATCTCCACTCGAACTGCCGCACTCGTTGCCCCACGCAAGAGGCATCGCTTGCCCGCGCGGAGACGGCAGCGCGGCGTCGTCTTGTTCATCACCTTGATCGCCTTGCTGATCCTGATGATTTCCGGCATCGCGCTGGTCCGGTCATTCGACGCGTCCCTGACGCATTCCGGCAATATCGCGCTCAAGCGCGACTTGATCAATCAAGCCGAACGGGGAATCAACGCCGCCGTTGCCAAGCTCAATAGCGGTGCGCTGAGCGCCGATGCGGCGCGCCAGACGACCTCCGCTGCCAACAATTATTCCGCCACGACCTTGCCGAGCGACAGCCACGGCATCCCGACCATGTTGACCGGCGCATCGAGTTGGTCGATGTCGCAGGACAACGATATCGTCGACGCGACCTCGCACGCGACCATCCGCTACGTGATCGACCGCATGTGCAACGCCAGCGGCGTGGAGACAACCACGAATTGCGTGTATTCGACGCCCAAGGTGTCGGGCGGCGACAACCGGGAGCAACGGGCCGCACCGGCCAATTTGCAGATCGTCTACCGGATCAGCGTAAGGGTTACCTCGGAAAACCAAACCCAGACGTTCGTGCAAACCACGGGCTATATGTAAGGCGCCAAGTAATCCAGTTGTACCAGTTGTGACACGAATGACCCGATCTTTTTCCCAGGCCGAAACATGACACATCGCATCGACCCGATATCCATCCCGGCATCCAGCCCGCTGTCAAGATTTTGGGCTGTTGTCGCGGCAAGCCTGACGGTATTTTTACTCGCTTTGGCCATCCTTGCGCCGCGCGCCGCGCTCGCGCAAGTCGATTTGGCCGACCAGCCGGCTAGCCAGCCCAAGGTCCCCAACAACCTGCTGCTCACCCTGTCCGTCGAATACCCGACCGCGGTGGGCGTGGCCTACCCCTACGTTCCCGGCGCCTATACTGCATCGACCTGCGCCAACGGCGGTTCCAGTTCGCGCGGCACCGGCATGCCCTACTGCAACCTGACGAGCTCTCCCTATCTGGGCTATTTCGATCCGGCGAAGTGCTATGTTTACATCACCAGTTCGTCGGACCCGAATGCTCCGTATTTCAAACCTTATTCTGCGGCTTCGACCACGACCAACAGCAATAGCACCACAGGTTACGGTTGTTCCAGTTCCAACAGTGTGCCGCTATGGAGTGGCAATTGGCTCAATTGGGCCAGCATGCAGACACTTGACGTGTTTCGCTGGGCACTCACCGGCGGCTATCGTGCTGTCGATACGTCCAGCAAGACCATCCTGCAAAAAGCTTGGGCGTCCAACCAGGGAAGCTTTGGCAACCCTACCTCCAAACACCCAAATATCGACGCCCCCGACAAATCGACGGTGAATTCGACCGATATTTCCGCTTCTACGCCGTTCCAGGCGAGCGCCGGATGGGCCGCTGTCAATACGCGCATCGGCAGGCTCGGTTACGTGATGTGGGTCACCGGAAATAGTCCAAACCTCGACGAGGTTGCCAGCAGCCCCACGTCCTCGACTAATCCTGCCTTGGGTTTGAATGCGGACAAACCCGGCAAAGCGCCTACCGCGATGCCGGTCGCTTACGCAGGGCAAAATTCGTATGTCGACAGCGACAACGACAATTACGCCGATCCGACCCAGATCTACGCATTGCAGATCCGGGTCCAGGTGTGCGATACGAGCGTCGCGGTCGAATCGAATTGCAAATACTACGGCGCGACCTCGACCAACTACAAGCCCGAGGGGCTGATCCAGCAATATGCGATGAGTACGCGCTTCGGGGTCATGGGCTACCTGCTGGACAGCACCGATACGCGTGACGGCGGCGTGTTGCGCGCGTCGATGAAATTCGTCGGTCCGATGCAGCCGGTCATAGGGTCTTCGGATACGGCGAACAGCCTTGCGGAGTGGTCGTCGACGGACGGCACTTTCCTCACCAATCCCAGTCCGAACGACATCGTCCTGTCCACCACCTCTCCCACGCCGGCAGCCACCAGCGGCGTCATCAACTACCTGAACGGCTTCGGCTACACCAATTACCTGTACAAGGGTTTCGACCCGGTCAGCGAACTTTACTACGCAGGTGTCCGTTATTTCGAAAACGTCGGGCCTGATGGTGCGCCCAGCGGCTACAGCGCCGCCACGCCGACCACCAGTTCAGCTCCCGTGTCCTGGGTCAGCGGCACCGGCGCGGGGTCTTATTCAGGGAACCTGGCGGCAGGCATGGCCGACGGTTTTCCGGTCGTCACCACCTGGACTGACCCGATCCTGTATTCGTGCCAGCTCAACTACATCCTCGGTATCGGCGATACCAACACCCACGCCGACGCCAACATCCCCGGTTCGCCGCTGCCGTCGGGCGATACGAACGAAGTGGCTCCCATGCCCCTCGACAACGTGTTGAGTGCGGTTTCCTACAATGGGCAGACCGGTGTCGGTGCGGCCAACTCAATGCTGGCTGCGCTGGAGAATCTGCCCGGCACCACAGGCTTGGTACCTATTTGCTGCGAGGGCGCGACGTACAACATCGCCGGCCTGGCTTACTATGCACACACCAACGATTTGCGGCCGAACGATTTCAAGGCATCGGACAATCTCAACACGGACGGCACCAAGAAGTATACGCAGACGATCAACGGCACGTTCTGGCTCGATGTCCAGGAACACCAGTCCTACACCGTCAATAACCAGTATTACATGGCCACCAAGTGGGGAAGCTTTGCCATTCCTCCCGGATTCCAGCCTTGGGCGAAGACCAACACCAACACCAAAAATGTGCCGCAACTGACGACGACGGTCGGCGGCACCACGATCGTCTCCCCGATGAGCGTCAGTTCCTGGTACACCAACGGCTCGGTGCAGGCCAATCTGGGATCGGCATGCGACACCACGGCCGACGGCACCAATAACGGCAGCAGCGCCTCTTGCAACTGGTCGCCGGACGCCTATTTCTCGGCGCTTGACGCCCGCTACATGGTCGATGGCCTCAAGGCTGCCTTCTCGAAAGCGGGCAGCGGCGGCACGGGCTATGGCACGGCTTTCGCCGCGGTCTCGGCGAATATCACCTCCACCAGCGGCAATGTCGCCTATTCAAGCAGTTACACGCCGTCTCCCGCCTGGTCGGGAGACGTGATCGGAAGCAGCGTCACCTTCGATGCCGCCGGCAACCCCAGCGCAAAGAAAATCTGGAATGCCGCGAGCATCCTCAATGGCGACGGCACGGCGGCAACGACTGATCAGATGGCCAATCTTGCATCGAACCGCGTGATCGTGACATGCTGCCAAACCGGCGCTCCGGCAGCCAATTCCTCCTACACGCCGGCAAGCGCGCTCGCCGCCGGTTCCTGGGGCCTGCCTTTCGAAGCAGGCGACCTGGCCGGAACCTCGTTCGCGCGCACCAATTACGCAAGCTTCGCCGACGTGCCGAACGTGGCGCGGGCGAACCAGAGCAAGACGAATTTCCTCAATTATCTGCGCGGCGACCGTTCCGGTGAAATCTGCGTGCCGAGCAGCACGACGCAATGCAGCGTGACGACCGGCTACTACCGCACGCGCACGACGCTTCTCGGCGACATTGTCGATTCGCAGGTTACCGCGGTCGGGCCGCCCTCCGCGTCCTATTCCAGCAGCACCAATCCGGGATACAACGCGTTCAGCACGCAATACGCGGCACGCAAGCCGGTCGTCTATGTCGGTGCCAACGACGGCATGATGCATGCGTTCGACGGCGGCAGCGGCAGCACGGGCGGTTCCGAATTGTTTGCTTACGTACCGAGCTTCGTCTACGGCTGCAGCAGTTCGAGGAAGTGCAGCAGCAGCTCCACGCCCACGGCGTCGAACCCCGTCATCAGCGGCGTCAACGGCCTGGCTTCCCTCGGCAACCCCAGCTTCGTGCACCACTATCTCGTCGATTCCACGCCCGTCGTCAACGATGTCGACCTGAACAATACCGGCGGACACCTTACCACGGACGGCGTGGTCCAAAGCCTGACCACGGCAAGCGGCTACTCGCCGAACTGGATTTCGCTCCTGGTCGGCGGATTGGGCAAAGGCGGCCACGGCTACTACGCGCTCGACGTTACCGACCCGGGTTCCTGGACCTCGGAATCGGCAGTGGCGGGGAAGGTATTGTGGGAATTTACCGACAGCCGCATGGGCGACTCCTACGGCAGCCCGGTGATAGTTAAAACCCTGCAGTACGGCTGGGTGGTGATTTTGACTTCGGGCTATAACAACGCCGACGGCCACGGTTACTTTTTCATCGTGGACGCGAAGACCGGCGCCTTGTTGCAAGCCATCGACGTCGGTGCGGCCGGCGCTTCCGCCACCAAGCAAACCGGCCTGGCGCACCCCACCGCCTACATCAACGACTATACGAATTACACCGCCGACGCGGTCTATGCGGGCGATTTGCTGGGCAATCTGTGGCGTCTCGACCTGACCTCGGGGGACAGTGCGTACACCGTAACCCAGATCGCGGCATTGACCGATCCGAAAGGCAATCCTCAGCCTGTGACGACGGACCCGTTCCCGGAACAGCAGCCCAATACCTTGAACCGCTATGTTTTCGTCGGGACCGGCCGCCTGCTCGGCGCCTCCGACACCAGCAGCACGCAGATCCAGACTTTCTACGCGCTGATCGACGGCAAGACCGACGTGGGCGCATTTTACGGCGGGCCGGCCGGCAGCGGCCAGACGCTTCCTCCGGGCGTGAGCTTTCCCGTCACGCGCTCGAATATGATGGCCAACACCAACCTGGCGACGGGGATCACCTTCGACACCGACAAGCCGATGGGCTGGTACTTCGATCTGTCCACCGATCCGGCAACCGGCGTGGCGGAGCGGGTGACGGTCGACCCGGCAAGCTTCTTCGGCATTATCGGCTTCGCCGCCAATCTGCCTACCGGCACGACCTCTGCAACGGCATGCAGTCCGGGCGGGACCAGCAGGATATTTGCGACCACCTTCGCGACCGGCAAAACCGCCCTGACCGATCCGAACAGCGCGAGCGGCACGGTGCCGATTTCGTGGTCCACCGCGGTCTCCGGCCTGGTCACCCAGCTCCAGTTCAACAACATCAACGGAAGCGTCTTCCTGGATGCCGGCAGCAACGCCGGGGGGCGCGTATCGGTGCAGGGCAGCTGGGTATCGAACGGGCACCTGCACCGCGTCAACTGGCGCGAAGTGCCGACCGCCGACTAGGCCGCCCGGCAAGCGCGAATCATGAACAGCCTCCCTGCGCGCCGCATCGGCCCTTTGCATCTCGGCCTGTGCGGTAGCGTGCTGCTGCACCTGGGAGCGCTGTGGATCGCGCACGCCGCGGTCCCGGTCAAAACCAATATGGGCGGCTTGATGAACAATACCCGGGATCTTTACATCGTTTCATTGGGAATGTCGAAATCGACGGAGCGGGGCACGCGCGCGCCGAGTGCCTTGTCCGAGGAGAAGCCGCCATCCCCGGAAAAACCGCCTGCCGTGGCGGGGACGAACCATGGCACCGCGAATGCCGTTCCGCCGGAACAGCTCGACAGCCGGCCGGTATTCATGTTCGATCCGGACTACTCGCTACTCGACGGCCTGGCCGCGAACGCGGAGCCGATCCGCCTGCGTCTCTACGTGGACGAAAGTGGGAAGCTGCAGGACATCGGCATCCTGCATGAAGCGGAGCGGGACAGCCGAGTGGGCGTGAGGCTCAGGGCCATGTTCTCCATCGCGCGATTTCTTCCCGGCCGGAAGAACGGCCGATACGTTTCCTCGTACATGGATATCGAGATCGAAGCGGGGAGCGGCGCCTTTGCCCCGATCGACGACACGGCGCTCGTGCAAGCCGGCGCAGGGCATTGATCTCCAAGCAGGGCGCATGACCAAGGAGTCGGCTGGCAGGACGCGCGTATTGCAAGGTGCCGTCAAGCGCAGTTCCGGGCCCGCGCCCGGAACTGCGCGTTGTTCGCCGAGTATCGCCCGGAGCCGGCCCGCGTCGGCTCAGGCACCACTTTACTTGACCGAAGTCGGCCGCCAGCCGTCGCTACCGGCAAGATAGGTGTTCGGGGCGTATTGCTGCACCTGCCCGGAGCCCAGATAGACCGCGGCGCTTTCCCGCGTATGTTGCAGATAGCCTTGGGCGCCGGTCCCGGTCGAGCCATATTCGCCGAAGTAACTGGTCGGCAGCTGGACCGGGCCGGATGGCACCATCTCGATCCAGCCGGCCGCGTTGATCGGCGATCGCATGTTGGTGTTGATGTACACGACATGCGATAGCGAAGACCAGGGGCGGCCCAGGTAGGCGTTGGTCATCCCCGTGGCGGGATTGCTCTTGATTTGGCTATCCCAGATCACGTAGCCGCTCAGGTAGTTGTTGTACAGGCGGTTTTGCGCGGCGATCGTGGCTTCGCCGGTGATGCTGCCGTTCCGGTCGATTTGCAGGATGCAGTTGTCGAAAACGGTCGCGCCGTCGCCGAACAGAAAGTCCACCGTTCCTTCGATATGCGTGTTGTACACATATTGGCGCGAAGCGATGCAGTAGGTGCTGGTGCAGCCGCCGCTGCCGAAGTAAGCCGTGTCCTGGCGGCCGATCAGGCGCGAATTGAGGATCGCCGCGCGGTCGGCCTGCACGAATATCGCCGGCGCCTGTGTTTGCGTATGGCCTTCCTGGGTATAGGTATTTTCCACGTCCATGTTTTTCATGACGAAGTCGTGCGCGGCGCGTGTCACGATCAGCGTCGAGGCGCCCTGGTCGCCGACCTGCTGGCCGTTCGAGCCGAGCATTTGCGCCCAGCGGTCATTCCACAGCTTGGTGGAGGCGGCGATCTGCCCCATGCCGATCAGGCGGACGTTGGGCTTCGAGATGATGACTTGCTCGTGGTAAGAGCCCGGCATGACATCGACTTCGCCGCCGCTGGCCGGGAGTGCATTGATTGCGGATTGGATGGTGGTGAACTGGCCCGACCCGCCGACGACATTGGCTGCAAGGACGGACATCGACGCGGCGAGGGACAGCGTAATGGCGCTTAGTCGGGTGGCGGCGGCAAGAAAACCGGTGCTTGGCTGGCGCGGCATGGGTGACTCCTTTCCTTTTTTGGTTTGAAGGCGGATGAAAGCGGCTTCTGAAAAGCTTTTCAGAAAAACAAGAGCTTAGCCATCCGACAAATGTCGGATACGGCATACACGCGCTTGCGCGGGACTTGCATCGGTGGAAATTTGGCGTAAGCTGGGGCTGTCCTGGCAGGACCTGAGGAGAGATTCGTGCCGTCGCAAATCAACATACTTATTTTGGAAGATCAAGGCCTGGTGCGGGCCGGCATGCGCGAGCTGATCCGGATTTCCGAGCCGACGGCTGTGGTCCACGAAGCCGCGAGCTACGACGAAGCCATCCTGGTGCTGTCCACGCAAGACGTGGACTTCGCTTTCCTCGATATCGACCTGCGCTCGTCCAAGTCGGGCATCGACGTGCTGGGCTATCTGCGCGAGCACGAACTGGGGGCCTTCGCCATCATGCTTTCGGCGCGCGATGAACGCGACGTGGTACTGGAATGCATCAATCTGGGTGCCTGCGGCTACATCCACAAGGACATGAGCGACGACAAGGTGTTCCGCGAAGCGCTGGCCACGGTGCTGCAGGGCGGCATTTTCCTTCCGGCCATACTGGGCGGCAGCCCGCCCGGCCTGCCCGCCGATGCCGGGAAAAACGGTGCCGATCCGCTCGCCGAACTTGGCGTGACGGGGCGCAGCGTCGAGGTCTTGCACTACATATGCCAGGGATTGCCTAACAAGGCCATTGCCAGGAAAATGGAGGTGGAAGAGGGCACGATACGCAAGGACTACGTGCCCAAGCTGTTCAAGATATTTCGCGTCGCGCGGCGCACCGAGCTTCTCATCGAAGTGGCGCGGCGCGGCATCAAGCTGCCGCGGCTCAATAAACACGCCAACCCCATCCCTCCCGCACATCCTTGAAGGCCGTTGCCGCCGAAGCGGCACGTTCGCATCGCGTGAATTGCCCGGTATTGCCGTCCGTTGTCCTCAATTCATTCCCCTTGCCCGCCGATCCGACAAATGCCGGATGGAAGTGCCGCAGCTGATCGGAGACAATCTGTCGGTGTTTTCCGAAAACAGAAAGTGCAGGGATGTAATGAGCTTGAAAGACGCGCTGCGCAACTTCATGGGGATTCGTGTCGAGCGCGCCTTGCCGCCGCCGGGGCCCATGCCGCCTTTGGGAAGCAATATCGCCATGGGCAAGCTGAGAATGCGCTTGAAGTACCCGATCGATAACAGGCAATGGCAGTGGTTTTCTCAAAAAGGCTGGCGCACCATCGACATGCGTACCGACCGGCGAAACTATGACTGCCTTCCCGACGAAGTGCTGGCCCGGCTTCTGGCCTCGGAAGGGGTGTTGCGTGAAGAACTATACGAAAAGATCCTCAATCTCTACGGCGAGCCGGTGGAAGCCAGGCCCGCGGTGCGGGCCATGCATTAAAGCGATGAGTATGGACGGCCCGGTAAAGGCGCGGGCCTGTCGCACGGGTGCAGCGAAGTCATTCGCATCCGCGCCCATTTCGATGATTTGACTGCCTTGCGATCCAACAGGCCGGGGTTTCGCCGCGCCGATCCAGTCGGATAAAGTGCGCTTCGCGCCGTCTTCAATTTTTATCCGTATAGGCGAGAATCCTTCTCAAAAAGGCCATGGCGTTGTTGCCGGGAAGGCCATTCGTCTCCTCACCCCGACCATTTTGAAATCGGCCCCAAAGTTCAGCCATGCTGCCGTGGAGATGGGGCAAGCCATTGAAATCGCGCACCTGTCCGCGCGCCTGCCGTTCCGCATCCGTGGCCGATTGGCCATACCGCCCCTGCGCATTCCTCGCAAAAGGATTGCGCGTGCGACGCCAATATGGATAATCGCTAGAAAGCAGTGTCGTAGCTCCTGGCAATTTGCGCTACCCGACAAATGGCGGAGCGAAACGGAATGTTGTACCTTTGGAAGGGCGGAGTGATGGGGAAGCGGGATTCATGGGGCCGGAAGATGTGCGGATTCGTTTCTGCCGGCTTCCTCATGCTCGTACCGCTATCCGGTTTGCTGCCGGCTCCGGCCGGGGCACAGTCCTATATCGCAGTGGCGCCGCTGTCGGGGCGGGTCAAGGAATTGGAGAAACTGGGACAGACCGAGCCCAGGGCGGCGATCGAGCAATTGCGCGAGATCGATGCCGACAATGCGACAGGAGATGACGTCAGGCGCGAAGTGAAGGCGCTGCTTGTCGATCTGCTGCTGCGGACCGACAGGCGCGCAGAGGCGAAAGAGCAGATTGCCGCATTGAAGGCGCTGGGTGTGAACAAGCACGACCAGGAGGCGACCGTGCTCAGCCTGCTATTCGATTCGACCCTCAAAAAGTTCGATGGCGATTCCGAGCAGGCTGCAGCCATCATTGAAAAAGCGATTGCGCTGGCAGCCGGAACGCATGACGACGCCTTGGTTTACCAGGCGCGCGAAACCGCAACCGAGATCTACCTCGATATGGGGCAATTCCCGACCGCGCTGGCGCACGCGCTTGCAGGCCTGGAGGCGCTCAAAGGGGAGACTCCCGAGATCCGGCGCCGGCGCGCCGTGGCGCTGGACATCGTCAGCCAGATTTATGCCTCGCTGAAGGATGGGAAGAAGGCGCTGGAATACAACGACCGCGCGCGCGCCATGATGCGTAGCGCCGGAGACGGCTATGCCGAGGGCTTCGATATCGATCGCGGCAATGCTTACAGCTTGCTCGGCGACGCGGAGAATGCCAGGAAGGCGTTCGAGGATGCGCTTGCGGCGGCGCGGCACAGATCGAGCAACAAGAGGGAGTTGATCGCCCTGGTCAATCTGGCCAACCTGCTGCGCGGCGAGAAGCAATACACCCAGTGCGTGCGGTATGCCCAGGCGGGACTGCGACTGGCGGAGAAGGTGCAGGTCTCGGAATATCTCTACGCCACCGAGGTCAGCCTGGGCCTGTGCCACATCGATATCGGCTCGGTCAGCCTGGGGCAGGCGGAAGTGGCGCGCGGCATGGAAGGCTTGCGCAAGACGGACAATATGCCTGATCTGGAGTCGGCCTACGACGAGTTGGCGACGGCCAACGAAAACGCGGGACGATACAAGGAGGCGCTGGAAGCCTTGCGCGAACAGCACAAGATTGCGGACTCCCTGTTCCGGACGGATCAGAGCCGGACGATGGCGCAGATGCAGGCGCGGTTCGATGCGGCCGAACGGCAAAGAAAGATCGAGCTTCTTGAAGAGGAAAAGAAGACCCAGGAGGAGGAGTTGAGGAACAAGAACCTGGAGCGCTTGCTCGTCGTTTTGTCCGCGGTCGTGGTTGCCCTGATTGCCTTCGTCGCCGTGCGGGAGAAGGAAAAGCTCAGGCGCGAGGCGCACAAGGCCAACCTCGACAAATCGCAGTTCCTGGCCAACGCCGCCCACGACCTGCGGCAGCCGATGCAGGCTATCGGTAACCTGCTGGAGGCGGCAAGGCACGCATTTACGCGCGGCGACACGGTCAAGAGCGAGGAACTGGTTCTGGCTGCGCAAAGTGCGACGCAGATCATGCGTTCATCGTTCAATTCCGTGCTGGAGCTGTCGCGGCTCGACGCCGGCGCCTTGACGGCTTCCTATTCCGAGTTCGATCTGGCGGAATTGATCGAGGAGGTGCGCCAGGCCATGCTTCCGCTGGCCGATCAGGCGGGCGTGCATATCCGCGTCAGGCAGTCCAAAAAAAAATGCATGGTTCGCAGCGACCGCCATCTGATGACCCGCGTGTTGTTCAATCTGATGTCGAACGCGGTGAAATACAGCGATCCAAGAAAAAAAGAGCGCGCGATCGTCGTCGGCGCCATCGCACTGGGACGGTCGGCCCGTATCGCCATCGTCGACAACGGCATCGGCATCGCCGAATCCGAGCGCGACAATATCTTCAAGCCCTTCTTCCAGATCGACAACCCCGGGCGCGACCGCGAGCTCGGGCTCGGCCTGGGATTGTCCATCGTCCGCTCCATTGTCGACTTGCTGGAAGGGCATGCGCTGGCCATGCATTCCAGGCTGGGCCTGGGCACGCGCTTTTATGTCGACCTTCCGCGTACCGAAGGGCTCCAGGGCATCGCGCGGACTGTCATCGAGGAGATGCCGGCACTCGATGTGGCGGGCACCTACGTGCTTTACGTGGAGGACGACAGCCTGGTGCGTACTTCCACGGAAGCCTTGCTGGCGGAATTCGGCGTGTTGTGCGATGTATCGAGGTCTTATGAAGAATTGTCCGGCAAATTGTCCAGGCTGGAGCGCATGCCGGATATCATATTGACCGACTTCCGCCTCTCCAGCGAGCATACGGCGATCGACGTCATCGCGGCGGTGCGGGCCGAATTCGATGCCAGGATACCGGTGATCCTGCTGACGGGCGAGAGCGAAGGCTTCTCTCCGCCCCAGGAGTTGGGCGAGGTGGTCATTTTGCGCAAGCCGGTCTCCGCTTCGGCCTTGCTGGCGCAAGTTCAACGAATCGTGTCGGCATCGAAGGCCGGGCAGCGATAAGGCGAACTTCCTGCCCGGATGTTGCGGCGGGCCGAAAATTGGTCGGCGTAAAGTAAAAATGTCAAGTCACCGCCTTCATGGCGAGTCGGCAGATCGCGTGCATAACCGGCCGCCACTGCGTTTTTGCCGCCTTCCCGCGACATTATCGCGCCCATATTTGTTGTAAATCAAACCGGGACGTTACCCCAAAACATCGGCACTTGCGCCCCGGACCAAATCGTCCGAAGATAAGATATATGGGGGATTGATCCAGCCCGGCCCGAGTTGGTCCGTTTCGGTCGAGCTGGTCCGCTTCAGCCCCTTCCAGCCCCTATGCGGGCCTT
Source organism: Burkholderiaceae bacterium (assembly GCA_036384915.1). Taxonomy (GTDB): domain Bacteria; phylum Pseudomonadota; class Gammaproteobacteria; order Burkholderiales; family Burkholderiaceae_D; genus PKWO01. Next base: position 122,242 of record DASVLJ010000015.1, read on the forward strand.
TACTGGTGGCCATCATGAAACCATCGCGTGTACTTGGACGGATGCTGCAATGCCTGGCCGCCGCCTTGTTGGCGTCCACGGTCGGGCTGTCATGCGCGTTCGGGCAAGCCCAGGTCTTCAATCCTGCGTCGTGGGACGGCCCGCGCACCGGGCCGCCGAAACAAGCGGCCAAGACAGTCGTCTTCGTGGCCCAGGATGTGCGCAACGGCGGGATCACGGCGCTGTTCCGCAATTTCGAGAATGCGACGCGCCAGCTCGGCTGGCAGGTGCGCCTGCTCGACGGCGCCGGGCAGAGCGACAAGCTGCGCGAGCGCTTCGGCGAGGCGATCAAGCAAAAGCCCGACGCCATCGTGCTCGGCGGGTTCCAGATCGATGCCGGTCTGGCCGATCTGAGTGCCGAGGCCAGGCGCGCGGGGATCGTGCTGGTCGGCTGGCATGCCGCCGCCGAACCCGGGCCGACGGCCGAGTTGTTCGACAATGTCGCGACCTCGTCGGGGGAGGTTGCCGCCGATGCGGCCAATTACGTGATCCAGAACAGCAGCGGGGAGGTGGGCGTGGTCATCATCAACGACGACCGCTTTGCCGTCGCCAATGCCAAGACGAAGCAAATGCAGGAGGTACTGGCCAAGTGCAAGCGCTGCCATGTCCTGTCCGTGGAAAACGTGGCGATCAGCAATGCGCACGCGGAGATTCCCGCCCTGGTGCATAGCTTGAATGCGCGCTTCGGCAAGCGCTGGACGCATACCCTGGCGATCAACGACATATATTTCGACGACATGAATTTCCCGCTGATGGAGGCCGGCAGGACCGACGTGCGCAATATTTCGGCCGGCGACGGTTCGAACAATGCGATTGCCCGGATCCGCTGGGGCAAATCGCAGCAGGTGGCGACGATTGCCGAACCGCTGGGGGCGCAGGGGTGGCAGTTGGCCGACGAGTTGAACCGCGCCTTTGCCGGACAGCAGCCCAGCGGTTACGTGACCCGGCCTATTTTGATCACGACGCAGTCCTTGCGCTTGTTCGAGAGCGCCACGGAGGAACTGGCCTCGTATCGGAGTTCTTATTCGGCAATTTGGAAGGCCGAGACTGCCGTCAAGTAAGCCACGCATGCCAAATGGTATCGTTACCGTGGCAGCCTCATGCGGGCACATCCGACAGATGTCGGGTTGTTCAGTTCTTTTCAACGTTCTACGATAGCTGCGTGAAAGAATGATTGCCCCCAGGAATGATTGCGTGCATGATTGCTTGCGTTGGCCCGTCTCGGGACGGGTAAAGGGGGGCCCGATTGTTGTGGTCATTTCGAAATCGGTACGGTTCGATTTTTGATGGCTTTCTTTCTGCTTTACGGAAAGCGAAATCGAAATAACCCATGCGAAATAATCCATGAAGTCGCGCGGCTTTACTCTCATTGAACTCGTCGCCGTCATTTTGATTGTGGCGGTATTGACAGCGGTGGCCTTGCCGAGATTTTTGAATCTCGGAACGTCTTCGCGGATTGCCGCCGTCAATTCCCTCGCCGGCACGGTCAATACGTCGCTAGGGCTGGTTCATACTGTCGTCTATGCCCAAGGTGCCGGCACGCCCTCGGGGATTCCCGGTGTCACATTCGTCTCGATGGACGGCAAGGCTATCCGCGTGTGGAATTCCTATCCCGACCGATGGTGCGACGGAATCGGGGCAATGCTGGCGAATGCCGTTGTTCCGAGCGGCGGTTGCTACCTTTCCACGGCGGCGGTTCCTTCGACGACGTTCACGTTTTACGGCTATAGCAATGCGACGATTCCCAATGGCGATGCCGGATGGCGGATAGAGACCGCCCCAACCCCGGCCCAATGTGCGGTGGGGTATCGCTACAACGGCAGCGGACAACCTTCGGTGATTACCTATACGTCAGGCTGTTGAGCGCATGAAGACCTTGAAGAACGCACGGATCATGCCGTGCGGCCAGACTGGCGAAATTGAAATCGCGCCCAAGCGCGGCGATCTTGGATTGTTTCGCGAACCGGGCCATGAAACCAGAGGTGCCAGGAAGCCTATTCGCGCCATGGCGATGTTTCTGTTGATAGGGGTGGCTGCCCTCGTTGCGTTCGCAAATCTGAGTCGGCCGGTTTTTTCATTTTGGCATTGAATTCGGCTGGTCTTCCGGCGCTGGCGGCCGGGTATGATAAGAGCCCTCAGTTGCAAAACTTTGTCTAATCCGATCCAAAAATCTTGACCATAGGCATTTGCTCGCTAGAATACTAATTAGCAAGCGCCAATTCCTTTCCACGCAGATAAGCCTCTCCCCGTTTTCTGCACGCTCTTGCATCTTGCTGGCTTGCCATTCTGGCGAAGCGCTTGCCGTCCCGGCTAAACTCCGCCGGCTGTTTCACATAGCAATTGAACCCATTGGTTCCATGTTCGCTGCAAGATTCTGTGTCCCGATTCGTTGGTGCGTGCCTGAGTCGCGGCGCCGTCGCGGCTGCGAACCCAAGGCGCTGTCCGATTCATTGCAAGAAATGCGGGAATAGGAGAAAAGACCCGGTTCACGGCCGTGTGCGCCAATGACAGATTTGCAAAACGAACCGTCGCTTCAGGCGGTCGGAGCATCACCTGGAAACTTGTCCTGGAAGGCAGAGGAGATCGATCATGAAGCTCGCAAATTTAAAGGTCAGCCATCGTTTGACGCTCGGTTTCGGCGTGCTGATCGTCCTGTTGACAGGCAGCTTGGCATTCGCGGTAGTCCAGATGTCCGACATCAATCAGGCCGTTCAGGTTTTGACCGAAGACCGCATGCCCAAGGTGAATCTGGCGAACAAGTGGACGATGGCATTGCTTGAAAGCGCCCGGCATGAGAGGAACATGCTCATCGTCGACGGCCCCGAGGCGATCCAGAAGGAGATGGAAGGATTGCAGGAGTATCAAAAGATCCGCGTGGAATCCAAGGAGCAACTGGAGAAAACCGTCGTCCTGGCGAAAGGCAAAGTCTTGCTGAACGAGGCCATCGAGGCGCGTAACCAATTCGTTCCGGCGGAGCAGGAATTTATCCGCCTGATCAAGGCCGGCGACAAGGAAGCTGCCAAGGAGGTCATGCTGCAGAAAATGAAGGCGAGCCAATTGCTGAATATCCAGGCGCTCGAGAAACTGGCGGCGTTCGAGCAAAGCGCCGCCAGGGAAGACGGGGAGAACGCGGCGAAGCAATACGCCACCAGCAGGACTCTGATCATGGGGCTGATCGTCCTGAGCATATTGATCGGCGTTGGTTCCGCCGTCGCCATCGCACGCAGTCTGTTGGCTCAGCTTGGCGGCGAGCCTTCCGATGCGGCCAACGTCGCGCAGCGCATCGCTTCGGGCGACCTGAATGTCAGCATAGGCCTGCGGCACGGGGATACGTCGAGCATGATGCATTCCATGAAGGAGATGACTGAAAGATTGCGCACCATCGTCGGCGAAGTCCGGATGGGAGCGGAAACGATCGCGAACGCCACCGGCGAAATCGCGAAAGGCAATCTCGATCTGTCGTCGCGCACGGAGGAACAGGCGGCATCGCTTGAGGAGACGGCATCCTCGATGGAGGAGTTGACCGCCACGATCGGGCAAAATGCCGAAAACGCGCGCAGGGGCAACGAGTTGAGCCAGGCGGCATCGACCGTCGCCGTCCAGGGAGGGGATACGGTTTCCCACGTGGTCCAGACGATGGAGCAAATCAATCATGCGTCCAAGCGCATCGTCGACATCATCAGCGTCATCGACGGCATCGCTTTCCAGACCAACATCCTCGCCCTCAACGCCGCGGTCGAAGCGGCCCGGGCCGGCGAGCAAGGACGCGGCTTTGCGGTCGTGGCGGCCGAAGTCCGCAATCTCGCGCAACGCAGCGCAAGCGCCGCCAAGGAAATCAAGGCGCTGATCGGCGATTCGGTGGACAAGGTCGAAGCCGGCACGAGGCTCGTCAACGATGCGGGCGAGACCATGTTGCAAGTGGTCGAAAGCGTTCGTCGCGTCACCGCTGTCATCGGAGAAATCAGCAGCGCGAGCGCCGAGCAGTCTTCCGGGGTCAGCCAGATCAACCAGGCCGTAGCGCAGATGGACGAAGTCACGCAGCAGAATGCCGCACTCGTCGAAGAAGCTGCAGCGGCAGCGGGAGCCCTGCAGGAACAGGCGCAACGGCTGCTTCAAGCCGTCAGCGTATTCCAGCTCGATGGCGTCAATTCGGTGCCCCGGAATAGCGTGGCGGCATTGCCCATGGGGCCGGGCAAGCCCGGCAGGACCAACGTCAGGCCGCTTGTACGGCCCGACCGGCGCCGCCTCTCCGCGTAGCGTGAATTCCCGCTCAATACGGCAAGAGCGTTTCGATGCTTGCCAGCGAAGGCGGCGTTGCGCCTTGGGATAAGCAGGCGGCGGCGCCGGCGGCGACGGCAAAACCCAGATGCTGCTGCGGCGAGCGCTCCCGGTGGCGCAGCAAGCTGTAGGCCAGCGCCGCGATGCTGGCGTCGCCGGCGCCGACGCTGTCGATCACCTCGATGCGGGGGGGCGGCGCGCTCCACTGTTCATTGCCGATGTGTAGCGATGCTCCCCGCGCGCCCTTTGTGTACAAGTAGTGCGCGCCGGGATTCCAGCTGCGCAGGGTTGCGAAGGAGCGCTCGATGTCGGCATCGCGAAACAGGCCGAGCAGGTCTTCCTCGGACACCTTGACGACGTCCGCCAGGGCCGTCATCTCGCGCAAGCTGTCGTCGAAACGGCCGTTTGCCAGTTTGCGGTAGTTCGGATCGAAACTGACGGCGATGCCTGCGAGTTTGAGCGTGCGCGCCAGCGCAACCAATCTTGCGGCAAGGGGAGGGCGTGCCAGGCTGATGCCGCCGAAGTGGGCCCATTTGCAGCTCCCGATCCAGCCGGCAGGCAAGCGTTCGGGGGCGAAATGCAAATCGGCGCTGTCGTCGCCGACAAAAAAGTAGTCCGGCGGGTCGGTCCGGTGCACGAATGCCAGCAAGGGAGCCTTGTTCACGCGCTGCAGGTAGCGCAGATCCAGTTCCGCCGCGGCGCTTGCCTTCCACAATGCGTCCCCAAAGACATCTTCGCTGATCGCGCCGGCGAACGCGCTCGGCACACCCAGCCGTGCCATCGCGCGCGCCACGTTCCAGGTCGAGCCGCCCACCTTGCTGCGCCAGCAGTCCGGCTCGCCGCTCTCCACGATCATATCGGTCAATGCCTCGCCGATGGCGACGAATGCGGGCAGGGATGCGTCATTGTGCGGCATGTCAATGCTCCAGGACGTTCAATACTTCGTAGCATGCGCCCATGGTGTGGTAGTCCACCTTGCCGGCGGGGCTCTTTTCGTCGCTGAGCTTTCGATTGTCGGCACTGAGCACGCGGTACCAGGCGCCGTGGCGGTGGTCGACAAAATGCTCCCAGCAATACGTCCAGAGCCGCGTGTACCAATCCCAGTAGCGCTGCTCCCCGGTGCGGTGGCCGAGCAGGGCCGCCGCCGCCAGGCTTTCGGCTTGCACCCAGAAATATTTCTGTTCGTCGCAAATGCCGCCGTCCGGGGCGAAGCCGTAATGGATGCCGCCGTGCCGTTCGTCCCAGGCCTTGGCCAGTGCCGTGTCGAACAGGGCGGCCGCGCGCGGCAGCAGCCAGTCGCCGTTCCCGGCCAGATGGGCGCGATGGCGTTCGAGAATCAGCAGCAGCTTGGCCCACTCGGTCAGGTGCCCGGGTTGGTATCCCCACGGGCGGAAGATATTGCTCTTGTCATGGCGATTGTAGTCGCCGTCGATCGACCAGTCCGCGCGATAGTGTTCCCAGATCAGGTCGCCCGCCAGCGCCGCCTGGCGCAACGTGATGTTGCGCGCCAATTGTTCCGCGCGCAGGAGATAGGTGCGATTGCCGCAGGCTTCAAACGCTGCTATCAGCGCTTCGCAAGCGTGCATGTTGGCGTTTTGTCCGCGATACGGCGCCGTTGCCGACCAGTCGGCCGAGGCTTCGTCTGCATACAGGCCGTGTGCCGGTTCCCAGAAACGCTGTTCCATCAAGGCGAATGCCGCTTCCAGGTCGGCCAGGGAGCCGCGTTCGCCTGCCATATAGGCGTGGGCATGGGCGAGCAGGACAAAAGCCAGGCCGTAGCAATGGTTGGTGCCGTCGGTGACGGTCTTGGCGCCGTCGCGCCACTGCAGCTCCCAGGCGTAGCCGCCCGTGCGCGGGTCGCGGTGCACCTCGCGCAGGAAGGCCAGGCCGTGGCGCAGGCGTTCGCGATCGGCCGCTTCGCCGAATTGCCGGTAAGCCATGGCGTGGTTGAAAATGAAACGGGTGCTGCTGACCAGGTGACGGCTGTGGGCGTCGTATACGGTGCCGTCGTCCTTGAAGTAGTGGTAGAAGCCGCCGCTCGGGTCGGAACAGCGCGGGTCGTAGAATTGCCGGGTGTGGCGGATGTGTTCAAGCAGGGTTGCGCGTGCACGAAAGTCAGGTGGCATGAAACGGTTCCGTGTGGAAGGGTTGATCGTGAAAGTTCCAGCTGAAATGTATTCGGGCCGCAATGCGCCCTTCAGGCGCACGAGATTCCCCCGCGCCCGATGGATGACCGGGGCGCGAACACGCCATTCGCGGGGGCTGGGACCGACGGCTATCGGCGCCCCAGCGGCGGGCCGCAGACGGTGCTGGCGCGCACCGTGAGCCTGACCGGCGAGATTTTTTCGACCGCCTCGTCGCGCGGGCCGTCCAGCAGCAGTTCGACGCCGAGCCTGCCCAATTCGGCTTTGTCGATGGAAAGGGTGGTCAAGGGGCGGTGGCCCAACATCGCGTTGGCGATGTCGTCGAAGCCCACGATCGACACGTCATGCGGCACTTTCAGGCCGGCGGCCAGGCAGCAGCGCATCGCCACCAGCGCGGCGCTGTCGTTGTAGCAAAACACGGCATCCACGGGATTGGGCTGCGACAGGAGGGATTGCATGGCCTCCGTCGTGCCGGTTTCGGTATCCACGCCGTCGGGCAGTATGGCTTCAAGGCGCGGATCGGCCAGAATCCCGGCGTCGTACAAGGCTTGCCGGTAGCCGCGTTCCCGTTCGCGGATGCTGTAGTGGCTGAGCGAGCCGCCGATGAAGCCGACGCGCTGGCGCCCCAGGCCGATCAGGTGCTTGGTGGCCAGGTAGCCGCCCATCATGTTGTCGGGGTTGACCGAGCTGTAGCCGCGCATTTTCATATCGACCAGCACCATGTGCTTGCCCAGGCCGCGCAACGCGCCGAGCGTTTCCGGCTCGAAGAATCCGGCGCAGATCATGCCGTCGGGCGCATGGCGGCGGATTTGCTCGATCAAACCGTCGGCGGGCCCGACTGCCATGAACGAGAGCACGATGCCGCGCTTGCGGCAGGCTTCCTCGGCGCCATGCAGCACCGGCGAATAAAAGGGGCTGCTCGATGCGGTGTTGTGCTGCTGATGCAGGAGAAAGCTCAGGCGGCGTATGCGCTTGGTGCGCAGATTGCTGATGTCGTAGCCCAGCGCCCTGGCCGTCGACAGCACGCGCTGGCGCGTATGCTCGGTCATGCCCGGCTCGTTCTTCAGGGCGCGCGAAATGGTGCCCGGCGATACACCCGCCGCCTTCGCGACGTCGCGCACCGTGATGTTGCCCTGGAGGGGCGTCGTCATGGTCGGCTGTCCGGGGTGAGGTGGTGCGGCATCATGAACGTTCTCCTTTGGTGCGGCAACGTCGCTCGCGGCGGAACCGGCGGCGGCTTGCTCATTGTTGGCTGCTCCAGATGGAATCGAGTCTTGCATATCGCCCCCGCTGTAGCAAACGAATCGTCCCGTTTTCAACGAGTTTAGCAATGTTTATTAAACACGATGTCGTTTTGATTTGGCCTTCAATGCTGCTGCGCCGCACAAATGCGGAGGCAATGACCCGGTTGGGCCGTCTTGTTTAGTAAAGATGGCTAAACTGCGCTGCCAAAATGGCGAGGCAATTGACCCCCCAACCAGGGCCATGCACACTTCGCAGCAAGTACAAAACAACGATTCCAAGGAGACTGGTTTATGGAACAAACGCCATCGATGGGGTTGGCGCGCGATCAACGCGCCGGCGGCGACGGGACGACCGCGCCGCTGGTCGTCGTGACCATCCTGTTTTTCATGTGGGGCCTGCTCACCTCGCTCAACGACGTGCTGATCCCGCATCTCAAGGCGATTTATACGCTGAACTACGTGCAGGCGATGCTGGTTCAGTTTTGCTTTTTCGGCGCTTACTTCATCGTATCGCTGCCGGCCGGTATGCTGATCAAGAGGCTGGGCTACCAGCGCGGCGCCGTTGCCGGCCTGATTGTGGCCGCGGCCGGTTGTGCCTTGTTTTATCCGGCTTCGCGTTCCGGCTACGCACTGTTCCTGTTCGGCTTTTTCGTGCTGGCGGCCGGCATCACCGTGTTGCAGGTGGCGGCCAATCCTTACGTTACGGTGCTGGGGCCGCCGCATACGGCGTCGAGTCGCCTCAGCCTGACGCAGGCATTCAATTCCCTGGGGACGACCATTGCGCCCACGTTGGGCGGATTGCTGATCCTGTCGGAGGCGCCGCGGCTGGCCGGTCCGGCGGCGCAGTTGTCGGGCGCGGCGCTGGAGCAGCTGCGCACGGCCGAGGCCGGCGCCGTCCAGGGGCCATATCTCGTGCTGGCGGTCTCGCTGCTGGTCCTGGCGCTGTTGTTTGCACTGGTGCGCCTGCCCGCGATCTGCCACGAGGAATCGCCCGAAGCGCAGGCCGGCACGGGAGGTGCGTCGCGTGCGTCGGGCACGCTTGCGGTATTGGCGCATCGGCACCTGCTGCTCGGCGCGATCGGCATTTTCCTGTATGTCGGCGGCGAAGTGAGCATCGGCAGTTTCCTGATCAATTTCATCGGTGACCCCAATATTGCCGGTTTGTCGCCATCGAGCGCCGCGCACTACGTCAGTTATTACTGGGGCGGCGCGATGGTCGGACGTTTCCTGGGTTTTGCCGTGATGCGTTACGTCAGTCCGGGTAAGGCGCTGGCCTGCACTTCCGCCATCGCCATTGCCCTGCTGTTGGCCGCAATCTTTTGCCACGGCCCGGTGGCGATGGCGGCGCTGATCGCCGTGGGCCTGTGCAATGCCATCATGTTTCCGACCATCTTCAGCATGGCCCTGCACAAACTGGGCGCACAGACCGGACAGGGTTCGGGCATCTTGTGCATGGCCATCGTCGGCGGCGCCGTCGTGCCGTTTTGCCAGGGACTGGTGGCTGACATGGCCGGCTTGCAGCCTTCGTTCCTGATTCCGGCCACCTGCTACGTCTTCATCCTGTATTTCGGGCTCAAGTACGCGAACATGTACGTTTCCAGGACATGACATGAAACGCTTCACGGCATTGCTCTCCCTCTTCCTCGCGGCCGGCTCTGTCGCTGTTGCCGGCGAGACTTCGGCGCCTGCTTACTCCGCGGCCCCAGGCGATTTCGTCAGCGTCGAGCGCACGCATTTTTCGCGCCATGGCCGGGCTTTTTATATTGCCGGCGCCAATTTCTGGTACGGCGCTTACTTGGGCGCCGACGAACGCGGCCGCGAGCGCCTGGTCAAGGAACTGGACCGCCTGCATGCGCTCGGCATCAACAACCTTCGCGTGTTGGCCGTCTCCGAGCAGACCGACATGAGAAGCGCGGTGCGCCCGGCCACCACCACCGCTCCCGGCCAATACGACGAGCATCTCCTCGCCGGCCTTGACGTGCTGATGGCGGAGATGGGCAAGCGCAAGATGACGGCCGTGCTCTACCTGAACAATTTCTGGCAATGGTCGGGCGGGATGACGCAATACCTGAATTGGTTCGAGGGCAGCCAGGCGCTCGATCCGAACGTGACGAAGGATTACGACGGCTTCATGGACAAGACCGCCGGCTTCTACCTGAGCCAGGCGGCCCAGGACGAATACCGCAACGTGATCCGCAAGATCGTCGAACGCACCAACACCGTCACCGGCGTGCGCTATGCGGACGACCCGGCCATCATGTCCTGGCAGTTAGCGAACGAGCCGCGCCCCGGCAACGACAACGCCACGCCGCAGCAGAAGGCGACCTACGTCCGCTGGATCGCCGATACCGCCGGCTATATCCACAGCATCGATGCGCACCATCTCGTCAGCAGCGGCAGCGAGGGCCTGGCCGGTTCGGCGCATGACAGCCGGCTGTATCTCGATGCGCACGCGACGCCGCAAATCGATTACCTGACCTACCATCTATGGCCGAAAAACTGGGGCTGGTTCGATTCGCAACACCCGAAGGAGAGTTGGCCCGAAGCGATCGGCAAGAGCGGCGCCTACCTGCGCGCGCACATCGAATTGGCGCACACCCTGGGCAAGCCGATCGTGCTGGAAGAGTTCGGCCTGGATCGCGACGGCCCGTCGTTCAGCCCCAAGGCGGGCACCCGGTGGCGCGATCGTTTTTATCGCGAAGTGTTCGATGCCGTAGTGGGCGGCGCCGCCCGGGGCGAACCGATTGCCGGCTTCAATTTCTGGGCCTGGGGCGGCGCCGGCCGCGCCGCCAATCCCGATTTCTGGTGGAGGCCGGGGGACGATTTCCTGGGCGACCCGCCGCAGGAAGAGCAGGGGCTGTATTCGGTCTTCGACAGCGACGCCAGTTCATTGGCGCTGATCCGGCACGCGGCGGGGCGCCTGCACAAGCTGGAGTCGAAGTTGGAGCCGAAATGATACTGCGCCGCGTATTGACGTTCTTGTGCGCGGCCTTGCTGCTGCTATGCGCGGAGGCGCGGGCGCAAAAATTCGAGGGATTGGCGGCCACGCCGCCAATGGGTTGGAACAGCTGGAACAAGTTCGGCTGCGACATCGACGAACGCCTGATCCGAGAGACCGCCGACGCCATGGTGCGCCTGGGCATGAAGGATGCCGGGTATCGGTACGTCAATATCGACGACTGCTGGCACGGCGAGCGCGACAAGGACGGCAATATCCAGGCCGACAGCAAACGCTTCCCGTCGGGCATGAAGGCGCTGGCCGACTACGTCCACGGCAAGGGCCTCAAGCTGGGCATTTATTCCGACGCCGGCGCCACCACCTGCGGCGGGCATCCGGGCAGCCGCGGCCACGAATACCAGGACGCGCTGACCTATGCGCGCTGGGGGATCGATTATGTCAAGTACGACTGGTGCGACAGCGCCGGGTTGAGCGCGCAGGGCGCCTACACGACGCTGCGCGACGCGGCGCGCGCCGCCGGACGCCCCATGCTGATCAGCATGTGCGAGTGGGGCGAGAACAAGCCCTGGGAATGGGCCGGCGACGTGGCGCATTCGTGGCGCACCACGGCGGACATCCATCCTTGCTGGGATTGCGAATTCAGCCATGGCTCCTGGTCGGCACTGGGCGTGCTGCGCATCCTCGACAAGCAGGCGGGCCTGCGCAAGTTCGCCGGTCCGGGTCATTGGAACGATATGGACATGCTCGAAGTCGGCAACGGCATGAGCGAAGACGAGGACCGCGCCCACATGTCGATCTGGGCCATGCTCGATTCTCCGCTCATTTCCGGAAACGACCTGCGCTCGATGCCGGAAGCGACGCGGCGCATTCTCACCAATCCGGGCGCGATTGCGATCAGCCAGGACAAGCTGGGCATCCCCGCGTGGCGCCTGATGGCGGAAGGTTCGCTGGAAATCTGGGCCAAGCCCCTGGCCGGCGAACAATGGGCGTTCATGTTCCTCAACCGCGGCGACGCGCCATACAGCGGCCGGTTCGATTGGCATCGGCAACGGATTGCCGACCAACTGAGCAGGCGGACATTCGAGCCGGGCAAGGCGAGGTATCGCTGGAGCGACGTCTGGAGCGGGCAGGCCGGCGACGTCGATGCGCCCCTGGACCTGCATCTCGCGCCGCATAGCGTGCTGCTGCTGCGCCTCAAGACCGGCGCGTGACCGAGATGAGGGCTGCACCGCGGCTTGCTGCGCGCATCGCAGCGTTGGCGCTTGCGTGGGTATCGCCGGGCGCCGCGTACGCTACAAACACCGCAAACGCCACAAACACAGGCACGCCGCCTTCCGCCTTGCGCCACGCGCGTGCAGTGGATGTGTTGACCGATGTCGTCGGGCGCAGCGACAGCGCTCCCGACGGTAGTGTGCGCTTCGGCTATCCGGGCGTGAGCTTTCTCCTGGAGTTCGAGGGCAGGACGTTGAGTGTCGATGCCGCCAGCAGCGGCAGCCGCAGCCTGCTTGACGTGCGCATCGACGGCGGCGCGTCGCAGGTCATCGCATTATCGACAGAGCCGCGCTGTGTCGTTCTGCTCAGCGAAGCGTACAGCGCCCGGCACCAGGTGGAAATCATGCACCGTTCCGAAACCTGGCATGGCATCGTCAGCATCCGGGAATTCTCCTTTGACGGCAGCCTCGCTCCCGGGGCGCCGCCGCCGCAACGCAAGATCATGCTGTTGGGCGATTCGGTCACCTGCGGCGAGGCGATCGACCGTGCCGATGGCGGCGGCGAGGCGGGCTCGCGGTCGAATCCGCGTTTGTCCTATGGTATGCTGGCCGCGTCGGCCTTGCATGCGCAGGCGGTGCTGGTCTGCTATGGGGGACGGGGCCTGGTACGCAGCTGGAACGGCAGGACGGACGAACTGAACCTGCCCGACTTTTTTCAGCTTGCCATCGCCGATCCCGCCAACCTGGTACGCTGGGACCATGCGCGCTACGATCCGGATGTGATCGTCTGCGCCATCGGGACCAACGATTTTACCGAGGGCATTCCCGAGCGCGAAGCGTATGTCGATGCGTATGCCGGTTTTGTCGCAACCTTACTGCGCACGCATAAGCGGGCGCAGATCGTATTGACCGAAGGCGCCATCCTCGATGGCGATAAAAAGTCGGCGCTGAGCGCCTACCTTGCCCAAACGGTTGCACGGGTTGCCGACTCGCGTGTGCGGGTCGTGCGTTCGCGGCACTATCCGGGCGACGCAAGCGATGCGCATCCGACACGCGAACAACATGCCGAAATGGCGCAGGATTTGGCGGAGCAATTGCGGACGATCATGAACTGGTGAGCTTGCCGAAGCCCGCCAATTCAGGAAAGAGATCCGTATCACATCCAAACGAGAAGAGGAGACGAAGTATGGAAGCGTTTGCACGCAGGTTTTTCTGTTTGTCCGCAGCCGGCGCGCTGCTGCTGGCGGCGTCCTCCGTCCAGGCCCAAACACCGGCACAACCGCCGGCTCCGTTGGTGGTCTATGACGAGGCGCTGCAAGCCGGCTGGGAGAACTGGAGCTGGGCCAAGGTCGAATTGTCCGTTCCCGCCGGTAACGCGAAACCGATCAAAGTCCAGGGCGATCCATGGTCGGCCCTGTCCTTGCATCACGCGCCTTTTTCCACCAAGGGCTATAGCAACCTGGTTTTCTACATCAACGGCGGGGTCGCCGGCGGCCAATCCATTTCCGTCAAGCTGATGGCAGGCGGCAAGGCGCTTGAGGCGAGCTATCTCGTCGAACCAAAAATCAAGACTTGGGCGATCGCCAAAATCCCGCTGCAGGATATCGACGGCGTCGACAAAATGATCGACGGCATATGTTTCCAGGCGCAGGACAAGGCGTACACGCCGTATTACGTGACGAAGATTCAGTTTGAGTGAGGGGTGGTGGGCGGCGACCAGGTGGCGGAATCGCGGCCGCCCTCTCCACCGCCCCTCTCCCCCAGTGGGAGAGGGGATTGATGCTCGTACGGGTCAGAACACGTAATTCAACCGTGCCGTGTAGCGCGGTCCGGTCACGAACCAGGCACGGCCGAGGTTCCCGCTGGTCTGGGTCATGAATTGCGTGTATTTCGCGTTGGTCAGGTTCTCTGCTTCCAGGCCGAAGGTCAGGTTGTCGTCGATCTTGTAGAACAGCGAGCCGTCGAGCTGGCCATAGGCATCGGCCCAGGTCGGGAGACCGTATGCGACGTTATGCTGGCCATACGTGGAACTGGCCGGATTGGTATCCGTGCCGTTGGTGCCGCTCGTGCCGGGGACGTTGACTCCAAGGAAGCTCTTCGAACGCCAGTTGTAGGCCAGGCGCGCCGAGACCTGCCCCTTGTCGTAAAGCAGGGCCAGATTGTAGGTCTGGCGCGACAGGTTTTGCAATGGCAGGTTGCCGAAGGTGCGGCCGTTGGTATCGCAACCGTTGAGGTTGAGCGCCAGATTCGCCGCGCCATTGTTGTTTCCTGTGCAGTAGGCCTGGTTGACCGGCGAGTAGAGGTTTTCGTGGCTGTCGACAAAGGTGAAGTTGGCCTGCATGCCCAGACCCGAGAACGCGCCGGGCAGTTTGTCGAAGTATTGCTGATAACCGATCTCAAAGCCGCGCGCCACGCCGTCGGCGCCGTTCACCGGGCCGGTGACCACGAAATTGACCGGGTTGCCGTTCACGTCGGGCAATTGCTTGTTATAGAGTTCGTTGATGATGATGTTCTTGAGCTGCTTGTCGAACGCGGCGAATGTCAGCGAACCGGCGGGTGCGAAGTACCATTCCGCCGTCAGGTCGAGCTGTGTCGACGTGGTGGGCTTGAGCATGGGATTGCCCGAGGCTGTGCCGGTCAGGCTGACGCTGTCGACGTTGACATTGTTGCCGCTCGACGTGGTGGTGGCGCTTTCCGACAGCGTGGTATAGGCCTGCATCTGCGAGAAGTTCGGCCTGGCCATGGCGCCGGAAAGCGCAAGACGGAACTGCAGCGCATCCGTCGCCTTCATGCGCAGGTTGAGCGAGGTCAACACGTTGTCGTAGGTATTGTTGGCTTGCTGGGCCTCGGAGGCGGCCGAGATGTTGGGGATGGCCGCGCCGGTCACCGTCGCCCCCGGCGGGAAAACCGGCAGGGACGGGCTGAAGGTCATGTAGCCGTTTGCCGTGGCCTGGGTCCTGACGTAGCGCACGCCCGCGTTGCCGTCGACGGGATGTTTCAGATCGTCGAAGCCGAAACGCAGCTGGGAATACAAGGCCTGGGTCTTTTCCTTCTGATCGTTGTTCCCGGCCGGATCGACGCCGATGGTTGCCGGCGACCACGGCGAACAGGAAGCCCATCCCTGAGCGGCCTTCAGCTCGGCGCACAGCGTGTCGTTGTAGGAGTGCAATGTGGCGTAGGTGCCGGGGAAGCCGGTGGTCAGCGAGGTATTGGGGAAGATGAGCGACGGCACCGAGATGGAACCGCCATAAAAATTATTGAAATTGTAGACGCTGGCATTGGCACTGAAGCGCGGGTCGCCAAGCGAAGCCACGTGGTTGATGTTCCAGCCGACGGCCCAGGGCTGGGTGATCTGTTGCCAGTTATAAAACGGCGTGGAATTCTGGTTGAACGATTCGCGCTCGGTCAAGCGCACGCCGAAGCGCAGGTCGCGCAGCACCGGGCTGTCGAAGTCGTACTTGGCATCGCCCTTCCAGGCCTTCTCCGTGGCGACGCTGCGATCCATGTGCTCCATGGTGAAGGCCCAATAATAATTGTTGGGGTCGATCATCGCGGCCCGGTCGGCGGCGCTGAAGGTCAGGCTGGGAACGCCGGAGCCGAGGCTCACCTGCTCGTTGGGAACCTGCAGGCCGGTGGCGACGGTGGAATCGAAGCCATCGGTGGTGGACCTGACCCATTGCATGTCCGACGTCAGGGTCCAGTCCTTCGATACCCGCACGCGCAGGTTCCACGAAATGTCCTGGGTGGTGGATTGGCGCGTGGCGGTGCGCGTGTCGTTGTTGAAGGCGATGCCCTTGTCGGCGGGGTCGCTCAAGGTGCCGCTCACGAGGTTGCCGTTGCGGTCGTAGGCGGCATTGGCGACGGCGAAGTTGTACGGATCGGCCTGGGAAAACATGGCGCGCTCGTTCCAGCCCTCGTTGTAATTCGTTTTGAAGTAGGTCAGCGAGGACTGGGCGTCGGCGTTTTTCCATTGCAAGGCGAGATATTCGCCTTCGCGCTTGCGGTCGAATCCCAGCGAGCGGTACTGGACGCCGTTCGGAATGTAGACGGTCTGGCCGGGAACGAGGTCGGTGCGCGGGTAATACGGCATGACTTGCAGCGCGTCGGTGCGCGTGATGCTGCGCGAACTGGCGATGTCGGCAAGAATACCGATCTGTCCGATGCCGGTGTCCCAGCGATCGGACAGCAAGGCCGAAGCCGAAGGGGAGGGCCTGCCTTTCGCGAGTTCGGAGTAGGTTTCCTGCGTGGAAATGGCCACTTTCCGGCCTTTGAAGTCGAACGGCATCGACGTACGCAGATTGACCAGGCCGCCGATGGCGCCTTCGATCTGTTCCGCTGACGGGTTTTTGTAGACGTCCACGCCGGCCATCAATTCCGGCGGCACGTCCGAGAAGCTGAGCGAGCGGCCGCCGTTGGCCGAAAACGAATCGCGTCCGTTTAGTTCCGAGCTGACGTAGGTCAGGCCGCGAATGGAAAGGCCCGAGCCTTCGACCGAGAAATGCTCGGGATCGCCCGTCGCCATCGAGTGATCGACGGTGACGCCCGCGACGCGCTGCAGCACTTCCGTTACCGAACGGTCAGGCAATTTGCCGATGTCGTCGGCGACAATCGAGTCGACGATTTCATCGGCATTCTGCTTGATGACCTGGGCCGAATTCAAGGCGGCGCGCTGCCCTCTGACCACGATGACATTGGACGTGCCGGCGCCGGAAGCGTCGGCATCGCTTGGTGGAGTCGCTTGCGCCATCACGATGCCGCTCGACATCAACCCGATTTGAGCCACGCCAAGCGCTATTGCTTTTTTTCTTAGTTTTTTCAACGTCTGTCTCCTTGTACCTAATGGTTTTCTGCACTTTTTTATAGGGGTATCTCTAAAAATCTGCAGCGCGGGCTGCGTGCTCCGGCCGATCCGGGGCAATTCCGCCCAGGCCCGGATTGAGGGAATCCGTCGCCCGCGATGTCTTTTAGATCTACTCAACCGAGTTTTGCATGGGCATAATTCCATTGCAAACACAAGTGCAATGAACGCGAGAGTTTAGTTTTATTTACTAAACATGGATGGCGATTCCGCGACACAAGGCTTGGTGTGCGGCACGGCCGACGGCATTCGGATCGGGCACTTCGTCGACGGGGCGCGCATTTCGCAGCCGGCATGCCCGGCCCTTTCGCGGCGCGTTACTCTATCCGGTAGCGTCACGTACCCAAGGCGATACCATGCCCTCCAACATTTCCTTTCCCGCCGAGCATCCGATTCTTCCCGTCCACGCGGAAGACGCGCCGGCGGCCGGTTCTCATGCCTCGAACCCGCTATCGTCGCCGCCATCGTCGCCGGCCTCGCCTCGGCGCCAGCATGCGGCGCTCGACATGCTTCCGCGCCGGCCTGGTGCGTCGGGAGGCGCCGAGCCGTCTGGACCGATGCGCTTCCCCGCGCGGCTCCCCGCACGTCTCCCTTTTGTCAGGGATGCCCGAAGCGAAGGGCCGCATTCCATTCCTTCGGCCGTGCAGATCGATTCGGACACGAATTGGGGCGGCCAGCTCCAGCCGGAGCTGAAGGCGGCGCTCGCGGCCAGAACCAGCCAAGGTGCGGCGTTTCTGACCCACTTCAGCGACGAAGACATGAAGCGCTGGGACGGTGCCTGCAATGGGCAATGCCATATCTGGATGCGCCTGCGCGAAGCCAACCCGTCGGCTTCCGCGGCGGATCGGCTCAATGCCCTGGGCTCGTTCGAAGGCTCGGTGCACGCCGAAATCCATCAGCGCGCCTACAGCGACAACAGACAGGCCGATTTCAGTATTGCGAGGTTATTCGGCGTCGACGCATGGAGCGCCAAGCCCGGGACCGGCGATGCGATGTACACCAAGGACATCAATGACCTCAACCGCATGGCGCTGCACGTCAATTCGCATTCCGGGTTGAGCATGGATGCGCTGCCGCGGGCCCTGGGAGAGGTTTCCGGTTACGCGGTTCTGCGTCTCGATCTTCAAGGTTCCCGCGCGCCGCGCCACACGTGGGCGGTTCACAATGCGGGCCAGGGGCATCTTGTCTTGTTCGATCCCAATTATGGCGAGTTTCATGTAGAGCATGCCCGCTTGCCCGATTTTCTCAAGGCACTGAACAGACAGATCGAGATGGAGCTGGGGAGCGGCGTCGCGCGTATCGACATCGCGCCTTGCATCGTCGATCCCGCGTTCGAGGACACGCCGGCGGCGGCATTGTGCCGTACCCTGGCCGATGGCGCATCGCCCGCGCCGGATGCCCGCGAGGAGGCAAGCCAATCTAGCGGCACAGTTGCCGGGCATGCCGTGGAGGCGCACCCGGCAAGCGGGCCCGGGTTACGCAGGCGTGCCGGACGGAGCGGGTCAGAGGATTAGCGTAGCGTTCTCTGGCGCAGGTCCGGCTTTGGGGAAATCCGCCTATTTACCGACCGGCGCGCCATACAAGGCCTTTGCCGGATCCGGGTCTTGCATCTGCTGGTCGATCACGCCTTGGGCGTTTTCCAGGCCCGCGTTATATGCCACCCTTTGCATGACGCTTTCGTTGTCGATGGTCCATTCCTTGAATGCGGAATTGAATTCGGTATTGGATGCGGGTTCGTTGCGCATTTCCGCGAGAATGGCGGATTGGCTGAGGCCGGCGTCGAGGCTGTTTTGCCAGCCCGTTGCCCACGCTGCCGCCTTGGGAGAACGGGTGTTGCGAATCATCGATCGCAAAATGCTCTCTGCCTTGACCCCGTCGCCCTGGTAGGCCAGAGACAGTGCGGCAGACCTGGCCAGGGCCGGTATCTCGCGGTTGTCCTGCCACGCCGAAATGACGCCGTCCAATGCCGCCGCGTCGGGGGCGCCGGCAAGAACTTCGCTGCGCAGGAAGGCCAGGGCGGCTTCGGGAGATTTTGGATTCATGCCGCGGGCGCGCAACAGCCGGTTCCGGGAAGCGTCAAGATAAGATCGCCTGGCCGCGCCGTCGCTTTGTTCGGCCAGGCGCAGATTGGCCATGCCGGATAGATAAACCGCATCGAAGCCGCCCTTGCCTTGCTCGATGGCTTTGTCCAGGTAAGGCAGGGCGTCTTGCGCCTTGCCCCAATCGACCTGGGCCCGGCTCAAGGCCAGATGGGCGGCATCGCTGCCCGGAAATTTTGCCGCTTCGGCCGCGAGAGCGTGCAGCAGCGCTTCGCCCTCGCGCTGGTTCGGGCAGGATTTCAGCTTGGCTTCGCCGATCAGGAATTCGCCGGCCGATTGCGACAGACTGCTGAAACCGACGTTGGCTATCGGCAGGGAAGGCAGATCGACTTCCAGGACCTGGATCGAATTGAGGTGATAGCGCCACATGGCGTTGGAAAGGTCCTTCACCTTCATGCCAAAGGCTTCCTCAAACGCTTGCGCCGGCGCCGTATCGCGGTGGACCAGTTTCAGGTAGTTGCGCATGCGCGTGCGCCTGTCTTCCGATGACATCATGTAGTGCGTCAAGAGCCAGGATTTCGCCTCGAACTCCAATTGCGCACCTGCGGGGCCCGCGTAGTTCTTGTTCTCCCGGCCGTCCGGTTCGAGGATGTCGAGGTAGGTGAGGCTGTAGCGGTGGCCGTCGTCGAGAAATTTGAGGTAGCTGCCGACGTTCGTCGGCATTCTGCCAAGCACCATCCGCTTGCTTGAGAAGCGCACGCTGGAAAAATATTGCGCAAACCCTTCGATGAACGAGACAGGCATGCGGATATCGGTATGGCGATAGAGGAAATGCCGCGCGTAGGCCTCGAATATGTAGGAAAGGCTGTCGTCCAGCGGGTGCTTGACGAGCTGTTCGTTGCTCAATTCCGCAATGCGGCCCAGTTGCACGCCCAGGCCCTGCACGCCGGCCGTGCAACTGTTATAGAGCCCGATTGCATCCGCCGGCCGGTCCGCCGCGATCACGTTGAAACCGTTGACGCGGTCGTTGAAGTAAAGCGTGAGCTTCGGTTCCGGCTCGGCGGTTTTGATGTAGTCCCTGGTGTAAATCCGCAGCAGATAATCCAGCCGTTCGAGATTATCCAGGAGTATTGCCACGTTTTTTTCCGTCGTATCGGAATAGACGATGAAATGCTGGCTTTCCGCGCGAAACCAGTCCGACACATTTTTCTGCCCCAGAATCACAACGCTTGGCGTCGGCACACTCTGGACGGTTTCCTGTGCGCCTGCGTGGAGTCCAGGGAACAAAAGGATTGTTGCTGCAAGCCAGCGCACGGAAGATTTCTTCGTCATCGGGGTCTCTATCTTGTTGGACGCCGATTGCCGGCGGGGATTTGTAGAAATGTATTATACGGCAGCGTCTCCCGGATTTTGAATGGCTCGCCGCAGGAGGGAGGCGCTTGTTTCGCGATCCGGGCTAAATATGAAACCGGCCGTTCCGGCGCCGATTGTTAAATGTAAAAACTCATGGCTTGAACCACAAGCCGCTTTCGTCAACAGGCGTCTCGCCGGGAAGCAGCGGATTGGCCAGTTCAAGCACAGTGCGCTTGCGCAGGCCGGCACGGAGGATATTGTTTCCGTAGTAGCGTTGGAACAGCTTGTCGAACGAGCCGTCGCGGATGGCCAGGCGCAGGCCCTGCTCGGTCCGCTTTTCCAGCGGAAGATTGTCTTTCTTGACGAAAAAATAGATGCACGAAGGATAGTGCAGGGCGAGCGTGGTTTCGACTTCGATGCCGAGGCCGCGATGCCGTTCCTGCTCGTCCCAGATTTCTGTGACGGAGCGGGGGAAATACTGGAAGCGGTCGGCCTCAAGCATGTGGAACAAGCCGTCGTAGGTTTCGCCTGTTTTCACTTTCAAGCCGTTGGCGCGCAGCACGGCGACGTCGGGCCAATCATGTTCCTGGCCTGCCGCATAGGCTTGGAGTTGGGGCAGGGAGTGAACGGCGCCGAAGGCATCGCGGTCCCGGTTGTTGATCAGGAGCAGGCGCCAGCCGAGCAAGCCCTTGTCGATCGGGATGCGGATAGGCCGCAGCGTCTTTTCGCGTTCGCGCGTGGTCATCGACCAGGCAACGTCGATGTCGCCGCCTTTTTCCAGCTGCAACAGCACGCGGGATTGTTCCATCGGAAACTTATAAGGCGCGAGTTCGTAGGCCGCGCCGGATTTGTCCAGCGCCAGCCGCAGCAACTCGATAATGTAGCTGCCGCGACTGTCGCTGCCGGCCTCCGGCGCCGGATAAACGATACGCACTGGTGCGGCTGACGCGGCGAAGACGCTTGACACCGGCAGCACCGCAAGCGCTGCCATTAGCAAGTATCTCCGTGCAATGCCGCTGAGCCAGCGGCCGGGAATCCAAGTCATGGTCGATTGTTCCTTGGATTGGCATGTCAAACAAAACTGTTCGACCGATTTTACTCAAAGTCGGGGCCTTAGCCAACAATATCGCGCGAGGCATGATGCGCTGGACACGGTGCTTCGGATAGCAGTTGAGTGAGAGCTAAGACCGCGCTGCCATCCAGTCGCGCAAGTCCTTGAACAGGTCCCCCGTGACGTCGCCCCGGTGGACCTTTTCGAACCGGTGGAGCTCGCCCGTGATTTGCGCGTATTTCTCGTAGTTGGCGCCGAGATTCTTTTGTTCGTTCGTTTTCACGTGCGCGGCGGTGAAGGCGCGGTAGGGCTGCTTCAGCAGGTCCTCGACCCGTATCGATTTGTTCGAATGAAGATGCAGGAAGATCGGCGGCACGCGTTCCCCGGTGGACAGGGGTTTGGGCTGGATGCGGATTTCGTAGAGCGATTCCGTATCCGAGCGCAGCCGCACGGGCGTGCCGACTTCCTGGATCTGGTCCGTCTTCAGCAACTGGCTGATGTATTTCCCGCGGGGGTAGCGGTGGCTCTTGAGCGCGTCGATTTGCTGCGTGTCGATGCGCTGCTCCACCAGTTCCATCGCTTTCAGCCTGTTTTCCAGTTCCTTGATCGCGCCGGGTTCAACAGTGCCTGATTGGGCGGCAGCCTTGCTTGCGGCGCGCAGGCGGTCGGTGTCGCCGAACCAGCGGTGCGCCTGCAAACGGATCGCTTTGGCGCTGTCGATAGGGTCGCACTTTGGCCCGCGCATCGCCTCGATTCCCCTGACACTTCGCCCCATTATCCGCGCGATGGCGGCGACGTCGCCGCCGGCACGCATTGCCGTTTCGTAGTCGAGCGGGCTTTTTTTCAAGGTGCGCTCGATCAGGCCTCGCACGCCGTCATGGGCCGGCGCCGGCGATCCCCCCGTTTTTTCCAGGCCGGAAGATGTCGATGCTGCGGCATCGACGCGCGCCGCCGGCGCGGCTTCCGCCGGTTTGGCCTGCGCCTTTTGGACGGGCGCCGGCGTGGAACCGCCTCCCGCGTGCGCTGGTTTTGCCAGCTTCTTGCCTCGCAGCTTCTTGCCTTTGCCCGAAGCCTTTTTGTCCGCCTTTGCCGGCGCGGCTTCCGCATCTGCCGAGCTTGCGGACGCGGTCTTTTCCGCGGCAGGCTGGTCGATTTGCTCGGGCGGCGTTTCGGGCCGCGGCTCAGGCTGGACCTCGTCCATGTCCAGTTCGTAGGCATCGCGCATGCCGGCCTGGTAGGACGAAAGCGCGCGGGCCATTTCCAGGGAAGATTGCCACAGCGGTGCATTTTCCTGCGTGTTGGGCATGGCGACGGCATCGAGACAGAACGCTTCCGCAGCCGCGTTGAGTTCCTCGCCGAACGCTGCGATGCGCGCTTTGTATTCGGAGCGAAGTTCCGGGGGGAGTGCGGCGGCGCTCTCTAGCGCGGTCATCGCCTCCTTGGTTCCGGCCCGGTGGCTGCGCATGATCTGCATAAGCTGCATCACGCGCTCGGTGAGCGGGCGCGCTTCCGGCGTGCCCGAACGCATGCACAGCATGAACAGGCGGTCGACGTTGACGAGAATTTCGTGGCCTGCGATGGACATCAAGGCGAGCTTCGCGCGGGTCACACCCGCCTTCATGGACGGCAACTGCGCCAGCATGGTTGGATGCGCGCCGGGTTGTCCGCACTCGTGAATGAACTGGTTCGGAACGGCCATACGTTCCACGATATCCGCGCGCATGTCCTGGAGCTCCGCCAATGCCTTGCTCATGGCGCTCAGTTCCTCGTGTGTCTGGACGGATACGCCGGCGGGCGCCGCTCCTTTCCATGACCACTGATAGACGCCGTCGGCCTTGACGCTCACGCCGTATTCTGCCGACTGGGCCAGGCGTACCTTCAGGTTGGCCTTGATGTCCGCGTGCTGGTCCGCGCCGATTTTTCCGTCCAGGCCTTCCAATCCTTTCAAGCCGGACCTGGCCGATTGCATGCCCCGTTCGGCCAAGTCCAGGCGCTGCGCCGTGGTTGTTCGGGCGCTGCCGGTCAGTTTCTCCCAGACTTCGCCATACTTGAGCGCAGCCTTCACCGCCTTCTCATCGGCTTCGACGCTTGCCAGGATGATCTGCGCCATCTGCGCTGGTACCACCGTGGGCCGCTGCCCCCCGGTGCCGCCCGATCGCCGCTGGGGAAGATTTCCCAAAACGCCGGACGCTCTTGTCGCATTCCCCGTGGCGCTCGTGCGGGAGCTTTCGCCGCCCGTGCCTGTCTGGCTCGGCGGGGCGACCGGCACTTCCGCCGTGGGTACGTGGCGATCGCCGATTCTTCCGCTGGACATAATGTTTCCCCCCGATGAAAAAAATGAGAATGGCCCGGCGTCGCATGCCGGGCCCGTCGTGACGGCCCGTCAGGGCCGTTCGGCTACTGCGCGGCATGCCCGCGCGGGGCCCGATTGTTCCAATATACGCAAATGATGGCTTGTGCCTTGGCAAAATCGTGGAGCCGAAGCCGAAGCCGCCGCTTCACGCACAGCGCTAGCTGGGAATCAGCACGTGCAGGTTGCCGTCATGCGTCCCCGGGGCCGGCGGCAGGCCGAACTTGTCCAGGATCGCTGCCCAATTTTTGGTGTTGACGAGTTCCTTGAAACCCTCCGCCGACAGGCCATAGGTTTCCGACCAGTCGAACAGCGAGATGTACTGCGCCGCGAGGTAAAAAAATTGATTGTCCGAAAAATCGGACGGGGCCGACGTGGCGCAGGGAAGGAAGCGGTGCTCGAGCTTGGCCAGGTCCACGTAGCGGAAGTCGACCCGCGAAGTGTCCATCGGCGGCAAGGATATCGTCCAGTCCATGTCGGCGCACAGCCGGTCCGGCCGGGTGCTGCCGAACAGGTCCCACAGCTCGGCCGTCATGGCTTGCATCGCAGCCGCGCCGCGTTCCGTATCGAGCACGAAATCGATGGGCTGCTCGCCGTTGCAGGGCAGGCCGGAGAGATAGGAAAGCCAGTTGGAGCCGATGCGCCGCTGTGCGGCGCTCAGCCATTTTTCGCGCATGAGCCAGGGGGCGATGTCGTTCAGGCTGGCATCGCTTGCCGCTTCGAAGCCCTCGAAGGCGCTACGGAAATACGCCTTGGCCAGCCATTCGAGGAACTCTGGGCTGCGCACCGAAAAGTTGGGCGAAATGGTTCTTGCCTTATCGATGTCGGGGCGCTTCATGATGGTCGTCAGCGTCGTGAAGCGGCAATCGCTGCCGATGTCCTGCTTGAAGTCGGCATAGAGCAGGTACCAGAAATCGATGCTGACGGTCGCCACGACTTCGCTCATCATCAGCAGGTAGGCGAAGTCGCGGTTGCATGTGCCGCCGGCGAGCGCGCCCGGTTGTGCGCAATGCGGAAAATACGGCAGCAGGCGGGCGATGCACCAGACGTGCACGAAATCGTGCACGGCGAAAAATATCTCGTTCAGGCAGCTATCCACGTCGTCGATGAGCGGATGCGCGTCGGGGTTGAGAAATTTCTCCAGGTAGGTGTTCCTGCCATGGAACACTTTCTTCGCCAGCGGATTGAACCCCGTCGTGGGAATGGGGATGATGTTCTTGTTATGCCAGGTGGTGTCGATTTCGCGGCGCGTCAGCGGCGCCTCCTGTTGTTGCTCGAAGACGAACTGCACGAGCGGGTGATGCTCGTAGAGCCGCGATCTCAATTCCAGCGTCGTCATTTCCATCGGTTTTATCCAAGAATCCGGGTTCGGTTTTGCGTCATGTCGTCGGATCTGCGCGTCAGACTTGCTCGTCGGGATTCGCCTCGTGCTGTTGCGGCGGCGGGTCGATGTCGATCGCCACGTGGTCGCCGCCGGCGTTGTGATCGGCCGCATGCGGTTGCGCTTGCGACGCTTGGGGCCGCAGCAGGCTGGTGGCCTTGTCGATCGCGGCCGGCGCCATCACGTCGGCCGTTGTCCAGGCTGCGAAAACCGGCGCGGAAACGACGGTGTTGACGGTTTGCTTGACCGCCGCGATCACCGCCGGCGAGGCGCCCATCTTTTTTGCCGCCTTGCCGGCTGCGGTCTTGGCGGCCAGCACACCGGCAAAACCGCCGCCGAGCACGGCACCGCTCTTGATCAGGTCGGTGGCCCGGAACACGTCGCGCACCCCTTGCAAGGTATCGGTCGCGATGTCGCGCGGCAATGCGGCGGCGCGCTTCAGCCCGCCCTTGAGCTGCGTGCCCCAGCTGGCTTGCTTGAGCTGGTCGAACTGCGCTTCCCAATCTTCCCGGCCCAGGAGATAGGCCGCACCTTTGCGATGCCCCGATTCGTTGAAATGATTCATCACGAGATAGGCCGCGCCGCCGGCGACCGGCCCGCCGGCGGCGGCGATCCAGGAGTCGACGTTGGCGGCTTTTGCCGCACCCATGGTCGCCGTGGCGATCGGGCCGACGATCGTGCGCACGACGTTGCGCATCGAATAGGTCTGGAATGCGCCGCTGACTTCGGCCGCCAGCCTGCTCAGGGATGGTTTTTTGGCTTCCGCGGCCTCGGCCATGACCGGGCTCAGTTGCTCGGGCTTGGCCGTCATCCACTGGATATCTTCCTTGGCAGCGCGCTGCAAGACGGTGCCGCCTACGGTATCGGCGACGCCGGAGAGGCTGCCCACCACTGCGCCGGCCTGGGCCGGCGTCTTGGCGAAGGCGGTGAGTTTGGGAACGGCGTCGAAGAGGCGCGAGGCGACGCCGAACGGTACCGAAGTCGCGAAGCCCGAGGCGGCCAGCGAGACCTGGTCGAAATGCCGGCCCTTGGACAGGGTTGCCAGCAGGCTTTCCGGCGTTTCCCCCTTCCGGTCCAGCGCCGCGGCGCGGTCGGCGATCAGCGCCTCGAATTGGGCGGCGTTTTCCTCGGTCATGTGCGGCGCGAAGATGTCGCGCAGCGTGTGGGCCAGGGCGGCACCGTTGGGGATGTCGATGTGGCTGCCGACACTGGAGGCGGATCGCGTGAGCGCGGCATCGGAATGGGCCCATGGGAGCAGGGAGGACGGCACGCGCGAGCTGGAAATGTAGCCGTCGCTATGCACGGCCCCCTCGCCCAGGAGCGAGGTGGAGCTTGGCGACATTTGCAGGGTGTGATGGGACGAATGTCCGATTGCGCCTGCGCCGCCCTGGCCGCCCGCATTGATGCGGGTGCTCGAGCGCTGGGCAGGGGGCAAATCGTTCAAGCCCGCCAACGGGCCGGAGTGCCGTGCACTGGTGGATGGCGGCTCGGCCGCCTGCGGCGGCGCCGGCGTGTGCTCGGCAAGTTGCAAGTGCGCGGTTTCCGTGCCGGCCGTGGTTGACGATACGTTGAACATGAAAGACTCCTCGTTGTCCTATAAATGGGGGTTAGCCGCCGGATCCCGTGTCCTCTGTGGGGGATGGGCTCTTGTCCATCTCCTTGCGCACGGCGGATTCAGCTTGCCAGGTTCCGCCGATTACCTTGTAGCTCAGGCCCGCCATGATCCCGGAACCCCCGTTGGAGAGGAGCGTCGTTGCCGCTTCAGGCAATTTCATTTGCTTCCCGATGACGGAAAGCAGGTTGCTGGCGGCGATGTTGCTGTTGATGGCGGCCGTGCGGGCGACGGATTGATCGAAGACGCGCATGTGTTTGTCGCGCGTCCCTCCCCCCAATGACGGACTCCATTTCTGTTCGGTGCCGGCTTCTTTCGCCTCTTCCTGCGTCACGTTGGTCCAGTCCGCGGTTTCCAATAGCGTGTTGAGGGTGGCCTTGACGGCCGACGAATGCAGCACGACGTCCATTGCCTGGTGTTTGTCGAGAGGGGATTTTTCCCCCGCGAGCGCAAGCCTGGCATCACCCAGCGCCTGCGGCACGAAGGCATCGAAGGCGTAGTTGGTGACGATGTTGGCCTGGGCGTAGAAATTGGCGGACGCATCCATATGGGCGCCGCTGACGCCGCCATTGGTCGGGGTCTCGGTGTCCACCATGCTGAACGATGCCTGGATCGTATCGCGCATGGCCGCATAAGCCAGTACCTTGGTATCGGTGGCCATGAGTTGCGCGGCGAGTTCAGGCTTGCCGATGTGGGGGCCGGCGACGCCCAGGGAGATGTTGGTCAGGATGGCGCCGGTGGCCAGCGTGGTGACGGCGTCGGAGTACTTGCGCTGCTCTTCCATTTTCTTTTCCCTCTCGTCAGGAGGAAGCGCTGCCCATTGTTCGGCGCTGAGATTGTGGAAGCCGCGCGCCGCCGCTTCGGGGTTGCGCTGTTCGCGGTATTGGCGGAGACGGTGCAACCCGAGCGATACCGTGCCGGATACCACTTGCAGTGCCACCACGTGCTCATGAGGCAGTTGACGCAAGGCGGCAAACAAGGCCTCGAACATTATTTCCCGAAGGAAGGTCGGCCCCCCGACTGCTACGGCTTGATGAATCGTGTGGCCGGCCACGGCGCCGAGAAATTTCGGTTTGAGGCCCATGGCTCCCAGGCCAGAGACGGCGCTCGAGCCCACCTTGCCAATCTGGCGGCCGCCGAACTTGACGCCCGTTTCTCCCAAGGCATAACCGGCTTTGGCCAATTCCTTGCCTTTCTCCATGCCGACGGCCAACTTTTCGCCGGTATAACTGGCTGCTGCCCCGAGTTTCTCCTTGGCCTGGCCGGCTTTGTTCTTGATGGAAGTCAAGGCACTGCCGCTAAACGATGCCAGGCCGCTCAGGGGCGCGGCTGCGATTGCCCTCCAGCTCGATCCGGGCGGCGGGGGCGGCAGGTTGCGGTCGATCTCGATGGCCACGTCGTGGAAGGGCGAACTCGCGGTAAAGACCGGTTGCTCGTAGTGGCGGCGCAAGGAAGTGGAGCCGTAGCTTGCGGCGTCGCTTGGGATGCTGGCGTTGGACTTTCGTGCACCTTGGCTATCGCCTAGAATGTCGTTCCGGCGCGGGGCGCTGGTCGAAGCCTCGCCGCCGCGTCCAGCGGCAAACGACGGTGTCCGGGC
Source organism: Burkholderiaceae bacterium (assembly GCA_036384915.1). GTDB lineage: Bacteria > Pseudomonadota > Gammaproteobacteria > Burkholderiales > Burkholderiaceae_D > PKWO01. The sequence continues at coordinate 150,358 of DASVLJ010000015.1, forward strand.
GGACAGGCCGGCGAGCGCTGCGCTCGTTGGCGTCAGGTCCGATCGCGTCTTAGCCGGCGTGGAATTGTTGCCCGATGTATTGTCGGCGGGCGGCGTCGTATGCGGCATCGAATACGTTCGCGACACTCCTCCTAGTTCTCCTGCCATGATGCGTCCCTCCTTTAATCCGAAAAATGATTGGTAACGATGTATTGCTACGTAACGCTAGTAGCGTTTGGTCTGTATTCCGATTGCGAAGCCGGCGAGTTCCCGCAGCCGGACGGCAAGCGCGGCGGCTTGCGGCTCGGCCAGCGGCCAGCGGCACATCAGGCTTGGACCGCCGTAGCCGTCGGTTGCCACGACGCCGGAAGACAACATCATTCCCGCGGTGGCTTCAAGCAAGGCTTTGCGGGCAGCCGGCGTTGCCCAGTCCGGGTCGAGCAGGGCGCTGATAATCAGCGCCGAATCGCCCGGGGCGCAAGCGAGCAGAAGACGCTGCCCGTCGATCAAGATGCGTCCGGTGCGTGCCGCTTCGCGCGCCACCGTCTTGTCCGCGCCAAGATGCAGCATGACTTCGGCAACCAGGACGATGACCTCCCTGGGGGCCTCGAACTCCTGGAAGTCCACAGGCGGTGTGGCGGCCGGTGCAGCCTTCTTCTTGAACGGCGAAGTCGTGGCCATAGTCATTGCATTCTCCTCTTGCTGCCGGTCCGTACCGCCACGCACAGGTCGTGCATGCCTTCCAGCGCGGCACGCAGCAGTGTGGGCTCCTGCATGGTCGCCGGAAGATTCATCAGCAGGCAGGCGGTATCGCCTTCGTCGAGGGCGAAGCCCCATTCCGCCACGATCATCGCGGCGGCATTGGCGCGCAGCATGGCATCGTGCCAGGCCTCCGGTTCCACGTCCTCCGGCCGGGGCATGATGGCCGAGGCCACCACGCGCAGGGTTGCGTCCTGCTGCTTGCCGACATGGATCTCGAACTCGATGCCGTCGCTGTAGAGGCGGCCTGAGTTGGCAAACGTCTGCTTGCTTTCTTCGTTCAATCCGATCGCATCCGCCGTGGCCTGCAGCAATGCCGTGCGGCCGGGAACGTAGTGCGATGCGCTGGGGTTTTCGCTCGGTGAAATCTGTGACATGTGGCTCTCCTTGACGAGGTGTAACGGATGAATGCCATTTCACACCATGCACGCGGGCGCCAACGCCGCGCCGGCGAAGCATTGCGCCGATATACGAAATTCGGGCCCCGTTGACGGCCTGAAACGATCCGTTTTGTCATGGGCTTGTCATATCGCTATGGTGTAATGCGGCCTCTGATTGGTCCCCCCGCCACATCAACCGCATTTTGAGCATCGTATGGACTACATATCGCGTCTGCCGGCGTCGATCGCCGATTCCCGGGCGAATCCCGGGCCGATTCAAGGGCTGATTTCACGGCCCATCACCGCGCCCGTACACACCCGTTTTCTCGACCCGCACGACTTGCACGCGGTGGTCGAACTGGAGCGGGAGAAATGGGATGCCGACCAGGCGGCGTCTCCCGCCGAGTTGCTGAACCGCATCGAACGGCATCCCGATTTGTGCCTCGGGGCCTTCAGCTCCAGCACGGGCGAACTGCTGGCGACGCTTTTCCTCAAGCGCGTGGCCGACGATTTTCATCATGCGGTGCGGACCTGGCATGATTGCACGCAGCTGCCGGAGCCGGGCCGCAGCAGTTCGCTCTTCGGCGTCAGCCTGAGCAGCCGGGACAAGGCCGGTGCCGAGGCATTGTTCGCCTTTGCCTGGCCCTATGCGCTCAAACGCGGCTGGCGCCACGTCTATCTCGGTTCGCCGGTTCCCGGCCTGCGCGACTGGCGCAAGGCCAATCCGGAAGGCAATCCCGAAGACTATGCGCGGGCCGAGCGAGGCGGCCTGCCCCTGGACCCGCAATTACGCTATTACCACACACGCGGCTTCGACGACATCGTGGCGGTCAAACCCGGTTATTTTCCGCACGAGCGCTCGCTCGACTATGGCGTGCTGCTGCGCCACACCGTTCCGCTAAGCGCTCTGGCGCCGCTATGGCGCACCCTGCCGTTCGGCGTGGTGCAGGGCGTGACGCGTGCCGTGCGGAGCCTGGCATGAGTACGGCAAACGGCATGGCGCGCTTGTTGCCGGGCGCGCGCGCGGGCAGGTCGAGCGATCTGCCTTCCGTCGCCTTTCTCTGCGTGGTCGCGGCCAATACGCTGACGCTGGCATTGACCGATTCGCTCTGGCTGCGCGTCGTGCTGGTGCTGCCACAAGCCTTGCTGCTGATCGGCTGCCAGGAGACCAAGCACATGTGCGTGCACGGCACTTTCCTTGGAAACCGCTTGCTCAACGATATGGCCGGGACGGTGTGCGCGGCGCTGTTCGGCGTCAATTTCGTCGCCTACCGCCACTTCCACTATCTTCATCACCATTCCCCCTGCACCGATGTGGACCCGGAGGGCAGGCTGTATTCGCTGAGCATGAATACGCGGCTGATCTGGCTGTTTGCGCCGGTGGAGCTGCCCATCGTCTCGTGCTACATCAACTTCATCGGCTGGGGCATGGTGCCGCCGAAACACCGCCTGGCGAGACTCCTGTGCGCCGCCTGGATGCTGCTGTTCGCGTTGCTCGTCCTGGTCTGCGCGCTCTATGCCTGGCACGCCCTGGTTTGGGCCTACCTGATTCCGCTGGCCTTGTTCGCCTGGATCGATTTCATTCTGACCCAGGCCGAACACTATGACGCGGACATCGTGCCGGCGTTCGAGCGGCGCGACCCGGGCGCGATTACGATAGACGTGGTCCTGCCCGCCGGATTGGGCTGGCTCACGCTGCACCGTTCCCTGCATCGCGTGCATCACCGCGACCCGGCGCTGCGCTGGTTCGAGGCTCCCCGGCGCCTGCGCGAAGACCCGAGTTCCTCCCCCGTGAGCTGCGCCGGCTTCCTGCTCAGATGGCTCGCCGGCGGCCCGCGCCTGTGGCTGCGCAAGCGGCAAATGTCGCCTGCTTGAACGTCTCTCCGTGAGCCGCTACGTTTTTTCCCTGGGCACGCAGGCGGATGACGCGCAACTGCGCCAGCGCATGGCTGTCGACTGGATCGAAGGGGCGCTGGCCATCAGCCTGCGGCGCGAGCCTTCTTATGCGCAGGCCTGCCGCCTGCAGGGCGATCCGGCGCAAATCATCGTCGGGCGCGATGCGGAGAGCGGGCGCATCCTGGCGACGGGCAACCGCAGTATCGCCAAGAGCTTCCTCGACGGGGAGGTGCGGCGCACGGCGTTTCTATCCGATCTGCGCATCGACAGTGAGCATCGCAACGGCATGCTGCTGTCGCGGGTGTACCGTTTTTTGCGGTCCCTGCACGATGCCGACCCCTTGCCTTGCCACACCGTGGTGTACGACGACAATGCCACCGCGTTGCGCAGCCTGGTGGGCGGGCGCGCGGGCTTGCCGCATTACTTCGAGCGCGGGCGCCTGTTGACGCGCGCGCTGCACCTGTCGCGCCGCAAGCCCTTGCTGCATGCGGCCGGTGCCGAGCTGCGCCGCGCACGCGACGGGGAATTGCCGGAGATCGTCGAATTCCTGAACCGGCGCAACCGGCAATTCCGCTGGGCTCCCGTGCTCGATATGGCCGACTTTGCCGCTGGAGGACGTTGCGATACGCTTGCCGCGAAGGATTTTTTCGTCGGCGTCAGGGCGGGGCGCATCTGCGCGACGATGGCGGCATGGGACCAGTCTGCGCTGCGGCAGGTGCACATCGAACGCTACCCGCGCTCGTTGGCCTTGTTACGGCATGTGCACAATCTTGCCGCGCCGCTGATCAAACGGCCGCGTTTGCCCGCGCCGGGCGGGGCGCTGCCCTACGTCTATCTCGCATTTGTTGCGGCGGAGCAGGACGAGACGCCGCTCTGTGCGGCCCTGCTGCGGCATGTCTACGATGCGTTGCGTCAGGGGCCGTGGCTGTATGCCTTTGCCGCGCTGCATGACGACGATCCGCTGCTGCCGCTTTTCATGGACTATCCGGCGCAGGCGTCGGCGGCAAGATTGTTCGAGGTCGATTTCTCGCGCCAGCCGGATGCTGCCGCCGCACCGGCCCAAGCCCGTATCGAGTTCGCGCTGACTTGAAGGTCTCCCGCTTCGGCTGAGGCCCACGGTTTTCGCTGCGCGGCGATTTGTTCCGCATCTTCCGCGTAGCATACCTTGAGGCCAGCAAAGCACCGGGCTGAGCCCGGAACAACAATTCCATCCAGCTTTGACGTGGCAGCCGAATTGCCGTTCTTTACCTGGAGCCCGCCATGACCATCAATGCCACCAGCGGCAGGGAAATTCCCGCTGCCGCACACAGCGCTTCGCAGGAGGCGCCGTCGAATGCGCCGCCTCCTGCTTCGCAAGGCGCGCCGGTCGAACAGCCGCGCGGCGGCGCGATGTCGCTGCCGCTCGCCACGCTGTCGGATATGTCCAGCGTGAGGCGATCCAGGTCCGAATTGAACCTGCCGCGACGGGCGGAAACGGCTATCGCGCCGTCTTCCCGCAGCCTGGGCGGGCAGCCGCATACCGCGCCCACGGACGCGGATAAGGATGGGAGCGATTGGGAAAGCGTGCTGGACGCAAGCGTGGCCGCCGGCGAAGCCGAACCGCGCGAAGGCTCGCAAGAGGTGCGCATGACGCCGTTCGGCTTGTCGCGTTCCGTCGAGGGCGGCGCGCAAGGCGGGCGGGCGGCACGCCGCTCCCAATCCGATATCGGCCTGCCCCGCACAGGCTTGCAGGATTTTCCGCCCTTACGCAGTTTCCGCGAGCCTCCGGTATCGGCCTCGGCCGTCTTGCTCGGCGATGCCGGACGCAGCGACGACGGCACCTGGAACGCCATGCCGGCGGTGGAGGTCCATGATCCCAAGGGCAAGGGCAAGCTCGAAGACACGGGCCTGCCGGGCGGCGCCATGCACAGCGAGGAAATTGTTTCTTCCTGGCTGGCGAGTGCGGAGCTGGTTCCCCCGCGTGGGCACGCCGGCGCCTCGTCGAGCGGCACGGGCGAGCAGCAGATCGGAATGTCCAGGCGCAGCGGCACCTCGTTGCCTGTCATTGCGGAGGCGCATGAGGATGTGACGGGCAATGTGCAGGATCATACCGCCGCCGGGCCCCGGACTTCCCGCGGTACGCTCAAGGGAAGGCTGACGCAATTGATCGACAATAAAAAAATACCTTTCACGCCGCCGATCCAGCTGGCGCGATGGGATGCCGAAAGCGCGCTCGAGATTTGCCATGGCTTGCGCAACAGCCAGAGCGCATCGCCGCCGATAGCGGAACTGTCCCGGCTCGTGGCGCTCAATTTCGAGCGTGCTCACGGCGATGCCATCCCCGCGGACAAGCGGGGGCAGCGCATTCTTCCCGAAGGCGCGACAGAAGACGCCTACTACCGCGAAATGATCGCCACCTTCCTCAAGGCCGCCGGCGTGGAGGATGCCGGAGAAGTGCTGGAAAGTTTCAAACAGGCCGGCACGGGCGGCTTGCACCGGCAGCAGGTGCTCACCTCGTCCACGGCGGGCGGCGTCGTGAGCGGCGTGGCGCAACTCGCGGCATCCACCCACCCGATCGCCAAGACCGCGCTGTCGGCGGTGCAATTGGTGTTGACCGCCATTACCACCGAGCTGTCGTTCGAGTCCGGCGGGCGGCGTCTGCGCAATGCCGGCACGGAGGAAGTCCTGCCCCTGGGCAAGGCGGATGCTTCGCCGAGCGCGAAGACCGGCCCCAATGTCGTGGGTGCTGCGGCCGTGCTGGCTATGAGGCTGCCGAAGATCACGCAATGCGTGAAGCGGATGGAGCAGGCGAAAGCCAGGCTGGACGCCGCGCAGGCCGCGCTCGCCCGGGAAGATCTCACGCCGGCAGAGCGCGCGCAAGCGGAAAGCGAAGTCCGCGCCGCGGGCGAGGAGCTCGGCATTGCCTACGCCCGCTTCAGCTACCGTAACGAAATCAAGAGCGACTACAAGACGGCTTCCGAAAGCATGAAGATCGAATACCAGGGCAACAAGCGCTATCTGGGAGTCGGCGGAGCCAGCGCCGCGCTGGGGATCACCTCCACCGTGCTGGGCATTCTGCCGCACGCCGCCGCAGCAGCGGTGACGGGCGGGTTCAGCGTGGCGGCGACGGCGGCGATCGCGTTGATGTACGTCGGCTACCAGCTCAGCACCGGACCGAGCAAGGACGGCGAAGCCAAGGCCAAGCGGGCCATCGTGGCGCTCGGCAAGTCGCTCGACCTCATGGGCGGCAACGCGGCCAAGCAGCAACGCGAACGGGCGCAGGCCTATCGAACCTATATCCACGAGAAACGCCTGTGGCGCAGCCCCGAGGTGCGCGCGCAGGCGAAGACCAAGCTGCTCGCCACGCTCGACGACATTGCACGCCGCGATACGACCGGCAACGATCTCAAGCCCCTTGCCAACTGGGAAGCCTATGCCGCTTACCGGCAGGATATGGAAGCCGCGGCGGGCGATCCGCAGGCCGCACAGGAACTGGAAGCGGCTTTCACGCAGGCGCACCAAGCCGAGTTCAAGGCTTCGGCCCTGACCGATGCCTGGAAGACGCCTTACCGCATGCGCATGGACAGCATGGGCCGCATTTTGCTCGGCAAGAGCAGCAAGGCGTTGACGGCCTTTTTGAAGTCGGCCGCGCGTGCCGGGCGTGCCGGTCCTGCGACGTCCGGAGAATCCAGCCGGCGCGCCACGGCACGTTCCCAGATTCACGCGGGATTGCGCCAGGACGTCAAGGCCGCGCTGCGCGACTGGGTATCGTTCGAGCTGGCGCAATCCCATATCAAGCGCTCCCTTTCGGGCGGGGACGAATCGGAAATCGATTCCGCCATGGATGCGGCATCCCGGTCGCTCGCCGCAATCCAGGATGGCGATGCACGGGCCTTGTTCACCGGCGACGGCCGTGCCCAGGTGGAAGCGACCGAACTGTCCAAGCGGCTGACCGCGGGCGAAGCGGAACGTTACACCTTGACCAACGCCGGGTCCGCCACCCTGGCCGGCGTGGTCAATACCTTCGGCGCGACGGCCAGCCTGGGGCTCAATATCCAGAAGGATATCAAATTGAGCCATGGCATCCATGAACCGCCGAAATACAACGATCAGAACGACGCGCGCGTGCTGACGCAAGGTTCCGCACCGGTTACGGCGCCTTATTCTTCGGCCGAGCGCGCCCGGTTCCAGAAAACCAGCATGGCGAAATTGCTGGGTACGCTGGCGCGCACCGGCGACCCGGTTTCGCTTAAACTCGACATCCCCGAGGCCGACCCGTCCGCGATGGACCTCCACGGCCGGCACGTCGACGCCGCGCTCGACAAGTTGATCGACGACCTGGAGCGGCTTGGCGACCTTCCCGACGACATCAAGCTTTCGATAGGCGGAAAGAGTATCGCGAGCGGCAAACTCAGCGGCACAGCGAATTATTTCGATTGGCGCTACAAGCAGGCCCCGGCCGGCACCAAGGCGAAGTTCCAGGCGCGGCGCGCGGGGATGGTGCTCGACAACATGCATATTGCCGTCACGTCTCCGGTCAGCCAGCTGGTGGCCCAGATTCCGCTATCCATGACCCGCCGTGCAACCAATGCCGGACAGGAGATGAGCCACGACGTGCGCGACCGCCTTACTGATCTGGCCCGGAGCGCGGACGACGACGCTTCCGGCGCCGCGTAGGCGACAGGGGTGTCGCTGCATCGCGCGATGCGTTCCGGCGCGGGGCTGCGTCGACGGATTCTTCCGCTTGCCCGGTCTTGCGGGAGATACTGCGGGATAATCGCGTGAAGCATTGACTCCCCACTCTCTCTATCTTTCGGACGGGAGAGGGGAGTCTTTCGACGCAATGGGCTTGATACGCTTGCTCCCTGCGATGTCGGGAAGAAGCGGGCAGAGCGACGAACGCGGCGATGCGTGAGGACGAGCGGCGGCAAGTGATGGCAAGCGGCGGCAGGCCGCCTTCAGGCTGGCCGGTGCCGCCGGCTTCCCGTTACCAGTTGGCGGAGGCAAACATCGCCGCAAGGCGCGGATTGACCGTCGATGGGGCGTTACGGGCTGCCGAGGATGGCGATGCCTGACTGGATCGCATGCGCGCGAAGAGATAGGTTTTGCCCAGCTGGTTCATGATCGACAAGTGGTCCCCTCCCTGTATCTCGCCGTTGTCGACGGCATCTTCCACCGCGTCCATCATGTCGCCGGCAAGGCTGTTGAAATCCTCGACGCGTCCGGCAGCCGCGGCCCGCTCGGCTTGCTTGAGCCGGGGGATAAAGGCTTGCGCCTGAGGGCTCAGGCTGTTTCGCATTTGCTCAAGTTCCCTGGGCAAGGCTTCGTTCCCCAGCATCGTTGCGATTGGCGCAAATTGCCGATAGTGCTCAGCGCGCCGCTGCAGCACTTGCAGCGCGGTGCTGCGCGTTGCGTCGGCCGCGTTGATGTCCAGGTTGGAATTGGTGCGGCTCGCTCTCAGGATCGCATGCAAGGTTCTGTGAAGCACTTCGGGATACAAGCCATGGCACAGCTGAACCAGGGGCGGACGGCCTTCTCCATTCGCGGTATGGGCGATCCTGGGGTTGGACATCATGTCGCACAATATTTTTTCCCATTGCGGCGCATTGCCGAAGATGTTGGGCCGGGTTTCCCAGTGGGAGATTGCCTGCCACAGCGGCGACTGTCCGCGCGCGTTGGGCGCATTGGGGTCCGTGTTGGGATGGTTGACGAGTGCGCGCACGACTTCGCGCAGGCCGAGCCCGATGGCGGCTTCCACCGGCCGTGCGACACCGTTTCCCGCAAGATCGGGTATGGCATCCGCGCGGCGCAGGATGGCCATCGCCACGGCCTGGCCGGCGTCGAACCCTTGGCCGTATGGGCCGCTGATCGCATGGCTCAGGGCGGTACGGCCGGCATGGTCGATGAGGTTCACGTCGGCCAGGGGAATGGATTTGCCGTGGTCGGCGTACAGCAGCATCTCCGCGATCTGCGGCTTGCCGAGGCGTGCCGCATGGGCCAGCGGGGTTCTGCCTTCGTTATCGGGCATGTCGACCACGGATTTCAGGGAAATCCTTGGCGATCCTTCCGCTTCTTTCAGCCGCGCTGTCTCGATGATGACCCGTATGCTGTCCAGACTGTCCGCTTCGATCGCATGCGTCAGCAGCGTTTGCCCGCTCTTCAAGCGCGAGGTCAATAGCGCGGGTTGGAATCTGAGCAGTTTATGTAGCTCGCCCGGGCGTTTTTTGCCGATGGCATCGAGGACTTCCGCTTCCATCCTGGGCGACGGGCCTTCCATTGCCGCTCGCGGCCGGGATGGCGCTGCTTCGCCCGCGGCGGCTTTGGGCGGTCGCCCCAGGCCCGCCAAGGGGTGCGGCGCGGCGGAGCCGATACCCGTGCTTGCGGCATGGTCTGCGGCGGCTGGCTCCGCTTCGTTCGTTTGGGGATGGTCCAAGGGGACCGAACCGATTCGCATGATGTTGTAGCCGGTATCGTGAAAAGGCGCTCACCGAGTGCTGATTGACCGTTATCCTTCCGGTCCGAAAATCCCGGGGCTGGTCACTTGGTCATTGTCCTTGGCAAGGCCGGCGCGGACGTCGTCGATCAGCTTCTCGTCGATTTTCGGCTTGTCCGCCAAAAATTGGGACACGCGCATCTTGACGTTGGCCTTGTTCTGGTTGAAGTCGATAGATGTTCCGGGCTTTTGGTTCAATTCAAAGCCGGAGTGTCCGCGGTCGATCTCCTGGTCGTGCAGGTTGGCCCAGACTTCCTCGTCGGGCTGGTCGGTCAATAGCGTGTCGGCCTCGTGGCGGAACGCGCCGGCGGTTTCGCGCTTGCGCGTGATTTCATCCTCGGGAACCACTCCCATCCCGCCATGCACGTTCCAGGTGACGCGCTCGACCGAACCGTCTTTGCGCTGCGAGGAAAAATCTTCGTAGCGGTAGGAGCCTGAGAACGGCACCTTGGCAAAGGGGCTGTCCGGTTCGCGCAATTTCTGGCGGATCATGCCCATTGCCTCGCCTTCGGGCGTGCCGGGCTCGGTCTGGACGACTTCGAATATCACCGGCTTCATGGCTTTCCAGCTATGGAGCCACTTCAAGCCGATCTCGGCCAGGTCGTCCGCCGACATTTTCGCGGGGTCCGTTCTGCCGCTCGACGGCGGGAAGAATTTGATCAATTGCGGGTCCTTCAGGAACCCTTGGCTCAAAATCGGGACGAGGTTGACCGATTCGAGCTTTTGGCGCAATTGCTGGCGCGCACCGGCATCCTTGTCGCTCTTGGGGTCTATCCCATAGTGCTTCATCAGCGCGCCCAGCATCTGGTCGTATCCGCCGAAGTAGGTTCGCCCGTAGAGCTTGACGGCCGTCATGGGGCGGAACTCGGGATGGTCCAGCAACAGCGCGACGACGATTTCGGGCGTCGCTTCCTTGCAGTCGAGATTGATCGTCATGCCCGGATTGTTTTTCAGCACGTGCCGGAGCGCTTGTTCCACGCTCGGCACCTTTTGGTCGGTGATGAGGTAGTTGCCGTCTTGCGGGTTGCGGATGATCAAATCGCGCTTCAATATGTCGTCGGACTTGATGTGGCTGACCAGGTCGTTTTTCACGTCGGCGGTCATGCGGCCGGCGGTGAAGTCGTGCATCAAGACCGGGACGCCGTCGGCGGCTACCTGCACGTCGATTTCGATGCCGAAATAGCCCTTGCGGTAGGCGTTGTCGATTGCCGCGATGGAGTTCTCGGGAATGCCGTGCCGATTGTCGACGAGCCCGCGGTGAACCAGGATTTCCTTCGGTATGCCGCCCTTCGCGTTGACTTCGTTGTAGTCATGGGGGTGGGTGAATTCACCCCGGTGCTGGGCAAGTTCCTCTTCGAGGTTCTCGATTCCGTGGTGTTGATTGGACTTGAAATATTGGGGGCCATAGACGAACCGTTGCGGCCGGTTCAAGCGGGTGAGCGGGTGCGCTCCCTTGGCGTTCGGAAAATACTGGGGCTCTTCCTGCGGCTCCACAGCCTTCAGGCTGCGGCCCGATTGGGCCGATTTGGCCGATTTCGGCGCCGCCTTGGCGTCCGTCTTGGGGCCTTCGGCGGGAGCCCATGCGCTGTCGCCGATCTTCAGCCCCGCGTCGCGCAGCATGTTGGCGATGCCGGTTTTCGCGCCGGCGGCCAGGCTGTCGCCATGCGAGAACGCATGGTCGATATTCACCACCAGGAGCCCTTGGCGCGCATCGACAAAGACCGGGTATTTTTTAGGATTCCCCAGCACGTTTTTCGCGTTGCCCGCCGACGCGTCCTTGGCAAGCACGTCGAATGCCTCCTTGCCGACGTAGGCGTGATCCAGCTTCCCGGCCGCCAGTTTGGCCACCGGATGATCGGAGGCGAGTTTCTGGACGTCGGGGTTTTTGGCCAGCTTGTCCTGCACGCTTTCCACAACGATGCGCCGCGCCATCAACTCTTCTTCGCCATGCCCGCCGAAATTCCCGCGGTCGACCAGGGTCTTGCCCTTGGCTTGGGCGAAGAACCCGGTGCTCTTGGTGTCCAGTTGCGGCAACTCCCGTTTTGCCAGGATCGACGTCGCCGCCGAGCCCGACGGCACGCCGGCAAGCATCTTGCGTCCGGCCAGGTTCGCCAGCGGCCCTTGCATGGCGCCGGCGACGTTATGCGCCGCCGGCGTTGCCAGCTGTCCGCCGGCTGGAAATGCATCGTGGGAGATTGAGGGAAGGGGGGAGGGTAATTTTGTAATAGTCATAATGGTTCGATTCGAAAATGAGTTCGACTCCGCAATTTCAGGTCGTCTGTATCTTCGTCGTCTCGAACCATCGGCGATTCTCGATTTCCGAATTTCATTGTTCGCAAACGAAATCGGGTATTGCGACCGGGGAGGGCGCAAGCCTGGTTAGTATTCGGCGGCGTTGTCCACGATGGCGCGCAGTTCCAGCGATCTTGCGGCTACGATGAAAATCAGCAATCCCGGCATCAGCAGGATGAGGCTGGCCACCGCTGCCGCGGGGAAGAGAATGCCTGCGCCGTCGAGCTGGAAATATAGATGGACCGGCAGGGTCTGGACGTTCGGCGCACCTGCGACAAAGGTTTTGTCGAATTCCTCCAGGCTGGTGGCGAGCGCAATCAAGGCGCCGGCGAAGATCGCGTTTTTCGATGCCGGAAGCAGGATGTGCCACATGATACGCATCGTCGAAGCGCCCAGGGAGCGGGCCGCGTGGACCAGCTCCCCGGGAACCGTTTCGAAGCGGCTTGCCAATATCTTGATCATCAACGGCAGGATGCCGGTCGTTTGCGCCAGGACCACCCCGGCCCAGGTATAGTCGAGGTGAGCCGCGATGAGGACCTTGCCAATGCATGGAGCGATCACGATTCCCGGTACGATCAGGGGGCAGAGCACGATGAATTCCAGCTTGCGTCTTTGGCTGTCCGGCAGCCGCACCAGCAGCCAGGCGGGGGCGACGGCAAACAGCGTGGCGCAAGCGGTGACGGCCAGGGCGATGACGAGGCTGTTCCATGCGGCATCGGTCAGCGAAGATTCTCCCAGCGCCGATTGCCAATGCGCGAACGTATAGTGCTGCGGAAGCAGGGCGGGGGCGAGCCAGCCGTCGGAAAACGACCAGCAGACGATGACGGAAAGAGGAACGCCTATCGTCAAGAGCGATTGCGCGAGCATCAGGCCGCCCAGCCAGCGCCGCTGCATTTGGCGGTGGCGATTCATGCGCCGTGTCGGCGGCCGGGCCGCCAGGTTCTTTTGCCGGCCTGATCGGCCGCGCTTGGGCCGAACCATTTGCCGTATGCCGCCGCAATCGTTCCTGACAGGCAGGCAAGGAGTATGCAGAGGGCATAGGCCCTTTGCAAATTGCCGTATTCCAGCGCTTCATACAGGAGCGAGGTAACCGGCTTGGGGTAGGCCGGTCCCAGCAGGTTCGGGATGGCGTAGGCACCCAGGCCGCGCGCCAGGCCCAGTATCATCGCCGCGGCAATGCCCGGCGCGGCCTGCGGCACCTGTATCCGGAAAAATGCCTGGGCCGCGCCGGCCCCCAATGTGCGTGCCGCCTTGACGGTGTCTCCCGGAACCGCCGCCAGCGCGCTGCCGATGACGATGCCCATCATGGGAGATTCTTTCCAGGCCAGGGCCAGGACGATGCCCACGCCGTTTGGCTCCCGCACGATCCGCGGAAACGGGATGTTGAGCAGTTCCAGCACGCGGTACAACACGCCTCCCCGCTCGAACAGCGCCAGCACCGCGAAGGAGGCAACCAGGCCGGGCACGATGACCGGCACAAGCGATGCGATCCGCATCCAGCTGCGGCCGAAAAACGGCACCTGAAACGCTGCGGCAAGCAAGGTGCCGCACAAAAAGGAAAGCACGGTGGAGGCCAGCGCGTATTCGAGCGTAAACAGAAAGCCGCGTTGCACCTGCGGATCCGCGACCAGGCGCGCGTAGCCTGCCAGATCGGGCGAGGACAGGTCGCCGAGCGTGTCGAAGAACACGGCGAACAGCGGCGCGAGAAACAAGCCGAAGAGTATGACGGCCGCGGGGAGGAGCAACAAGCCCTCCGCCAATGGCAGAGGGCGTTTCATTGCGCCCGCTCCGGCGCGTCGCTCTCCTCCAGGAGGTGAAGCGGCCCTTCCACGTGCAGGGCGACCCGTTCGCCTTGCGACAAGGCGGGCTCTCCGCGCCGGCTTGCCGCGCGCAGCCTGTGCGGGCCGATGTCCGCTTCGTATCGGGTCGAATGCCCGAGGAAATGGCTGGCGACGATCGTTCCGACGGGCGTGCCCTGCGTGCTCAGCGAAATATCTTCCGGCAGGAGCATGGCGGTTTGCCGCCCGCGCTTGTGGCGGCAGGCAGGCGAGATGGGGCAACGCTCGCCCCATGGCAGTGTCGCCATGCCGTCGGCGGTGTCGACCGGGATGAGATTGGCGGCGCCGAGCAGTTCGGCGGTGAGCCGGCGGGCGGGGGTGCGATAAAGCTGTTCCGGCGTGCCGCTTTCGAGGATGCCTCCGCGATGCATGACGATGATCCGGTCGGCCAGGATCATGGCATCCTCGTGATCGTGCGTGACGAGCAGCGCGGTGGAGCCGAAATGGCGGTTGATTGCGCGCAGCTCGGTGCGCAGGCTGCCTCGAATGCCGGCGTCCAGGTTCGACAGCGGTTCGTCGTACAACATCAGGGCGGGTTGCATCACCAGGGCGCGCGCCAGGGCGGCGCGCTGTTTCTGCCCGCCCGACAATTGATGCGGCAGACGGTCCGCGCACTGCGCCAGCTGGCACAGTCCGACGACGTGCGCGATGCGGCGCGAGCGCTCGGCACGCTCGACATTTTTCATGCGCAAGCCGAAGGCGATGTTGTCGCGAACGCTCATGTGCGGAAACAGCGCATACGACTGGAAGACCATTGCCATGTCGCGCTTTTCCGGCGGCAGCGTATCGATACGGTGGCCGGACATGGCGATTTCCCCGGAATCCTGCGCAACGATGCCCATGATGAGGGAAAGCAGGGTCGATTTTCCGCATCCGGAAGGCCCCAGTATGACGACGAATTCGCCGGGCGCGACCTGGAAGTCGACTTGGTCGACGGCGAGGGTCGAGCCGAAGCGCTTGGTCAGGTTGCGCAGCTCCAGCGAAGCCGGCTGGAACGCCATCCCGGGCTCGTCGCGATGCCCGCGGGGCCGGCGCGGGAAATTCATGAAAAACCTCATTGGCCGATGACCACCTGGCGGGCAAATTCCGACCCGAGGGCTTCCATGGTCGCGGCGGGCGGCCACGGCAGCGCAAGCCCGTCGAGCGAGACCGGAAGCATGTTGCCCGCGGAAGCGGCGTCCCGCGATGCGGCGACGACGTCCGTGCGCGCGCTGCGCGACCGCAGTTCGTCCAATTTCCATTGTTGCATCGGGGCCGACAGCAGGTAGTCGATCAGCAGCATCGCCGCCGCGGGATGGCGCGCACCCGATGCGACAAACAGCACGTCGGCGCTGCCGGGCATGCCGGAGGGCACGACGCTCAGGCGCAAGGTCGGCTGCAGGAGTTTGTATTTGATGAAGGTATAGGACCAATCTTCCCAAACCGTGCCCATCGCCGCGGCGCGGTTCGCCAGCAGGTTTTGCGTATCGGCATTGCCCCGCGTCACTTCCGATACCGGATAGAGCTGCTTGAAATAGCGCCATGTCCCGTCCAGGCAGCCGCTATGCGCAACCCAGTTCCTGGCTGCGTCGGCGGTCATGGAATGCGAAAAGAATGCGGCCCTGCAGGGCGGATCCATGAAATGATTGGCTACGGCAATCAGGAAGGCGCCGCCGGAGCCGCCGTAGCGCGGCGAGGTGAGGGCAAACTTCTTCGGATGCGCCACCGCCCAGTTCAAGAGTTCTTCCAGCGTGGCCGGTGCCGTGGCTGCGGTCGAGGCGAAATAAGCGTCGTCAATGGCGAGTGCGGACTGGTTGACGTGGAACGGCACGAAATAGCCGTCTGGCGGCAGGTCGCGCAGGCGGGCCCGGGCAAGCGCGCCCGCTTCGGGCAGGGCGGACGCGAGATCGATGTGCGATGCGAGGTCGTGGCGCACGTAAAAGTCGAGGTGCCCGCGCGGCGCGAAATAGACGTCGGTGGGCGCGGGCCGGCCAAACTCCCGCTGCGCTTCAAGCTGGTGGTCGGCGATGCCGGAGCGCGAATTGAAAAACCTGACTTTGATGCCATACTTGCGCTCGAATCCGGGGATGACGGCGCGCTCCCAGAAAGGCGGGAAGGAGGCCGCATAGCTGTAGACCTCGACTTCTCCTTCGCGTTGGGCCAGCGGCACGATGCGGGCATAGAAGCCGGCGCGGCCGGCGCCGCCCGGAGTTTCACCGGCGCTTTCCGTTACGCCTTGGGTGGCGCTTTGGGCGGGAATCTGCGTGCGAACCGGGGCGGCCACCTGTGACGCATGATGCAATGCCAGACCCATCATCATGGCCACCAAGACAGCGACGAACAAAAATCGATCCACGGCGGCGGCACCTGATGAGCAATATGGTTTTGGCTTATTACCTTATCCGGGAGCTGTCCCGCACCACAAGTTCGGCCGGAAATTCGCGTTGCGCGCCGTCTTCCCATGCCCCGGTTTCTATCCGATGCAACAGCGTCGATATCGCCCAGGAAGCCATTTCCAATACGGGCGAATGGACGCTCGAGAGCGGAGGGACGCTGAATTCGTCCATTTGCATATTGTCGAATCCGACGACGCATACGTCAAGCGGCACGCGCACGCCGATATCGTGCAGCCCTTTGAGCGCGCCCAGGGCCATACGGTCGCTGGCGAAGATGAGGGAATCCGGGCGGTCGTCCTGCCCGCACAGCAGTTGCGCAATGCGGTAGCCGCTCGCCATCGACCAGTCGCCGGCAAGTTGCCAGCGGCGGGTGACGGAAAGCCCGCACTCCTTCATCGCGCGCCGAAAGCCCCTGGTGCGTTCATTGATGTCTTCGTTGACGTGGCCGTCGCGTTCGCCGGAAATGAAGGCGATGCGTTCGCGCCCCTGCTCATGCAGGTGCCGGACGACCGCGGCGCAGGCGTCTTCGTTGGCCTGGACGACATGGGGCATCTTGGGGTCGCGTGTCCCAAAAACGACAAACGGCAAATCTTTTTTTCTCAATTCGACCAGCACCGGATGGGCCGGTTTCTCGACCACGGCAATCATCCCGTCTATGCGCCCGGCCGAATACATGCCGGCTATCTCGGAAGTCGCCTGTTCCGGGTCCCCCCCTATGTGCCGCTGCAACAGGGCGTAGCCGGACCTGTCGGCCACCATGCTCAACATTTGCAGCACGTTGTTCCAGTAGGTATCCTGGATCTGGTAGGACCGGTTGTCGTAGGAGGCGCGCTCGCCGAAAAAGATGCAGGCAAGCGTCTTGGTGCGAATCTGCCGCATCGAGCGCGCAGCCAGGCTGGGGACGAAGTCCAGGGCGCGAATGGCGGCCTGGACCTTTGCCAGGGTCGCATCGGCGACTTTTTCAGGGTGGTTCAAGGCAAGCGACACCGTCTGAAAGCTGACTCCGGCTTTCAGGGCGACATCGCGGATGGTGGTTCGCTTTGGCATTGCCGGCATGCTAAAAACGTCCGCATGTCTGCGGGACGGCCTCGATAGGGAATGGGTTTTCCCGGTGAAAAACACAACAATGCGCAGGATACGGCAAAACCGCTCGTAACATTGCTGTCATAAAGTGTATGTAGAATTCGCTTGGAACGTTCCAACATTCTACTTGAATTGCCGTTGAACGATAAGCGTCGATTTTCCCCATGAGGCGGGAGGGGAAAGCTGGGCCGAAAAAATTTCGCTTGAAATTAGAACGTTCTAATATACAATCAGTGCTATCGATTGCGCCCCGTAGCGGCCGGCCGGTAGCTTCGCTTACCAAATACAATAGCCAGGAGGAAATTGTGCAGACCCAACACTATGTAAGTGGCCGCTTTCGGTTGACGGCGCTCGCCGCCGCCATGTCTTGCGCCGTGTCGTCGCTTTCGTTCGCGGAAGATGGCCCACAGGCGCCGCAGGACGGCAAGGCGCCGGTTGTCGAACCCATCGTCGTCACCGGGATGAAGTCGGTCAATTTGAAGAGTATCGCGGCCAAGCAGGATTCCGACCTGATCGTCGATACGGTGGCGGCGGACCAGGTGGGCAAGCTTCCGGATTTCAATGTCGGCGATGCATTGCGCCGCGTGACCGGCGTCAACGTGCTGCTGTACCAGGGCGAGCCGCGCTACCTCATCCTGCGTGGCCTGGACGGCAATTACAACACGACGCTGATCGACGGGTTTTCCCTCGCCAGCGGCGACGTCGGCAGCCGCCAGCAGCTGATGGAGATGCTGCCGTCGAATCTGGCTTCACGCCTCGACGTCACCAAGACCTTCCTGCCCGAATCGGACGGCGGTGCGATCGGCGGCGTGGTCAACATGGTGACGGCCAATGCGTTTTCGCTGCGCGACAACACGCTGACCTTAGACGCCAAGCTCGGCAAGAACCTGATGGCTGAACAGTACGGCGGCTATACGCCTACCGGAGAAATGGCCGCCAAATGGGACAAGCGGCTCGGCGAGCATAATGAATTCGCCTTGCTGGTATCGGCCAGCTATTGGAGCCGGGACATCTACGTTCCCCAGGTCGAGAGCGGCGGAACCTTGAATTGGTATAACGCCAACGGCTCGCGCAGCGCCACCGCATACGGCGGAAACGGGATCGCCGTTCCCACCCAGCGCCTGTGGTACGACTATGACGATTCGCGCGAGCGCGGCGGCCTGACGGCGCGCCTCGATTGGGAACCGTCGGACACCTTGAGCGGCCACATCAGCATGTTCGATTTCAAGCAGCACGAGGAATCGGACCGCAACACGCAGAACGCCTCGGTCAACGCGGCTTCGACCGTCAGCAACCAGACCCCGACCTCCGGCACGCTCAGCTCGGTCAACCAATTGGCGCAGCTCGGCCGCCTCAAGTGGGACCGCAACCTGGACGGCATCAATGGCGAGCTGGACTATCAGCCGAGCCAGGACTGGAAGACGGATCTGCGCGCATCCACCTCGCGCTCCACCGTTTATAACCCGCAGACCTGGGACGTCTTCACGCAGTCGAACATGCCGTTCAACTATTCCTGGAGCGGTTCCGGAGCGCCGGTGTTTGTTCCGGTCAACGCGGCGAAGGCGAACGACCCCAGCCTTTACCCCCTGACCTACCACCAGGAGACCGCGCAGCAATACAACTCCATCGTCCACGACCTGCAACTGGATGCGAAGAACAATGCGTCCGGTGACAGCAAAGGGTTCGGCTATGCGTTCGGGACGCGCTTCGTGCAGACCAACACCGACTCCTATTTCAACAGCGCGAATTGGACCGGCATGCCGTACACGCTTGCCAACGTGCTGGGAACGGGCTCGCTTTGCGGCTTGAACTGCAATGCCAACCTGATGCTGATCAATCCCGGCCTGGCCGACAACTACCTGAACCAATACCGCAACAGCGCCAAGGTCACGGTCAATACCGCGAGCCAATACGGCTCGACTTACGGCGTATCGGAACTGGTTTCGGCGGCGTATGCGGAAGCGCGTTTCAAGGGCTCGAACTGGCTTGCCGAAGGCGGGCTCCGCTTCGAGCATACCCGCGACGCGATGGATGGCTGGAGCCAGCAGGGCGGCGTCTGGGGGGCGGTCGGCAGTGCAAACAGCTACGGGAACCTCCTGCCCTCGGCGATCTTCGTCTACGATACGAGCGAAGAGAGCAAGCTGCGCATAGGCCTTTCCAAAACGATCGGACGGCCGCGCTGGGACCAATTGGCGACGACCGGCGGCACGCTCTCCAGCGGAAACAATCCCACGCTCACCGAGGGCAACGCCGACCTGAAGCCGCGCTCGTCGGAAAATTTCGATATCGGCCACGACTGGTATCTGGATCAAGGGCGCGGAATCTTCTCGGTAGCCGCCTTTCACAAGGTGATCCACAACGAGATATTCACGTTCGGCGCCGACGAAACCTTGGACGTTTTCGGAACACCGACACAGGTCCTGGTCACGCAGCCGCGCAATTCGCCCAATACGGTGCTGCTCAATGGCGTGGAATTCGGCTTTACCAAGGATCTGGACTTCATCGGCCCGGCATTCAAGGGGCTTGGCATCAGCGCCAATGCCACGTTCAGCAAGGCGCAATATCCAGTCATCCTGCAAAACGGCACCGCTACCTCGACGGCCATGCTGTCGGCCCTGCCGGAACAGCCGAAACAGATGTGGAACATGACCTTGTATTACGAGTCGGCCGGTATCCATGCGCGCCTGGCCTGGAACCACCTGGGCGCGCTGTGGGACGACCGCTATCCCAACTATACCCTGGCCGGCTTTTACGCCAACCGTTACCAGCAGGCGACCAACAATGTCGACTTCCAATTTTCCTACGACGTGTCGAAACGCCTGGCGCTGACGCTTGATGCCCTGAATCTTACCGGTCAAGGCATGCAATACAACTACGGCTATGGCCAGCAATATCAGCAATCCGCCTGGAAGCTGGCGCCCTCCGTCATGCTGGGATTCAATTACAAGATGTAAGCAGAGAAGTTGCTGGTGGTTCGACTCGGCGCGGCGGAGGCATTATGCGGTCCGCCGCGCCGGATGCGAGAGATTTTCAGACGAATGGCAGGCAATCGCGATCAACGTGGTGTGAAGAAACAACATGAAAAATATTTCCCGGAGAAGTTTTGTCGTAGCCGGAGCGCTCGGGTGTTCAATTTCAGCGATGGGAGCGGCAATGGCAAAAAGCGGTGACCCCCTCGTTCCTCACGACGTGGGACGAAAATTCGACGCCAACGGCGCCGTCCGCCGGTTTGCCGGCAACACCTTCATCGGGCATGTTGCCCAGCAAGGGGAGGATTTTCCGACCTTCGATGCCTTGCTCGACATCTATCGGGAATTTCCACGGCACGATTTCGCGGCGAAAATCTCCCTCACTCCGCCGTCGAGCTATCACATCACGGTATTCGGCGGGCTCAATGAGGAAGACCGGGGCACGCCGCGCTGGCCCGCGAAAGTCGACAAGGACGCCCCTCTGGAGCAGGTGAACCGGCAGTGGCTCTCGGAGCTGCGCGCGCGGCCGCCATTGAATAATCACGTATTCGAATTCGAACTGGGCCTGCCGCAACTCGACAAGGGCGGCGCGCCGCATATTCCCCTGGTCCCGGCCGACGATGTCACCGCCAAGCGCCTGGCGACGCTGCGCAATGAATTGTCCGAACTGACGGGAATCCGGGACAAGGACCACGACACCTACAAGCACCATCTGACCTTCGGATACGTCCATCAATTGTTGTCCGATGCCGAAGCGGCGGACCTGCTGGAGGCAACCCGCCGCTGGATGCGGACGCTGTCGTCGCAGGCGCGGCGCATCCGCGTGCCGGCCGTGCAGTTCTGCCGCTTCAGGGATATGTACGCCTTCGAGGTATTGCACGAACTATAGGGCGCCCGCGCAAGTCGGCGCGGATATTCGGCCGGAACGGCGAAGGCTGCCCTTCCGGCATGGAACGCAAGAGATGGTTTTGTTCGTCAATCGGCCTGTACCGGATAGCCATGGACGCAAGAAGATGCTTTCTGCCATCGACAGTACAACATGCGCGAACGTCCGTTCCGCTTCGGGAAACCGTGTATTTGCCGCGACACCGGGTATGTCCGGCATCCCGATCGAGGGGTAAAATAAGAACCGACAATACCAAGCCAATCTATCCCGAACCCAGCTTGACGCGGGGTCGTGCCGTCCGCGCGACGGTTGCCGGCGGCAACGAGGCCGAGGATCAGGAGAGATGTGACATGTCGGAGACTTTGCTATCTTCCAGGGCCGTCTTTTCCCATTGGCTGTTTTTTTTCGCGCTCCTATTTCCTTTTTCCGCATGCCCGCAGCAACTGCCGCTGCGTAACTTCACCCAGGCCGATGGCCTGGGTGATTTGTCGGTTACCGCCCTGGCCCAGGATGCCAAGGGCTATCTCTGGGTGGGTACCGAAAATGGCCTGTATCGTTTCGACGGCTCGAAATTCCGGCGCTTCGACCAGATAGGGAATCTGGGCGACGGGTATATCAACGCCTTGCTGGCGGACGCGGGAGGCGCGCTTTGGGTCGGCACGCTGAAGGGCCTGTTCCTGTGGGACGAGGGGCGGTTTTCCGAAGTCCTGGCCGAAGGCAAGAGCCTGCCCGTCACGCAAGGGCAGAAACTCATGTCGCGAAAACCGGGGCAGGTGTTCGTGGTGAGCGATGCGCAGCTGGTCGTGCTGGAACGCACAGGGCAAAGCCGCAACTGGACGGTGCATCCGGTTTTCACGCCGGAGCAACGGCAGAAGAACAAGGAACTCGACGGCATCCTGAGCATTGCGGCCGGCCGCGACGAAGACTTGTGGTTCGGATGCGCCATGCGTCTGTGCCTCTACCGCAATGGCCGGCTCGAGGTTTCCGGCCCCGAGTCCGGATTGCCGGAGGACCTCTGGCAAAATATTCTGCAGGGCGACGACGGTGCACTCTGGCTTAGAAGCGCGCACCGCGTCATGGTGCGGAAGGCTTCCGGCGCGTCATTTACCGACCAGTCTCTCCCGTCCCTGGATCAATCGAACGAGAAGCTGTTCTTTCCGCTGCTGACCGACAGCCGCGGCGCGGTGGTGCGCGGCATCGACTACGGCATCGCGCGGACGAGGTCGCCGGACTGGCAGGCTTCCGGCTGGCAGAGCATCGGCGCCAAGGAGGGGTTGAAAGTGGGCGGCGGCGTCAATGCGATCCTGACGGACCGCGACGGCGACTTGTGGATCGGCTGCGCCGGGCATGGCTTGATCCACTGGATCGGCTATCGCAACTGGGAAAACTGGACTTCCGAGCAAGGCTTGCCCAATGACGACATCTGGTCGTTCCTGCGAGGTGCGGACGGCAGGTTTTACGTCGGTACAGGACTCGGCGCCGCGGTTTTCCAGCCCGGCCAGGGGCGTTTCAGCGCGCTCGCGGGCAGCCAGGCCGGCGCTTCGCACCAGTGGGGCGCGCTCGCGCGGGACAGCGCCGGGAATGTCTGGGGCGGAACGTTTTCCGGCGTGCTGACGAGGCGCGATGCGGCAACCGGGCGGGTCGAAGCAGTCGCTAAATTGCCTTTGATATTCCACCTGCTGTTTGATCGCGAGGGGCGCTTGTGGATATGCACCAACCGCGGGCTCTACAAGCTGGAAAATCCGGGGCGCGAACGCAAGCCGCAGCGGATAGAGGCGCTGGCCGGCCTGTTCGGGAAGGCCGATCCCGATGTCTACAGCGCCTGCCTCTCTCCCAAGGGCGATGTCTGGATCGTTTCTTCGAGAGGCATTCTGCATTATGCCGATGGAGACCTCGAAGCCCCGCGCCTGGGCAAGGGCGAATCGCGCCAATTCAACGCGCTCGCCTGCGCCGGCGACGGTTCGCTCTGGCTGACCGAGCGAACTTCAAGGACGCTGTGGCACGCGACCGGCGACGCGCAATCGCTGGCGCTGGAGCCACTGCCCGTCAGCGGCATCGAGGGACGTGTCATCACCTCGCTGTGCAGCGACCGCCGGGGATGGCTGTGGCTGGGAACGGATGCCGGCGTCGCCGCATGGAACGGCAAGCGCTGGCGCCTGTTCAACCAGGAAAGCGGCCTGGTCTGGAACGACACCAATGAATACGCGATAGTTGAAGACGAGGATGGCTCGATCTGGATCGGCACCAGCAACGGCGTGTCGCACATCGAACGCCCCGAACAACTGTTCGCGGCGCCTGCCCTGGATATCGAGATCGAGCAGATTTCGCGCAACGGCGTAAACATGGACCCGGAGCGGGTCTTTTCCCTGCCTTGGGCCTCGAGCCCGCTGCGGTTCACCTTCGCCGTGCTGCGCTTCGGCGATCGCGGCGCACTGACCTACCGCTACCGGCTCAAAGGCCTGGAAGACGAATGGAACAAGAGCGAGACCGCGGAAGTGCGCTACCCGGCGCTGGGGCCGGGCAGCTACGTGCTGCAGGTAGCCGCCGACAGCAGCGTGTTGCTGGAGGGGTCGGCGATCAGGGAAATCGCCTTCGACATCACGCCGCCGTGGTGGCGGACGAAACTCTTTTACGCCGCATGCCTTCTGCTGTTCGGCATCGTGCTCGTCCTCGCCTACCGTTTTCGTATCCGGCGCATGCTCGCCAAGCAGCGGGAGATGGAGCGCCTGGTATGCGAGCGTACCGCGGAGCTGGAGCAGTCGCGCGAAGAACATCGCATACGCGCACTGAAGGACGGATTGACGCAGGCGTGGAATCGTGTCGCGATAATGGAAATTCTCGCCAAGGAAATGGGCCGCGTGAAGCGCGAGAAGATTTCGCTGACCTTGATTCTTCTCGATCTCGACCACTTCAAGAAAATCAACGACGGTTACGGTCACCTCGCCGGCGATGCGGTGCTCAAGGAAGTCGTGCGCCGTTTTTCCGGCGAATTGCGCGAATACGATTCGATCGGGCGCTATGGCGGCGAGGAGTTCGTCCTGATCCTGCCCGGGTTGAACCGGGAAAACGGCGAGCGCCGCGTCGCGCAATTGCAGCAGTTGATCGGCAAGACTCCTGTCGCCGTCAACGGCGGACAGGAGATCGCGGTGACGTGCAGCTTCGGCGCAATCGTCCTTGCCGGCAGCGTCGAGTGCACGCAGGAAGAATTGATAGAAAAGGCGGACCAGGCGCTTTACCGCGCCAAGGACAAAGGCAGGAACCGTGTCGAATACGCCTGATCGATCATCGGTGCGCCGCGCCAGAGGCGAGGGCGCATGCTGTTCCGCCCAATGCCCGGCCTTGGTGGCACCCGCGGCGGGATGATCGGAGCGATCGCGCGATTTTCCCGAAAACCTCAATGGGAACGAATGCGGAGAAATATCGAAATGAGCGGCTTTTTGAACAATGAAAACGTTATCACGTTGGTCCAGGTATTGAACCTGGACAAGTATCGCGTTGTCATTGGGCACTCGAATATTGTCGATTGCGTTGAACCAACTCCGACCCGGTTTTACGTCTTTGAGTCTGCGAAGGGTTCCCGCCGATGATTTTTCGGGCGTATTGTGCTTTTTGCTTAATGTTCGCCGTTGCGGCCTTGTGCCAAGTTGCTGCGGCGGCGCAAGAAGTGGATTTCTCTCCTGGCGTCGATCGCAAAGCCGTCAAAGAGATCCGGAAGCTGGCGCAGACGGATCCCGCCCAAGCCTTGCGCAGAATGCGCGAGATAGGAAAGAATCTCACGGAGAAAGCGCCACCGGAAGACCAGCGCTATTTCAGAGCTGAACTGACCGGCCTGCTCGTGGAACTCGGGCAATACGATGCCGCCAAAGTCGAAATCGGCAAGCTCAAGGAACACGGCGTCCGCTTTCACGACAATCTGGCCATGGCCCAGGCACTCCAGTACGAATCCGTGGTCATGTTCTTCGAAGGAAAACTCGATCAGGCCCAGGAAGCAATCGAGAAAGCGATTCCGCTGGCGGCCAAGTCGGCCCAGGACGACGTTATCGCGAGCGCGAACGATACCGCTGCCAGAATTTACCTTGACCAGGGAAATTTCCGTGCCGCGCTCGAACACGAGCTGGCAAGCCTCGATGCCCTCAAAGGGGCAGACAAGGAAACCCTCAAACTGCGGGCGAATTCGCTCGACTCCGCAAGCCAAATTTATGCCGGCCTCAAGGACGGCAAAAAGGCCCTGGAATACAGCGACAAGGCGATAGCCCTGGCGAAAAGTATCGGCATGCCCGAGTTGGCTGACACCTACGCCATCGACCTCGGCGTTGCCTACTCGCTGACGGGAGAATTGGAAACCGCGAAAAAGTCGTTCGAACAGGCGCTGCAAGCCGCGCGCCGGTCTGGCGACGTGAAGACGGAGATGATTGCGCTCGGCGACCTCTCCGATGCGGCGCGCAGGCAGGAAAAATTTGCCCAGTGCGCCGACTACGCGCAGGCCGCCCTCGCGATGGCGGAAAAAATACAAGTCAGCGAAGTGATACTCGGCTCCTCCGCCAACCTGGGCCTGTGCCACATCAGCATGGGCATGCTCAAGCCGGGGCAGGCCGAGATCGCGCGCGGTTTCGATGGGCTGCGCAAGGCCAATGACCTGAAGGATTTGGAAGAGGGCTACGGCCAACTGGCGACGGCTTACAACAAGGCGGGGCAATACAAGAGCGCCATGGAAGCGCTGCAAGAGCAGCGCACGCTGGCGGAAAAGATTTTTCAGACCGACCGCGACCAAGCCATGGCGCAGATGCAAGCCAGGGTCGACGCCAGCGAGCGGCAGCGCAAGATCGACCTGCTGGAAAAGCAAAACACGATCCAGAGCGACGAACTCGAAAACAAGAACCTGCAGCGCACCGTGGCCATCCTGTCGGCCATCCTGGTGATCGTCGCGGCCTTCGTCATCATCCGCGAAAAGGAAGAATCGCGCCGGAAGGCGCACAAGAACAGCCTGGAAAAATCCAAATTCATCGCCGACGCCGCGCACGACCTGCGCCAGCCCATGCAGGCCATCGGCAACCTGCTCGAAGCCTCGCGCCACGCCTTCTCGCGCGGCGACATGGCCAAGGGCCAGGAACTGGTCGATTCGGCGCAAAGCGCGGCGCAATCCATGCGCTCCTCGTTCAACTCGGTGCTC
>DASVLJ010000016.1:0-20653 GCA_036384915.1 Burkholderiaceae bacterium
GTTGACAGCATCACCCTGGGCTATTCCAACTCCGTGACCACCTCGGTTGCGGGCATGGAAAAGATCAGCGGCCTGAACAACGTCGGTGCCGACACCCTGGTGTTCTCGGGCGATGCCGCGCCCATCACGGCCATCACGGAGATCACCGCGGCGCAGGTGAGCGGGCTGCACGGCGACACCACCCTGCTGTCGGACTGGATCGCCACGGCGGCAGGCAAGGGCGGCGCAGTCACGGCCAACACCGTGGCATGGTTCTCGTACCAGGGCAACACCTACCTGGTGAACCTGACGGCGGCCGATACAGGTCACCTGTCGGCCAACGACACGGTGGTGGAATTGACGGGTACGTACACCTTCGCCAATACCCACTTCGGTGGCAACGGCACGATCCACCTGATGGGTTAAGGGCAGGCTCCGCGCACCCCGCGCGGGCGATTTGACAGCAGTACCCCAGGGCGCCATCGCTAACAGCAATGGCGCCCTTTGCGTTTGAATGAGAAGTGTAAAACCTGCTTCAAAAGTAAAACCGCGCAAGAAAGCAGATTTAACACCGCACGATACAGTTGTTGCCGTTTCGCCTCGTCCCGTCTTCGCTTGCTTGTCGGTAAATCGTCGCCGCGCTAGTATCAGCGGACGTTACAGCACAATCACGGGGGGCAGGCATGTTTGCATTACTTCGTACCAAGCTGGTGGTTATCTGCGTTGCCATTCTTGTCGTCGTTATGGCGGCAACCACGGCAACCAACTTCTTCACGACCCGCGCGCGCACGCTCGACGCGCTCGATTCGCAAATGCAGCAACTTGCGCACAGTCACGCCGCGCAACTCGGCGAATGGGTCAGGAGCAAACGCACCATCACCTCGTCGATCAAGCAAGCAGCCGACGCGTCCGATGCGCTGCCCTTCATCAAGATGGCGCAAGCCGCAGGCGGTTTCGACAATGCCTACATCGGCTACGCCGACAAGCGCATGATCGCACCGAACTCGTTGCCCGAAGGTTATGACCCGACTGGGCGACCGTGGTACACCAAGGCCTCGGCCGCCGGCGCGCCCATCCTCACCCCGCCCTATGTCGACGCGACCACTGGCAAGTTGGTCGTCACCTTTGCCGAGCCGATAGGCGACAAAGGCAGCGTCACGGCGGTGGTCGGTTCCGACGTCTTCATCGACAATCTGGTCAAGAACGTGGTCGGCATCAAGCCCACGGCAAGCAGCTACGCTTTCCTGGTCGACGCAGGCGGTACGATCATTGCCCACCCGGACGCCAAACTTACCTTGAAGCCCATCTCGGATTTCGACAGCGGCCTCTCGGCGCAAAAGCTGCAGCAGGTCGAAGCTTCGGGCCATACGGCAGACGTCGTCGTGGCGGGACATGGCGCTCTGCTCGACGTGCAAAAGGTAGAGGGCACCGATTGGCTGCTCGTCATCGTGCTCGACAAGGGTGAAGCCACGGCGGCGCTCTCGGCCATGCTGACCTCCTCGCTGATCTCGGCCATCGTCGCCATCATTGCAGCGGTCTTCATCCTCACGGTCAGCATCTCCACCGCGCTGGCTCGCCTGACCGTAGTGCGCGATGCCTTGGACGACATCGCCTCGGGGGAGGGCGACCTGACGCGCCGCCTGTCCGCCGAGGGCCAGGATGAATTGGCGCAGATCGCCGGCGCCTTCAACCGCTTCGTCGACAAGATCGAATCGGTCTTGATCGACATCCGCGCCACTTCCGATTCGGTGCGCGTATCCTCGGCCGAAATCGCCGCCGGCAATGCCGACCTCTCGGCACGCACCGAGTCGCAGGCCAGTTCGCTCGAAGAAACCGCCAGCTCCATGGAAGAGCTGACTTCCACCGTCAAGCAAAACGCCGACAATGCGCGCCAGGCCAACCAGCTTGCCCTGTCCGCGTCGGGCGTGGCATCGAAGGGCGGCGAAGTCGTGGGCCAGGTGGTGAGCACCATGGGCTCGATCAAGGAAAGCTCGAACAAGATCGCCGACATCATCGGCGTGATCGACGGCATCGCCTTCCAGACCAACATCCTCGCGCTCAATGCCGCCGTGGAAGCGGCGCGCGCTGGCGAGCAGGGCAGGGGCTTCGCCGTGGTGGCCGCCGAGGTGCGCAATCTGGCGCAAAGGAGTGCCGGCGCAGCCAAGGAAATCAAGGCGCTCATCGTTGACTCGGTGGAAAAGGTCGACACCGGCGGCAAGCTGGTCGATGAAGCTGGTGCCACCATGGGGGAAATCGTGCAATCGATCCAGCGCGTGGCCGACATTATGAGTGAAATCACGGCGGCGTCGGTCGAACAAAGCGCCGGCATCGATGAGATCGGCCGGGCCGTCACGCTGCTCGATGAAACCACGCAGCAAAACTCGGCTCTGGTGGAAGAGTCGGCAGCGGCGGCGGAGAGCCTGAAAGAGATGGCGGCGCGCCTTGCCGAAGCGGTGGCGGGTTTCAAATTGTCGGTCCAGGCGGCACAAGCAACGCCGGTGCGCAGCGCAGCGAAGATTGCCGCGCCGCGTGCGGCGACGTCCACCTCGGTCGCTGTCGCCAAGCCTGCGGCCAAGCCCGTCGTGAAAGCTCCGCCGAAGCCGCCGGTTGCACGCGGTGGCGATGATTGGGAAGAGTTTTAAAGGGGGGAATCTGCCCGCCGGGACGGGAAGGGCCGAAGGGCGGGTAAGCCAACGGGGCAACCCGCCAAGCATCCGGGTGCTACAATCAGGGCAAGGCGAGCAGCAGCATCTCGCTTTCGCATCTTATGCTTGTCTCGCCAAGATGCGGCACGACCGCGTTGACTCTTGGATCGAAAGCCCATTTGCCGTCCACCTGCACCACAGCACACCCTGCTGCCAGCGCACTGGCGACCCCGGCAGGCGCATCTTCAAATGCCAGGCAATCGGCGGCAGCGAAGCCCAGCCGTGCCGCGGCAGTGCGATAAATCTCGGGGAGCGGTTTGCCGACGCTCACGTCATCTGCGCTCACCATGGTAGGTGGAATCGGAATCCAGCAATGCGCCCGCGCGACTGCCGGCGCTGCATCCCTTGCCAGCGTTCGTGGAACAGAACGGCCAAAGCACGCATGCCGCCATGTACAATTCGGCGCAGGTTACGCTGCGCGAAGACATCAACGTCTTCCCCCTGCGGATCAGGCCTCGGGCGCCCGATCCATTGCACGGCGCTTGCTGGAAGCGGGGGGGCTTTTTGCCGCTATCGGGCTGCTATTGCGTCGCTTTCGCAGCAGCCGACGCTGGAGCTGCCGGAGACGCTGGGAAGCCGGCTTGCACGCTGGTCGGCGCATTCTGCTGATTCTCCGGATTCTCGTTCATGATCTCCTTGAGTTTCTCCAGCAAGACGGGGCTGTAGTTCCTGCCCACGCGTTCGCTCACGCCGCCGACCAAAGCGCCGATATACTCTCCCGTCGCTTCCTGAGCCATCGGCGCCATTTGCATCAGCTTGGCATAAGCCGGCTTGCTGAGCAGCTTTGCCAAGGCGTCGAAGTCGTCCTTCCCAATTGCCGTGCGTAGCTCGTCGTCGCTTGCTTCTGGCTTGGTTTTTCTCAATTCGATCACGGCCGGCATGGCACGGTGATAGAGCGGCGAGTTGTAGATGGCCGTCAAGTCCTTCAATTCATGCGTAGTGAAATGCCTGCCGTAGACGTCATAGCCGATGTCGTGATACAGCGCTGTGGCATCGACCTTGAGCAACTCGGCCTTCATGTCTTCCACGATATGCGGAATCATCTCGTCGATCACCGCGTCGACCTTGGCGCGCTTGTCTGCCGGCAAGTTGTCCAGCTGCGCCCCGCTGACGATACCGCTGCGCACGTCATCGGCAAATGTCTGCTGCGCTTCTTCCACGTAACGCGGCCAGTTCTGCGCCAGTTCAAGGCTGTCGATAAAGGCATCGACCACGCGCTTCTTGGCAGGCGTCAGCGGCTGATCCTTCTCATGCTTGACGGCAGGCGGTTTGTTCCTGGTTGCGTTCTGCTGCTGGGCGTAGACATCGGTTGTGGTGCAAACGGCAACAACGGCGAACAAGGCGAGGGGTGTAATTCGGGGAAACATGATAACGGCGAGAGGAGGGTTGACGATAAATGATATAAGTTGCGCGACGCATTCTCAAGATGCTTCAAACTCGAACGCACCTTCGACTGCCGGCTTCGCGCCGCAGCGCACGCGATAAGCTGCAGCTTGCAGGTCGGCATGCAATTCAACATGTGCGCCGAGGACAATCGGTGCCTTGAAGCGTGCCGAGATCTCCGTCAAGCGCCGTTCCCGGGCGTGCTCAAGCCGCGCACAGGCCGCGCCTACCGTGTGCATGCCGTGGATGATGGGCGAAGGCAGGCCGAACAGCCGTGCCGACCAGCGCCACAGGTGGATGGGATTCCAGTCGCCCGATACTTCGGCATAACGCCCGCCTGAGGCATGGTCGAGATCCCAGGCTGCCAGTACCGGCATGGTTTCTTTTTCTGTGTCGCCTGCCTTGCCGTCGTGCGCGGAATTGCCGCGTCGCGCCAGATAGCGGCTGGTGCAATGGAAGACCGCGGCGCCATCCTGTTCCGCGCGGCTGTGCAGCGTGCAATAGCGCATGCCTCGCTCTGTGGGAGCCTCGATGTCGATATGTGTGGCGATCTGAAGCGGCGCCTCAATGTCGGGCCGGCGTTCTTCGCGCAAGGTATTTTCCGCGTGGACCATGCCGAGCAGGCGGAAGGGAAAAGCAGGTGCCAGCATGGTGGCCAGATGCGCGCGTTGAACCAGTGGATAGTAGTACGTGATCGGCAGCGCATCGGCCGGGAAACCAAACAGTGCGTTGTAGCGTGCAAGATGTGCGAGGTCGAGCGCGGGTGCAATGAACGCGCTGTGAAGTGCGGCGCCAGGCTTTCCCGGACGCTTGAACAGCGCGCGCAACAACAGCGTGGAGCTGCCGGGAAGCACCGTCGACATGGGCTCAGGCTGCCTGGGCATCGCCGGCCCAGTCCTCGTACTTGTCGCCTTCCTCGCCGGGGAAGAACACTGCCTTCTTGCGGCCCGTGCCTTTCGCATTGTAGAGCGCCAGGTCGGCGCGTTTGATCACGTCCGGCAATGCATCCTTGCCGCACATGCAGCTGATCCCGATCGAGAGCGTCACGCGTGCGGCATCGGCCCGCGGTCCGTCTTTCACCTTGCTCATCGCCGTCATGATGCGCGCCACCAGCAACTGGATATGGCTTGCTTCGGCATGGGACGCGACGATGCAGAATTCCTCGCCGCCATAGCGCGCGACGATATCGCTTTGCCGCACTGTGGCGCGCAGCAATTGGCCGACTTCGCGCAGCAGGCGGTCGCCTTCGTCGTGGCCGTGGCGGTCGTTGACGTTCTTGAAGTGGTCGATGTCGAGCATCAGCACCCAGAGCGGGAAATCCTGGCGCCGGGCCGCTTCGAATTGATGCGCTGCCAGCAGATTGAAGCTGCGCCGGTTGTTCAAGCCGGTCAACACGTCGGTGTTGGCGGCACTGTTTAATTGTACCAGCAGCGATTCCACGTGCAGGATCACCAGGCCCAGCACGAAGGCTTGCGTTGCCGCCGTTGCCACGAGGTAGGTCAGCTGCGGCGAGAGCATATCCTGCCAATCGTCGGCGCCGAGCAGGTAGGCCGTACCGCGCATCGCCATGTAACCGCCCTGCAAGGCCAGGGGCAGCACGATGAGGATAGCCGACCACGGCGCGACCTTGGTCCGGTTGCGCAAGAAAGTGGCCAGCAGGCAGCCGCATACCACGGCGCGCGTGTAGCAAGAGATCACCGCCCAAGCCGAACCATTGCGTTCCGGCCACATAAAGGCGACCAGGCCGATGCTCGATGCCAGCAGGACCAGCCACATCCGGCCGGTCCAGCGTCCGCCGAAATGGCGCACCATGCCGCGCAAGGCCAACAGGTAGCCGGCGGTGATCAACACCAGCCCGGCCAGCGCGGTCCAGTCGGCGGCGCGTTCCCCATGCGCGACGGCTTCGGCCTGCACGTTGCGGAAATGCGTGCCCGCGATGGCATTGCCGAACAGCCCGATGCAAATCGACATGGCCCAGTCGCGCAGGCTGGCCGAGCGGTCGCGCCACCATAGCATCACCAAACCGAGCGCCACAACCACCAGACTGGTGATGGCGAAATAGAACTCGGTACGCACATCAAGCATATTGGCGAGCCTCAGCAGGAAGAAAGGAAGCGAGATGCGTGATGTGCACCCAGCAAGCATGCCAATGCGAAGCCATCGCGCCGAAATTCCTCCCGTTATGATGTTCTTAGTGTACCTGACAAACAGGAAAGCATTGCGAAAGTGAAAAGATTTTCAACGATGGTAACGGCGCCGTCCGTGTGGCCGGCCAGTGTCGCGACCTTACCACCCTGCGCGACCTTGCGGTGTCTCCGGTGCTGCCATCAAGATATGGCACGACTCTCCAAGCTACAGCAGGTTCTCGCTGATGAAGGGGGAAAGGAGCCATACCTCGAGCTGGGTCCCAAGCCCCACGCCGGGCTCGTCGTCATATACCGTGTCCTTGTCCTCGTCGGTGCCGACCCATTGCACGTGCCCGTCTTCGGGCGCAAGGCGCAGATGGAAGCTGCCGACCGATTCCACCAGGCTCTTCAAGCGCAGCACGTCTTCGGCTAATTCGCGCGACTCCACCAGCATGCCCAGCTCGGTGTTCAGGCGCGAGGAACGGAAATCGAGATTCATGGAGCCTACGAATGTCAGGTGCCGGTCGATCACGATCAGTTTCGAGTGCGAACGTCCGACCGAAGCGTGCAAGGCGGCGGAAAACAGCTTGTTGTGCTTCAACTGGTTTGAATCGGTCTCATACAATTCCACACCCATCTTCAGCAAGGGCTCGCGGTAGCGCGCATAGGCCGCCGTGGCGAACGGCTCGTCGTTCGACGCCATTGAGTTGGTCAAGATCTCCACATGCACGTTCTTCTCGCGCACGGCGCGCAAACCCCTCATGCCGCGCTCGCCCGGCACGAAATACGGCGAGGCCGCCACCACCTCGCTGCTGGCCTCGGCGATCGCGCGGATCACGTGCGAGGTGACGGTAGCGGGGTCTTCGATACGTTCGGACCGGCCGCTGGCTTTTTCCGGATCGTCGGCAAATACTTCGATCGCGCCGCCCAGCATCTTCAGGGGCGGCGCGCCGATATCGTTGCCCAGGCTGCCATAGCCCAGCAGGTCGAGCCGGTCCGGCGCCATCGGCGGAAAGGCTTCCCTGGCGTCCGCGGTCAACTCCGCGAACGTCGCGCGTGCCGCTTCGGGCGTGGCGCGCTGGGGCTCCAACTGGCGCAATTGATAGACGCGCGGGCTGTTCCAGTAGCGGTCGAAAATCGCGGCAAGCTGCGGCACGGCCTCGCCCGCCACCAGCAAGTCGAAATCGACGAAGTTGCCGTCCTTGCTCGCGAAAAAATACTCGTCCGCGATATTGCGTCCGCCGGCCACGGCAAATGCGCCATCCGCAATCAAGAGCTTGTTATGCATGCGGTGATTGACGCGCGCCAGGTCGGACAAGGCGAAGGCCCAGCGCGACCAGGCAAACGCGCGCCCTGCGGGAAACGGATTGTACAGACGCACTTCGATATTGGGATAAGCTTCAAGCGAGAGCAGCATGCGGTCGCTTTGCGCCGTATACAAGTCATCGACCAGAACTCGCACCCGTACCCCGCGCTCGGCGGCATCGCGCACCGCGCGCAAAAGCGCGTGACCGGACATGTCGTTTTGCAGCAGGTAATACTGGATGTCGAGCGAACGCCGGGCATGGCGAACCAGCGTCAGCCGCGCGTCCATCGACCAAGCCGAGAGCGGCAACGGGCGGAATGCGGACGGGGAGCCTGGCGGAATGCTTTGCGCAGCCAGGTCCGCCAACTCCGTGCCTTGTTGCGCGGGCATGGAGCGGCTGTATTCGCGTTGCGAAGGCGAAGGCAGGGAGGCGCAGGCTTGCAGCAGGGCGGCGGTAGCCGATACCGCAAACAGGGTCAGGCAGTGCCGGAAGCACGTTTTCAAAGACATGGTGCGCACCCATGTGAAGGATGGGAGTAATGTAGCAGGAAAGCCTGTTTGCTTTCACTTTGCGCTGCAGCAAGACGTGGCCTCACGCGCGCGGACCGCCAGGCTGGTGTCGGCAGCCAAATGAGACGCACCCGGCGAAAGAAGATGAACTAGTCTTCCAACTTTTTCCTCAACCCGTAAAGCGCCTTTAGCCGCCCCTTCTCAAACTTTGAAATCCACCGCTCATAAATCCCCTGCAGCGGCACGGGGTTCAAGTGATGCAGCTTCTCGCGCCCGCGCCAATCTGTCGCGATCAGGTTGGCCGCTTCGAGCACAGCCAGGTGTTGCGTCACGGCCTGGCGCGTCATGTCGAGGTGGGCGCACAGTTCGCCCAGCGTTTGTGCGTCGTTGTCGTACAACAGGTCGAGCAGTTTGCGCCGGCTCGGGTCGGCCAGGGCCTTGAATAGGAGGTCAGTGTCGTCCATGGATGGCATCTTGCATGAGCATATGATATGCAAGCAAATACTTGCATGTCAAGGAAGGCTTTGCTATGCTGGTTTCACGTTGCCATCCAACCCACGCAAGGAGACCGTCATGTCGCGCGACAACTCGAGCAAGTTCGTCTATGTCAGCTATATCCGCACCACGCCAGAAAAACTCTGGCAAGCCATCACCACGCCGGAATTCATGGACCAGTACTGGCTCGGCGCGCAGTTTCGCGCCGAATGGAAAGTCGGCGGCGCATGGAGCATCACCTATCCGGACGGTCGCATCACCGATACGGGCGAGGTGATCGAGTTCGATCCGCCGCGCCGCATCGCGCTGACCTGGCGCAATGAGTTCCGCCCCGAACTCAATGCCGAAGGTTTCGGCCGTTGCGTGTTCGACGTCGAGCAGGCGGGCAGCGCCGC
Source organism: Burkholderiaceae bacterium (assembly GCA_036384915.1). Classification (GTDB taxonomy): domain Bacteria; phylum Pseudomonadota; class Gammaproteobacteria; order Burkholderiales; family Burkholderiaceae_D; genus PKWO01. Next base: position 8,900 of record DASVLJ010000016.1, read on the forward strand.
ACGGCTGCGTGTCACACACAGCATCGAGGTGCCGGAATCCAAACTGATCGAAGCCGTGTCGGGCGGTTGGCCGCTCATTCTCTCCAACCTCAAGTCGCTGATCGAGGGCGGTGAAATTTGCGTCACGCGCAAGGACGCGCTGTAGCTTTTTTCCGCAGTGCTACAATCGCCTGCATCAGCATAATGCAGGGAGCACCATGACGTCATTTGCCGATTTGCTCGCCTCGATGTCGCAACGCGACGGGCAATTCCAGATCGCACCAGGGGAAGACTGGGGCCAGGGCCGCACGCTTTATGGCGGTATTACACTGGCACTGGCCGCGCACGCCGCACGCCAGGCCTTTGCCGATTTGCCCCCGCTGCGCGGCGCGCAAGCTGCGTTCACCGGCCCGGCTGCGGGCATGATGACGGTCAAGCCGTTCAAGGTCGCGGCGGGCAAATCTTCGGCCTTCATCGGCGTCGACATCGAGGGGGAAAGCGGCACCGCTTTGCGCGCCACGTTTTGCTACGGCGTGGCACGCCAATCCGCATTCGCGCACAGCGACCTGATTGCGCCGTCCGCACCCGCGCCGGAGCGATGCCCGCCCTTTTTCCGCGCCGTCGCGCCGAACTTCACCCGTCAGTTCGAAGGCGCGCTAGCGGGCGGGGCCGACATGCTGTCCGGCAGCGACGATCCCGATTTGCTGGTCTGGGTCCGCCATCGCGACGCGGAAGTGAAAGACAGCGACGCGGGCTTGATCGCCCTCGCCGACGCCTTGCCGCCGGCCGCCATGACGATGTTCACCGAACCGAGCCCGGTCAGCACCGCCACCTGGTCCATGGAATTTCTCACCGACCGCTATGCCAATCGCGGCTGGCACCTGCTGCGCACGCAAGCCGAGCACGTGGGCGAGGGCTACAGCAGCCAGCACATGAACGTGTGGGACGAAGCGGGCAGGCCGCTGATGGTGGCGCGGCAGCTTGTGACGATTTATCGTTGATCCATACAAGTGGCGGGCTAGCGGTTGCAGGCCCGCCGCTTGTTTGCGAGCGGAAAAATCATTCGCTCTTGATCTGATTGCTGATCGCATTCTCCTGCCGGTTCAGCGTCCGTTGTTCCTGCTTGGTGATATGGCCGCCGTTTTGCGCAGCCATGTCGCGCTCTTCCTGGCGCACCTGATGGTCTTCATGCTTGATCTGCGCGCCCTGGGCTGCGGTCATTTTGCCCGAGTCGACCTTTTGGTTGACGCGCGCATGCTGCACGGCCAGTCGGTCGTTGACTTCGGTGCGGCGCGGGTGGTTCTTCTGCCATTGGGTTTCGGCATTGGCGTTGGCCACGAAGCCGGCGACGAGGCCGATGGTGCCGATCAGGGCAATAATCTTTCGGGTAGTGGTGCTCATGTTCGATCTCCTTGAATGCGTCGGTTGGCGTTGGGTGTGATCCAACTGGTCACGCCTTCATTAACGCACGATTTACGCGGAGCGCCTACGCGGATTCTGTTTCGTCCGTAACAGATCGTAACTTCCATGCCTTGGCGGCTGCTGTTTGCCGTCTGGAGACAACGGCAAGGGCAGCATCCGGGCGCTAGTGAAGGGGCGGCATTTACATGCTTTCTCCTTTCATATACTATACCCCCCTATACCATACGAGTCCGCGCCATGAGCCATACCGTCGAAGACAAAAAGAAGCTTTTGAACCGCGTGCGCCGTATCCGCGGCCAGCTCGACGCGATCGAGCGCGCGCTCGAAGAAGAAAAAGGCTGCATGGAAGTGTTGCAGCAGATCACCAGTTGCCGCGGCGCCATGAACGGCTTGTTGACCGTGGTGCTGGAAGACCATATCCGTACCCATCTGGCCGACGTGGCCGCGCATCGCCATGCCGGCGAGGGCGACGCACGCGAGCAATTGATCGACGTCGTGCGCAGTTACTTCAAGTAAGCGCATCATCTGTAGCAGCGAGACCAGCCATGAACGATTTTTCCGCATTGCTCCAGCACGGCGCTTCCAACGCCTGGCTGTTCGTCCCCAGCGCCATCCTGCTCGGTGCTTTGCACGGGCTTGAACCGGGCCACTCCAAGACCATGATGGCGGCCTTCATCGTGGCGGTGCGCGGCACGCTGGGGCAGGCCGTGCTGCTCGGGTTGTCTGCCACGATCTCGCATACCGCCGTGGTGTGGGCCGTGGCATTGGCCGGCATGTATTTCGGCCGGAATTGGGATGTGGAAGCCAATGAGGGCTATTTCCAGCTTGCATCCGCTTTCATGATCGTCTGCATTGCGTTGTGGATGATGTGGCGTACCTGGCTTGCGCAGTATGAACGCCATCATCACGATCACCATCATGACCATCACCATGGACATGAGCATGGATACGATCACCGGCATGCGCATGCCCACGAAGGCGACCAGGTCGTCGAACTCGCCGCCGGCGAATACCAGGATGCGCACGAACGGGCGCATGCCGACGATATCCGGCGCCGCTTCGCCAACCGCCAAGTGACCACCGGCCAGATTGTGCTGTTCGGCCTGACCGGCGGGCTTGTGCCTTGCCCGGCATCGATCACGGTGCTGCTGGTGTGCCTGCAGTTGAAGCAGGTCACGCTCGGGGCGGCGCTGGTGCTGTGCTTTTCCATCGGCCTGGCTCTGACCATGGTGGCGTCCGGTGCGCTGGCAGCCTTGAGCCTGAAGCACGTACAGAGGCGCTGGAGCGGCTTCGGCGAGGTCGCGCGCAAGGCGCCTTATTTTTCAGGCGCGCTGATACTGCTGGTCGGCTGCTACATCGGTTACCAGGGATTCGCCGCAATACGTTAGCCCATGGCCTGCCGCAGCCTGGCCAGTTTGTCCCGCACCAAGGCATTGTCCGGCGCCAGTTCCTGCGCCCGGGTGTAGGCCTTGAGTGCCCCGGGCATGTCGCCGAGCACGCGCAAAATATCGCCGAGATTGCTGTGCGTGTGGAACTGGTCCGGCGCGATGTTGATCGCAATGCGGCATTCGTCGGCGGCTTGCTTGAATTGCTGCATCTCGCACAACACCGCGGCCAGGCCGATATGTGCGTGGGCATGATTGGGATCCATCATGATGGCTTGCCGGTGGTGATATGCGGCTTCAACCAACTTGCCCAGGTGGCGCAAGGCGACGCCCATGTTGTTGTACGCGTTCGAGTCGCGCGGGTCGACGCGCAGTGCCGACTGGAAGGCCGCGAGGCTGTCTTCGTAGCGCCGACTCTTCAGCAGGATGACGCCCATCTGGAAATATACGCCCGGCTCGAATTCGCCGCTCTTGAGCGCTTCCTGGCATAGCGCAAATGCTTCCGCGTATTTCCCTGCTTCGATATGCCGTTGTGCCTGGTCATAAAGGTCGATGGAACGCGTGGTGCTCATTGTCATATGTCTGCGGATGCCGATGGAAGCGACTGCTGCGGAAGCGCTCGGAAAAATACCTGGCCCTGAGCCGTCCGCTTGCGCGTGGATTATGTCATCAAATTGTCATCCGGTATTGATCCACGAGAACGGGGTTTACATCTATAGCGAAATTGTTAATGAGTTTACAAATCATTTACAAAACAAGGACACAAAAAGCAATTTACCTAAAAAATTGGTTGAATAAACAAAATCAACCCGTTGGATTTGTTTTCAAGAGCCGGCTACAGTGCATCCATCGAAAACGGAGGATGTACCATGACCACCCCAACTCTTGCCCCTGCAGCCCGGCATTCCACGCGCCACGCGTTACCGCGGCTGTTGCCGGGGTTGCTGCTGTGCCTCTTGCTTGCCATGGCCGCGATCCGGCTCGGCAAACTTCCCTGGCTCGCTGCGCATGGCTTTAGCGCGCTCACCGTCGCCATCGTGCTCGGCATGGCGCTGGGAAATTCGGCCTATCGTTCCTTCGCGGGCATTGCAGGCCCCGGCGTCACGTACTCCAAGCAGATGCTTCTGCGCGCCGGCATCGTGCTCTATGGCCTGCGGCTGACGTTGCAGGATATAAGCCATGTCGGCGCTGCCGGGCTGCTGATCGATGCGCTGATCTTGTGCAGCACCTTCGGCTTGTCTTGGCTGATCGGCACGCGTGTCTTCAAACTCGACCGCAGCACCTCCATGCTGGTCGGCGCCGGCAGCGCGATTTGCGGCGCGGCAGCCGTGATGGCGACCGAGCCCGTGTTGAAAGCGCATGCTGAAAAGGTGGCGGTTGCGATTTCTACCGTGGTGGTGTTCGGCACCTTCGCGATCTTCGTCTACCCGGCGCTGTATGCCCTGAACCTGCATTGGGGCATCATTGCCCCCGGCGCCGACAGCTTCGGCATCTACGCAGGCTCGACCATCCACGAAGTGGCGCAAGTGGTTGCCGCAGCGCGCAACATCGGCACGGAAACGGCCGACATTGCGGTTATCGCCAAGATGGTGCGGGTGATGATGCTGGCGCCGTTTCTGATTGCGCTGTCGGCCTGGCTTGCGCGCGATGCCAGGGCGAAGCAGGCCGGGGCCATGCCCGCCACCTTATCCGTCAACGCGACGCGGTTGAACATTCCCTGGTTTGCCTTCCTCTTTATCGCGGTGGTGATTGTTCACTCCTTCGTTGCCTTGCCAGGGGCATGGATATCCCGGGCCAACGATATAGACACCATGCTGCTCGCAATGGCCATGGCCGCGCTCGGCTTGACCACGCATGTATCGGCGATACGGCAGGCCGGCGTCAAGCCCTTGCTGCTCGGCGCGCTCTTGTTCATCTGGCTGATCGTGGGCGGAGCGTTCATTAATCGCACGGTTTTTGCGATGCTGCGCTGAGAGAATGAAGCCGCGCATGGCGCGATCCAATTTTGCGCCTCGTTATTCCTACGCACGTGTAGAGCTTCATTGCGCATGATGTTGCGGACGGGATCGCCCTTGCGATTGCGTCCCGCTGAAAAATCCACGCTCGTCTGCTTAATAAATCATCAGTGGTACGGCGGTGGCCCGCAAATGTTACATATGGGTCACCGGGCCGTCACATTCACTTGTTACATTCCCGACCGGAAATATCGGTATCGGCTTATTAGGAGCGATACCCAAGCGGTGTGCCTGCACATGTCCTGTGCAATGCACGAGCCGGACCAGAAGCGGCCGGGCCGACACGGCAAGCGGCCGGATGAATGTTCAACTGATAAATGGGTGGGGTCATGTCTATAGATGTATTTCGAAGAGGGGTAACGCGCAAGTTCGGCCTGGGTCTGACGACCGTGGCCGTATGCCAATTGTTGGCCGCTTGCGGCGGCAGCAGCCACAACAACGCCGCTGCGAGTGGTGCGACCGCCATGGTCTACGCGCCGAAGACGCCGGTCCAGCATGTCATTGTGATCATCGGTGAAAACCACAGCTTCGACAACGTGTTCGCTACGTACCAGCCGCGTTCCGGCCAGACGGTCATGAACCTGCTTTCGCAAGGCATCGTCAATGCCGACGGTACGCCGGGCGCCAACTTCAAGCTGGCCAACCAGGCCGCCGCAACCGACCATTCCACCGACGGCTTCTTGATGGCTCCGCCGCAAACGGCGTTTGCCGGCGGCGTGATGCCCGCACCGCTGACCGGCGGCCCGAAGACCAATTATCTCGGCACCGGCGGCACGCTCGCGACCGCCCAGGCCACCGAAAACGGCCTCGATCCCCAGTACTACCAATACCTTCTGACAGGCGGCACCGGCCAGTCGGGCAGCGTGCCTGATGCGCGCATCGCCAATCAATCGGCCCTGCCGCCCGGCCCGTTCCAGCTGACCAGCTCGACCTTCAGCTACGACGCCTATTCGGCCAGCCCGGTGCACCGCTTCTACCAGATGTGGCAACAGCTCGACTGCAACATCGCCCACGCTACGGCCGCCAAGCCCACCGGCTGCGACGGCGCGCTGTTCTCCTGGGTTGAAACCACGGTCGGCGCCGGTGCCAACGGGGTTGCGCAACCGGCCACCTTCAGCACCGACTATGCGGCAGGTGCCATCACCACAGGCGAAGGCTCGACCGCGCTGGGCTTCTACAACATGAACAACGGCGACGTCCCCTACTTCAAGGAACTGGCCGACCAGTACGCCATGAGCGACAACTTCCACCAGTCCGTGCAAGGCGGTACCGGTGCCAACCACATCATGCTGGGCCACGGCGACCTGATCTACTTCACCGACGGCAACGGCAACGCGCAGACTCCGCCCAACGGCACCACGGTCGATGCCGGCACGCCCAACGCCGGCACCGTCAGCGAAATCGAAAATCCGAACCCGGCTTCGGGCACCAATAACTGGTACACGCAAGACGGCTACGGCGGCGGCAGCTACGGCTCGGCCTCCTACGGCGGCGGTTCCTACACCAACTGCTCAGACTCGACCCAGCCCGGCGTCGCACCCGTGCTGGCTTATCTGAAGTCGCTGCCTACTCCGGTCGCCGCCAACTGCGACGCGGGCCACTACTATCTGCTCAACAACTACAATCCGGGTTACTTCGGCAACGGCAAGAACGCCTACACCGACACCAACGCCGCCAACACCGTCTTCACTATTCCGCCTTCCGCCGTCCCCTCCATCGGCGACGTGATGAACACCGCCAACGTGACATGGAAGTATTATGGCGACCAGTGGAACAACTACGTCAACGACCCCTATCAAATGAACTGGGGTAAGCCGGGCGCCAACACCGACGAGTACTGCACCATCTGCAATCCGTTCCAGTACGACACTTCCATCATGGCCAATCCGGCGCAAGTGTCGGCCCATATCCAGGATACGACCAACCTGTATTCGGATATCGCCGCCGGCACACTGCCTGCCGTGTCCTTCGTCAAGCCGTCCGGCTGGGTCGACGGCCACCCGGCATCGTCCAAGCTTGACCTGTTCGAGGGCTTCTCGAAGAAGGTGATCGATGCCGTGCAAGCCAATCCTACGCTGTGGGCCAATACCGCGATTTTCGTCACCTTCGACGAAGGCGGCGGCTTCTACGATTCCGGCTACGTCGCGCCGCTGGACTACTTCGGCGACGGCACGCGCATCCCCTTCATCGTCGTCTCGCCGCTGGTCAAGCCCGGCTATGTTTCGCACAGCTACACCGACCACGTCTCGATCCTGAAATTCATCGAGCGCAACTGGGGCTTGCCGGTGATCAGCAAGCGCAGCCGCGACAACCTGCCTAACCCGCAGGCAGCGAGTTCGAACCCCTATGTGCCGACCAACGGTCCGTCGATCAACGACCTGTGGGATATGTTCAGCTTCAGTTCGTAACCATGCGGTGGTTTGTTGCGGGGCGCGAGCCTCGCGGCAGCGGCCGGTTTCGCGTCGGAATTTATCTCCGGTGCGGAGCTGGCCGCCTCCCTTGCCTGATTTCGTGTTTTTTATGTGAATGTTGAGGAAGAAATGTTGATCCGTACCAGCAATACCCTGCGTGCCGTTTCCGCCGTTGCTCTAGTCGCCGTCGCGGCAATCGCGGCCATCACGATCTCTGCCTGTTCCAGGAGCGGCGACAAGAACGCGGTTACGCAAGACAAGACCAAGGTCGCCCTGACGGTGAACGGTACCGTGGTCAGCCAGGGCGAGCTCGATTTGCTGATGCGCCAGCAGCCGGCCCAGCGCGAAGCGCCCGCCGCACGCCAGCACACCATCGACAACTTGACGCAGCAAATCCTGGCCGCCCAGGAAGCGGTCAAGAAGGGCTTCGACAAACAAGCCGACGTGCAAGACCAGATAGAAATGTCCAGGACCTTCATCCTGGCTCAATCCTACGTCAAGGATTTCTTCGCCACGCACCAGCCTACCGATGCGCAATTGAATGCCGAATACGACAAGCTCAAGGTCGAAGCTTCTGGCAATCAATACCGCGCGCGCCACATCCTGGTGAAGACCGAAGATGAAGCCAAGGCCATCATCGCCAAGCTCAACAAGGATCCGAACAGTTTCGCCGAGCTGGCCAAGCAATCGCAAGACCCGGTTTCCAAGGCCAAGGGCGGCGACCTCGGCTGGTTCGACAGCAAAACCATGGTTCCCGAATTCAGCGCGGCCGTGGCCAAGCTCTCCAAGGGCAAGTTCACCGAAGAACCGGTCAAGTCGCAATTCGGCTACCACGTCATCGCGCTCGACGACATCCGTCCCGCGGCGGACAGCATTCCGCCGCTCGAACAGATCAAGCCTTCGCTGGTGCAGCACGTGCAGCAGGAAGAGTTGGTCAAGGCGCTCGATGCCTTGAAGGCGCAGGCCAAGATCGAGATCAAAACCTGATTTGAAGTTCGTAGGTTGTGCCGGCCGTCGCAAGCTGAGCGCAGCGAAGCCCAACATTGTGCGCTCGGGCAAACGCAAGCGGTAATTTGACGCGCCGATGGTGGGCTTCGCTACGCTGTACCAACCTACGATCCATGAAGTGTTAGCCGGCAAGTCATGAATTACAAAGCAGTACTCGGCCTCAGCTTGGCCTTGATATGTCCCATATCCGCCTGTGCCGCAACTTCCGCGGAACTCTGCCCACGTCCCGCAGTCGGCAGCCTAGTCACCGACCCCGTCGACCTGCGCAGCGCGCACGGCGAACTCAGGCTCGACCTGCAAATCCGGAACGTGCGCGAACCGGACGGCTCGGTACGTTATTGTTACGCCACGCCGGACGGCGCGCAGGCGCCGACGCTGCATCTGCGCCCGGGCGACCATGTCGTGCTGCGCCTGCACGACATGCTGCAAGACATCGACCCGGCTGCGGCGGTCATCGAAAAAGCGATCTGCACCACCAAGCCGAAAAAGACCGCCAACGTTTGCGAAAGCGGCGCCATGACGGCGGTCTCGACCAATCTGCATTTCCACGGCATGAGCATGCCGCCGCAGTGCCGTCAGGATGACGTGCTCAAGACCTCGATCCAACCCGACAGCGACAGCGGCGGCGTATTCGAATACCGCTTTCAAGTCCCGAAGGACGAAGCGCCCGGCCTCTATTGGTATCACCCGCACATCCACGGTTTTTCCGCACGCCAGGTGCAGGGCGGCGCATCGGGCGCGATGATTATCGAAGGCATGGAACGCGCCGTTCCCGAAACGGCCGGCTTGCCCGAACGCGTGCTGGTGATACGCGACCAGGAATTGCTGCACCCCAAGGCCCCACCATCCAAATCGGAACCGGTTATCCCCAAATCGCTGGTGGAGTCCGATGGCGACGCGCTCAACAACGGCATGGGCTTCGGCAAACCGGCCAAAGACTTGTCGATCAACTACGTGAGCGTGCCCTACCCGAACTACGAGCCGGCCGTGATCCGCATGAAGCCCGGCGGACGCCAGCTCTGGCGCGTTCTCAATGCCTCTTCGGTGACTTACCTCAACCTGGCCCTGCTGTTCGGCAAGAAACCGCAGAATGTGCGCATCGCCGCCGTCGACGGCGTGCCGATGAAGCGCAAGGGCAGGGAAGCGCTGCTGCAGACCGATCATGTCGTCCTGCCGCCCGGTTCGCGCGCCGAATTCATCGTCGAGGGGCCACCGGCGAATGCCCAGGCCTTGCTGGTCACGCGTACGGTCGACACAGGACCTGCGGGCGAAAACGACCCCAACCGCGCCCTCGCCATTGTCGAGGCCGATCCCCGCGCCGCCGACCCGGCCGTGGTTTTGCCCCAGGGGCACGGACCTCTTCCAGTGCAAAAAAGCCGGTCGCTAAGAGACCTGACCCCGGTGCGCACGCGACGCTTTTTCTTCTCCGAGCAGCCGTCCAACCCGAAAGATCCGAACAGCCCGGTCGAGTTCTATATTACGGAAGAAGGCCACAAGCCCAGAGTGTTCAATCCGAACGACCCCATACCCAACGTCGTGGCGCGCCAGGGTGACGTGGAAGACTGGGTCATCGAAAACCGCTCCAACGAATTGCATGCCTTCCACGTGCACCAAATCCACTTCCTGGTGATGGACAGCGACGGCCGGCCGGTGGATGAACCCTTCCTGCGCGATACCATCAACGTTCCCTATGCCCGGGGTACGCAGTTGAGCTATCCCAGTGTCAGGATCAGGATGGATTTCCGCGATCCGAATGCGGTCGGTACTTTCGTCTATCACTGTCATCTGCTTGAGCATGAGGACGGCGGCATGATGGGGACGATACAAGTGTTGGCGCGCGGCGCCAGATAGGGATTGAAGGGCAGGATCAGACCCAGTCAGCCACCGCTCGGCACACGCGCTCCACATCTCCCATGCCCATGCCCGCATGCAGCGGCAGCGACACCGTCTCTTGGGCGATGCGCTCTGCGATGGGGAATTGCCCTTCACGATAGCCCAAAGCGCGCCCGACGCCGGTCAAATGGCAAGCCTCGTAGGAAACGCCCGTCGCAATGCCTTGAGCACGCATGTCGGCACGAAATTGCATGCGCGTGCGGCCGAGTCTCTCGAACGGCAGCAGCACGCAGAACATGTTCCAGCTTTGGCCGGCCACGCCCTGCGGCGGAAGCACGGCACCGGGCACGGTTGGAAAGACTTCGAAGTAGTGCCCCGCCAACTCACTGCGGCGTGCCAGAAAACGCGGTAATTCGCGCAACTGGTGTCGTCCGATCACGGCCGACACGTCGGACATATTGAATTTGCCCGCCGCCACGGCCACGTCGCGCGTTTCATCGGGCAGACGTACGATCCCGTGGAAGCGCAGGATCTCTACCTGTCTCGCCTCGGCTTCATCGTTGACGACGATGGCGCCGCCTTCGATGGTGGTCATGTTCTTGTTCGGGTGAAAGCTGAAGGTGGCGATGTCGCCGAAGCTGCCGATAGGCCGGCCTTGCCACGCCGAGCCCTGCACCAGGGCCGCATCTTCGATCACGCGCAAATTGTGTTTGCGCGCGAGCGCCAGCAAGGCATCCATATTGACCAGTGCGCCGGGGAAATGGGTGGGCATGATGGCGCGCGTGGCCGGCGCGATGGCCGCTTCGACCTGGGCCAGATCGAGTGCGCGCGATTCGAGTTCGCAATCGACGAAGACCGGTCTGGCGCCGACCTTCACGACCATGTTCATGGTCGAGAAAAAACTTTGTGCTGAAGTGATGACCTCGTCGCCCGGCCCGATGCCGCATACCTGCAACGCGATTTCCATTGCACCCGTGGCGGAAGTCACCACGCGGGTGGGGCGGTTGCCGAAGGTGGCCGACAGTTCCTTTTCGAATGCCAGCACATGTTGGCCGCTGGCGATCCAGTTGGAACGCATGACTTCGGCTACGGCGGCGATAGTTGCTTCGTCGAGTTGGGGTTGGGCGAAATTGAGCGGAGCGTTGACGGTCATGGATGCGATCGGATGGTTGACGGCAGGGTGTGCCGTTTGTGGGGAGCGGCTTGGTACGCCAAGCGTAAATCTACCACGCAATATTGCGCCAGGCGGTGCGGGATGATTTTTGCGTCCGAGGCCGCAGCGCCGCCATGAGCCGGCTGCTCAAGGAATTGACGTCACTGATGCCGGCGCATTGCAGGCCGGCGTTCAGCAGAATCTGATCCATACACTCAGCCTGCCGTCATGGGTTGGCGCTGAGCACAATATTCAGCGCCAACCTTCCACCGACAAAGCCCTATCTCTGCGCCACCGCATCCATCACGCACAAGGCCGTCATGTTCACAATCCGGCGCACCGTCGCCGACGAAGTCAGGATATGCACCGGCTTGGCACAACCGAGCAGGATAGGCCCGACCGCAATGCCGTTGCCTGCGGCAGTCTTCAACAGGTTGTACGAAATATTGGCCGCCTCGATATTGGGCAACACCAAGAGATTGGCCGCCATCGACAGCTTGGTATCGGGCATCATCTTCTTCAACAAGCCGTAGTCGAGCGCCGTATCG
>DASVLJ010000017.1:0-40604 GCA_036384915.1 Burkholderiaceae bacterium
ACCCTGGTGTTCTCGGGCGATGCCGCACCCATCACGGCCATCACGGAGATCACCGCGGCGCAGGTGAGCGCGCTGCACGGCGACACCACCCTGCTGTCGGACTGGATCGCCACGGCGGCAGGCAAGGGCGGCGCAGTCACGGCCAACACCGTGGCATGGTTCTCATACCAGGGCAACACCTACCTGGTGAACCTGACGGCAGCCGATACAGGTCACCTGTCGGCCAACGACACGGTGGTGGAATTGACGGGTACGTACACCTTCTCCAATACCCACTTCGGTGGCAACGGCACGATCCACCTGATGGGCTGATTCGGCCCCTTTGGCATGAGAAACGCACCTTTCGAGGTGCGTTTTTCTAGTTCATAATATTCCTTTACAGTTATATTCCTTATTGGTCATATTAAAACGATGGAATCGACCTTCCACATCATTGCCGAGCCGCACCGGCGCGCCATCCTGGGCTTGTTGGCCGGATCTGAGCGTTCGGTCGGCGAGATTGAGCAGCAACTCGGCATGTCCCAGCCTTCCGTCTCCAAGCACCTGCGTGTGCTGCGCGAGGCGGGGTTGGTCGAGTCGCGTATCGATGCCCAGCGCAGGCTGTACCGCGTCTGTCCGGAACCTTTGATGGAAGTCGATGCCTGGCTGGCGCAATTTCGCCGTTATTGGTCCGGTCATGTAGACGCGCTCGAGCGTCACCTCGACCGCTTGTAAGACGCTTCCACGAAAGGCAAGAACGAATGAGCTCTTACGATCATTACAAGCCCGGCCCCGCTTCCGGCGCGCATATCGACAAACGTGGCGAAAATGGAGAGGAATGGACCCTTGTGCTGGTACGCGAGTTGCGCCATTCCCCCGACAAGGTCTGGCTGGCGCTGACAGACCCGGCGCAATTGGCGCAATGGGCGCCGTTCAATGCCAGCCACAGCATGGCAAGGGTCGGCGCGGTGAGCCTGACCACGGTCAATGCGCCGGTTGAACAGGTTTCGCAAACCGAAATCATACGCGCCATCGAACCGGAATTGCTCGAATACAAATGGGGTGACGGGCTGATGCGCTGGCAACTTGAGGCTAACGGTTCCGGCACGCGCCTGACGCTGTGGCATGCCATTGCGCGCCCCTATATCGCGATGGGTGCCGCCGGCTGGCATATCTGCCTCGATGTGCTCGACAGCTTCATCGCTGGCCAGCCGCTGGGACGCATCGTCGGCATCGGCGTGATGCAGTTCGAAGGCTGGCAGCGCTTAAAGGCGGAATACGAACTGCGGTTCGGCGTCAAGACGCGGGACTGGTCCAAGGCTCAACCTGAATAAATCGATCAACCCGAACAAGGAAAGGCAGGTTGGGGCATGAATGCATTGTTATGGACGCTTCAGGGTTTGCTCGCGCTGCACACGCTGATGGGGGCAGGCTGGAAACTGTTCAATTCGGAGCAGGGCGTTCCTGCGCTATCCGCCATGCCGCATGCGCTGTGGGTAGGCTTGCGCCCGCTCGAACTCGTGTGCAGCGTGTGCCTGGTTCTTCCGTTGTTCAATAAGTCGTTCGCCATGCTGGCCCCTGCTGCGGCCTTGTGCATCGCCGCCGAGATGCTGCTGTTTGCCGGCGTTTATCTTGCATCGGGCAGCACGCAAAGCGGGCAGTTGGTGTATTGGGCGGCAATGGCAGCAATCTGCGCGTTCATTGCATATGGCCGGATGGGGTTGGTGCCCTTGCAGGCCACCTGACTCTCGCGGTAAATCATGCGATAAAGAGGGCTTTTCTGTCCGCCTTGGGGGTACTTAAGGTCTTGCAAAGCATTTCGGCATTTGATTGACGGATATGGCGCAGTAAGTCCAGGGACATGGTACAGCCTTGGGCGCTCGCCAGTTCGAGCCAATAGAGCGCGCGCACCATGCTGCTGGTGCGCCCTTCGCCATTGTTCCAGGCGCAGGCGCCGCATTCATATTGCGCGCGGCAATGTCCGAGTTCCGCAGCTTTTTGCCGGTAGTGGCGCTGCAGTTCGGCATTGGGTCTGGAGTGGCGTGCGCTGCCGTAGAGGCGAGACAGTGCATACCAGGCATCGGCCACGCCCTGCCGCCCGGCGAGCACCAGCCATTGCATCGCTTCATCCTGGTCGCGCGTATCAAGCCGGTGCGGCTCTGGCTCGTCATCGGCGCGCAAGCCAGCAAGCCACAGGCCGAAGTGCAATTGCGCTTGCGTATCGCCGCTTGCGGCCGCACATTCCCAGAACGTCCTCGCTTCTCGCTGTTCCGGGCCTTGGCGTGCGGCCAATACTTCGGCACATTGCCTCAATGCGCGCACCTGTTCCGCAGTGAGCAGGCTGGCGCGCTTGCCAGGTGCACGGCTCATCGCCGCGCGCGCCACCGGCAGGGCCCATATGAGGAAAGCATCGACATCGCCCTGTTTTTTGGCCTCGTCGGCCAAGGATAGTCGAGCCGCATCGAGGCCGCCCTGTGCGGCGCGTTTTTCCCACGCCAGTGCCGCTTCCTCGCAGCCGCCGCGTCGGCGCAATTCGCCGGCCCACAGCCATTGCGCTTCGTGTGAGCCGCAATGCGCGGCGGTTTGCAACGCGGCAAGGGCATGCTCACGCATGTCGCGGGCGGCAAAGGCCTTGTCCTGCAATACGAGCTTGGCAAACAGCAAGCCGGCTTCCGTCGTGCCGGCTTCGAAGGCTTGCCTGAACCAGCCGGCCAACGTGGCCGCATCGTGTACGGCGAGGGCGCAGTCGAGCGGGACGTGACGTGCGATCAGGCTGCAGGCATCGACACTGCCTTGCTGTGCCGCCGCTCCCAGCCAGTGCATGGCGGCGTCGAGATTGGTCGGCAGCGCCGTGCTGCCTCGGAGGTAGCGTGTACCGAGGTCCAGCTGGGCGGAAAGCTTGCCTGAACGGGCTTCGCGGATCAGCGCCAATTCTTCGTGTGTTGCCATGGTGTCGAACCGGCGCTACGCTTGTCGCCCGCACCGGATTCATCTTTGTCACGCGATCGATTGTAATGAAGATCGTGTGGCGTCGAGATTAAAGAAATTTAATCTTGCGCGTTCCGCAAAAAAAGCGGACACCCGCATGGAAGTGTCCGCCAGGGAGTGAAAACGGCAAGGGGACGCCGTTTTCAGAAGCGTGTGCGCATGCCTACGGCGGTGATGTAATTGGTCGTGTTGTAGGCGGCGAACGGCGCGGAAAAGTTTGCGCCCTTGAACTGGTCATACATGAAGCCGGCATACACGTCGGTGCGCTTGGTGAAGCTGTAGTCGAGCAGGGCCGAGTAGTAGTAGGCGTTGCCGTTCAACTGCTTGCTGTCGTCGGATTGCTTGGGTTGCACATCATAGAAGCCCAGCGCCAGGTTCAGTTGCGGCGTGAAGTTGTAGTCGCCGCCGATGAACCAGATATCGGTCCTCTGGTCGGCTGCGCTGAAATTGGCGGAAGCCGATGTGGCATTGCCCACCGTGTAGCCGTACAGGCTGGTGACGCCCATGGAGGCCAGCGTGTCCGATGGCGCCTTCAGAGTATAGCTTTCATAGCCGCCGCGTACGGTGGCCTCGCCGAAATGGTACTTGGCGGCGATGAAGAATGCGTCGGTGTTGTAGTTGGTCAGATTGATGTCGCCCGGCACCGTGCTGTTGCCGGTTTTGAGCGCATCGGTGAACTCTTCGTAAGCAGCCTGGATGCCGAAGCCATAAGCTTCATAGCCGCCGTTGATACCCCAGCCGCCTTGCGCCTGATCGAGTCCGGCCACGCCGCCCGCCTTGTAAAAGCCGCCGAAATTGACGTCGCCGATCTTGTTCTTGTACCTGATGCTGTTGTCGATGCGCGTGTCTTCCGAAACGCCGCCGCCGCCGCCATAGGTGCCGGAGAAGCCCAGCGGCGAGAACAGGTCGGCCGCCTGCACCGGATCATAGGCGACGGTGATATCGAAGATCGGGCCGTAGTTGCGGCCGAAGGCTACGCTGCCAAGTTCACCGGCGGACAGTCCGACGTTGGACTGGCGGTTGAAAAGCTGGCCGTTCAACGACGTGTTGGCCGAAACGTTAGGGCCGGTGGTGCCGCTGTTGCCGGCCAGCGAAGCCGTGCCGTTGTTCAACACGCCGTCAGGCACGTTGAAGCCGGATTCAAGCACGAAGAAGGCCTTCACTCCGCCGCCCAGGTCTTCCGTGCCGCGGATGCCCCAGCGCGAATCGGACACGCCGCCGTTGAACATGCCGTTCACGGAATTGGTCACGTGGGCCGAGGAAGTGGGCGAAACCGGGTTGACGCCGAACGGGAAGTTCGGATCGACGGAAAAGGAGTGTTCAACGTGGCCGACCGCGACGTCGAGAATGCCGTACAACTCGACAGAGGTACCCGATGTCTGCGCAAATGCCGAGCCCGAGGCGAGCGCCGCGGCGCCGAGGATTGCGAGTTTGGTTTTCAATTCTTGCTCCATATGGTTGAAGGTTTTTCCCGTTGCGTGCGACGAGGGCACCGGGAGTAGTGCGACCGGCGTTCCCACGCGGCATAGCCGGCGGCGGCCGAAATCGCTGGCCGAATCATAGGGCCGCTTGTAGGATTTGCCACATTAAGGAAAATTAATGTTCCTATCACGCAAATGCCAAAGATTCGGAAATGAATTTTTGCTATTCTTGGGCCGCGGAGGGAAATTTCTAATCGAGGTTGCGCCGAACCAACGTTGCGAATGGTTTGATTCGTTGGAACAAGCGATTGCGCAACATGATGCGGAATTTGGTTAAAGGTTGTTGGGCCGGCGAGTGACGCGCGCGACGTCAGGCGTATCCGCCAGGCGCTCAAATAAAGCCGTTTGTGGAATTTGGTGGGTTGCGCCTGCGCCTGACCCGCCCTTGGTACTTTAGGTGTGGATCAATTGGTCAAGCGTTGCCGCCCCGCCCAGCGCGCTCCGAACTGGTTGAACGCCAGGCCGCCCAGCACCAGCGCACCGGCCGCCAGCTTCCACCATTGCAGCGGTTCCGCCAGGATCAGCGCCGCAGCCACCATGCCCACCACGGGCACCAGTAGCGTGAACGGGGCAATCGTCGCCGTTGGATATTTGCCGATCAGGTAAGACCAGATGCCGTAGCCGACGATGGTGTTCGGATAAGACTGGAAAAACACCGCGCCGATTGAAATCCAATTGATCTTGTCCGCTGCCATGGCCCAGGCGCCGCTGCCTTCGATGCAGTACGATGCCAGCAGCATGGGCGGTGCGGCGACCAGCGAGCCCCAGGTCACCAGCGAGAGCGGGTTCACCTTGCCCATCTTCTTGGTCACGATATTGGCCGTGGCCCAGCTCAAACCGGCCGCCACAACACACACGAAACCGATCACGGTCGGCTTGGCGTCGAGATTGCATGCCACCAGCACCATGCCGCCCAGCGCCACCAGGGCGCCAAGCAATTGGTTGATCAGCGGCCGTTCATGCAGGAACAGCACGGCAAGGCCGATGGTGAAAAAGGCTTGCAGCTGGATCACCAGCGAAGCGAGTCCGGGCGGGAAGCCGAGCTTGATGCCGGAAAACAGCAGGATGAATTGCAGCGCGAATTGAAACAGCGCAAAACCGGCCAGGAGTCGCAACGGCACTTGCGGACGCTTGACGAAGAACACCAGCGGCAGCGCGGCGAACACAAAGCGCAGCGAAGAAAACAGGATGGGCGGCAAACCTTGCAAACCGAATTTGATGACGACGAAGTTGGAACCCCAGATGGAGATGGTCAGGAGTGCGAGCAGGATATCGGACGGCTTCATGTAGGGGAGAGGCAGTGGACCGGTTCCCAATTGTAGTGTTTCTTGCGAAAAACTGCGGAAGGAGCCCGAATTGTGTCTGAAATCGGCCCGAATTTAACAGACTGTGGGGTGGATGCGAATCGCGGGTGCCGGAAAGGCCTCGCCATTAGACAATTGCCGGCACATGGGGCAAACTGAATTTCCATACTTATAAGGAGACCATTCGTGCCCTCTGGAGGTCCTACGCATCCCGCGCCTTATTCTTCACAAATCAGCGATGAAGCCCTCGCCGCGCGCAACCGCCTGCTCGCCAGCATCGGCGAGGGTACGGACTTGCCCGCGCTCGGTTCCTCGGTGTCGCGCGTGGTGGAGATGGCCTCGTCTTCCGATGAGGCGGTGCGCAACCTGGCTTCCTTCGTGCTGGCCGATGCCGGCTTGACGCAAAAGATTTTGCGCGTGGCCAATACGGTGGTCTACCGCACCTATTCCGGCGCGCCGATCACTACCGTCTCCAAAGCCATCTTCCTGCTCGGTTTCGAATCCGTGAAGACCAATGCGTTGGCCATGCTGCTGGTCGAGGGCATGTCGGGCAAGCGCGCGCAGAGCGTGCGTGCCGAACTGGCGCAGTCGCTCGCCGCTTCCGTGATCGGGCGCGAGATGGCCAAGCGCAGCCAGTTCAAGGATTCGGAGGAAGCGGCCGTGGCGGCGCTGTTCAAGAACCTGGGGCGCTTGCTGGTGGCGGCGCTGGACCATAGCCTGTATGCCGAAGTTGCGGCCCAGATCGAGGGCGGCCGCACCCCGAGCCAGGCTTCGATGCAGGTGCTGGGCTGCAGCTTCGAAATGCTGGCTGAAGCCGTGCTGCAGGAATGGCAGATGCCCGAGAGCATCGTCAAATCCTTGAGCACGCTGCCCTCCGGCGTATTGCGGCCGGCCAAGAGCCGCCAGGAATGGATACAGCAAGTGGCGGCATTCAGCACCTCGGCGGCGGCCTTGCTGGGCAAGATCGGACAATCGGGGCAGGATGCTGCCAGCCGCGCCTTGCTCAACCGCTTCGGCGCGGCCTTGAATCTCGATGAGAGCAGCCTGTCCACGCTGTTCGAGTCGGTGGCGCAAGAGATCAAGGTCCTGACTTCGCAAGCCGGCCTCGGCGGCGCAGGCAGTGCCGAGCTGGAACATGTGGAGGGACACGAGCCGGAAGAGCAGGGGGAACCCGAGGCGGCAATCGAGGCGGAACCGGAACTCGGCTTGCCCAGCGAGTTGCTGCTGCAAGTCGATGAACCCAAGCCGGTCCGGGCACAAGGCAAGCACCCCAGCGGCAAACCGCTGGACGCGCGCGAGCAGTTGATGGCAGGCGTGCAGGACGTGACGGAGATGATGGCTTCGGGCCGCTGCAAGGTCAACGACTTGATCATGCTGGTGCTTGAGACGATCTACCGCGGCATGGGTTTCCGCTTCGCCACCGTTTGCATCAACGATCCCAGGACAGGCAACTACCGCGCCCGCATCTCCGTGGGCGAACAGGCGGCGGCGCGGCAAGAGGGGTTCGTCTTTCCTTCGGCGCATGCGCGCGACGTGTTCCACCTGGCCATGGAAAACGATGCCGACCTGATGATCGCCGACGCCACGGCGGTCAAGATACGCGACTTGATCCCGGCCTGGCACCGCAGTTTGCTGCCCGATGCCAGGAGCTTCATCGTGCTGCCCTTGGTGGTGCAGAAGAAGCCGTTCGGTCTCTTCTATGCTGACCGGGCGATGCCTGCGCCGGAGGGCGTGCCGCCGGACGAAACGGCCTTGATCCGCACCCTCAAGGGACAGGTTCTGGCGGCGCTGAATGCGCGCTGACCGTTCTTCAACAGCTTGCCAAGCCAGGCCGTTCTACGCCTTCACCTGCATGGACAGGAACAGCTCGTAGGCGGTCTTCTCTCCCGATTCGATCTGCTGCAATATCCGGCTGGCGGTATAGGCATGCGACGTGTAGCTGCCGTTGACCATTTCCACGCCGAGTTCGTCGCCCGAGCGTATCCAGCGGCTGAGCGCCTGCGGGTTGGAGGCGATGATGGCCTTGCCGAGATAGGCGCCGTACATGTTGGCGAGACCCTGGATTTTGGTCTTGTCGGCCTGCAGCTTGGCGCGCTGCTTGTCGAGGTGTTTCGACATCAGCTTCACCGAGCGCTCGTCGTAGCCGAAGTTGTCCAGGTGCTTGCGGTAGAACTGCACGGTATGGGCGGCCAGCTGCTCGAGCTGGGCCAGGTCTTGCGGGGAGACCGCCTGCACAGCGGGTTCCGGTTTCGCCACGGTTTCCGGCTTCACTGCTGCGTCGGGTTTCATTTCCGCGTTTGCCTTCTCCGCTTCGACGGGCTTGGCCGCAATTGGCGTATCCGATGCGGGTCTCGCCTTGGCGGCAGCTTCGGCAGCGGCTGCCTTGTCGGCCGCCTCCTGCAGCAGCTTCAGGGCCGCCTTGAACATGCCATAGGCGGTCTGGCTTTTACCCTGTTCGATCTGGCGAAACACACGGCTGATGGGGAAAAAGCGCGCCGTGCGGTCGCCGGCGATCACTTCGACGCCGATCTCGTCGCCCGAGCGTATCCAGCGCGAGGGAAAGCCTTCGCTCCATTCGATGATGGTCTTGCCGAGGAAGGCGCCGAACATGTTCGCCACCGTGGGCACGTTGGCCTGGTCGCTCAGCAGCAGGGAGCGCTGCTGGTCCAGCGTGTCGGACATCATCTTCACCGATTCCGGATCGTAGCCGGAGCTCGATTTCTGCTCTTTGAAGCTTTGCAGCGCCATTCTGGCCAGTTGCTCGATATTGGCCAATTCCTGGGCCGTGACGGCATTGACTGGGGAAGCGCTTGAACTGAGCTCGATTCGCATATTGACCGAGTCGGGGCCGTTCCATCCGGGTGCAATCATGGCGGGGAGCAGGGTAGTATTGGTATTTGGCGTGACCGAACGTAGAGACAGCATAGCATGACGCTGTGGCAATTTTCCACGGGCGGCGGCGGCTTGGACGCCAAGATCGTTCCGCCCAGGGACAGATCACTATTTTCATGATAAATCGTCATCATTCATGCTCACTACGCTCGCCATTGCCAACTACCGCTCGCTGCGCGATTTCCTCATCCCGCTGGGGCAGCTTAACGTCATCACCGGCCCAAACGGCAGCGGCAAATCGAGCGTGTATCGGGCGCAGGGGTTGCTGGCGGAAACTGCGCAAAGGAGTTCGGCGAGACCCGCGTGGTTGGTTTGGGCGACCTGGAAAAGCCGGGGCGACATTGGGCGACGAGGTGAGGAGTCCTTGTGCCGCGTTCCAAGGTGTAGGGTGGGCGGAGCGCCGCCCGATGAGCTCACCAAGTGCTTAAGTGCTTGAAGGATGGAACACAGGGCACTGGCGGGTTGCATCCGCCCTACGGTTCTTTAGGTGCGGCGGCAGAGGCAGGATCGTAAGGTGGGTTTCGCCCCAGCCTGCAAAAGCCACTCAGTGGTGCAGCAGGAACCAGGCGCTGGCCATACCTGCGCCGACTACGAAGGCCAGGATGGCCGCAACGGGCGAACGCGAAGGCGCCTTCTCTTGCACAACCGGCTCGTGTTCTGGTGCCGCCACCGGTACCGCAGGCCGGCTTGTCCGTTTACCCAAGCCGAGGTAGCGGTTCAAATCGCTCAAAAATTCTTCCGCGCTCTGGTAGCGCTTCTCGGGCCGCTTGCTCATGGCCTTGAGCACGATCTGCGACAGGCCTACCGGTATCGCACTGTTGATTTCATGCGGCGCAGTGGGGGCCTTGTAGGCGATCGCTTCGAGCAAGCCCTCGGTGGTCTCGGAATGAAACGGCTTGCGCTGGGTCAGCATTTCATACATCACGGCGCCCAGCGAATACAGGTCGGTCAGATGGTCGACCGGCTTGCCTTGCGCCTGTTCGGGCGACATGTAGTTCGGCGTGCCGAGCAGGTTGTTCTGGAACAGCGTATACGGTTCTTCGTCGTCCTCGTCGTCGGACAGGCGGTTGGGCGCGCGGGCGATGCCGAAGTCGAAAATCTTCGGCTGCTTGTCGTCGGACAGGAATATGTTGGACGGATTGATGTCGCGGTGGATCACGCCATTCTTGTGGGCGTGGGCCAGGGCGTCGGCCAGCTTGGTGGCTATCGCCACGACTTCGTCGGCGCTGAAGCTTTCGCCACCATCCATGCGCCTGCCGAGCACCGCGCCTTGCAGGTATTCCATGGCGATGTAGCTGTTGCCATTTTCCGTGCCGGCTTCGAAGACGGTGATGATGTTGGGATGCGAGAGCCGGCCTGCGGCGCGCGCCTCGTTAATCAATTGCTGGTCGAACTGTTTCTTTTCCGCCGGGTTAGTGCGCACGCGGCTGACCTTGATCGCGATATTGCGGTCCACCACGGGGTCGCGCGCGACATAGACGGTGCCGGCCGCGCCGCTGCCGATTTCGCGGACGAGGTAGAAGCGGCTGACACGGTTGGAAGATGGGGCCGATGTCGCTGGCCTGGCGGGTAAGGGCATCATGCGTCAGAGGATGCCTTGGCGTGAATTGCTTGACAAGGTCAGCCAGATAATTTTTTACGGATTTAACAAAATTTGACGTTTGGAAATTACCTCACGACCATACCACTTTAGTGCAGGCGTGCTTTTTTGTAGGAAGCGGTCTGCCAACCGGTTTGCGCAGTGTTGCGCAGCGAAGTTGTTGTTTCTGCGTGTAACCTTTTGAAGGTGACTGGAAGTGATTGGGGTAATTCAAGGCTTGAAAGGGTTGCGCTCGTTCAATTCATCGACATAGGCGTTAATACCACCTGCCTCGCGTGTTAAAAACTGTTCGATGGCGTCGGCGAAGCCGGCATGGGCCAGCCAGTGTGCCGACCAGGTCTTTTGCGGCAGGAAGCCGCGCGCCATTTTGTGCTCGCCCTGGGCGCCCCCTTCGAAGTGTTTCAAGCCTTCGGCGATGCAGAATTCCAGGGGCTGGTAGTAAGCCGTCTCGAAATGCAGGCATGGAATGTCTTCCAGTCCGCCCCAATAGCGGCCGTAAAGCGTGGTGTCGGTATGGAACACCAGCGAGGAAGCAATCGGCCGGCCCGCGCGCTCGGCCAGCACGAGCAGGGTATGTTCGGGCATGGCCGCGCCGACGCGTTCGAAAAATTCGAGATTCAGGTAAGGTTGCGAGCCATGCATCGCATAGGTGCGGTCGTAGCAGCGCGTGAAGAATTGCCAGTGCTCGTGCTTGATCTGCTCGCCGCGCAATTGGCGGAAGGTGACACCGGCTTCCATCACCTTGCGCCGCTCGGCACGGATGTTCTTGCGCTTCTTCTGTTCCAGGCTGCCGAGGAATTCGTCGAAGTTGGCGTAATCCTGGTTTTCCCAATGGAATTGCACGCCGCTTCGGAGCATGAAGCCGGCGGCATGCAGCATTTCGGCCTGTTCCGACGGTGGGTAGAGCACGTGCATCGAGGAGACGGTCGGGCTGGCGCGCACCTCCTCAACCATCTCGACCAGGGCCACCATGGCTTCGGTATTCTTGGCGATCAGGCGCGAGCCGGTCACCGGCGTGAAGGGGATGGATGAGAGCAGCTTGGGGTAATACTCGAGTCCGTGGCGCCGGTAGGCATCGGCCCAGGCCCAGTCGAACACGTATTCGCCATAAGAGTGCCATTTCACGTAAAGCGGCATGGCGCCGACCAGTTCGGCTTCCTTGCCTGCGCCGTCCCACACCGTCAGGTATTGCGGTTGCCAGCCGCTGTCGCTATCGGCGCAGCCGGTTTCATGCATGGCATGCAGGAAGTCGTAGCGCAGGAAGGGATTGACTTCATCCTGGCCGGCGGCGCGCGCCTGCCCGGCCAGCAAGCCGTCCCATTGTTCCTTGCCGACATCGGCCAGTGAAGAGGCGATACGCGTGCGATAATTCAACAAGTTTCTTTCTCTAAATTCGCTTCATCATGACAGTCAGAGTCGCCATCGCCCAAATCAATAGCATCGTCGGAGACTTTGCGGGCAATTCCGCCAAAATCGTCGACTTCTGTCGCCGTTCCGCTGAAAAAGGCGCAGATGTGATCGTGACGCCGGAATTGTCACTGGTCGGCTACCCGCCTGAGGATTTGCTGCTGCGCCCTTCATTCTACGGAAAAAGCGAAGAGGCGTTGGAAGCGCTCTGTGCCGCATTGGCGGAGTTCAAGGGCTTGCACGTCGTTGTCGGCCATCCGCTGATGCAGGATGGCGTGCGCTTCAATGCGGCGTCGGTATTGCGCGAAGGCGCCGTGCTCGGCACCTATTGCAAGCATGACTTGCCCAACGATGCCGTGTTCGACGAGAAGCGCTATTTCTCTTCAGCCGACCGTCCCCTTGTGTTCGGCGTCAAAGGCATCCAATTCGGCGTCAACATTTGCGAAGACACCTGGTCTTCTCACGCGCCGCGCCGTGCCAAGGCGGCGGGTGCGCAAGTGCTATTGGTGCCGAACGCGTCGCCATACCACATGAAAAAGCAGCATCTGCGCTACGAAGTCATGCGCGGCAACGTCTGCGCGCAGGGCCTGGGCCTGGTCTATGCCAACCTCATCGGCGGGCAGGATGAATTGATTTTCGACGGCAACTCCTTCGTGATGGATGCGGAAGGAAAAATCTGCACCCAATTGGCGCATTTCGAGGAAGACTTGCGTATTGCTGAATTCGAGGGTGGCGTGCCGGCGGCGGTCGAGGTGGCGCCGGAATTGCCGCTTGAGGCGCAGGTATACAAGGCGTTGGTCTTGGGCGTACGCGACTACGTAGGCAAGAATGGTTTCCCCAGTGTCTTGATCGGCCTGTCGGGCGGCGTGGATTCCGCGCTTACGCTGGCCGTGGCCGTCGATGCGCTCGGCGCCGACCGCGTGCGCGCCGTGATGATGCCCTCGCCCTATACGGCGGAAATCTCGTGGCTCGATTCGCGCGACATGGTCAGGCGGTTGGGCGTGCGCTACGATGAAATCCCGATCAACGATTGCTTCCAGGCGTTTCGCACCACCTTGGCGCAGGAATTCGCCGGCTTGAAGGAAGACACGACCGAGGAAAACATACAGGCGCGCATCCGCGGCACCATCCTGATGGCCTTGTCGAACAAGTACGGTTCCATTGTTTTGACGACCGGTAACAAGAGCGAAATGGCGGTCGGCTATTGCACGCTTTATGGCGACATGGCCGGCGGCTTCGCCGTGATCAAGGATATCGCCAAGACCCTGGTCTACCGCGTGTGCGCCTGGCGCAATTCGGTGTCCGACGTGATCCCCGAACGCATCCTGACGCGCGCTCCCTCGGCCGAGCTGCGGCCGGACCAGAAAGACCAGGATTCGCTGCCGCCCTATGACGTGTTGGACGGCATCATGCAACGCTACATGGAAGAAAATCAAAGTGTGGCGGAAATCCTGGCGGCGGGTTATCGTGTCGAAGACGTCGAGCGCATTACGCGTTTGATCAAGATTAACGAATACAAGCGCCGGCAGGCGCCGATCGGCATCCGCGTCACGCATCGCGCTTTCGGGCGCGATTGGCGCTACCCGATCACCTCCGCCTTCCGCGCATAGTGATTCCTAGGAGGACATGTCATGAAACAAGTAACCGCCATCATCAAGCCCTTCAAGCTCGACGAAGTGCGCGAAAGCCTGGCCGAAGTCGGCGTTACCGGCTTGACCGTGACAGAAGTCAAAGGCTTCGGCCGGCAAAAGGGCCACACCGAGCTGTATCGCGGCGCGGAATACGTGGTCGATTTCCTGCCCAAGGTCAAGGTTGAAGTCGTGGTAGACGATGCTGTGGCCGAGCATGCCGTCGAAGCCATCATCAAGGCGGCGCGCACAGGCAAGATCGGCGACGGCAAGATCTTCGTGCAAAACGTGGAACAGGTGGTGCGCATCCGCACCGGCGAGACAGGCTCGGACGCAGTCTAAGCATTTCGGCGCCTGCCATGCTCGCCGGGGGCAAGCTTTGGCACATGCTGGGGGCATTTTTTCTGGCGTTTTGCTGTGCCTGTGCGCAGGCTGCCGCGGCGCCGGACCCTGCCGGCAGGGTAGACTTGCTGACTGGTGACCTGCAAATCCTCCAGGCCGGCAAACCGGCCCGCCCCGGCCATGCCGGCGACGTGATATTCGAAGGCGATATTCTCGCGACAGGCAAGGATAGCGAAGCGCATCTGAGCATGGCCGATACCGGCTACATCGTCTTGCGCGCCAACACGCGCAGCGACTTGCAGAACGAGAAAAAGGTGATGCAAGAAGAGATGCGCACCTTGTATGAACAGGAGCAAAAGCGCTATAGGGAAGAGCTGCGTGCCGATCGGCAGGCGGGTAGCGAAGACTGATCCTCATGTTGTGGCAAAATCTCCTGTTCAAAATACCAACAGGGAGCGCTCCACATGCATTTCGAACCGCCGGAAAAAGTCATCCATACGCTCAAGGAGTTCGCGTCGCACTACGCGATGATCGTCATCTCGATCCTGACCGCGCTCGCTCTGGAGCACATTGCCGTATCGTGGCATCACGCCAATGAGGCGCGGCGCGCCAAGGAAGAGATCGAGCGCGAGATTGCCGAAAACCGGGAGAATTTTGCCGGCGCTATCGAAGCGACTGCGGCCAGGGAAAAGATTTGGGGCGATTTGCTGCAAAAGAGCGTGGAACAGGCCAAGTCGGGCAAGGCCACCACCGACGAACAAGTGGAACTTCTACAAAGCGCCATGGACCACTATGGCGACAACACGCCACCCATCAAAACCAGCGCATGGGACGCGGCAATTGCCGACCAGTCGGTTAACTATCTGGGCCATGCCGACCTGGAACGCTATTCGCAGCTCTATGCCCTGCTGCACATGCAATATCAAGCGCTGCTGGCCAATCTGAATCCCGCCGGGGCGACACAAAATGCCTCGGATATCGCCCTGGCGCTCCGCTTGCGCAAGCCCGATCCGGCACAGACGACGCGCTTGTTGAACTGGCGAGTGTGGTTGATGCACGTGGTGCATTCGAATCTCAGGCAGATGAAGACAGCCTTGGACGAGGCGGAACAAGGGAAAGACGCGGCCAAGTAGGCGGGCGCCTGATCCGCAACCGCGAGTCTTTCTCATTGACGTATTGTTTTTACGGCAAGGACTTGGGTGGTGCGTAAATTGACAATGCGGCCGTGTCAGCGCAACCGTATGCCGTGTGCCCACGTCAGGAGGCGCAGCATCACGATCAGGAGTGCGCTGCTCCAGAGCGAAAAGTTGGCATCGACGCCGACGCGGTCGAGCAACAGGTACATCCAGCAGCCGGCAAAGGAACACATCGCATAGGGCTTGCCGTCGCGCAGCACCATGGGAATCTCGTTGCATACGATGTCGCGCATCACGCCGCCGAAGATGCCCGTGATCACGCCCATCATCGAGGCGATGAAGAGCGGCATATTGGCGCTCAAGGCTTCCGATACGCCGGCGATGGAAAACAGCCCGAGCCCGAGCGCGTCGGCCACCACGATCAAGCGCTCGGACACGATCTTGCGCACGGTGCGCATCAGGGGCGAGGCCACCAGCGACAGCAGGAAGATCAGGATGGCATATTCTTGGTGCTGCACCCAGAACAGCGGACGGATATCGAGCAGCACGTCGCGCAGCGTGCCCCCGCCGAAAGCCGTGATGAAGGCCACGATGAACACGCCCACCACATCCATCTTTTTGCTGCGCGCTTCGATGAAGCCGGAAAACGCGCCGACCAGGATGGCGAGGATTTCGATGAGTTTGACGATGGACATGCGCGTAGGGCTTGTTGACAATGATCAATTGTCGCATTGTCATGCCCGGATGCCAACGGGGTTCTTTAGCTTTGCGCTTTCAGCAGCACCACCAGTGCCCCGGCCCCGCCGTCAGCGGCGCGCGCCTGGCAAAAGGCAATGACTTCCTCCTTTTGCACCAGCCAGTTGCGCACCTTGTTCTTCAACACCGGTTCTTTGTTTACCGAGCCCAGGCCTTTGCCATGGATCACGCGCACGCAGCGATGGCCGCGCTTGCCGGCATTGCGCAGGAATTCGCCCAGCGCTTCGCGCGCTTCGTCGGTGCGCATGCCGTGCAAGTCGAGTTGGCCCTGGATCACCCAGTGGCCGCGGCGCAGCTTGCGCAGGGTGTCGCTGCCTATACCCGCCCTGGCGTAGCTCAGCGCTTCGTCGGTGTCCATCAGCGTTTCCACGCTGAATTCGTCGGACAGCGACTCCATCAACGCCGCCTGCTCGTCGGCGAGATGCTGGTGGGCGATCGGTGCCGGCTGATCGGGAGGGAAGTGCGCTTTGCCCTTGTTGGGCAAGGGTTGCACGCTGCCCACGGCATTGCGGAACAGGTTGGCTTCGCGCTCGGCGATTTCGGCCTTGCGTTTTTGCTCTGCCAGTTCGGCGGCGCGTTTTTCTTCCTGCGCCTTCAGGTCTTTTTGCAGCGCCTTGAGGTCGCCGAAGTTCTTGAATGAGGCCATGGCCAAACGTCTTGAGATTGCCGGCCGGGGGGGGGGTAGGGTGGGTGCAACCCACCAAGTGCTTCGGATAAAGTTTATAAGGCACTGGTGGGTTGCACCCACCCTACAAATGCGTCCAAGCCCGAGCCGTGGTTTATTCGTGTTCTTCCAGATAGCGCTGCGCATCGAGGGCTGCCATGCAGCCCGTGCCGGCGCTGGTGATCGCTTGGCGGTAGATATGGTCCTGCACGTCGCCGGCGGCGAACACGCCGGGGATGCTGGTGGCCGTTGCCATGCCCTCGATGCCAGAGCGCGTCTTGATATAGCCGTTCTTCATGTCGAGCTGGCCTTCGAAGATGCTGGTATTGGGCTTGTGGCCGATAGCAATGAAGAGGCCGTGCACGGAAACCGGCGTGATGCTGCCGTCCACCGTCGATTTCAGGTTCAAGCCGGTCACGCCGCTGTCGTCACCCGTCACTTCATCCAGTACGTGGTTCCATTTGATGTCGACCTTGCCTTCGGCCTGCTTGGCCAGCAGGCGGTCGATCAGGATGGGCTCGGCGCGAAATTTGTCGCGGCGGTGCACCACGGTGACTTTGGAAGCGATGTTGGACAGATAGAGTGCTTCTTCCACGGCCGTATTGCCGCCGCCGATCACGGCCACCTCGCGGCCGCGATAGAAAAAGCCGTCGCAGGTGGCGCAGGCCGAGACGCCCTTGCCCATGAAGTGCTGTTCCGAGGGCAGACCGAGGTATTGGGCCGAGGCGCCGGTGGCGATAATCAAGGCGTCGCAGGTATATTCGCCCGAATCGCCGATCAGACGGAACGGCTTTTCGGCCAGCTTGGCGGTATGGATATAGTCGAAAATGATTTCGGTATTGAAGCGCTCGGCATGCTGCAGGAAGCGCTGCATCAGTTCCGGACCTTGCACGCCGTCCGGGTCGGCCGGCCAGTTTTCCACGTCCGTGGTGGTCATCAATTGGCCGCCTTGCTCGACGCCGGTGATCAAGACCGGGTTCAGATTGGCGCGCGCGGCATAGACGGCGGCGCTATAGCCGGCGGGGCCGGAGCCGAGGATCAAGACTTTGGCGTGCTTCGGAGTGGACATAAATTGCCTGCGGTAAAAAGTGGAATTGTGTGGTTCATATGCGGTCGGGGCAGAAAAGTTCAACCGATGGGGGAATTTCCCGCTGCCGGCGCAGTCCATGCCAGATTCGATGCCGGATGAGCAAAAGTGCATTGCCCGGACGTCATTTCCGACCGCATCCGGGTTAAGATTATAGTCGATCAAGCTGATCGGGCTGGTTTGCGCCTTGCGCGCCGGCACTTTCAGCATCGGATTGTACGTATACATGAGCAAAACGACACCTGCCTACACCCGCAAGACCGACTTGCCCGCGCCGCCGCCCTTGCCCAACCGCCTGGTGCGGCTCTTGTCCGAGGCGCGCTGGATCGTGCTGGGCATGCTCACGGTCTACCTGATCCTGATCCTGTTGACCTATTTCAAGGTCGACCCGGGCTGGTCCCATTCGCAAATCCAGCCGCGCATCCTGAACTGGGGCGGGCGCGTCGGCGCCTGGCTGGCCGATCTGCTGCTTTACGTGTTCGGTTTTTCCGCCTGGTGGTGGTGCGTGATGCTGTTGCGTGCCTCCTGGCTCGGCTATCGCCGGCTGTCGCAAAAATTCATCCTGCAGCAGGAGCCGGAAAAAGTGCATCACCAGGAACCGTGGATACGCGGCATCGGCTTCTTCCTGATGATCATGGGCAGCGTGGGCATCGAATCCTTGCGCATGTACACACTGAAGGCGCAATTGCCGCTGGCGCCGGGCGGGGTGCTGGGCGCCGTGATCGGCAATGGCTCGCAAAACGCTTTCGGCTTCACCGGGGCCACGCTGTTCCTGCTGTGCCTGTTCGGCATCGGCTTTTCCTTGTTCTTCCATGTTTCCTGGCTGGCTGTGGCCGAGCGCATCGGCGAAATCATCGAGCGCGCCGTGGTGGACATCCGCAACGTCTATGCCGCACGGGAAGACCGCAAGGTCGGCCTTGAAGCAGCTGTCAAGCGCGAAGAGATCGTGGTGCATGAGCGCGCCAAGATCGAGGAGGCGCCGCCCATCCACATCGAGCCGCAGATCGTCAGCGTACCGAAGTCCGAGCGCATCCAGAAGGAAAAGCAGACCTCGCTGTTCAACGACATGCCTGACACCAACCTGCCGCCGCTCTCCTTGCTGGACGATCCGCCGGCCAAGCAGGAAACGGTCAGCGTTGAAACGCTGGAATTCACCAGCCGCTTGATCGAAAAGAAGCTGTCGGACTTCGGCGTCGAGGCGAAGGTCGTCGCCGCCTACCCCGGCCCGGTCATTACGCGCTACGAAATCGAGCCGGCCACGGGCGTCAAGGGCAGCCAGATCGTCAACCTGGCACGCGACCTGGCGCGTTCGCTGTCGCTGACGTCGATCCGCGTGGTCGAGACGATTCCGGGCAAGAATTACATGGGGCTGGAACTGCCCAACCCCAAGCGCCAGATCGTGCGCCTGACCGAAATCCTCGGTTCCAAGGTCTACAACGACAGCGCCTCGGCGCTTACCGTGGCCTTGGGCAAGGATATCGCCGGCAACCCCGTCGTGGCCGACCTGGCCAAGATGCCGCACTTGCTGGTGGCCGGCACCACGGGTTCCGGTAAGTCGGTGGGCATCAACGCCACCATTTTGTCGCTTCTGTACAAGGCCGATCCGAACCAGGTGCGCCTGATCCTGATCGACCCCAAGATGCTGGAATTGTCGATCTACGAAGGCATTCCGCATTTGCTGGCGCCGGTGGTGACCGACATGCGTCACGCCGGCCACGCGCTCAACTGGGGCGTGGGCGAGATGGAGCGGCGCTACAAGCTCATGAGCAAGCTGGGCGTGCGCAACCTGGCCGGCTACAACCAGAAGATCATCGACGCGGAAAAGCGCGAAGAAAAGATCCCGAACCCGTTTTCCCTGACGCCGGACGCGCCCGAACCGCTGGAAAAGCTGCCGACCATCGTCATCATCATCGACGAATTGGCCGATTTGATGATGGTCGTCGGCAAGAAGGTGGAAGAGCTGATCGCGCGTATCGCGCAAAAGGCGCGTGCTGCGGGTATCCATTTGATTTTGGCGACGCAGCGCCCTTCGGTTGACGTGATCACGGGCTTGATCAAGGCCAACATCCCGACCCGCATCGCGTTCCAGGTATCTTCCAAGATCGACTCGCGCACCATCCTGGACCAGATGGGCGCCGAAACCCTGCTCGGCATGGGCGACATGCTCTACATGCCGCCCGGCACCGGCTTGCCGATGCGCGTGCACGGCGCCTTCGTTTCGGACGATGAAGTGCACCGCGTGGTGAGCCACCTGAAAGAGCAGGGCGAGCCGAACTATATCGAAGGCATACTCGAAGGCGGTACGGGCGAAGACGGCAACGGCGAACTGGCGCTTGAGGGCGGCGGAGGGGCGGCAGGTGGCGGCGACGGCGAATCCGACGCCATGTACGACCAGGCCGTGGCCGTGGTACTCAAGAACCGCCGCGCCTCGATCTCGCTGGTGCAGCGCCACCTGCGCATCGGCTACAACCGCGCCGCGCGGCTCCTGGAGCAGATGGAAAAGAGCGGAGTGGTCTCGGCCATGCAGTCTAACGGCAACCGCGATATCCTGGTCCCTGCGGGCAACAACTCCGAATCATAAGGAAATCCATGTCGAACAAGATGAAGGCGGCACTGTTAGCCGCCGGCCTGATGGCAGCCGCTTTTGCGCACGCTTCCGCGCTCGAGCAATTCAAGGCTTTCGTCAGCAGCACCAAGACCGCCAAGGGCGAATTCACCCAGCGCGTGGTCTCGACCAATGGCACGCCGGTCACCGGCGCGAAGGCGAAGCAATCTTCCGGCACCTTCGTCTTTTCGCGTCCCGGCCAGTTCATCTGGAGCTATCAAAAGCCTTACGAGCAGACGCTGCAGTCCGACGGCACCGAGCTCTACATCTACGACAAGGACTTGAACCAGGTCACGAAGAAAAAGCTGGGCAATTCGCTGGGCTCATCGCCGGCCGCCATCTTGTTCGGCAGCAACGACCTGGAAAAGAACTTCACGCTGAAGGAAGACGCCAGCAAGGAAGGCCTCGAATGGCTGGTCGCCACGCCGAAGGAAAAGGAGACTACGTTCGATCACATCCGCATCGGCTTGAAGAACGGCGAACCGGCGGCGATGGATTTGATCGATTCGTTCGGCCAGACTTCGAGTTTGACCTTTACCAAGTTTGAGAAGAATCCTGCTGTTGGTGCCGGGCAGTTCAAGTTTGTGGTGCCTAAAGGGGCTGATGTGCTCCAGCAGTAGTTGCATTCTACATTCCCCTCTCCCGCAGGCGGGAGAGGGGTGCTAAAGCCCAGAGCGAAGTCGATGACCCAACCCCTAGCCGAAAAACTCCGCCCCCACTCCATCGACGAGGTAATCGGCCAGCAACACCTGCTGGGCCAAGGCAAGCCCCTGCGCGTGGCCTTCGAATCCGGCGAACCCCACTCCATGATTCTCTGGGGGCCGCCGGGCGTAGGCAAGACCACGCTGGCCCGCCTGATGGCCGACAGCTTCCGGGCAGAATTCATCGCCCTCTCGGCCGTGCTCTCAGGCGTGAAGGACATCCGCGAAGCCGTGGAACGAGCCGAACTGGTTCGCGCCACATCGGGACGACGGACCATCCTCTTCGTGGACGAAGTGCACCGCTTCAACAAGAGCCAGCAAGACGCTTTCCTGCCACACGTGGAAAGCGGCCTGTTCACCTTCATCGGCGCCACCACCGAAAACCCCTCGTTCGAAGTCAACAGCGCCTTGCTCTCTCGCGCGGCGGTCTACGTGCTCAAGTCTCTGACCGAATCCGACCTCGGCGCCATGCTCGACCGTGCCTGCACCAGGGAACTCGATGGCTTGAACTTCGATTCCGAAGCACACGGCATGATGATAGCCAGCGCCGACGGCGACGGGCGCAAGCTTCTGAACAATCTCGAAATCGTCGCCCGCGCAGCGAAGAACAAGGGCGTGACGACGCTAACGCCCGAGATACTGGCCGAATGCCTGGGCGACGCCCTGCGCCGCTTCGACAAGGGCGGCGACGCCTTCTACGACCAGATATCCGCCCTGCACAAGTCCGTGCGCGGCTCACACCCCGACGCCGCCTTATATTGGTTCACCCGCATGCTCGACGGCGGCACGGACCCGCGCTACCTCGCACGCCGCATCATCCGCATGGCCAGCGAAGATATCGGCCTGGCCGACCCGCGCGCATTGCGCCTGTCGCTGGACGCGGCCGAAACCTACGAGCGCCTCGGCTCCCCCGAAGGCGAACTGGCCCTGGCCCAAGCCGTGATCTACCTCGCCTGCGCCGCCAAATCCAACGCCGCATACATGGCTTATAACCAGGCGCGTGCCTTCGTCGCCAAGGACAAGTCGCGCCTCGTGCCGGAACATTTGCGCAATGCGCCGACCAAGCTGATGAAGGAACTCGGCTACGGCAAGCTCTACCGCTACGCGCATGACGAGCCCAATGCCTATGCGGCAGGAGAGACGTATCTGCCCGACGGCATGCGCGAGCCGGGGTGGTATAAGCCCACGTCGCGCGGCTTGGAGATCAAGATTGGGGAAAAGCTGGATTTGTTGCGGAAGTGGGATGGGGAGGCGGTGAAGAAGTAAAGCCGGACGAGTGCGAGTTGATATGCTTTTTCTTCGGAAAAAATGGTTCACCTCCGTCGAGCAAGCCGAGCGTGATCCGCTTGCCGTTCGCCGCCTTCAATTGTGGCAAATGGATTTGTCTCCCTACGTCGGGCGTCTCGCTCAATTCACGAACCTGCGAAGTCTCGATATACGCTGGACCGGGACAGAAGTTATTCCAGAGGAGCTTGCGCGACTCGCGCAGCTACGTACATTGACCATCTTGAATGTGCCGCTGAATGAATTTCCAGCATGGATCTGCGGAATGATAGGATTGAGGGAATTGACCGTACGAGGAACCGAAATCAGGATTATTCCTGCCGAGATTGGTCGCCGCATGAATTTACGTAAGCTTGATCTCAGCAATGCCAACATCGAAGTACTTCCAGTCGATCTAGCAGATTTGCGGAATCTGAGGGATTTCAGCGCATCTGCCAATCGGCTCGTCTCAATACCGGACGAAATGGCAGCCTTGCCGAGACTAAAGACACTTGGTCTCGTACAAAACTTGTTTTCTCCGCCGGAGCGTGAACGGCTTCACGCGAAATATGAAAAGAATTTGCTGTTTCGCAGGTGTCGAATAAGCTGTTAGCGCGGTGGGACGGGACGCCTTTCAGTTATCGAAGGTCCTGGCGTGCGGTCTACCCGTTTATTAACAGCACGCACAAGATATAGAGCAATATCGCGCCGTAGCCAAGCCACTTCTCTTTGCGCACGATCGCAAACCAAAGGGCGACAAGGACGCCCGCAGCAGCAATAGTCAATCCGAGCGCCGCGAACCATCGTCCATCTAGCAGGGACTGAATTACCCATCCAGGGGTGCAGACGAGGCAGATCAAAGCGATCGGTACCTCGGGGATGAAAGTGAGGATGTCGAAAAACGGTTTCCTCTCGTAAGCGAGCTCTTCGGGCTTAGGGTCTGGCTGTAGTGCCGCCAGCTGACGGACCGTGAATCGTGCCGGCAAACCGCAAGATGCACACGCTTCCTGCTTTGCGATGTTTTTATGGCGGCAATTCAGGCAAGACCAATCGTATTCGGGTGCTGTCATCTGCGAAATTATTTGTGCTAGGCGCTTGGCGGCTAATGCCTTCGCTGGAAAACAGGGGATTGCGCCGGGTTATCCGTTGTACCCCGTCCTGCCTCTTGACGCAAGACAGAGACCAAAATCCCTCATCGCCGGCATCGAGATTTTCCGCCATCGCGCAATCGCGATTGCCCACATAGCAGGAAAATCGCCTCGGCAGCAACCCCAGCAGGAGCATCAGGCGCAAATCCGGATGCGCCTTGCAAATGTGAAAAACCGGTCCGCGCAGGCATAGATAGATGTCGTTGCCGATCAGGTTTTCGTAATAGTCTTGATTGGGAAAGTCGTGGTCGGCCAGGTCTGCAAGTTCCTGCGCTTCCAGGTACCGCTGTTCGCGTGTAAACAACTCCTCGTTGATGTTGGCGACGATGGCTGCAACCTGTTCCCCTTGTACGTAGAACGATTGCAGTTCTTCCTGCAATGTAACGCCGAGCGCGTTCCACCAATGCAGCATGGCGCCATGCTGTTTTTCAGGGATGATCTTCTTGAATTCGTTTAGTAACATGTTCAATCGCGGCCGGGATGCGCGCTCCTCAGCCGTCGACAGGATGCGCGGGGGTGTCCAACAGCAATTGATAAAAGGCCAGATCAAGCCATCGGCCGAATTTGAAGCCGGTTTCGGGAAGCGTGCCGACGTGCTTGAAGCCGAGTTGTTCGTGCAGCGCGATGCTTCCGGCGTTCGCCGTGTCGATGCCGCCCATCATGACGTGCACGTCGTTCTGCCGTGCCGCGGCGATCAACTCCTGCATCAGCGCGCGGCCGAGCCCTCGGCCGCGGCAGTTTTTGTGCACGTACACGGAATGTTCCACGCTGTATTTGAAGGCAGGCCATGCCCGGAACGTGCCGTAGCTGCCGAAGCCCAGAAGTATCCCGTTGCCGTCTTCGATGCCGATGACGGGAAAGCCGCCGGCCCGCTTGGCCTCGAACCATGCCACCATGTTTTCCATCGTCCGAGCCTTGTAGTCGTAAAGGGCTGTCGAATTCAGGATGGCATCGTTGAAGATATCCAGGATCGCACCGGCATGCCGCTCGAAGCTGCATTGCACCACGGTGTGTTCATTCATCACGTTCTCCTTGAAATGGGTAAAGAGCTGGTCAGTGCCAGCGCATAGCGCGCTGGCCTGGAAGTGGGGTTGCGGAAGGTGATGTCCGGGCCAAGCACCATGGCAAGGCAATCGCCCGTCTCAAGACGCCAGCGCTTTTCTCCGAGCGTGATCTCCATTTCACCATCGAGCATCCAGATTTGCTGGTGCGTCACGACGTTGCGCGGCACGTTGTCGAATGTGACGCTTTGGCCTGGTGGGAACGTCACTTCGGCCAGCTCTATCGGCGAAACATGGCCGCCCGGGGACAGATGCCGCCGCACGTAGCCGGAAGCGGGGTCTGTCCACACCTGTTGCTCAGCATGCCGCGCCAGCGGCTGCTCCTCCTCGCTCTGGGATTCCGCCGAAAACAGCGAGGCCAGGGTGACGCCGAGTGCGCCGGCCAACTTGTCGAGGACGGCGGCCGTCGGGCTGGTTTCTTCGCGCTCTATCAGTGAAATCATGGAACGGCTCACGCCGCTCTGTTCGGCCAGTTTGTCGAGCGCAAGGCTGCGACTCCTGCGCAGGTCGCGAATGCGCTTGGCGAGCAGGGTGTCGATTTTCATTTTTCCATTATATTGGAACTTTATTTCCAGTAAATGGGAATTTCGTAGGCGACCGTAGGTTGGGGTTGAGCGCAGCGAAGCCCAATATCGGACGCAACACGTCATGTGCATTTGTCAAGGCCAGTTACGTTGAGCCGGGTCCAGCTAGGCTCGGCTACGCTCGGCGTGCGACGCCCGGCGCAACCTACCGAACTAAGGTGGTCGTCGAGCGGTTGCCTTTCGCGTTTTTGCTGCTCATTTACAAACCAACTAGTCGTATTGTATTATTCATCAAATACGAACCGACCAGACGTATTGTATTTAGTTGGAATCGCTTCGCCGGGGCAGTCGGTTTGTTTTGCTTCGGCTCATCAACCAGGAGAAATTTATGCAGAAAACGCAATCCTTGTGGCACAAAGTGGTCTTTCTTTCCTTGCTTTGCACTTCGTTGGCGGCGAAGGCCGATGACGGCTCGGCTGGATTCGGCGGTACCAATGGTCCGGCGTGGCAGGGCTTGTATACCGGCGTCAATGGCGGCGGCGGCACCAGTTCCAAGGGCGATGTTCAGAGCCAATGGGGCGACGTCGGCCATAAAGCCAAGGGCAGTTTGGCCGGTGTGCACCTAGGTTACAATTGGCGGCTGTCGCCGATGGCGGTGGTCGGTATCGAAAACGATTTTGATGCGGCAAACATTTCGACTGGCAGTGACGACGGGCTCAGCCCCGAAGTCAAGATCGGCGGCTTGTTCAACGGCCGTGTGCGCGGCGGTATTCTCGTCTTGGACCAGCGCTTGCTGCTGTATGTGACGGCCGGCGTTGCGGCGGGCCAGGTCAATGACGGCGGCGTCAAGGCTTGGCGCGTCGGCGAAACCGGCGGGCTCGGCGCGGAGTGGGCCTGGACGCCGCAATGGTCGACCCGGATCGAGGTCCTCGGCACCGATTTGTCCAAGGGTTTGCATCACGATAATTGGGGCGACACGCATGCGAAATTCGAGACCGTGACGTTGGGCATGAATTTCCATTTTTAATTCATTCTGGAGTCATGCGCGCGGCGCACCTCTTTCCAACTTTTCTTGTTTGACAGTGGATACGATGAGAGCAGAGTTTGCAGGGCGAGAGCAGCCTATGTCGGGAACGGCGCGCGTCGTTAGACGTCATGGATAACGCTACACGTTCCGAGCGCTCGCGCAAGCTCATGCTCGATGCGGCATCGACCATCATCAAGCGCGATGGCCCCGGCAAGTTGACGCTGGACGCCATCGCGCGCGAATCGGGAATGAGCAAGGGCGCGGTGGTGCATCATTTCCGCACCAAGGAAGGCGTGCTGAAGGCGCTGATGGATTTTCAGATCGGCTATTTCGAGGAATTTACGAGCCGCTATCTTGAGAAGCTCGATGGCGCTTCGGCGCAGCCGATTTTGGCGTCGCAGATCGCAGTCAATCATCAAGTCGCCATTGAACCGCAAGAGTTGGCGTTCGCCATGCTGGCGGTGATCGCGGAAAACCCGTGGCTGCATAGTGCGGCGCGCGATATGGCGGCGCAAAAGGTGGAGGAGATCAAGCGCGAAGCGAAGGACCCCGATCTGGCGCTGCTGCGCTTTTCCGCCGCGCGCGGGCTGGCTTTCTCCTCGCTGCTGGGTTTGTGTCCGTTTTCCGAAGCGGAACGCGAAAGGTTGTTCGCCCGGCTTGCCGACGACAGCCTGTGGCGGGAGTAGTGCAGGGAAGGCGGGCCGCCGGTCATGCACCGGCGATAGATGTCAATTACCGACAAGTCATTGTCGCCTCATCACCTTCGATGCAAACTGCGCTCTCAGCAAAGTTGCAAGAATGCTGACACAATCTGACACTGGCGGCAGCTATGCTGTCCGGCTGTTTGTCGAAGACGCAGTGAATTTACAGCAATTTACCTCATGCTGAGGTTGACAGAGGCTAAAGGCAAGTATATCTTACGATATGTTTTAAGATCGTTTTGTGCCGCTTCGCAACGCCTGTAAGCTTCAGAAGTTAATCAAAAGTAACGCCCTTGCCGTTGAAAATGTCGATATAATTGACGGCTCGGTCAGTAACCTATGTCAACGATATCAAACAGGTATCGCCAACTGGTATCGGATGACAGCGCAACCCGCTCTCCCAGGAGTCAAGCAATTGAATACCATTCGAAGAATGCAGCTTGGCGCACCGATGCGCCGAACCGGCCTGACAATCGCGCTCGGTCTGGCCTTGGCCGGTTGCGCCGTCGGGCCGAATTTCAAGTCTCCCGATGCACCCGCCAACGCGGGCACGTCTTATTTGCCGGACAATCAAATGTCGCAAACCGATTCGGCCAAGGGGCTGGCCGGCGATGCGCAGCGTTTCGTCTCGGACCGCGACGTACCGGCCGACTGGTGGACCTTGTTCCATTCGCCTGAGCTCGATCAATTGGTGCGTGCCGCACTGGAGCACAATCCGACCATGGCCGGGGCCCAGGCAACGCTGCGCCAGGCGGAAGAGAATTACAAGGCGCAATCGGGCAACCTGCTTTATCCCAGCGTGAGCGCCCAGCTCGGCGCCGAACGCGAGCGCCTGTCCGGTGTGCAGTCATTCACGCCGTCCGGCATCACGTTCAACGCGTATAGCGCCTCGGTCAACGTGTCTTACACGCTTGACGTGTTCGGTGGCGTCAAGCGCCAGCTGGAAAGCGCGCAAGCCGCGGTGGATTACCAGCGCTACCAGGTGCAGGCGACTTACTTGACGCTGTCTTCCAACGTGGTGTTGACGGCGATCCGCGAAGCTTCGGCGCGCGCGCAATTGAAGGCGACCAAGGAAGTGCTCGATTCGCAGGAGAAGCAATTGGCCGTGATCGAGAAGCAGTATTCGGTCGGCGCGATTGCTCGCACCACGCTGCTGACGGAGCGCAACCAGGTGGCCCAGACGCGCGCTTCAATTCCGGCGCTGGAAAAGGCGCTGGCGCAGGCCCAGCACCAGTTGTCGGTGTACGTAGGCAAGTTGCCCTCGGAATCGGGCATGCCGGAATTCCAGCTTGAATCGCTGCATTTGCCGGAAGATTTGCCCCTGAGCTTGCCGTCGAACCTGGTGCGCCAGCGCCCGGACATTCTGGCGGCCGAAGCGCAACTGCACGAGGCCAATGCCCAGGTCGGCGTGGCCACGGCCAATATGTATCCGCAGATCACATTGACCGGCGCCTATGGCTTCCAGTCCCTGCATCCGAACGATCTGTTCTCCAGCTACTCGGGCTATTGGAGCATTGCCGGCGGCTTGCTGCAGCCTTTGTTCAACGGCGGCGCGCTATCGGCGCAGCGCCGTGCTTCGCTGGCGGCGTTCGATGCGGCCGGTGCGCAATACAAATCGACGGTACTGACGGCCTTCCAGAACGTGGCCGATACCTTGAGCGCACTGCAGAGCGACGCCACGGCCTTGAAGGCACAGGTCGATGTCGAAGCGCTGGCGAAGGAGTCGATGGATTTGAGCCAGCAGCAGTACAAGCTCGGCGGCATCAGCTACCTCGTGCTGCTCGATGCCCAGCGCAATTACCAGCAGGCTCACGTGGCCCTGGTACAGGCGCAGTCGGCGCGCTATTCCGATACGGCTGCGCTGTTCCAGGCATTGGGCGGCGGCTGGTGGAACCGCGATAAGTCTTCGGTGGCGCAGGCAGCTCCAGCTGCTTCTGCTCAGTAACGCATTTTGCAGAATTTCGAATCTTAGGGAGAAGTATCCATGACTAAGCGTATGATTATCATGCTGCTGGGCGTTGTCGTGCTGGTGGTGGTGTTGGGCGGCCTCTGGTACATGAACCTGATGAAAATGCTCGGGAGCATGCCCAAGCCGGGCGCACAGACCATTACCGCGATGAAGGTCGAATCGCTCGATTGGCAGCCGCAATTGTCGGCCGTCGGCAGCATTGCCCCGGTGCGCGGCGTGGACGTGACGACCGAAATCGCCGGCCTGGTGCGCGAAGTGCATTTCAAGTCGGGCGAGGAAGTCAAGAAAGGCCAGTTGCTGGTCCAATTGAATGACGACAGCGAAGTGGCGCAACTGCATTCGCTCCAGGCTGCCGCCGACCTCGCCCTCACGGTCTTGAACCGCGACAAGCTGCAACTGGCTGCACAAGCGATCGCGCAAGCCCAGGTTGATGCCGACGAAGCCGACTTGAAGAGCAAGCGCGCCTTGGTCGAGCAGCAAAAGGCTACCATCGTCAAGAAGGCGATCCGCGCCCCGTTCTCGGGCCAGGTCGGCATCACCACGGTCAACCCCGGCCAATACCTCAATCCGGGCGACAAGATCGTGTCGCTGGAGCAGATCGACCCGATCTACGTCAATTTCACCGTGCCGCAGAAGCAAGCGGCCAATGTGGGCTTGAAGCAAAAGATCAACGCCACGACCGATGCCTTCGCCGGCACCGATTTCGCAGGCAGTGTGACCTCGATCGACCCGAAGATCGACACGGCAACGCGCAACGTCGCCTTGCAAGCCACGATCTCCAACGCCAAGCACCAGCTTTTGCCGGGCATGTTCGCCAACGTCAAGGTCGACCAGGGCGACAAGAAGAAGTACCTGACCTTGCCGCAAACCGCGATCACCTACAACCCTTATGGGTCGACCGTGTTCATCGTCAGGCAGGATACGAACGACGACAAATCCTGTGAGAAGAAAGACGACAAGAAGGATGCCAAGAAAGACGACAAGAAGGACGCCGCACCTGCCGACACCGGTCCGAAACTGGTGGCGCAGCAAGTCTTTGTGACTACCGGCCCGACGCGCGGCGACCAGGTTGCCGTACTGACCGGCATCAAGGAAGGCGACATGGTCGCTACGTCGGGGCAGTTGAAGCTGAAGAACTGCACGCCGGTCGTGATCGACAATAAGGTCACGCCGAAGAACGACGTGAACCCGACTCCGCAGGAACACTAACAGGATAGCTTCCGCTTCCCTGTCAAGGAGCCATACGTGAATTTTACCGATCTCTTCATCAAGCGCCCCGTCCTCTCGATGGTGGTGAGCCTGCTGATCATCGTGCTGGGCATGCGTTCGCTGTTCAGCCTGCCGATCAACCAATACCCGAAGACGCAAAACGCCGTCGTGACGGTATCGACCGCCTATTACGGTGCCGATGCGCAAACCGTGGCCGGCTTCATTACCCAGCCGCTCGAGCAAGCCATCGCCCAGGCACAGGGTATCGATTACCTGTCCTCGTCTTCGACTTCGGGCGTGTCGACCATCACGGCGACGCTGCGCCTGAACTACGATTCCAACCGCGCGCTGACCGAAATCAACACGCAGGTGAATTCGGTCAAGAATCAGTTGCCGCCGCAGGCGCAGCAGCCGGTGTTGACGGTGCAGGTGGGCCAGACGACGGACGCGATGTACATGGGCTTTTACAGCAACACGCTGCCCACCAACAACGTGACCGACTTCCTCTCTCGCGTGGTCAAGCCCAAGCTCGACTCGATCGAAGGCGTGCAGACGGCCGAACTGCTCGGCGCGCGCCAGTTCGCCTTGCGTGCCTGGCTTGATGCCGACAAGATGGCGGCTTACGGCATTTCCGCCACCGACGTCAGCAATGCGCTCGCCTCGAATAATTACCTCGCCGCGCTGGGCGTGACCAAGGGCCAGATGGTGACCGTGCCGCTGACGGCCGGCACCGACTTGCACTCGGTCGACGAGTTCAAGAAGCTGGTGGTCAAGCAAAGCAACGGCAACATCGTGCGTCTGGAGGACGTGGCGACCGTTACGCTCGGTTCGGAAAACTACGACTTCAACGTGGCATTCTCGGGCGTACGTTCGGTGTTCATCGGTATCAAGGTCGCGCCCGAGGCCAACATCCTCGACGTGGCCAAGCGCGTGCGCAAGGCCTTTCCCGATATCCAGCAGCAATTGCCGGCCGGCCTGACTGGCGAGATCGTGTACGACTCGACCGACTTCATCAATACCTCGATCGTCGAAGTGGTCAAGACGCTGGTCGAGGCGCTGTTGATCGTGACGGTGGTGATCTATCTCTTCCTCGGCACCTTGCGCGCCGTGGTGGTGCCCGTGATCGCCATGCCGCTGTCTTTGATCGGCACCTTTTTCCTGATGCTGATGCTGGGCTACTCGATCAATCTGCTCACGCTCCTTGCGCTGGTGCTGGCCATCGGTCTGGTGGTGGACGACGCGATCATCGTGGTGGAAAACGTTGACCGGCATATGAAGGAAGAGGGCAGGTCACCCTTTGAAGCGGCCCTGATCGGCGCGCGCGAACT
Organism: Burkholderiaceae bacterium; assembly: GCA_036384915.1. GTDB lineage: Bacteria > Pseudomonadota > Gammaproteobacteria > Burkholderiales > Burkholderiaceae_D > PKWO01. The sequence goes on from DASVLJ010000017.1 coordinate 30,801, forward strand.
GGGCAGCCCGATCCTGGCGATGACGGTGGTGTTGATCGCCGTGTATATTCCGATCGGCTTCCAGGGCGGCTTGACCGGTGCGCTGTTTACCGAATTCGCCTTCACACTGGCCGCCGCCGTGACGGTCTCGGCCGTGGTTGCATTGACGCTCTCGCCGATGATGTGCTCGCGCTTCTTCTCGCGCGACCAGGATAGCGGCAAGTTCGCTCACGCCATCGACGTGGTGTTCGAGAAGGTGCGCCATCGCTACTCGCGCATCCTGGGCAGCGTGCTCAAGACTTACCCGGTACTGGTCGTGTTCGGCTTTATCGTGTTCTTCCTCCTTGGTGCGCTCTATATGTTCTCGAAGAAGGAGCTCGCACCCGAGGAAGACCAGGGCTTGGTGTTCTCGCAAGTGGTCGGCTCGCCGACCGCCAGTGCGGACCAGATGCAAGTCTATGCCCAGCAGATGTATGCCATCGCGAAGGACGAGCCGGAATACAAGCAGATGTTCCAGCTGACCGGCGTGCCGACCGTCAATGCCGGCCTGGGCGGCGTGCTGCTCAAGGATTGGGGCGAGCGCAAGCGCAGCCAGCATGAGTTGCAGATGGATCTGCAGCAAAAGTGGAACAGCATCGCCGGCGGGCGCGTGGCGGCTTTCCCGCTGCCGCCCCTGCCCGGTTCTTCGGGCCTGCCGGTGCAGTTCGTGATTACCACGACCGAGCCGTTCGAAAACCTGAACGCCGTGGCGCATGCGGTGTATGACAAGGCGATGGCGGACGGAAAGTTCTACTTCGCCGACGTGGACTTGAAGCTTGACAAGCCTCAAGCCACGGTGGAGGTGGATCGCGACAAGATTGCTTCGCTCGGCATGACGCAGCAGGACGTCGGCAATGCGCTCGGTGCCGCGCTGGGCGGCGGCTACGTGAATTATTTTGCAATCTCGGGCCGTTCCTACAAGGTGATCCCGCAAGTGCTGCAGACGGACCGCCTGAATCCGTCGGAAATCCTCAACTTCAACATCAAGACGCCTAGCGGCCAGATGATCCCCGCGTCCACCGTTGCAGATATCAAGTACAGCATCGTGCCGGAATCGATCAACCGCTTCCAGCAGTTGAATTCGGCCACAATCTCCGGCGTGTCGGGTGCGTCCGATGGCGAAATCCTGGCTTACTTGCGCAACACGCTCAATGAAGTCGCGCCCTCGGGCTATACGGTCGATTACTCAGGGCAATCGCGCCAGTTCATGAAGGAGTCCGGCGGTACGTTGGTGACGTTCCTGTTCGCGCTGATCATTGTGTTCCTGGCACTGGCGGCGCAGTTCGAGAGCTTCCGCGATCCGATCATCATCCTGTTCTCGGTGCCGATGGCGCTGTTCGGCGCGATGGCCTTCATCTTCCTCGGTTTCGCCTCATTCAATATCTATACCCAGATCGGGCTGGTGACCTTGATGGGGCTGATCTCCAAGCACGGCATCCTGATCGTCGAAGTGGCGAACCACCAGCGCATGGAAGGCAAGAGCAAGATCGAAGCCATCATGGCCGCCACCGGCATCCGCCTGCGTCCCATCCTGATGACGACCGCCGCCATGGTGTTCGGCGTGATCCCGCTGGTGATCGCCTCCGGCGCAGGCGCGGCAGGCCGCCAGTCGATGGGTATCGTGATCTTCACGGGCCTGTCGATCGGCACGCTGTTCACGCTGTTCGTGGTGCCGGCGTTCTATATGCTGCTGGCCAGCGAACACAAGAAGTCGCGCGCTGGCGTTGAGGTCGAAGGGGCGCCGGCGTTGGAGATGTAAGCGGACGCCAAGCTTCATAATCGGAAGGCCGGCAGCGATGCCGGCCTTTTTCTTTCAAGTGTGGCGCCCGGCATGGGCGTCGTGACGGACCCTTTTTGCTTTTTGAGATTCGTTTTTGACGTCCGTTAATGCTTGTTAATGCTCCATGACGGGGCCTTGTGCCAACTGCGGCAACGCGTGGGTTTGCGCCCGTCTCACCAGATATCCGCCTGAGTGGCCATATGATGGGCCTGCTGAAGGGTCGGTTTAGCGGCGACCTCCCACTCCCAAAAATCACTTCACGAGGATCGGCTCGCCTCGTCGGCGCCGGATACAGGTGCAAGCGGCTTGGCGAGGCCGTCCGCCTGGGCATGCAGCAGTGAGAGAAAATAAGCGAACACGGCTTGTTCCTCGGAACCCGCGGCGCAGGCCATTTCGCTCGCCTTGAACAGCAGTGCGATGGGGATCATGCTGTTTTCGACGATCCGTTCGTGTTGCCCGCCTGGTGCGATCCGCAGGCTGGACACGTAATCGGCGATCGTGTCCCTGGTGTCTTGGAAATCGGGAAGGATAAAGTTGACCATGGCAATGTCTTGCAGTCGATGGGAATAGCTGTAATTTCCGCTTGCTTCCGAAAATCACCAAAGGTCGATCATAAAGCATTACTTTATTTAACTCAATAAACAAGCATTGATTGAATGCAATGCCATCGCCGACAATCGCGGCATGGCAAAGAAACGAACAGGCGAGCAAGAGGGCAACCAGGCCTTGGCCTTGCTGATCGCGCGTGCCATGAAAGACAGCGGCTTTTCGGGCAAGGAAATCGCCGAACTGTGCGGCGTCACGTCGCAGGCGGTGTCGAGCTGGAAGTCCACGGGCCGCATCGACAAGCGAAACCTGGAAAAGCTGGCGAGCTTGGCCGGCAAGCCGCTGGAGTATTTTTCCACCTTGCCGCGCGACGCCAGGCCTTACCGCCCGGCCACGCCGGGACGCGATTCGCAGGTGCGTGAAAAAGCGGCGCGCTACGACGCCGACAAACGGCCGGCCGGCACGGCGGCCGAGATCAAAGGGCTTGCCTCGCGCATCATGCGCCTTTCACCGGATCAGCGCAGGCTGGTCGAACAACTGGTTGATCAATTGGCCCGCGGGGCTGTTTGAATCGGCTTGGCGGCGGGCGCATCCCTGTCCATGGCGAATAGCCGCTTATCGTCGTTCTCCAGGCCCTTCGGCCAAGCCCATGGGTTGCCTTGTGCGGCATCGAGCCGGAAGATGCGCTTCGCCAGGAGCAAGGGTTCGCCAGGAATCGCAGAATCGGCTTCTTTCCTTGTTACAATGCGTCTTTTGCGCCTTATTCAGCATCCCAATGAACGACATTCAACTCCTACGCAAAGATATCGCCACTGTTGCCGCCCGTCTGGCCAAGCGCGGCTATGCGCTCGACGTCGCCACCTTCAACGCGCTTGAAGGCGAACGCAAGCAGATCCAGACGCGCACCGAAGAGCTGCAAAGCAAGCGCAATACGCTGGCTAAGCAGATCGGCATGTTGAAGGGCAAGGGAGAGGATGCATCGGCGCAGATGGCCGAAGCCAACAGCATAGCCGACGAACTGACGAGCTCGGCCGCACGTCTGACCGAAGTGCAGGCGCAATTGTCCGATTTCATGATGGCGGTGCCTAACCTGCCGCATGATTCAGCACCCGTGGGCGAAGATGAGACCGGCAACGTGGAAGTACGCAAGGTCGGCACGCCGCGCCAGTTCGATTTCGCCGTCAAGGACCATACCGATCTCGGCGCGCCGCTCGGCCTCGATTTTGAAACCGCGGTCAAGCTGTCGGGCTCGCGCTTCTCGGTGATGAAGGGCGGCATTGCACGCCTGCACCGCGCGCTGGCGCAATTCATGCTCGATACGCACACCGCGCAGCACGGCTATACCGAGTGCTACACGCCTTACATCGTCAATGCCGATTCGCTACGCGGGACGAGCCAGTTGCCCAAGTTCGAAGCCGACCTGTTCGCCGTCAAGAAGGGCGGCCAGGAGGGCACGGGCGAGGCGCTGTACCTGATCCCGACTTCGGAAGTGTCGCTGACCAATTTCGTGCGCGACGAGATCGTGGCGATGGAATCTCTGCCCCTGAAGTTGACGGCGCACACGCCTTGCTTCCGCTCGGAAGCCGGCAGCGCCGGGCGCGACACGCGCGGCATGATACGCCAGCACCAGTTCGACAAGGTCGAGATGGTGCAGATCGTGCATCCGGAAAAGTCTTACGAGGCGCTGGAAGAAATGGTCGGCCACGCCGAGGCGATCCTGCAGAAGCTCGGCCTGCCTTACCGCGTGATGGCCTTGTGCACGGGCGACATGGGTTTTGCCGCGGCCAAGACGTACGACCTGGAAGTGTGGCTGCCGGCGCAAAACACCTACCGTGAAATTTCGTCGTTGTCGAACGTCGAGGCCTTCCAGGCGCGCCGCATGCAGGCGCGCTTCCGCAACGCCGCCGGCAAGCCCGAATTGCTGCATACGCTGAACGGTTCCGGCCTGGCCGTGGGCCGAACCCTGGTGGCGATCCTGGAAAATTACCAGCAGGCCGACGGCAGCATCGAGATTCCCGCCGTGCTGCATCCTTACATGGGCGGCATCACTAAACTGTCACCAGTCTGAGCTGGGACTCGTCTCTCGTCGCCGGCGCATTGCGCCGCTCGACGAATAGGCTGTTGCCGTTCAATTTCTTGGATTGCTTTTTCGCATCGGCCGCTGCAGCGGCGATCTGGTGATGCGATTCGTATTGCCCCGCTTCCACGCGCACCACGCCCAGCGACAGGCTCAACAGCGGGTGGAACACCTGGTTGCCGCGCCGGTCTTCGCTGACATAGCCGCCGGCTTTCACGTCGGTTTCGTTCAAATGCTGGGTCACGCAACCGGGGAATGCATCGAGTATGGTCTGGCAGCGCGCTTCCCAGTCGTCGCTCTGGAACAGGATGATGAAATCGTCGCCGCCGATGTGGCCGACGAAATCCTGGTCCGGGTCGGCATGCGCCATCAGCAGCCTGCTCGTCATCTGCAGCACGTCGTCGCCCTTGCGGTAGCCGTAGACGTCGTTGTAGGGCTTGAAGTGGTCGATGTCGGCGTAGCAGGCGACGAAGCCTACGTCGCTTTGCAGCAAGCGCTCGATATGCTCGTTCAGCGGCACGTTGCCTGGCAACAGCGTCAGCGGATTGGCATAGCGCGCCGCATTGATCTGCATCTCGGTGATTTCGCGCATCAGATCGTGGCCGGTGCCCATGCCGAGGTAGCGGCCGGCATCGGTGATGATGAAACCGTTGAACAGGTGATGACGGTCGGCATCGACGATGGTCTTGCTCAATTCCTGGAGGCTGGTGTTCCTGTCGGTGATCATGGGCTTGTCGTCCATGAACAGCGTGCACGGCTTCTTGCCATACAGTTCGCGCAGGTAGGGGCGGGCGAAGCGGTCCAGCAGCACGGCGCGCGTGAGCACTCCCAGTGGCGTGTCGCCGCTTACCACGGGCACGATCTGCAAATCGGGCGTGGCGACGAACAGTTCGTACACCTGGTTGTTGTTCATCGCCGGCGTCACCATCGGTACCTGACGCAGCAGGCGGCCGGCGGTCTGTCCCGGATGCGGCGCTTCCTGGGGATAAAGCGCCACACTGTTGCGCCGCAATTGCGCTTCGACTGCCGGCTGCAATGCCGTGGCCGGCACGGCTTGCGGACGGCCGAGATGGTAGCCTTGGCCTAGTGCCACGCCGAGGTCGCGGATCAGCAGCAGTTCGGACTTGGTCTCGATGCCTTCGGCGATCACGGTGGTGCCGGACTTCTTGGCGATTTCCTGGATCGAACGGACGAATTGCAGCTTCACCGGGTCCTGGTTGATGCCCTGGATGAAGTGCATGTCGATCTTGACGTATTCGGGCCGCAGTTCGGACCACAGGCGCAGGCTGGAAAAGCCTTCGCCGAGATCGTCGATGGCGATGCGGAAACCCATTTCGCGGTAATGCGTCACGGCTTCGAGCAGCAACTCGTAATCGTAGGTCGGCTGGCTCTCGGTCAATTCAATGATGACGCGCTCGGGATTGATGCCGAGCTGGTGGATGAAGCCGAGCGTCTCGCCTTGCTTGTTGGCGGGATGTAGCAGACACTCGGGGCTGACGTTCAGGAACAGCTTGCCCGGCAGCGCCAGTTCGGCAAAACGCTCGAGCACGACGCGGCGGCACAGGTGCTCGACTTCGGTCATCACGCCGGCCGAGGTGGCCACTTTGAACAGGTTGAGCGGGGAATGCAGAGGGCTGTCGGAGGGGCCGCGGATCAAGCCTTCGAAGCCGACGATCTCGCCGCTTTGCATGTTGACGATAGGCTGGAACAGGGCGCCCAACTGGCGCCGTTCCATAATCTCCTGTAGTCTCTCATGTAGCTTGTTATGCAACATGGCGTTCCTGTCGTCAGTCTGCATGATGGCGGGCACAATTGCCAGGGGCTCGGAGAACGACGGCCTGGCCACGGATAAAGAGCGCACAAACACCTTCGTGGGGATTTCCTCAAGCTAGGAATGGTATCGATGAAATATGACAGAATGATGATTTCGAGAAACTTTCTGAACGAAACCCCGCTTCTCCGCATCAAACGACCGACACGTAATTACCGGGCCGCATGATTGAAGCAATGGATAGACAAACAGGCTTCCATAATAAAAAAGCTTCTGCTATAATTTCATGCTTTGCAGCATGGTCTGCAAAAGAAACGACCGTAGCAGGAGAGGTGGCAGAGTGGTCGAATGCGCTGGACTCGAAATCCAGTGTACGGTTATACCGTACCGTCGGTTCGAATCCGACCCTCTCCGCCAATTATTTAATGGCTTAGGCGAGTTCCTAAGCTCTCCAAAGGCCTCAGTTCTGGGGCTTTTTGCTTTCGGCGTGTACTTTTACCCGCTTACTCTTAAGCAGCCATTTTCCCAAGACTGAAATGACAACTCCCCCGGTTGATTTTGAGGGGGGGGATTACAGCAGGTAGCCGTGGCTGGCACGACGATAATCATTGCTCCTATGTAAGATCGCGACTTGGTTCGCAAAAAAATCTTCAAAAAACCCTAAACAAATTCCAAAACCCGAGGATACATTCTCGAAGGCGCTGATTGGGTGAACCGAAACGGCAATATTGTTGCTGTTTTTAATTTTAATCCGATCATTTTGCGCGAATTGTTGCTTTTAATAGATATTTAAGCTCAGGTTAGGAATACAGCATGGTTGCCATCGTCAGTGGAGATAGTCTCGGTCTGTTGAATACGTCTGCGGGCGTGCTAGGCAAAAACGGCTTGCTCGGCCAAGCCGCGAATGGGGCGACCGGCGAGGAAGCCGTCGTCAATGTCGCCAACGGCAATCTTGTTCTCCAAACCAGTGACGACACCTTGGTAGGGCAGGGTCTGGACATCGATTCGATCCGCACCTACAACTCGCAAGGGAGCCTGAACGAAGGTAACGGCCTGGCGTGGAGCATGAGCATCATCAAGACCGTCGGCGGCTTGACGGGCACGGTCAATACGGCAGGCAGCACCATCACCCGCACCGATGGCGACGGCAATGCCGTGGTCTATACCTACAGCAACGGCGTCTACGTCGGCCGGGAAGGATCGGGGACCAACGACACCTTGTCCTACAACGGCACCACCGGCACCTGGACCTGGACCAACGGCAGCACCAATGCCACCGAAACCTACAACGGCAGCACCGGGTACATCGCCACGGCGAGCGACACCAGCGGCAACACGCTGACCTATGCCTACAACGGCGCCTTGCTCGCCTCCGTCACCGATGCGTCGGGGGAAAGTGTCCAATACGGCTATAACAGCAGCAACCAGCTGGCGCAGGTTACCGACTACCTCGCCGGCGGCGTCAAGAACACACGCGTCTACTACAACTACGATACGCAAGGGCGCCTGTCCAATGTCACGGTCGACCTCAGCCCGGGCGACAACAGCACCACCGACGGCAACACCTACTGGACCAACTACACCTACGTCGGCAGCACCAGCCTCATCTCCAGCGTCACCCAGAAAGACGGTTCGCAGCTCAATTTCAGCTATATCCAGGTCAACGGCCAGCAAAACGTGCAAAGCGTCACCGACGCACTGGGTCGCAAGACCACCTTCAACTATCTCGACACGACCCACACCAGCGTCACCGACCCCAACGGCAACACCACGACCTATACCTTCGACGGACAAGGGCGGCTGACCAACGTCGCCCCTCCGGCCGTGGGCGGCGTGGCGCCCACAGCCAGCTATACCTATTACCCCAACGGCGAAGTCAAGACCGCGACCGACGGCCAAGGCAACACCTCGGCCTACAGTTACGACGGCAACGGCAACCTGCTGAGCCGGGTCGACCCCCTGGGCGACACTGTCACCTACACCTACAACAGCAGCAACCTGATGACCAGCAAGACGGCATACACCGTCGCGGCACAGGGCTCCACGTCCGCCTCGGGCGCGGAAACCACCTATTACCTCTACGACAGCAACGACCAACTGGCCTATACCGTCAGCGCGCAGGGACGGGTCACGCAGCATCTCTACAACTACGGCACCTACAACGCCACCACGGGACTGGGCGGCGGTGACCTTGCGTCCACGATTGATTATGCCGGCGACTTTTATCCGATGAGCGGTCTGAGCGCGACCAGCCAGCCGACCCTGGCGCAACTCAACGCCTGGGTCGCCTCGACAGCAACAGTCGCGCAAAGCCAGCGCACCGACTACCAATACGACCTGCGCAGCCAATTGCGCAGCAGCACCACCTACACCGGCATTTCCAGTGCGGGCGCCACCAGCGGCGCCAATACCGTTACCTACGTCTACGACCAGGCCGGCAACTTGCTGACGACCGTCGACGGCGACGCCAACCACCAGACCAGCTACACCTACGACGGCTTGAACCGGCAGACCGGCAAGCTTGACGCCAACCACAACAGCATCGTCACCGCCTACAACGATACCGGCAGCAGCCTCGGCAACAGCGCCAGCATCAGCGTCACCAGCGCCGGCGGTCTGGTCACGCTGTCGAGCTTCGACGCCGAAGGCGAACTCACCAGCGTGACGCAATCGGGCAGCAATATCGGCAGCAACGGCGTGCTGACCAGCAGCAACGCCTACGATGCCGACGGCCATCTGCTCATGAGCACCGACCCGCAAGGCAACAGCAGCTACTACCTCTACGATGCCGACGGCAGGCAGATCGCCAGCATCAATGCCACGGGCCAACTGACCCAGACCAACTACAACGCCGATAACCAGGTCAGCTCGGTGGTGCAATACACCAACCTGGTCAACACCAGCTTGTTGGTCGACAGCAGCGGCCAGCCGGCCAAGCCCAGTCTGGCCAGCCTCCTGAACGGCAACACGGTGTACAGCACCAGCTGGAACATCTACGATAACGCAGGGCGCCTGGCTTATACGGTCGATGCCGTGGGCGACGTGACGCAAACCAACTACGATGGTGTCGGGAATGTTATCAGCACGACGGCCTATGCCACGGCGCTTACATCGGCGCAACTGCAGAGCTTGGGCGCCAGCCCGAGCGTCAACTATGCCGCCTTCGTGATGCTGGCTCCGGCCGCGACGGCGCAGGATCGCACCACGTTCTACTATTACGACAGCGACAACCTCCAGATCGGCAAGCTCGATGCCGATGGCTATTTCACGAAAACGACCCGCAACGGAGCAGGGGAGGTGACGCAAACCACGAGTTATGCCACCAGCGTCGGCCAAGCGGGCATTACGGCCACGACCAGCCAGACGCAGGGCACGACCGAAACGGCAAACCTCAATGCGGCGCCCACGTCGAACACGGGCGCGCAGACGGCCACCGCCAACTTGAACACAGCGTCGACGTCGACCACGACTACGACGACGACCAACTACAGCCCGGCGCCCAACACTTCAGCGGCAGGGGTGACGACGACGCAGACGACGAACTACAACCCGGGGTTGATCAGTTCGGCGGTACAGACCAGCACGAGCCAAACCAGCAGCGGCAGTGCCAAC
>DASVLJ010000018.1:0-31502 GCA_036384915.1 Burkholderiaceae bacterium
TGCAATGGATGGAGAAAAGTCCCACTTTGCCCCCGTTTTTCCGGCTGTAGCTACGGCTACAGTCCTCAAAAGCGAGGCCAAATTGGGCTCTTTTCCCACCCATTTCGCTTCGACTCGTTCTGCCGCGCAGACTCCTAGGCCCCGATGGTAGCGGATTCCCATGGGCGCGCTTACCCGACAAATGTCGGGTATGGCGAGCCGAAAGCAAATGTTACAGTCCGACGACGATAAATGTTACATTTTTCCGCACCTGCAAGCAGCAAGCGTTCAAGGCGAAAAGTAGCGGGCTCATTATCGAAATCGCGACCTCGGGGAAAGCTCGCGGCGCTGGACCTGGCAAGTTTTTTCTTTTGAATAGGAAGGCTCCCATGTTTGCTAGAACCGATTTTGCCGCTGTGCCGGTCTTGTCGAGCATGGAAGCTTGTTCCGGCAATATCTCGCCGTGCATCATTAACATCGTTGGAGCACAGAAGTGAAAAAACAACAGGTAATCATGGAGCATGAAGGCAATGCAAAGCCGGTCGATCAGACCAGGCGTGCTGCAACCTTGGGCCTATGTGCGCTCGTTGCTGCGCCGCTTTTGCCAGGGTGTGGGGGAAGCAGCGGCGCCAGCGGCCCGTCTACAGAAAGAATTGCTGCCCGTTCCACAGAAAAAACTGCCGCCAGTTCCCCTGGCGGGAGCAAAGTGTTCCGCCATCCGGGGGGGCTGGTTACGGAACCGGATTTCGAGCGCATCCGCGAGTTGATCAAGACCGGCCAGCAACCGTGGACGGACTGGTGGAACAAGCTGTGCATCGATAGAATGTCCACCCTGGACACCAAACCTTACCCGTTGGCGGCCGTTTACCGGGCGGATGGAAGCAAGAACAATCTGTACGTCGACATCTGGCGTGCCTGGTCCCTGGTGCTTCGCTGGAAGCTGTCCGACCCGCAGGACAACCGCTATGCCGACAAGGCGGCGGAGTTCCTGGACGCCTGGGCGGAGACGCTGAAAGTGGTGGGTACCGTCCCTCCGGGTTCGACGGCGCATGACGACCACACATTCATCCTGATGGCGGGTATGCAGGGCCACCAGCTCGCGCAGATCGGCGAGATCCTGCGCACCTACCCTGGCTGGGCGCCGGAAAAGCTCCAGCGCTTCCAGAACATGCTGATGACAGTGTTTGCGCCCATCTCGTCGTGGTTCCTCAGCGACGGCCGGATCGGATCCCACGCCAACTGGGACATGGCCTCCATGGTCGGTGCCATGGCCATCGGCATCTTCTGTGACAACGCCGATCTGTACTGGCAGGCCTGCGATGCGTACGCCGCCAACAACCGCGGCAAGCTCAGGAACTTCGGTAACGGCTCGGCCCTGCACGGCGTGTACTACGTGCACCCCGGGCACTTCGGGCAATGGGAGGAGAGCGGCCGCGACCAAGGCCATGCGACGCTGGGCATGTCGCTGGGCGGCGACGTGATGGAAATGGCCTGGAACCAGGGTGACGACCTCTACGGTCTATACAACAACCGCTTCCTCTCGGCCGCCGAGTACGTGGCGCGGACCAACCTGCAGGACGAGAACGGTAAGCCCTACGCCATGCCCTACGTGCCTGAGCAGAACCCGACCCAGCCGCACACCAGCCAATGGACGGAAGTGAGCCAGGGCGTCCCCGGGTTCGGACGCAACTGCTGGGAGCCGATGTTCAACCACTATGTCAACCGCCTGGGCATCGCGGCACCGAACGTCGCGCGCATGGTGCCGTACTGCGAGGCGAAGTACGGCGGCAGCAGCGACGACATCTGGTGGCCGACGCTGATCCATCGTCGCGTACCGTATGCCGGGCCGATGAAGCCGCCGTCCGGCCTCACGGGTTATGTGAATGACGGCCGTGTGCTGCTGTCGTGGTGGGGGAGTGTGGGAGCGACTTCTTATGTGGTGCAGCGCGGCGTGTCGGCCGATGGGCCGTTCACCCCGGTGGCCACGGTGGCAGCGGATCAATTGCTCACCTACACCGATACGCCGTCTGCTGGCATTTGGTTCTACCAGATCATGGCGCAAGGGCCCGGCGCGCCGCGTACCGGCTCCAATAAGGTTCGCGTCGCGACCCCTGCCGAATTGCGCTTCCGCATGCCGCTTGGCGGCTCGACCGGCACGGCCGCCGTTGGCGCGCTGAGGAACCCGGATGGCACTACGACCGGCGTGGAGGGCACGCTGCTGGCCGGTGTGAGCTGGGGCGAAGGGCGCCACAAGGATAAGGCCCCGGTGTTCGATGGCAAGTCAGCGGGCATACAACTGCCGGCGGGCCTGTTCAGCAACCTGGACGACTTCACAGTATCCGTGTGGGCCTATGCCAATGGGCTGCACTGGGACACATGCATCCTGTTCGCCGGGACCGATGCCAATTCCGCCCTCTTCATTGCTCCTCAGAGCGGTGGTCGGGGCGTATTGCGATTCGGATTATTCGGCGCAACCGGAAACGATATACGTGCGGTGGAAGGATCCAGTGCTTTGCCCACGAGGCGCTGGGTTCATGTGGCGTACACGCAGGAGGGCACGACGGGTCGGCTCTACGTCGATGGCATTGAGGTGGGGAGTGCTGACACCATGACGCTGTCGCCGCGCCAGGTGGGTGACCAGGTGGCCTTCCTGGGGCGAAACTGGGCACATCCGGCGTTCGACGGCCGCCTGCAGGACTTCCGCATCTACGCGGGGGCCCTGAGCGCTGCAGAGGTCACGGCATTGTCCATGTGCTGATCTCGGCGAAACGTGGCCGCTTGCGGATATCAAACAGATTCATAGAGCCGATTCCGCAAAGGGAGAGGACGCCAAAATCACCGCGAGCTGATCAATTTCATTTTCCGAATTGACGATTATTGCAATTGCCGCCCCTTGGGTTGGCTCGCAAAATCTATACGTGACGTCGTATCGCGCTGCCGAAAGGCGGCATCGATCCGCGTCGATGGAATCGTCTTCGTTTCTGATGACGGCGACTGCAGCGTGTTGGCATGTCATGAAATCAGGGCTTGCTGTTCCCGGTGAATTTGCGAATCGCACAGTAGCGGTTATGTCTCCTCTGCCGTGTTTGGCGGATTAGGGCAGCTTCGGCTGCCTCTTTTTTTATCGGGATTCGAACAGCGGTTCGGCGGGCGGACAGAAGCGTGGCGGCGGAAGGTTTTTCCGGCGGTCTTGACAAGAAGGAAGAAGCGATGAATCCCTTGAACGGCTCTCTGGCATTCGACCGTATCGTCGTCGTAGGCGGCGGCACCGCCGGATGGATGAGCGCGCTGGCCCTGGTCACCGGGTTGCCAGGAAAGACGGTGGAAGTGATCGAATCCGACGACATCGGCATTGTCGGTGTCGGCGAGGCGACGTTCCCGTCCATCCGCGACTACAACCGCCTCGTCGGCATCGACGAACTGGACTTTTTGCGCGCAACGCAAGGTACCTTCAAACTCGGCATCGAGTTTCGCGACTGGCATAAGCGGGGCGGGAGTTACTTTCATACCTTTGGCGATTTCGCCGCGCTAAGCGGGCCTCAATCCCTCTGGGGGCAGTACCGGCGCCTGGCGGAGGGACCGGGCGCGTTGGGCGAACTGTGCCTGCCCACGGCGATGGCGATGCAAGGGCGCTTTTGCGTTCCGGCCGAGGGCAATGGCGGCACTCCGTTCAAGTATGCCTATCACTTTGACGCCGCGCTCTACGCGGACTTTCTGCGCAAGCTGGCGCTGTCCCGCGGTGCGCGCCGCACCGAAGGAAAGATCGTCGACATCGCGCGCAGCGAAGACGGCGGCGTCAAGAGCCTGCGATTGGCCGACGGCCGCGAGGTTGCAGGCGATTTCTTCGTCGATTGCTCGGGGTTCGGTTCGCTGTTGCTCGGCCGTACGTTGGGGGAGCCTTTTGTTGATTTCAGCCATTGGCTGCCTGTGGATCGTGCCTGGGCGTGCCCGTGCGAGCGCACCGGGGGCGATCAGGGGGATATTGCGCCATATACCCGCGCCACAGCGCTGGAGGCGGGCTGGGCTTGGCGCATTCCCTTGCAGAATCGTACCGGTCACGGGCATGTCTTTGCGAGTGGCTACATCGACGAAGAACGCGCGCGCGAGCAGTTGCTTGAGCAATTGGACGGCAAGCCTCTCGCCGAGCCGCGCCTGCTGCGGTTTACCTCGGGTCATCGCGCGCGCTTGTGGGTGCGTAATGTCCTCGCACTGGGGCTGTCTTCCGGGTTTCTGGAGCCGCTGGAGTCGACCAGTATCTTTCTCATCCAGAGCGGCTTGGGAAGGCTGATGCGCTTGCTGGGGAGCGGCATGCCGGTCGACAGCGAGGCGGTGGCGGCCTACAACACCGGCGCGGTGCGGCAATACGCACGCATACGCGACTTCATCATCCTGCATTATTGCCTGACTGCGCGTGACGACAGCCAACTGTGGCGCGACATGGCACGAATGGAGCTGCCGGAAACGCTGGCTTTCAAATTGCATGCATGGCGCGAATGCGGTTCTCTCGTCGCATACGACGAGGAGGGATTCGATACGACAAGCTGGCTCGCGATCCATGCCGGCATGGAGAATTGGCCGACGCGGACGGACCCGGTGCTGCAGGAGCTTCCGCGCGACGCTGCCCGGCGACTGCTGCTTCAGCGTCGCGACGCCATTGCGGCCATCGTCGGGCGCCTTCCGTCGCATGGCAGCTACCTGCATCGCGCGTTGCTGCCTTGATAAATGCCGGTAGATGCAGCGATATGGCAGGCGAATCCTCGCGTTGCGGGTCCGGCTTGCTTCCATGGTATTCGCACATGCTGAATTTCATTTCTCAGATTGTGAATTTTGACAATTGCGCCTGCCGATTGGCCCAAGCAAAATGAAATCGTCGCATTGCGCAGTCAAGCTATAAGAAGAACTGCCGAACGGCATTAGAAAAACGACGGAGACAATCCATGAAGTCCTCTCTACGGCAGGGCTGTGGTTTCCCTATCCGTCAAATTGCCATCGGCACCAACGTGATCGTTCGTGCGACGCGAATCGACGATCGCAACTGAAGAATGGCCTTGTCTTTGTGAAAGATAGAGAGGAGATAACGAAATTGAAGCACTTCGTAAAATTTAAGCAAACCGCAATCGCCGCCGGAGTTGTACAGGTTATCCTGATGGCAAGCGGTGCGGCACATGGACAGACCGCCGCGGACAACAACGCGCCGGCTCCCGCCGACCAGGCGGCGCAGGTTGTGGTTACGGGCCAGCGCGCGGCGTTGGAATCGGCCCGGAACATCAAGAAAAACGCCGACGAAATTGTCGATTCGGTCGTTGCGGAGGATATCGGCAAACTGCCCGACAAGTCGATGACCGAAGTCCTTCAGCGTGTCGTGGGCGTCACCATCGACCGGACGCTGAACCGGGCCGATCCGCAACAGGGCGTGGGCGACGGTATCGAGCATTTCGCTGCCGAAGGCACCGGCGTGTCGATCCGCGGTATGAGCTATGTGCGCTCGGAACTGAATGGCCGCGATTCGTTCTCCGCCAACGGCGGGCGGGCGTTGAGCTTCGAGGACGTGCCGCCGGAATTGATGGCCGGAGTGGACGTCTACAAGAACCCGTCCGCGGAACAGATCGAGGGAGGAATCGGCGGGCTGGTGAATTTGCGCACCGCGATGCCGTTCGACTTTAAAGGGCCGAGGGGCGCCTTCTCGATCGAAGAGTCGCGCATGGACTTGCGCGGCGGTCCGCCTGAGCCCTCGTTCTCCGGCATGCTGTCGGATCGCTGGGATACCGGGCTTGGCAAATTCGGTGCGCTGATCGACATCGCCCATTCGAAGATCGCCACGCGCGCAAACAGCGTGACCGTCTCACCCTACTTTCCGCGCACCGATGCCGTGACCGGCGACACCAGCGGCCAGGCGCGCTGGGTTTCAACGGGTGCTTCGTATTCCGATAATGACTTCGACCGTACCCGCGACGGCCTGTACGGCGCGCTGCAGTGGCGCAACCACGATGTCTCGTCCGGGTTGACCTATTTCAAATCGAAGTATCAGATGACGACGACGGAGAACGCGTACTTCGTCACGGCGAATCCGGCCAACATCCAGCTGGCTCCCGGCGCCACCTTCGCCCCGAACGGCGCGCTGTTGACCGGAACTTTGAGCGATCCGAAGGACGGCGGCCTCGGTTTCGGCACCGACTCGCGCATCTCGGGTCGCACTTCGGAGACGAGCGATCTTTCGTGGAACGCGGTGTGGCGGGCTTCGGAAAGCTGGACTTTCAAGGCGGACCTGCAGCATACCCGGGCGACCTCGGCTGGTTACGACAATACGATCGGCATGGGCGGGTCCACGCCCGAGCAGGGCGTGAACCTGGGGGCATCGCCGGCGAACTTCACCTTCAGCCAGGCCGACGAGGCTTACTTGGCGGATCCGTCCAACTACTACTGGGGTTTCACCCAGGAGCATAGGGACCAGGCCGTCGGCACGCTCAACGCGGCGCGCATCGATGCCAAGTACACCTTCGATAACCCCGTGCTCACCGACCTGCGTTTCGGCCTGCGTACGACCAACCGCCACGCGGACACGATGTCCACGCCCAGCGGTTACGCGTGGACGGCGATCACGCAACCGTGGGAAGTCGGCAATACGTGGCAGCCGCTGAGCAACTTCGCCTATTTGAGTGATCCGCGCTTCTCGGGCAATACCAGCGTGCACACGTTCAACAATTTCTTCGGCGGCAAGCTTCCGATGCCGGCGCCGATTGTGGTGCCGAGCATGTCCTTGCTGGCCGGCGGTGTCAATGGCACTCCTGCAGGCTTCAGCTTGCTGCACACCTATCCCAACATGCTATGTAATAACGGCAACACGTGTGAAAACTGGTCGCCTTCCCCCTTTGGCACAATCGACGGCACCAACCAGCAGGACGAACACACGCACGCCGCCTATGCCCAGCTCCGTTTCGACGATCAGCAGCTGCCGTACCCGGTGGACGGAAATGTAGGCGTGCGCCTCGTGCATACGGACATGATCGCGGCGGGATACACGAACTTCACCCCGCCGACTCCGCCGTCAACCGGCCAGATAGCGGGGGTGCCGACTATCCCGGGGCAATCCAGCCTGCAATCCTTCTCGAACAGCTACACGAATATATTGCCCAGCCTGAATCTGCGCATGAAGGCCAGCGACGAGCTGCAATTCCGCTTTGCTGCCTCGAAGGGGATGACGCGGCCGGACTTCTATCAGATGCAGGCTTTTTCGACGCTGAGCGAGAACGTGACTTCGCATACCGACCCGGTAACGAAGCAACCGGTTCTCGACGCGGTTACCTTCACCGGTTCGGAAAACGGGAATCCGATGCTCAAGCCGACTTTGTCGAACAATTTCGACATAACGGCGGAATATTACTTCGGAAAGAGCAGTTCGCTGACGCTGGCATTGTTCAACAAGCAGCTCAAGGACATCATCATCGGCAGGACGACCTACGTCACGCTAAACGACACGAGCGGGCAGCCGCATGACTTCCTGATCACGGGGCCGGTCAACGGGGCGAGCGGCAATGCGCATGGTCTCGAGTTGGGATACCAGCAATATTTCGACAAGCTGCCTGGAGCATTCTCCGGCATCGGCGTGTCGGCCAACTATACCTACATCGACAGCCACATGGACTTGAATGTGCCAGGGTCTTTCGGCCAATGGTGCACCCCCTCGGGCACGCTGAACGCAAGCCTTGCCACCAACCTGTATGGCTGCGACACGAGTGGGCGGCTCCTCAACGGCAGCCGGCCGCCGATGACCGGCGTGTCGAAGAACGCCATGAACCTGGCGTTGTTGTACGACAAGGGGCCGTGGTCGGCGCGACTGGCGTATAGCTGGCGGTCTCAGTATCTGCAGGCGGTCAACGCATTTGGGACCGCCTACGGCGACGGCATCGACCAGAACCCGACCAGCCCGAACTATCTCAAGCCCTATTCGGTGAATTATGCGTTGCCGACCTGGGGCGGGTCGTACGGGCAGCTTGACTTGGGTATTCACTACAACGTCACCGACAACTTCGGTATTGGTTTCGAAGGGCAAAACATCAACTCTGCGATTTACAGGCAGTACATGCAGCAGGGCATCGGCATGATGGAACGCTCCGCGAACTACACCGGACCGCGTTACACCTTGCAGGCGCGCTACTCTTTCGAGTAAGCTCCAATGGGCTTTCCTCTTGCGGCCGGAAGTTCGGCCGCGAGAGGTTTCAGCCTCAATCGAATCTTTACGAGGATCCACTTGAAGAGCGTTTCCCATCGCCTCCTTACGATCCTGTGTCTGGCCGCACCGATTTTTTCCGCCGCCCAGACCGGGACGCTCAATACATCGACAGAATCCGGGCAAATTGCCGCGATTCCCCACTTCGTCAAGGAAAACGGTCGCACCGCGCTCGTCGTCGACGGCGAACCGTACACCATACTTGGCGCACAGGCGCACAATTCAAGCAATTATCCCGAAGCGCTCAAGCAGGTTTGGCCGGCGATTGCGGATGCGCACGCCAATACGCTGGAGATTCCTGTCGCCTGGGAACAGATCGAGCCGGCCGAAGGCAGGTTCGACTTCAATTACGTCGATACGCTGGTAGAGCAGGCGCGCCGCAATAAGGTGCACCTCGTGCTGCTTTGGTTCGGCACTTGGAAAAACACGAATCCCCAATACGTTCCGGAATGGGTGAAGTTCGACAACGGACGCTTTCCGCGCATGATCGACGAAAGCGGCAAGCTGACCTATTGCCTCTCGCCGTTCGGAGAGGAAACGCTCAAGGCCGACAAAAGGGCTTTCGTCGCGTTGATGAGCCACATCAGGAAGATCGACGAAAAAAACCATACCGTCATCATGATGCAGGTCGAGAACGAGGCGGGCACTTACGGCTACGTGCGCGATTTCGGCCCCAAAGCGGAAGCGGCCTTCAACAGCAAGGTGCCGCAGGCGGTTCTCGAACACAAGCGGGCCCCGGTTCCCAAGGCAGCTTCCGGAACGTGGCCCGAAGTATATGGCGACTATGCCGGCGAATATTTCCATGCGTGGGCCATTGCGCGGTACGTCGAGGAAATCGCCAAGGCGGGACGTGCCGCCTATGACCTTCCGATGTATATGAACAATGCGCTGCGCGATCCATTGGCGCCGCTGGCGCCGTGGAACAAAAATTTCGCCAGCGGCGGCCCCACCTATGATGTGATCGACATCTACAAGGCCGTCGCTCCGCACATAGATATCATCGGCCCGGATCTTTATGCGCCGCAATCGGCCGTGGTCGCTGCGAACCTGGATCGTTTTCAGCGCGGCGACAATGCCTTGTTCGTCCCCGAGATGAGTAACGCCGCTGTTTACGCGCGCTACGTCTACCAGATATTGGGACGCGGTTCGCTGGGGATATCGCCTTTCGGCCTCGACTATGCCGACTACAGCAATTTTCCGCTCGGATCGAAGGCGAAAGACAAGACCATGGTCGAGCCCTTCGGCAAAATATATGCCGCGTTCCGCCCGATGGCCCCCCTTTGGGCGAAATGGGCGCTCGAAGGCCGCACGCGCGGTGTCGCCGAAGGCGACGACCGCGCCTCGCAAACCATCTTGCTCAAGAACTGGAAAGCCACGGTTGGGTACGGGTTCTGGCAGTTCGGCGGCGAAGATTGGCTGGCTACGCTCAAGGACGCGCCGCAAGACAGCGAAAATCTCAACGGCGGCGTCGCGATTGCGCAGATCGGCGACAATGAATTTGTCGTCGTGGGACAGCATGCGCGCGTGAGATTCGAGGGCGACGGCCTCAACGCCGGCAAGCCGTCCATGTTTGCGCGCGTGGAAGAAGGTCACTTCGACGGAACAGGGAAATGGATCATGGAACGCAACTGGAACGGCGATCAGGTGGATTACGGCATCAACCTCACGGGCAACCCCGTTGTCCTCAAGGTCAAGTTGGGTACATACTGAATCCGGTAGCGGCGTTTCTGCGGGAATAGAAGCTGGCAGACTATACCCATGAATGCGATTTTTCCCGCAAGGATGCTATGCTCAAGTCCGGTGACCGCTGCGTACCATACCGGGGCAAGCTTTCCAAGGCACTAATCAACCAAGGGGAATCATGGCCATGTCCGACAAGTCCATTCGAAAAATTGTCATCGTAGGCGGCGGCACCGCCGGCTGGATGACGGCCGCGCCGCTGGCGCTCAGGCTTGGCAAGGCATGCGAGATCGTTTTGGTGGAATCGCCGGAAATCGGCACGGTTGGCGTAGGGGAAGCAACGCTGCCCACCCTGCGCTACTTCAACCTTGCGCTAGGCATCGACGGCGCCGATTTTGTGAAGAAGACGCAGGCGACGTTCAAGCTCGGCATCGAATTCAAGGACTGGGGTCATATCGGTAACCGCTTCTTTCATGGCTTCGGCGGCTTCGGCCCGTCCATCGAAAACCGCTCCCCCCACATGTACTGGCTTCGTCTCGCCCGCGAATTCAAGGACATGCCTTCCTATGAGGAATGGTCGGTCACGACCATGATGGCACGGCAGCAGCGCTTCATGCTGCCGCATGACGGCATGCCCGGGGTCACGGACGACTTCTCCTACGCTTTCCATTTCGATGCAGGGCTCTATGCCGCCTATCTCCGCGACTACGCAATGCACCGTGGCGTGCGGCGTGTCGAAGGCACCATCGTCGACGTCGAACAGCATGCCGAGACCGGTTTTATTACCGCTGTCAAGCTGCGTGACGGCCAACGGGTGGAGGGCGACCTGTTCGTCGATTGCACGGGTTTCCGCGGTTTGCTGATCGAGAACGTCTACAAGGCCGGATACGACGACTGGAGTGCCATGTTGCCGTGCAATAGCGCTCTGGCGGTGCCTTGCACCAGGCAAGAGTCGATTACGCCTTACACCACCTCGACCGCCCGAAATGCGGGCTGGACATGGCGCATTCCCCTGCAGCATAGAACCGGCAACGGGCACGTATACTGCAACGGATTCACGAGCGACGACGAGGCTTCACGCGTCCTGCTCGACGGGCTCGACGGCGATGCGTTAGGCGAGCCGCGTCAACTGCGGTTCACCGCGGGGCGCCGGCGCAAGTCCTGGATCAAGAATTGCGTTGCCATCGGTCTGTCGGGCGGCTTTCTTGAGCCCTTGGAGTCGACCAGCATCAACATCATCGAAAGTGCCGTCGGTTGGCTGGTGCAGTATTTCCCCGACCGCGATTTTCGTCCGGAACTGGCGGCCGAATTCAACCGCCTGATTTCGGAACGCTACGAATTCGTGCGCGACTTCATCATCCTGCACTACAAGCTCACCAATCGGAATGATTCGGAGTTTTGGCGCTATTGCGCCGATATGCCGATTCCCGACACGCTACGCCATCAGATAGACCTGTTCCGGGAAACCGGGCGCGTCGTCATCCACGACCCGCAAGGATTCAACGTGGCATCCCACGTTTCGATCTTGATGGGGCTCGGCATCACGCCAAAATCCAACGATCCCTTCGTCGACATGACGGATTTCCGGCAATTGCATGCGCACTTCTGGAATTTGCGCAAGGCCATTGCGCGCGCGGTAGAAGGCATGCCGGACCATGCGCAGTTCGTGCAGAAGCATGTGGCGGCCGCGGCGATGGCGCAAGCGGCCGCCTGAGCTTCATCACCTCAAGGGCGTATCGCGATTGCGCGCTTGAGGGCTTGATGATGCGCGGTTCCCATCGGCCTCCAGCCGCATGAAGCCCTGTTCCCTGCCGTACCGGCAAGTCAAGCCTTGCGGCCGGCGCAGCCTGAACCGGTCATCGCGCTTCACTTGGCGACGACCTTGAGCAGGCGCTGCGCGCTGCGCGTCAACTCCTTGTCGGCGCCGCTGACGCTCAAGGTGTGCGTCGCGTCGCTCCACTGCAGGCGGGTGAGGGCGCCCTTGCCCTGTTCGTAGTCGTAGGAAACGCCATCGTCGTCATACAGCGCAAACTCGCCGCTCTGGCCGGGATAGACGCGGATCTCCGCGATTGCCTGCTTGCTTGCTGTCGATTGGATGTCGCTTCCGAGCGGCACGATGGAGCCGGCCTTGACGAACACCGGGATGCGCTCGATCGGCGCCGCCACCTTGATCCAGCGGCCGCCGGCGTGCTTCTCATTGGTCCAGAAATCGTACCAGTCGCTGCCTGCCGGCAGGTACACTTCCTTTTCTGTCTGGCCCTGGACGGTCACAGGCGCCACCAGGAAGGCTGAACCGAACATGTACTGTGTGCCGATATCGGCCACGTTCGGATCGCTCGGAAAGTCCATCCACAGCGGGCGCATGAAGGGCGCGCCGCTGTCGTAGGTGTGCTTGGCCTGGCTGTAGATGTAGGGAATCAACTGATAGCGCAGGCGGTCGTAGCGCGCCAGAATCGCCTCGGCCGGCTTGCCGAACTCCCAGATTTCGGTGTGCTTGCGGTCGCCATGCACGCGCAGGGTAGGCAGGAAGGTACCGTACTGGAACCAGCGCGTGAAGAGTTCGGGATAGTCGTAGTTCTGGCCTACCGTGTCGCGTGCGCCGGACGGATCGAGCAGCGGCGCCTGCGTGGCCTGGGTGGTCTGCGGCAGCCATTGCCAGCCGCCGATGTCGTTGCCCCAGTAGGCGATGCCGGAGGCGGTCATGTTCAGGCCGGTCGGAATCTGGCGCGCCAGCGCCTCCCAACTGGGATTGATGTCGGAGGACCAGAACAGCGCTCCGGTGCGTTGCGAACCAAGGTAGGCCGCGCGCGACAGGATCAGGCGCCGCTTGTTGGGCTTCCAGGCTCGCATGCCGTCGGCGACGCCTTCGACGTGCAGCAGGGGGAAGACGTTGTGGTAGCGGTCGCCGGAGCCGATCGAGTAGAAGAAGCCGTCGGGCACCAGGTCCGGTTCGGTTTCGTCCAGCCAGGGATAGTCGAAGCCATGCGCCAGGATGTTGTCGCGCGCGTGTTCCCAGTACCATTTGCGGGCGGCCGGATTGGTGGCGTCGATCAGCGCGCCGGTGCGGTCGGAACGGAAAGGCAGGCCGTCCACCGTTTTGCCGTCCTTGTCCTTGAGCAGGTAGCCTTTGGCGTCCAGTTCGTTGAAGTAGCGGCTGGCCGTTTCAAAGCGCGGCCAGATCGAGATGATCGATTGCAGTCCAAGTTCGTGCAACTGCTTGTTCATGCCGTCGGGATCGGGGAACTGGGCCGGATCGATGTCGAGTTGGCCCATGCGGGTCCAATAGAACCAGTCGACCACCATGATGTCCAGAGGATAGCCCTTCTCGCGATAGGTCTTGGCAACCCGCAGCACTTCCTGCTGGCTGTCGTAGCGCGCCTTGGACTGGATCAGGCCGAAAGCGGCCTTGGGCGGGATCGGGGTTTTGCCCGTCAGGCGCGCATAGCCCGAATAGATTTCCTCGGGCGTCTTGCCGGTGATGACGAAGAAGCTGAGGCGTTCTCCCACCTTGGACTGCAGGCTGGTGCGGCCGTTGATGCCGGCCAGCAGGCGGGTCGGCGAAGGATTGTCCCACACGATGCCGTAACCCTTGGACGACACCATGAATGGCACGCAAACCGACTCGCCGGCCGGCGCGTCGTACCAGTGCTGGCAATCGATCACGCGGCCGCGCAGGTCGAGGGGCCCGGTCGATTCCTGGTTTTGGCCCATGCCGTAATAGTGCTCGTCAACAGGCGCGGTGAAGGACGCGCCGACCTGGTAAGTTTTTTCTCCGCTAACGGTAGTCGGGGCCATGTCCCAGCCCGCCATGTCGAGGATGGTCTGGCCTGTTGCGTTCCTGACCCGCAGCGCCACCGGCGCGAGCTGGGGCGCGAAGTATTTTTCGCTCATGCCGGGAACATGCGGCGGCGGGGCCGGGGCGACCTCCAGGCTGAGCGACGGGGAGGCGAAGGTGTCGCCGTCCGGGCCGCTGCTGTGGCGGAAAGCGGTATGGTCGGCGTGGTCTGCCAGGATGCCGTAACCGGGGCCTTTCAGCGCCTCGGCCTTGTCGGCGGCGATGATGACGTGCACGACGTTGGGACCGTAGGCCTCGACCGACACCCAGGCGCCGTCGCGGTCTAGCGTCGCGAGGGGCGCGCCGACCCCCCAAGCAAGGCTTGCCGTTGCTGAAATCGATGCGGCCAGTAGCCAGCGTTGATGGCGCAATACCATGTCTTCTCCAATTGAACGAATTATTTTGAGTGCGGGGTATTGTGCGCGCCGGCCGCCCGTCGCGGCAATTACGAAAATCGCCAATCAGCCACATGATTAGTCGCAGGCGACAGCAAGGCGGCTCTCGGTCGGAT
Source organism: Burkholderiaceae bacterium (assembly GCA_036384915.1). Lineage (GTDB taxonomy): Bacteria > Pseudomonadota > Gammaproteobacteria > Burkholderiales > Burkholderiaceae_D > PKWO01. Next base: position 14,233 of record DASVLJ010000018.1, read on the forward strand.
AGGGCAGTGACAGCATGCCGCCGAATACCAAATACGGCGGGCAAAGGCATGGCGGTCGGAACACGCGAGCCTGGCTCGGGCCATTACCGAACTGTTAAAATGTAACTCGGAACCGGTTTCGGAAAGCCCATGGCGTTGTTGTCGCGACTTGCGGTACGGTCGAACTTTCCGCGGCGCTCTGTTCAGTGCCGGTCTTTTTGAAACCGGTTCCAGGCCACCATCGGCACATGCGGCGCGGAACAGTTCAACACACCGTATCATATGCAAGACTTTTATAAGAAGGCGCTGCTCGCGCTCATTTTCCTGGTGGTCGCGGATGCGCTGCTGGCTTGCTTTTTGGTTTATCAAAGCTATCTGTCGCTCGCTTTGTTGCCGGCGAAGGATGGCGATGCGCACTGGCACTACAATGTTTACTCCGACGCCGCCGCCGACCCGTCCGCAGCGCGCCTGCACGATGCTTCGCGCGAGCGTATGCGGTTTGATTTCAGGTTGCCGGACCGGGACGAGCATCCCTTTGCAGATGGCGATATGCTGCTCGACGACAGCAAGGGGCGGCCGATCCATGCGGATTGGTCGAAATTCAGCACGATCAGCTTCGTAGCCAAATGCGCGCCGGTCAACTCGATGTCCCTTGCTATTTCCACCTTTGACAAGAGCATATCGACACCTGGCAACTTCCTGACCTACCGCACGCCATACGCCTATTTTTCCTGCTCCGAGCAGGGCGAACAGGTTTCGCTCGACCTGAACCGCCTGACTTTGCCGGAATGGTGGCTCTATTCAATGAAACTCGATCCGTCGCAGCAAGCCTACAAGCTTGATCAAGTGGCGAAAATCCAGTTCGGAACCAGCTTCAACAGCCCGCGTAACGTGGACTCCTTTTTTGAAGTCAGCGAACTGACTCTGCATGGGCGTGATTACCGTTATCTCGTCGCACTGGGGATTGAAATTGTGACAAGCAGCGCCGTCTTTGCCATCTGGTTTTTCCTGGCTCATGCCCGCGCGCTGACGGCCAGCATGGATGCAAAAATGAAAAAAGATCTTCCATTGATGGCATATCGCCAATTGACGTTGGAGCCTTACAAAGATAAAGAAAAAGCATCGGTATTGCGATATATCGCGACCAATTATACGAATTCAGAACTGGACCTGGAACGTGTCACGAATGAAACGGGTGTTAACCGGAACAAAGTCAATGAAGTCCTGAAGTCGGAGTTGGACATGACTTTCACCAGCTACCTCAACAAATTACGGTTGACTGAGGCTGCCAGGTTGTTGGTCGAAAACAGTGACGCTTCGATCGCTGAAATCGCCTATTCCGTCGGTTATGCGAACGTGTCGTATTTTAATAAGCTGTTCAAGGAAGAATACGGCTGCACACCAAAAGCTTTCCGGACAATTGCAAAACAACAACCCGCCGCCTCTTCCCCGCCTGAAGTCTGCCCAGACACCCCTGACTGAACTTTGCACTCTTTGCAGAATTAATTCCACTTTCTGCATTTTTCTAGAAATTCCTCCGCAAGCGTTAGTGCCCGTACGTCCTGGCGTCCTATGATTTTCGTGGGTTACTCCCGGTTGGTGGCTCACCCGGTCTCCCTTGAACGGAGCGGTTGTCGTTGCCTGCCGGACAAAAAAATACACCAAAATTTGGAGACATCGCGGGATGAAAACCACCAAGCCGCATCGTATTGCTCTGCTTTTCAATGCCAACAAAAGCTTCGACCGTGAAATCATATCCGGGATAGGTGCCTACCTGGGCGGTACGCGCTCCGCTTGGGACCTGTTCTTGGAAGAGGATTTTCGCTTGCGCCTGAACGGCATCGAGCACTGGCAGGGTGACGGCATCATTGCCGACTTTGACGATCCCGCCGTCGCGCAAGCGTTGTCGGGATGCCGTATCCCCGTGGTGGCGGTGGGTGGGTCGTACACGGACCAAGCACAATATCCGCAAGGCGTGCCCTATGTCGCCACCGATAATTACAAGCTGATCAAGCTGGCGCGCGATCATTTGATCGATGTCGGCCTGTATCAATTCGCCTTGTTCAGCCTCCCGGAGAATCAGCAAAACCGCTGGGCGCAGGAGCGCGAGCTGGCCTTTGCCAGCCTGATGCAGGAAGAGCGGCTGAAGGCGGAGATCTATCGCGGCTGCGGAACCAGCGCTTCCTCATGGGATGAGGCGGTACAGGGGCAGATTGCATGGCTGCGCAGCCTGCCCAAACCGGTGGGGATCATCGCCGTGACCGATGCGCGCGCGCGCCAGCTGCTGCAAGCCTGCACTATCGCCGGTATTGCCGTCCCGGAGGAGGTGGCGCTGATTGGCATCGACAACGACCCGATGGTGCGCATGCTGGCCCGCATTCCGTTGAGCTCGGTGATTCAGGGTGCGCAGGAAATGGGGCGCACCGCGGCGCATTTGCTGGACCAGATGCTGCACGGCGTGCGCTTGTCCAACACCCGTATCCACGTACCGCCTTCCGGGATCAACGTGCTGGCATCGAGCCAGCATCGTGCGGTCAAGTATCCGCATGTCATGCGAGCCCAGCACTTTATCCGCCAGTATGCCTGTCAGGGCATCAAAACCAAACAGGTGGCGGAATACGTGGGCGTGTCGCGTTCTTCGCTGGAGACCTACTTCCGCCAGGAGCTGGGATGCAGCGTGCATGACGCGATCCTGCGCTTCAAGCTGGACGCAGCCAAGGCTGGCGTGGAAGACGCGTCGCGCAGCATTGCCGACGTGGCACTGGACTGCGGCTTCACCTCTCCGCAATATATGCACCTGGTATTCAAACGCGAACTGGGTTGCACCCCGCACGCCTACCGCGAGCGGGCCTTGGGCGCGAACGCCGCTCAGATGGCTTGCGCTTGACTTGCCGGAGGCTGCGGCCTTCTTCGGTCCGGACGAACAACGGGCGCCTTTACCGACGGTAAAGGCGCCCGCTGCTTCTGTTGCCCAGGATTTGCGGGTCCTGAACTTACCACCACATGCCGTAGATTGCAGTCAGCACCACACCGATAACCGCCGAACCCAGCACAAAGGCGCCATCGACGCGGAACAGCGAGGTATCGACATGGAGGTGGCGGATGCTGCCGAAGCGCCTGGCTTCCGCCAGTTTGCTGATCAGCACCATTCCGGCCGTCACGAAGCAGAACACGATGAACATGCGGTCCAGGAAGGGTATTTCGGCTACGCCGGCTTGCGTCATTTTGGCAAAGCCGATCGGCTCCAGGAAGGAAAGGTCCATCATTTGCGGAAGGAACTTCAGCACGATCGAGCCGATGAGGCCCCCCACGGTGGCGAACATTGCCGCGCCCGTGGTGGTTTTCTTCCAAAAGAAACCCAGCAGGAACATGGCCAGGATGCCGGGTGAAACGAAGCCGGTGTATTCCTGGATATATTGGAAGCCGCCTTTCTTGTCGATGCCGAGCATCGGGGCAATAAACACCGCCAGCACCATGGCCCCCACTACGGCAAGGCGGCCGACCCGGACAATGCGTTCTTCGTCGGCAGCCTGATTGAAGGACTTTTTGTAAAGATCGAGCGTGAAGATGGTTGCGATGCTGTTGGCCTTGCCGGCCAGCGAGGCGACCACGGCGGCCGTCAGCGCGGCGCAGGCGATACCTTTGAGGCCTGGCGGCAGCAGGTTGAGCAGGGTAGGGTAGGCGCGATCCGGATTCAATTCGCCGCCTTGCGTCATGGCGCTGCCCAGTGCTCCCGACTTGTCGAGGGCAAAGGCGGCGATCCCGGGCAGGACCACGATTACCGGCATCAGCAGCTTGAGGAAGGCCGCGAACAGCAAGCCTTTGCGGGCGGTCGGCAGGTCGGCTCCCAGCGCGCGTTGGGTGATGTACTGGTTGCAGCCCCAATAATTCAGATTGACGATCCACATGCCCCCCAGCAAAACCGACAGGCCGGGCAAGTCCATGTAATTCGGATTGTCGCGCTTGAGGATCATTTCAAAGTGGTCGTGGGTGCGCGCGTACAGCTCCGAAAAGCCGGCCAGCGCTCCCTGCTTGGCGCCCAGGTGTGCCACCATGTCCAGCGCCAACCAGGTTGTCACCAGGCCGCCGATCACCAGGCATGCCACTTGCACCACGTCGGTGTAGCCGATGACTTTCATGCCGCCCAGCGTGATGGCGGTAGCGACCACGGCGAGGAACAGCATGCAGGGCAGGAGGCCGATTCCAAACAGGCTGCTGATTGCCAGCGCGCCGAGGTAAAGAATCGAGGTCAGGTTTACCACCACGTACAGGCCGAGCCAGAATAGCGCCATGGTGGTAGCCACCGCCTTGCCGTAGCGCTGCTCAAGGAATTGCGGCATCGTATAGATGCGGTTTTTCAGGTAGATCGGCATGAAAAATACGGCCACGATCACCAAGGTGGCGGCCGCCATCAGTTCGTAGACGGCTACCGCCATGCCGATGCGGTAGCCGGAGCCGCTCATGCCGATGAATTGCTCGGCGGAGATATTGGAGGCAATCAGCGAGGCGCCGATGGCCCACCAGGTCAACGAGCCTTCCGCCAGAAAATAATCGTGCGAGGCCGAGCCCGAACCGGCTTGCTTGCGGTAGTAGACCCAGAGTCCGTAGCAGACTACGAGAACAAAATAAAAAAGAAAAACGATCAGGTCGACGGACGAGAATGTGCTCATGAAATACTCGCGGTGAACGGTTGTCTATAAGTGGGCAACGGCACGCTGCGCGCCGGGCTCCGGATTTGATGCAATTTGGCATAGCCGATGGCGACGTGGAACAGGGAATAATCGTCATGGCATTGCCGGCGGCCGCCCGGCGGAGGATTCGGTCAGAGTCCTGCTCCAGATGGCTGCGATGTCGCATTATTGCCCAATACCGCCTGGCGTAAAGGCACGAGCACGGTGCTTGTAAAGAATTGTTCGGCGTTTTGGTGATATTCGTAATGACGGCGATGCTTCCGGCATTCCATCCGTGTCCCCCTGTGCGCGCTCCTCCCGCGGGAGAACCCCATCAACTTTCGTGCCCTCCTGGACGGTTACGCCTGGCTGAGCAATTTCATATATTCGATTGGTGAATATTGCAATTGTGGTGTTGTCTTTGTATTTGCAATATATCGCCGATAGTGTCGTTCCACGTTTCGTAAAGGATAAGCAATGACGAGTCCTATGCGGGCGCCGAGCCTGTTGCTCATGTCGCCCAAGGATAACTGCCTGATCGCACGGCTTGAACTCAAGGCAGGAACCATGGTAACGATCGACGATTGCGAGATCGCGCTGCCGCAGAATATCCATCTTGGCCACAAGGTTGCGCGGCAGGCTTTGCAGCCGGGCGACAAGGTCCTGCGCTACGGCGCCATTATCGGAACCGCCACCGAGCCCATTGCGATCGGGGCGCACATTCACACACACAATCTCGAGAGCGACTACCTTCCGACCTACACGCTGGGCGAGGATGGCCGCCACTTCATCGGAAGCCACGGCAAATGAGCAATCCCTCCACTATGCCGTCTCTCTCCGGCTATCTTCGCGCGGATGGCCGCAAAGGCATACGCAACGTCGTCGTGGTTGCCTATCTGGTCGAGTGCGCACACCATGTCGCGCGATTGATCGTCAATCAATTTCAGGGGCAGCCTGTGCATTTGATCGGCTTCCCCGGCTGCTACCCCAACGATTACGCGGACAAGATTATGCGCCGCGTGTTGACGCACCCGAACGTGGGCGCCGCGCTGCTGGTGTCGCTGGGTTGCGAGAGCTTCGACAAGAACGGCCTGGCGAGCGCGGTCGCCGATAGCGAGCGTCCGGTCCATACGCTCACCATCCAGGAATCGGGCGGCACGCGTAGCGGCGTCCAGGCCGGTGCGGAATGGGTGAGCTGGGCGCTGGAACAATTGGAGCAACAGCAGCGCGTCCCCATGGCCATGGACGAATTGGTGGTGGCCACCATCTGCGGCGGCTCGGACAGTACCAGCGGCATCACGGCCAATCCGGCGGTTGGCGTCGCCTTCGACAAATTGGTCGCCGCCGGCAGCGCCTGCATCTTCGAAGAGACGGGGGAGCTGGTCGGCTGCGAGTTTCACATGAAGCGCCGCGCCGTCACCCCCGAGTTGGGCGAGGCGATCGTTGAAACCGTGGAAAAGGCCGCGCGCTACTACACCATCATGGGCCACGGTAGTTTCGCCCCCGGCAATGCCGACGGCGGGCTGACCACCCAGGAAGAAAAATCGTTGGGCGCCTATGCCAAGAGCGGCGCTTCGCCGATCTGCGGCATCCTCAAACCGGGCGACCAACCTTGGGATGGCGGCTTGTATTTGCTGGACGTGGTGCCCGATGGCGAGCCTCGCTTCGGTTTTCCCAATATTTCCGACAATGCGGAGATCGTCGAACTGATCGCCTGCGGCGCCCACGTGACCTTGTTCACGACAGGGCGCGGTTCTGTGGTCGGTTCGGCCATCTCGCCGGTGATCAAGGTATGCGCCAACCCGGCCACCTATGAGCGCCTGTCGGAAGACATGGACGTCAACGCGGGGCGCATCTTGAACGGGGAAGCCAGCCTGGATGAGGTCGGCACGGAAATCGTCGATCTGGTGGCGCGCGTGGCCAATGGCGAAGCCAGCGCGTCCGAAGCGCTGGGCCATCAGGAATTTATTTTGACTTACAAGCGTTTCGATTCTGCCGGCCCGGGATGTCTTCCGCTACGGGCGGCCTGACGATGCGAGTGAGCGACAGGCGTTCTTGCGTTCGCGCCGACTTGCGCCTGACCAGTCTGGGCATGGGCTGCGCGCCCATCGGCGGGTTGTACCGGACAGTGAGCACGGAAGAGGCGCAGGCTGCGGTCGATGCGGCATGGGAGAGGGGTGTGCGCTATTTCGATACCGCACCCTTTTACGGTTACACCCGTTCGGAGCGCCGCCTTGGCGCCGCGCTGAGGGAACACCAACGTGACGACTACGTCGTCAGCACCAAGGTCGGGCGTCTCATGGAGCCCGATCCCATGGTGCGGCCCGGCGAAGACGGCTGGGCCGACCCGCTGCCTTTCCGTCCCCGATTCGATTACACCTACGACGGCGTGCTGCGTTCGCACGATGAGAGCTTGCAGCGCCTCGGCATGGAACGCGTCGATATCCTGTTCGTGCACGACATCGGCGCCATGACCCACGGCGCTTTGCATCAGCACTACTGGCGGCAACTGACCGGGGGCGGGGGGCTGCGCGCACTGCAGTCATTGAAGGACGAAGGGCGCGTGCGCGCCATCGGCCTGGGCGTCAACGAATGGGAAGTGGCGCTTGCTGCAATGCAGGAGTGCGACATCGATTGCACGCTGTTGGCGGGACGCTACACGCTGCTGGAGCAAGCCTCGCTGTCGCCTTTCTTAGAGGCTTGCACGCGCCAAGGAACCGCTGTCGTCATTGGCGGCCCGTTCAATTCGGGCATCCTGGCCGGAAACGGCAAGTTCAACTATGCCGACGCCCCTCCCGCTGTAGCGGCGCGCGTCGGCGAGATTGCCGCGGTATGCAGGGAATTCGACGTGCCGCTTCAGGCGGCCGCGCTGCAGTTTCCGATGGCCCATCCGGCGATTGTCTCCTGTATTCCCGGCGCGCATGACGTGGCGCAGTTGCGGCAGAACGCCGCGTGGTTCGAGCAGGCGATTCCGCCTCAGTTGTGGCAGGAACTCAAGCGGCGCGGCTTGATCGACGAACGTGCGCCGGTGGAGTGCTCAGCATGATGCGCATCGACGCGCACCAACACTTTTGGTGCCTGGCCGAGCGCGGCGATGCCTGGCCCCCTCCGGCATTGGCAGCGATCCATCGCGACTTCGAACCGGACGAGCTGGCGCGGCTGCTGGAACAGCATGGCGTCGGCAAGACGGTGCTGGTGCAGTCCATGCCGAGCGAGGCCGATACGCGCTACTTGCTCGACATCGCACGCAATCACGCCTTCGTGGCCGGTGTGGTCGGCTGGACCGATTTGGAGCATAAGGACGCACCTGCACGCATCGCCGCGTTGGCGGAGCATGCCGCGCTGAAGGGCTTGCGGCCGATGCTGCAGGATATCAAGGACGAGCGCTGGATACTCGACCCATGCCTCGAGCCGGCAGTGCAAGCCATGCTGCACCACGGCCTCAGTTTCGATGCCCTGGTCTTGCCGCGCCATTTGCCGGCGCTGTTGACATTTGCCGAACGGCATCCCCGATTGCCTATCGTGATCGACCACGGCGCCAAGCCGCTGATTGCCCAAGGCGAGATGACGCCGTGGCGCGACGATATCGAGCGCCTTGCCGCATTGCCGCAGGTGCATTGCAAGCTATCGGGATTGGTCACTGAGGCGGGCGCGGATTGGAATGTCGAGCGCTTGCGCCCGTACGTGGATCACATTCTGCACGTCTTCGGGCCGCGCCGAGTGATCTGGGGCAGCGATTGGCCGGTGCTGAACCTGGCCGCCAACTACGGCGAGTGGATCGCTGCCAGCGAGCGATTGCTGGCCGGACTGGATGAGACGAGCCGGCGTCTGGTCTTCGCTCTCAACGCGCAAAGATTTTACCGGCTCGATTGACGAGGAACACATGCAAAGAATGGGAATGGTAATCGGCATTGCCGGCGAAAAAATTGCGCAATACAAAGCATTGCACGCATCCGTCTGGCCGCAAGTGCTGGCGACGTTGAGCAAGGCGCAGGTGAAGAATTACAGTATTTTCCTGCGCGAACCGGAAAATCTGTTGTTTGGCTACTGGGAATATCATGGCCAGGATTTTGAGGCGGACATGCGGATGATCGCCGCCGACCCCGAGACGCAACGCTGGTGGACCTTGTGCGGCCCATGCCAGCGGCCGCTGGCCAGCCGTGCCCAAGGCGAGCACTGGGCCGACATGGAATTGGTTTTTCATATGGAGTGAAGATGGCGAACAGGTTGCAAGGAAAGACTGCGCTGGTAACGGCCGCAGGCCAGGGAATAGGACGGGCCACGGCGCTGGCCTTCGCGCGCGAAGGTGCGCGCGTCATCGCCACCGATATCGATCTGGCGCAGGTCGGCACGTTGGAGAGCTGCGAGCCGCATCGGCTTGATGTCCTCGATGCCGACGCCATCGCCGCGCTGGCGCGCGAGATAGGCCCGGTCGATGTATTGTTCAACTGCGCCGGCTTCGTCCATGCCGGCACAATCCTCGATTGCGGCGAACAAGACTGGGACAGGTCCTTCGATTTGAACGTGCGGGCGATGTACCGCCTGATCCGCACCTTCCTGCCGGCCATGGTGGAGCGTGGCGCAGGCTCCATCATCAACATGGCCTCCATCGCCTCCAGCGTGCGCGCGGTGCCGCAGCGCTTCATCTACAGCACCACCAAGGCGGCGGTGATCGGCCTGACCAAGTCTGTGGCGGCCGATTTCGTCACCACCGGCGTGCGCTGCAATGCCATATGCCCCGGCACCGTCGCGTCCCCCTCGCTGGCCCAGCGCATGGCGGCTCAGGCCAGCGCAAGCGGCCAGAATCTCGCAGACGTCGAGCAGGCATTCCGCCAGCGTCAACCCATGGGCCGCCTTGGCACGCCGGAGGAAATCGCCGCGCTGGCGGTGTACCTTGCCTCGGACGAATCCGCTTTCACCACCGGCGCCACGCACATCATCGACGGCGGCTGGTGCAACTGACACGACTTTTACTCGGAAATTCTTATGAAATTATTGCGTTACGGCCCCAAGGGCATGGAAAAACCCGCCATTCTGGATCGGGAGGGGAAGGTGCGAGATCTGTCCGGCGTGCTGCGGGATTTGCGTGCGGCAGATCTGCGCAAGGCTAGTCTGGCGCGGCTGGCGGAAATTCCTCTTGCCACACTGCCGCTGGTCGCGGAACCGGGCCGCATTGCGCCGCCGTGGGCCGGTGTCGGCAAGTTCATCTGCGTGGGCTTGAACTATTCCGATCACGCGGCCGAGTCCGGCTTGCCGGTACCGGATGAACCTGTGCTGTTCATGAAGGCGACCAGCAGCGTCATCGGCGCCAACGACGCGGTGGTGATGCCGCGCGGCTCGGTCAAAACCGACTGGGAAGTGGAACTTGGCGTGGTGATCGGCGAAACCGCGCGCTATGTCGACGTCGACGAGGCCCTCAATTTCGTGGCCGGCTATTGCGTGGTGAACGATGTGTCCGAAAGAGAATACCAGCTGGAGCGGGGCGGGCAATGGGACAAGGGCAAGGGCTGCGACACCTTCGGTCCGATCGGGCCGTGGCTGGTTACCGCAGACGAAGTGCAGGACCCGCAAAATCTTGACATGTGGCTCGATGTGAACGGCAAGCGCTATCAGACCGGCAATACCCGCAACATGGTGTTCGGCGTGGCGCATCTGGTCAGCTATATCAGTCGCTTCATGACGCTTTATCCCGGCGACATCATCAGCACCGGCACCCCGCCGGGCGTGGGCCTGGGTCAGAAGCCGGCGCCGCTCTACCTGAAGGCGGGCGACACGATGCGTCTCGGCATTGCCGGCCTCGGCGAGCAGAGCCAGACCGTTCACACCTGGAATCCGGAGTTGATCGACGGCTGAGTGACAGAAGGAAAGCAGGGCAGCAGGGGGCAGGGTGCAGGGTGCAGTCAACTTGAACAACAGGCGCCAGGAAAACCTGGCACGGAGACTTTGCAGACATGACGGAACCTTCAACGCGGCATACTTACCGGTTCGCCTTCGTGATGATCACCTCGCTGTTTTTCCTGTGGGGCTTCGTCCATAACCTCGATCCGATTCTGATCCCCCATCTGCGGCGCTCGTTCAGCCTCTCGGTGTTGCAGTCGTCCCTGGTGGATTCGGCCGTGTTCATCGCCTACTTCGTGATGGCGCTGCCGGCCGGCATCCTGATTCGCAGGATGGGCTACAAGAAAGCGATCCTGTGCGGCCTGCTGCTGTTTGCCACGGGCTCGCTGCTGTTCGTTCCCGCGGCGAATACCCAGCAGTACGCCCTGTTCCTGGCGGCGCTGTTCGTCATCGCCTGCGGCTTGACGATCCTGGAGACTGCGGCCAATCCCTACGCGGCCTTGCTGGGCAAGCCGGAAAAGGCGACGCAGCGGATCAACCTGGCCCAGTCGTTCAACGGACTGGCGGCAACCTTGGCACCTATCGTCGGCGCGCGGGCCATCCTCTTGCAAGGGGCCAGCGACCAGCAACTGGCCGCCATGTCCGCCGGCGCACGCGAAGCGGCGCTTGCAGCCGAAGCGGCCAGTGTGAAGGGCCCATACATGCTGCTCGGGCTGCTCATCGTGGCGATTGCGGTCATATTCTATTTCCTCAAGCTTCCGGAGGTCGCGGGCGCTGGCAGGCCGGGAGAGATGGTTGCCGGCGGTTCTATCGGACAGGCGCTGAAGGTTCCAGCCATCCGGCGCGCAGTTACCGCACAGTTTTTCTATGTCGGCGCGCAAGTCTGCGTGTTCAGCTTCTTCATCCTGTTCGCCACCAAGGCGGCTGGCGTGTCGCGGGTGGCCGCGGCGGATTACCTGGGCTGGGGTTGCGGGATGGCGTTCATGGTCGGCCGCTTCGCCGGCACCTGGCTGATGCGGTTCGTGGCGCCGGCCCGGCTACTGTTGGCATATGCCTTGGCGTGCGCCGTGCTGGCGGCGGCGGCGATGCTCACGCAGGGCGTCACCAGCATCGCGGCCGTGATCGGCATCGCGTTCTTTATGTCGATCATGTTCCCGACCATTTTCTCGCTGGGTATACATGGCGTCGGCCCCCACACGGAAATGGGCAGCAGCCTGATCATCATGGCTATCGTCGGCGGCGCCTTGCTGCCGCCCCTGTTCGGCCTTATCAGCGATGTAACGCACAACGTGCAACTGGGGTATGCGGTACCATTGCTGTGTTTCCTCTACATTGCGTGGTTTGCGCGCGTGGCGCTGCAAGACAGCCGCGCTGCCGACAAAGCCGCGCTTCTCAACGGAACTTCGGAAGCATGTTTGAACTGAATGACAAAAAAGCCGTGATCACAGGCGATGGCGGCGGCCCATGATCATCTCTTCCGCGACCGACTACCGCGAAGCGGCGCGGCGTAAACTGCCGCCTTTCCTGTTCCATTATCTTGACGGCGGGGCCGGCACGGAAGTGACTCTGCGTGCCAACGTCGACGACTTGCAGGAGGTGGCGCTGCGCCAGCGCGTGCTCAAGGGATCGGAACAACTGGACCTGTCCACCGAGTGGTTCGGGGTGAAGCAAGATCTGCCGCTGGCGCTTGCACCGATCGGACTGGCCGGCATGTTTGCGCGCCGAGGGGAAGTCCAGGCGGCGGCCGTGGCGGCGGAGCGCAACATTCCCTTCATCCAGTCGACCGTGTCGGTATGCCCCCTTAAAGAGGTGGCGGCGCAGTCGTCGCGACCGATCTGGTGCCAGCTGTACGTGCTCAAGGACCGCGGCTTCATGCGCGACTACCTGCAGCGGGCGCGAGCATTGGGCATCACGACGCTGGTGTTTACGGTCGATATGCCGGTACCGGGCGCGCGCTACCGCGACGCCCATTCCGGCATGAGCGGCCGCAACGGGCCCTTGCGTCGAGTGCTGCAGGCGATGACGCATCCGCGCTGGGCCCTGGAAGTCGGCCTGCTCGGCAGGCCGCACGACCTGGGAAATATCTCCGCTTACCGCGGCAGCCCGGCAGGCCTGGCCGACTACATCGGCTGGCTGGCTGTCAATTTCGATCCGGGCATCAATTGGCACGACCTGCAATGGATTCGCGATGAATGGCAGGGGCCGATGGTCATCAAAGGCATTCTCGACGCGGACGATGCGCGCGAGGCCAAATCCTTCGGCGCCGATGGCATCGTCGTCTCGAACCATGGCGGGCGTCAACTGGATGGTGCGCTATCGACCGCGAAGGCACTGCCGTCGATCGCGGCGGCGGTCAAGGGCGACCTGACTATCTTCGCCGATTCCGGCGTGCGCACCGGCACAGACGTGTTGCGCCTGCTGGCCTTGGGGGCGGACGGCGTGCTGATCGGCCGCGCTTACATGTACGCGCTGGCCGCCGGCGGCGCGGTCGGTGTGCGCAACCTCCTATCGATCCTGGAGAAGGACATGCGGACCGGCATGGTGCTCACGGGCGTCAAGGCCGTGCGCGAGATATGCGCAGACCAACTGGCCCTCTCGACCGGCACTTGATTTAGAGGCTGTTGCGAAATTACCGTGGCGTTGTTGCCACTCCTCGTCGTACTACTCGTACTGTCTTCGTCGCGGCGCCTAGCCCGAATATTTCGCGTCGGCACTCGCGTAGGCCGGCGGTTCAAATTGGATCCGCCTGCCGCAAGCTGCGAACCCAGGCAGGATGTGGCTTGCGGTCAAATTTCGGGCCGGTCCGGTGAAATATTCGGGCTAGCCACACTAATTTCGTAACAGCCTCTTATCTTTTTCACTCCAAGCGCACGACTTGATGGCTGTTATTTCATGGGCGCAACCTGATCGCCGCTCTCATGCCGGTTGTGCTTGCTTTCCTATGTGTCAACGCTGGAAAATCGTGCCAGGAATACAATGTGCGCGAAAACCATCAAGGAAGGCACCATGGCATTGGATCAAGCGACCAACCCCGAACCCAACGAGATTTCCTCTTTGTTCTCGGCTGCGCAGCCGGATAGTGCGGCGAATATCGTGCTCGAGATTCTCGATCAGTACGCGATCGCTCTCGATACGCAAAACTATCCGGCGAACCTTTATGCGGAATCGATCCTGTACATGTTGTATTGGTTCCATCGCTTGCGCGACCCCATGCGCAGGAGCGGCATGGAAAGCTGTGTCGCAAAATACCTGAACGTGGACCGTCAAGCTCCGGTAGTTGGCGCCTTGTCGTCCGACCGGCGGCTCAAGGCCTTGGCAAAGCAGCGCATTGATCAGGGCGTCATGATACGCAAGACCGTCGACGTCCTGGTGATGCGCGACGGACCGTCGGGACGGGAATTCCTGGTCCTGGAGCGATCCGTTTTTCCCGAAGGACCGGCCTTGCCGGGAGGACTGGTTCGCGAGGACGATGAGCAAAACGAATTCGGCATACCGGGCGACATTTATGCCGCGCTGCGCGTAACCGGCAGCAAGGTGCTTGGATCGGCGGTGCCGGAATTCGGCATTTCGGAATGGAATGCGCGCAAATACTATTTCGTCCGCAGCGAAGCGGGGAAAGAGGCGCGAATCTACATGGACCGGACCATTGCCCACAGATACCGGGATCACCTCAAAGATATCACCATGCCTTCGGACCCGCGCCATATCGTCGACACCGTCGGGTTCCTGTTGGAGATTCTCGACTCCGACGGCATCGACGGCAGGTGGGTGCCGGAAACCGTAGTGGTTACGCCGAACGCGAAAGAAGGTGCTTTTGCCTTCGGACATCACAAGCAGATCGTCGCTGCGCTGATAGCGAAAAACTTCACGACAACCCATGGAGTTTCCCATCACGAGTGGATACGGGAAATGGTAAATAACCCGCTGGATACGTATCGCGAGATCCGTGCCCGGTTCAAATCGAATCACGACAACCCGGATACGCCGATTCTGGAATTGTTGCCCGTGGTCGAACATTTCCGCAGCCGGATGGCAACCCCGGCGATGGACGAAAAATGCCGCAGCCATGCGGCGCTCGCGGCGATGCGCGACCAGTTGCTGCACAAGCTGCATCACGTAACGATGCAGAACGGCCCGATGTGCCGATATGCACCGACCTTGCGCGTCCTGTTCGAAGCCGTAGGCTTCTTCGATGTGGCGTGCCGCACCGAGAAGGATTTGAGCACGCATTTCCAAAAGAAATACTGGTACCGCTATGAAGAGTTGATGCGCCGGATTCCCGACGCGCTCCTGATTCCGACTTTCGATAATATTTCCGCGACGGATCTATTGAAGGTACGCGGCACGCCGCTCTATTTCATCGGGGTGTCGACCGAGCCGGTATATGTCGACGAATTCTGGCAATCGCCGCTCGAGTTCCTGATACATGATTTGAATCACGCCTGGAAGATGCTGGACATGGACGACAGGTTCCTGCGACAGCGGCCGGGACTAAGCCGGTTTGAGCTCATGGAGGCGTCCAACCGCTTCATTCGCGAGTACATCCCGCGCATCGCCATCCGGAAGACGGATGCAGAGGGGGAAAAAGAAATGAAGAAGCTCAAGAAAATCCTCTTGTTTGAAGTCGGCCACGAAGACGGCAGACCGCTGCTACCGGACGTCGTCGCCGCGACCTTGCTGGAAGAAGAGGGGTATGAATTCCCGGACAACGTCGTGCGCTACGACGAGGGCGGGAATCAGGCCTACCTGGAAAAACGCACCATTCACGGCATTACGGCACTTTCCTATGTCAGGCATAAATTGCAGCATGGTTTCTTCGATCAGACCGACGCGCAAAACATCCAGATCGTGTCGCCGAAATACCGTTCGGTGGAATGGATAGTCAGGGCTGCGGAAGAACTGCTTTCGGAAATGCAGGCCATCATCCCGTCGGCGGTTCATGCGGAAGGATTGACTGCCTACTTGACCCGCCAAGCCTGTTCCCGAGGCCCGACGATTCTTCATGCGCCGGAAAACCTCGATCCGGTCATCGACGCATATGGGGATGGAACAATTATCGAGGTGTGATTTCTTTCAGCATACCTGGCGCCGCAGGATAAGTTGGGTTGCCTTTTCCACGCCGCGGATTCAACGCGGACATATTCCAGGGCCCGCAAATCCAACTCCTTGAACAGCGATTCTCCGCGGCCGAGCAAGAAGATACCGCCGTATGCCAATTGCATGGCGATCCGACTCGATCAATTTCAACTTTGCGGTGCAATCGCGGCCGATGCGTTGACGGCACCGGCGAAGACACGGCCGCCGACATAGGAAAAATACATCTTCCTCTGGCTCATCGCCAGCAGAACACGATGCGCTTGCAGGAAATCGTCGCCAAGGATCATATCCGGCGGCTCGTACTTGGATGCTGGGCTCGCCTGTACTGCCGGAATCCAAGATCCCGATTGCAACAGACTGTAGTAATCAAAACCCAATTCCGGAAAATTGGGCGTCCAGCCCCACAGGTCGGCAATCGCAATCGTGGGATGTTCGATAATTTCGTCGCCGATGGCGAAACGCTGCAGCGAAACCTGCCATTGCTTCCCTTGGCGATGCACGGAACCGTCGCTCCTTACCTGGACGATCTCCCCTGCCTTCGGATCGAGGCCAATGCGCTTGGCTGCATTCAAATCGAGAATCGAATTCGGACTGCCGCTGTCGATCATTGCCGTCATTTCGTGCCCATTCACAAGTACCGTCAGGATCTGGCGTGGATCGTCGCCGGCCAGATCGGAAAGCGGAATGGCTGAAGCATTGGCGTTCCAGTAGCCCAAGAAGGAATCATCACAGCCCTCGGGTACGAAGAATTTGATTTCGCGATTGGCGAACGACAATTCGATATCTCTTCGATAGATATTAAGCAACGTATCCGCACCGACGACGAGACCGCTCGAGGCAGGTATCTGAGTCACTTCGATGACCGGTTTGCGACGGCGATACCTGCCAAGCCCGAGGTGATCGATATGTGCTGCATAAATCTGCATTTCCTTGCCGTTTACGTCCGTCTCGGTGAATGGCGTATGGTGCAGATTCAAACGCATTTTCTCAGCCAGTTGCATGCCAAGCTTGGTGAATTGAGAGCCTGTGTCGACTACCATTGAGAATGTTTTGCCGTCCAGTTCGCCCGCGACCGTGGGCAGGCCGCCTTCCATCGTAACCGGCAGCCTATCGACGTTGGTATAGGTACAATGAGGCCCGCCAGGTATTGCACTCGCATCCACCTCTACACGGGCCGAAGGGGTGTCGCTACTTACGAGAGGCTGAGTCCACGCTGTGCCGCAGAGTCCTAGAAATGCGGCCATTGCAGCAGCTTGTACGGACTTGTCATGCAATCCTTTCACGTCTTTTTCTCCCTTTTATGAGCCTTGGTCGGTGTCAATGCTTGCCACAGCATTGGTCACACGATAAATAATCATGACATATGGAGAAGTCCATTACATTAAACATTTTTAACATCCTATGACCAATAGAAGGGCGCCTCTTTGCGGACAAGGCTTTGCAATAGGAATCCACCACGACGAATAGGTTAAGAACCGGTTTCAAAAAGCCCATGGCGTTGTTGTCGCACCTTGCCGTACGGTCGTACTGTCTGCGGCGCTCCGCCTAGGGAAGCGCTGAATAAATCGAGTTACGCAACGTGACGGTCATTTGCGGCGCCAGTCTCGTTAAATTTTTCTCGCGCAGCTGATTTTTTCGACTTGGCGAGACGAAACCAGGGCATTTCGCGGTGTTTTCCCGCCATCT
>DASVLJ010000019.1:0-161122 GCA_036384915.1 Burkholderiaceae bacterium
AGGTGGCGGGAAAACGCCGCGAAATGTCCTGGTTTCGTCTCGCCAAGTCGAAAAAATCAGCTGCGCGAGAAAAATTTAACGAGACTGGCGCCGCAAATGACCGTCACGTTGCGTAACTCGATTTATTCAGCGCTTCCCTAAGCTTCTCCTTAATTTCCGCGATGTTGTCGCGGTACGGACGCGCTGCTTTCCCGTTGCGGATATTAAATCGCTGAATGATACTGCCGCAAAATTTTGGCACTCCCTCCAGCAATGGATAGGCGGAGTCGGAAAAAAGAGTAATCGCATTCCTCTTCCAATCAACCCATCTAGGCAATGCCGCTTGCAGCGTATTGAGTGCCATAATCGAGAACGGATCAGGATTGGTGGGTACAACGAACGCATGGGCAGAAAGGAACAAATTTTGATTGACCGCACTTAGACTAGGATTGAGATCGATAATCGTAAAGTCTACGGAGTACTTTTCTTCGGTCAAGCGCAACAACTCAGAAAATGCACCGGGAAGATTCTGAAGCGTTGCAATGGCGTTGTTTGATGTCTGCGCGAAGGTAAGCGCGGCATCATATTCAGTCAGATTTGCATGACCAGCCAAGAGATACATGGACGGTGCCCGCTGCGGACTGAAGCAATTAACAGGGGCAATGGGAACAGGTTTCCCCTGGAATGCGGGAGCAACTCCGTCCTTGATATTCTGGACCTTAGTTGCGTCATCGACGTAATATTTTTCGAAATCGTCACCTAATACGAGGCTCGACAAATTGCATTGACTGTCGGCATCAACCAACAGCACCTTGTATTGTTTGGAGAGCATCCAGCCAAGATTATAAACAGTCGTAGTCTTGCTTACTCCGCCCTTGTGGTTGAATACGACGAGCCTTTTAGCCATAGCATTCCTCTAGTTAGTTAGCGTCGTGCGTCAAATTGGTTGCCATTCTCGGAGGGCACTATGGTAACGCTTTGCCGAGCAATTCAGTCCATTTCTGCACCAGAGCACTCATTCAAACCTCCAAAAACACAGTCGCAGAGCTGACTTGTCATAAGCTATGTTCGGCGTGCCACACAGATCAATGAAGTACCTTAGCGGCTTCCGCGCATGTCAAATGAAAGAGTAACATCTTTCGTGATGGCGAAGGACATCGTCATTCGGATCAGTGACTTCCTTGCACAGATCAAACAAGGGGTTTTTCAGCCGACGCAAAATCCTTCCGCTCTTTTGGATAGGTGTCGAAACTGTTAAAGCTCCGCTTCGGTCATCAATTCGCCAACCGCGATTTCGAGGACATTCGCAATTTTCGCGAGCGTCAGCACCGTTACATTATTGCCACGCTCGACTCGGCCCAAGTAACTACGATCAACCTCAGCCAGCGGCGCTAGGCATTCCTGCGATATTTCTTGACCCCTCTGGGCACGTGCCGGATACGCAACCGGAAATGAAAAAGGCCAATCCGAAGATTGGCCTAACTCATTAATTTCTTTGGTCGGGGCGAGATGATTCGAACATCCGACCCCTTGCACCCCATGCAAGTGCGCTACCAGGCTGCGCTACGCCCCGACGAACTTCGAATTATAGCAGCAATTTTGCGAAATAGACAGATTCCCGCACGAAAGTCATGTGGGACGGCGCATGGAGAGCAAGGCAATGGCGATCAATACAATCAGGACGGCGCCATAACTCATGGCCGTTGCCTGCAATCCGAAGTACCCCGCCGCCAGGCCCGCCAGCATGGCCGGCACGCTGAACGCCAGATAGCTCAGGACGAAAAAGCCCGACAGCAATCCGGCGCGCTCGTGCGGCGCGGCCAAGGGCACCAGGCTGCGCATCGAGCCGTTGAATGCAGCGCCGAAGCCGAAGCCGGCGATTACGGTACCGATGAAAAGCACCGCGCTCGCATGCAATGCGATGCCGGCGAGCGTGACCGCGAGACCGGCCGCCAATGACCATGCGCCCGCGATCAAGACCTGGTGCGGTGCCCAGCCGCGCACGATCAGCACCGCGATCACGCTGCAAAACACCAGTGCCGCAATCAGACTGCCGCCGACCACCGGCGATGCGATCCCCGTCACGCCGCGCGCAAGCGTGGGGCCGAGAGACAGGTAAAAACCGCCGAGCGCCCATTGCGCGCCATTCACCGGCATCACACGCCATAAAGTGGGCCGTGCGGCGCCCGGTATCGCGATCACAGGCTTCATTGCGCGCACGGCGGCGCGCCAGGCATCGGGAACCGGCGACACCGTCTCAGGCAGAAAGCAAGCCAGCACGAACAGCAGGACGAAGGCGGCAAACAGCAACTCGAATACGAACCTGGTCGGTGCAAACACGTATTGCACCAGCAGACTCGTGCCCAGCGCGCCTACACCCATGCCGAACAGGGGCGCCGTGCTGTTGAACAGCGCGCCGCGCTCGCGATGCAGGTCCACCATGCCGGCATTGAGGCTGCTGATGGCGATGCCGGTCGCCAGCCCCTGCACGATGCGCGCGGCAAACAGCCAGGCCACGGCATCGGCGCGCCAGAACAGGTATACCGAGCCGATTTCGAGCACCAGCGCCGCAAGCAGCACCGGCCTGCGCCCGAGATAGTCGGATATGGGCCCGAACAGGAGCAAGGCGCCCAGCAACGCGAACGCATAACTGGCGAATACCGCCGTCAGCGTGAGGGCGGAGAAGCCCCAGGCGGCGCGATAGATGGCATAGAGCGGTGAAGGTGCGCTCGATGCGGCAAGGAAGGCAACGACGGTCAAGGCTTGCAGCAACAAGGCCGCTCTCTTGCCCAAGGTGCCGGATGCGGGTTTGGATAGTGCTGGTTGCATAATTAACCTTTCGCAATAAAAGCTAAAAATTAGCCTTTATGGGCCATTGTAGCAAAAGCTAAAAATTTGCGTTAGAGACACAAAGGAGCCGGATTTGCGCTAACATGGCGTCATGAACACCAAATCAGGCCTCCGGCCAGGGGGACGCAGCGCGCGCGTACAGGCTGCCGTGCATCAGGCCGTGAAAGACCTTGGCGAAAGCCGGGGCCGCGACAACTTGACTGTGCCGCTGATCGCGGCGCAGGCCGGTGTCACGCCTTCCACGATCTACCGCCGCTGGGGCGACCTGGCCGATTTGCTGGCCGACGTGGCCAAGGAAGAATTGCGCCCCGACAGCGAACCGGAGGACACCGGCAGCATCGAGAGCGATCTGCGGAAGTGGGCAGAACAATATCTCGATGAAATGAGCTCGGAAGTCGGCCTGACCATGATGCGCGACGTGATTGCCGGCAGCGCCAGCGGCGACAATCCCGTGCCCTGCCAGTGTGCCGCCTTCACGCAAAGCCAGATTCAAATCATCATCGACCGCGGCATTGCGCGCGGCGAGGCCGTGCCGCAGGCGGAAGCCGTCATGGATGGCGTGGTGGCGCCCATCATCTACCGCACCTTGTTCGGCCCCGCACCGATGACGCTGCAAGGCTTGCATGCGCTGCTTGAAACCTGCATGAAGGGTGCGACGCGCCCGCGTAAGAAATCCGCGGTTCGAGGCTGAGCCCACACTAAGATCCTACATGATCTGTTCGGCACGCACGTTCGAGCGAAGAGGGATGCAGTGCAAGGGGCGGCGCGCCGCTCGGGGTGGCCCCCTGGGCAAGCCTGCGTGCAGGCCAAACAGATCGTAAGCGGATGCTTATAAAACAGGCGACGGCAATGCGCCGCCCGATCAGCATCTGGGGACAGCGTCAGCCGGTGCCAGGGAGAACGAACCGCTCCACGTGATGGCCGTCTCGCTGCCTATGAACTCGGTGTTGGTCGTGTAGTTGGCAATCTGGCCGGCGGCCGATGTTCCGCCCGCATCGCTTTGCGCGAGCGACAGGAATTGCTCGATTTCTCGGTCGAACGCCTGTTTGCCTGCGTTAGGGGCGCCCGGCTCGCCCGGAGTAAATAGCGCATTGTCGCCGGCCGGCTCGAGCTCGCCCCACGAGAATTTCCCCGACAGGGTTTCCCCCGAGGGCAGCTTCACGTCGAAGGCGCTGCCGTCCTGCACCGCCGCCGTGGCTTCGTCGTACAGGGTGCGGTAGTCGCCCTGCAGACCGCTGCCTTGCAGACCGCTGTATTGCGCCTGCCTGGCACCGGACACCCGGCCCAGTTCGCCGGCGAGCTGGGCGATTTCGGATTCCACACCGCGCAGCAATTGCATGATCGACTCGGGAGAGGGGCTTTGCGACGCGGGAAGCGCATAGCCAACGCCGACTTCGGTAACGATGCTCGTCAACTGTGCCGATACCGTATAGGACGACGCCAGCGGCGCCGACATGCTGGAAAACAGATTGTCGGCAAAGCTCTCCTGCCCCTCATCGCCGCTCATGCCATGTGCGGCGCGCGAGCCGATGAAAGAACTGGTCTGGCATACGGACCGAATGTGGGAAGCGGCAAAACCGGAAGCGGCGGACATGGCATTCTCCTGTGGGCTGTGGCGGCAAAAAGAGCTGGGTGGCGAGAATCCGATGACACATGGTGTCCCTTTTTGCCAACGTTCAAGAGATGAATAGCGATGTCTTTCCCCTGCTCTTCGCCCTTTTGGCTGGTTTTGCGGCGAACGTGATAAAGTCGCCGACATGAGCGCGACTTCGAATAACAAGAACGGCTTGCCGACCGCCGACCTCATCGCCGGACTAGCCATCGCCGGCTTGCTGCTGCCCGAAGCCGTGGCCTATGCCAGCATCGCCAACGTGCCGCCGCAGATGGCCGTGATCGCCTTGTTTGCCGGCCTGATCTGCTATGCCTTGATCGGTACCAGCCGCTTCGCCATCGTCTCGGCCACCTCGTCTTCGGCGGCGGTGCTGGCGGCCGCCTCCACCTCCCTGTCCGGCGGCGACCCCGGCGCAAGGCTTGGCGTATGCGCCGCGCTAGTGATCGCGGCGGGGGCTTATTTCGTCGCGGCCAGCGTGGCGCGGCTTGGCGCCATCACCGATTTCATCGCCAAGCCGGTCTTGCGCGGTTTCACCTTCGGCCTGGCGCTGGTGATCGTGATCAAACAATTGCCGACGCTGCTCGGCGTCCATGCTTCGTCGCCCAACATTTTTGGGCTTCTGTTCGACATCGTGCGCCAGGCGCCGCAATGGAACGTGGCTACACTCAGCCTGGGCTTCGGCTCGCTGGCCTTCCTGCCGTTGTGCGCCCGCATCAAGTCGCTGCCCGGCGCTTTGATCGCCATCATCGCCACCACCGCGCTTTGCCAATGGCTGGCCCTGCCCGCTCAAGGCGTGGCCCAGGTCGGGCAGATCAGGATTGCGCTATCCATGCCTCATCTGCCGCAGCTATCCGAATCGCAATGGCTGCAATCCTGCGAACTCGCGCTTGCACTGGCCCTGATCGTCTATGCAGAGAGCTATGGTTCGATCCGCGGTTTCGCCATGAAGCATGGCGACCCGGTGGCGCCGAACCGCGACCTGGCCGCGCTCGGCATTGCCAACCTGGCTTCCGGCCTGTTGCAGGGTATGCCGGTCGGGGCGGGATATTCGGCTTCGGCGGCCAACGAAGCAGCTGGAGCCGCTTCTCGCTTTGCCGGCTTGTTCGGCGCCGGCGTCTTGCTGCTGGTAGTGCTGTTGCTGCTGCCGTTGATCGCTTACACGCCGGAAGCAGTGCTTGCCGCCATCGTGATCCATGCCGTCAGCCATACCTTGAATCCCGAGCCGCTTCTGGCCTGTTTCCGCCTGCACCGAGACCGGGTGGTTGTAGTGGCTGCGGTACTGGCGGTGCTTTTTCTCGGCGTGGTCAATGGTCTGCTCCTGGCGATCGGCGTCAGCATCGTCATGACTCTGCATCGCTTTTCCGAATCGCGCCTGTCCGAACTCGGCCGGCTCGATCAGGGACACGATTTCGTCAGCACCAGCCTGCACCCCACTGCCAGGCCCGAGCCTGGATTCCTGATCGTGCGGCCTGAAGAGCCGCTGTTCTTCGCCAATGTCGAACGTATCCTGCATGAGGTCGGCGCCCTCGCTTCGGCCAAACCCGATGCGCAAACCATCATCCTCAGTCTGGAAGAATCGCCCGACCTCGACAGTTCCAGCGTGGAGAGCCTGCACGACTTTTCCCTGGTACAGCAGAAGGCCGGCAAGCGTGTGGTCTTCGCGCGGGTAAAGGAAGCGGCCCAGACCGTCCTCGCCCGGGCCGATCTGCCGGTCTCGCCCAATTGGGGCTTGAGCGTGGACGACGTGGTACAAAAAGCGCGTCGCTGAAGCGCAACGATAAGGCTTGATAAGGCTTATTCGCCGCCGCTCAATTCATGCCAGTGCGGATGCGCGCCGGGTGTCTCCCACACGTTACGGTGCAATTGGAACAGGGCCTGCGGATCGTTGAGCAGGCGCTGACGTTCCGGCGCCGTCAGGGAAGCCGGCCCCTCATGCAGGGCCGAATGCAGCAACGTACGGCGCACGATGCTGGTGCCCGGCGGTTGTGCGGTAGCCTTCCTGCCGCAAGCGCAAACCAGGGCGTTGATGGCCGGATCGACCACCGCCTCAATGAAGCCGGGCATGCTCTTGGCGCTGCTGTGATAGGCGACGGTTGCACGCAACTCCTCCGGTTGCTGGCCCTCTTCGGGAATCAGGAACAGGCGCAACTTGCGCAGCCTGCTGCCGATGGACACGCGAGAAGACAGCACCGACAGCGGTATCGACAGGGCCAGCGCGCCGACCACCGGCAAGAGCCAGACCAGGTAGCCCGGGTTGAGCAGGTAGACCGCCAAGCCCCAGGTCAGGCCGAGCATGGTGTGCGAGCCATGACGCTTCCATGCTTCGCCCCAGGTGGTTTCCTCATCGCCGCGCGCCGGCGACTTCCAATGCAAAGTCTTGCCCGTGATGGCTTCGACCACGAAGCGGCTGTGGAACAGCATGCGGATAGGCGCCGACAGCACGGAAAACATCAGCTCCAGCATCATCGACAGCATCAGCCGCGCCACCCCGCCGAACTCGCGCGCATCCTTGAGACAGATGCGCAGCACAGCCAGGAACTTGGGCAGAATCAGGAGACTCGTCGTGACGATAAACAATTGCAGCGCATGATAAGGATGGAACAGCTGCCACTCCGGTATCAGGTGCGCGGGTGCTACCGTTTCTGCGGCGGGCATCAGCTTTTCCGTCGCCAGCACGATAGTTGACAGCACCAGGAAAGTCAGCCACAAGAGCGAAGACAGGTAAGCCATCAAGCCGGTGGCAAACACAGCCCGGTACACCGGGTGGATGCCGTGCTCGAGGATCAGGCGGAAATTCATCATGTTGCCGCGGCACCAGCGGCGATCGCGCTGCAATTCATCGAGCAGATTGGGCGGCAGTTCTTCATAGCTACCCGGCAAGTCGTAGGCGATCCACACCGTCCAGCCGGCGCGTCGGATCAGCGCCGCCTCGATAAAATCGTGCGAAAGGATTTCACCGGACAAGGGCCCCTTGCCCGGCAGGGGCGCCAGTGCGCAATGGCGCGTGAACGGTTCGACGCGGATGATGGCGTTATGCCCCCAGTAGTGCGATTCGCCAAGCTGCCAGAAATGCAGCCCCGCCGTGTACAGCGGGCCGTAGGCGCGCGAAGCGAATTGCTGGATGCGCGCATACAGCGTTTCGCGTCCCGCCACGCGCGGCGCGGTCTGGATGATGCCCGCGTCGGGATTGGCTTCCATCAAATCGACCAGCGAGGTGAGGCATTCGCCGCTCATCACGCTATCGGCATCGAGCACGATCATGTAGCGGTAGTTCTTGCCCCAGCGGCGGCAAAAATCGGCGATGTTGCCGCTCTTGCGTTTGACGCGGCGCTTGCGCCGGCGATAGAAGATATTGCCGAAACCGCCGACGGCACGGCACAGCGTGGACCAGGCATCGAGTTCGGCCGTGCAGATGTCGGGTTCGCTGCTGTCTGAGAGTACGAACACATCGAACTGCCCCGCCTGCTCGGTCTTGGCCAAGGATTCGTAGGTGGCCCGCAGCCCGGCGAACACGCGCGCCACGTCTTCATTGCAGATCGGCATGACGATGGCTGTGCGGAAGTCTTCGCCTTGCACGGCCTCGCGCTTGATCGCTTTGGCGCTGGCGACGCCGTGACGGTCGCCGCGCATCAATACAAGGAAACCCGCCATGGCGGTCCAGAAGCCGGCCGAGACCCAGAAGAACAATATGGTGAACAGGATCACCACCATGCGCTCAAGCAGCGTGTCGCCATGCATCGGCAGCGAATCGATGGTGAGCACGCCGGCGACTGCCGTCTGGACAAAAGTCAGCATGAACAGCACCGCGCGGCGCATGCGGCCGTCGCGTTGCCATTCGACCAGTTGCGGCGAACTGCCGTCGCGCGCCACCGCGCGCCGTTCCTGCCTCGCTTCACGGCTCTCCTTGCGCCGGGCCGAAAACAGCTTGATCCGCTCCCAGGGCCGGGCCACCATCGAGGTGCGGTTAACCTGCGGTGCGGTCGAGATCGGCGGGAATACCGGCTTGCGCACCCAGGTCGGCGACGTCGCTTCCGGACGGCCGGGAGACTCCACCGTATTGCCTTGTTGCGATTTGGAATTCATGACGGCTATCCTCAGTCCTGTTATTGGGGTTCGGCCAACGCATCCAGGAATTTCCTGGTTCTTTCCTGCGCCGGCGCTTTGAATACAGCCTTGGCTTCTCCATCCTCGACTACGCGTCCCTGGTCGAAAAACAGCACGCGGTCGGCACAGCGTTCGGCAAATTCCATCTGGTGCGTCACGATCAGCATGGTCATCGTCCGGCGCGCCGACAGCTTGCGCAAAATAGCGAGCACGCCCCCGACCAGCTCGGGATCGAGGGCCGACGTAATCTCGTCGAACAGCATGATCTTGGGCCGCATCGCGAGCGCCCGTGCAATGGCGACGCGCTGTTTTTGCCCACCTGACAATTGCCCCGGATAGACTAGTGCCTTATCTGAAAGTTCCACCATCTCCAGGTACTCCATGGCGCGCCGCTCGGCTGCCGCACGCTCCATCCCCTGCACGTGGATGGGAGCGGCCACCAAATTGCCCAGCACGGTCATGTGCGGAAACAGGTTGAACTGCTGAAACACCATACCCACCTTAGCGCGTACGCGGCGCAATCGGTTGACATCGATGCCCCGTCCATTCGATTTGCCGTGCCACATCTCCTCGCCTTCGATTTCGATGCGGCCCGAATCTGGCCGCTCCAGCCCCATCAACAAGCGCAGCAGGGTGGACTTGCCCGACCCGCTGGGGCCGATCACCGCCAGGGTCTGGCCCGCCGGCACGTCGAGCGTCAGATCGTCGAGCACGGCAAGTTCGCCGAACTTCTTGTTCACGTGCTCCATATGGATGATGTTGCTCATCAGGCGGCTCCGGGCAGGCGCAGGCGGCGTTCGGCATAACGCACGCCGGCGGCCGATATCAGGCTTAACAGCAGGAACATTGCGCCGACCAGGGTCAACGGTTCGGTATAGCGGAACGTTTCGGAACCGATGATCTTGCCTTCCTGCAGCAACTCGACGACGGTGATGACCGACAGCATCGGCGCATCCTTGAACATCGCGATCAGGTAGTTCCCCAGCGCCGGGACCACCGGCGGAATGGCTTGCGGCAGGATGATGCGGGCCAGCGTATCGGCACGGCTGAAGTTCAGCGCCGACGCCCCATCCCACTGGCTTTGCGGCACGCTCTCGATGCCGGCGCGATAGACTTCGGCGCAATACGCGCTATAGTGCAAGCCAAGCGCCAGCACGCCTGTTGCGAATGGCGGGAATTTGATGCCGCCCAGCGGCGCGACGTAAAAAAGGAAATAGATCTGCACCAGCAGCGGCGTGCTGCGGACGGAGCTGACGAAAAGGGTCGCCGCACGGGCCAAGGGCCTGGCGCCGAAGCGCCGCGCCATCGCCAATAGCAGCCCGAGCGTAACGGCCAACAACATGCCGGCAATAGTCGCCTCCACCGTCACGCACAGCGCACGCAACAAGGCGGGGACGATATGCAGTGCGAAGGCCCAATCGAAGACAGGCGTCATCGCACTCTCCGAAACGCCCACTCGACGCGCCGCATGCCGACGGAGATCAGCGAGGCCATGGCGAAATACATAAGCAGGATGAGGCAAAACAATTCCGTCGTGCGCAGCGATTCGGCACGCAGGATTTGTGCGTTCGACGTCAGTTCGTTGATCGTGATCAAGGATACGAGCGCCGTGTTCTTCAGCAATTCGATCAAGAGATTGCCGGCGGGCGGCAACATGGCGGGAATCGCCTGAGGCACGATCACGCGCCACATCATTTGCGGCCGTGTCATATTGAGCGCGCTGGCCGCCTCGTATTGCTCGCGCGGCACGGCGGCAATCGCGCCGCGCACGATCTCCGCGCCATAGGCCCCGGAGTTCAAAGCAAGCACGGCGATGCCGACCGCTTCGGCCGGCAGGCTCAGGCCGAACAAGGGAAGCACATAATAAAACCAGAACAACTGCACCAAAGTGGACGTGCCGCGGAACACTTCGACGTACCAGGACACGGGCACACGCACCCAGGGCTCGCGCGAGGTGCGGGCGTAGCCGGCCGCCAGGCCGATCGGCACGGCCAGTGCGGCGGCGCACACCGTCAATTCGACGGTGACGGCCAGCCCTTTGAGCAAAGGCAACAGATCGGAAGCCCAGTTATCCATCGATGTGTTCCTGCGCGCTTGGCGCGTGACAAAGCTGCTCGGCCGTCACGGGGCCGGGCATATCGCCCGGGCCAAAGCCGAACGCCGATACCAGCTTCAAGTGATCGCTCGAACCGACGAAGCCCTTTAACTGTTCATTGAAAGCCTTGACGAAATCCTTGTCTTCCTTGCGGAAGCCGAATGCACCATAACCGCGCGCCTTGTGGCCATCGATCACCGGCTCATTGAACGGCTGAGCACTTTCCATGCCACCGCCGGCTTTCCTCAACAGACTCGCCACCGTGAGGCGCGTGCCGGCATAAGCGTCGACACGGCCGCTTTTCAAGCCTTCGAGTGCGCTCGGCGCATCGGGGAAGATCAGTAACTGGTCCGGCTTCACGCCCAAGGCATCGGCATAGCCGTTCTCCACCGCCCCGGTCACGACTCCGAGTTTCAGGTCGGGATTGGCCGCAATATCCTGGTAGCTGTGGATATTGCGCGGATTGCCCGCCGCCACGGCAAACGCATCGCTGATGCCGTAGGTCGGGTTGGAGAAGGCGATCTGCTTGCAGCGCGGCGGCAAGACATACATGCCGGCGGCGATCATGTCGAAACGTCCAGCATGCAAACCGGGAATCAAGGCGCCGAACTCGGTCAGCACGCCCTGCACTTCCACCACGCCCATGCGCGCCAGCACCACGCGCGCAATCTCGGGGGCCTCGCCGGTGAGCTTGCCGCTGGCCGGGTCCAGGTAGGCGAACGGCGCCTCGTTGGCGTAGCCGATGCGTATCCTCTTGGTGGCGATCGCCTTTTGCATGGTGGTCTGATCCGCACCGGCCACGGCGCCTGACTCGTTTTCTCTGGGGGCGCACGCGGCCAGCGTCATCGCCAGTGCCATCATGAACAACCGGGCGGCCGGGCGGACCATGGCTCAACCTTCGGCGAATAATGCGGCTTGTTCATATTCCTGCCCGGTACGCGGCTCAGGCGGACTCGCCTTCGGCTGAAAGGCTTCGTCAAGGTGCAGGGGCTTGAGCGCGCCGACACTGTCGCGCGCCGCGATGCATTCCGGGCGCGGCTTCAAGCCGAAATGCGGATCGGCCAAGCGATTGTGCACGCTGTTGTAGACCAGGAAGATATTGGTGCGCGGATGGTGCGAGATATTGCTGTTGGAGCCGTGCATGGTATTGCAATCGAAGAACACCACCGAACCTGCCCGACCCTCGATGGCGCGTATGCCGGCATTGGCGGTCAGCATGCGCAGGCTGTCGCGGTCGGGAACGCCATATTCCTGGCGCCGCAGCGACTGCTTGTAGTGCTCGTCCGGCGTCTGGCCCACGCAGGAAATGAAATAGGAATGCGAGCCTGGAATCAGCATCAGCGGGCCATTGACGGCATTGTTGTCGGTCAAAAGAATCGAGCAGCTCAGCGCCCGCATTTCCGGCATGCCGTCTTCCACGTGCCAGGTCTCGAAGTCGGAATGCCAGTAAAATTCCTTGCCTTCGAACTCTGGCTTGATGTTGACGCGCGATTGGTGGATATAGACGTCCGAGCCGAGGATCTGTTGCGCAACCCCGGCCAGGCGCGCATCGCGCGCCAGGTTGCCCATCAGCTTGTTGAGCTTGTGCACCATGAAGATGGAACGCACGGCCCGGCTTTCCGGCTCGACGATCAATTCGTCGCGCCCGGCCAACGCACTGTCCTTCGCCATGGCGCCGACTTCCGCCAGCAGGACTGCCACCTCGCGCGCCGAGAAAAAGCCGGGCAGGAACAGGAAACCCTCGCGCTCGTAGCTGGCAAGCTCTTCTTCGGACAGCGGCTGCGGCGCCGCATAGGGTTCATCGCGATAGACGACGGGTTCGCGCCGCGTGATGATGGCGGCATCGCGCTCCACGCGCGATTCGTATAGATCGGTGATCGGCAGCGTCATTTGCGTTCTCCTTTGCCGGTGACGATACCCGGCGGTATTTCAGAGGAAGAAGGATAGGATCCGTCGGCGTCGTGCACTTCCTTGCCGTGCAAAGGCGGGTTGAACACGCAGATCAGACGCAGGTCGGACTTGGCGCGCACGATATGGCGGTCGTGCTGATCAAGCGCATAGACCGTGCCGGGCTTGATCGGATAATTCGCTCCGGTCTCGCACAACTCGACCTCGCCTTCGCCTTCGACGCACAACACCGCCTCCAGGTGGTTGAGATATTGCATGGGCGTCTCGGTGCCGCGGAACATCGTGGTTTCGTGCAGCGAAAAGCCCATCTTGTCGGATGCCAGCAGCACGCGCAGGCTGGTCCAGGTCTTGGACTTCACCTCGCGCTCGGTGCCCTTGCATTGTTCGATGTCTCTCACGATCATCGCGGCCTCCTAGCTATGCATGAGTTCGGGAAACGGCGGGCGCGCCGGTATGGCGTTGTGCGCCTCGGCCACGATGCTGTCTTCCAGTATCTGCAAGCCCTTATGCAGCAGCTTGTCGTCGATCAGCAAGGGCGGGAGCAGCTTGATCACTTCGTCGCCGGCACCTGCGGTTTCGACAATCAAGCCATTGTCGAAGGCGCGCCGCGCGATCTTCTTGTGCAATTCGCCGATCGCGTCATGACCCAGGCCGCTGCGATCGCTCAGATGGACGCCGCAGATCAGTCCCCGGCCACGCAGTTTGACGTCGAGCTCGGGCCGCTTGCTGTGCAGCGTGCGGCACCACTTCCTGAGCAGGTCGGCCTTGCGCTGGACCAGTTCGCTCATGCCCTCGCTGCGCCAAAAGCTTTCCAGCGCATGCGCGGCCGTAACGAAGGCAAGGTTGTTGCCGCGGAATGTGCCGTTGTGCTCGCCTGGGCGCCAGCGGTCCAGCTCCGGCTTCAACATCACCATCGACAGCGGCAAACCGTAGCCGGACAGCGACTTGGACATGGTCACGATATCGGGATGGATGCCGGATTCCTCGAAGCCGAAGAAGCGCCCTGTGCGGCCGCAGCCGACCTGGATTTCATCGACGATCAAGAGCATGTCGTGCTTGCGGCATACCTGCTCCAGCGCCTGCAGCCATTCCTTGCTGGCGACGTGCACCCCGCCCTCGCCCTGCACCGTCTCCACAATGGCGGCAGCGGGCTTGTCGATGCCCGATGCCGGATCGCCCAGCATGCGGTCGAGGTAAGCGATCGTATCGGCGCCGGGACCGAGGTAACCGTCATAAGGCATGAAGGTGACGTTGCCAAGTCCGATTCCCGCACCTTGGCGGAAATGCGCATTCCCGGTTGCGGCGAGGGCACCGGCCGAGACGCCGTGGAAACCGTTGGTAAACGAAATCACGTTTGCCCTCTGCTTCACTTTGCGCGCCAGCTTCAGTGCGGCCTCCACCGCATTGGCGCCGGTCGGGCCGGTGAATTGCAGCACATAGTCCATGCCGCGCGGCTGAAGGATGATGTGCTCGAAGGTCTTGAGAAAGTGCTCCTTGGCGGACGTCGCCATGTCGAGTCCGTGCACCACGCCGTCGGACTGCAGGTATTCGATCAGCTTTTCCCGCAGCAACGGGTTGTTGTGCCCATAGTTGAGCGCGCCGGCGCCGGCGAAGAAGTCGATGTAGGCTTTGCCGTCCTCACCCCAGATCTGGGCGCCGCGCGCCCGCGTAAACACTGCCGGGAACGACCTGATGTAGTACCGGACGTTCGATTCCATATGATTGAAGGTGTCGAGATTCTGATTCATCACTGCTCTCCATTTGAAACGGTCCAATGTGGAAAAGGTATTCGTCTTCGTGCGCCTGGCCGTGGAACATGGCCTTGGCGAATTCGATGCTGATCTCGCAGCGCGCGCCGATCTCTTCGGCAAAGGCGGAAAACAGCTTGCGCGAAGGCGTATTGGTTGGCGCGACCGTGGCTTCGAGATAACGCACGTGACGCAAATGTTTGCGTTCAAGCAAGTGGCGCAGCATGGCGCTGCCTATGCCCTTCCTGCGAAAACCTTCGGACACGGCCACCTGCCAGACGAACAGCGTGTCTTCGCTATCGGGCCTCAGATAGGCGGAGATGAAGCCGGCCAGCCTGCCGTCTTTGCGCGCGACCACGCAGGTGCGGGAAAAGTGCCGGCACAGCAGCAGGTAAGCATAGGTGGAGTTGTTGTCCAGCGCGCTGCAGGAACGTACCAGGGATTCGAGGTCGGCTCCGTCGCCCGGTTTCGGTTCGCTCAATTGGACGGGTAAGTCAGGATGTACAGCATGTACGGCAGGAATACTTCTCGGGGTCAGGTTTCGATGCATTGGACTCGATGTCCATCCGTCTCGGCAAAGCTGCGCCCGCCCCGCTCGCGCAGGCAATGTTCAACGGGTAGCAGGAACGCCGCCGGCACCGGTGTGAATTTTGGCTTGCAAACTGGACACACCAGAGCGTTAAACGGAGGCTCTAGGTTGTTGTAACATAAGGGTGGACGCCCATGTTATCAAAAAGTTCACATTGATTTTGCCTATCAATGGCTGATCCGCTTCGGCGCCGTATTCCTGGCGGCCTGTTCGCGTGCCAGGGCGATCGAAGAATATGTCGCGCGGTTGCCGTCCGGCAGCGCGATATCGGCCCCCGCAGCGCTCAAGTGCTTCATGATGCCGAGATTGATGTCTTGCTGAATGTTCATGTATAGATCGTAGTCGGTGTCGAGCACGGTATACACCACCTCGAATTCCAGCGCGGACGCGCCGAGCTTGACGAAATGGGCGCGACCGAAACTCACTTTCTCGAACTTCTCGATGATCTGCCGCACCATGCCGGGAATTTTCTCGACCAATTCCACCGGTGTCTGGTAAGAAAGATTGAGCCGGAACACGATGCGCCGCTGCGACATGCGCTTGAAATTCTGTATCGTCAGCTTGAGCAGGTTCATGTTGGAACAGACGATCTGCTCGCCGCTGATGCTGCGGATATGCGTCGATTTCATGCCGATACGCTCCACCGTTCCCGAGATGTCGCCCGCGGTGATGGAATCGCCGACCTCGAAGGGCTTGTCGACCGCAATCGAAATCGCGGCAAACAGGTCGCCCAGGATATTCTGCAGCGCCAGCGCAATGGCCACGCCGCCCACGCCCAAGCTGGCAATCAACGTGGTGATGTTGACGCCCGCATTCTCCAGCACGGCCAGCAACACGATGGCCCACACACCGACGTGCATCAGCGAAGTCAGCAGTGTGGCGATCACGAGATTGGTACCGCGCCGCTCCAGCAAATGGTCGCGCTTCCAGATCGAGGCCATGCGGTGCGCCCACAAGCCGCTTTGCAGCGCCAGCATGATGAACCATAGATGGGCCACGACCGTGGTCCAGCGCCCGGACAGGCTCAAGGCGCTGGAGCCTATCATGAGCGAGGCCAGGCCAACCAGCAGCCAATTGGTTGCCGCCAATACTTCGGCAACGGTTTGCGCGATGCGTGCCTGCCTAGTTTCGGACTTGGCATTAAGCCGCGCCACCGCCAGTTTCAATGCGCCCAGCATGATGAGGAAAGACATGCAGGCCAGCACCAGGGCGCCCAGCCATTCCCAAACCGGCAAACCGAATAGCGTGTCGTTGCCGAAGAATTGCGACAGTTGGGACATGGCGAGCCTCTCGATGGAGTTGGCCGATGCACGGCAGGAGAAGTTGGCGATTGGATAAAAGCGCCGCGGATGAAGTTCCGCCTTTCCCCAAAGCGATCTTGCAAAAATTTTGCAAAACAGAAAAACACCGTGTCAACGGAACTTTCGTGCCGGCTGTTATTTCTTAATGGGGGACGCCCGTCCAAACGTACAACAAAAAAACCTTCTCCTCATATGAAACGACGCGACTTACTCAAGGCTTCCGCCGCGCTTGGCCTGTCCGGCTGGGCCGGCACCATGTCCCCGCTCCTGGCCGCGCCTGCCGCGCCGGCCGCGACCGATCCAAAGCTGTTCGGGGGCTCCTATGCTTTCGATTACGCCTGGCTCAAGGGCCAGGCGCGCGCCCTGGCCGATCATCCTTATGAAAGCACGGCCAACAAGGTACCCGATGAAATCAAGAACCTGAACTGGGACCAGTTCCAAGCCATCGGTTACCGCAAAGAACACGCGCTTTGGGTCAACGACAACCTCCGCTTTCAGGTGAAATTCTTTCATTTGGGGCTGTTCTTCAAGGATCCGGTGCGTATGTATGAAGTCAGGGACGGGCAGGCGCAGGAAATCGCCTATTCGCCCGATCTGTTCGACTACGGCAAGAGCGGCTTGCACGGCGAGCGGCTGCCCAAGGACCTGGGCTTTGCCGGGTTTCGGGTCAATTTCCACACCGACCTGACGCGCGACATTACAGCCTTTCTCGGTGCCAGCTATTTCCGCGCCGTCGGCGGCGACTGGCAATACGGCTTGTCGGCACGCGGCCTGGCGATCGATTCAGGCCTGGCCACACCGGAGGAATTCCCTCGTTTCACCAAGTTCTGGCTCGAACGCCCCGCGCCCGGCGCGGACAACCTGGTGGTCTATGCCCTGCTCGATTCGCCTAGCGTGGCCGGCGCCTACCGCTTCGATATCCGTCCCGGCGACACGCAGATCATGGATATCGATGCCGCGCTCTATCCACGCAAGCTCATCACCCATCTCGGCGTGGCGCCGCTGACTTCCATGTTCCGCTGCGGCGAAAACGAATGCCGCGCGCGCAACGATTGGCGCGCCAGCATCCACGATTCGGACGGCCTGTCGATGTGGCGCGGCAACGGCGAATGGGTGTGGCGACCGCTGACCGATCCGGCCCACGTGCAATACAACGTCTACCAGGACGATGCGCCGCGCGGCTTCGGCCTCTTGCAGCGCGACCGCAATTTCGACCACTATCAGGACGACGGCGTGTTCTATGAACGCCGCCCCAGTCTGTGGGTCGAACCCAAGACGGGTTGGGGCAAGGGTTCGGTGCAATTGATCGAGCTGCCCACCGAGGACGAAACCTCTGATAACATTGTGGCCTTTTGGCACCCCGACACCCCGGTTCAGCCGGGAAAAGAGTTGTTGTTTGCCTATCGGCTGTATTGGGGCACGCGCATGCCGTTCGCGCCGACATTGGCCCAGGTAGCGGCCACGCGCACCGGCGAAGGCGGCATCGTGGGACAGAAGCACAGCTACTTTTCGTGGCGCTTCGTGGTCGATTTTGCCGGCGGAGATTTGAGCCTGTTGAGCAAGGATAGCCCGCCCAAGGCGGTGATCACGGCTTCGCGCGGCGAGATCGAACTGGTTTCGGCCCGCCCGCTCGACGCGATCCGCGGCTACCGGGCGATGTTCGATCTAAAACCAGGTGCGGGGACGAACGCGCGCAGCAACGAGCCGATCAATCTGCGGCTTTATCTTGCCGTGGACGGGCGTGCCTTGACTGAGACTTGGCTGTATCAATGGATTCCCCCCGCAAATCAACCCTTTTGAACAAGAAAATGGATGGCGAAAGCGAGCTGGAACAGCACACCACCAAGGAAGCTCCCGGTGCGCGCGCGCGCTTTTTTCTCGGCATCCTGCTCGTGCTTGCCTGCATCGCCGCCGTACCGCTGTATTCGCGCTGGCACCGCAGCGAAACGTCCACGCCTGCGCCGGCCAGGCCGCTCGTGACGGTCACCGCCCGGAGCGGCAAGATCACCCACACGATCGATGCGCCAGGCAAGCTTTCGCTCTATCGCTACGTCGACGTGGGCTCCCAAATTGCCGGCCAGGTCAAGGACATCGCCGTGCCTGTGGGCGAGACGGTGAAGGCCGGCCGCCTGCTGGTTGAAATCAAGCCGCCGCCGGACACGGCCCACGTCGAAAGCAACCGCGCGCAGCTCGCGCGCCTCCATGCCGACCTGGCAGACCAGACCGCGCAATACGATTTTGCGCAATTGCAGTTCAAGCGCCAGACCCGGCTAATGGCCGACAACGCCACGCGCGAGGAAACGGTGGAATCGAGCCGTACCGCCATGCTGTCTTCCGCCGCCAGGCTCGATGCAATCCGCGCGCAGATCCAGCAGGTCGAAGCCAACATGAAGAATGACGAAGAGGTGCGCAAGCAATCGAAAATCGAAGCGCCGATCAGCGGCACCATCGTCTCTCTCGCCGTGCACCAGGGGCAGATGCTCAACCCCGGCCAGACTACTTTGCTGCGCATCGCCGACCTGTCCAAGATGACGGTGCAGGCGCGCGTCTCGGAAGCCGACGTGCCGCGCCTGCGCAAGGGCATGGATGCCTCCTTCGTCACACCCGGCCTGCCCGGCAAGCGCTGGACCGGCAAGTTGAACCTGATCATGCCGCTGCCCATCGACGATAGCGCGCAGCAAGGCAAGCTGTCTTATTACACGGTCTTGTTCGACGTGCCCAATCCGGAGCACGACTTGATGACGGGCATGAATGCCAACGTCGAATTCATCCTGGCCGAAAGCGATAACGCCGTCACGCTGCCGGCCTGCGTCCTGAGCGATGCCAAGTCGACCGAACAGACCCTGACGGTGCTCGATGCGACCGGCAAACAATCCGAACGCAACGTCGTGGTCGGCTTGCGCAATGCGCATACGGTGCAGATCGTGTCCGGCCTGCAAGCCGGAGAGCGCGTCGTGGTGCAAAATCCGCCGGCCAACCCGGCCTGCCTGCACCCGGAAAACGATACGGAGTACAAATGAAGCACGTCAATCCAAGCCGCATCGCCGCTGCGGCCGTGTTGGCCGTGCTCGCGGGCTGCGGCACGCAAAGCAAGACGCCCGAAGCGCCGCCTGCCATGGACTTGCCTGCCGGATGGAGCGACAGCACGGCAAACAGCACCAGGCAGGCGTGGCCCGACAGTACGTGGTGGCAGCATTTCGGCAACGATGAGCTGACCCAGCTCGTGCAGGAAGGTCAACGCAACAATCTCGACATCGCCGCCGCGGTATCGCGCGTGCGCCAATCGGAAATTCAGGCGCGCATTGCCGGCGCTCCGCTGGTGCCCAATATCGACTTCGGCGGCGGACTCACCCGCCAATTGCCGCTCTCCTCGGGCGTGGCCACGACCTCGGCTTCGGGTTTGTTCAATGCCAGTTATGAAGTCGACTTTTGGGGCAAAAACAAGGCGAGTCTCTCGGCCGCCGAAGCATCCCTGCGCGCCAACGTCTACGACCGCGAAACGGTGAACCTGACCGTAACTTGCGGCATAGTCTCGAATTACCTGCAAATCCTGTCGCTGCGCGACCGCCTTGTCGTAGCGCGCGAAAACGTGGCCAATGCGGAACAGGTCTTGAACCTGCTGCTGGCGCAAAGCCGCGCCGGCTCGGCTTCCGCGCTCGATGTGGCGCGTCAGCGCTCCGTCATCGCCGATCAGCAAGCCTTGATCCCGGACCTGCAGGAGCAGGAGCGCGACGCGCTGACGGTACTGGCCGTCCTGCTCGGCCACACGCCGCAAAACTTCGCGGTCAAGGAAAAAGGCCTGGCCGCAATACAGATGCCCGAAATCGCGCCGGGCATGCCGTCCGAACTGCTCTCGCGCCGGCCCGACATACGCCGCGTCGAAGCCCAGCTTGCCGCCGCCAATGCCAACATCGACGTGGCGCGTGCATCGCTCTTCCCCAGCATCACCCTGACCGGCGCCACCGGCGGCCAGAGCAGCGCACTGGTCAATCTGTTTTCGGGCCCCAACCTGCTGGCCAATCTCGGCGCGTCCATCATCGCGCCGATCTTCGACGGCGGCGCACTCAGGAATGCGCGCGACCTCGCGATCGAACAGAAAAAGGAACTGGTGCAGGTCTACCGCAGCACGGTGATGAATGCTCTCTCCGAAGTTGAAAAGTCGCTCGGCATGATACGCAGCTCGGAAGAGCGCTACAAGCTGAAAAGCGTCGAAGTCGAGCAGGCCAAGTACGCCTTTGATCTGTCCAAGATCCGCTACCGAGAAGGCGCCGAAGACTTGATGACGGTGATCGATACGCAGCGAAGCCTGTCCGACGCACAAAACCAACTGGGCGAGATCAAGCTTGACCGCCTGCAAGCCACAGTCTCGCTCTACAAGGCCCTGGGTGGCGGCTGGCAAGACAAGCCGCAACCCTTGCCGCCAGTCGCGCCGATGGGTTCATTGGACAAGGCACCGCGCAATCAAAATTAAAAACGCGAAATTAAAAACGCGCACGCGGGAATACGGAAAGCCCGTTCAAGTTCATGCAGACATGCAGAGCCAACGAGACTGGCTGCATCATTGCCTACGCGCGATAGAGTAAGCCGGCTGTAGGACCGCCCAGTAGCGGCAGGCGCGTCGACGGCCCGGGGATTTGGCTGGCTTTTTCTTCCGCCACAGCCTCCAGGGCCGCGGTTCGCGCCGGAAATCCCGGCGAACCCCGTCAGTGCGGCTACCGCGGCAAGCATATAGAGCGCAATCGGTCCATGCATCAAAGGTTTCCCCCGGCGCGCGATCCCGCGCGTATCGAGCAGTTGCGCGGCAAAGGCGCAGACAAAAAACCATAAAGATTGAGCGGCAGGTTGTACAGCGCCGGTCCGGCCATGTACCGAGGTACAAACCCACGCCCATATAGTTCGATCCATGCAGCCGTGCCGGAAGCTGCCCTTCCCACGATGCGGCTCTTGGCCGGTTCTAGCCCGAATATTTCATCGGACCGGCCCGAATTTGACCGCAAGCCGCAT
Source organism: Burkholderiaceae bacterium (assembly GCA_036384915.1). Classification (GTDB taxonomy): domain Bacteria; phylum Pseudomonadota; class Gammaproteobacteria; order Burkholderiales; family Burkholderiaceae_D; genus PKWO01. The sequence continues at coordinate 21,191 of DASVLJ010000019.1, forward strand.
TCTGCTTGGGTTCGCAGCTTGCGGCGGACGGATCCAATTTGACCTGCCGACTTACGCGGGCGCCAATCTTGCCCCCAATCAATTTCAAGGCATTCGGTCGGGAAGCCACAACGCAAAAGGGCAAACACGAGAAATGCGCGAGGACTGAAAGGCTGTCGAAAAGTCACAAAAAACGAGGAAACCTAACCTCACATTGATGTTAGATTTATCAGCGGGCTAAGCGCAATTTTGATATACGTCAACTGTCAACTATGACAGGTAGCGGACCCAACAATATAATGGATCCACTTTTAAAATAGAAACGATTCTTATTTGCAACTATCATAACAGCACGGCGAACAACCCAAGACATTGGCTTGAGAACTTGGCAATCTGTCCGCTGTCCATTTTTGGTCGAAAATGAAAATGCACGTGTTTGAGTATCTGCACCAACTCCGCAACTTCGAGCGCCGTCACTTGCCTTTTGTCGAAACGATGGAAGACATGAACATGATCTTCCTCATTGGCTTGCACCAGGAAAGAGGCATAGCACTGACATTGAAGCATATGCTCTCGTTCGATATCGGCTCCGCAGCCACCCTTGAACGCCGCCTGGCGAGGATGAAACGGCTTGGCGTCGTGGTTCAGGCCCGCTCGGAACTGGACCGGCGCAACGTGGAATTGAGACTCAGTCCCAAGATTTGGCGCGTTTTCCAGCGCTACGGGACGATGATTGCCTCTAGCAATCACACTTATCTCAATGATGCTGCTTAGTTGCAAAAACACAACCAGAAGGCAAGCCAAAAGACATTCCTCACGCACAACCCCACCTCAAGCTGATGTTTAATTGACCAGACAATTATTTGATTTTATGCTAACAGGCCAAGAGGTCGCCGACATTCCTTAAGTTCTCCTGTCACCCGCTGTCATCCGGTTCCCGCTGTAACCTTCCCGTGCGGCAATCGATGTTATATTTTGTGCCGCTCGCCACCCGGGGAGCCTGAATAATGACATAGATAACGGAGTTGACATCCCATGAGCCTGACATTCCCGAAAACACCGCTGGCACTGGCACTATCGGCCATCCTCGCCTGCGCACCCGCCATCGCTGCGGACAAAACCGCACCAGGAGAACACCCCACTGCGGCGCAAGCCGAACAATTCGTGCGCGACGCCGAAGCGCGCCTGGAAAAAGCCGGTATCGATAGCCAGCGCGCCGAATGGGTCGCGGAAAATTTCATCACCGACGATACCGAAACCATCGCCGCGCAAGCCAACGAACACAATCTGGCTGTGGCCGGCGAAATCGCACTGAAAGCGCGCCGCTACAACGGCTTGAAGCTGCCGGCAGACACTGCGCGCAAGCTCAAGCTGATGCAATTGACGTTGATGCTGTCCGACCCTGCCGAACGCGAGCAATATGCCAAGCTGGCGGCATCCATGACCGGCGCCTACGGCAAGGCCAAATACTGCCCCAAGGATGGAAACGGCAAGCCCGGCAAGTGCCTTGCACTGGGCGATATGGAAAAGATCATGGCAGAAAGCCGCGATCCGGCCAGACTCAAGGAAATCTGGATGGGTTGGCACGCCCAAGCGCCTGCCTATAAGAAAAAGTACGCGGAATACGTCGAACTGTCCAACAAGGGCGCGCGCGAAATGGGTTTTGCCGATACGGGGGCGCTGTGGCGATCGCGTTACGATATGACACCCGAACAATTCTCCGCCGAGATGGAGCGCTTGTGGCAGCAAGTCAAACCCCTCTACGATTCTCTGCACACCTACACGCGCTATAAGCTACGCCAGACCTATGGCCCCGATGTGGTGCCGGCCGACGGCCCCATCCCGGCCCACTTGCTGGGCAATATGTGGAGCCAGACCTGGGATAATCTCTACCCCATCCTGAAGCCCGCGACGGTTACCGATGATGACGACCTGAGCAAGGTGCTCGAAGAGCGCAAAACCTCTGCGGCCGACATGGCACGATACGCCGAAGGTTTCTACACGTCTTTGGGCATGCAGAAACTGCCCGATACCTTCTGGGAACGTTCGCTCCTGACCAAGCCGCAAGACCGTGAAGTGGTATGCCACGCCAGCGCCTGGGATATCGATACGCAGACCGACGTGCGCATCAAGATGTGCATCCGCCCCACCGCCGAAGACTTCACGACCATCCACCATGAACTTGGCCACGTCTACTACTATCTGTCCTACCGCGACAAGCCGACGCTGTTCAAGGATGGCGCCAATGACGGCTTTCACGAAGCCATCGGTGACACGATCGCGCTTTCAATCACGCCGGATTATCTGAAAAAGATAGGCTTGATGGACCAGGCCCCCGATCCTTCGCAGGACATCGGTCCGCTGTTGAAGCGCGCGCTGGAAAAAGTCGCGTTCCTGCCGTTCGGCTACATGGTCGACAAGTGGCGCTGGCAAGTGTATTCGGGCCAGACCAAGCCGGCCGACTACGACAAGGCCTGGTGGAAATTGCGCGAGGAATACCAAGGCATTTCACGCCCTGCTCCGATCGAGGCAGACGGATTCGATGCCGGCGCCAAATACCATGTAGCGAGCGACACACCCTACGCGCGCTACTTCCTGGCCGACATGCTGCAATTCCAGTTCCATCGGGCACTTTGCCGTGAAGCCGGCTATACCGGCCCGCTGAACCGCTGCTCGGTCTATGGCAACAAGGCTGCCGGCGCCAAGTTCCAGGCCATGCTGGCCATGGGTTCGAGCAAACCCTGGCCCGAGGCGCTCAAGGCCTTGACCGGTGAAGACAGGATCGACGGCAGCGCCATCATCGAATACTTCGCTCCCTTGAAGACTTGGCTGGACGAACAAAACCGCCAGTTGGCCATTTCCGACCAGGCATTGACCAGTCGCAAGTAAGCAGTTCCACCCGGCGACGTAACCTTCAGGTCGCCGGGTTGCCCCGCATTTCGCCGTATTTTTTGTCCCGCTCGCCTGCCGTCGCTCCGCTATTTATCCGCTGTTTCTGCATCCTGCCCCCTGTTCCGCGCATTTCATCGCAAACGGATTGTTGCTCGATCAAAATTCGCTCATGCTTCAAGCCAGCCCCATGAACAGAAAACCCGCGCCCGCAATTCATGACGGATGCGTGACTCGGGCATCGCATTGATTAAAAAGGGGTTTTGTGGCAATAAGCGGTGATTGACGCGACGCACCATTCGGCCAGATACTGTGCCAATCCCGCAATTTGCAGCAGTCGTCGTTGAAGAGGCTATCTTGAAGTCGATGGATATTGCCGCGGATTTCGAAATAGCTTCAAGGCACCCTTCAACAAGAACATCTCTCGGAGAATTCAGCATGTCTCGCGCTTTTCCTGCCCTTTCATTAGCAATCGTACTGGCGCTGTCGCTTGCGGCTTGCCAGAAAGGTGCCCCCGCTTCGAGCGAAGCCAAGGCCGCCGTCACCCCGGCAGCCGACCCGCCGCTGCTGCTGTCCGCAGAAGATGTCCTGACCGTGCGTAATGGCGCCCTGGCGACGGGCGTCGTCATCACCGGCTCGATCCAGCCCGAGCGCCGCGCCGACTTGCGCGCCGAAGTCTCTGCCGTGGTCCTGCAGGTGTACAAGGAAAATGGCGAAAGCGTGAAGCGTGGCGAGTTGCTGATGCGCCTCGACGATACGGCTATCCGCGACGGCCTGACCTCGGCCCAGGCATCGGCCCGCGCCGCTTCGGAAGCACTGGAACAGGCGGAGCGGCAATACCAGCGGTTGAAGACCTTGCGCTCCTCGGGCATGGCTTCGGCGCAACAGGTGGAAGACGCTGAAATCCACCGCAATACCGCACAAAGCGACAAGGCCGCCGCCGACAGCCGCGTGGTCACGGCGCGCCAGCAATTGCAGCGCACCGAAGTGCGCGCCCCGTTCGATGGCGTGGTCAGCGAGCGCAAGACCTCGGCCGGCGACACCGCCGCCGTCGGCAAGGAATTGGTCAAGGTGATCGACCCCACTTCGGTGCGTTTCGACGGCTATGTCTCGGCCGACCAGATCAGTACCGTCAAGGTCGGGCAAAGCGTCAGCTTCCGCATCAATGGCTACGGCGAGCAATTATTCACCGGCACGGTCAAGCGCATCGATGCTGCCGCCGACCCGACCACACGCCAGGTGGCCGTGATCGTCAGTTTCGACAAGGGCAGCCTGCCCAGCGTTTCCGGCCTGTATGCCGAAGGCCACGTCGAGACCAGCAGCACAGCCGCGCTGATGGTCCCGTCCGTGGCGCTGATGCGCAATGGCGACCACACCTTTGCCTGGCGCATCCAGAGCGGCACCCTGAAAAAGACCGAATTGACGCTGGGCGAGCGCGACCCGCGCCACGGCGACTATGCCGTGCTGAAGGGTCTTGCCAACGGCGACGAAGTCTTGCGCAACCCCACCACCACGCTCAAGGACGGCGCCAAGGTAAAAACCACATCAGTCGCGGCGGCGCCCGCACAAAAGGTGAACTAAATGTTCTTATCCGACTTCAGCATCAAGCGTCCCATCGCGATGATCGTCATCATCATCGCGCTGATGTGTCTCGGCCTGCTGGCGCTCAACAAGCTTAAGGTCAATCAAATCCCCGACGTGCAACCGCCGGTGATCGTGGTCGAAATCCCCTACCCCGGCGCTTCCCCCGAGACGGTCGAACGCGAAGTCATCAATCGCGTGGAAAAGTCCCTGCAAAGCATCACCGGCGTGCACGAAATCCGCTCCACCTCGGCAGAGGGCAATGCCGAGCTCGTGATCATCTTCAATTTCCACAAGAACCTGATCGAAGCCTCGGACGAGATCCGCAACGCCATCGCCTCGGTGCGCTACAAGCTGCCGGTCGAGATGCGCGAACCGGTATTGCAGCGCATCGACCCTTCGGCCCAGCCGATCATGGAAATCGCGCTCTCGTCCGCCACGCTCTCGCATGCCGAACTGTCGCGCCTCGCCGAAGACCAGCTGGCCGACAAGTTCCGCGTGATCGACGGCGTCTCCACGGTCGCCGTCAACGGCTCGCTGAAGCGCGAGTTGAGCGTGCTGTTGCGGGCGGAAAAACTGCGCGAGTTCAACGTCTCCGTGGCCGACGTGGTCAACGCCGTGCGGGCCCAAAATACCACGGCCCCGGTCGGCAAGGTGCGCGGCGCACTGGATGAGGAAAGCATACGCCTGGTGGGCCGTATCGAAACGCCGGCCGAATTCCAGAACATTGTGGTCAAGCGGAATGGCGACGAAGTCGTGCGCCTGGGCCAGGTTGCCACCACGACCGACGGCTTTGCCGAGCAGGATGGCTACAGCCTGCGCAATGCCCGCCCCAACGTCGGCTTTTCCATCTCGCGTTCGCGCGATGCCAGTACCGTTTCCGTCGCCAACAAGATTCGCGAAACGATGGAAGAGATCAACAAGACCCTGCCGCAAGGCACCAAGATGGAAGTCACGCAAGATGGCGGCAAGGATGCCGAAGACAGCCTGCATAACGTCACCCATGCGCTGATCTTCGGCGCCGGCCTGACCGTGTTCGTGGTCTACGTGTTCCTGAACTCGTGGCGTTCGACGCTGATCACGGCACTCTCACTGCCGACCTCGGTCGTCGCCGCATTCATCGCGGTCTGGCTATGCGGGTTTACGCTGAACTTCATGACCTTGTTGGGGCTCTCGCTCGCCATCGGGGTGCTGATTGACGACGCCATTGTGGTGCGGGAAAACATCGTGCGCCACATGGAGATGGGCGAAGACCGGCGCACCGCCGCATCGCGCGGCACCGCTGAAATCGGCCTGGCCGTAGCCGCCACCACCTTTTCCATCATCGCCGTGTTCATCCCCGTGGCTTTCATGCCGGGCGAAGGCGGCGGAGAATGGTTCCGTCCATTCGCCTTGACCGTTGCCGCATCGGTGCTGGTCAGCTTGTTCATTTCGTTCACGCTCGACCCCATGCTCTCGGCCTTCTGGGGCGACCCGCCGGGCCATCATCACGCCGAAAAACGCGGCATCTCGCGCGTGCTGCAAAGATTCAACATCTGGTTCGACCATCAGGCCGACAGGTACGGCAACGTCATTGCCTGGGCGCTGCATCACCGCAAGTGGATGACCCTGATCGCCATCGCCAGTTTCGTCGGCGCCATCGCACTGCAGGCGACCGTGGGCGGCTCCGAGTTCCTGCCCAAGTCCGACTATGGCACGATCGCCATTGATATCCGTACGCCTCCCTCGACCTCGATCGACTATGCCAGGCTGAAGGTCGAACGCGCTGCCGAACTGGCGCGTACGCTGCCCGAGACCAAGAACACCGACAGCACGGTCAACGCCGGCGGCGGCCGGGTCTATGTCCATCTCGGCATGAGCACCGAGCGCAAACGCACGGCTTTCGAAATCGCGGTCGACCTGCGCAAGCTGATGTCGCAACTCGTCGGCGCCGAATACGTGGTGCTCGACGATTTGAACAACGGTGCGCAAAAGCCGGTTCAGATTCAATTCTCCGGCCCCGACTCGCGCAAGCTCACGGAAATCACCAATGACTACATGACTCAACTCGCCAAGGTGCCCGGCGCAGTGGACATCGGTTTGTCGGAACAGGCTCCCAAGGATGAGTTGAAGATCGAACTCAACCGCGGCTTGGCCAACCAGCTCGGCATTTCGTCGGCTGACGTGGCGCAATCCCTGCGTGTCGCCTTCGCCGGCGTGGAAGTCGGCGACTGGGTCGATCCGACCGGCGAATCGCGCGACGTGGCGGTCCGCCTGAATCCGGAAGACCGCGTCAAGGCGGAAAACATCGAGCACTTGCCCATTGCCGTCGCGGGCACCAATGTCCTGGTGCCGCTGGACCAGATCGCCAGCATCAGCATGGGCAAGGGCCCCTCGCAAATCAAGCACACGGACAGCAAGCGCATGATCGCCGTAACGGCCAATGCGCAGGGCCGTTCGCCCGGCGAAGTGACCGCCGACGCGATCAAGCTGGCCAAGAGCATCGACTTCCCGCCGGGCTATGGCATTGAGCTAGGCGGCGCCTCGCGCGACCAGCAGGAAATCTTTTCGGCCATGGGCATCGCGCTGTTCTCCGGCATCGGCTTGATGTACCTGGTGCTGGTGATCCAGTTCGGCTCCTTCCTGGCACCGTTGCCGGTGATGTGGTCCTTGCCGCTGTCCCTGATCGGCGTGGTGCTCGCCCTCCTGGCCACACACGGCACCCTGAACCTGATGAGCTTGATCGGCGTGATCATGTTGATGGGCCTGGTGGCGAAGAACGCCATCCTGTTGCTCGATGCCGCACGCAAGCGCGAGGCTGAAGGCTATGAGCGGGAAGAGGCCTTGATGTATGCCGGACGCAAGCGCCTGCGCCCGATTCTGATGACCACCTTCGCCCTCATTGCCGGCATGATGCCGGTTGCCATCGGCATCGGCCAGGGCGGGGAATTCTATCGGCCGATGGCCGTTGCCATCATCGGCGGCACGGTAACGTCGACACTCCTTACGCTGTTGGTCGTACCGACCTTCTACGACAGCGTCGAAATCTGGTGGGACAAGACCGCGCAGAAATTCGGTTCGCGAGCAAAGCGCTGGAATCCGGGCCTGGCCTTCATGCTTGGCCTGCTTGAAGAAGGCTCGAAGGTCATATTAATCGGCTTTGTCATCTCGGCCATATTGAATCTGTTTTCGGGACGCAGAAAACAGACCGCAAAGACCAATCCCGCGGTTTGATCAAACCGCACCGACAAAAGCGCCGCTGCAATCGCGGCGCTTTTTCATTTGTCACTGGATGCTTTTATAAATCGTATTCTTGGGTTGCGCGAACAAACGCCGCAACATCGGCTCAAACTCGCCAATCGGCAAAGTCTCGGTCTTGGGGTTGAACGCCGGATTGTCGTACAGCTCGATGAATTCCGCGGTCCGTTCGTAGTGCGCATGCCCCTTGAACATGTCGCGCATGTTGCGGTCCATGCCGATGTGGTGGAAGAAGTTATAGCCCTGGAAGATACCGTGGTGCTGGATCATCCAGTGGTTCGCTTCCGAGACGAAAGGCTTGAGGATGGCGGCGGCGATGTCGGGGTGGTTGAATGTGCCAAGGGTGTCGCCGATATCGTGCAGGAGCGCACACACCACGTACTCCTCGTCGCGTCCGTCGCGCAGTGCCAGCGTGGCCGTTTGCAGCGAATGATGGTAGCGGTCGATGGGAAAACCGCCGAAGTCGCCGTCGAGCAGCTTCAGATGCGCCAGCACGCGATCCGGCAAGCCCTTGGCGAAATGCATGAATTCGCCGCCGATGGCGCGCCAGTCTTCCTGCGTGCTCTGGTCCATGCGGACGAAGGTGGCACGGTCGTTCATGGATGTCTCCTCGATGTTTTCACAGCCAGTATGGCTGTCTTTGAGCCATTATATGACGATGGCGGAAACCCCTCAGGCGGCTACGGCCAGGGCTTCGGCCGGGCCGGGGCGGCCGAACAGGTAGCCCTGGAAAGCATGGCAGCCGGAGGCGATGAGGAATTCCTTCTGCTCGCGCGTCTCCACGCCTTCGGCGATCACCGATAGGCCGAGACTCTGGCTCAAGGTGACGATGGCGCGCACGATGGCGACGTCATTGGCATCGGTGAAGATGTCGCGCACGAAAGACTGGTCTATCTTCAATTGCGCCAGCGGCAATTGCTTAAGATAGGACAACGACGAATAGCCCGTGCCGAAATCGTCGAGCGAGAAGCTGACGCCGCGCTCCTTCAAGGCATTCATGATGGCGACGACCTTGTCCACGTCTTTCAGAAGGAGGCTCTCGGTCAACTCCAGCTTGAGCTTGCCGGCGCCGATACGGTACTTGTCCAGCATCGCCAACACGAGGTCGACGAAATGCGCGTCATGGAATTGGCGCGCGCTGATGTTGACCGCCAGGCTCAGGTGCGCCGTATGCGCATGGCGCGACCAGTCCTGCAATTGCTGGCAGGCCGCATCGAGAATCCAGGCCCCAAGTTGCACGATCAAGCCTATCTCTTCGGCCAGGGGAATGAAATGTCCGGGCGGGATCGTACCCTTGTCCGGATGCAACCACCGCACCAGCGCCTCGGCGCCGATCACGCGGCCGGTACTCTCCACTTGCGGCTGGTACACCAGGAAAAATTCGCCGTGCTGCAGCGCGCGGCGGAAGTCCGCCTCCATTGCCGCATGGGCGCTGATGGCGGCCTGCATCCCGGGATCGAAGAAGCGTATCGTATTGCGCCCCGCCCCCTTGGCCTGGTACATGGCCAGGTCGGCTTGCTTCAGCACCTCGTCTATCGTCACCTCCTGCCCCTTGAACAGGCTCACCCCGATCGAAGGCGAACTGAAATGCGGCACGCCCTCCAGCTGGTAGACCTGGTTCAGGCTGGACAATATTTTTTGCGCCACGATTTCCGCGCGCTCGCCCGCTTCCACCGTCTCGAGGCCGAGGCTTTCGAGCAGCACGACGAATTCGTCCCCGCCCAGCCGCGCCACGGTATCGCCCTCGCGCAGGCAACCCTCGAGCCGGCGCGCCACTTCGGCCAGCAGCAGATCGCCGACGTCATGGCCGCGCGTATCGTTGAGTTTCTTGAAGTTGTCGAGGTCGACGAAGATCAACGCTCCCATGTCGGCGCCGCGCTCGCTCTTGATCAAGGCATGGCGCAGCCGGTCCATCAACAGGCGCCGGTTCGGCAGGTTGGTCAGCGGGTCGTAGAACGCCAGACTGCGGATTTCGTCTTCGGCCAGCTTGCGTTCGGTGATGTCGATCAGGGTGAACACGTAGTGCGTAACGCTACCGTCCTCGGCATGCACGGCCGTGATCGACAGCCAGAGCGGAAAGATGTGCCCGTCCTTGTGCAAGGCCCAATATTCGCCTTGCCAGGCGCCCCCGTCCAGCACAGACTTTTGCAGCGCTTCGTAAAACTCCGGCGGGTGGCGCACCGAACGGAAGCTCGACGCCGGCTTGCCGCGCACGTCGTCGGCCGTGTACCCCATGATCGCCGTGAAGGCGCTGTTGACGCGCAAAATGATTTGCGCCCCGTCGGAGATCAGCATGCCCTCCTGCGATTCGAAGGCCACCGCGGCAACGCGCAATTCCTGCTCCTGCTGGGCCGACTTGCGCCGCGCCGCCTTGACCACGTTATAGGCTTCGGCATTGTCGAGCGCGATTGCGCCATAGGCGCATAGCGTGCGGATGATCGATTGCGCGCGTTCGCCGTAAGCCTTGGGGCGACTCGGACTGTACCGTCACTACGCCCAGGAGGCGCTTGCCCGCAATCAATGGGGCAAACAAGGCGCTTTGCGCGCTCGGCATTATCGCATCGGCAAAATCCTGGCCCGCGACGACGAATTCGCTCCGGTCGCGCGCGCAACACGCCAGGTTGGACGTTTCGCTCTGCAAGGGAATCCCCGCTGCCGCATCGCCGAGATTCTCGCTGCCGCGCATGCAAAATGCTTGCTGCAGCATCTCGCCGCGTACCAGGTAGATCGCAAAGCCATGCACGTCGAGCAGACGCCCTGCATGGCGATAGAGCGCCCCATGGACATCGCTGCTGTCCAGGCTGCCGGTGATTTCGCGTCCTATCGAGCCCAGGGCTTCGAGCGTCACGTTGGTTTCCTGCAGCGTGGCGGCCAGCGCGCGATGGTGTTCGGTATCGGCGCGTGCGCGGTCGATCTCGTAGCGGATCTGCATTGCCAGCGCTTGCTTTTGCGCTTCGACATTGCTTGTGTGGTTGCGCGCGGCGGTGGACGCCTGCTCGTTGCGATACGCTTCCTTGTAGTCGCCCGCGGCGGCGTAAGCCGCCGCCAATTGGGAAAACAGCTCCGCCGGCACCGCATAACCTTCGATACCCTCGCACAGGGCCAAGGCCTGCTGCAGAAACGGCAGCGCCGGCGATTTGCCCGCGACCGAAGGATGGCCGGCGTGCAGATCGGCATACACGCGCAAGGCCTGGATCTGCTCTTCGATATTGCCTTTCTCGCGCGCCAGCTGCAGCGATTTCTCGACCCAGGTCAAGGCATTGTTGAACTGGCCCAGATGGGCCAAGGCGGTGGACTTGCCGCGATAGACCTTGGAGCGCAGCTCCACATCGCTTTGCGCGCTGTCGGTCTGTTCGAATTCGAGGAAACGCTCCAGGGCCGTCTTGTAATCGCCGGTGTCGAGCGCCAGATGGCCGAGGCTGGAGACGATGGCGGCATAATTGCGCGAACCGGAGAGCACCGAAAGCGTTTCGTATGCCTCGTACAGGTAGGGGCCGGCCTCGTCAAGGCGCTTCAACAGCCGCAACGTCTCGCCGGTCTGGCGCAGGCACAGCCCTATGCTGACAGGCCAACCTGTGCCGCGCGCCAGGGTCAGGGCTCGCTCGTCCCAATCGAGCGCGGTGGTCAAATCGCCCAAGGTGGCGAAACCTTCGGCGATGTTGACGGCACTGATCAAGGCTTGCTTGATTTGTCCGGTGGCTTGCGCCGCGTCGTAGGCCTGCAGGTCGTACTTGATCGCGCCGCCCGGGTCGTCGGTCAGGGCGGCGACGTTGGCACGCGCCGTGGCAACCCAGACCCGCACCGCCTCGTCATAGACCACAGCCTCATCGAAATATTGCGCCAAGCCAACACTGGCCGTGCCGGGATCATTGAATGCGACATAAGCCAGCTGGCGTGCGCGGGCAATCTGCACGCGCGATTCCGCCCCGGCTTTTTCATAGTACGACAGCGCCCGCTCAAGCTCGCGGTCGCGCGCCTCGCGGTCGCCCCGCTCGTTCCACGCCGAACTGAGCAGCCATTCGGCATCGCCCGCACCGACATAGTCGCCTTCCTCGAGGAAAGCAGCGAGTGCCGCCTGCAACAAGGTACGCGCGCCTTCGATATCGGCAAACAAGGCCTTGATTTCGCCTCGAACAAGCTGGAGCCGTGCCATGGCTGCGGGGAGGCACTGCGCACCAGCCATGCGCGCTTCGGCACGTTCGGCCAGGGCCAGCGCCCGTGCGCAATCACGCTGCCGCAAATGCCAGCACAGTTCGACCAGCACGCCGACCTCAGCCGCTTCCCCGGCCTTCTCAGGTAAGGCCTCGAGTGCAGCCAGATCGTCGTCCAGTGCAAACAAGTGGAAGCTCATAGGACGATTCTTACATCGCACCAATGTCAAGTCAATCGCAGCATCCGCCATCATGCCGCAGGCTGTCTCCCACGGTCCCTTGTCGCGCCCCTTCCCATTCGTGCGGAATTTTCACTCTCGCACAGTAGTCGTCTCGTGGTACTCTAACCGGGCTAAGCGATCCCAGTCAGTACGGTAAAACAGATTCATGCAAATCAGAAAAGCAACAGAAGCCGATTTCGTCGCAATGTGGGGGATATTCCACGCCGTCGTTGCGAGCGGCGATACCTACGTATTTTCTCCCAATACCAGCCGCGAGGAAGCCCACATTTACTGGCTGGGGCCGGACATTGCCAGTTACGTCGCGGAAATCGACGGCAACGTGGCCGGCTTCTACAAGCTGATCCCGAACCAGCGCGATCTCGGCTCGCACGTCGCCAATGCCTCGTTCATGGTCAGCCCGGCGGCGCATGGCAAGGGCCTGGGCAAGGCCATGGGCCGGCACTGCCTCCGTGAGGCCAAGAAAGCGGGCTACCTGGCGATGCAATTCAACTTCGTCGTCAGCACCAACGAAGGCGCGGTGTCGCTGTGGAAGAAACTCGGTTTCGCCATCGTCGGCACCTTGCCCAAGGTGTTCAGGCATGCCAGGCTCGGCTACGTCGATGCCTACGTCATGCACCGCTTTCTTGACGATATCGAGGCCGAATAGCAGTCCCGGCCTTACGGCAGCAAGTGCAGGCCGTCCTGGCGTTGCGCAAAGCGGGCATCGCGCAAGTCCTCACTCAGGCTGCCGGGTTTGCCGTCGAGGCAGGTGCCGAGAAACCGCTCGGCCAACAGCCAGTTGATCCGTTCGTTCGCGGCATTGTTGAACATGTGCCCCCTCCCCTTGTAGACGAAGAGCGAGAATGAGCCGGCCTTGCCGGCCTGCTCCAGCTTGCGCGCAAAATCCAGTGTTCCCGCGAGCGGAACGATTGGGTCGTCCTCGACCCCGGTCAGCAGCAAGGGCACGTTCAGGCGCGCGGCGCTCTCCATGGGAGAGCGTGCCGCGAGCATGGCGCGGTCGGCCTTGTCGTATGGATCGCCGATCTGCGCAATCAGGTCGTCTTCCATTTCCGGTACGATGCGCCCCCTCTGTTTGACGAATTCCGCCAGGTCCGTCATGCCCGACATGCTGAAGGCGCAGGCGTAGGGATGATTTTCCCGCAGTACCGCCTCGAGCGCGGCATAGCCGCCGTAGCTCCCGCCCATGATGGCGATCCTTTTCGGGTCCGCCAGGCCGTGTTCGATGGCCCAGTGCGCCGCGTCGTCGAGATCGTCCTGCATCTTGCCGCCCCATTCGCGCCGCCCGAGCGCCTCGAGAGTACGCCCGGCCCCATGCGAGCCGCGAAAATTGACCGTCAGTACCATGTAGCCATGCGCTGCCAGCCATTGCACGACGGGGTCGGCATGCACGCTGTCGCGCTCGCCCGGACCGCCGTGCACCAGCAGCACGGTCTTGCAGCCGGTTCCCGGGCACATATCGGCCGGCATCGTCAGGTAGGCGGTCAATGCCACGCCGTCGCGCGCCTTGATGGCTTGCGGCAACTGCGGCAGAACATGCCAGGCCGCGAGATCGTCGCGGCCGAAGTACAAGGGTGCGAACTTGCCGTCGCGCCACAAATAAACCGCATCGGCTTGTTCTTTCATTGCACCGGACACCAGATAGGCCGAGCCGTCGGCGCTACGCGACAACGGTTCGAAGCCGTCGGCGAAACGCCGGCCGGCATCGGCCAGAAAGCGCTCGCCGGCCTCGCCCATTGCCCTCGTTCGCGGCCGGTCGTACGCCACTGTATAAAACAGCGGCGCACCGCTTCGGCGGTCGAACAAGATGCCGGCAATGTCGCCGTCGTCGGCGCTGACGGACTTCAACTGCTGGCTGTCCAGATCGTAGCTGGACAGCGCAACAAAATTCCGCGCGTCGGCGTCGAGAAAATAGACCTCGTGGCGCTCGGCGGAGCACGACGCCAGCGCCGTACCGGCGGTGCGCGACGCTCTATCGATACGGCGCAAGTCATGCCACTTGCCCTGCAGCTTGACCAGGTAGGAGATCGCCGCGTCCCCGGTTTTGCCGTCGAAGCGCAAGCCGAACTGCAGGTCGGGGCAGGCGCCGAAACTGAAGGGAATCACGTCGCCGTCCTGGATCACCGGCCGCAGGCCGCCCAGGCTCAGGTCGAGTTGAAACAAGGATTGCTGCGCCGGCCTCTCGGCATCGCGGTAGATTGCGATCGGGAACGCCAGATTGTCGCGCGGGCTTGCCGATACGTAAAGCGCCTCCGGTGCACGCAGGTTTGCCAGCAAATCCGTCCGCCTGCCTGACTCCATATCGTAGACGTAGGCCATTTCCAGCCCCGAGCCCCGCCCGCCGGCGCTGACGACCACGCGGTTTGCATCGCGTGCCCATTGCGCGAAATAGACCGCCAGGTTTTCTTCGGGCTTCACCACGTACACGGGATCGCTGCCGTCCGCATGCGAGGCGATGACAGCGATGCGTCCGGCATTGCGCTGGACGCGCAAAAGGTAGCTGCCGTCGGCGCTCAATTGGCTGCCGAAATTTGACAAATGGCCGAAGGTACGCGGAGTGGGAATCTGGGCCGCGGCCTTGCCGGCGCCAAGGCTGCACAAGAGCAGGAATGCAAACAGTCGCAACAGTGCCATCATCCGTAAATCAACCTCATTTTCAGCATCATTTTGATAGACAACCTGGGCTGCATGGAGCCGCGACAAGGTCCCGCCACCCACAAAACCGGCAAAAAATCACCTGTCATTTCTGACATGGATTTGTTAAATCGATCAGAATAGAATAAATCATTATGAGGTTGGCGACACGGGCTGCATCCCGCGATCGCTCGACCATTCGATGCCTGGCAATTCCAAGGCAACGTCCACCATGAGGCTGTATAAAACATGACACGAGATGAATGCCTGGGTGCCGCGAGTGCCGCATTCGACGGCGCTTTTGCCTGGGCGAAGCGCGGCTATTGGCAAATCAAGATAGAAACAACGCCGCTGCGCACACTGGTACTGTCGAAAGATTTCGTGCAAAGAAATATTTTCGAAAACGAAATGCCGGCCGATACTTTTCTCGGCATTCTGAAAAACATCCCCTCCGAGCATTGGTCCGTCGATGAGGAAGGTCGCCTGCTCTACCTGATGCGCTAGTTGATGCACCGGTTGTGCTCCCTCGCACACCTTCGGCCCCGTCCGCATTGCGTAACGGATGACGCCTATGGCCCGACATTCCCCTTTCAAGACACAGAATAACTGGTTTTATCTATAATCAAGCAATAAAACCGGTCGAATCGTCTCATGCGCGTCACACTCAGGCAATTGCAGATTTTCACGGCCGTCGCCGATTCCGGCAGCACGGCGGCGGCGGCCGACGTGGTTGCGCTGTCGCAATCGGCGACCAGCGCCAGTTTGAATGAGCTGGAAAGCGTGCTCGGCACGGCGTTATTCGACCGCGTCGGCAAGCGACTCATGTTGAACGACAACGGGCGCGTACTGTTGCCGCAGGCGCGCCAGATGCTCGACGCTGCGGCGACCATGGAGCGCCAATTCAACGGTGGAGACCACATCTCGGGATTGCGACTCGGGGCCAGCACAACGATAGGCAACTACCTGTTGCCCCACATCCTGGCGGCCGCCGGCGCCCATCGCGCAGGGCTCCATCCCGTCGTCACCATCGCCAATACCGCAGAAATTGCCGCCGCCGTAGCGAATTTCCAACTCGATCTCGGCCTGGTTGAAGGGCCGAGCCATGAGGCGGAACTGATCGTCGAACCCTGGCTGACGGACGAATTGCTGATTGTCGCCTCGCCGTCCCATCCCATCCTTGCCGAGGGACGGCATGCCAAGGTAAACATACAGGCCATGCGCGATACCCCCTGGCTGCTGCGCGAACGCGGTTCGGGCACGCGCGAGACGGTCGAGCATGCGTTGCTGCCTCACTTGCATACACTGCGCCCGGGCGGCGAATTCAGCAATGCGGAAGCGATCAAGCATGGCGCCGCAGCCGGCCTTGGGCTGGCCTGCCTTTCCCGGCTCGTGGTGCAAGACTTGCTCGCAACAGGCGCCCTCGTCAGCCTGGAAACGTCGTTGCCGCCGCTGATCCGGCATTTCTTCCTGATCCGGCACCAGCGCAAGGTATTGTCCGCACGCCTGGAGCAATTTTTATCGCTGTGCCGAGGTTGGCCGGCAGACCGCGCGAAAGATCGGCCGGGAGACAAGTTTCAGGGCTGAGTTTCCGAAACAAAATCCCTACAAGAGCGTCACGCGTGCGCCACGAGGCCACTGCGAAATGCTTGCAACCGGGTATTTTCCTTTATGATTGAGCGGTCTATCTGCACCAGCCCCTAGAATGAACCCGAGCGCGAGTTCAAGCATGAATTCCAGCAACCCGCAGAACACGAACACGGCAAATGTGCTGATGGCCGCCACCATTGCACTGGCGGTATCGCTGCTGCTCTTCCTCTGGCATGCGGGCAACGAACTGGCCGGCGACTATCGCGCCGTCGATCATTCGTACGCGATGATCGGCAAGCTCGAGACCTTGATGAGCCACGTGACCGACGGCGAAACCGGGGAGCGCGGCTACCTCATCACCGGATCGGAAGACTACCTGGAGCCGTACCGGAGCTTTCTTTCGCATATCGACGCGGACTATCGCGACTTGCTGGAGCTGATCGGTGCCGACGCTGAGCAACGCCGGCAACTTGAACTGCTTTTGCCCTTATTGACGCAGCGCAAGAGCCAGCTCGGGCAAACGATAGGCATGCGGCGCTCGCACGGCTTGGCCGACATAGCGCAGGCCCCCTCGTTCACCGGGGGCAAGGCTGTGCACGACCAGATCCGCGAAGTGGTAGACACCATGATCGCGCGCGAGCGCGCGCAGATCCGCCAGCACGGCGACGACGTGGTCGCCGCCACGAACATCACCCGCCATGCGCTGGGCGCCGTCGCGCTGGGTGTCGCCTGCCTCGGCATTGCCCTGTTATTCACCAACTGGCGCGGCCGTGCCGAGCGCATGAGGGCCGATGTCGCACTTCAAGCAGAGAAGGCCGAGCGCGAACATTTGCAGGCGCAATTGGAGCAGAGCGTGGCCCTGATGAACCGGATGAGCGAGTTGTCCCACGTCGGCGGCTGGGAGTTCTTCCCCGACAGCCGCAAGCTGTCGTGGTCGCCGGAAGTCTACCGCATCCACGACGTCGATCCGCGCCAAACGCTGGATATCGACAAGGCCCTTCCTTTCTATCCGGGCGAGGCCGGCACGCTGATGCAGGCAGCGTTCCAGAACGCGCTCGAACGCGGCACATCCTGGGATCTCGAACTGCCTTTCGTCTCGGCCAAAGGCCGGCACCTTTGGGTCCGCAGCATAGGCGAGGCACACCGGCGCGACGGGGTCATCTGGAAAATCGACGGCTCGTTCCAGGATATTACGGCACGCAAGCACGCCGAGGACGCGCTGCACGAAGCCAACAGCCAGCTCGCGGTGGAGCGCGACCGCGCCGAAGCCGCAAACAAGGCAAAAAGTCTGTTCCTGGCCAACATGAGCCATGAAATCCGCACCCCGATGAATGCCATCCTGGGCATGGTGCAACTGCTGGGCCAGACCGAATTGAGCAAGCGCCAGCTCGACTACGCGGCCAAGACCGAGCGTGCCGCCAGATCGCTGCTCGACATCCTGAACGACATCCTCGATTTCTCCAAGATCGAAGCCGACAAGCTGGAATTGGAGACGCGCGCCTTCTCGCTCGACAAGATGATGCGCGACATCGCGGTGATTCTCTCAAGCAGCCTGGGAAAGAAGGATGTCGAGGCCCTGCTCGATATCGACACCCGTCTGCCGCAGTACGTCAAGGGCGATTCGCTGCGATTGCGCCAGGTCCTGATCAACCTGGCCGGCAATGCCGTCAAGTTCACCGCGCGCGGCACGATTGTCGTGACATTGAAGCTGCTTGAAGAAAACGATTCCCGCATCGTCGTGGATTTCTCCGTCAAGGACACCGGCATCGGCATTTCGCGCGAGCATCTACAGCAGATATTCACCGGCTTTTCCCAGGGCGAAGCTTCGACCACCAGGCGCTACGGCGGTACCGGCCTCGGCCTGGCGATCAGCAAGCGGCTGGTCGAATTGATGGGCGGCGAGCTCCAGGTCGAAAGCGAATTGCAGCAAGGCAGCCGCTTCCACTTTTCCCTGCCCTTCGAACGCGCGCCGATGGAGGGCCGCATCCAGGACAAATACGATGAAGTCGCCTTGCCCGGCATCACGCGCAACCTGCGCACGCTGGTGGTCGACGACAGCGAGATGGCGCGCAACGTATTGCGCGGCATGATCGAAGCCCTGGGCTGGCATTGCGACATGGCCGACAGCGGCTACCAGGCGATGCGTGCCATCCAGTCCGGCATGGAGCGCGGGCGCAACTACGACGTGATCTTCATGGACTGGAAGATGCCCGGCATGGACGGCTGGCAAGTCACGCAACACATCCGCCAGGCGTATCCGCCCTCTGCGGCGCCTATCATTATCATGGTGTCCGCCTACGGACGCGAAGTGTTGTCCGAGCGCCTGGAAAACGAACCGATGGCGCTCGACGGCTTCCTGGTCAAGCCCGTGACGGCTTCGATGCTGTTCGATGCCGTGGTTGACGCCAAGGCCGGCAACGAGGCAAGCGGGACCCGGCGCATGCCGCAGCATGCCGTATCGAAGCGGCTGGCGGGCCTGCGTCTGCTGGTCGTGGAAGACAACGCGATGAACCAGCAAGTAGCCAGCGAATTGTTGAACGGCGCCGGCGCGCAAGTCAGTCTGGCCGGCAACGGGCGAGCCGGCGTCAATGCCGCCTTGATGGCCGAGCCGCGCTTCGATGCCGTGTTGATGGACGTGCAAATGCCCGAGATGGATGGCTATACGGCCACCGCGGAGATGCGGCGCCATCCGCGCCTGGCGACGATGCCCATCATCGCCATGACCGCCAACGCGATGGCATCGGACAAGGAAGCCTGCCTGGCTGCCGGCATGAACGACCATGTCGGCAAGCCATTCGACATCGACACGCTCGCGGCCACCATCCTGCGCCACTGCAGGCCGCTGAGCGCCCGGACTCAGGCGGGCGCGGACACGGAGCCGCACGATCCGGCCGACGAGCAGGAGGAACTGTCCCAAGCCCTGAAGCGGATGGGCGGCAACGCTGCGCTTTACCAGAGCATGGCAGACAGCTTCGGCCCGACGGCCGAAACCATGCACCAGCAACTGCAGTCGCATATCGGTAGCGGCGACACCGCGGAAGCTGCACGCGTGCTGCATACGCTAAAAGGCATCGCGCGCACCATGGGCTGCGCGGCGCTGGGCGACTACATGGAGCGGGAAGAGAAACGGGTCAAGGAGACTGGTTCGCTCGACTCGCCCGCGCTCGCGCAAGACACTTTGCTGCCTTTGATCCTGCATCACTGCGAAGCGGCACGCCGATTTGCTCATGCGCTAAGCGCCCAAAGCCTGCAAGACTTGAACAGCGGCGAAAAAGGAGCAGGTAACGCACCGAGGACGCAAGACGGCGGCGCGGCGCGGACAGAGGCCATGCTTATGCTCGACGAACTGAACCAGCTTCTGGAAAGCCGGAACATGCGGGCACTGGCGGTATTCGGAGACTTCAAGGCGCGTTTCGGCGCCGCGTTTGCCGATTCGCTCGTGCCCGTGGAACAACAGTTGGACAAGCTCGATTTCCGCCTGGCGCAACAGGAATTGCGAACGCTCAAGGAGGGCTTTTCGTGAACGACACGGCTACGGCTCCGGTCCCGCCGCAGACTGTTCCCGCCGCACGGGGGGCACAAGAGGCGCAAGGGATGCCTGGGATGCCGGGGATGCGCCCCCGGCTCCTGATCGTCGACGACCAGCCGATCAATATCCGTTTCCTGCATGAGATTTTCCAGGCCGACCACGACGTGTTTGCCGCCACCAGCGGCGCCGACGCATTGGCATTCTGCGCCGCGGAGCTGCCCGACCTGATCCTGGCCGACGTCATGATGCCGCAAATGGATGGTTACGACCTGTGCCGCCGCCTGAAACTCGACAAACGCACCAGCGAGATTCCGGTCATCTTCGTCACCAGCCACAGCGACACGCCCGAAGAGGAACAGGGGCTGGAAGCCGGCGCGGTCGACTTCATCTCCAAATCGGCCAGCCCGCGCGTGATCCGCGCGCGCGTCAAGACGCACCTGACCTTGAAGCACCAGGCCGACCTGCTGCGTTCGCTATCCCTGATCGACAGCCTGACCGGCATCGCCAACCGGCGCAAATTCGACGAGACGCTACGCACGGAATGGCGCCACTGCGCGCGCGAAAACAAGCCCCTGTCGCTCTTGATGATAGACATCGACTTCTTCAAGCGCTATAACGACGAGTACGGCCACCAGGCGGGCGATGCCTGTCTGCGCGCCGTGGCCTCGTGTATCCAATCCTGCATGACGCGCCCGCACGACCTGGCGGCGCGCTATGGCGGCGAAGAATTCGTCTGCGTGCTGTCCGGTACGCCGCACGATGGCGGGCTGGCCAAGGCCAGGTCGCTGCTGGCCGCGGTTGAAGCCCTGGCCATTCCGCACAGCGCCTCCGATGTGCCCGGCGGCCTGGTCTCGATCAGCATCGGCCTGGCTTCCATTACACCGCATCACGAGCACGTCATGGAAAACCTGACCCTGGCGGCCGATCAGGCGCTCTATCAAGCCAAGCAAGAGGGGCGCGGCCGCGTCAAATCCACCCAACTGGAACAAGGATGACAATGAAAATCTGGATCGCAGCAACAAGCATGCTTGGATTCTTCCTGGCGCAGGACGCCGCCATGGCGCGAACCGCCCTGGCAAACGACGCCGTCGTTACCGCGCGTTATTACGAATCGCTGGTGGCGCGCGACAAGCCCAATCTCGCCGAGCTAAACCTGCTGATCAACGGCATGCCCAAGGGCGGCGACCTGCATCACCATTATTCGGGCGCCATCTATGCCGAAACCTATGTCGACTGGATCGGCAAGCAAGGCTACTGCGTCTACCGGCACGACGAGCCGGCAAACTGTGCCGACGCCTATCCGCAATCGAAGGATTGCCATGCCGCTTTCCGCATCGAGACCAAGCCCGCACAAGGCAAGAGCGACCCGAATTGCCTGAGCTCCCAGCAGATCACCGACGACAACGGCTTTTACCGCGAACTGCTGATGCGATGGTCCGACAAGGATTTCTACAACCACGCCCACGATTCCGTTCCGCCCGACCAGCAATTCTTCGACACCTTCGGCTATTTCGGCGCTGCCTCGGCCTATTCGCCGCAAACGGGCCTGGCGCAATTGAAACGGCAAGCGAAGGCCGATAATCTGCAATATCTCGAGACCATGCTCAAGGGCGCGCCGGCGACGGAAAACGCGGAGTTGTCGCGCCGCCTCGACGCCCTGCCGCCGGAGGCGGAAGGCCCGGAACTGCAGCAAGCCATGCAGGCCTACGCCGATTACCTCGACAACAACGGCGCCTCGCAAAAGAAAATCGCCGATTATCGCGATAGCCTGGCTGCCTATGCCGAGGGCCTGGACGACGCCGACTTCACCTTGCGCTTCCAAACCTATGTCTCGCGCAACAACCCGCCCGGCATGGTGTTTGCCGGCCTCTACGCGGCCTTTGCCGCGGCACACGGCAATCCCCTCCTGGTGGGCGTCAATATCGTCGGACCGGAAAACGGCTTCGTCGCCATGCGCGACTATCGGCTGCACATGAATATGTTCCGCTTCCTCAAGACACGCTTCCCCGACGTCAGGCTGGCCATGCATGCCGGCGAATTGACGCTCGGCATGGTGCCGCCCGCAGGTTTGCGCAGCCACATACGCAATGCCGTTGAAATCGCCGGAGCCGAACGCATCGGCCACGGTATCGACGTGACCTATGAAAGCGAGCCGGCCGATTTGCTGGAGGAAATGAGCAGACGCCATGTCGCCGTTGAAATTTGCCTGTCCAGCAATGCTTTCATCCTCGGCGTGGAAAAGGAAGCCCATCCGGTTACGGTCTACCTGCGCCACCACGTGCCCATCGTCATCGCCACCGACGACGAAGGCGTTTCGCGCAGCGACATCAATGCCGAATACCTGCTGTTCGCCAGCCGCTACAAGCCAAGCTATGCCCAATTGAAGGACACCGTCTACAACAGCATTCGCTATTCCTTCCTTGGCGCCGGAGAGAAGAAATTACAGATCAGACAACTCGATGCCCGCTTCGCCCGCTTTGAGGCCGCGACCGCCAAGCTGGCTGCCGATGCCGCAAAGTAACCGACGTAAGAATAGAACAGCCGGAACTTGAAAATTCCGGCTCCCGGCATGGTCTGGCGGGGAAAAGCGCTGCTATCATTTGATTATGAACTTCCGGTTTTGAATCCTGCCCGATCAAGCGTCAACCTAAGCCTTGTCCTTGCCTGTTAGAGACCGAATACCAGCACCATGCTCAAACTGCTGAAAAAGAAAAAGAAGATCGACGTCGAAGCCTTCATCGCCGACAGCTACAAGAGCCTGCAACTGGTCACCGAAGAGCATCGCAAAAACTGGCATCTGGGCCAGGAAAAAGCTTGGGCGGTCAACGAAGCAAGCGGCAAGATCAGCTTTTCCTTCGCCGATGGCACCGTCGCTTCCGCACCGGCACAGGTGGTCGGCACCTTCCAGGTCCAGGACAAGACCTTCACCTGGGGCTGGCAGCATCCCAACGTCGTGCCGCAATTGCAGCGCCATGCCCACCGCGTGCGTGAATTCGGCATGGAATTCGGCGCCGAGGAACTGGTCACGCAACAGGTTCCCTGCACCGAGCGGCGCGCGTGGGAATACACAGCTCTGGCCATGCTGCTGGCCGAAGCCAATGGCGCCTATTGCCTGCAAACCCAGCCCGACATCTTCGTCTTCATGACCTTCGGCGAGATTGATCTGAAGAGACCGGCCTGAGTCGTGTTACCATCCGCGCAGTCTTTTTCGCGCGAGTCTTGCGTCTTATGTCCCTGTCTCGACAATTCATCCGCTTTGCCGCCGTCGGCGCCTGCGGCACCCTGGTTCAGTATGGCACTCTCGAAGCCGGTACCGCCTGGTTCTCCATGTTGCCCGAGTGGGCCTCGGCGCTCGGCTATGCGCTCGGCTCGGTGGTGAACTACCTCTTGAACTACTTCTTCACCTTCGAAAGCGGCAAGAGCCACATGGAAGCGGCAAGTAAATACTTCACCTTGCTCGGCGTCGGCTTTTGCATCAACACCGGCTTGATGGCGCTGCTGGCGCATCACCTGGGATGGAACAAATGGATTGCACAGATGCTGGCCACGGGCATAGGGCTGATCTGGAACTTCACCGGCAGCCGTTTATGGGCCTTCCGGGAAGCGCATCACGGTTGAATCTCTGGCAGGCCTGCGCGCGTAGGGCGCAAAGTCCAGGACGATATTAGTTGGCCGGCGCCACGGCAGGATCGGCTGGAACAGGCTGCATCGGTACGGTCTGCCAGCCGGATGGACAAGTCTTTACATAAGGGAAGTAACCCTCGGGTTCCCTGCAGTAGTACCAGGAAGTGGCCGGCTGCACGATGCCGGAATCCTCGGGCGCCATTTCCACGTAGCTGGCCGGCGCCTCGACCAGGAAGGTGGTGCCGTAGTAAGGCGCGCCATAGCCATAGCCGTAGCCGACGGGAAAATACCAGGGCCAATAGCCGTAAAAGCCGTAACCGCGATGATGACCGTGCCAGCCCGATACCGGCGCATAGTTATGATAGTGATGCGCCGACGGCGATACGTGCAGCGCGGGCGCGGCAGCGTTATGGGCGCAAGCTGGAGTGGAAAAAGCAAGGCAAACGGCACCGGCAACGCCGCACACTCGCACATAGTTTTTCCACATCCACATGGTCCTCATCCTTTTTCGAAATCAGCCTCGGACATCCCGCTTGCCAACCAGTATAGAACAAATTGCCGCAAGTTCACTGGGCAATTACTGGCAAGCAATGACAATTGGCTGCAACTGCGTTCCGGAAGCATTGCTGATCGTGCCGGAAGCGGCGCTCGGGTTGGTGATCGTGCAGTTTTGCCCGGTGCGTCCGGTAACATTGCCTTGGCTATCCAGGGTGCTCGGCTGCATGGAAATGGCGACCTGGAATTGCGTACCGAGCGGCAGCGCATTCGGGAAGGCCCAGGACAAGATCGACGCGCCCGTGCCCGTGATCGTATAGGGATTGATGCCGTTGACAGAAACCTGGATACTGGAACCGTTGTTCAGGCCCGTCACCGTGCCGTACGGAGCATCGCTCGAAGAAACCGTGGAAATGCAATTGACCACGACGCTGCTGATATTGCCGATGTTTTCTTCGATGATGCCAGTTGAATTCTGGACCGAGCAAGCTTCGCCTTCCGGCTGCTGGCTCACCGTCACAATATAGAACGTGCCGACGTCGAGCGCCGTCGGGAAAGTAAAGCTGCCGTTGCTCTTCACGGTGATCGTATCGCCGCCGTTATTTTGCAGCTGGAGCGGCGTATTACCCGATGTGCCGGTCGTTTGCAACCCGATCACGGTGCCGCCGACAGTCTCGGTAATGGTGCTGCCATGGCAGCCGGCCAGCAGCACAGTCGCTGCCAGTACGAAGGATTTCAGATGCTTCATCATTGCTTCCCGATTGGTTCCAAGGATATGTTGTGGCTGCCGGCGGTTTTTACTGGCAGTTGAATTTGACCGTGATGGCACTCGATCCGACGACGCCGCCGGATGCGGGCGTGGAGCTGTCGACCGCGCACACTTGCTTCGGACTGGTCGGCTGCTTGGCTATCGCGACCGTGTATTGCGTGTTCAAAGGCAGTGTCACCGTCGCGCCCGAAGAATCAGTGAAGCGATAGACCGTGCTCGAGGTATAGCCGCTCGTGCTGTTGTTCGTGACAACCGTGGTCAACAAGGTGCTCGCATCATTGGCCCGGGTTAGGGACAAGGTCACACTGTCGCCGCTGGCAAGACCGCTGACGGTGGCACCCACGGGCGCATTGTCGGAGCACACCACGGCTACGTTTGTGATGGCGTCGGCGCTGAAATCGACAATGCCGGACCCATAGGAAACGGAACAGGTCTGGGTGGCGGGGGGCGTTGCAACCTGGACGTTATACGCGCCCTGGCTGCCGATGCTGCCGGCAAACGTAAACGAGCCGTTGCTTGATACTGTGAGCTTGTCGCCGCCGTTATTGGTCAAGACCAGATTTTCGTTCGCCGCCAGACCGCTGACGGTGCCGCCGATCCTGGCGCTGCCGCCATTGCCGCCGCCGCATCCCGCCAATAACACAGCCATGCCGGCGCCGGCCATCCACGCTACTGCTTTCGTTCGATTCATAAATATTCCTGGTTTTCCCGTCAACTTCCGCGTCTGCGCACATCCGCCCGAATCCGCCAGTTTGTGGCCGGAACGGCATCTTTGCAGGATTTTGGGCAAAGGCACAAGGATACTATTAATTTAAACAATTGACGGCGCTTTATGGCGCGGGGACATGATTTTGAACAAAGAATTTACCCCTCGTTTGCAAATCCGTCCGTCAAATCCCATTGCAATTATTACCACATTCGTAAACACCCCAACAACGCAGCAGACAGAATACGCTACCGCGCTTCCGCCCTGGCGTAAAATTGCGCGGCGCCAATTCGTGCGTCGCCGGCCACATCATGGAGGAGTTCCGGTATGAGCAAATCATTCGTCCGCTGGGGCATACTCGGCACCGGCCGCATCGCACGCGCATTTGCCGAGGGTCTACGCGACGTACCCGACGCAGCACTGGTTGCGGTCGCCTCACGCAAGATGGAAACGGCGCAAAGCTTCGCCGCAGCTTTCAGCGTTCGGCCGGGCGACATCAAAGCGCATGGCAGTTATGAAGAACTGGCCGGCAATCCGGAAGTCGATGCCGTCTACATCGC
This sequence comes from Burkholderiaceae bacterium, assembly GCA_036384915.1. Lineage (GTDB taxonomy): Bacteria > Pseudomonadota > Gammaproteobacteria > Burkholderiales > Burkholderiaceae_D > PKWO01. The sequence goes on from DASVLJ010000019.1 coordinate 47,171, forward strand.
CACGCCGCATAACCTGCATGCCGACAATGCCCTGACTTGCCTGCATGCAGGCAAAGCCGTGCTGTGCGAAAAACCGTTCACCATCAACCGGCGCCAGGCGCGCGAGGTGGTCGACGTGGCGCGGCACAAGAAATTGTTCCTGATGGAAGCCATGTGGACGCGTTTCCTGCCCGCCGTGCGCGAAGCGCGGCGCCTGATCGAACGCGGCGAAATCGGCCAGCCGCGCCAGGTTCTGGCCGATTTCGGTTTTTGTGCCGAATTCGATCCGCACAGCCGGCTGTTCGCCAAGGAATTGGGCGGCGGCGCCCTGCTAGACATCGGCATCTATCCCCTCTCGATCGCCACCTACCTGCTGGGGCCGGTACAACAAGCGCAGGCGCAAGCCGTGCTGGCCGAAACCGGAGTCGACACGCAAACCGCATTCAGCCTGCGCCATCGCAGCGGCGCACTGTCTTCCTGCCTGTGCTCGATCACGGCCGGCACGCCTTCACGCTTGATCGTTTCCGGCAGCAAGGGGAATATCGAGCTGCACACGCCCTTCTTCATGTCCCAGGCATTGACCGTCACAGACAACGCCGGCGCCAGCCGCATGGTCAAGCTGCCCTTCCTCGGCAACGGCTATACGCATGAAGCGATCGAGGTCGGCCGCTGCCTGCGCAGCGACATGACGGAGAGCCCCCTGATGACGCTGGACGAGACGCTGGACCTGATGGGATGGCTCGATGAACTCCGCGCGCAATGCGGCGTGCGCTATCCCTACGACGACGAGAACGACGACTGAATCGCAGAAATGAATCGCATCTTGCGCCTCGCTTGCGGCCGCGCAACGAAACGTGTTATACTTTCATTCTTCAGACGCGGGGTGGAGCAGTCTGGCAGCTCGTCGGGCTCATAACCCGAAGGTCACAGGTTCAAATCCTGTCCCCGCAACCAGATTCAGGCAAGCCGTTGATTTTCTAAGCGAAATCAACGGCTTTTTGCTTTTCCGCCTCTCCGGGTGCGGTCGCCATCCGAGTCGCTTACGAAGCCGCTCAAGCCTGCGCAACTTCATGGCGGCGAATGAAACTCGAATAGAATGGACGCATGGACCAATTCGCCCTTCCTCGGGCCGACAAGGACTCCGCATATGCCTATCCACGCGGTTAAGCCGCAAGAGCACGAAAGCCGGGCGCCAGGCGCCGCACCCGCAAAAAACGCGGCTGCGCCCTCGTTCCAATTTGCGGACAATCGTCCTGAGGCCGCGGTGCAATTGGCGCTGCAGGCTCTCGCGGACCAAAGCCCGCGGGCCCGGAGCTTCGCAGCGACAAGCCAGCTCGCCCGCTCCAGGCACGCAGCGGCGACTCCATCGATGGCATCCCGCGCTGTTACGCAGTTGGTGCTAAAAAATGGCCCCGGCGGCACGCAGATCGATGTGGAAGAGGACGCAGACTACCTGCCGGCCTGCTTCGACGCCGAAGGTGTCGATGTCATCCGCCACTGGGTATTCTACAAACGGCCCGGCGCGTCCATAGCGGCTTGGAACGACACGGACTTTTTCTATGCCGACCGCGATGGCGCAGGCGATCTGGTCCAGATCACCTCCGCAGTGATCCATGGGTATTTCGACCGGAAACATCCCGACTTCGCGAGAACAGGAGGCGTAGACACCACGAAGAATTGCCAGGACTATGCGACGGAAGGCCAGGTCGGCACCCACGCCAACGATTTCGGGGACGCCCGCACGCTGACGCACTATCTCGGACAGCTGGCCATCGGCCACTATGTAGTGAAAAAGGGCAGCTTCCACTGGCTGCGACTGCAGAAGACGGGGGCCGACGCATTTACAATCCGGCAGAAGGACGGGGAAAGCGCAATCTATTCGAAGAACTTCGACTTGGCAGGCGCGAGCGCATACATTTCCCAATTGGCAGGCACGCTCTACACGGTCGCAGCCCTCGACCCGCCGCCTCCTGCTCCAGCCGAGGGGGACGCGGCGCCCGCAGCCGTTGCGGACGTGGCAGCGGTACACGGCAACTGAACCCGGTTCCGACCGTTCCGTTCCACCACCAGGCGCAGCCTGGCTCGTCATGGATACGCCGCGAACCTCATAAAAGATCGAGGCGCGTCGAGTTATTCCAGGGCAAGAGAATCCGCTTTCGATTCCTATGCCGGGGCGTTCAGCATCTTTCGCATGCCACGTCGCCAGCCCTCAGCGGTCTTCGGGCAAACCTTCCTCATCCATCAGGATGCGCATCGCCGGCCCTTCCATATCGTCGAACTGGCCGCTGTCGGACATACCGAAAAACACCCAGATCGCCAGGAAGACCAGAATTACGCTGAGCGGTACGAGCAGGTAAAGCGCTTCCATGGTCCTTCCTATGTCGATGAAGCCGGTGCCGGCAAGTCGGTGAAGCCGGCTTGCCGGCGCGCAGCCTTGCGGTAAACTCTCAAGGAGTTGAGCACAACAAGGATGGAACTGGCCGACATGCCCACCGCCGACATCCAGGGATCGATCAGGCCCATCGCCGCCGCAGGAATGGCGGCAAGGTTGTAGGCAGCGGCCCAAATCAGGTTTTGCCGCATCAGGCGCGAGGTCCGGCGCGAAACGCGGTCGGTCTCGCATAGCGAGTCGAGGCGACCGGAAAGCAATACGCAATCGGCGGAAACCTGGGCAAGCGCACTGCCCTCTCCCATGGCGAACGAGACATCCGCCGCGCTCAACACGGCGGCATCGTTGATGCCGTCTCCCACCATCGCCACCACGGCACCGTCGCGCTGCAATGCGCGCACGGCTTCGACCTTTTGCTCGGGCATGCAGTTGCCGATGACCTGCCCGATCTGCAGTTCACGCGCAACCGCCTGCGCGAGGCTCTCCCTATCACCGCTCAGCAGCACCACGGATTTACCTTCCGCCTTGAAATGCTCGACCACTGCCCGCGCTTCGGGGCGCAAGGCATCGCTTAGTTGAAAACGGGCGATCCAGCCGGTTTCGCGCGCCAGGCACACTTCGCTGCCTTCCCGACATTCCGCAAAAGGCGAAGCGCTTCCCGCTAGTTGCGCCACAAACCTTGCGCTCCCCAGGCGATAACGCATGCCGTCGACGGTGGCTTCGATGCCGCCACCGGCGGTGCATTCAATGTCCGCGACGGTTTTTGTGTCCGTCACTTTGCGTCCGGCGGCATGGATCGCCGCAGCGAGCGGGTGATTGTCCCCGGCGGCGATGGCAGCGGCCAGCGCCAACGCGGCGTTCCGCTCCATGCCTGCGACAGTCTCGATGGAACGGATGGCCGGTTTCCCCAGCGTCAACGTCCCGGTCTTGTCGAACACCACGTGCGTAGCACGACGCAACGCCTCCAGCACATGGGGCTGAATCGTCAGCACGCCTTGCCCAAGCAAACGTGCGTTGGCGGCCGCCAGAACTGTCGGCGCGGCGAGCGACAAGGCGCACGGGCAGGAAACCACCAGCATCGCAATCAACACCGGCCAAGCGCGCGCCGGTTCGGTGCCCTGCCAATACAGGAAGGCGGCCAGGGCCAATGCAAGAAGTCCGGCAACGAAGCGGGCGGCAACGGAGTCGGCCCACGTCGCCAGTCCTGGTTTTTCCAGCCTTGCCTTACGCGCTGCCTCAAGCACCAGGGCGAGCGTCGACGCTTCCGCCGGCCGCACAATACGCAGCACGACAGGATGGGCAAGATTGCAGGCACCGGCCGGCAAGGCATCGCCAATTGCCCGTTGCTGCGGCCTGCTCTCTCCGGTCAGCACCGAGAGGTCGATGCGCGTCGCACCCTGCTCTATGACCCCGTCCGCCGCCAGCACGTCGCCAGCCCCCAAAAGTACATGATCTCCCGGCAGCAGGGTTTCCGCGTTGACCAGTTCGCTGCTTTGGTCGTTCGGCCAATGGGCCAGGCGCCGGGCCGAAGCCGGCGTGGCGCGCAGTATCCTGTCGAGCGCGGCAGCGGCCCGCATCCTGGCGTGCAGCTCGAGATAGCGGCTTCCCAGGAGCAGGAAAATGAACATGGTGATCGAATCGAAATACACGGGCTCGCGCTGCGCCAGCGTCGCGGCGGCGCTGGCGCCGAATGCGGCCGCTATCCCCAGGGCCACCGGCACATCCATGCCGAGAATGCGCTGCCTCAGGTTGCGCCACGCGCCGGCGAAAAAAGGTTGCGCCGAGTAGAGTACCGCCGGCAGCGTCAACAGCATGCCGGCCCAGCGCATCAGGCCCGCCATGTCACGGTCCATGGTGCCGTCGTTGGCCAGATAGGCGGGAATGGCATACATCATGACCTGCATCATGGAAAGGCCGGCGATGAAAAGGCGGCGGAACAGCGCACGCTGTTCCCGCTTCAGGCTCTCCGAGTATGGCGTGGCATCGGCCGGGTGGGCCAGGTATCCAACCGCGTGGACGGCGCCGAGGATGTCGCTGGGCTTGCATTGCCCGGCGTCGCAGGTGACTCGCAAAATGCCTGTGCCGAAGTTCAGCTCGGCCTGGCGCACGCCGGGAAGTGCGCGCACGGTGTGTTCGACCAGCCAGATACAGGCAGCGCAGCGGAGGCCCTCGACGGCATAGCAGGTATCGGCATTGGCTTCGGCTTGGGCTGCGGAACCGGCTCGAAAATCGAAGAGATGCAGCTCTTCCGGCGTGGCGGAGAGCTGCGGCGCGCGCGCGGAGAACCCATCGCGCTCCAGATAAAACCTTTCCATACCCGCCGCCACAATGCCGTTCGCAACCGCGGCGCAGCCGGGACAGCACATGGGCCGGCTTTCACCCGAAACCGTCGCACTCCAGTTCGCGCCCGGGGGCACAGGCGTGCCGCAATGGAAGCATAAGCTGAGATCGCGCGCGTTCATGGTTTTCCCGCCACCGTGGACGAACCGCAGAACGCACCGAGCAAACCATTGGGCATGCCTTGCGCGGCGTGGGCAAGTCCGACCAGGCCGAAGCCGAGAACGATTGCGCCCGCAAAAAGGCGCATGTCGTTGTACCAGCGCAGATTGGCAATACGCAAACCGAGATAGCCGATCAGGAACATGGCCGGAAGCGTACCCGCGCCAAATGCCGCCATCAGCATCGCACTACCGGTAGCGGTGCCGGCCAGCATGGCCGTCAAGAGCATGCTGTAGACCATGCCGCACGGCAGCCAACCCCAGATCAAGCCGGCAGCAAACAGTTTGGGGGCGCTATTGAGAGGGAACAGGCGCGGCGTCAAGGGTTGCAGCCAGCGCCACAGCCTTTGGCCCAGGGCCTCGATGCGGGCGATGCCGGGCCACAGGCCCATGAGATAGAGACCCAGCGCGACGAGGAGGATATTGCTGGCCCAAAACGTGACGATACGGATGGCATTGATGTCGATCAGTGCGGCCAGGCCCTGCGCCATTCCGCCGGCAATCGCTCCGGCCGCGGCATAGCTCGTTATCCTGCCGCCGTTGTATGCCGCCATGCGCAACCACGGCGCCACATCGATCCCGCCGGTCTGGGCGGTCCGGGCGGCAAACCGCGCTCCTTCCGTAACGACGGCAATGGGGAAGCGGCGCGGGGGCGAAGAGACGACGGTGAAGGCACTGACGATGCCCCCGCACATGCCGATGCAATGCACACTGCCTGCAAGGCCGATCAGGAAAGCGGGTAGCAAGGACAGCCCGTTCATCCCTTGTCCTTCATATGGTTTTGGAATAACGCGTAGCCGAAGGCTGCTGCGCCAGGTAACGATCGAATACCATGCAAATATTGCGCACCAGCAGGCGGCCCTTGGGAGTGACGCTGATCCAGCCGTCCTCCATCGTCACCAGACCGTCTTCGATCATGGGCTTGAGGCGAGCGATTTCATCGGCAAAATATTCGTCGAAGGTGATGGGAAAGGCCGTTTCGACCGAAGCGATCGACAACTCGAAATTGCACATCAGCATTTGAATGATGGAGCGGCGCATGGCGTCGTCCATGCTGATTTTTGTGCCGCGCACGATCGGCAACTCGTTGTTGTCGAGCCTTTCGTAATATTCGTCGAGGGTCTTCGCGTTCTGGCTATAGGTGGCGCCCATGGCGCCGATGGCCGACACGCCGCAAGCCACGAGATCCATGTCGGCATGGGTCGAATATCCCTGGAAATTGCGATGCAGGCGCCCCTGGAACAAAGCCTTGGCCAGATCGTCGGTCGGTTTGGCAAAGTGATCCATGCCGATATAGACGTAGCCCGCCCGCGTCAGGCTGCGGATGCACAGCGCCAGCATGTCGAGCTTGGTCTCCGCATCGGGCAGTTCATTCTCATTGATGCGGCGCTGCGGCTTGAACAGGTGCGGCAGATGGGCATAGTTATAGATGGCGATCCGGTCCGGCGCGATGTCGATCACCTTCTCCAACGTCTGCTCCATGGTGGTCATCGTCTGCAGCGGCAAGCCGTAGATCAAATCGATGCTGACCGACCGGAATTTGGCGTCGCGCGCGGCCTGAACCGCCTCGCGCGTCAACTCTTCCGGCTGAATGCGGTTGACTGCCTTCTGCACGGCCGGATCGAAATCCTGCACGCCCAGACTGACCCGGTTGAATCCCTGCTCGCGCAATACGAACATGCGCTCACGCGTGACGGTGCGCGGGTCGATCTCGATCGAATATTCGCCGAGCTCGTCCGAAACGGGCTTGAACCAGCTCCATAGATGATCGAGCAACTCGCTCATCTGCTCGTCGGAGAGATAAGTCGGCGTGCCGCCGCCGAAGTGCAATTGCTCGACACGGTTCATGCCGACAAACAACTGCCCTTGCATGGAAATCTCGCGCTTCAGGTAATCGAGGTAAGTTGCCGCCTTTTCGCTGTTCTTGGTGATGACCTTGTTGCAAGCGCAGTAGTAGCAAACCGACTTGCAGAACGGGATGTGGATGTAGAACGACAAAGCCGGGCTGACATTACGGCTGCGGCGCACGGCCACCGCCTGCAAATAGTCGCGATAACCGAAGTCCGCGCCGAAACGGTCCGCCGTCGGATAAGACGTGTAACGCGGCCCCTGGCGATTCAGTTTGCGTATCAGGTTTGCATCGAATTCCACCAGTGGCGCCAGCACCGCTGCCATAATGATAACTCCTCAAGATATTTGCCCGTTCAACATGTCAGGCTGTGAAGGGAATTGTAGATAGACATCCGTCCGCAAACCTTGCGGTACATCAAGCAGCACTGTCTTAAGCGAAGTCAGCCGGGCTCAGGCAGCGGGGCCGTCCCATCGCCGCCAAGCAGGTAGCTGAGTAGTTCGCGCACCGGACGGATTTGGCTGCCGAACGGCAGCTTTTCCGAGCCGCGAAAAAACAAGCCGCGATTGACGTCGCCTTCCAGGGCAAAGCCCAGATGCATATCGATGCAGAATTGCCCGGCCTTGGCTATCCCATCGCGCAAGCCGCACTGCTGGAGGCAATCGAACCCCATGGTGCATTGCCTCGTCTTGGCCCGCGCCTGAAGGCGCTCCTGCTTTTCCAGGTAGCGGGCCAGCCAAGGGGTATTGACGGCGCGTGCCGGCAAGCCGGCGACACTCATGAACGTGACGATATCCTCGGGCCGCGCATTGGCCAGCACCTCCTTGAAGGCGGGATGCGCATCGCCTTCCGCGGTCACGGCGAACGGCGTTCCCAACTGCACTGCGGACGCCCCCAGGCCAAATAACTCTTGAACCTGGGCAGGATCGTGTATTCCGCCCGCGGCAATCAGCGGGATCGGCTCGATACCGAGCTTGGCGAACAACTCCCGCGTCTCCGTCAGCGCCTGCGCAAACGCATACTGCGGCGCGTCCAGTTCGTCCAGGCTCGCTGCTCCCAGATGGCCGGCTGCGAAGCGAGGATTTTCGATGACGATGGCGTCCGGCAGCCGATTCTTGCGCATCCACTTCTTGAGAATCAGACCGATGCCGCGCGCGTCGGACAGGATCGGAATCAATGCCACGCCGGGAAAGTCCGCAGTGAGATCGGGCAAGTCCAGCGGCAACCCGGCGCCCACCACGAGAGCATCGATGCCGCTTTCGCATGACTGGCGCACATAGGCGGCATATTCGCCGACCGCGCGCATCACGTTGACGGCGAGCATGCCGCGCCCTTGCGAGAGGTCCCGCGCGGCCCGGATTTCACGGTCCAGCGCAACCAGATTCGCCGCATTAATCGCTTCCTTGTCGCGCGTGCCTTCGGTCGAGGCCATCAAGTCGGGATGGTGGCGCCGCAGATCGACGCTCGAAATTGTGCCGAGCGCGCCCAGTGCGGCGACGCTGCCGGCCAGGCGGTGCGCCGACACGCCGACGCCCATGCCGCCCTGGACGATGGGCAGCAGTGTCCTGCCTTTAATTAACAATCGGGGATGCATAAATAAAAGGTGTCCTTCATCTTTCCAAAATACTGTCGCGCTCCGGCGGAATCTCGCCCCCGGCATACGCGACGTCGTTGGCGGGAACGGCATGAGCCGCAATATCCTGCGCCCGCATGCGCTCCTGAAGCGCCGCAATCTCCTGGCGCAAGGCTCTGAGATCGGTGTGCAATTCGCGCCTGAGTTTCTTTTCGTCTTCTCCGACCAACAATGCGGCGATGTTGGCGGTGAGTAGCGAAAAGAGCGCGTAGCCGAGCAGAACGATGAAAGCCGCCAGGATGCGGGAAGCGGCGGTAGAGGGAACCAGATCGCCATAGCCGACCGTCGCGCCGGTAGTGAACGCCAGCCAGACGCCGTCGGCATAATTCGCCACGTTCGGCTCGAGCCATAAAAAGCCGGCGCCGCCGACGGCCAGCATGGAGACGGCAAGCAAACAGACCTGCCACAAGCGATTCAAGGCAAGGCGGGCAAAAAGCAAGGACGGCATGCGGGCGAACACGAGGCAGCAATACCCCAATCGCAGAGCCCACTCGATCGAATTCCAGGGTACGCCGCTGGGCCAGGCGCTCCCCAACGCCCCCAATATGATCAAGCGGTCGAGCCAGGCATATTTGCGCCTTTGCAGCCGTTGAACAGCGCTCGCATTGCGCAAGGTCGCATGGCCGACCGTCAGCAAGGCCAGTGCCACACCGGCGTAGAGGAAATAACCCAGGCCCCGATACACCAATCCCGGCCCGGCCAACACCAGGTAAAACGCCGGGGTCAGCGCCAGCAGAGCCGCCAAGTGCATCAATTCGAGCACGACCGTTCTGCGGTGCTTCTCCATATGTTCATCCATTGAAGGTCCGTGACGAATCGGCGGCAAGTGGAAAGACGCCGCCCAAAATGGCCTCAACTATGCCCGGGCGCGCGGCGGCAGTCCTTGAGGCAGATCAAATTCCCGACGGATTCTTCGGTTCGCTGCAGAGTCGCAAGCGCGAAAAATTCCAATCCCCCGGAAATTTGATTCAAGTCAATTCCCGGAAAAGGCAAACCGCTTACCCTCCTGCCATTGTCGTTGTCTATCCGGGAGAAGGTCTGTGGAAAATGAAATGAATTACAACTACAAGGTGGTGAAACAATTTGCCATCGCGACCGTGGTCTGGGGAGTGGTCGGCATGCTGGTCGGCGTCTTCATCGCCGCTCAGCTTGCCTGGCCCGAACTCAACTTCGATACGCCCTGGCTGACCTATGGCCGCCTGCGTCCGTTGCATACCAATGCGGTGATTTTCGCCTTCGGCATCTGCGGCCTGTTCACCACTTCCTATTACGTCGTGCAACGCACCTGCCAGGTGCGGCTGTTTTCCGACAAGCTGTCCGCCTTCACCTTCTGGGGCTGGCAATTGGTGATTGTGGCAGCCGCCATCACGCTGCCCATGGGCTATACGCGCGGCAAGGAATATGCCGAACTCGAGTGGCCGATCACAATCCTGATCGCCGTCGTCTGGATTGCCTATGCGATCAATTTTTTCGGCACCATCGCCAAGCGCCGGATCAAGCATATCTATGTCGCCAACTGGTTCTTCGGGTCCTTCATCATCGCCGTGACCCTGCTGCACGTGGTGAATGGCGCCAGCATTCCCGTGACCCTGTGGAAGTCGTACTCGGTCTACGCCGGCGTGCAGGATGCGATGATCCAATGGTGGTACGGCCATAACGCAGTCGGCTTCATCCTCACCGCGGGCTTCCTCGGCATGGTGTATTACTTCATCCCCAAGGAAGCGGAACGCCCGGTGTACTCCTACCGCCTCTCCATCGTCCACTTCTGGGCCTTGATCTTCACCTACATGTGGGCCGGCCCGCACCATCTGCATTACACCGCCCTGCCCGACTGGACCCAATCGCTCGGCATGGTGTTCTCGCTGATTCTGCTGGCACCGTCCTGGGGCGGGATGATCAACGGCATCATGACCCTCTCCGGCGCCTGGCACAAGCTGCGCTCGGATCCGCTTCTGAAGTTCATGATCGTTTCGCTCTCGTTCTACGGCATGTCCACCTTCGAAGGCCCGATGATGTCGATCAAGACCGTGAATTCCCTGTCGCACTATACGGACTGGGGCATCGCCCACGTGCACTCGGGCGCCTTGGGCTGGGTCGGCCTTATCACCATGGGCTCCATCTATTACATCATCCCGCGCATGGCCGGCAAGAAGCGGATGTGGAACATGCAGCTGGTCGACATCCACTTTTGGGTCGCGACCATCGGTGTGGTGCTGTATATCGCCTCCATGTGGATCGCCGGCCTGATGCAAGGCTTGATGTGGCGTGCGGTCAACCCCGACGGCACCCTGACTTACACCTTCGTCGAAGGCGTCAAGGCCACCTATCCCTACTACGTGGTGCGCTTCACGGGAGGCCTGCTGTATCTGTCGGGCATGCTCCTGATGCTCTTCAACACCTACAAGACCTTGCGCAATCCCGAACCGGTAGATGCACGCATCCCCGCTCTTGCGCCGGCCCACGCCTGATACGACGGAGCTTATGAAAATGAAACTGACGCACGACTACATCGAGAAAAATTCCTGGCTCATGATCGGCCTGGTGTTGCTGGTGGTATCGGTGGGCGGCCTGGCCGAAATCCTGCCGCTGTTCTTCCAGAAATCGACCACCGAGCCGATCGCAGGCTTGAAACCCTACACGGCCCTGCGGCTGACCGGGCGCGACATCTATATCCGCGAGGGTTGCTATAACTGCCATTCGCAAATGATCCGTCCGTTCCGCGCCGAAACCGAACGTTATGGCCACTATTCCGTCGCCGGCGAGTTCGTCTACGACCACCCGTTCCAGTGGGGTTCCAAGCGCACCGGTCCCGACCTGGCGCGCGTCGGCGGGCGCTACAGCGACGAATGGCACAAGACGCACTTGAACAATCCGCGCGACGTGGTGCCGGAATCGAACATGCCGGCCTATCCCTGGCTCTCGGCCAACAAGGTCGACCCCGACAGCGCCGCACCGAAGATGCGCGCATTGAGGCTGATCGGCGTTCCCTACACCGACGAAGACATTGCCAATGCTTCCCAGGAGCTGCAGGGCAAGACCGAGCAGGAGGCGCTGATCGCCTACCTGCAGGGCTTGGGCACCGTGATCAAGACGAGGAACTGACATGGGCATCGATCAATTCTTCAACAACGCCAGCATCGTCATGACGGTCGTGAGCCTGATCACCTTCGTCGGCATCCTGCTCTGGGTCTATGTCCTGAAGAACAAGCGCGACTACGAGCGCGACGCCAACATGCTGTTCGACGAAAACGACCTGGAAGCGCAACAAAATTTGAGGAAACATCATGGCTGACTTTACCAATGGCTTTTGGGACATCTACATTGCCGTGCTGACCCTGGTCGGCATACTTGGCTGCGCCGTCCTGCTGTGGAGCCAATCGAAGCAGAAGGTGGTGATCGACGGCGACAAGCCTGCCGAGGAAGCCGCGGCAAAGGCAATGACGACCGGCCACATCTGGGACGAAGACCTGACCGAACTGAACACCCCGATGCCGCGCTGGTGGATGGGACTGTTCTACCTGACCATCCTGTTCGGCCTCGGCTATCTCGTACTCTATCCGGGGCTGGGCAGCTATGCGGGCAAATTGAACTGGCATTCAGCCACTGCTTATCAGGAGGAATTGAAGAAAGCCGACGCCGACTACGGTCCGCTATTCGACGCCTACCTGCACCAGGATATCAAGCAGGTCGCGGCCGATCCCAAGGCACATGCGATCGGTGAACGGCTGTTCCTGACCTATTGCTCCCAATGCCACGGCTCGGACGCACGCGGCAACAAGGGCATCCCCAATCTGACCGACACCGACTGGCTCTACGGCGGCGCGCCGGAAACGATCGAAACCACGATCCTCCATGGGCGCAACGGCCAAATGCCGGCCATGGGCCCGGTATTGGGTTCCGATCAAGCCGTCAACGACGTCGCCAACTATGTCTTGAGTCTGTCGGGCAGCACCCACGATCCGATCCGCGCCGTGTTCGGCAAGGAAAAGTTTGTCAACTGCGCACCCTGCCACGGTGCCGACGGCAAGGGCAACCAGGCGATAGGCGCGCCCAACCTGACCGACAAGACCTGGCTCTGGGGCGGTTCCATCGATACCGTCAAGACCACGATCAACAAGGGCCGCACCAACCAGATGCCCGCCTTCCAGAATTTCCTCGGCGACGCCAAGGTGCACGTGCTGGCGGCCTACGTCTGGAGCCTGTCCAACGATCCCAAGGCCGAAGGCGCTGCAAACAACGCAGCGACCGGCGCAACAAACGGCGCGACAGGCAAGTGAACCTGCCGCAACAACGTGAAACGCCCCGAAACGAGACCATGAGCCAGCAGCAACATCCGCCGCAAGTCGCAGTCGTCAAGATGTACAAGGCGCGCGAAGAAATCTATCCGCGTGAAATCTCGGGGCGTTTCGCCAGCCTGCGCTGGGCCTGCGTATGGCTGACGCAACTGGTGTTCTACGGCCTGCCTTGGCTAAGCTGGAATGGGCGGCAGTTGGTGCTGTTCGACCTCGGCGCCCGGAAATTCTACATTTTCGGCCTGGTGCTGTGGCCGCAGGATTTTATCTACCTGGCGGCGCTGTTGATCATCTGCGCGTATTCCCTGTTCCTGTTCACGGCCGTAGCCGGCCGGGTCTGGTGCGGCTACGCCTGCCCGCAAACGGTCTACACCGAGATATTCATGTGGGTCGAGCGCCATTTGGAAGGTACGCGCAGCGCGCGCATGCGCCTGGCCAAGCAACCCTGGAGCGCGGAAAAGATCGCGCGCAAGGGGGGCAAGCACCTGGCATGGGCTGCGATTGCGCTCTGGACCGGGCTGACCTTCGTCGGCTATTTCACTCCCATCCATACCTTGGTGCGGGAAAGCGCAAGCCTGACGCTCGGTCCCTGGGAATGGTTCTGGGTAATATTCTATGCCTTTGCCACCTATGGCAACGCCGGCTGGATGCGCGAACAGGTGTGCAAATACATGTGCCCCTATGCCCGCTTCCAAAGCGCCATGTTCGACAAGGACACGTTGATCGTCACTTACGACAGCGCCCGCGGCGAACCGCGCGGCGCCCGTTCCAAGCGTGAGGCCGCAGCGGAACAAAAACAAGGTGCCAAGCAGGGCGACTGTATCGATTGCTCGATGTGCGTGCAAGTCTGCCCCACCGGCATCGATATCCGTAAAGGCTTGCAATACGAGTGCATAGGCTGTGCCGCCTGCATCGACGCCTGCGACATGGTGATGGACAAGGTCGGCCAGCCGCGCGGGCTGATTCTGTATTCCACCGACCATGCCATGCGCAATGGATGGAGCCTGGCCCAGGTACGCGCGCACGTTTTACGGCCACGCGTGCTCATCTATACCGGGTTGCTGTTACTGATCGTGACGGCATTCTTCACCAGCCTGGCGTTGCGCACACCGCTGAAACTCGACGTCATCCGCGATCGCGGCAGCATGGGCCGCGAGGTGGAAGACGGGATGATCGAGAACGTCTATCGCCTGCAGGTCATGAATACCGCCGAAAAGCGGCGCCGCCTGCATATCGTCGTGCACGGCATCGACGGCATCCGTCTGGCCACGCCTGACACGATCGATATCGACGGCACGACTTCGCAAGCAGTTCCGGTGCGGGTCAGGGTTGCGGGCGGCAGCGCCCTGCCCGGCTCCAACAGGATTACCTTCGAATTGCAGTCTGAAGACGGCGACCGGCTCGACGTCCGCGAAAAAGCCGTCTTTATCGTTCCGCGTTAGGAGTCCACCTCATGAATACTTTACAGCACGCCCCGGCAGCCATTGCCCCCTGGTACAAGCATCGCTGGCCATGGATACTGATGTCCGGCCCCATGATCGTGGTGGCCGCGGCCTCGTTCAGCGGCTGGCTGGCATTCACCCGGCAAGACGCCCTGGTGGCCGATGACTACTATAAGCAAGGCACGGCCATCAATCAGGATCTCAGGCGCGAGACCAAAGCGGGCGCCCTCGGCTTGAATTTGAACATGGTGTATCAACCCCAGAGCAAGGTGTTGAGCGGCACCATGTCGAGTTTCAGCCATCCGTTCGGCGATACATTCAATATCACGCTGGCCCATGCCACCGATCCGCACAAGGATATCGTCATTCACGTAAAATCCGACGCTACCGGGCATTTCATCGTACCCTTGGAAGGATTTGAGGCATCATGGTGGAAGGTGACGATCGAAAACAGTAGCCATCAATGGCGCCTGAACGGCAACTGGAAGTGGCCGCAAGATGCCGCAATCGAACTGGCCGCGGATCTTCCGCCGGCTGACTGAATCCGACCGGACACCGTGCAGGCAACAAGGACAATGGAGACCATTTAATGACGCGACTGCTGCTCAACACGTTCTGGCCGTCTTTCCTCGTCGCCATCCTGGCCGAAGGGGCGTTCTTCTCCCTGTTCGATCCGATGCTGCTTCCCCTGCCCCACCTCGGCTTCGAGCTGACGCCGCTGGCCGTCTACACCATGGGCTTTCTGTTCTTCTGGACTTGCGGGATGCTGTCGAGCCTGCTGACCTGCTATCTGCAATGGATACCGGACGAATCGCGGGCGGACAAGGAGCGCAAAGGCGGCGCAGGCTTGTAGCCCGCGTCGCCTACTCGACCGTCTTGTCCACTTTTGCGACGAAATCGCCGTCGGTCGTACCGATCCGATTGGTCGACCCGGCAATGCGCCCTTGCGCATCGAGCAGGATGAGCGCGGTCGTGTGATTGTAGTCGCCATTGGGAAGCTTGCGATACTGAATGCCGAGCAAGGCAGCCAGCTTGCGCACGCCGGGGGCGTCGCACCTGGCCAAAGTCCAGGTGTTCGTATCGAGCTTGCGCTGCAGCGTGATTTGCTTGAGCGTGGCAACGTCGTCATGCGCGGGATCGAAGGTGACAAGCAGCACCTTTATCTTGTCCCTGTTACCGGGTTTCAAGGCCTGCACCGTATCGCGGATCGTGTCGATCAGCATGGGGCAAACAAACTTGCAGGAGTTGTAAAACATGCTGACGATGACGGGCTTACCGCGCAGCTCTGCCAAGGCGAAAGCGCGGTTGTTCTGGTCGGTCAGGGTCAAGGGCAACTGATAGACCGAATCGCCGGCAACGCCGCTCGCGGTCGGGGATTCCGCCGCGACGCAGGAGCCGAACACTACGCCTTGCACGGCAATTGCGGCGGCACAGATCAATCGAATGCACAGCCGGCGCGGGATCATATGCATGGTTCCTTACCTTTCTTCCAATGGATCGGCGCTACGCGCGCAACGGAATCCGAGATTATTCGTGGTATCGGCCGCGCCGAGCGAGGACAGCAAGGCCACGCGCATCAGGATGGCGTAATTCTCGCGGTCCTGCAGGCTGATGGCGCCGGCGCCGCAAAACTTGAGCTTGTCCGGATCGCCCTGGTTGCGGCTGTCCGCCGAAACCAGCAGTGAATTGAAGTCATCGACCCATTCCCACACCAGGCCATGCATGTCGCGCACGCCGTAGGCGTTCGGCGCGCCCCCCGTCGCTCCAGGTGCGCCCTCCGCGCGGCCATACCAGGCAAGGATGGCGGCACGCCAAGCGGGATCCTGGCGCGCGTCGAATCGCGTGGCGTCGGCCGCGGCTACGCGCTCCCATTCGTACCACGTCGGCAAACGCGCGCCTTCGCTCTCGCAATAGGCTTGTGCCGCGAACCAGCTGACGTCGGTAACGGGTTGCTGCGCCTGCGCTTCGGAGCCGGGGTCGAGCGGTTCGGCCCAGCGATGCAGATAATTGATGTCGGCGAAGGCGGCGGGAGCGCGGCCGCGCCGCCATTCGGGATGGGCGCGAACGAAGGCGAGATATTCGGCATTCGTTACAACGTCGGCACGCATGGAAAAGGCCTGCACGCGCACGTCGGCATAATCGGGCGGGCCGGAAAGCGTGCTGTGGAACATGCCGGCCGGAACGGAAACATAGTTCCCGTAGTCTGCTGCGGTGGCATGAAAGGGCAAGGCGCCGCACAATGCAAAGGCCAGCATGCCTGCCGCTGCGGCGCCATATTTCATGGCTGCACCTAGTGCGCGGCTGCCGGTGCGGGAGCCGGCGCCGCGCGCGCGGCCTTGACTTCCTCCGCCTGGATCGAACCGCCCTTGTTGCCCCAGCTGTTGAGCACGTAGGTGAGGATATTGGCGATCTCGTCGTCGTTCAACTGGTTCATCGGCGGCATGACCGAATTGAACTCATTGCCGTTTACCGTGACCTTGCCGTTAAGGCCATGCAACAGAATCCCGACAGCGCGATGCGGATCGGCGTTCAGGAAGTCCGATCCGGCCAGCGGCGGAAATACGCCGGGCAAACCGGCGCCGGTGGTTTGATGGCAGACCGAGCAGGTGCCGGTGAAGAGCGCCTTGCCGGCATCGATCTGGTCTTGCACCGTGAGCTTGCCGCTGGCTGCCTTGGTCGTTGCGGTATCGACCGCCGCCAGGTTCGGCAATGAGCGGTCACCCAGGTAGACCGAATCGAGCTCCTTGCCGGAATAGACATCCTTGCGCATGTCGCCATCGACCTTCATGATGGCGAGCGCGCCCTTGTTGAAAGCGCGGAAGATCGAGTGATCCACCAGCACATAGCTGCCGGGCACCTTGGCCTGGAATTCCACCACGGCCGCGCCGCCGGCCGGAATCAGCGTGGTTTGCACGTTTTCCTGGAAATGGGTTCCGCCTTCGAAGCGCACCTTGTCGAAGATGGCGCCGATGACGTGGAAGCTGGACACCAGGTTGGGGCCGCCGTTTCCGACAAACAGGCGGATCTTTTCGCCGACCTTGGCATTCAGGGCATGTTCGCCGGTCAAGGCGCCTTCGGCGCCATTGAACAACACATAAGTCGGGCGTTCATCGATCGCTTTTTCCATGTCGAAAGGCTGGAAACCCTTCTCGCGATATTTGCCGGTGACGTAGAAGTCGCCTTGCATGACGTAGTATTCGTGGTCAACCTTGGACAATCCCTTTGGCGGCTCGACCAGAATCAAGCCGTACATGCCGTTGGCGATGTGCATGCCGACCGGTGCGGTGGCGCAGTGGTAGACGTAGACGCCTTCGTTCAAGGCCTTGAACGTGAATTGGGATTCGTGGCCCGGCGCCGTGAAGCTCGATGCCGCACCGCCGCCCGGACCAGTGACACCGTGCAGGTCGATGTTGTGCGGCATCTTGTTGTTTGGATTGTTCTTGAGATGGAATTCCACCGTATCGCCTTGGCGCACGCGGATGAAGCTGCCTGGCACGGTGCCGCCGAAGGTCCAGTACATGTACTTCACGCCTTCGGAAATCTGCATCTCTTTCTCGATTACTTCGAGGTCGACGATGACCTTGGCCGGATAATTGCGATTGATAGCCGGCGGCACGTTGGGCGGGCTGGTCAGCACGGCGTGAATCGGTTCGCCGCGCGGCGGGCCGAAATGCCCGCTCAGTTTGGCATCGGCGGCGTGTGCTTGTGCAGCGCCACAAACGACGCCAAGCAGGAGCGCCAGACGCAGGGCCAAACCCTGCATCAGGCCATGCGGGCGATTGCGGACAATCTCTTTGTTCATGTTATTCCCCTGGATGGGCGGCACTTTCGCCGCGGATGATGCAACGATAGTGCGTACCTCCCTGCCCTGCCTTGATATGCATCAAGCCTTTGCGGGCGTTCTCCGCCTGCATATCGTGGCCAAGCAAACGGAAAACCTGTATGGTTGCGTCATGAAGAAAGAAAAGATCAAAGCGCAGGAGTTCCTGGCCAAGCTATCGCTGTTTGGCGACATGAACGTAGACGAACTCGACCGCATCGCGGCCGGCGTGACAGAGTCGCGCATCACTTCGGGCACGGTGATTTTTCGCCGCGGCGATCCTTGTGTCGGCTTCCATACGGTGATCTACGGCCAGGTGAAGCTGGGCTTCGTTTCTCCCCTGGGTGACGAAAAGGTGGTGGAACTGATCGGCCCCGGGCACAGCTTCGGCGAGGCGCTGATGTTCATGGAAAAGCCATATATCGTCACGGCCACCGCTCTGGCCGACACGATGCTGCTGCATATTTCCAAAGACGTCGTGTTCGAGGGCCTGGCGCGCGATCCGCGCTTTGCGCGCAAGATGCTGGCCGGGCTGAGCCGCCGCCTGCATGGCTTGATCGGCGACGTGGAAGCGTACTCGCTGCGCTCGGGCGCCCAGCGTGTGATCGGCTATCTGCTGAAAGACGAGGAATTGGACGATGGCGCGGTAGTGATGCTGCCGGCCAGCAAGCTGGTGATCGCCTCCCGCTTGAACCTGACGCCCGAGCATTTCTCCCGCATCCTGCATGAGCTGGCCGACGAGAAGTTGCTGACCGTGGCCGGGCGCGCAATTACGGTGCTCGATGTGCAACGGCTGCGCGAATACGGCACTTGAAAAGACGCGACGGTTGGGCGGTCAGATTCGATACGGCCTAGGCATAGCGCCGATAGATTTTCACCACCCGCCACAGCAAGGCAAACTGCCATAGCGCGGCGGCGGCGGCCAGCAAGCCAGCCGGCCGGGCCAGGACGGGCAGGATCGGCGTCAATGCCAGGGCAATGGTCGCCGCCAGGTGCAGGTGGAATTGGCGTACCGCCGCAACTTCGCTCAACATGTCGCGCACCGAGGGCAGGGGCTCATCCCCGCGTCGCAGATTCGATTGCAGGTGATACCAGGCCAGAAAGGGCACGATGCGGAACAGCATGCCATAGACTGCGGAAAGCGCGAAGCCTGCCAGATACATCACGCCGAGGAGGCAATCGCGCCCCCCCTCCCCTTTTGCCATGCCCGAGGCTTGCAAGGCGGTGGCAGCCAGCAGGCAAGCGAAGGCGAGGCGCCAATAGCGCGTGCCGACATTGGGTGTCGGACGCTTTCTCCGCATCAACAAGCGCAAGCTGATCGCCGCAAAGGCGAGAAAGATGGCTGCCAGTGCATATTCCGCCGCGCGTCCCGCGAGGGTGGCGATTTCTCCCTGCATCAACCCGCTTGCGCTGCGCACGGCAAGCAGCGCGACGGCGGCCGGTGCCGCCGACCATGCCAGGGCGGGCGGATAGGATGGCGTGACCTGGAACATGGGGATCACCTGCAGGCCGACGGCCAGCACCAGCATGCCGATCCAGCCGAGCAAACCCCAGGATGCGTGCAAGTCCACAACGGCAAGAAAATCAATTTGCCACCAGCCCTGCCAATGGCCCGCCAGGGCGAGGCCGAGGCAGATTGTGACCAGGAGTGCCCCCAACGCGCAACGGATGCCGAGTGCGCTGGCATGCCACTGGGTGCTGCGCGCGAGCGCAAAGATGGCGCCGCCCGCCAAGCCGCCCAACCCGGTTACCAGTGCGACGGCGGCAAGCGCGATCCATGGCGCACTGCCGCTCAGGAATGTCAGCGCCAAGGCGGGCGCCCCGACCAGCAATGCACGCCAGACGATGGCGGCAAGCAAAGCCTGATGCGGTACCGTGGCGCCGGCTACAACCGGCAGAATTTGCCACAGCGCGCCGGCCATCGCCATGGCCAGCGCCCCGACCGTGAGCAGATGCGTGAGCGCGAGAATGCCGGGAGTGTAGCGTGACGCAAACACGGCACCGCCGAGCCAGGCCAGCAGCAAGCCGGCCACGGCGGCGAACATCGGCGCCGCCAGAAAGTATTGCGCGCCGACGGAAAAGTCCGGCGCGTCTTCAAAGCTGGGCGTTGTCACGCCTTGTGCCAAATGCGCACCTCGAAGCTGTATTCCGGTCCCGTCTTCACTTCCCAGTCAAAGCCATTCTTCTCGAGAATGCGGAACAGCGGGCGCGGTTCGCGGTCGATCAGCATGGACAGCGTGGTGCCTAGCTTGAGCTGCGACAAGGCCACGAGCACGCGCTCCATCGGTTCGGGCGGTTCCAGGCCGCGTGCGTCGAGCTTGACCTCGCTGTTCATGATGCCGCCTCCCGCGCAGCCCGGGCACAGGCGCAGCCCTGGCCGCCATGCTGCAAGTCGCGCGCAACTTGCAGCATGGCGACGCCGCGCGTGCCAAGCAGCTTGTCAGCCATCGGGTAGAGCATATTCTCCTCCTTCTGGTTGTGCTGGTGGTTCATGACGCGAAACAGGTCGGCCTGTTCGTAGAATGCCTCGCTATCGTGCGTGCGCAAGGCTTCGCCCATGGCTGCGAGCAGGCGGCGCAGCTGTCCATGCTCGCGGCGCATGACGTCGGTCGGGCCGGCCATCATGCCGCTGTGGCGGTCAAGCTCGGGGAAAAGCTTGTCTTCCTCGAAGCTGAGATGGGCCGCGTGACCGGCTTCGAATTCGCGGTGCGCCGCGAGCGCATCGTCCCAGCGCTGCGCCGCCACTGCGGATTCGGTACGCACAAAATCCGCGTCGCAGTGCTCGTGCTCGTCTTTCAGGTAATCGAACAGGCTATGCATTGTCGCTCCTTTGCTTTTCAATCGCAGGCCGCGGGTCAGCGTCCGCCCGCGGACAATGCCGCGGCTTCCGCATCGACCGCATGCACGCCGGACTTGCCGCCTCCCAGCAGGCGCAGTGCGAACAGCGCCAACAGTACGATACCGAAGGCAAACACCACGTCGCCGGGAACGCGCAGCCAGACCAGCGTCTCCATCACCTTGGAATGGACCACTTCCGGCGAACGCGCATACCACATGCCGCGCGCGATGCTGGCCCAGGCCTGGTAGATGCCCGCCGGCAGCAGCGAAATGAAGACCATCATGGCCAGGCCGATATTCATGGCCCAGAATGCGGGCTTGAGCATGCCGTCGGCCCAGGCCGCACGCGGCGACAGGCCGCGCAGGCAGAACAGCATCAGGCCGATGCCGAGCATGCCGTAGACCCCGAACAAGGCGGCATGGCCGTGCGCCGGCGTCATGTTCAGGCCTTGCACGTAGTACAGCGCGAGCGGCGTGTTGATCGAGAAACCGAGCAGGCCGGCGCCGACCAGGTTCCAGAAGCCGACGGCGATGAAACACAGGATCGACCACTTGTACGCCTGAACCCAGGGTGCCGCATGCGAGCGCTTGTAGTTGTGGAAGGCTTCGACACCGACCATGGACAGCGGCACCACTTCGAGTGCCGAAAACATGCCGCCGATGGCGATCACGAAGGTCGGGGTGCCCGTGAAGTAGAGATGGTGCAATGTTCCCAGGATGCCGCCGAGCAGGAACACGATGGTTTCCAGCACGATCGCGACATTGGCGCTGCTATAGCGGATCAGGCCGAGGCGCGCAAACAGGAGGGCGATGACGGCCGTGGCGAACACTTCGAAGAAGCCTTCGACCCAAAGGTGCACCAGCCACCAGCGCCAGTATTCGATCATCGAGTAATGGGTGTGCGGGCCCCACGCGAGCGAGCTCAAGTAGAACATGCCGATGCACAACGCCGACAGGAACACCATGGCGATCAAGCCGCGCCCTTCCCCGCCGCGCTTCAACGCCGGCAGCAAGCCGCGGCCAAGCAGCGTGACCCACAGCGCCAGTCCGACGAACAGCAGGATTTGCCAGATGCGGCCCAGGCTGCTGTATTCCAATCCCTGGTTGCCGATCCAGAAGGCGAAGTCGTGACCCTTGTGCTGCAGGCTGCCGATCCAGCCGCAAGCGGTCGAGCCCACCACGATGAACAGCAGCGCATAGAACAGCACATCAACGCCGAGTTTTTGGAATTTCGGCTCCACGCCCGAGATGGCGGGCGCGATATAGAGGCCGGTGCCGAGCCAGGCCGTGGCGATCCACAGCACGGCGAATTGCGTATGGATGGTACGGCTGATGGTGTAAGGCAGGATTTGCGCCAGCGGAATGCCGAAGAAGCTGTGGCCTTCCACCGCGTAGTGCGCCGTGACGACACCCATGCCGACCTGAGCCAGAATCAGGCCGATAACGACATAGAAGTATTTGCGCGTGGCCAGCATCGAGGGCGTGGCCTTGAGACTGAACAACGGATCGGCCTTGGGCGCTTCGGGGTCCCCCTCTTCGCTGCGCGCGGCATGGAACCAGATCATGAAGGCGATTGCGCCGATCATGAGGATGACGCTGGCAAGCGACCACATACCGGTCTCAGGCGTGGGTGAATTGCCAACCAGGTCGTCATGCGGCCAGTTGGCGGTGTAGCTGACGCCGGGCTGGCCAGGCCGGTCGGTGGCGGCGGCCCAGGCCGACCAGAAGAAGAAGCCGGTCAGGGCCTGGCGATCTTCCGGGTCGGGCAGCGAGCCGGCGTTCATGGCGTATTGCTCGCGCAGCTTGTCGAGGCCGGCAGTATCGCCGAACAGGTCGCGATAATGCGCGCCGACTTCGGCAATCGCGGCGGCGCGCTGCGGCGACACCGTCAGGATTTGTGTCTTGTCGTCGTAGCGGTTGGCGCGCATCTCCTCCTTGACGGCTTCATCGAGCGATGCGACTTCCAGGCTGTCAAGTTTGGCTTCAGGCTTGCCGAAACGGTCTTCGGCAAGACGTGCGCGCAGTGCCAGCGCTTCGCGATGCAGCCAATCGGCCGACCAGTCGGGCGCAACATAGCTGCCGTGCCCCCAAACCGTGCCGAGCTGCTGGCCGCCTGCGGCCAGCCAGGCTTCCTGGCCGCGCTGGATCTGTTCGGAGGTATACAGCACTTCGCCTCGCGTGGTCTGGACTTGCTTTGGTATGGGCGGCGCTTGCAGGTAGATTTCCCTGCCCACCCAGAGCAGGACGGCGAACGACAGTGCGCATACCAGCGCCAGCCATCCCCATAGTTTTTTTGCGGCGGTCATGATGATTTCCTTTTCCAATGGCCCTCAATGTGCGATAAAAAATTCCGATTGCAGACCGATTGTAGGAAACCGACCTCGAACAAAACATGATCAAGATCAAGAAATCTTTCAAGTTGGCGGATGCCCCTGACACGGTTGCGGGTATTTCGCTTTATCATGCGATTCGATCGGAAAAAAATTTGGTACCCGCAATGACATACCTGGCTGTGAGACATCTGCATATCACTTGCGCGATATTGAGCATTTCGCTATTTGCGCTGCGTGGAGGGCTATCCCTGGCTGCGGTCGATTGGCGTCGCTGGCAAGCCTTGCGCTGGCTCCCGCATTTAAACGATACCTTGCTGCTGTGCGCCGCTGCCTGGCTGGCTTACACCAGCGGGCAATATCCGGGGCAGCAGCCGTGGCTCACGGCCAAGGTGGTCGCCCTCGTGTGCTATATCCTGCTGGGAAAACAGGCTTTGAAGCCCGGCCTGCCGCGTGCGGCGCGCGCTTGGTGGTACGCGGCCGCCCTGCTTAGCGCGGCCTATATCGTGTCGGTCGCGCACGCACGCAACCCGCTGCCGTTCTAGCCGTCCTTGCCGTCGATGCGCGCTTGCATGAGGTAGGGACCATAGACGGCAAGATAGGCACCGAACGCCAGAGTCCAGCATAAGGCTGAACCGATCAAGGCAGCCTGCGCACCGTAGGCGGGAGAAGCCGCGGCATAAGTGCGCAGGATGGCGCCGCATTGAATGGCCAAGTACATGAGCGATTCGGCGCGGCCGGCCTTGAGCGGGCGCCCGGTATGGCCAAGCGCGGTGCGCGTGATCATGCCGATGATCAGGCCCGCCATCGAGCCGAGTGCAAAGGCATGGAAGGCGGCGCTCGGCGTCAGGAGATGCAGCTCGGACAATCCCAGCATGAAGAAACCGGCGGGAATCCAGAGCCACGATACGTGCAGTATCCACAGCAGCGGATTGCGCCAGGTGCGCTGTCCGCCCCACCCCGCCACACGCAGCAACTGGCTGGCCGCCGCTGCGATACTAGTCGCCGCCACCAGCGGCGCCGGCGCAGCCAGTATCCAGCTCAGGACGGCGATCGTGGTCAGCGCCACGCTCAAACGATCGCGCTTTTCATCCTTGAACTGCTTCACGCCCGGCACGGCGTTGGCCGTGAACATGGGAATCACGCGCGCACCGATTGCCATTTCAATCAACACAATCACGAGAATGGCCGCTTGCGCCATGTGCATGGGATCGATTCCCATGCAACCTTGCACGCCGCCATGAAACAGCAGGTTCAGCGTGCCCAATACGCCCAGCAGGCCGACCAGGAAATAATTACGCCGGTTACCGCTCTTTTTCAGCACGCGAAACAGCGGCCAGGCGGCGAGCGGAATGAAAGCCGCATCGACGGGCCAGGCCAGTGCCGCAGGAGCGAACAGCATGGCCAGGCGTCCTGCGATCCAGAGCGTCGCCAGCAAGCCCAGGTGGGCGGCACGCGGTGTCCAGATGCCGGTCCAGTTGCGCGCTGCCGTGTAAAGGAAGCCGATGACGACCGCGACGGCGAAACCGAACACCATTTCATGCATGTGCCAGTAGACCGAGATATGCGGCGTCGCCCGCCAAAATCCGAGATAGGCGGAAACCCAGAGCGGGATGGCAAGCATGGCAAACAGGGCTGCCAGCGCATAAAACGGCCGGAACCCCAGGCGCAGGAATGGGAAGCTATCGAGCGCGGTCCGCGCCGCCGGTTCCTCGATGGTGAGCAAGGTTCTTGAAATGGATTTGATGTGCTTGGTGCCGGCTTGCATAGCGCTCTCCCGTTTTCAGCCATGTTAAGCCGATTTGCCGGCTGCTTATTGCCGACGGCGCGTACCGCCTTTTGCTTTCTTAATCCGCATCAAGAAAATCGGAAAACATGCAGCACGAGGCGGGCGCACCAGCCCGGTCAAGGTTCCAGGACATAGGTTCCGGGCGCATCGCAAAGCGCCTTTCCCATGGGCGGCGGGGCAGTCCATGTTCCCGAGCGCTGGGCCAGCCATTGTTCCCACGCGGGCCACCAGGAGCCTTCGAAGGTCGGCGCCTCTTTTTGCCAGGTATCGGCATCGACATAACCGTCCTTGCGTGCATGGCTGGCCATCTGGTAACGGCGATAACTTGCCGACGGGGGCGATACCACGCCTGCGTTATGCCCGCCCGTCGTCAAGACAAAACAAACCTCGCCTGGAACGAAATCGTGGATCTTGAACACCGATTTCCAGGGGGCGACGTGATCGGTGACGGTACCTACGGCAAATATCGGCACACGGATATCGCCCAGGCTTATCGCCCGGCCGTTCACGCGATGACGGTTTTCCGCCAGGTCGTTATGCAGGAACAGCGAACGCAGGTATTCCGAATGCATGCGATAGGGCATGCGCGTGGCGTCGGCGTTCCAGGCCATCAGATCGCCTTTGGTCTCCGGCTTTCCCATGAGGTATTGCTTGACGTAGTGCGAATAGATCAGGTCGTTCGTGCGCAGCATCTGAAAAGCGCCAGCCATTTGCTTGGTGTCGAGGTAACCCTGATTGGCCATCATCGCCTCGAGAAAAGAAACCTGGCTTTCGTCGATGAATAGCGACAGCTCTCCGGGCTCATGAAAGTCCACTTGCGCGGCGAACATGCTGATACTTGCGATACGCTTGTCCTTGTCGCGCGCCATGGCCGCGGCGGCGATGGCGAGATTGGTGCCGCCAAGGCAGTAGCCTACCGCATTGACGTCCGGCGTTCCGGTAATGCGGACGATTTCATCGAGCGCCGCCATGATGCCAAGGGAGCGATAGTCGTCAAAGCCGATGTTGCGATCCTCGCCGCCGGGATTCTTCCAGGAAATCATGAACACGGTGTAACCGTGCTCGACCAGATATTTGACCAGGGAATTTTCCGGCGACAGATCGAGGATGTAATACTTCATGATCCAGGCCGGCACGATGAGCATCGGCCGGGCATGGACCCTGTCGCCGACGGGCTCATATTGGATCAACTCCATCAATCGGTTGCGGTACACGACTTTTCCCGCGGTGACGGCGACCTTGACACCTACCTGATATCGCTTGTCCACGCAAGCCTTGATGCCGGGGCAATTCTTTTCCCAGTCCTGAAGCATGCGCTGAAGGCCGAAGAGCAGATTGGTGCCACCGCTCTTCACGGTTTCGTCCAGCACGACCGGATTGGTCGCAATGAAGTTCGACGGCGCAAAAAAATCGAGCAATTGACGCGTCGTGAAGTCCACTACGTCTTCATGATGATGCGAGACGCCGCGAACGCCACGGGAAGCTTCGCTCCACCATTGCTCTTGCTGCATGAATGCGGCAGTCAACAAATTATAGGGCCAGCGCTGCCATGCGGGATCGATGAAACGCTTGTCGGTAAGGACAAGCGGCTTGGATTCGCTCTTGCCGCCACGGGTCAAAAGCAGCCATTCGCGCCAACGGCGCAGCGCGCTGTTGACCAGATCGATCCTCTTTGCCGGCGACATGGCCAGATGAGCCAGCCAATCCGAATAGGCGTTCCCCAAAGCGGCCGGCGATATCCCGCCGGTAAGGCGCACCAGCGCCGCATTGGCCATCAAGTCAGCCAGGGGGATGCTTTGTTCGGACGACGCCTCCGGCAGTTCGGTTTTCACGCTTTTATCATAGGAAATGGCAGGCAAGAGTGCCGCTTCGACGGGCAGATTCATTGGAGCTCCTGATGGATTCGATCGGGCCAGCATAGCAACCGCCCCAGGCAACGCCATGATCCAGATCAAGGGACATCGCTCGACGAAACCGAACATCAACGTTGACCTGGATCAAGTTGGCCAGCCTCACGCGCATCTACACTGCAATGCATCGCGGCCAACCAGCCGCCTACTACAGGATCGCAAAGGAGTCAGCCATGTTCAAGCACATTTTGTTTCCGACGGATGGTGCTGCCACGTCAAAGCATGTCATCAAGGAATGCGTCACTTTCGCCAAGGACACCGGCGCAATGATCACGGCCCTGCATGTCATGCCGCGCTATTCTCCGCTCGCCAACCAGGTCGATATCGACGGCAATTCGCTGGAACAGTTCCGCCGCGAATGCGTCATGGCTGCGGAAGAATTCCTTGAGGAAATCGTTGCCGAAGCGCGTGCGGCGCACGTGCCTTGCAACCCGCTTCACGTCACCAGCGACTATCCCTACGACGCGATCATCCGCACCGCCGAAGAACGGCATTGCGACTTGATTGCCATGGCCTCGCACGGACGCAAAGGCGTAAAAGGCATGATTCTGGGCAGCGAGACGCAGAAGGTCTTGACGCACACCAAACTGCCCGTCCTGGTGTTCCGCGGGTTGACGTAATGGATGTCATCAAAAATCATCCTCTGGCCGAACTGCGGGTGGGCGACCATGCCGAACTCACCCGCACCTTGACGCTGCGCGATATCGAACTGTTTGCCGCGCTGTCCGGCGACGTCAATCCGATCCACATCGCGCATGAATTCGCCAACACGCATTCCTTTCATCACGTCGTGGCCCACGGCATGTGGATCGGTTCTTTGGTTTCGACCGTGCTGGGCACCTTGCTGCCCGGTCCCGGCACCATCTATCGGAGCCAGTCGCTCGAATTTCTGCATCCGGTCATGCCGGGCAATACCCTTGTCGTCGGCGTGGCCGTCGCAGCGATCGACGTGGCGTTGAACCGCGTCACCCTCGATTGCACGGTAACAAACCAGGATGGCGTAGTGGTCGCCAGCGGCCGGGCCGAAGTCATGGCACCGCTCGAATCGGTCGAAATGCCGCGCGTGCTCCCTCCCGACGTGGTGCTGCGCGACAAGGGCAGGCGGTATCAGAACCTGATGGAAGCGGCGCGGCGCTATCCGCCGATCCGTACAGCGGTCGTCCATCCGGTCGATGCCATATCGCTGACCGGCGCCATCGACGCCGCCAAGGCGGGATTGATCGTGCCTTTCCTGGTCGGACCGCGTGCCAGGATCGAAGCGGCGGCAGCCGAAGCCAAGTTATCGCTGGCGGACTATGCCATTGCCGACACCCCGCACAGCCACGCCGCGGCGCGACTGGCCGTGCAAATGGCCTACGAAGGCAGGGTACAGGCCCTGATGAAGGGCGCTTTGCACACCGACGAGTTGATGCATGCCGTGGTCGCTAAGGAGAACGGCTTGCTGACCGAGCGTCGCGTCTCTCATGTATTCGTGCTCGATGTGCCGGCCTATTCCCGCCCCTTGTTCATCACCGATGCGGCAATCAATGTGCTGCCCGACCTCGAAGCCAAACGCGACATCGTGCAAAACGCCATCGATCTGGCCCATGCGCTGGGCGTGGCCGAGCCGCGCGTCGCGCTGCTGTCCGCGGTGGAGACCGTCTATCCCAAGGTGGCTTCCACGATAGATGCCGCCGCGCTCTGCAAAATGGCCGAGCGCGGCCAGATCACCGGCGCCATACTCGACGGCCCCATGGCATTCGATCTGGCCGTTTCGCCGGAAGCGGCGCGCACCAAGGCTTTCGTCTCCGACGTCGCCGGCCGCGCGGACATTCTGCTGGTGCCGAACCTGGAAGCGGGCAATATGCTGGCCAAACAGCTCGAATATCTGGCCGGCGCCGAAATTGCCGGTATTGCCCTTGGTGCGCGCGTCCCGGTCATCCTGACCAGCCGGGCCGACGGCGATGTGGCCCGCCTGGCTTCCTGTGCGCTGGCCGTCATGATGATCGGCGCCAAGTCGCCCCAAACTCTGGAGACCGCAGCATGAGCCAAGCGTTTGCCGCCTTCAATGCCGGTTCGTCAAGCATCAAGTTCTCCGTATTCCAGGCCGAGCATGGCAGCCTGGCGCTTGCCTGCCATGGGCAGATCGAAAACATCGACACGCACCCGCACTTCGTCGCCAACAACCGCGAGGGCAATCTGCTGTGCGAAAAACATATCGGCAGCGACAAACCCTACGAGAATGTCCTTGCCATGATGATTGCCTGGCTCGAAGACAATCTGCGCCCGAACAAACTGATGGCGGTCGGACATCGCGTGGTCCATGGCGGCAACCTGTTTCACGAACCGGTCCACGTGACGCCCGAGGTGTTGAAGCAATTGGAGGAACTGGTTCCATTGGCCCCCTTGCATCAGCCGCACAGCATACTCATGATGCGCACCCTCGCCGCTTTGCATCCCGATTTGCCGCAGGTTGCCTGTTTCGACACCTCGTTCCACATGAGCAATTCGCGCTTGTCGCGGCGCTATGCCCTGCCGCCGGAATTCGAGCAGCAAGGAATCATGCGCTACGGCTTCCATGGCTTGTCTTACCAGCACATTGCCGATGAATTGCCCAAGCTCGAAGCACGCGCCGGCGGTAAAGTGGTCGTCGCCCACCTGGGAAGCGGCGCCAGCATGTGCGCCATCAAAGGCGGCAAGAGCGTCGCCTCGACCATGGGCTTTTCCACCTTGGACGGCTTGCCCATGGGAACGCGCTGCGGCGCGCTAGACCCAGGCGTGCTGTTCTATCTGCTACGGGAAAAGCACTGGAGCCTGGACGATTTGGAAGATCTGTTGTATCACGGCTCCGGTCTGGCCGGCATGTCGGGGCTCGGCACCGATATGCGCAAAATACTGGCAAGCCCGGAACAACGCGCGCGCGAGGCCGTGGAATTGTATTGCTACCGGATCGCGCGCGAGCTGGGCTCGATGGCCGCCGCACTGGGCGGTCTGGATGTTCTGGTGTTCACCGGAGGCATAGGCGAGCATGCCAAGGAGGTGCGCGCCGAAGTATGCAGGCAGGCCGAATGGCTGGGCGTGGAACTTGAGGTGGCGGCCAACGAGGCTGGCGCCCAATTGATCAGCAAAGCCGGCGGCAAAGTAGCAGTCTGGGTTTTGCCGGCCAATGAGGAAATCGTCATCGCGCGCCAGGCGCAAATCTTGCACGCACAGGGAGCATGAGATCGGCGCAAACCGACGTCAGCGCCGTCAGTTTACGACTCCCGCGGCGAGGTTCTTCATGGCCGCCACGTCGAGAATCCGCAATTCCCTGCCATCCACGTGAAGCAAGCCCTGCTTTTTGAATTTGCTCAAGAGCCGGCTGATGCTTTCAATCGTGAGGCCCAGAAAATTGCCCATGTCTTCACGGGACATGCGCAACTGAAACTGCGTCGAGGAATAGCCGCGTGCCGCATAGCGCGAAGAAAGATTGACCAGGAAGGCCGCCATCTTTTGTTCGGCTTGCATATTGCCCAGCAACAGCATCACATTTTGCTTTCCCGTGATCTCGCGGCTCATCAGGCGATGGAACTGATGCAGCAGGCCGGGCATTTCGCCGAACAAGCCCTCCAAGCTGTGAAACGGGATTTCGCACACTTCGCTGTCTTCGAGGGCAATCGCTTCGCAGTGATGGCGGTCGGTGCTGATGGCATCCCAGCCGAGCAATTCGCCGGCCATCTGGAAACCGGTCACTTGTTCGTCGCCTTCCGCACTGAACTGGCGCGTCTTGAAATGACCGAAATGCACGGCATACAGGCTTTGGAACGAATCCTCAATACGATAAAGATAGCTGCCGCGTGCGACCCGGCGACGCCGGCCGATGATCTTGTCGAGCCGGGCCATGTCCGGCAAGGTCATGCCCGTGGGAAGGCAGATGTCGTGCAGGCTGCAGGTGGAGCAATGGTGCTGCGGTTCGCTGCGCGACATGATCGGAATGACTGTGCGTGCTTCGCTGCGCTGTGCCATGACTTGATTCATTTCCAGCTCCCATGGCGCCCTTGCGCCGTCCGGTTGATCGATGAATAGCATTGTGCGCGGACACAAGCCGGACCGGTATCGGGGAAGCTGTAGGGTTTATGTCAAGGATTGCAGGTCGTTTTACTGTAGGGTTAACCCTACAGGGCACAGGAACTCAACCTAACAGGCCGTGTTCGATGACGTAGCGCGTCAGTTCCGCATTGCTGTGCAAATCCATCTTTTCCATGATGCGGGCACGGTAGGTGGTGACGGTATTGGGACTCAAATGCAGAATCTCGGCGATCTTGACCAGCGACTCCCCGCGCGCGATCTGCTTGAGCACCTCCAGTTCGCGGTTGGACAGGTTCTCATGCGACGCCCCCTTGCCCCCGCCTACCATATCGGCCAGCTTGTCGGCGATGGTTTCGCTGACGTAGCGCCCACCACCGGACGCCTTGCGAACCGCCGCCACCAGTGTCGCCGTGGGCGAATCCTTCGTCAAATAGCCGGCGGCGCCGAGCTTGAGCGCGCGCACCGCATAGATCTCTTCCGAATAGGTCGACAACACCAGCACGGCCAGCCTGGGGTAGTCGCCGCGCAATTGCTTGAGCAGATCGAGTCCGTTTTTGCCGGGCATGGTGATGTCAAGCAGAGCCACGTCGGCGGACACCTCTTTCAGCAGGGCTGTCGCCTCCTGCGCATTGCCGGCCTCCCCGACGACTTCGATATCGCCCGCCGAAGCGAGCATGAGACGCACGCCATTCCTCACCATGGCATGGTCATCGACCAGCACCACGCGTATTGCCTTACCGCCCATTGATCTTGTCCAAATTCAAACGCAGCACGACGCTCGTTCCCTTGCCGGGGATGCCGCTGATTTTCAAATCACCGCCGAAGTGGCGCGTTCTTTCATACATGCCCAGGAGGCCCATCGACTCGCGGTTCAGCAGGCGCTCGGTGTCGATGCCTTTTCCGTTATCGACCACTTCCAGAACGATTATGCCGGATTGCAAACGGGCGGCGATATTCACCTTGCTTGCCGCCGCGTGGCGCACCACGTTGGTCAGGGCTTCCTGCACCACGCGAAACATCATGGTGCCGAGTTCGGCACCGAGTTCGACCTCGGCAAGCGAATCGTCGATTTCGCATGCGCAGCGCAGCGCGGACATTTCCTGCACCCGTCCGGCATACCATTCGAGCGCAGCCCATATGCCGAGCTGATCCAGCACGCTGGGGCGCAAATCGGTGATGACGCGGCGCACCGTCTCGATGGCGGCCTTGGCCATGTCGGCCGCATCGTTGAGAAGCGGATCGGGCTCCTCGCCCCTCGCCCTGGCCTGCTCCATCGATACCGAGACATAGGCTTTGATGCTGGTCAACTGGCTGCCCAGTTCGTCGTGGATTTCGCGCGCGATGCGCTTGCGCTCCCCTTCCTTGACCTGCTCCTGGTGCGCAGCCAGGCGACGCAATTCATCCTGCGATTGGCGCAAGGCTTCTTCCGCCATCTTGTTTTGCGTGATGTTCACCAGAATTCCCTGCACGAACATATGGCGCCCGGCATCGTCGAGCACGGCTTCGGCTTCATCGCGGAACCACAATATCCGGCCGTTGCGCGTCATGACCCGATACTCCATGCGTAGAGGCACCCCTTGGCTGCGGCAGCGATAAATCGCCTCCAGCGCCAGCTTGCGGTCTTCCTGGTGGATCTGTCGCGCCGCCAATTCCGGATCTTCCAGCCATTCCTCCGGGTTATAGCCCAGCATCTTGATTTGCGGGCTGATATACATCAGGCGGTCGGGTTCCTTGGGATCGACAATGTAGATGATCGCCTGCACCTGCTCGACCAGCTTGCGGAATTTTGCCTCGGCCTGGCGTTTTTCTTCCAGCGCGCGAAATTCCCGCCGCATCGCCTTGATCGCTTCGTGCCGCTCCGTGACGTCGCGTATGATGCCGGTGAACAGGCGCCGCTCCCCCACCGGCGTTTCCGCAACCGATAGATCCATGGGGAAGACGCTGCCATCCTTGCGCCGGCCCTTGACTTCGCGCCCTATGCCGATGATCTTCTTTTGCCCGGTTTCCAGGTAATGCCTGATATAGTCGTCATGCAGTTCCCGATCCGGCGAAGGCATGAGCATGGAAACATTCTTACCCACCGTTTCGGCTTCGCTATAGCCGAACAAGCGCAATGCGGCCGGGTTGATGCGGTCGATTTTTCCTTCGGAATCAATGGTCAGGATCGCATCGACCGCCGTCTCGAAAATGGCGCGCATGCGCGATTCGCTCTCTTGCAGAGCGCTTTCGGCGGCCTTGCGCACGCTGATGTCGTGCACCGTGGCCATCACCAGCGACCAGCCATCCTCGGTGCGCAAGGGTGACAGGCTCACTTCGACGGGAAACTCCTCCCCGTCGGCGCGCAGCCCGGACAACTGCCGGCCGGTGCCCATGGCGCGCGCGTTGGCATGTGCCTGGAATTTTTCCCGCAATCCCACGTGCTGGGAGCGGAAGCGCTCGGGCAAGAGTTTCTCCAGCGGCATTTCCTGCAATTGCCCGATCGGATAGCCGAATAGCTTGGCAAGCGGTTCATTGGCAAGGACGATCATGCCCTTGCCATCGACAATCAGCATCGCGTCAACGGCCGAACTCAACAGCCATTGCAATCTCTGCCCTTCAAGGGGGTGATCTTTCATGTCGTCAACCGAGTGAACATGGCGGAATTCGCATCATTTCGATGCGACATGCTCAATTGTTGACGAAAGGCCACTAAAAGTCAAAACCTTGTACCGATGGGGCGCGAAACGACCCATCCTTCAAGCCGGCTTCGACCAGGTCGGCGGCTTTGGGAAACTGATAATTTTCCAGGCAATGCGCAACGTCGCCGAAGCGTTCACCCAGGCACTGCCGCATTTGCACGCGCCGTTGGTCGAAAAACTCCTGGGAACTGGTGTCAAAATCGCGCAACAACTGAGCCAGGCGCATAAGATCCGTTTCACATTCCGCCGTCTCGCCCGGCCCCTCAGCTTCCTCCTGCCCGTCGCCGGTGCGCATCGCATCATCCTTCAGCGCCTTGATCATCTCGACCAGGAGCCGCAACTCGGCTTGCAGGGAAACCAGCATGCCCTCGGCACTGCCCGACTCCTTGCCTTTCACCGCCAATTCCAGCCGCTGCGCGAAGAACGCCAGCCGGATTGCTCCTAAACTGGCGGCCGCCCCTTTCAAAGTATGCAAACGCGAGAGGGCTTGCACGGTGTCATTCCGCCTCAATTCCTCACGCAGCCGCGCTCCATCACGTTCATGATTGTTGACGAACAGCCTGAGGATACGCAAATAGGCTCCCGCATCGCCGCCGACAGCACTCAAACCCTGATCCAGATCCAATCCATCGAATGCGGCAAGCGCGGGCGGCAAATTGCCGGGCTCACGGGGCGACCGTGCCACAGTGCCAGAGCGCGGCGGCAGCCATTTCGCCAGCGTCGCGTACAGCTTTTCAGGGTCGATCGGCTTTCCAATAAAATCGTTCATCCCCGCCTGCGCACAGGCACTCTTGTCCTCGGCAAAAACATTGGCGCTCAGCGCCACTATCGGACGATGCTCCCAATCCGGCATGGCGCGAATCGCGCGAGTCGCGTTCAAGCCGTCCATGACGGGCATTTGCATATCCATCAATACGATGTCATAAAGCTTGCCCCTGGCCCGCTCGACCGCTTGCAAGCCGTCGCACGCGACCTCGACTTCGAAGCCGCAGCCACGCAGCAATTCCAGCGCCACCTCGCGATTGACCGCATTGTCCTCCGCCAGCAAAAGCGTATAGCCCTCGAAATTCCGGCTTTCGGCCCGCAGGATGTTCGTACCCGTCGCGGTGGCCGCGGCTTCGTCGCCGCGCCGCAGATTCGCATTGAACCAGAAGGTACTTCCCGCCCCCGGCGTGCTTTCGACGCCAGCATCGCCCCCCATCATTTGCGCCAGCCTTTTCGTGATGGCCAGTCCAAGCCCCGTACCGCCGAAGCGGCGCGTGCTGGAGGAATCAAGCTGGGTGAACGGTTGAAACAGGCTGGAAAGCTTGTGCGGAGAAATGCCTATCCCGGTGTCGCTCACTTCGAAACGCAGCAGCAATTCCTCGTCCCTGGTTTCCAGTAGTTGAGCACGGACGACGATTTTTCCGGCTTCGGTGAATTTAAGCGCATTCCCGGCGTAATTCAGTAAAGCCTGGCGCAAGCGTGTGCGGTCGCCGTACAGGCAAAGCGGGACGGCATCCAGATCGAGGGAAAACTCCAGGCCCTTGGCCCGCGCCGGTTCGCCGATGATCTGATCGACGTCATTGAGCAGATCGCTCAGCATGAAGTCCGACTCCACCAGCCGCAAGCGGTCCGCTTCGATCTTGGAGAGATCGAGCACGTCATCGATGATGGCAAGCAAATGGCGGCCCGCCCCATCGATCTTGTCCAGCCACTCCCCCTGTTTGCCGACCGTACCGCTGCGGCGCAACAGATGCGCCAACACGACAATGGCATTGAGCGGGGTGCGGATTTCGTGGCTCATATTGGCCAGAAAGGCGCTCTTGGCGCGATTGGCGGAATCCGCCTCGTGTTTGGCTTTTGCCAGCTCGGCCGTGCGCATTTCCACCAACTCCTGCAGGTGATGCCGGTGCGCATCGAGTTCCGCGCTGAGTTTCTTGCGTTCGGTGATATCTTCCTGCACGGCAACGTAATGGCTGATCTGGCCGTCCGGCTGGCGCAAGGGGGAAATGATGGCGAATTCGACATACTCTTCGCCATTCTTTTTGCGGTTGTGGAATTCACCCTTCCACGTCTCCCCCGCGTGCAAGGCCTTCCAGAGCGCCGTGTAGGTCGATGCCGGCGTATTCCCCGAATGAAGCATCCTGGGTGTGCATCCGATCACCTCTTCTTTCGCATAACCGGTGACACGGGTGAACGAGGAATTGACGTACTCGATGCGCGAATCGAGCCCGGTGATGAGCAGGCTCTCCGGACTTTGTTCGACGGCAAGAGAAAGTTTGCGTAATTGCGCTTCCGATTTCAAGCGCTCGCTGACATCCTGCGCCAGCACCAGAACGGCATCCTTGTCGTTCCAGCGCAAGTGATGGGAAATCGTGACGATCGATATTTCACTACCGTCCCTCCTGCGTACCCTGCAGGGAAGGGACTCCACCATGTCCACTGCCTCTTCCTCATGGCAATGGCATCTCCTGCCGCACTCCCGCTCGGTGCAAGTTTGGAGCACTTGCATGGAAAGCAGCTCGTTGCGCCCATACCCCAGCATCGCGCAAGCGGCATCGTTGATGGCAAGCAAGCGGGAATCGGCGACATCCTCAACCCACATCGGATGCGGGTTGTTGTCGAACATGCCACGGTACAATGCTTCGCTTGCGCGCAGTTTGGCCTCGTTTTCCTTGCGCTCCGTTATGTCGCGCGCGATACCGAAGACTCCGACTACCTTGCCTTCGGCATCGCGCAAGGGCCCGAGCGTGCTTTGCAGGGTGACCGGGCTGCCCATCATCGTCAGCCGGTCTTCAAAGGAAACCGTCTGTCCTTTTTCCATTACGGCCCTGTCGTTGCGCGCGAGATATTCCGCCTCATCGGCGGAAAACAGCGCCTCGGCGGTCCGTCCCAGAGCAAAGCCGGGCTCAACCCCGACCATGGAGGCAATCTTGCGATTGAACAGCAGGTATTTTCCGTCGGCGTCCTTGGCAAAGATGGCATCGCCGGAATTCTCCACCAATCCCGAAAGCAGCTGCAGGGCCCGCCCGGAGCGGGCCTGCTCATTCAGATGTAGTCGCGCGGCTTGTGCCGTGACGGTCAGCACATTTTTTATCAAGCGATATAGCAGCAAGGAA
Source organism: Burkholderiaceae bacterium (assembly GCA_036384915.1). Taxonomy (GTDB): domain Bacteria; phylum Pseudomonadota; class Gammaproteobacteria; order Burkholderiales; family Burkholderiaceae_D; genus PKWO01. Next base: position 83,766 of record DASVLJ010000019.1, read on the forward strand.
GTGACGACGACGAACAGGCCGCCCTTGAGCGCTTCGCCCCTGACCACCTGCTGCACGTCGCGAAACAGCCATCCGAGGAGTTCCCCCGTCGAAACGATCCAGATCGCCGAAAACAGTGCATAGAACGCGGCAATCTTCAGCGCACCGCGTGCGGCCGGCGACAAGCGCGTTGCGTTCATGGGATCAATCCTCATCCTTGAACCTGTCAGCGATCTTTTCCATGTCGGCGAAGCCGCGCAGGAATTCGTCGCAGATGTCGGGGTCGAAATGGATGCCTCGCCCCTGGGCGATGATCGCGCGCGCGTCCTCATGGCTCATGGCCGGCTTATATACCCGCTTGGAAATCAAGGCGTCGAAAACGTCGGCAATCGCCATCAGGCGCGCCGACAAGGGTATCTCTTCGCCGCACAAGCCGTCGGGATAGCCGCTGCCGTCCCATTTCTCGTGGTGCCAATGGGCAATTTCCTTCGCGACGGACAGGAATTCAGGATTGCGGCCAATGTCGTGCTCGGCACGCTCGATCGCTTCGCTACCCAGCCTCGCATGGGTGCGCATCACCGCCCATTCCTCCTCGTTCAGCTCGCCCGGCTTGAGCAAGATGTGGTCCGGTATGCCAACCTTGCCGATGTCGTGCAGCGGTGCGGAACGCGCCAGCAGATCGATATAGCGGTCGCTCAGCACGGCTTTGAAGCGGGGGTGCCGCTGCAGACGTTGAGCCAAAAGCCGCACGTAGCCTTGGGTACGCAAGATATGCGCCCCGGTTTCCGGGTCGCGCGTTTCCGCCAGGTGGGCCAGCGCCCGCATGCCCAACTGCTGGCTCGAATCGTTTTCGGCGATGCGCCGTGCAATTTCACGCCGCAGATTTTGCCCTTGCTCACGCAGTTCGTCCCGCTGGCGTTTGGCATGCAACTGATTGCGCACCCGCGCTTGCAACACAGCCGGCTTGATCGGCTTGGCGATATAGTCGGCGGCGCCCGACGCCAGGCCACGCTCCTCCTGCTCCGCTTCGCCCAAGGCCGTGAGGAAAATGACGGGAATGTCGCTCGTGTCGGGATTGCCGCGCATGGCGGCAAGCACGTCATAGCCGTCCATCTCCGGCATCATGACGTCGAGCAATACCAGGTCGGGTTTCGGCTCGGCCGCCACGGCGAGAAGCGCGTCCCTGCCGGAATTCGCGGCGCGAACCTTGAACTCGGGACGCAGCAGTTGCGCCAGAATCGACAGGTTAGCCGGCTCGTCGTCGACAATCAATAGTGTGTGGCCGTCCATTGCTTCCCCCCCAAGTTTTTTGCATTTGTTGCAGACAGTTTAGGGAGGGATGAACGAAATACCTTGACGCACATCAAATCAGCGGGCAACCAATTGTTTCTTCTCGCAGAAACAAGAGTCTTGGTATCTGTCCGGCTACCTCGGTATCAGCTGCGGAAAATATCGAACGGTTCGATGCGCAAGACTTTACGCACGCCGAAGTAGCTGGAAATGCCGGCAATCAGCACCACCATGGCGAATGCCAGCCCAAGATTCCAGAAGGTGATCATGGCGGCATAATTGGGAATCCTGGCGCGCGCAAGCGTAATGACCGTGGTGACTAGGCCAACCCCCAGTCCATAGCCTGTAAACGCGGTCAGAAATGCCATGAAGAGAATCATGTAAATCAACTCCCTACCCTTAGCCCCGATCGCCTTGAGCGCGCCGAACTTGTCGACGTTCTCCAGGATAAATGTGTAGAAGGTCTGGCCCGAGATGGACAAGCCCACGATAAAGCTGATGATGGTCATCAGCAGGATGTTCGTACCGACCCCGGTCTGGTAAATATAAAAATTGGCGATGCGCTCGTTGAACTCCTCCTTGGTCAGCGCGATATAGCCGAGTTTGGCCACTTCCCGCTTGATGTTGGCCAGGCCCTGCGCATCCTTCGCCTTGGCCAGCACGTACGAAATAGTGAAACGTGTGGTGGGAATGTATTGCGTGGCGCGGCGGAACGTCGTGTATAGCGTGGGGACGCCATTCAAGCCGTTGGAGTTGACCTTGGCGATACCCACGATCACGCCGCGGAAATCGTTAAGCTCGAAGCTTGTACCTATGCTGGGATTCCCCAGCTTGGGAAATTCGGTATCGTGGACTGCGATGAAGGAATTTTCCGCCAGCAGATCGAGTATGTTGCCCTGCTCCAGCCTGGGTCTGCCATACAGGCTGTTGTCGTCCAGGCCGACCACGTTGACCGACTGGATCGTGCCATCGCTCAGCTTCAGCTGCGCTCCCCCCATGAAGAGAGGCACTGCATAGTCGACACCGTCGATGCTGCGTACCGCATCGAGCAGATAATTCGGCAATGGCGTGGAGGACGTCGGCACGTTGACCGCGGGATCGAAGATCCAGATCGGGGCCGCGATATTGGTAACCGTGGAATAGGCACGATTGAGAATACCGGCAAACATGGCCGTCATCTGCACCATCAGGAAGACCGCAAACGCAATGCCGATCAACAAGGCAGAAAATTTGGGCCGGTCGTTGACCAGCAGCTTGAAGCCGATACGCAACAGGCCGACATGCCTCATGGCGCGCCCCGCGAAGCCCGCCTTCTCGCGCTCTCGTCCTCATTCTGCCAGCCGCCGCCGATCGCGGCAAACAAGGCCACCGTATCCTGATAGCGTTGTGCAACGGCCGCCGTATAGTTGATGTCGGCCTGCTCCACTTGAATCTCGGCGTTGAGCACCTCGATGGCGGAGACCAGCCCCGCATTGTAATTGGCCCAGACCAGATCGCGCACGTCTTCGGCCGAGGCCACGATGATGGACTGGGCCTTGACGGCCTCGGCATCATGTTCCAGGGCCTTCAAAACGTCGGCGACCTGGGTAAAGGAATCAAGCACGGTCTGCCGATAGGAATCGGCTGCATTGTTGTACGCTTCGACGGCCGCCTTGCGGCCGAACCACAAACTCCCGCCACGGAAGAGCGGCGCGTCGACCTCGGCGCCGCCTCCCCAAAACTTCGCCCCCGCGCCTGACAGGCTGTGCAGGCTTTCGCCGGCCTTGCCGATGTCGCCGCTGAGCAATATGGCCGGAAACAGGGCGGCGCTGGCCACGCCCACATCGGCGCTGGCCGCATGCAATCTCGCCTCGGCGGCGAGGATGTCGGGACGGCGGCGCACCAGGTCGGAGGGCAGACTGACCGGCAGGTCGCGCGGCAGCGAAATGGTGTCAAGATCAAGGGGAGGCAAGGCCAGCCGCCCCGCGAAATCTCCTTGCAGATTCACCAGCAAGTGCCCCGCCTGTTCGTACTTCTGCTTCAGAAGCGCGAGTTGAGCCGCCGTGATAGCCATCTGGCTGCGCACCGCCGCCACGTTGACGAACCCTAGCACGCCAGCCTTAGCCTGCACTTCCGTCTGATAAAGCACCACGCTTTGCAATTGCAGCATAGTCGTCATCGCATCCATTTGCGACGCATACCCGGCGCGCGCAATGGCTGTCTCGACCAAGTTCGCCTGCAACGTCAGACGCGCTGCTTCCGCCTCGAAACGCGCATTGTCCCGGCGCGCTTGCAAACCCTCCAGCGTGCGCCGTTGGCCGCCGAACAGGTCGATCGCGTAGACGACGCTTCCGCTCAAGGTGAAGACGTTGAAAATCGATCCCGGTCCGGCCAGCCCTTGCGTCAAGGGCGCTGTACGCTCGCGTGTGCCCGTAAAAGCTAATTCCGCCTGCGGAAAGAAGATACCGTAACCGGCGCGCAAGCTGTCCTGGCTCTGGCGCAACGAGGCTTCCGCTGCGGAAAGCGTGGCATTGCCTTTCATCGCTTGATCGACCATGTCGTCGATCTCTGGCGATCGGAAACCGCGCCACCAGTCCTGTCTCGGATGCGTTCCCCGTACAAAAACCTGCGCCTCGCCATCGGCATCCACGGTCGAGCCCGGCAAATCGCGCAGCGTATATTCCGCAACCGGCGGGGCGGCCGGCCGGACGAAATCGGGGCCGGCGGCGCATGAAGCCAGCATGAGGCACAGCAGCGCCGCCAGGGAGTTGCGGCAGGAATGCCGTCGCCGTTCGGCCGGATTCCTTGGCGGTATCATTTAGATCCTATGAAAACATCGACCTGCTGCCCCGGATAAAGACGGGCGGCGCCATCGTTATTGAAGCGAAAAATGACCGGCAAGACGCGCAGATCGACTTTCTCCGCGCGTTGGTTGGACAATTCGATCTTCGGCGAAACATAAGGCTGCACCCTGACGAATTCGAGGGGTATCTTGACGCCGCTCCCGCGCACCGCCAACTCGCCCTTGATATGGGCTGCGTCCGGCAGTCGGGAAATCAGGATTTCGTCGACATAGCAGCGCACGTTGAGCCTGTCTTGCGGCGCTCCCATGACGATGGCGGGCGCGTTTCCTTGCGTATAACTGTCGTAGGTGCCGGATGACGATACGAAGGTGCCCGGCGCGGCATTCACGGCCAGCACGACACCGGCCTCCTGCGCCCTCACCGTAAATTTTTCCAGCAATGCTTTCGCCGCCTGGTAAGACTGCCGCGCCGCATGGTATTGCCGTTCCTGCGATGCGATGTCATAGCTCCACGCTCCGGCCTTCACCTGCTCATACTGACGCGCGGCGAGCAGCGTCGCCGCATCGGCTTGCGCCAGCGTGTCGCGCGCGGTATCCATCGCATCGCGGCTGATCGAACGCGGATCGATCTTGTAGGAATCGGCACGCTTGTCGTATTGATTGCGCGCCGTAGCCAGATTCTGTTCGGCCTGGATCAATTGCGCTTGCGCGATCGCCAGGTTCTCCTTGCGCGGCTGTGCCCGCAGCTCCAGCAACAGGCTGTGCGCAGCTTCGGCCTGCGCCTCCAATTGCGCCGTCGTCGCGCGCTGCACGCTGTCGTCTATCGCCAGAAGCGGGGCGCCGGCTTCCACTTTTTGCCCTTCGCTGACCAGCACCTTGACCACACGACCCGGCACTTCCGGGAAAATGTTGACATTCGCCCCCTGCGCCTGCTCGCTCTCCACCATGCCGTTGGTATAGATCGCGGAAGCAAATGGGCTCGCCACCGGCGCAAACACGGCAGCCTGCACCGGCTGCCTGACTCCCAGCAGATAAGCGCTGGCCATGCCGAAAGCGATCCCGCCTGCAGCGACGGCAAACACCCATTTGCTGTTCATTCGGCGCCCTCGTCCGCATCCGTAATGCGTCCATCTTCCATGTGGATGATCCGGTCGGCATATTCGCTGATTCGCGCATCGTGCGTGACGATCACGATGCAGCAATGCTCATTGAGAATCTTTTCTTTTACGAAGGCAATGATCATGCGTCCCGTATCGCCGTCCAGGGAGGCGGTGGGTTCATCCAGGATCAGGATTTGGGGCTGGCCGACGATGGCCCGCGCAATGGCGACGCGCTGCTGCTCGCCGCCGGAAAGCTTCACGGGAAGGATTTCGCTTTTGCCCTGCAAGCCCACGACATCGAGCATGGCACGCGCATCGGCTATCGAGGCAAACCATTCCCGGTCTTTCAAGATCAACGGGACCGACACGTTCTCGGCTGCGGTAAGGCGCGGGAAGAGATGGAAATCCTGGAATACAAAACCGATCTTTTCCAGCCGCAATCCGGCCAGATGGTTCGCATCGAGCCGCCAGATGTCCACGCCGTCGACGACGACCTTGCCCTCGTCCGGCCGCAATATGCCGGAAATCATGCTGAGAAACGTGGTCTTGCCGCTGCCCGAGGGACCGACGATGAACAGCATTTCGCCGAACCGGGCAGAAAAATCGACGTGGTCGACCGCCGTCTTGCGCGCCGCCCCTTCCCCGAACCGCTTGGTGATGCCGGTGGCGACAATCGCGTCCCCAGTGGACAAGCGCCTGCCCGCGGCGCCCAACCGCGGAACGACCTCGCCGGCCGGCGGCTCGGTACGGGACTCCATGTGCATATCCATGCTCAATCCATGTATTGGCCGCCGTTGACCTCGATCGTCGTGCCGGTGATGAATCCCGAAGCATCGTCGGCCAGAAACGCCGCGACGCGCCCGATTTCCGCCGGCGTTCCAAGGCGGCCTACGGGAATCCCCGCGAGAATGGCTTTCATGACCGTCTCGGAAACGGCCGATACCATGTCGGTATCGCAGTAGCCCGGGGCGATGGCATTGACCGTGATATTCTTGTGGGCGCTCTCCAGGGCCAGCGCCTTGGTGAAGCCGAGAATGCCGGCCTTGGCGGCGGAATAGTTGGACTGGCCGAACTGGCCCTTCTGGCCGTTGACCGAGCTGATGTTGACGATGCGCCCGAATTCGCGTGCACGCATGCCCTCGATCACCGCGCGGCACATATTGAACATCGACCCGAGATTGGTATCGATCACGCGGCGCCATTGTTCGAGTTCCATCTTGTGCAATACCGCGTCCGCAGTAATGCCGGCATCGTTGACGAGAATCTCGATCGGGCCGATTTCACGCTCGACCTGCGCCACACCTTGCGCGCAGGATTGGAAATCGGACACGTCCCAGTGGAACGCCGGCATTCCCGTCTCCTGGGAAAACGCTTTGGCCGCCGGTTCGTTGCTATGATAGACCACCGCGACCTTATGTCCGGCCCCCTGTAGCGCGAGCGCGATGGCCTTGCCCAAGCCGCGCGTACCGCCTGTTACCAATGCAGTTCTTTGCATGACCTTCTCCTTGTCTGACCTGTATCCATTGCTCGTCAGCCGCGCATGTCGAGCACGACGCGGCCATCGATATCGCCGCGCAGCATGCGGGCAAAAATCTCGTTGATGTTCTCCAGCCGGTCCGGCGTCACCGTGGCCCCCACCTTGCCCTCGCCGGCAAACATGAGCGCTTCCTGCAAGTCCAGGCGGGTACCGACGATGGAGCCGCGTACCGTGATGCCGCCCAACACCATGTCGAAAATGGGCAGCGGGAAGTCCCCCGGCGGCAGCCCCACCATGGAGATTGTGCCGCCGCGCCTTGCCATGCCGAGCGCTTGGGAAAACGCCTGGCGCGACACTGCCGTCACCAACACGCCGTGGGCGCCGCCGATATCGCGCCGGATTGCCTTGGCTGGGTCTTCCTGCAAGGCGTTGACGACATAGGCCGCCCCAAGCCTTTTGGCCAAGGCGAGCTTGGAGTCGCTGACGTCGACCGCCGCGACGTTCAGCCCCATCGCCTTCGCATACTGCACCGCCATGTGGCCAAGGCCGCCCACGCCTGAAATGACCACCCAATTCCCCGGTTTGGCTTCGGTCTCCTTCAAGCCCTTGTAAACCGTCACGCCAGCGCACAAAATCGGCGCGATTTCGACAAACCCCACTTCCTTGGGCAGGTGACCGACGAAGTTGGCATCAGCCAGGGCATATTCGGCAAAGCCACCGTTGACCGAATAGCCGGTGTTCTGTTGCGACTCGCACAGGGTTTCCCAGCCGCCAAGGCAGTGCTCGCAATGTCCGCAGGCCGAATACAGCCAGGGAACGCCCACGCGGTCGCCGGCTTTCACGTACTTGACTCCAGGGCCCACGTCGACGACGTGGCCCACGCCCTCATGGCCCGGGATAAAAGGTGGATTCGGCTTGACCGGCCAATCGCCATGTGCGGCATGCAAGTCCGTATGGCAGACCCCGCAAGCCTCGATCTTGACCAGTATCTGCCCGGGCCCGACCTCGGGAACAGGTACTTCCTCGATATGCAGGGCCTTGCCCAATTCGCGCACGACTGCGGCTTTCATCATTTTGCTCATCTGGTTTTCCTTGGTGGGGTTGCGTGTTCTGCCTTGCTTTCTCCGCTCAGAAAAGCCGCGGTTCCCGAGCGGTGTCCTGGCTTGAATGAATGCCGGCTGCGATAGCGACCGCCGAAAACCGAAATCAGCATCATGGTCACCGAGCAGAACAACGCCGTGCCGGTTAATATTGCCAGCAGAATGTCGTAACGCCCCTCGCAGATAAACTGCCAATTGCTCCAATCGCACATCGCACACCTCCTGCACGAATCAGGTTTGATGAAGCCGGCGCCTTACCAGCCACTGGGGAAAAGGTAACGCCTGTCATCGGCAAAGTCAGCCGGCCGGCTTGATGCAAGTCAAGAACGATCGCAAAAAGCCTGCGACACTCCTATTGCTACACGACAAGCGTGCTTCACGATCGGGGAACGGCGCGGTTCGCGAGCAATGTTTGATGCATATCAAGAACGACAAGCGGCCAGGCGGGTAGCCTAATAAAAGTGAAATCCACGTAAAGCGGCTCCTCATGCAACTCGGCTTCATCATGATGTTGATCAGCGCGTTCATCGCCGGCATTGCCTGGCTGGTGGCGGGGGCCGCCCTGGTGGCATGGGCCGTAGGCATTGCGGTTTTCCTGTTCGCTCTGCTGGGCGGCCTGTCTTACGCATTCGACACCGGCGCGGATGACGACTATCGCAACAGCGACGACCGTGGCAATCGTCTCGGAAAGTCGGAATTCGGCGGGCGCTGCATATCCGGGAGTTGGCGATGAGCGACAAGCTGAAACGGATCGCCACGCATGCCTACTATTCTTTCTGGGACGGCATCAAGCTCTTCCCCCCGGCCACGCTGTCGAACATTGAAGCCGCGCTGAAAATGGGCACGGCCATTCACGGCGCCAAAGTGCATTTCGTCGTCGAATCGTCATTGGCCGGCATATCGCTATTCTCCGGCCAAAGCGCGCGCGAGCGGGCGCTGGACATCTTTACCCATTTGCACTTGTGGGATACGGAAGAACGCAACGGCGTGCTGATCTACGTGCTCCTGGCCGACAAGGCCATCGAATTCATTGCCGACCGGGGTTTGCAGTACGTGGTCACAAGCGAAGAATGGAGTGCGATCTGCCGTGCCATGGAGGGCGCATTCCGCGAGCATCATTTCGAAAACGGCGCGATCAACAGCATCCATGCCGTCAACAATCTCTTGATCCATCATTTCCGGCCACATGCGGGAATAACAATCTAAAAGGAAATTTACATGAACCACAATCACGCCGTCATCTGGATCGATCACCAAAAAGCGCACATCATGTCCTTCAATAAGGAAGACTCGGACGAGCAAATCGTGCGCGCGGGACCGCATGCCGCCCACGTGCACGGCAAGTCCGGGCCGCCGGGGTCCGGCCACGCGCAGGAAGACACCGCCTTTTTCGACCACGCGGTCAGCACGGCCGACGGGGCGAAGGAAATCCTCGTCGTCGGGCCGGGTGTCGAAAAGACCCTGTTCGCCAAGTATGTCGCCAAGTCGCATCCCAAGTTCGCCGAAAAGATCGTCGGCGTCGAAACGGTCGATCATCCCAGCTCCCCGCAATTGCTGGCTTACGCCAGAAAATATTTCGTCAAGGCTGATTTGTATCATTGACCCTTGGAGCAGTCAGCCGGATGGCCCTGGGCAAACGGAGACGTACGCAAAATTCTTGATCTGCCTCAATAAGCGTTTCCGTCATCCACCTAGACTTAATCATATGGCTGCCCCACCACAATCACCATCCAGTCCGGAGGAATCATGAGCTACCGCGTCATCGACGTATTTTTAAGCCACGGAAAAGACATCGGGCGCGTCAGCGGATTCGCCGCCGACCTGGCCAGCGGCTTCGGTGCGCATCTTTGCGCGCAATACGTGGAGTATTACCCAAGCATGGTCTATGACGGTTACGGCCAGGCGGCCGAGCTCATGGCGCAATTTGAGGAAAGCAGCCGCATCGCCCGGGAAAAGGAAAAGGCCGCATTCGCCAGCCTTGCCGAACGCAATGGTCTGCGTTTCGAATGGCGCGTTACGCGCAGCAGCGATTTGTCGGACGCGATTCCTATCGCCCGCACTTCCGACCTGGTCGTCATGGGACAACCAAATCCGGACGACGGCCAGAGCGCCATCGGCATCGGGCTCGCAAGCTATATCCTGCTGCAATCGGCGAGGCCCGTGCTCTTTCTTCCCTACGCCATGAAGCCGCCGCAGAAATTCGGCACGGTCGCCATCGCCTGGGACGGCAGCCGGCAGGCGGCACGCGCGATAGCCGACGCCATGCCCTTCCTGCGTGGTGCCAACGAAGTCTGGGTGATGTCCGTCACCAAGGAGAAAGAGCTGGAACGGCGCCTGCCCGACCTCGATCTCGGCGCCTATCTCGCCGAACACGACGTCAATGTGAAGCTCGTCGAGAACAGCAAGACCGGCATTGACGTGGGGAACTGGCTGCTCTCAACCACTGCCGACATGAACGCCGACTTGCTGGTGATGGGCGCTTATGGGCATAGCCGCTTCGGCGAACTGGTACTGGGCGGCGCTACCCGGACTTTACTGAAGGCAATGACCCTGCCGACAATCATGTCTCATTAGGCGATTGCGAGCGTTATGCCAGTTGCTTGACCTGCGTCAATACCGACTATGCGGCATTTTCCTATTGTTACTACGAACACTTGGGCAATTCGTGACTTCGACGACATAAGGTAGCGCGGTGAAGTCATTTTCTCAACTAAATACGATTATCAAACGGAGAAACATCATGAACTATCGCAGCATTACCGCCTGCCTGGACCCGGATGAGTCGTCAAAACGACTCGCCGAATTTGCGGTCAGCGTCGCCGCGCAACAGGAAGCGCATCTCACCGGCCTGTATTTGAGCTATGTGCCGCCGGCAATCTACGACCTGTACGGCGGGCTCGGCCCGATGATCGTCGAATGGGACAAGCAGGACGAGGAGCGCCGCACCAGTTACGAAGAGCTGCTAAGGCGCAGTGCCGGCCTCGCCGGCGTCAATACCGATTGGGTGGTGTGCAAAGACCTGAGCTGGCGCCTGGCCATGGCGCACACCCGCACGGCGGATCTGGCCATCATCGGCCAGAAAAGGCCGGGGTATACCGATCTCAGCCAGGGTTTCTATGACTCCCTCGTCATGAAGTCCGGCCGTCCTGTCCTGTTCCTGCCTTATGCCTGCAACATCCCTCAGGCGTTCGACAGGGTGATCGTTGCCTGGGATGGCAGCCGGGAAGCGGCTCGCGCCTTGGCCGACGCGATGCCCTTCCTGCACAAGGCCCGTCAGGTGCTTGTGCTATCAGCCATGAGCGGCCGCAACAAGGATAACGAACTGCCCGATGTCGGCATCGGCGCCTATCTGGCGCGCCACGATATCGAGGCCGAACTCGAAAGAGACGACAACGTTTCGATCGATACCGCGCAATGGCTGCTCTCGCGTGCGGCAACCATGGGGGCGGACCTCTTGGTCATGGGTGCCTATGGACACAACCGCTTCGGCGAAATGATCCTGGGCGGCGTCACCCGCAGCGTCATGCGCGAAATGACCTTGCCCGTGCTGATGTCGCATTGAATCCGAATGCTTCCCTCTTTGGCGGCCGACGTGGCCGCCTTTTTTATGGGTGCACGTGAAGCGAAGCGGCCGGTGATCGGGAAAAAAGCGACATTGCTTCGACGGGCAACGCAGGCTAACGCTCCTGTTTCGCCTGGCAAGGCGTGCAACGCTTGGCTGTAGGATAGGCCTTCAAACGGCCATAGCCGATGGGATTGCCGCAATCGATACAAGTGCCATAGGAGCCGTCTTCGATACGACGCAAGGCGGAGGAAACATCGCGCAACTCGTCCAGTTGCCGATCCAGTAATGTACCTTCGACTTGCTCGCGGCTTTCGCTGCCGGCAAAATTGTCGCGCTCGTCAAGCGACTCCAGCGCCAGCGCTTCGGTTTCCGCAGCCAAAATTTCCGTTTTTGCGCGCGCCTCTTCCTCCACACCTCGCCGCAACTCTTCCAGCATCCATTTCAGGGTTTCAAGTTCCGTTTGCGTCAAATAGGTCATGGCTTGCTCCGCGTAGATTGATAGCCAATCTTACGCGGAGCATATTCCAAAGCCTTTGACCTAGATCAACAGGCCCAATCCACGCATAGGCACACTGAGGACGTGAGCAATACGCAAGGATCGGAAATCATATGCAAGCCATCACTTGGGCGCCGGAACTGGCGACCGGATTTGCGGACATCGACGAACTGCATCAAGCCATGATCGAGGCCATGAAGAGAGTCAGCCAAAGCCCGGACGCACAGTTCGAACCGGCCTTTCGCGACTTCATCGCCAGCGTGGAGAATGACTTCCGTAGCGAAGAAACCGTGATGGAAATGGTTCCCTATGCGGACGCGCGAACCCATTGCGAACAGCACGCGCGCGTCTTGTCGGCTATGCACCACACATTGAGCAAGGTCATGCAAGGCGACGTGGCAAGCGGCCGGCATGCGCTCGAACTCCTGTTTCAATGGTTGACGGTGCACATTGAGACCTTTGATCGAGGTCTGGCATTGGCTTGCGCCGCGGCCTGAAGCATTGCGGCTGCCGCCGGCCTTCGGGAGCAACGTGCTTCATCAATTCCTTTGCCGCACCGGAACTACATTCCTTGAACCAGCCGGGATCGTAACCCGAAGCGCAGTGTCAAATCCTGTCCTGATTGGGTCTTTACCTTGATTCCGCCTGCCTTGGCCGTACCGCAGCCGGGGGTGGTGCCCACTCCGGGTGCACAGAAGGCCCCGAATACATCTCCGCCCCCAGGCGCTGGCCAGATCGCACCGGCTGCGCCGGGCAGTACGCCCGCGCCTTAGCCGGCGTAACCTTGACCGTTATGGCCCTGCTCAACGTGCCAGCATGACATTGGCTTTTTCGGACCGCAAAAGCGAGATGAACGCATCGTTAAAGGCCGGGATGTCGTCGGGCTTGCGCGAAGAAACCAGGTTGTCGTCGCGCACCACTTCTTCATCGATCCAGGTGCTGCCTGCATTCTCGAAGTCGTCTTTCATGCTGGGCCAGCTCGTGAGTGTGCGCCGTGCGGCGATACCCGCCGAAATCAAGAGCCAGCCGCCATGGCAGATCGCCGCGATCGGTTTTTTTGCGCGATCCATTTGACGGATGAAGTCTTGCGCCTTTTCCTGTATGCGCATCGCGTCGCCATTGGCGACGCCGCCGGGCAGCAACACGCCGGCATAATCTTCCGCGCGCGCATTCCCAAGCGGCTTGTCGACCTTCACGCTCATGCCTTTTTCCAGATGCCGGTAGCCCTGCACCGTACCTTGATGATCGGAAATCACGTCGACACGCGCACCGGCCGCTTCCAGCGCCCGCTTGGGCTCAAGCAGTTCGGACTGCTCAAAGCCGTCGGTAACGAGCACTGCCACTTTCAACCGATCCAGGGCGCGAGCCGTCTCGGTAGTGCCCTGTGCGTCCATAGGGTGATCGCCTGCGGCATCGGACATGTCGGGCGCCTTTTCGATGCGGGTGATATTGGAAAAGGCAATCGGGTCGCTAGCGGGGAAAGACATTTCGCTGGCGCTATCGAGCGCCTGTTCTGCGGGCGAGTTGTGTCGTGGCTTTACTTTCGCGGTCTTGGTCTTGTCGGGCAGATTCATAGCATGGCCTCCTTGCAAGTCGGAAAACGATGCCGCACCCGCAACGTATCAAGAGTGCGGCCTTACATTTCCGACATCGGCCGGATGCCATGGTTCAGCCTTTTCAAAACGGAATAAACTTATTTAGCAGGATCAACGCGCTTGATCAATTCCATCGCCGCGGCCGGGTTGCGCTCCTTGAAGCCGCTGATCACGTAGAGAAACACATCCCTCCCCTTGCCTGCCTTGCCTTCCGGCGCAATCTCGTCGAGCCCGGAGGGTTCACCCTGCTGCCAGGCCAAGGCGCGCTTGGCCCAGGTATCGAGCGACTTCTTCGAATAGCCGTTCGCCTCGCTTTCGACCGTACCCATGATGCGTGCATAGACGAAGGGCGCGGTAAGGTCGTTGATCTGCGGATATTCGGCATCGGCCCCGACGATCACGGCCACACCGTATTCGCGCGCCATGGCAATGAATTCCGCGCACTGAAAACTTTCGTGCCGCACTTCGATCGCGTGGCGCAGCTTGCGCCCTTCCAGCGACGTCGGCAGCAACTTCAGGAAGGCTTCGAAATCTTCCGCATCGAATTTCTTGGTCGGCATGAATTGCCAATTGATCGGGCCGAGCTTGTCCTTCAGCATGAGGATGCCGCTCGTAAGAAAACCTTCGACGGAATTACCCGCTTCGGCCAGCACGCGCCGGTTGGTGGCGAAGCGCGGCCCCTTCAAGGAAAAAACGAAGTCCTCCGGCGTTTCATCGTGCCACTTAGCGAAGGTTTCGGGCTTTTGCGATCCGTAATAAGTGCCGTTGACTTCGATCGAACTGAGCTTGCTGCTGGCATATTCGAGTTCACGCTTCTGCGCCAGCTTTTCCGGGTAAAAGGTGCCGCGCCACGGTTCGTAAGTCCAGCCGCCTATCCCGATACGAATGTGGTTTTTTGTCCCCATGACGTCTCCAGTGGATCGATAGGAGCATCAATATACAACCTCTCAGGAAAACTTGTCAGAAGTAGTAAGTCGCCACGGTCTGCCAACTGGTTCGACCGGGCAAGGCACCGAAATCGCTCCAGGCTTTGCCGCCATAACGCTGCCATTGCAAAGCCATATCCACATGTTCCCAGTGATAGCGCACTTCGATCCAGGACAAGCGGCTCTGGTCGGTCAAGTCCTGCCGTACCAGCGCCGTCAAGTCGAGATGGGCAATGCCGGCATCTTGCCAGCTCGCATAAGCGAATAGCGCCTCCTTGGTCGGCAAGTCCTGTGCCGCCTGCGCATAGTCGCGATATTGGAGATAAGCCGGCTGCCCGCGTAGCGGCAACGCGTTCCAGCCCGCCTTGTCCAGCGCCGCGCCATCGTATTCCGCTTCCAGCGTCACCGAAATCTTGTTGTCGGTGGAATAGGTCAAGCCGGCAGCCAGCCGATTGCGGAACACTTCGCGTTCCGGCCCACCCAGCGCGTGGGCATATGCAGAAGCGCTACGCCCGCCCGACCATTCGACGAAAGCCACCGTGGCGTCACCGAACAGGCGCGTCAGGTCCAGCCCCATCTGCGGCGACCTGCCCTGCTCGCCGTAGAGCAACACCTGCGGATTGAAGGTATCGGAAAACTGCTGGCTTGCCACCAGCAGGTAGCGGTTGACGCGATTGGTTGCGCCGAAATCGACATTGAACGGCCCGCTGCCGGGTTCCGATTCGAGCTTGGGGGAAAACATGGCCGTCAGCGAACCGCCCTGCCACAATGTTTGCCCCCGCAACATGACCGAGCCGAGCCGATTGTTGCGCAAGCTCGACGGGTCGACCGATACGATCGAGCGTACCGCGCCATCGCGAAAATAGTCCGTAGGGTTATAGCCCGTTGCCACGCCGTAGCGCGTATTGATGCGCCCGGCATCGACGATCTCGTCAGACGAAATATGCCAACTCAGGTATAGCTCCTTGAGCGTGTTGATCTTGGCCTGATCCGGTGCCTGCCCTTGCCAATCCCAATCGAGCCGGTCGGCAAATACCAGGCGCCAGCCGGGCTTCAAGGTCTTGTCGAGCGCCGCGTCGACCGAGAGCCGGCCGTTTTCATACGCAGGCAAGCCGTAGCGCTGCTGCGTGCCGCCATAGGCAGCCTCGACGAAAATACGCCAATCCGCGGCTTGCCGGACTTCGGCCGGTGCCTGGTCCGCCACCTTCAATGCACCGAGCTCGTCGTCGGCCGCCTGTGTTGCCTGCGCTGCCTGCGCCGACGCAGGCAAGAGCAAGGCCAAAATCAGGAAGCGCTTCATTCTGGCTTGAACCTCGCCAGATAATCACGCTGCATCCAGGTGTCGGGAATATCGCGCCAGGCGTAGTCGCTAAAGTGCATCACCGTCACCCATTTGGGATCCAGGCCGTCGATGATCACGGTTTCGGTCGGACGCACCACGCCAAGCTGCGTTTCGAAGCGGCGGTAATAGGCCGTCTTCAGCAAGCGATTGCTTTCGGTATAAAAACGCGACTTGACCGGGCGGCTGTTGCCGGTGTCGATCCACATTTCGATATGGTGGTAGGTCACGTCCGGAGAAGTCGCCGCCAGCGCCAGCTTATAGCAATGGCGCGCTTGCCGGTCGCCATCGGTCACGTCTTCCTCGCCCAGCAATTGCGCGTTGTAATCCTTGGCCAGATTGACGGTGACCACGTCGCCATTGGCAGCCTGACCCAGCAGGCGCTGCTGCGGCGAAATGCGGATGCTGGCCTTGGAAGACGGATCGTAAAACCATAAATCATTGCCGGCCTTGAGCATCAACTTGTTGGCATCGCGCGCTGGCGCCACGAAGCGAATCAGGTTCTGGTACTGGCCGCCGCTCTTCTCCGACTTGGCGTAGACGATCAAGGTGTTGCCGTCAGTCTGCTTGCCGTCGCGGAATTCGGTCAGCGTGTTGGTCAGCGAGAACGGCTTGTCGGGATTGCGCACGGCATCGCTGGCGGCGAGGATTTCCTGCGCCGAAGGCGCGGCATGCGCGAGGCCGCAGGCAAACAGCACGGTAAAAGCGAAAAATGTTTTACGCATGGCGCCCCCTTAAACATGACGCAGCGCGTCGACGATATTCATCTTGGCTGCCCGTGCGGCCGGCAAAAAGGCCGACAGCATCGCCACCACGATCAGGCCGACCGCGGTGCCGGTGATCAACCGCGTTTCGCCCCACACCCGCACCGTCAAGGGCACGGGCTCGACGCGTCCGGGCGGCAGCCAGGTCAAGCCGGCGTGATTGATCGCGTAGGCGATACCGAGCGCGATCAGGACACCGAGCGCCGCCCCTATCACGCCGAGCAGCAAGCCCTCGCAGATGAACAGGCGCCGTATCCCGTTGCGGCGCAGGCCGATGGCACGCAGCGTACCGATTTCCACCGTGCGCTCAACCACCGCCATGCTCATGGTATTGCCTACCGTGAACAACACGATGGCGCCGATCAAGACCGCGATGAAGCTGAACAAGGCGGCGAACATACCGATGCTCTGGCCGTAGAACGGATTCAAAGTGGTGAATTCCTGGATTTCCAGCGGCTGATCCTTGAAGGTCGTGGCAAGCAGTTGCTCCAACCGGGCGCGCGCCGCCGGCATCTGGCTCGTGTGCTGCAATTGCAGCACGATGGCCGTCACCTGCGGCGCCGCCCCGCCATAGACCAGGCGCTGCGCCTGCCCAAGATGCATACCAATGAAGAGGTCGTCGAATTCTTTCACCCCCTGGTCTTCCGCCTTGACGACGTTCAGGCTGGCGACGTTGGGTGCCCCGTGCGCGTTGGCGGCCAGCATTTCAATGCGTGTGCCGCCGGCTTTGGCATCGAGCGGCGTCTCTTGCGCGGAAAGCGCGGCAATGTCGTCCGGCGCGGCCTTGCCTGCCTCTTCCGATTTGAGGATGGGTGCATTCTGGCAATCCTTGACTTGCAGCGGCGCGCACAATTGCAGCACGCGCGCCACGCCGTTGCCGATCACGACCGAGTCTTCCGAGGTGCCCGTCAAGGGTCCTTCGCCGTTACCGCGGCGCGGAAACTGGTAATCGTTCCATTTGCGCATCACGTTCTGGTTTTCGACCACCACGCCGGTACCGAGCACGGTGCGCGACACGCCGGCGGAGAAGTTGCCCGCGATGCCGCCCAGTTGCAGCGTCGGCGTGACCACGGTCAGCATGGGTGCCAGTTCCGGATCGGCCTTGATGGTCGCAATGATCTTGTCGTAGCCGGCGATGCCATAGGCTGTCGGATTGCCGCTGCCGTACAGGAAGTAATCCTTGTGCTGGATCTGCAAGTGGCCGCTGCGCTGCACGTAGCCGGTTTGCAAGCCGTAGGTGATATCGCGGCTGTAGCCGCCGAAGACCAGGATGGCCCCGGCGCCCACGATCATGGCCAGCAGGGTGGTCAGCGAGCGGCGGCGGTTGCGCAAAAGGTTGCGCAGCGCGAGGGATAGCGTCCTCATTGTGCTGCCTCCAGTGCCACGGGTTGGTCATGCCGTTCGATCGATGTAATGCGACCGTCGCGGATATGGACCGCATCGTCGGCCTCGGCCAGCACCTGCGGATCGTGCGAGGAAAACACGAACGAGACATGGTGTTCGCGCTGCATCTTGCGCATCAGCGCAATGATGGCCGCCCCCGTATGGCTGTCGAGGTTGGCGGTCGGCTCGTCGGCCAGCACCAGTTGCGGTTCGATCGCGAGGGCGCGCGCAATCGCGACGCGCTGGCGCTGCCCGCCGGACAATTGCGCCGGCCGGTTTTGCACACGATCAGACAAGCCTACCCCGTCGAGCAAGGCACGCACGCGCTCCCTGCGTTTGGCCGCCGGCACCTGGGCCAGCAACAAGGGATATTCGACGTTCTCATAGGCCGTCAACACGGGCAAGAGATTGAAGTTCTGGAAGATGAAGCCGAGGTGGCGCGCGCGGAAGTCCGACAGGGCATCGTCGCTCATGGCTTGCACGCGCGCGCCGGCCACGGTCAACTCACCGCTGTCGGGCCGGTCTATGCAGCCGATCAGGTTCAATAGCGTGGTCTTGCCGCTGCCGGAAGCGCCGGCGATGACGGTAAAACGGCCGGGCCGGATTTCAAGATTGATGTCGGTCAAAGCCGGCACGTCGACGGCGCCAAGGCGGTATGTTTTGCCGACGTTTTTCAGGATGACGGATTGCTGTGTATGCATGAATGACTCCCGAGTTGAGTATGGGAGCATCCTAACGGCAGCGATAGCCATACTGGCAAGCTTGCGACGAAGCGACCGCCTTGGCGATAAAGCGAGGGAAAATCGGAGTGAATCAAAGGTTTCCCCGGAGGAAATTAAAGTGTCTTCTCGAAGCAGGCGGCCAGCGTATTGCCGACATACCGGCCGAAATTCTCGCGCCGCCGGTAGCCGTGCTTTTCATAAAACCGCACCGCCCGGGCATTGACGAGTCGCGTTTCAAGCCACAGCTCCCGGTAACCGAACCGGCGTGCCTCGCCTTCCAGATAGGCCAACACGGCGCTGCCGACGTCGGCGTGACCGGGACGAGCCAGCATGCGCTTGAGCTCGGCCACGCCGTCCTGCAGGGGACGGATGGCGCCGCAGCCGACGGCCATGCCCATGCGGTCGCGTGCGACGGCAAAACACGCCCGGTCGCCCTGCACGTCGGCCAGATCGAAGGAGGCGCGGCCGTTGTCACCAGTGATGAGCGCCAGCGTGGCGGACAGCTCATCCAACAAGGCCGTCGCATCGGCAGACAAGGGGCTCTCCGCCGAAACCGTGACGCGGGCCAGCGGTTCCGGCAGTGGCGCCAAATGCTTGTACATATAACTCGTCGCGTCATAGCCGCCATCGGAAGCGCGCGCAAAGCCGGGCAAGCGTCCCGCCAATTGGAAACCCAG
Organism: Burkholderiaceae bacterium; assembly: GCA_036384915.1. GTDB lineage: Bacteria > Pseudomonadota > Gammaproteobacteria > Burkholderiales > Burkholderiaceae_D > PKWO01. Next base: position 102,961 of record DASVLJ010000019.1, read on the forward strand.
CGTGCCGTACAGGCGCTCGCCCGCATCGCCGCTACGCGTATCGAGCACCAGCAGGGTCTTGCCCTCTTCGCGTGCGCAAGCTTCAATCGCCAGCATCAAGGCCCGGCCGCAGCCGCGCCGGCGCATCGAGGAATGCACAAGCATCTTGCTCACCTCGGCGCGATGGCTGCCGTTGTCGAGCGCCTTGAGCAGCAACTGCACCGTGCCCATCACCACGCCATCTTCGTTACGCAGGATCAGCAAGCGGCGCGCTCCCGGTTCCCATTGCGCCAGAATGTCCTGCCAGAAGCGCCGCGCTTGTTCCAGCGTATAAGGCAGCACAAAGCCCACGCTCGCGCCATGCTGCACGCAATCGAGCAGGACTTCGGCAAGCGCATCGAGATACTCCGCCAAGCCGGCAGCATCGATTTCAGCAATATCGTGGGAAATGAGAGGATCGGAAATCATGGCTCGCAGATCAAGATAAGGTAGCGGGCGGCATCCGGCCCGGGACAGGAAAAGCGCGTGGCGCCGAACAAATGAAAACGCAGGCAATCGCCGGGATGCAGCCGGTATTCGGTGCCGTCAACGGTGTAGTCGAGCACGCCTTCGAGCATCCACATATGCTGTTCCATGCCGCGCACCGGCGCTTCGTCATAAGCAATCACGGCGCCGGCCGGCAACACGCCTTCGAGCATCTCCATGCGGAAATCGCGTGAAGGCGGCGAGACGAGGCGGCGGCGAAAGCCCGTTTCCGGGTCGATCCAGACTTGCTGCGACTTGAAGGGGATCAGCCTGGCTGATTGCTGTTCCAGCTCGGCTAAGAGACGCGACATGGTCATGCCATAGGCGGAACAAAGCTTGCCCAGCAGACTGGCGGTCGGGCTGGTTTCACCCCGCTCAAGGCGCGACAGCGTGGCGCGGCTGATGCCGGTGGCTTGCGCCAGTTCGTCGAGCGACCAATTGCGCTCCGTGCGCAGCGCCGCCAGCCGTTGCGCCAAACGGATGTCCAGCACATCGACGTCTTCCGGGCTGATGATTTTATTTTCCATATTTGAGAATATATCCCAAATATGAGACAAACATCAAGCCCCGTTTTTACGCCACCGATGAAGCGGTCAGTTCAAGGCCTTCAGCACGTCTTCCGTCGACCGTACGCGCGACAGGCGCGGGAAGATGAATTTGAAGGCGAAGTCGTGCATTTCCTTCGATACCGTGGAGCCGCATGCGTCCTCGACGATCACCTGGTGATAACCGAGTTCGTAAGCGTCGCGCGCGGTTGACTCGACTCCGATATTGGTCGCGATGCCGCCCAGGACGATGGTCTTGACGCCGCGCCGACGCAATTGCATGTCCAGTCCCGTGCCGTAGAAGGCGCCCCATTGCTGCTTGGTGATGCAGATGTCATTGGCACCGGCTTCGAGCTCTGGCATCAGGCTGTCCCAGCCCTGCGGCATGCTATCCGGCAGTTTCATGACGGCGTCGGCCTCGGGGCGCAAGGCCGCCGGGCCGGCGGGAAACGCGACGTTGACCAATACCACCGGTGCGCCGACCTCGCGGAAGCGCTTGGCCAGCTTCGCCGCCCTGGCTACCACGTCGGCCGCGCCGTGCGGATGCGCTCCCATTGCGGTGATGCCGTTTTGCAGGTCGATCAATACCAGTGCCGTAGCGGCAGGATCGAGAGTGATTGCGCTCATGTTGGAATCTCCGAAAAAGTGGGTCTGTGGGTCCATAAGCGCCCGGCTGGCCGGGCCCCTATTGTGAAACGACATGTGTCTATGCTGTAATACTCCGCGTCCATGGCGAAGCACAAGCCGACCGCAAAAATTGCGGTTGCCGGCGTGGAACGACAATAACGACTATCCGAGGAGCAGATGAAATGAGACTTTTCCGTACCCTTTGCCTTGCCTGCGCCATGTTCGCAGGCTTTGCCGCACACGCAGCAGACAAGGTGTTCCCGGTCAGCGTCAAGATCAACGAATCGATCTCGACCGACGACCGCGGCACAAAATACGACGACCCGCTCGGTGCGGCGCTCAAGGAAGGCAACCTCGGCGAAGTTGTCGGCGGCGGCAATTCGGTCAACAAGGCCGGTAAGGTCGAGTGGGCCGGCATCGACCTCGAAGTCACCGACCTGCAAAAGAGCATTCCCGTCATCAAGCAAAAACTGATCGACCTCGGCGCTCCCAAGGGCAGCACCATCGAATATCATAGCGGCGGGAAGAAGGTCGTCGTGCAAGTCCAATAAACATCGTCAGCTTGCGAAGCCGGCCCGGCGCCGGCTTCGCGCCCCACTTCTTCTGCCCCCCCCCATTCAGCCGTCCCCGGTGCCATCGCCTGCGGAAAACACGCCGCCTGCGGCAGCCAATGCCCGTTCGCTCCGAACAAGCGGCATAAGCTTCCTTGAGTTAAGCGCAAGCTGCAACGCAGATGCACGACCGACGGGTACAATGCAATTTGTGAGGACCACTCACAAATTATATGAGGAACCCTCATAAATGTCAATCAAACCGCCCCAACCTGAAACATCGATCCCGCCCCCAGCAGAAGCCAAGGAGCCCAAACGAGAGCGCGGCAAGCTGCGCGTGGCCGCGCTCATGAACGCCGGCGGAGAACTGTTCTCCGAAAAAGGCTATGAAGCCACCACCATGACGGAAATCGCACGGCGCGCCGGCGCCTCGATCGGTTCGCTCTACCAGTTCTTCCCCTCCAAGGAAGCGCTGGCCGAGGCGCTGTTCCTGCGCTATGCGGCGTTTGTCGCAGAAAAATTCGAGGAGATGTTGAAATCGGCATCCAAGCTGAACGCAACACAACTAGCCGACCTGATCGTCGACATGAGACTGGAAATGCTCTCGCACCGCGATGCCGCCATTGCCCTGTCGGAATCGATCGGCACCGTCGTCGAGCGGCGTAAGCCGATGCGCGATCTCACCTGCGCCAGGATAGCCGCGATCCTGCAGGCGATGAACACGGCGTTGCCGAACGAGCGAGCGATGGTATCGGCCGCAGCGATACTGCAAGTCATGAAGAGCGTGCAAACGCTGGCAGCAATGGAGCGCGAAACCGGCCATCCCTTCGTCGCGGAGGCAAGAACGATGCTTTCCGTTTATATTGCGCACGCGCTGCAAACCTGATTGTGCGGATTGTGTAAAAACTGGGCATGCGTGGAGCAAAGCCCGACGCTTCTCGCTAAAATAGCGACAACGCAGTAAATTCCGCCACGCCCCCATCTTGAAAGACTGATCGCATGAGCGATTCCGCGAGCCTGCAACATCTGCAGCAAATCAAATCCCAGGAACATCCGCTTGCCGGCATCGGCCATCAAGGTATCGTGCGAGGATTGGATACGCCCGTGTTCGAACGCCTCGGCTCCATCGTGCGCTCGCTGCACGACACGCTGCATGAGATCGGCGCGGACAGGGTCTTGTCGGAAGCTGCCAGCGAATTCCCCTCGGCGCGCGAACGCTTGCTGCACATCGCCACCCTGACCGAAAAGGCAGCCAACACCGTACTCTCCAAGGTTGAAGAGACGTTGCCGCTGCAAGACAAGATGCTCGACGCGGCAGAAAAACTGCCGCAGGGCCTGCCATCCGAATTCAAGGACTTTGCCGCCATCTCGACCGCCAGTGCCAGGGAAACGCGCGCCGCGCTTTCCGAAATCATGATGGCACAAGACTTCCAGGACCTCACCGGCCAATTGATCAAGAAAGTCGTGACCCTGCTTGAGCGCACCGAAACGGAATTGCTGCGTCTCTTGATCGATGCCGCCCCGCCCGGCACGATGACGGAAGTCAAGAAAGAAGAATTGATGGCCGGTCCCGGCGCGCCCGGCAGCGTGGCACTCGATCAGGGCAGCGTTGACGACTTGCTGGCCGATCTCGGTTTCTAACTCATTACTGCAGCACCAATCACAGGCATGGCACTCCGGCCGCCCTGCCGCCAACCATCATGTCCCGATTCGCCTCGTTTTCCGCCGGTGCACGCGACACCCTGCCCATGCTGGTCGGGGCCGCGCCGTTCGGCGTGATCTTCGGCACGCTGGTGCCGGCCAATATGGTTGCCAACTGGCAGGGCCAGTTGATGTCGCTCTCGGTGTTTGCCGGTTCGAGCCAATTTATCGCCATCGGCTTGATGGGCCAGCATACGGGCATGCTGGTGATCTGGCTCGCCACCTTCATCGTCAACCTGCGCCACAACCTGTATTCGGCCACGCTGCTGCCGCACGTCGCGCACCTGCCCTCGCGCTGGCGCTGGCTGCTCGGCGTCCTCCTGACCGATGAAACCTTCGCCGTGGTCGACGCGCATTACCGCAGGCATCCAGGCCACTCCCTGGGGCATTGGTACTTCCTTGGCTCCGGCCTTGCCATGTACGTGAACTGGCAATTCTGGACCCTGATCGGCCTGGTATTCGGCAGCGCGTTTCCGCAACTGCAATCGCTCGGTCTGGACTTCGCCATGGTTGCGACCTTCATTGCCATCGTCGTACCGCAATTGAAGCGGCGGCCGCAACTCGCCGCCGCATTGACGGCAGGCGCCGTCGCCTGGCTGCTGCGCGAATTGCCTTACAAGCTCGGTCTGCTGGCCGCCATTGCGGCAGGTGTCGTCGTCGGCATGCTGTTCTCGCGCGGCGAAGAAACGCCGGCAACAGTCCCCTCTCCGTCTCCCTCTTCCGCGGCGGAGGCGTAATGGGAATCACCCTGACCATCGCCGGCATGGCCCTCATCACGGCCGCCATCAAGGCCTTGATCTTCATTCTCGGCGACCGCGTGGCATTCGCACCCTGGCTCAGGAAGGCGCTGGAATTCGTTCCCGTAACGGTCCTCACGGCGATCATTGTGCCCATGGTGCTGGCACCGCACGGGCATGGCATGGAACTCGATTGGCGCAATCCGCAATTGATCGGCGCCCTGGTTGCCATAGCCGTCTGCCTGGCGACGCGCCGTCAGCTGTTGACCATTATTGCCGGACTGACAGCCTTCTTCGCCTGGCAGCTACTTTGACACAATCTTTTGGTAGTGCTCGGTGCGAAAGCGCAGGTAGTCTTCAGCGCTGCGCCTGGGCGCTTCGAGCATCGGCAGGTGCCCGATATTCTTCAGGATGACGACTTCCGAGTTCGGCAGCAGGCCGCTCAAGACCTCGGCGGTCCGAACATCAATCGCCCTGTCATGCGCCCCCCACTCGATCAAGGCGGGAGTGGGCAGGCCGGTGACGTCTTCCTCGACCGATTCCGTCGCGATCTGATCGAAAATCTTTTCATGCAGCTTGGCATATTTGATCGCTTCCCGTCCCATCACGTTGAGCATCGCGCGCGGGATGAAGGGCGGATCCTCCATCACGAATTCGTAAGTTGCGGCAAATTCGTCTTCGTTGTGCGCGATCAGGGGATTGCCAGAATCGCTCAACACGATGCGCGCCAACTCGCTCTTCGGCGCGCTCCAGATACCCGCCGCATCGATCAGCCATAGACTGCGCACGGTATCGGGACGTTGCGCGGCCCAAGCCATCGCAATCTGTCCGCCCATGGAACTGCCTCCAAGGTCGATCTTGCCCAGCCCCAGGCTTTGTGCCAGCACTTGCAAGCGGGCCGCCTGCGCATGGGCCGAATAATCGATGCCTTCAGGATGCGACGACTCGCCGAAGCCGATCAAGTCGGGGATGATGACGCGGTAATGCGGCGTGAGCCAGCGCGCCACGCGGGTAAAATTGTCCTTGTCTGCGCCGAAGCCGTGCAGCAACACCAGCGGATCGCCTTCGCCGCCTTCGAGATAGACATAGTGCAAACCATCCGGTGTCGTGATTTCCTTGCGCACCAGCCCGGACTGCCGGCGCTCCGTATCGACGGCGATCTGCGTCGCCTTTTCCGGTTCGATATACATGAAGGCGACCAGTGCGGTGAAGCACAATAGAACCAGCGCAAACAAGACTTGAAACAGGCGTTTGAGAATGAGCATCTAAGTACGCAGGCTTAACGTGATAGGTAGTGCCGAAGGCGTCATCGTGAAGGTGAACATTTCCTTGACCGGCGGCGCGCTGCGGTCGAAAGTCAGCGTGAAATTGCGCACCAGCATGGAGGCGACCATTCTCACCTCGGCCAGGGCAAGGAAACGTCCGGGGCAAAAACGCGGCCCGCCGCCGAAGGGGAACAGCTTGCGTGCCGGATCGTCGTTGGCCGCCGCGTTGCCGTCGAGCCAGCGCTCGGGCGAAAACACGTTGGGCTTGTCGAAGTTGAGCGCCGACATGCCGCCGCTGCGCAATGCCAGCAGCAACATGGTACCGGCCGGTACAAGCAGATCGCCGACGGCAATTTCCTTGTTGGTTTCCATGCCCATGATGGGCGCTACGGGTTTCAAGCGCATCGCCTCGTTCGTGGCTGCATCGAGGTAGGAAAACTGGTCCAGGCCGGCGAAATCCTGCAGCACCATGTGCTCGCCCATTACCGTATCGGCTTCGCTGCGGATCGCCGCCGCGACATCGCCATGGCGGGCGACGAAATTGAGCAGCCAGGCTATGGTATTGGATGTCGTATCCTCGCCGGCAAAAACCATGGTGATGGCATTGCCGATCACATGCTCGTCGGTGAAGCCGGAATCGGGTTCGTCTCGCGCGGCCAATAGCGCCTCGAGCATATTGGCCGGCTTGGCGGCGCGTTCCGGATTTTCCGCCAGTCCGCGCCTTGCCTCATCGATGAAACCGCGCACCGCTTGCTCGATGCGCAGCGCGGCGGCATCGGCCGCGCGGTCGGCCGGGAGCTTGACAAGGCGCCAATACGCAATCGGCGCCGTCAGGCGCCGCGCAATGCGGTAAAAGATCAATTCGATGTCGCGCTGCAGCGGATTGGCATCGTGCTCGAGGCAATTGACGTCCTGCCCCATGGCCAGGCCCAGGGTCACGTCCAGCGCATAAGCCTTCAAGTCACGCAGCACGTCCACTCGCCGCCCCGTGATGACGGCAGCCATCCAGCGCCGGCGCAGGCGCTCGGTCATCATGACCAGGGTCGGATAGAAGCGCTTGATCACCTCCGGCATCAAGCCGCGCATGACCAGTTTGCGCTCCCTGCGCCATTCCTCGCCTTCGTGGGTAAACACCCCCGAGGTACCGAGTTCGGCCAAGATGGTTGAAGTACGCGAAGAGCGGCGCAAGGCGTCGGGCCGGTCACGCAGCAAGCCGGCGATCAGTTCGATATCGGAGACGACCAAGATGGGCTTGCGGCCCAGCTTGATCTTATAGAGAGGCCCGAACTCACGCGCCCAATTTTCCAGGCCTTGATGAAATTGCAAGGAATCGAGTTGCCAGGCATTGCCGAGCAGCGGCAAACCCTTGGGACCGGGCAAATCGCTAATACGGCGCAAAGGCGCGGCCACATGGCCGGCATTGACGGATGCGTCCAAGACTGACTCCGTGAGACGGGATGCTATGACTTTATCATAGTTGCATCATCGAATTCGTTCCTATGGCGCGCGAGAAAATTAGCTACACTATCGCATTACCCATAAAAATTATTACGGAGTAAAGCAATGACCCTACGCCCGATAGCGCTCGCCGCTGCCCTTTTGGCCTGTACGCTTGCCTTCCCCACACTGGCCGCCACGGCCAAGCAGCCCGCCAAGGCCCAGGCCCACGCTGAAGACGGCATCGCCTGGTTCAAGGGCGACGTCGATACGGCTTTCGCCTATGCCAAGAAGCACAACAAGCCCCTGTTCCTGTACTGGGGCGCGGTCTGGTGCCCACCCTGCAACCAGGTCAAATCGACGGTATTCAACCGCCAGGGCTTCATCGAGCGCTCGCGCTTCTTCGTGCCGGTGCATATCGATGGCGACAGCCCGAGCGCGCAAAAGCTGGGCGCACGCTTCAAGGTGCGCGGCTATCCGACCATGATCCTGTTCTCGCCCGACGGCAACGAAATCACGCGTCTGCCCGGCGAAGTCGACAGCGAGCGTTATCTGCAAGTGCTCGAGCTCGGCATGAGCGCCGGCCACTCGGTCAAGGACACGCTTGCTCTGGCCCAGTCGGACAGCAGCAAGTTGACGCCGGAAGACTGGCGCCTGTTGGCCTACTATTCCTGGGATGAAGACGAGGGACAGATCGTGGCCGCCAAGGAGCTGCCGGCCACGCTGCAAAAACTTGCCGCGGCCTGCCCTCCTGGCGATACCAGCGCGCACCTGGGCCTGAGCGCGCTGGTGGCTGCCGCCACGGCCGAAGCGCCGAATCATCAAGCAAACCAGCCGGCGACCGACAAAGCTGCAGCCAATGCGCTCCTGCTGCACGTGCTGAGCGACGCCAAGCTGGCGCGCGACAACATGGATATTCTGACCAATTATGCCGGCGACATCACCGCCTACGTCAGCGCCGCCGGTACGCCCGAGCGCGCCAGGCTGACTGAAACCTTCAATGCCGCGCTGGAAAAGCTGGCCGACGACACCACCCTGTCCAAGGCCGACCGCATCGCGGCAGTCGATGCCAAGGTCGCCATCGCGCGGCTCGACGCGCCGCAAGGCCCGCTGGCGCCGGCGCTGATCGAGGAAGTCAAGCAGCGCGTGGCTCTGGCCGACCGGGAAACCACCGACCTGTACGAGCGCCAATCCGTCATCAACAATGCCGGCCATACGCTGACCGATGCCGGCCTGCTCGACGAATCCGATGCGCTGTTGAAGGCGGAGCTGAAGCGCTCGCACTCGCCCTACTACTACATGCTCTCGCTGGCAGCCAACGCCAAGAAGCGCGGCGACAATGCCGCAGCGCTCGATTGGTACGAGCAAGCCTATGGCGCATCCAAAGGCCCCGCCACACGCCTGCAATGGGGGGCCAACTACCTGTCCAACCTGATCGATCTGGCCCCGGCCGACGACAATCGCATCGAAAAGACCGCCGACAGCATCATCGGCGAACTGGCCGGCACACAGAATGCGTTCTATGAGCGCAACCGCACCGCACTGGAAAAGATCGGTAAAAAGATGATTGCCTGGAACGCCGGCGGCGCGCATGACGCGGTATTCAAGCACGTACACCAGGAATTCCAAGGCGTGTGCGACAAGCTGCCGGCAAGCGACCCGCAAAAGGCGACTTGCGCCGCGGTGATGTAACAACGGCTAAAAGCCGAGGCGGCGGTACTGCGCCTCGGCGGCTTCCAGGCACCCCGGCAAAGTTCCCTGCTGCGGCACCTCGCAAAATGCGCTGCCCGGCCGCTTGGAGTGAAAACGGCAGCGTTCACGTATGTTTTCCAGCATGGATGCGTCGATCTCCATGCCCAAGTGCCGCGCCAGCCGCGACATCATGTCTTCCGCACCCAAACGATAGTCGAGCAGCAGGTTGCGACGATCAACTGCCAGCTCGGCGAATCGCGCATAGTAATACGTCAGCACCCTGCCCAGCCAGGCATCGGCATCCCCGACCACCTCCCCCTGCTGCATGCCGAACAGCTCCGGTTCGAGCAAGCCCGGCACGGCATGCGTTCCGCGCTGTGCGCGCTGCGAGCGCAACACGTCTTGCGGAGCTCGGGTGAGCAGAATAAACGGCGTATCGGGATAAAGTTCGCGCAGCAAGCCCGCATAGCGGACGTGCCAGCTGTCGAGCTTGACGAACAAACGCTGTTCGCCGAAGCGCCGGTTGCCGAGCAGCGAGATCGCCGCCTGCACCATGCGGCCATGTCCGGGCAAGGCATCCTTCATGGGCAGCCGCAACAAGGCATCGATCAGGGGCGCCTCCGACAACACGATGTGGCGCGGATCGAGACCGAGCAATTGCGCCAGCAATGTCGAACCGCAACGCGAGACATGGAAGATGAAAGCGGTCGGCGGGACCGGATCGATCAGGCCCGCCGCATGTTCGAGAAAATCGAGCGAGCTGAGGCTGGGATAAGCATCGCCGTTGGGCGGTTCGCCAAGGCAGCGCGTGACGGTTTCTTCAAAGAAGGGCTCGGCGTAACGCCGTCCGGCGCGCGAGAACCACCGGCACAGCCATTGCCCGCGATATTCGAGCCGGTATGGCACCCAGTCCGCGGCCGGCTCGCTCATTGCAAGGAAAGGATCAGCTTGTGCGCAGCCTCGGTTCCGATCAAGCGCAACTCCGCGATCATGCGCTCGCGCGTGGCCGCATCGGGACGCATCGCCTCCGCTTCGGCTGCGAAGTCGTAGCCGGCGCGCGCAAACACATCGTCGCTCCAGACGTTGCGTTTGCAGTCGATGACGAGATTGACGCGCGCCGCCCCGCCGCGGTTTTCCACACTGTGCGGCAGGCTGAAATCGCCATACCAGCACTCCCCCGCCCGCATCGCAAGACGCTGCCCGCCTATCAGGAAATGCACGTCTTCCGAGGTGGCAAGCGGCACGTGAATGCGGAACACGCCATGGCGATAAGCGGTACACGGATCGCAATGCTCCTTGATGACGCTGCCGGGCGCGAGATTCAACAGGCGCGCCGATTCGAGTTCACACGCGAAACGCTGCAGTACGTGGCTGAAGTACGGACACTGTGCCAGCAATTCCGTGTCGCGGTAGCTGCTGCCGGGGTGGGACAGGATATCGCCGGCCGTACCGGAAGCCGAGCGCAGGGCGATACTGGTCCAACTGCCGGAATAATCCTCGGCGTGGAAATGCGCCGGCCATGACAACGCTTCGCATGTACGCAGATCGCGCAGCAAGGCGACAGGGTCGAAATCGAAAGGCAGGCGCAGAAAGGCTTGCATGCGGCCGGGGGCGCCCACCTGTTTGAACGGCGGGCGCCGCTTCGTCAGTCGTTGAAGACGCGACGCGCAGCGCGGATCGCGTTGTCGATGTGGCCGATGGCGTGGAAGCGCGGACTATTGGACCAGCCGTTGTCTTCCTCGCGCTCGATGTCGCCGCGCGCCTTCTTCATGAAATCGATGGCGGCGCGAACGCGGCCGGAATGATCGGGACGTTCATCGACAGGCGGATGATCGTTCAGGTTCTTGCCGTCGTCGATGGCTGCCTGCTTGATGTCGTTGATGGCGGCATCGATCTGGCGCACCGATTCGACTTCATCGACGGATTGCGCCCAATCGCCGGGACGATGCTCGATCAGCCAGCGTGCGGCGCGCAAATCGGACAGGGCATGCAGATAGGCCGGATGATGTTGAGGCGGAGGCGGCGATGCACAGCCCGCCAGCAAGCTTGCGCCGGCGACGGTAACGGCCAGCAGGGTCGATTTCAATGCTTTGCTCATGGATTCTCCTGGTGCGGTAATGGTTATTTTGGCAGAGCCTGCGGCCCCGCGCAGTATAACGAATACGCAGCGATCGCAGTGCACGAACAGCATGCTTAGTTTGTAAGCAAGTATTACCGGCAGCTCTCGTCTCGATCGATCAAGGCAAACAGAAAGCGGCATAAGCGACGCGGACAAAATAGCGGGCAAAAAAAATCCCGCAATGTCGCCACTGCGGGTGAATCCACTCTTGAGGAAAATCTAAGAGAGGCTTCAGTCTAGCGGCAGTGAAGGAATTCGCCTATCCCATGAATATGGGAGAGCGGCAAATAATCCTGCATTGGCCTGCACCTTGCCCGAGGCTGGGACGCGGGCGCATAAACCAAGTGAAAAAAAACCCGCATCGTTGCCGATGCGGGCGAATCCACTCTTGAGGAAAATCTAAGAGAGGCTTCAGTCTATCCGCCCGCATGGGAGTCGCCCATCCCATATTCATGGGATATTCATCAAACAACTGTGTTATTTTGTAAAATACCCGACTGCATGCCGTTAAATTTACAAATCTTTTAACTGCTTGATCAATCAGCTGTATGGCGATAGCGGTAAGCGTCCAACTTGCGTCGCTGCACAAAACTGCGGTCACGAATTAACTCCTGGCGCACGAAACCGTTTTTTTCCAAGACGCGCGCCGACGCATGATTTTCCACGCTGGCATAGGCCACCAGGCTGCGGAGATGCCAAGTGCCGTAGGCAAGTTGCTGCATGTGCCGCACCGAGGCACTGGCCCAGCCCTGTCCGCAGTGCAGTTCGGCGATGCGATAGCCGATTTCGCCGCTGCCATGCGCGACGTCGATGAAGCGCAGATTGAGGCGGCCGGCAATGTTCCCCTCCGCATCGACCATGACGCAGGGATGCATGGTGCCGCCGGCATAGGCGTCGAGGCATTCCCTGACGTGGGCGACGGCACCCGCGATCGAATAAAACTCCTCCTTGCGCGCTTCCACGGTCCTTTCGAACCAGGCACGATTGATCAGTTCGAATTCAAGAAGTCCGGCGGCATCTTCCAGCCGCAAATCACGAAATTGCACTGCCGCGCTCCATGTTCGGGGATAAAGCGAGTATACCTTCGCTCCGCAAAACCAGGAACTGGCTCCGCCAAACAGCGGCTTCGTCGCATGCCGCGGCAGCAATCCGCCCTCGCATCCACAATGGCGCCAGGTTCATTTCATCACGAAGGAGAAACGCCATGCAGGAAATTCTCGCTCACACCCCACGCTGGGTCTTCGGCTTGTTCATCGGCTTAGTCGCGCTCGGCATCATGCAAGCGAAGACGCGCAGCGTGACCATGCAACGACTGACCTTATTGCCGCTCGCGATGCTGGGGCTCTCTTTTTATGGCGTCTGGAATACCTTCAGCGGCTCTGTGCTCGGCGTCACCTGCTGGCTTGGCGCCGCGCTGCTCACGGCCGTCGCCAGCCAGCGTATCGACTTCGCCCGCGGGGTACGCTATGTCCCGGAACAGCGCAATTTCATCATGCCCGGGTCCTGGCTCCCCCTGGCGCTGATGATGGGCATCTTCTTCACCAAGTATGGCGTCGGCATCGTGCTGGCCCGCCACGGCGAATGGCGTGACATCGACGGCTTTGCCGCCATCGTCAGCCTGGTCTACGGCTTCTGGAGCGGCATGTTCTTCGGCCGTACCGCGCAAATCGTCGTCGTGCATGGCCGTCAGGCGCTCATGGCAAGCGCTAATGCTGATTGACTTCGGGCTCGCCCTCGAATTCTTCCGCATGCAATTCGGCGCGCAGCGCGGCAACGTCGGCCGCGCTGATCGTGGAACCCTTGTTGCCCCAGGCGTTGCGCACGTAATTCAATATCTGCGCCAACGAAGCATTGTCGAGCCGCTTGCTGAAGTTGGGCATGCCGCCGCGCCCGGTCAGGGGCACAGCGGCAAAATCCCGCGGATTGCCCTTCACTAGCGCATTCCCGGCCAGGGCCGGAAATGCATCGGGTATGCCTTTACCATCGGCCTGGTGGCACCCGGCGCAGGTTTTGCGGTACTTCCCTGCCCCGTCGTCGCCGGCCCAGGCTGCCCCGGCCAGCAGCAAACCCGCGCAGATCCAGATGCCCCTCATGCCGAAAGCCTGCGGTGGATGCGGGCGATCTGCTGCCAGGACGATTCGATCGCGCCGGCCTGCCAGCCCGGCAGATAACTCATGTGCTCTCCCGCCAGCAATACGTGGCCCTCGCCCTCCCACAGCAAGGGATAGGTGGTCTTGCGCGCCGCCGGGCTCCATTCGGCCCAGCCGCCCAGGTTGTAGGGCACGCGATGCCAGGCAACGGAAAACGCGCTTTCGCACGATTCACGGTAGCCGGGGAAAATCTTTTGCCCGGCCGCCAATGCAAATTCCATTCTTTCCTTGAGCGGCAAGGCGCTGGTCTCGACCGCATCGCCGCCGAACTGGTAATAGCCCAGCAGCACGCCTTTTTGCGATTGCCAACCTGTCGAGGGCAGCGAGATCGTGCCGATGCCGGGCGAACTGGTATGGACATGTCCGCCGTAGATGAAATCGTCCTCTTCCCAGAAGCGCCGTTTCATTTGCAACCCAATCTTGCCGACCGGCGCATAGCCGATGCTCTTGATCGCCTGCTTGAACTCCGGCGAGAAATTGCTCTCGACGCCACCCAGGACTGCCAGCGGAATCGTGCACAGGCAAAACGCGCCGTCGATGCTGCCGGCCGCGCCGGAGGCATCGCGGTATTCGACGGTGACGCCATTGTCGCGCTGGCGGATCGCGCGCACCACCGTTTCGTAGCGGATCTGGCGGCCGACCTCTCTCTCGAAAGCCTTGGCGATACGGTCCATGCCGCCGACCGGCTGGAACATGGTGGCCTGCTGATCGAATTCATGCACCGCCCTGTAGACTTTGCCGAGCTTGGAACCGAGCAGATCGCGGAAGCCCAGCGGGTCCGACGGCACGCCGGGCCCTGGATCGATGCCGGCGCCGGGGTTGACTTTGTAGCCGCGCCCGGGGTTGCCGCGATACGTTAAATCATCGCGCGACAGGTCGCCCTCATGAACCAGGTAGTCGAGCAAGAGATTCTTGTCGTCGGCCGTCAATTCGGCGTCGAGCCGATTGTCCTTGACCGCCTTGGCCAGCAATTCGGCAACGTGGCCGCGCATGTCGGCCTTGATCTCGACCTGGCGCAAACGGCGGTTGGCCAACGGCCCCTTGCCTTCGTAATAGACATAGGACGTGTCGTTGTCGTTGACCATGATTTCAAGCGGCACCCCGAGCACCTTGGTGTAGTGCAGCGTCGAACGGTGGTGATAGGGAATGCGCCAGGGGCCATGGTTGATATAGAGCCCCTCGTCGAAATTGCAGGTCTGGCTTTCGCCGCCGAATTCCTTCATCGTGGTGCCGCGCCGCGCGCTCTGGCAACGGCCGCCAGCAAAACTGCGCGCTTCGAGGATGCGGCAATCGTAGCCCAGCTTGCCCAGCTCATAGGCCGCCGTCATCCCGGCCACGCCCGCGCCGAGAATGACGATGGTCTTCCCCTTGCCGCTGCCGGCAAGGGCCGGCGGGCCATCGGCACGCGAACCGATGTCGGCGCCCCAGGCATTCAGGGTGCGCAGCAAAAGGCCGGTGCCGCCGACAGCGGCTGCGCGATAGAGGAAGGCCCGGCGCGTCAGGCGGCCGTCGAAATGGTTCATGCTGGTCTCCGAGGGTTATCGATGATTATTGTTTTTTCAGATAAGAAAAAATACGATCAGTCCGACGAGCAGGCAATTTGTGGTCGCCATTCCGAAGAATAGCAGACGAAAGCGCGCCTTTTGCGTCTTGTGGCGCAACATGCGCCGGGCCAGCCATGCACCGGGCCAGCCGCATAGCAGGGCCAGCATGTGCAAGTCGCGCTCGGCAATGCGCCGTCCGCCGCGCCGCGCCGCGCACTTGTCCAAGGCATAAAGGGAGAAGGCAACGCCGCTCGCCGCGAGATACACGGCGGCAAGAACCGCAAAAACCATCGGGGCCGCGATCGGCAACATCAGCCCGCGGAAGAGCGGAAGGCATTGCGGCCCGCCGCCTTGGCGTGATACAGGGCCTTGTCCGCACGCCGCAGCAGGGACTGGGCGTCGGCATCGTCGTCCTGCAACACCGCGATGCCGATACTGGTGGTGATGCGGTATTCGGCGCCGCCCAGCGTAAAGGGGGGCGCCATCGAAGCGATGATCTTGTTGGCGACGATTTCCGCCTCCGCCTCGTTCTTCATCTCTTCGAGGATGATGACGAACTCGTCGCCCGACAGGCGCGCCACGATGTCGGTCTTGCGCACCGAGGACGTCAGGCGCCGCGCGAATTCGACCAGCGCCTCGTCGCCGATGTGGTGGCCATGGGTGTCATTGATGCTCTTGAAACGGTCGATATCCAGATACATCAGGGCCATCTCCAGGCCGCCGCGCCGGCTGCGGGCGACGGCCCTCTTCAGGCTTTCGTCGAATTGCACCCGGTTCGGCAAGCCGGTCAGCGAATCGACGCGCGCCAGTTTGATCAATTGCAGCTCGACTTTCTTGATCTCGGTGATGTCGTTGATCATGCAGCAGACGCCGACCACCTTTCCCGCTTCGTCGGACTGCGGGATATATGCCGCGTTGTAATAGCGCTTGCTGCCGTCGCGCTCGTCGGCGAAGGCGAAGTCGGTCCGGCTGCCGCCCAGAGCCTGGTCGAAGAAGCGTTTGTATTTGAAATAGGCTTCGTCGCCGACCGCTTCGCGGACATGCTTGCCGGTTATCTCGGACAAGGGCTTGCCGAGCCATTTTTCATAAGGCCGATTGTTGAACTGGAAGCGCTCGTCGCGATCGATATAGCTGACCAGCGCCGGCAGATTGTCGGTCAGGCCGCGCAGCAACTTTTCCTGGGCCGACAGTTGCAGCTCCGCGGCACGGCGCGCCGTGATATCGAGCACCATGGCGTAGAAACCCAGGACCTTGCCCTCATCGTCGATGTCGGGCACGTAATGGTAAAGCGAATAGCATCCAATGCCGCGCTCGACCGCCTGGCGCTCGAACACGACCTTTTCCCCGGCCAGCACGCGTTCCACGTGCGGTTTGACGGCGGCATAGGCCTCCTCGCCGAACAATTCGCGCATGGAACGCTTGAGCAGCTCCTCCTTGGGCATGTTGAACGTGTCGACATAGGTATCGTTGCAGAAGCGATAGCGCTCGTCCCGGTCGATGTAGGCAATGAAAGCCGGCATGTGGTCGGTAATGGTGCGCAGGCGCCGCTCGCTGGCGGCCAGGCGCCCCTGCATGTCGAGACGTAATTTGATCTGGCCCAGCATGCGATAACCAAGAGCGGCAAGAATCAGGGCCAGTAGGAAGACGCCGGCCGAATGCAAGTAAGTGTTGGTGCGCCACTTGGCCAATACCTCGTCCTCGGACAAACCCACGTCGACCACGATGGGATAATGCTCCAGGCGGCGGTAGCCATTCAAGCGCGCAATGCCGTCGAATTTGGAGGTGATCAAAGCGGTGCCCGAGGCGGAGCGCTTGAGGTAGATCGAAAACAGCTGGCCGGAAGCCATGTTGGTGCCGATCAGCGACTCGTCAAAGGGACGCCGCACCAGTAGCGTGCCGTCATCGAGCGCCAGCACGATGGCGCCCTGCTCGCCGATATCGAAGCTGGAGTAGAAACGCTGAAAATACTCCATGCTAATGGTAGCCAGGGCCACCCCGGCAAAGCTGCCGTCGCGGTGATTGAAGCGGCGCGACACCGTGACTATCCATTCACCCGTGGAACGGCTCCTGACCGGCACGCCGATATGGACGGCGCGATCGGCATGGTCGCGATGGTAGATAAAGTATTCGCGGTCGGCATTGTTCAGGTTCTGCACCTTGGCCGCCATCGAATTGACCAGCCAGCGGCCATCCTCGTCGTAGACGAACAAGCCGTGCAGCCAGGGGGAATCGGCGACCTGGGTCGACAGCAGACCATAAAGCCGGGTGCGCTCGGCGGGGCCGGTGCCTTCCACTTCAAGCCGCTCCACCAGGCCGGCCAAAGTGGAATCGGCGCTGGAGACCACGTCTTCCACGTGCTGGCCAAGCGAAAGCGCCAGATTGGAAGCGACGATTTCGGATTCATGCAGCTCGATGTTCCTGGCCTGCAGGGTTCGTCCGACGTCCAACCCCACAAGGGACAGGCACACCAGCACGACAAACAAGGTCGCGACCGTCATGATAGGCATTGGTCGCTGATAGAGCCGCGTGATCCTGCCGCCGAGATAGCGAAGACTCATCGTGTTCCGCGTGAATTCAATCATTGTATTATGGCACTACTTGCCGCCGCGGCTTGTCATAGTGTTGCAAAAATGGCCTGTTGAACTGAAGGTCGTTCAGGCTGTGATACCGTGCTGCGACAATGAGCTTCAATGTCGGACAGTGATCCCGCGTCACGTCGGGCAATCCGGTTTCGCAGCATGGACCGCGAGTGGAAGCCCAGTCTCAATCGCGAGCGTCGAACACCCGGGCGTACAAATCGACAGTTTTTGCCTCCGGTGTCAGCCGGATCTGCTTTTCATATCGCATGCCGAGTTTGCGGATCAGCTTGATCGACACGGCGTTTTCAGGCGAGACGATGGCGACCAGGCGGCGCAAGCCCAGTTCCGCGTATCCATATTCGAGTACGGCCGATGCGGACTCCCAGGCGTAACCCCGGCCGCAATGCGCTTCAAGGAAGGCAAAACCGATATCGACGTCGGGCAAGGTATCGCGCTTGATCAAACCGCAGATTCCTAGGGGCTCTCCGTCATCGCGCCGCTCGACCAGATACAGGCAAAAGCCGTATCGGGCATGCATGGCCAGAGGGCCCTGTGCGATCGCCAGCCTGGCATGTTCGACGGTCTCGATTCCGCGATTGCCGATGAAGCGCAGCCAGCTCGGCTGGGTTACCAGTTCAAGATAGAACTCGGCATCGCCTTCCTCAAGCAGGCGCAGATTCAGGCGCGGAGTTTCGAGAATCCTGATCATAAAAATGGAAGAGCGACGCCCACCTGATTATGGCATCACGTTACATGGGACGGTGCGCGGGACAAAGTCTCGTCCGGCCGGCTACCCTGCAGCGCACAAGAAAAAAGCCCGCGCCGAAAACGGCACGGGCTGAATCCAGCAATGATCAAAAAGATTATTGACGGAGAGAGAACTTTCATGTTGCCACAAAGAATCAACAAAAGAAATATCGAATGACTAACTTTTTGTCGATTTGGCAGAAAAAACGCGAATCCCGACAGTTTTAATTTGCCAAATTGACATGCCGCACGACATAAAGTCAAATTCGGTTAAATGCGGGTGAAGCCTCTGCCGGATTTTTCCGGCAAACGTATAATATAGCCAAGCAGCAACTATCCGATTCTACCGCTGCATTCGCATACTCACACCCTCAATTCAAGCCGCCGAAGAAACATGTATCGAGTCGTATTCAAATCGGTCGATCCGCGCACACAATTGTTGACAAAAGAATTCGGTCCCTGGCTCCCTAACAGGGAAGACGCCGAACGCTGGGCCAATTTCTTCAATGAGCGCGGGCACCACGCCCACGCGACGATCGAAAACGCCACCGACAGGAACCTGGCATCGCACGTACAGGCCTGATCCATTACAATCGGAGCCCTTTGATCCCTCCGGATGGAGAGTTCCGCTTGACACGTTTCAATCGCCTATTGGGCTTGGTCCCCGCCCTGCTCTTCTGCTACGCCCCACCCTCTCTCGCGGTTTTGCCGCAGGCTGCGGTTCGCACTACCGGGCACGTGTTGGCGGACGCCGACGGCTGGCACGCAACCTGGCCCGGCATCACCCTGAGCACGCGATTCAAGGGGCGCGCCATCGGCATCGTAGTGGATGATGCTCTATCGGCTTACACGGTGGAATTGGACGGTGTCTTGCGCAAGCCCTTACAGATGGAAGACGGCGAACACACGGTATGGCTCAGACACTTGGCCAAGGGCGCCCACGAACTGCGCCTCACCAGGCGCAACGAGACCACGACCGGGCCGGGCACGATACGGCGTTTCGTGCTGGAAGACGGCGGCACCTGGCTGCCGCTCAAACCGGGCAACACGCGACAGATCGAATTCATCGGCGACTCCTTCACTGCAGGGCTGGCCGACATGTCGAACAAGCGCTCGTGCAACGCGGCGACAATACGCGCGAGCAGCGACGCCACCGCAAGCTTCGGCGTGCGCGTGGCACGCCATTTCCATGCCGACTGGGAACTCAATGCCATGTCCGGCATGGGCATGAACCGCAACTGGAACGGCAAGCTGCCGGATGAAAATTTCCGCACCTACTATCCGCGCCTGCTGCAAAACGAGGCGCAAAGCCGTGTCGACGAGCCGGAATGGCAGCCGCAATTGATCGTGATCGGTCTCGGAATCAACGATTTCTCGACACCGATCCACGACGGCGAGCCATGGACCCGGGAAAGCCTGGCGCAGCAATTCAAGGACAGCTATCGCGATCTACTGGCCGAGCTGCGCCGGCGTCATGGCGACACCGAGATCATACTCACCGCAGTGAAGCTGGGGCCGGACGGACAACAAGTGCCGCTGGTGCAGCAGGTGGTGGAAGCCGCGCATGCCGGGGGAGACATGCGCGTGCACTACATGGAATACGACGACCTGGAATTGACGGCCTGCCAGTGGCACCCGAACCAGGCCGATCACGCCCGCATGGCGCAGGCGTTGATTGAAGAAATCGAGAAGATTGCCCCCTTCCGCCGATAGGCGCGGGGCCTGCCGATTATTTATGCGGCGTCGGCAGCTTTGCCGCGCAATTCGGCCTGCAAAGTGGTACGGTCCAGCTCGCCCTCCCAAGACGATACGACGATGGTAGCCACGCCGTTGCCGACAAAATTGGTCAAGGCACGGCACTCGCTCATGAATTTGTCGATGCCGAGAATCAAGGCCATACCGGAGATCGGAATCGAGGGCACGACGGCAAGCGTGGCAGCCAATGTAACGAAGCCCGCCCCCGTGACACCGGAAGCCCCTTTGGAGGTAAGCATGGCGACGCCGAGGATCGTCAACTGCTGCCCCAGTGTCAAGTCTGTATTGGTAGCCTGGGCAATGAACAGCGCAGCCATGGTCATGTAAATATTGGTGCCATCGAGATTGAACGAATAGCCTGTCGGCACAACCAGGCCGACGACAGGCTTGGAACAACCGAGCTTTTCCAGCTTGGTCATTAGCGACGGCAGCGCACTTTCGGAAGAACTCGTACCCAGCACGAGCAACAATTCATCCTTGATGTAGCGCAGGTAGCGCAGGATCGAAAACCCCGTCAACCAGGCGATGACACCAAGGACGACCAGAACAAACAAGAGGCTGGTGAGGTAAAACGATCCGATCAGCTTGACCAAAGGAATCAAGGCGTGAAGCCCGTACTTGCCGATGGTGAAAGCCATCGCGCCGAACGCGCCGACGGGCGCGGCCTTCATGATGATGTTGACCATGCCGAAAATGGCTTTCGACAAGTCTTCGACCAGGTTGACAATCGGCTTGCCCTTCTCACCGAGAAAGGCAAGCGACAATCCAAACAGGATCGACACCAGCAATACCTGCAGGATCTCGCCTTTGGCAAATGCATCGACCACCGTCGTCGGGATGATATTCATCACCATTTCGACCGGCGTCTGGGCTTTTTGGTGCGCATAGCCTTCCACCGTCTTCGCGTCCGCTTCCGCGGCCGCCTGCTTTTTCGCCGCACCGTCGGCCGCGCCCTTGGAATCGGCGCCGAGCCCAGGCTGGTTCTTTATTTCGGCGCTGCCGGTCGCCGGCTTTGTGTCCGCCGCGGCTGCCGTCTGGCCCTTCGAATCGACATAGCCCGCCGCCGGCTTGGCATTCGTATTGGCACTCGCAAAACCTTCTCCGGGACGTATCCCGTTGGCCACGATCAAGCCGATAGCCAAGGCCAAAGTCGATACCACCTCAAAATAAACAATGGTCTTTCCGGCGACGCGCAACAGCTTGCCCAAGCCTTCCATACCGGCGACGCCGTGAACGACCGTACAGAAGATCACCGGCGCGATGATCATCTTGATCAACTTGATAAAGCCGTCGCCCAGCCATTTCATGTCGGCGGCGTTGGTCGGGTCGTACAGTCCGAACAGCACGCCGATCACGATGGCGATCAAAACCTGGATATACAGGACCTTATAGAATGGCTTTTTCATGTGCTGTCTCTTGGCGTTGTTGTACTCGAAACTCCGGGCCTTCTTGCGGGACATATTAACCGAAGCCCGGCCGGCATGTCAGCCCGGCTGTGGCGGGGCTTCCACTGCCGGCTTGCGCGAACGGAAGTAGCGCCAGGCGAGCAGCAAGCCCGTGCATTGCAATCCTGCGCCGATGAAGAAAGTCGCGCCGGCATGCCAATCGCCGCGCGGCAGGCTGCCCACCCGTGCCAGCACGCTGGCGCCGAAATACGGCGCGATCACGAGCGAGAAACTGGCGATCGATTGCAGCGCGCCCATCAGCGAACCCTGGGCGCGCGGATCCGTAGCCTTGGAGATGATGGCCTGCATTGCCGGTCCCGTGCAGAACGCCAACAGGTTGCACAGGATGAGCGCATACATCATCCAGCCTTCGGTCGCCAGACCGTACAGCAGGAAGGTGACGGCGCTGGAACCCAACCCAAGCAGGGCGAGCCGCACTTCTCCGAACATCCGGATCAGTCTGCTCAAGAGCAGCGCCTGCACCAAGGCCGAGGCGACACCGACACAAGTCATGGCCCAGCCGTTTTCCATGGTGCCCCAGCCAAAGCGGAAATGGGTGTACAGCACCCAGGTCGTCTGCATCAGCATCTGGGCAAAAGTGGAAAAGCACAGGGCCACGATCAAACCACGCACGTCGCGCCGCCGGGCCAGCGCAAGCAGGGCACCGAACGGGTTGGCACGCGCTAAGGAAAACGGCGCCCGGCGATCCTGCGGCAGCGATTCGGGGACGACGAAATAGCCGTACAAAAAATTGCAGGCCGACAGCCCGGCGGCAAGATAGAAAGGCACGCGCACGCCGAAGTGGCCCAGCAATCCCCCCAGCGCCGGGCCGCAAATGAAACCGAAACCGAAAGCCCCGCCTATCAAGCCGAAACTTTTGGCGCGGTTTTCCGGCGTCGAAATGTCCGAAGCATAGGCCGAAGCGACCGACATGCTGGCGGACGACATGCCGCCGATCACGCGGCCGACAAAAAGCATGGGCAGATTGGGCGCCAACGCCGTGGCAAGAAAATTCAGGCACATGCCCGCCATCGAATACAGCATCACCGGCCGCCGGCCGACCTTGTCGCTCAACACGCCCAACAACGGCATGCACAGAAATTGCAGCAAGCCGAATACACTGGCCAGAACGCCATACCATTGCGCCTGCAACTCCTTGGTCGCGACGAACTCGCCGACCAGGAGCGGCAACGCCGGCACGAGGAGGCCGACACCGAGCATATCGATGAAGACGCTGACCAGGATGAATTTCAGGCTCGGCGGGCGGGCTTGCGATGTTTCGGCAGAAACGGGGGGCTTATCGGCACGACTCAAGGCGACTCTCCAGCTATCTGTCCAAAGGGCTACGGCTAGCAACAAAAATGCAGGCGACAGTGTAACCCACTGCCGGAAGTTGCAAGCGCTCCCGTCTTACCGGCCAGCCTGGGGAAACTCCCAACCTGGTTCCTTAACTATTGCGCCGCAGCATTTGGTAAAGTTGATACCTGATCAGTTATTCGTATGGGAGTCCGGCCTGATGCAAGCAAAAAAAATCCTGATTATTGCGGGGGTTACGCTGGGCGTTCTCGCCGCGGGCGGCGCCATCGCCCTGCACTTCGCGACGCGGGCGCTTCAAACGAGCGTGCAAAGTGCGCTCGGGCCGAACAGCCAGGTTGCCGAAGTCCTCGTGCATTGGTCTAGCATCGAGATGCGCGGCGTACACGTGCGCGGCCCCGCCAACTGGCCCGCCGCCGAGACCTTGCGCGCGGACCGGATCGTGGTCACACCCGATCTGCGCGCCCTGGTTTCCGCGCATCTGCATGTCAGCAAGATCGAGGTGGAAAATCCCTATCTCTCCATCCTGCGCGGACGCAACGGTCACGTGCACCTCCTGCCCGGCATCATCGAGGAGACGCCGAAGAGCGCTTCCCCGGCCGCGCCGGCAGCACATCCGGTCGAGATCGGCAGCGTCGCCATCCATGGCGGTGCGGTCGAATTTTTCGACGCCTCGATCCGGCAGCCGCCCCACGTGGTCAGGCTGGAACAGCTCGAAGCCGAAGTCGACGACATTCACGTGCCGAGCCAGCCAGGCCACATGCAACTCAAGCTCGACGGCGTGGTGAAGGGTGTGCAAGGCGACGGCAAAGCGGCAATCGAAGGTTGGCTCGACCCCGTTACGCTCGACTCGGACGTATCCACCACGCTGTCGGGAGTCGACCTGATCGCCCTGCAGCCCTATCTGATCAAGGCGGCCGAAACCGGTGTCAGGCGCGGCAAGCTCGACATGACGCTGCATTCGAGAGTGCAGAACAGGCATCTGAACGCACCCGGCAGCGTGACCCTGATCGGCCTTGAACTCGATTCGGGCAACGGTGCCATGGCGACCTTCATGGGCGTGCCGCGCCGCGCGGTCGTTGCCTCGCTCAAGGACAAAGGCGGCCGTATCATGGTGCCTTTCACGCTGGCCGGCAACCTGGACGACCCGCACTTCTCGCTCAACGAAAGCCTGGCATCGCATTTGGGAGGCGCCGTGGCAAACGTATTGGGTATCAGCGTCGAAGGCTTGACGCATGGGGTCGGCAGCGCAGCCGAGGGCGTCGAAGGGATGGTGAAGAAATTGTTCGGCAAATAGACGCGCACATGAAAAAACCCTCCGCCCGTTGCCGGGACGGAGGGTGCGTCATTCAGAGGGATTGCTTAGAAACGGAACGAATTGACCAGATTGTTCAGGTTCAACGTCCCCAAGCCCGTCGCGGGGTTGTACTGCGTCCCGGCATTCCAGTAAAGATTGTCGCCGGAGGTGATCGCGTTGAACGGCGACATGTTCGAATAGCCGTACCGATTGAAACGGGCGTAGAGTTGCGGCGACATCAAGCCGACGCGCCCACCCATCGCTTGCGAAAGCAGCGACGCCATGCCGTTCAGTTGCGGTGCCACGAAGCTGGTGCCGCCGGAGCCATAGCTCCAGGCGCCGCCGAAATAGACCGCGTAACCCGTATAGGGGTCGGCATTGAGCGAGACGTCGGGCACGTTGCGGCCAGCGTAGCCGGCCGGCAGATCGATGTAGTCGGTCCCGCTGCAAACCAGCGACTGGTTGCCCGTGCTGAGCTGGGTGCCGGTAGTCGATTTCTGGAACAGCGGCATATCGTAGTTCACGCTCACGCCGCCGCCGCCGCCCACGGGGAAGAAGTTGGCGTAGTAGAAGTCCGAACCATAGTAGGTGGTCATGTAGTTCTGCAGGTAGTCCCAACCCCAGGGGCGTTCGGTGGGCACGACGATCGTGCCGTTCTTGCGCACCTGGGTGTTGGGCAAGGTGGTGCCGCCGGCTGCCGTGACGTAGGGGTCGCTGGCCGGGGAATCGACGGTCAGCGTTTGGGTACAGGTCGGATAAGTGTAGGGCGCATTGGAGTCATTGATGTCGTAGGCGCCTGCATCGCCCGCCGAAGCGAACACGGAAATACCCTGCGCCGCAGCCACGATGAAGGCCTGGTGCTGGGCGATCATGGTGTCGGTCGATTGGGCGATTTCCGGGCTGCCCCAGCTGACCGACAGCGTATCGACCTTGTTATCGGCCACTGCCTGATAGAACACGTCGATAAAGCCGGCATCGGTATTGGGGGCATCGTAGACGATCATCTTGGCGTCAGGCGCGATTCCGCCCGCCTGTTCGACGTCGAGCGTCGTCTCGTCGGAACCATTGGTTCCGCCGCCGCCGTCGACATGCACCTGGGTGATACGGTTCGGCGACACCTTGATGCCCAGCGATCTCCAGTAGGTGTAAGCGTCCGATGGCGCAAACGTGGCCAGCGTGGCGATACCGATGGTACGGCCGCGACCGGTAATGTGCTTCTGGTACAGCGGGTTGATGTTGTACAGGTTGGCTACGTCGGCAACGGTGAACTGGCCCGGCGTGCCGTTGGTGGTGCCGCTGGTGGAGCCATTGGCCCGCAGGGTAACCTTGACGCGTTCGACAGTGCCCACGGCCGCCGTCGCTTCGGGAATGCGGTGCAAGTGCGTCTTGGCCTGAGGCTGGTTATTGAGACCGGCGATGACGAGGATCAGGTCGGACAAGGTCGAGGGAATCTTGCCGGGCCGGTCGGGCTTCTGAAAATAATTCACACCGTCGAAATAGTTGTGAATTTGCATTTGCAGCAACTGATTGAATTGATCGGTCGTGCCGGTGGCATGGATCACGAGATTATTAGACATCACGTCCTGGACGGTGATACCTTGCGCCGCCATGGCTCTCGTGATGAACCTCACCACGGAATCGCTCGGCGCGAAGTTTTGCCTGAATGCGTTGGTGGAGAGGAATTGCTGATAAACCGGGCTGCCCGGCGTCACCGTGCCGGCGACATACTGCTCGAGCTGGTCGATGTTTTGAATCTTCAGAACGATGGAAACCGATTGCGCGGTCGCGCCGGGCGTTGCGCCCAGATCCAGCGGTTTCGCAGCGGGGCCGGCAGCGTGGGCAAGGACGCTGGTGGCAATCGCGGAGCAAGCAAATGCCACAGCCGCCGCGGCGCGGCTAAGTTTGATCTTCATTATTGAACTCTCCAGATATTTATTGTGATAATGGTGTCTTCGCAATCGGCACACCCGATCAGGGCGAGCGATTCGGCGATATTTTTGTAATCGCCGGACGATTATATGGTAACGCCCAGACAAGTAGTTGGCAGAGTGACATGTCAGAATAAAAAAATTTTTTCATTGATTTTCCCCTTGTCAACCAACTAATCTTCGCCAAACCATACCAATCTCCAAAGTCAAGCGCGTGACAAACCGCTTCAAACCTGGCGGCCGTACGATTTTTGTGTCGGCCGTATCGATCTTGTTTTTGCCTTGATCGAAACGGTTCAATGCAAGGTCCGGAAAGCGGGTTCAATGCAAAACATGCGGAACAAGCGGAAAATAAAGGGAATGCCATCGTCGCGACAGCTCCGGAATTTTCCGCCGCCCTGCGCCGCGAAGGCCTGCCCTCACTCGATTTGCCCCTGGCCCTAAAATGACATCCACCCGCATCGCTCTCGTCTCCGACATCCATGGCAACCTGCCGGCATTGCAAGCCGTGCTGCAAGACATTGCCACGCGCGACGTCGACCGCATCGTCAATCTCGGCGACAGCCTGTCGGGCCCGCTACTGGCGGCCGAGACCGCGCAATTCCTCATGCGGCAGGATTGGCTGCAGCTGGCCGGCAACCATGAGCGGCAGATACTCGAATACGAACCCGGCAAGGGCAGCGAGTCGGACCGCCATGCCGCATCGAAAATGACGCCCGATATGCTGGCCTGGATTCGTAGCCTGCCGCCCGATTTGCGCATCGACGGCTGCGTGTTGCTGTGCCACGGCACGCCGACTTCGGACCTGCAATACTTCATGGAATCGGTCGACGAACGCGGCGCGCGCATGGCCAACGCGGCCGAAGTGGCAGCCCGACGGGGCAACGCCGATGCGCGCGTGATCTGCTGCGGCCACACCCACGTGCCACGCGTACTGCGCATGGCCGACGGTGCACTGATCGTCAATCCCGGCAGCGTGGGCTTGCCGGCCTACGATGACGACCATCCCTATCCGCACGTGATCGAAAACGGCTCACCCGATGCACGCTACGCCATCATCGAACGGCGCGAGGGCAAGTGGCAGGCGATGCTATTCGCCGTGCCCTACGATTTCGAACCGATGGCCAGGCTGGCCGAAACCAATGACCGGCCCGATTGGGCCATTGCCTTGCGCACCGGCTACATGTCCACCCAAGCCGCTTCTTGAGCTATTCCTCGCTCGCTTCGACGCTGAAGTAAAGCGTGGCCTTGTCCGTCACGAAGGGGGCATAACGGCACAGGCCAAAATCCGAGCGCAGGATTTTGGCGCTGCCGTTGGCGCCGCAGGCGCGCGTGAGATACGGCAGCATGAAGCGGCAGGCAAAATGGCTGTCTTCCTGGGTCACCGGTTCGGTGACGTCCTTGCTCGTCGAATCGCCTGTCGCACGCGCCAGCTGATCGCCGTCGAATTCCATGGCATTCGATTGAAAATGCATGGCCGGATAAGTCTTGGCATCGAAGAAGCTATCCAGCAGCAAGGTCTTGCCGAATTCATCGGAGCCCGTCGACACCGAGGCCGCCCCTATCTTTCCACTCTGCCGAATAACGGCGGGCAGGTCAGGAAAATCGATATCCGCACCCAAGCTTTTCTGCCCCCTTCATTGCCGGCATCCCCGCTCCTTTGTCCGAACGCTGAGTAACATGTCTTCCCGGCGAGACAGCGCTGGACAGCGGCCACGAATTACATTAGTGTCAATACCAGAAGGAAATGTCCGCCCCACAGTGCCCCCCCGTTTCTCACTCGAAAGGCAGCATGCCCCCAAGCCGTTTCCGGTCCAGACTCTCGCCGCCAGCTCTGGTCGTGCTCGCGGCAGGACTTGCCATCACGGTCCTCGCTTTCGCCGCAGCGCGCCATGCCGAGTTCGAGCGCATCGACCAGGATTTGCAGCAGCGCGTCGACGAACGTTTCGTGGCAGTGATGGACGGTTATCGCAATGCGCTGGAAAGCCTCTTGAACGTCAATCGCCTGTTCGACGTACACCCCGGCATCACGCGCGAACAGTTCGAGGACTTCACCCGCCCTATCGTCGCCCGCCATCCTTACATCCAGGCATTCGGCTTCGAACGCACAATCACGGCGGCCGAGCGTGCCGGCTACGAAGCGCAGATGCGCAAGATCAATCCCGACTTCAGGATCACGCAGCTGGATCGCAACCGGCGTATTGCCGTGCCGGACCAGCCGGATTACCTGGTCGTCGACTACGTCTCTCCGCTCGAAGGGAACGTCGCGGCGCTGGGCCTGGATGTGACAAACAACGCCTCCATCATGCAAGCCGGCGAGATGGCGCGCCGATTGCGCCTGCCGGTTGCCACCGATCTGTTCCGTCTGGCCCAGCGCAATGGCGACCAATCGGGTTTCCTGGTCAGCTTGCCGGTCTACGCGCTGGAGAAGGGCAAGGAAAAACTGGCCGGCTTTACCACCGTGGTGTTCCGCTCCCAGGCCCTGGTTGAAGGCGCCCTGGCGGCCGCCGACCTGCGCCCTCTGCCCGGCATGGAATTCAAGGTCTATCTCGGCGCCGTTGGCGATGCCGCTCACACGGTGTATCTGCATCGCGAAAGAATGGAGCCGTCAGAGACCGAATCCATCTTCCCGCGCTGGCTGTTCTTCGACCGGCCGCCCCCCATCGTCCACAGCTTCGACGCGGCCGGCAAGACCTGGCATATCGAGGCAATCGCCGAAACCGATTTCTTCGCCGCGCGCGCGAGCCGCGCCTTGGGCCTGCTCGTGCTGGGCACCGCCTTGACCGTCCTGCTTGCACTGTATATCCAATTCCAGGCCGACCGTTCGCGGCGGATAGCCGCATTGGTCGAAAAGCGCACCGGCGAATTGGTCGAGGCCAACCGGCTGCTGGCACAGGACAACGAGGCCAGACGGGTGGCGGAACAAGCCCTGCGCATGCGCGAACGCGCCATCGAAGCGAGCAATAATGCGGTCGTCATCACCAGCGCCGCCGCGCCCTTGTTCCCGATTGAATATGTCAACCCTGCTTTCCAGCGCATCACCGGCTTCAGCGCGCAAGACGTGATAGGAAGAAGCTGCAGCATCCTGTGGGGCAAGGATTCGGAACAGAGCGGTATGCGCGAAATCCTGCAAAGCGGCATGGAACAGCGTGAGGGCCATGCCACGATGCGCAACTACCGCAAGGATGGCACGCCCTTCTGGTGCGAGATCTTCATCGCTCCCGTGCGCGACGATGCCGGCAAGGTGGAGCACTTTGTCGCTATCCAGTATGACATCACCGAGACCCGGCATTACCAGGAAGAGCTGGAAACGCTGACCAACCGCGACGGCCTCACCGGCCTGGCCAACCGCAATCTGTTGAACGACAGGCTCAGCCAGGCCATCGTCCATGCCTCCAACCACCGGCAAATATTGTGGATCGCCTATCTTGACCTGGACCGCTTCAAGTTCGTCAACGACGCGGTCGGCCACAAGGTCGGCGACCGCCTGTTGCGTCAGGTGGCCCGCCGGCTCGAAGCCGCGCTGCGCAACAGCGACACGGTCGCGCGCGTCGGAGCCGACGAATTCATCCTGGTCCTGGAGGAACGCGCCGACGAGCTCGAAGTGGCCGACGATTTGCAAAACCTGCTCGATGCGATCGCTAAGCCGCTCAACGACGACGGGCACGAATTCTTCCTCACCGGCAGCATCGGCGTCGCGGCCTACCCCAACGACGGCAACGACGCCGAGACGCTGATCAAGCACGCCGACATCGCCATGTACCGCGCCAAGGAACTGGGCCGCAACAACGCACAATTCTTCACCGCGATGATGAACCAGCGTGCGCTGGAACGGCTGCGCATCGAAAGCGACTTGCGCAACGCGCTGGAGCGGCAGGAATTCCTGCTGCACTATCAACCGCAGGTCGATTTGAATACCGGCCGCGTGCTCGGCGTCGAAGCCTTGCTGCGCTGGCAGCATCGCGAGTTGGGCCTGGTGCCGCCAGGACGCTTCATCGCGCTGGCCGAGGAAACCGGCCTGATCGTGCCCCTCGGCGCCTGGGTGCTGCAAACCGCCTGCCGCCAGGTGAAGCAGTGGCAGGACGAAGGCCTGGGCCCATTGCGCGTGGCGGTCAATCTCTCCGCACGCCAGTTCGGCCAGAAAGACCTGGTGGAGTCGGTGGCGGAAACGCTGCTCGAAACCGGGCTCGATCCGGCCTGCCTCGAGATAGAATTGACCGAGAGCCTGGTGATGACCGACGTCGAACGCGCCATCGGCGTACTACGCAACCTGAAATCTCTCGGCGTGAAGCTGTCGATCGACGACTTCGGCACCGGCTATTCGAGCCTGTCCTATCTCAAGCGCTTCCCCATCGACGTGCTCAAGATCGACCAATCCTTCGTGCGCGACATTGCGCTCGACCCCGAAGACGCGGCAATCGCGGCAGCCATCATTTCCCTGGCGCACAGCCTCAGGCTGCACGTGATCGCCGAAGGAGTGGAAACCGAAGCGCAATTGACCTTTCTGCGCCGCCACGGCTGCGACCAGATGCAAGGCTATTATTTCAGCAGGCCGCTCGCGGCAGCCGACATGCAGCGGATGCTCGCGGCCGGCACCGGCCTGGCTCCTTCAAGCGAGCGCAGCCGGACGCGGCGGCAAACCGTGCTGACCGTGGACCCGGATCCGCACGTCGGCACAGCCCTGGCGCGCGTATTGCGCAGCGAGGGCTATGAAATATTGCACGCACGGACCCCCGAGGAAGCGTTCGACATGCTAGCCTTGCATGAAATCGGCGTCATCATCGCCGACGAGCGGCTGGGTACGATGAACGGTATCGAATTCTTCCGCCGCGTCAAGGACATCCACCCGCAGGCGATGCGCATCATGCTCTCCGGCTTTATCGTGGCGGAGGCCCTGGTCGACGCCGTGAACCGCGGCGAAATCTTCCGCTTCCACGGCAAACCCTGGGACGACCAGAGCCTGCGCGACGATGTTCGCGAAGCCTTCCACCGGCGCCAGCCCCCCTCCGGCGATTGAAATCAAGCTTGCCGCAGGTTGCGCATGCGCCGCCGCATCGGCTTCAACACGGCGGGCGCCATCAGGGCGGCAATCAAATTCATCGTCGCGGCGACGTAAAAGACGACATGCCAGCCGCCGGTCTTCTCGGCCAACATGTTCGATAGCGGCACCAACAGTGCGGCGGTGCCCTTGGCCGTATAAAGCAGGCCGGCATTGGTGGTGGCAAAGCGCGTGCCGAAAGTGTCGCCGCACACCGAGGGAAACAGGCTGTAGATCTCTCCCCAGCCGAAAAACACCAGTCCCGACAGCAGCACGAAATACACCGGGTCCCGCCCCAATAAGGAAAGCGCAAAGATGCCGAGCGCTTCGATGCCAAAGGCGATGAACATGGTATTTTCGCGGCCGAGATAGTCCGATACCCAGCCGAAGAACGGGCGCGTCAGCCCGTTGAGGACGCGGTCGAGCGAAAGCGCAAAGGCCAGCGCGGGCAAGGACAGCCCGATGAGCGAAACGGGCGTGTCGGCAATATGGAAATCCTTGGCGATCGGACCCAGCTGCGCCGTCGCCACCAAGCCGCCGGCGACCATCAGCACGAACATCAGGTACATGATCCAGAACACAGGTGTCGCAACCATCTGCTTCCAGGTGAAATCGACCAGGCTTTGCGCCACGCGGATCGGCGCCTCGCGCTGCTTTTCGACGGCCCCCCGCTCCGGCGCCGCAAGCACGAACGAGAGCAGGAACACGACCAAGCCTTGGCCGATCCCGAAATACAGGAAGGCCGTCTCATAGCCGCTGGACTTGATGATCATCGAAATCGGGATGATGGTCGCGGCCGACCCCATGCCGAAGCCGGCTGCGGTCAATCCTGCCGCAAAGCCGCGCCGGTCGGCAAACCATTTGAGCGCATTGCCGACACACGTGCCGTAAACCGCGCCGGCACCGATGCCGCCGATGGCGGCCGCGAAATACAATAACGCGAGCGAGTCGGCAAAGGCGTTGATGGTCCAGGCGACGCCGACCATTACACCGCCGGTCATGACGACCGTCCGCGGACCGAAGTGGTCGACCAGGTAGCCTTCTATCGGCACGAGCCAGGTTTCGGCGAGCACGAAGATGGTAAAGGCGGCCTGGATAGCGGACTTGCCCCAGTGGTATTTCTGGTCGAGCGGATTGACGAATAAGGTCCAGCCGTATTGCAGATTGGCGATCATCGCCATGCAGCCCACGCCGATCAATAGCTGCAGCCATCGATGGCGGCGCACAGCCTCCGCGGCAGGATACGATTGACGCCCGGCTGTGTTGATCGACATGGAATCCATAGCTCTCCCGTTGCATCGTCATACGCCATCCCCCCGCCTGCTCAACGCATTCGGGAAAGAAAGCACTTCATCAAGGGGCTTGCGACTCTGGACTCAGGGAGGTTGCAATCTTTCCGCTCATACCGGAGGCACTGGAAGACTGCAAATATTGGCTTGGCAACAGCGGACGACTTGCCTTATTGTTGTCTTCATTAAAGCACATTCTGCGCAGAAAGCGCAACGCCGGGCTAAAATTTTTTGACACAATCGATGCCACAACGATTGCCGTTCGACATACGATACGGCTCTGTCATATCGACGTCACATTGATCTGGATTGAACAACAACATGAAAATTTGCGTAGTCGGCGCGGGAGCGATAGGCGGTTACCTGGCGGTCAAGCTGGCGGGGAGCGGTCACGACGTCAGCGTGATCCTGCGCGGAGCCAACCTGGCTGCGGCACGCGAAAACGGCCTGAAGCTGCTGATGGAAGACGGCAGCGAACATCTGGCCCGCGTGCAGGCCACCGACCGCATCGCCGATCTTGGCAGGCAGGACATCGTCATCCTCGGCATGAAGGCGCACCAGGTGGCCGCGGTGGCGGCCGACATCCCCGCCCTGCTCGGCCCGGACAGCATGATCGTAACGGCCCAGAACGGCGTGCCGTGGTGGTATTTCCACAAGCATGGCGGGCCTTACGAGGGCCGGCGCGTGGAAGCGGTCGACCCCGGCGGCGCCGTATCGTCCCGGCTCGACGTCGAACACATCATCGGCAGCATCGTCTACCCGGCTTGCGAAATGGCGGCGCCGGGCGTGATCCGGCATATCGAAGGCAACCGCTTCACGCTGGGCGAACTGGATGGCGCCGACACGCCACGCATCCGCATCCTGGCCGATGCCTTGCGCCAGGCAGGCTTGAAGGCACCGATCACGTCCGACATCCGCTCCGAAATCTGGATCAAGCTCTGGGGCAATCTCTGCTTCAACCCCATCAGCGCCCTGACCCACGCCACCCTGGTCGATATCTGCGAATTCGGGCCAAGCCGCGAACTGGCGGCGCGCATGATGCGCGAAGGCCAGGAAATCGGCGAAAAGCTCGGTGTCAATTTCAAGGTATCGATAGACAAGCGCATTGCCGGCGCCGCCGCCGTAGGCAAGCACAAGACCTCGATGCTGCAGGACATCGAAATGGGCCGGCCTATCGAGCTCGAAGCCTTAGTCGGCAGCGTCATCGAAATGGGCCGCATCACCAACACGCCGACCCCGCAAATCGAAGCAGTCTATGCACTGGCCGCACTCCTGGCCAAGACAGTAGGCGAACATAAAGGCAAACTTCGCATCGCGAACTGATGCGTCAGGAACAATAACTTTTACCGGGACACAATCATGCACACATTTTCCACCCTCGCCGAACTGCTCTCCGCCGGCGCCGATGCCGAACCCGCCCTGCGCGCACCCGGCGCGGCCGCGCTTTCCTATGCCGCGCTGCGCGACAACGTGCTGCACACCGTCGCGGCCCTGAACGGCATGGGCATCGGGCGCGGCGACCGCGTTGCCATCGTCTTGCCCAACGGCCCCGAAATGGCTGCGGCCTTCGTCTCGGTCGCCGCCTGCTCGACGTCGGCGCCGCTGAACCCCGCCTATCGCGCCGACGAATTCGGATTTTATCTGTCCGACCTCCACGCCAAAGCCTTGATCGTGGAACACGGCAGCCAGTCTCCTGCGATTGCGGTGGCGCAAAGGCTAGGCGTGCGCATTCTCGAGTTGACGCCGGCAGGCCACGGCGCCGGCGCCTTCACGCTGAACGAACCTGCGGGCGGCAGCGCTGCCACGGCCGCCCGGCCCGGATTTGCCGAAGCAGGCGACATCGCCCTGATCCTGCACACGTCCGGCACCACGTCCCGCCCCAAGATCGTGCCGCTATCGCAAACAAACGTATGCGCCTCGGCGACCAATGTGCGCAATACGCTGCAATTGAAGGCCGGCGACTGCGGCTTGAACATCATGCCGCTATTCCATATCCACGGCCTGATCGCCGGCCTGCTTGCGCCGTTGTCGGCCGGCAGTTCGATCTTCTGTTCGCCGGGCTTCAACGCCCTGAAATTCTTCGGCTGGATGAGCGAAGCCAAACCGACTTGGTACACGGCCGTTCCGACCATGCATCAAGCCATCCTGTCGCGCGCTTCGCACGGTCGCGACGTCATCAGCGCCAACCCGCTGCGCTTCATGCGCTCATCCTCGTCTTCCATGCCGCCGCAAGTGATCGCGGAACTGGAGCAGGTATTCGGCGCACCGCTGGTGGAAGCCTACGGCATGACCGAGGCGGCGCACCAGATGGCGAGCAATCCGCTTCCTCCCGGCAAACGCATTCCGGGCACGGTGGGCTTGGCGGCCGGCCCCGACGTGGCCATCATGGACACGGAAGGCAGGCTGCTCGCGCCGGGCGAGACCGGCGAGATCGTGATCCGCGGCCGCAACGTGACCGCGGGCTATGAAAACAACCCCAAGGCCAATGCCGAAGCCTTCACGCATGGCTGGTTTCGCACCGGCGACCAAGGCACCAAGGACGCCGAGGGCTACGTGCGCATCACAGGCAGGCTCAAGGAAATCATCAGCCGCGGCGGGGAAAAGATATCACCGCGCGAAGTCGACGAAATCCTGATGGACCACCCGGCCGTGCAGCAAGTCGTGACCTTCGGCATTCCGCACGACAAGCTCGGCGAGGAAGTCGGCGCGGTCATCGTCTTGCGCGAAGGCACGAGCGCGACGGAAAAGGAATTGCGCGACTTCGCCGCCATCCGCCTGGCCGACTTCAAGGTGCCGCGCAAAATCCTGTTTCTCGAAGAAATTCCCAAGGGCGCCACGGGCAAGCTGCAGCGTATCGGCTTGGCGGCCAAGCTGGGCTTGTAACCCTGCTCCGCCCCCCTACAGGGCCAGCCATTTGGTGGCTTCCGCCATGACGGCATCGTCCCAAGGCACGAAGCCTTTCATGTTCGTCCCCTTGAGCGCATGGCGGCCGGGCTCGCTATCCGCCAGGTGCAAAACCAGGTCGCGCACCTTGTCGCGCTGTTCGGGGGGCAGGCTGCGCGACACGAGGAACTGCTTGATCGGCACGGCCTTGGTCTCGCCCAGGACACGACCGCCATTGACGGTCCATGCCTTGACCACGGATGCGGATGCCGTGACGCCGGCAGCAGTGAATTTATTCTCGATCATGAAAGGTACGGCGTCCTGGTAACGTGTCGCGGTGTAGTTAGCCACGGGGTTCGGCTCGCCCATCTGCTTCATCGTCGCGGTGAACATGACCGTCGTGATCGATTCAAGCGCCGGCACGCCTATCTTCTTGCCGCGCAACTCTTCCATGGTGTGCAAGGGCGAATCGCCGGACACCAGCACGCGCCCACGATAATCGGTGTAGCCTGCGGCCGTGGCCACCCCCACGTAGTTGCCGTCCTTGACTGCGCGCAGCGCAACGTGGGCCGGGTGGATGAAGGCCATTTCATAGCGCCCTTCTTTCAAGCCTTTTTCCAGATCGCTGTAGCGGTCGACTTTTTTTACCTGTACCGGATGCTTCAACTCCTTTTCCAGCAGGTCGAGCAAGGGCTTGTAGCGCTCGGCGGTCGGCCCGGCATCCTGGTAAGTTACGCCTTCATTGACGGCGAGAACCCAGTCGTCGGCTTGGGCAGCACAGGCAAAACCAAGAGTGAGTACAAGCGGAACAAGCAAGCGAAGTGAAAGTTTCATGCACGCGGGCCTCAAGAAAAAGTTTCCCCCGCATCATGGTTCATGGAAATGTATATTGGCGCAACTGTCAAATTTAACAGTTGCACCTATCAAAAAAGGAATTGCGCTGAATACAACGGATTTTGAACAGCGGCAAAAATTTCCTTTATGATTCAAGAAGGTAGAAAAAAAACGGTAGAAACGATGCTAAAAGTGGTGATCATAGACGGCAGTGCGATCGCACGCGGTTTGTTGAATACCGTGCTGACCGACGGAGGCCATGAGGTCGTGGGCGATTCCAACACCAGCCCGGCGAGCCTGGCGCGCATGATCAAGCTTCAGCCCAACGTCGTCTGCGTGGATATCGGCACCGAGCCGGACCGCCTCGCCATTCTCGATACCTTGCACGAAGCACTGCCGCGCGCCATCATCTTCCTGGTCTCCGGCAAGATCGAGCCGGAACTGGTCAGCGAAGCGGTCAATCGCGGCGTGCAAGGCTTCATCGTCAAACCCTTCAATTCGGCGACGGTATTGAAGACGATCCGCGCCACCATCCTGAAGTTCGTGCGGCGCCAGCAAACGCGGCAGGCGGCGGAAACGGAAGAGCTCGATTTGCCGGAAGATGGGCAGGAGGCCTAGCCGATGACTTCAGCGCGCAGCGCATCCTGCAGGCTCGCGATCAAGCCGCCCATGCGATACTGAAAACTCACACGCAGACGCTGGCCCTGCTTCACCGGCACGGGCGCCGCAAGCGGAAACGCCATGTAGCGATTCAGCCAATCGATCGATGTGGACTGCTCCAGCAGCACGGCCAGCACATTTCGCGTAATGAAGCGCAGCGCATTGACCGTCCCGTCGCGTTCGATGACGAACTCGCCTTCCCAGGCGATATCCTGCGTCATCGGCTGGGTAAAATCGAGCAGGCCATACAGTTCAGGGCGCGCCATTTCCACTGTGGCCGCATCGTTGGTAAATTCCTGCACTTGCACGATAGGTGCGTAATATCCCTCGAAACGGCAATCTTGTTGCAGGGGCTGCACCGCCATCAGAACGGCGGTGGGAATCAGCTTGGGCAAAGGGCCGCCGAAACGCGCC
This sequence comes from Burkholderiaceae bacterium, assembly GCA_036384915.1. Lineage (GTDB taxonomy): Bacteria > Pseudomonadota > Gammaproteobacteria > Burkholderiales > Burkholderiaceae_D > PKWO01. Next base: position 140,016 of record DASVLJ010000019.1, read on the forward strand.
ACATAGCGCGACTTGAACGATTCCATCATCTCGATCTGCTTCTCACGCAGCATGGCGACATGGATCATTTCGCAGATCACGACGTCGACCGGCTCGGGAGGCAGGTAAGCGAAGGCATCGGCATGCACCACCTCGACCTTGGCACCATGCTCGTTCATGGCCAGCATCTTGCGCGCTTCGCGCACCAGCTCGGGATTGTGCTCGACGCACCAGACATGCTCGGCCTTGGCCGCCGCAAACCATGACAGCACGCCGGTGCCGCCGCCGAGTTCGAGCACCTTCGCGCCCGGTTGCACCACATGCTCGATGGCCGCCTTGAACGACTTCATCCGGTTGGCATCCATCAGCATGCTGTGATGATATTGCAAAGGGATGTATTGTCCGAGGTGGGCGTCCAGGGCCTCTTGTTCAGTTTGCATGGATGGGCGATTAAAAAGTACAGGCTAGAAAGGCTTCAGGCTTCGGTATGCATCGACGCCGAAGGGGGCGGGTTCAACACCGACAGATAGGCGGCCACACCCATACGACTGGCGTGGGAAGTGGGAGCAAGCAGGCCGGTAGAAACCGTTGCCGCCTCCGCGTCGGGACCGGACGTTCGCGGCATGGCAACTGCCTTGGGGGATTCCGGCGCTGCCGCCGCTCCCCCGATGATAGCGTTGATTGACATGAAAATACGGCCTTGGTGCGGGAAATACGTCATTATCGGCAATGCTTGGCGTGGCGATACGGTGAGCAGCGCGGCATTTCCGGACCTCTTCCGCCTGTCCAGGGCCGATTTCCGCACGATCTCCCGTATCATGTCGCTCCGCTTTTATTGCCATACCCATGTTACGAAGCACACTCTCCGGCGGTGAGCCCTGCTTTTTTTTCATGCAAATTGTCATCCAGTTTATTTTTCCGATGTAACAATGTCGGTTCAAGGCCACAGAGGCACCTTGTGCCCCCGGGAATCAAGTAGACTTAAAGTGTTTCCTTAACTCGGCACAAGTTCGTTCGTCTCTGGTGGCTTCAAGCGCATGAAAAAGCGTCTTTCCGTACGTATCCGTAAGTTTTTTGACCGTTTCCGGGTACGCATCACCACAGGCATTGCCATTTCGCTTCTGTTGCATGCCTTGCTGCTGGCTTTGCGGCTAGGTTTCCCCGGTTTGGGTATGCCGGGCTTGAATCTGCCGACCAACGACAAGCTGGCGCAATCGCTGGAAATCCAAGCCATCCTCGCGCCGCCGCCCGGTTCGGCCGCTCCGCTACCTCCACCGCCTGTGGCCAGTGCGCCGCCCCCCAAGCCGCAGGAGGCACAAACAGCCGAAAAACCGCCGACCGACCTGCCCAATGCACGCGTCAAGCGCAGCCCCACCAGGACCGCGCAAAGGGCGTCGCGCAATGCCACGGCGCTCGAATCCACCCCGGCTCTGGCGCGCCTGCGGCGCAAGCAGGGCTCACTGCCGCAAGAGGACCAGTCCGCACCGGCGCCGTCTTCGACGCAGCCGCACGTTGTCACTGCAACGGGGGAACATCCCGAAACGTTCAAGGTCCCGCCCCCGTCTACTGACGACTTCGTGCGCACCACGCCCAAGCTCGACGCGGCGCCAATGCCGCCGCAGCCGACAGTCACGCCGGCACCGCCCGCCATCGCTTTGCAAACGCCGAGGCAGGCGATAGAACAGGCGCAGGAACCGACACCGGCCCCGGAAAAGCCGACCGATACGCAAAGCTACGAAAAGCCGGAAGAAGCCAAGGCGAAGGAAATCGCGCCCCCTGACGAGCCCAAGGATGTAGCGATGGAGCCGGGCGAAAAGAAGGACGGCGAAGAAGTCAGCGAACAGGAAAAGGAACGCAAGAAGCTCGAACAGGAAGCGGCCCAACGCGCCGCCGACGAAGAAACGCGCAAACAGGAATTGCGCAAGGCCGAAGAACTGGCCAGGCAGGAGGCGGCAGATAAGCAAGCCGAACTCATCAAGCAGGCTGAAGCTGCCGCAGCCGCCAAGCGCGAAGCCGATTTGAAGAAAGAGCAGGAAGAAGCCCAGGAGGCGCAACGCCAGGCCAGGGAGGCGGAAACGCGCAAGGTGGCCCAGGCCGCCGAGGAAGCGGCGCGCCAGCAAGCCGAGGCTGCGGCAAAACAAGAGGCGGAAAAGCAGGCCCAGGAAAAGCAGGCGCAAATAGCGCGCGAGGAAAAAGCCCGCCAGCAAGCCGAAGAACAGCGCAAGGCGGCGGAGCTCGCGGACAAGCAGGCTGAAGAAGAGCAAAAGCAAAAGGCGCTGGCCGCCGAACAGCAACGGCAGGCCGAAGAGGCAGAGCGCGAAAAAGCGGCCGCCGCGGAGCGTCAGCGCCAGGAACAGATAGCGGCGGAAAGGCGCGCCCAAGAGCTGGCGGCAAAGCAAAAGGCGGAAGCCGATGCTGCGGCACAGCGTGAAAACGCGCGTATCGCTGCGGCAGCCGCAGCTGCAGCAGCAGCGCGCGATCGTGCGCAGAGCAGCAAGGGCAATGTCGCCGCTACGCCCGGCAATGCCGCAAATGGCAGCGGGAACGGGGCCGGCAATGGAAACAATCAGGGCAATGGCCGCAGCAACAGTGCCGGCAATCAACCGGGCAGCGCGCCGTCTGGCAGCCTGGCTTCGCGCGCATTGAACGATCTGGGCAAGCTCAATCTGACAGGCCAGCTTCCGCCCAGCGGCGAAACCGACCGGCCGGCGGACGACAACCGCCCGCGCTCGATTTTCGGCCTGTACGACCACGACGTGATGGCCGATGCCTACATTCGCGGCTGGCGCACCAAGATCGAAAGCAATGGTGACTTGAATTATTCGCAGCGGATCGCCGACCTCGCACGCGAACCTCCCGTCGTGACGGTCTCGATTCGCAGCGACGGCAGCGTCAAGGATATCGTCATCAACCGCTCCAGCGGGCGGCCCGAAATCGACGAAGCGATTTACCGTATCGTGCGCGTGCGTGCGCCCTACTCGGTATTTCCGCCGGCGCTGGCGCGCAAGTACGATTCGATCGAGATCCGGCGCGTGTGGAATTTCGGCGAGACCCTGCGCTTGCTTGAAGAGGTGCGTTAAGCGGGTCTTTTGCGCAAGCCGCGCTCCGCCAGTTCAAACAGCAGTTGCGTCAGCAGGGCCAGTATCGCAGCCGGAATGGCGCCGGCCAACAGCATATCGTTGTCGTTAAGGGCCAAGCCCGTGGCGATGCGTTCGCCATAGCCGCCGGCGCCGATGAAAGCGGCAATCGTGGCCGTACCCACGCTCATCACCGCCGCTGTTTTGATGCCGCTCACAATCACCGGCGCAGCCAGCGGCAGCACAACGAAGCGCATCGTGTCGGTCCGGCTCAAGGCGAGCGCCGCCGCCGCGAGTTTCAATTCGCGCGGCACCTGCTCGATTCCGATACAGGTATTGCGCACGATGGGCAACAAGGCGTAGAGAAACAAGGCGATCAGGGCGGGCGCGGTGCCGATCCGCCCCACAAGCGGAATCAGCATGGCGAGCAAGGCCAGCGAAGGAATGGTTTGCAGCACGCCGACCAACGCCATCACCGGCTGATTGAGCCGGGGCTTGGCCGCAGCCAGCACCCCCAGCGGTATGCCGCATGCGCACGCCGCCAGCACCGAGAGGAGCACCAAAAGCACATGTTGCCGCGTCAGGCGCCACAGGCTGGCGTCGAACAGCTTGGCCCACAAGCCCGATGCTGCCGCTTGCGCCGCGGCCGGATGAAGCCAGCCGCGTGCGATCGCGTCGAAGGACTGGTGTTCCAATTCGGCGGCAGCATTCAATGCCACCATGTCATGCGCGCCTATGCGCCCGCGCAAATGCTTCAACGCCTGCCAGGCTTGCGGAAAGCGCAGCGGCACGTCGAGCCGGTACAGCAGCACGGCATCGTAGCGCGGGAAGTAGCCCGCATCATCTGGCAAGACGAACAAGCCGTAGCGCTGGATTTGCGCATCGGTCGAATAGATGTCGATCACGTCGACCTGCGACTGTGCCAGCGCCTGGTAGGCGACACCATGATCGAGGCCGGTCGGCTGCTGCGGCAAACGGTAGCGCGCGGCGAGTCCCGGCCAGCCGTCGGCGCGTCCGAGGAATTCGTGCGACAGGCCGAGACGCAAATCGGGATGCGCAGCAAGGTCGGAAAGCTTGTTCAAGCCCAGGCGCCGATGGTCCGCGCCGCGCATGGCGAGGGCATAGCCGTCGTTGAACCCCAGGGGCACGGCGACACCCAGGCCCATAGGTGCCAGTTCGCGGTTCATTTCCTCGAACGTGATCGCCTCCTTGCGGTGCAGCAGCTCAAGCGCGATCGTGCCGCTGTATTCCGGGTAGAGGTCGATGCTGCCCGACTTGAGCGCTTCAAACACGATGGCGGTGTTGCCCAGGCCGGCCTTGCGCTCCACCCCGGCATAGGGCTCGGCGCTTTGCACCAGGATCTCGCACAGGATATAAGACTCGGTGAAACGTTTACTGCCTATCTTCAGGGTATCGGCGCGGGCAATGGAGCAAACAAGGGATGCAAGGCAAACGGACAGCAGAAAGACCAGGCGCCGCATGAGTCAGCGCGAAGGCCGCTGCTTGGGCGGCTCCAAGAAGTAGGTCACGTGGGTGCGCGGGCTCAAGTATTCATAGACTTCGATGCCGATCTCGCCCGGGCGCAAGCTGTCCTTCACGCTCAAGTCCGGCTCCTTCTGCAGATCGAGCACGGTGGCTTCGTGCTTCGGCACAGAGGGATCGAAGATCAATATCCTGGGCCGCAACGGCATGCCGAAGTTGGCCGCCACCACCAGGCCTATGCTTTCGTCAGTCAGGCGCACCACCGTACCGGGCGGATAGACCCCCATGCAGCGCACGAAGGTGCTCAGGTAATGCAGATCGAAGCGATGCCGCTCGTGGGCATACATATGCGACAGCGCTTCATAGGGCGTCAATGCCTGGGCCGGGTTAGCCGGATTGCAATGGTTATCATAGGCATTGACGATGGCGGCGATGCGCGCCAAGGGAGAAATCTCGTCGCCGATCAAATGCTTCGGGTAACCCGTTCCGTCCTGGCATTCGTGGTGCTGCATGATCACCTCCAAGGCCTGGCGCGTCAGGTTCATCTTGGTGCCGAGCGCGAGGCCATAGGCGCAATGCTGCTGAATCACGTTGATTTCGGCGCGCGTCGGATTCTCCGTGCGTAATACCCGTGTGGGAATCTGGGTCTTGCCCACATCATGAAACAGGCAGCCGATACCGAGCTGCTCGATATCCGGAATCGGCAAACCCAGCTCCTTCGCCAGGATCATGGCCAGCACAGAAACATTGAGGGCATGGAAGTACAGCTCTTCGCCACCGGACATGTCGTTCATCAAATGAATCGCCACGTCGCGGTCTTGCAGGATGGTTTGCACCATACCCTGCACCAGTTCGGTCGCATCTTCGCGCGCCTTTTGCGGCCGTGCATGGATATTGGCATTGATATCGCGCAGCGTACCTGCGGCTTCGGCAAACTTGCGCCCGCAGGCATCGAGCGCGGCACGTTGTTGATCGACGAATTCCTGGCGCTCGGGAATGACCGGGCGTAGCGGCTCGCGACGTGCGGGCATGGCCTGCGCCGGCGCGGCGGCAACCGGTTCGGCATAGGGTGCGGGCACGAAAGTGCTGCGCTCCGGGCTGATGCGTATCCTACTCAGCCCCAGCGCCTTGATCTGCGCGATCTGGTTGGCGTTCCTGATCTTGAAACTATTGAGCGAAAAACCGTGTTCCACCCAACGCATATCGAGGTGGACATAGACACCTGGAGCAAGATCGTCAACGGATACGTAGTAGGCGTCGGACATGTTTGCTCGGGCTGTTTTCAGTGTGTTGTATTGTTGACATTATACGTTTGAACGCGATGTATATGAGGACTCAGGCCTGGCGATAAATTGCGGTCACGGCTTCACCACCCTCGCGGATGCAGCCACGATACATGCCTTCGGTATTGAAGGCGAATTCGATATTGCCCGCGGCATCGATGGCGATCACACCGCCCTGCCCGCCCTTGGCTGTCAAGACCTCGTCTATCGCCTGGTTCACTGCTTCGGACAAGGGGCTGGCGCGGTATTTCACGCGCGCTGCGATGTCGTATGCCAGCAAGCCACGCATGAAAAATTCGCCGACGCCCGTCCCGGAGACGGCAACGCGGCTGTCGGCATAGGTCCCGGCGCCGACGATGGGCGAGTCGCCGACGCGGCCATAGAATTTGTTGGTCAAGCCGCCCGTTGACGTGCCCGCGGCCAAGCGGCCCGCGCGGTCACGCGCCACGGCGCCCACCGTACCGAACTTGTTGTCGGTCTTCCAGGGCTCGAAGCCCATGGCTGCTCCGACGCCGTCATGGTCGAGCATGATCGCCGCTTCCGCCTTTGCTTTCTGCAATTGCTCCCAACGATGTTGCGTATGAAAATATTCCGGCGCCACCATCTCGATACCGTGTTCGGCGGCAAAACGCTCGGCCCCGGCGCCGATCAAGAGCACGTGGCGCGTGCGCTCCATCGCAGCGCGCGCTGCAAGCACCGGATTCCTGATCCGTCCCACGCCTGCCACGGCGCCGGCGTTCCCGCTCAAGCCGTCCATCACGGCGGCGTCGAGCTCTATGTTGCCTTCGTGGGTAAATACGGCCCCTCGGCCGGCATTGAACAGGGGATCGTCCTCGAGCACACGCACGGCGGCGCATACGGCATCGAGGGCATTGCCGTCGCTCTGCAGAATGTCTTGCCCCGCGCGCAGGGCGTGCGCCAGTCCGTTGCGGTAGGCGGCTTCGGTCCCCGGTGTCTGGTCTGCCGCACGTATGGTGCCGGCGCCACCATGGATGGCAAGGGAAAATAAGCTGGTCATGATCGAGATCAAAAACGAAAACTTGACTCTGGGGTATGGTACAGGGTCTATAGTCCAATCGTACCCATTTCCGCGAGCCGACATGAACCACACGCAACACTCCGAGGCAGGCACGCACTCGTGCTGCGCCCACAATACCTTACCCGAAAAACCCTACCGCGACCCCGTATGCGGCATGCAAGTCGCCGGCAGCCCCGAGCGCTCCTGCGAGTACGCAGGCACCACCTATTACTTTTGCTGCCTGCGCTGCCGCGATCGCTTCACCGCCGATCCACAATCTTTTCTCCATCCTGCCAAGGCGCCTGCCTCCCCGTCGGCAACCGGCGAATATACCTGCCCCATGCACCCGGAAGTCGTGCAACAGGGCCCTGGCACCTGCCCCAAATGCGGCATGGCGCTCGAACCCAAGGACGCGGCCGTGCAGGCGGACGACGGCGAATTGCGCGATATGACGCGGCGCTTCCGCATCGGCCTGGCGCTCACCGTACCCCTGCTGCTGCTCGCCATGGGCGACATCCTCCCCGGCGTCGATTTGCCACAGCGCTTGGGCATGACATGGTTGGCCACCTTGCAAGCTCTGCTCGCCACGCCTGTCGTGCTTTGGGCCGGCTTGCCTTTCCTGCAACGCGCAGTGGCTTCATTCAAGAGTGGCCACTTGAATATGTTCAGTCTGATCGGTCTGGGCACCATGGCGGCCTGGCTGTTCAGCCTTATTGCCTGGCTCGCCCCCGATCTGCTGCCCGCCGCATTCAAGGCACATGGCATGGCCCCGCTGTATTTTGAAGCCTCTGCCGTCATCGTCACCCTGGTCTTGCTCGGTCAAGTGCTCGAATTGAAGGCGCGCTCACGCACGGGCTCGGCCATTACTGCCCTGATGCAACTGGCGCCGCAAACTGCCTGGCGCGTCGCGCAGGACGGCAGCGAGCATGAAGTGGCACTGGACCAGATCCAGCCGGGAGAACTCCTGCGCGTGAAACCGGGCGGGCGGATCCCGGTGGACGGCACGGTGCTGGAAGGCGATTCGCAAATCGACGAAGCCATGCTGACCGGCGAATCAATACCCGTGCCCAAGGAGGTGGGCATGACCGTGTCGGCCGGAACATTGAATCAGGATGGCACGCTCCTGCTGCGTGCGGACAAGGTTGGGCGCGACACGGCACTGGCGCAGATCGTCGCCATGGTCAATGAAGCGGCACGCTCGCGCGCCCCGATCCAGCAGCTTGCCGACACGGTGGCGGCGTGGTTCGTGCCGGCCGTGATCCTGAGCGCGGTCGCCAGCTTCCTGGCCTGGGCCTTGCTCGGCCCGGCACCGGCGATGGCCAACGGGATGGTAGCGGCAGTTTCGGTATTGATCATTGCCTGCCCCTGCGCGCTCGGCCTGGCCACGCCGGTGGCGGTCATGCTGGGTGTGGGGCGCGGCGCGCATTCCGGCATATTGATCAAGGACGCGGCGGCCCTGCAGGCGTTCGAGACGGTCGATATGCTGGCCATCGACAAGACCGGGACGCTGACCACGGGCCAGGCGGAGGTAGTCGAAGACTTCTGCATCGCAGCATCGGACCGGACTTACGTCATGGCTTGCCTAGCCGCGCTCGAATCGGGCAGCGAGCACGGCCTCGCACGCGCCCTGTTGCGCCACGCCCGCGCGGCAACGGACGTGACGCTAAAGGCGGAAAACTTCACCGCGCTGCGCGGTCTGGGTGTCGGCGCGAGCATAGACGGTAAAGCCTGCCTGCTCGGCAGTGCGCGCTTGATGCTAGAACAACACGTCGACCTGGCGCCGTTTTCCGCTTTCATCGAAGCCAATGCCGACCGCAGCCTGGTGTTCCTCGCCATCGCGGGACAGGCAGTTTGCGCACTGGCACTGGCGGATCGCTTGAAGCCCGAGGCGGCGCAAGCTGTGCGCGAGCTGCAGGCGACGGGCTTGCGCGTCGTCGTACTGTCGGGCGACCGCGAAGGCGCAGTGCGGGCGGCGGCGCGGGAAGCCGGCATCGACGAATGCCATGCCGAGTTGCTGCCGCAGGACAAACGTGCACTGATCGCGCAATGGAAGGCGCGGGGCTTGCGCGTCGCCATGGCGGGCGACGGCATCAACGATGCGCCGGCCCTGGCCGAGTCGCAGGTCGGCATTGCCATGGGTAGCGGCACCGATATCGCTATCGAAAGTGCCGACATCGTCCTGCCGCATGGCGATTTGCGCGCCCTGGGCCGGGCAAGACATCTTGCCCGAGCCACCATGCGCAACATACGGCAAAACCTGTTTTTCGCCTTCGTCTACAATTTCCTCGGCGTACCGCTGGCGGCCGGCGTGTTCTTCCCCTGGTTCGGCTGGCTCTTGAGCCCGATGATCGCGAGCGCGGCGATGAGCCTGAGTTCGGTCACCGTGATCGCCAATGCCTTGCGGCTGCGGCACGTGCGTCTGGAGCGGTGATATGGAAAGGGGCTTGACCATAGGCCGATTGGCCAAAGCCGCCGGGGTCGGCATCGAGACCGTGCGCTACTACCAAAGATTGGGTTTGCTGCCGGCCGGCGCGCCTTTGCAGCAAGGCCAGGCTTTCCGCCATTATCCGGTCGATGCCGTCGAGCGGATACGTTTCGTCAAGCGTGCCCAGGGGCTGGGCTTTTCGCTCGACGAAATCAACCAGCTGCTGCAATTGAACGACGGCGCAGACCGCACCAGGGTGCGGGAGCTGGCGCGATCCCGTCTCGACAACGTACGGGAGAAAATTCTCGACTTGCAACGCATGGAGGCCGCGCTTGCGCACTTGCTGCATGCATGCGAACACAGCGGCTCGGCACAAGCCTGTCCCATCATTGAGGCGTTCAAAGGTCCGGATTCCTAGGACAGATGCAGGCAATGCCCGATCAGCGCCAGGGCGTCATCGAATTCCTTCGGCCGCTCGATAAGGGGCGCAAACAAGTGGCGATGCCCGGTTTCGGGCACCACCAGCAGCTGGCGCCATTGCGCGTTGACGCTTGACGCGACCAGGCGCTCCGGTATTTCGCGCGGAATCACGGCGTCGTTGCCTGCGGCGATCACGAGCAGGCGGCCGCGATAGCGGCTTAATATTTCCCAGGCATCGCTCTCTTCCCAGCTGCGCTCGCGCCGTATCGTGCTTGAAAACTGCGGCCCGAACGGCAAGCCATACGCCGAAGGCGTGTAGACACCCGGCACGATCAGGATCAGCGATCCCACTTCGTGCGTCTGCGTCAACCTGATCGCATTGTAGGCACCCATGCTGAAACCGACCAGCGAGAGCGGCGCATCCAAGCCACGATGTGCGATTACGGCTTCGGCTTGGCGCGTACGCGATAGGAGCGACGATTCCGACATCTCGCCGCCCGTCTCGCCGTGTCCTATGCAATCGAAGCAAGTCATGCCGACGCCGAGCGCTTCGAGCGCATGGCGCAGGATGGAGAATTTATTGCGTGCGCTAGCGCCGGCGCCATGCAGCAGCAACACATTGCCGCATTCGCCGGGCGTAGCATCACCGCGCAGGCTGGTGCCGGCGAAATCGACGGAAAACGGTTTGGGGGCCGGGAAGTCAGGCAAACGGGTTGACGCCTATCAACAAGCGGTGCCCGACCATGGCAAAGAGCAGCCAGGCGATCGCGCCGACGGCGACCGTCAAGGCCGTGCGCCCCGTGCCCGCCACGGGATAGGTGACACCGGCGGCACGGTCGCGCCGGCGCGATACCGCGAACAAGACGATGGACCAGATCAGGAATGAGCCGAACAGGACGATATCGTTCAAGGTGCCGTTGGCCAGCAGGTGGCCCAAAGCCCAAATCTTGACGCCGGCCAGCATGGGGTGGCCGATGCGCGCCTTGATGCCGTTGCCCGGCACGTAAGCCGCAACGACAAGGATAAAGGCGATCAACACCAGCAAGGCCGTAAGATGACGCAGGAAAATGGGAGGAGTCCAGACCACAAGGGGCTCAAGCCGCGACATGCCATAGCCCCAGACAATCAATGCAAATCCCGCCAGCGAGACCAGCGAATACAGGCCACGCCAAGGCAGCCTGCCCATGCGCGCGATCTGCGCCGTGCGCCAGCCATCGGCAAATATGCGCAGCGAATGGACGCCGAGAAAGAGGATGAGGCCGGCAATCATGACGAGCATGGGGAAATCTTTCTTCTTGATGTTGAAGCTATTATAGACGCAACATCAATTTCCGCCCGACAGCTTGCGCAAGTCGTCGCGGTAGCGCCGGCTCACCGGGACATAGCTGCCATCGCGCAGTATGGCGCGCGCGTCTCCCGAGTCGAGCGGTTCTATCTCCACCACGAAATCGAGATTGACGATATAGCTGCGATGGACCCGCACGAAGCGTTTTGCATCAAGCCTTTGCTCTATCGCAGCCATAGTCGAGCGCAAGGGGTAGTCGTGCCCGCGCACACGCAAATTGACGTAGTTGCCCCAAGCCTGGGCCGATTCGATTTCGGCCGCGGGCAGCAGGAATTCCTTGCCCAGCTTGCGCACCAGGAAGCGCTCCGGCTGCTCCACAGGTTCCACCGGCGGACCTTCATCGGGTTCTTCGAGCAACTTGGCCTCGCCCTGCAGGCGCAGCATGATAAACCGATAGGTCAAGGCCATGGCAAGGATGGAAATGTAGCCTCGCACGTCCTTCAGATACTCGTAAAACAATTCCTTCGGCACGTTACCAAAACGATAATCCATGCCTTGCGTTGCATAAGCCAGCTTGCGCAACAAGACCATTGCACCGACATGGATCAGGCTGAACGCAATGGAACCGATAACATGCATGGGTAGATTTCTTTTGAGCAAATTCCACTGCAGGGAAAACCGTCGCTCGAAAGCCAGGATGCCCGGAATCAGCAACAGAATCACAAGATTGCTGCTGGCTTCCCAGACCAGCGGTTCCCAATAGGCCACATCCGCCCCGCTGCGCGTGACCTCGATCCACGCAGTCCAACTGTTAAACAAGGCCTCGGTAGAGGCGAGCACAACCCAGAAACCGGGTTCAACGATGCGGCGCCAAGGCTGATAGCGCGCGAACAGGTCGGTCGATGGGGGCGTCATGCGGCAAAAGAGGCCGAAAAGATAGGGAAAGGCGCAAAAATTTCGGCCCACTATACCACCGCTTGTCCCAAAAGCCTGTCAGACCGTCACATTCCATCCCCGCCGGGCGGGCTCTTCCCTAAGCTGGGCTCGTCTTTCACCCAATGAGCCTCATATTAGGAGAATGCCATGACAATATCCGCAAGCCGGACCAGTTCACGCCTGGCCTATCTCGACAACCTCAAAGCATGCCTGGCGGCGCTGGTCGTATTCCATCATGCCGGCCAGCCCTACGGCCCGACCGGCGGGTCCTGGCCGATCTTTCATGCGGAGAAATTCCGCCTGCTCGGACCATTCTTTCACATCAACGCCTCGTTTTTCATGGGCTTGTTCTTTTTGATCTCAGCCTATTTTCTGCCCGCGGCATTCGAGCGCAAAGGGGTGGCAGGCTTGCTGGCCGACCGCTTCCGCCGCTTCGGCCTGCCCGTGCTGGCCTTCGGCCTGGTATTGTTTCCGGCTTATCAGCATTATCAGGGAGGCAAGAACTGGGGAGATTCCTTCCTGCCCTTTGAATGGGCGCATCTGTGGTTTTTGGGGCATTTGCTGATCTATGCCCTGCTCTATACCGCCTACCGGCTGTGGCGCGGCACCGCGCCGGACCGCGCCCGGGGCCGGCCTTTTCCGGGCAACAAGGCCTTGCTGCTATACGTATTTGCTCTCGCCGCTGTCGACATGGTGGTACGGACCTGGTACCCGATCGATTACTGGGCCCGCTTCGTGGTCAAAGCCGAGATCGCACACTTGCCGCAATATGCCAGCCTGTTCCTGTTCGGCCTGATTGCGAGCCGCGAGCATTGGCTGGAAGACATTCCAGAGCGCACCGGCCGCCTCTGGCTCGGCGTGGCGGCGCTGGCCACGGCTGCGCGCTTTGGCTACACGCTGGCGCATGCCAGTTTCCTCAATGGCGACGGCCTGATGATCGATATGACCTGGAATCTGTGGGAAGCCTTGATCTGCGTCGGCATGTGCATCGGCCTGCCGTATTGGTTCAGCCGTCACATTGCGGGACAAAGCCCCTTCTCACGTTTTGCCGGACGCAGCGCTTTCTCGACCTATGTCCTGCATCTGCCCATCCTGGTACTGGTGCAGACGGCGATGGAAAAGACCGCCTTCGGCCCGCTGGAACTGGCTGTATTGAGCGGCGCGATTACGCTGGCACTGTGCTATGCGATTCACGCCGCTTACGAATCTGTCGCCCATTCAGCCGTCAAAAAATCGGCAGCAAATCCGGTCCGCGCGAAGGGCCCGGCTGGCGATGCCGCTCAGGGGTGATGCGGAGCATCGACCTGCAAGGCCGCAATCCCGGCATTGAGCCTGTCCATGACTTGCTGCGGCACACCCTTGCTGCAAAAGATGTAGCGGTATTCCTGGGCCGGTACGTCGGACAGGTGCAGCAGGCGGATGCTGTCGGGCGCGGTAGCGCCGGCGGCATCCGCGTAGACCTCGCCCTCCTCCTCGGTCAGGATGATGAAGTCGGCGATTCCAGCGCGCACCATCCGAACCATGGAGCCGATCTCCTCGGTAACGCGCTGCACCTGGGCTGGCGGCATCTTCTCGATCATCGGGTCGAGGTAGCGGCCATAAACGAAGCCTTGCTTGATCAAGAGACGCGCTTGCGGGCGGCCAAACAATTCTTGCGCCGTGGTTACGGCAGGAACCGGATAGTCGGCGCGCGCCAGCGCCACCAAGCCCTTGTCGCGATAGATCGGCAGGGAAATACGTGCGAACGATTCCCGTTCGGCCGACTTATAGATGCCGGAGGAGCAGTCGCGCCCGTCTTCGGCCTTGAGTGTGGCCATGATGCGGTTCTCCGGCGTCAATTGCCATTTCATGGAAATGCCCGCCTTGGCAAAACTCCGTTCGACCAGGGGTACGAGGATGCCGCTCAACCTACCCTGCTCATCGCGATATTGCAGCGGCTTGCGTTCAATGTAGTGCACGGTAATGGTCAGGTCGGAATCGGCCCACGCGGGCAGGCAAGCCAGCATCGCCCACGGCAGAAATCCGAATTTCGGTAACACCATGAACTTCCCCTTGAGAATTCCCTTCCTCAAGGGGAAGCATACACGGTTCTAGAAATTTACCGCAATCCCGTAGGTGCCCTGCCCCGCCGCGACGCTCGCGGGCGACAGCGCGCTCAAGCCGCCGCCGCTGCCGACGGCAAACTGCGCCACCGCACCGCTGGTAACCGTGGCATAGGCGAAGCGCCCGGAAGGGTCGATGGCAAGACCCGTCAAGCCGGCGACATTGGTGCTACCCGCCTGGCTCAAGGTCCCGCCGCCGCCGATGGCCAACTGCCACACCACCCCGGACGTGTCGATCACATAGGCGTTCTTGCCGGCCGGATCGAAAGCAATGGACGAAGGCGAGGTGCCGATGCTGATCTTGGCTGGGCTCAAGGGCGTCAAACTCCCGTTGCTGCCGACGGCGTATTGCGACACGCTATGGTCTCCCGCTCCGTTGTTGATCACGTAGACGTATTTGCCGTTCGGACTCATGCCGATGGCCAGCGGGCTGCCGCCCGTGCCCACGGCCGGCGTCGCCATCGGCGACAAGGCGCCATTCGAGCCCACGGTGAATTGCGCCACGGTTTGCGAAACGTTGTTGACCACATAGACGTAGCTGCTGGTCGGATCGACCGCGATGGCGGTCGGGGCCGTGCCGGTCGTTACAGTCGCCGTACTGAGGGCGGCCAGCGAGCCGCTGCCGGTTACGCTGTACTGCGATACGGTGGTCGTGCCGAAATTGGCAACGTAGGCAAATTTACCGTTCGGCGTGATTGCCAGCGCCGTCGGTTCGGACTGCGCCTGAACAGCGCCGCCCGGCGTGAGCGAGCCGTCGGCGTTGATCGTGAACTGGCCGACCGTGTTGTCGCCCTGGTTGGTGACATAGACGCTCTTGTACCCCGGGCTGACGACGATAGAGGACGGTGTTTTGCCGGTCGGGACGCTGGCCGCCGCATCGACGCTCAAAGCGCCTGTGGCTTGCAAGGCGTATTGCGAAATCGAATTTCCCGTCAGGTTGATTGCATAGGCATAGGGGAAATGGCAGCTGATGCCGACCGAGGACACGTCCGAAATGACTTGCCCGCTGCCATTGGTGATGGAGCACAATTCTCCGACGGGCTGGGTGGAAACTGTCACATCGAAGCTGGCACCGCCCAGAAGCGGCGAGGCAAAGTCATATGCGCCATTGGCCGTCAACGTGAGCGCGTCACCGCCGTTGTTCAATAGCACCAGGCTCTCGCCGCTGGCCAGGCCTGTGAGGCTGCCGCCGATCAGGAAGCGCTGTAGCGATACCACTGTTGCGTTGACGGTGCTGGCATAGGAACTCAAGTTGGTCGTGGCAGTCACTGCCGACAGCAGGCTGCGCGCAATCTGCGCCGCTGCCGCCCCCTTGTAACCGCGCAATTCGGCGGCGGTCTGGATATCGGTCGTGAACGTCGCGGCGACCGACAGGCGGTTGCTGATCAGCTGCTGGTCGAGCTGGCCCTGTGCCGACGTGTTGGTCAAGGCCCCCACCATGATCTGCAACGAAGCGCTGCCGCGCGTCATGCTGCCGCTGTCGATGGCATTGGCCCAGAAATCCAGGCCGGACTGCAAGGGCTGGCGGTTGAGTACATTGGTGAAGATGGCTTGCACGAATTGATCCGTCGTACCGTTGCCATAAAGGGCTTGCGATTCCGCACTGGTGCCGAAGCTGTCGACCAGCGCATTGACGGCAGGATTGGTCTTCGTGTTATAGATTTGCAGCAAGGATTGCGCATCGGACGGCGCATTGGCCGCAGCCAGCGCGGCCTCGAAGTTGGCGAGGCCTGTCGGGTCGGCCGGCCGGCCGAAAAACGATACGTAAAGCTGCTGCACCAGCGTTGCATATTGCGCATTGGCGGAACTGGTCTTTTGCGTCGGGCGGATCTGCCGCGCCATGCTCGCCTGATGGCTGTCGCCGCTGCTGCCGCCGCAACCGGTCAAGAGCAAGCTTAAGCCCAGTCCCAGCGTCAGCGGGAACAAACCGGTGGGAAATGAGCGGATTGCGGAGTGGGGGGACATCATCGTTTTCTCCTGGCGAATAAGTGACAAATATCGTGCAATTGTTAAATCAAAAAGCCGGATGCCAAGTATCCGCGCATGGAGAAAAATGTTCAAGTGGCAAAATTCGGGAATATTCCCACAAGCACTGTTGTTACAGATTCGCCTGCATTTCCTTGCCCGCCGTTACTTCGCGGCGCTTCCGAGTACCTTCTCGAACGCGGCGAAGGTGCCATCCCCCTTCCTGTCGTAGACCGCGAAGCTAACCAGATCGAACACGCCGCGATAACGTTCGCCTCGCAACAGATGCACGGCAAACCATTGCGCCATTTCCTCGGGCTTGTTGCGGAACACGCCGCAACCCCAGGCACCGAGCACCAGCGTCGTGTGGCCATGCGCCGCAGCCACAGATAGCAGCAAATCGATCCGCCGCAGCATGACGGCTTCGATTTCGCCTAGCCGTTCCGGTTCGTGCATGGCCACAGCGCCGCGATTGGCGGCCGGCGCGGTCAGCACCGCGACCTCGTATGCGCTATCGAGCAAGGCATAGCCGTCGTTGCGGAATACCGGCACACGCGGCGAATAGACCATGTCGTCGTTATACATGCATGAGCGCTGCGCGCGATTGCCTGCGTAGTATGCCGGCGCTTGCAGCAGGCACGGATACAGGCCGGAAGACTTGGCGAGGTTTTCCTCCTGCGCTTCCGCCCCGCCGAGGAAACCGCCACCCGGATTGCGCGCCGAGGCGAAGTTCAGGCATAGCGGATGCGCATGCCCCTGTGCGACCAGACGCCTTGCGGCCGAGAGCGTGGTTTCATTGTTGACTTCGACGCGTGTGGCAAACGTCTTCTTCAACGCCAGTGCGGCATGCAGCTTGTCCAGTTGCCCTCCGTCATAGTGCACCGTATTTTCCAAGGCAAAACGAGTGTCGACGGCGATGATTTCGCCGGACTGATTGCGATACCGGCCTTGTTCGAGAATTTGCAAGGTCTCTTGGGCGATCTTGATGCGTTTTTCTTTGTTGACGCTCATGTTGTTCTTCTTGATTTCCAGGTTGATCCCATGCCTGACAATCGCAGCTTTGCGATCGGGCAACGCCAGTATAGCCATCTTAGTTCACATTTGCAACTAACTTGCGCAACCCACGCCCAATCCGCAACAACCAGATCCGACCGGAAAAGTAAAACGGGCGGCGCATCCGACGATGCGCCGCCCGTCTGGCGTGGTGCCGCCCTTGCTACTTCTGATCCATGGGCTTGATGCCCTGGCAGTCCGAGCCGAGGTAGGTCATTTGTATATCGGACACGGCGGTATGCGAGCCCTTGCTGTCGGTCTCTTTCACGTCCGAATGGATAGCGTAGCTATCGCCATTCAAGACCGCCTGCCCTTTCCCGACCGTGGTGCGCCCTTCGTAAGTACAATTCACGACAAAGCTGATCGTGTTGCCGCTGACCTCAGTCGAGGCCGGCGGGCAATGGCTGTGCGGATCGCCGCCCAGTTCATGCTTGGCGGCCATCGCCGGGCTGATGCAGACGCGCATGCCGCCACCCCCAAAGCCGGAGCCCTTCATGTGCGATTCGATCATGGCGCGCTGCTCCGGCGGCAGGTTGGCCAGTTGGGCCATGGCGCCATTGATTTGCGCCGTCATGTCCTTGCCATCGACGACTTGCTTGACGATCCTGGTTTCCCACAATCCAGGCTTTGTACCCGGCACTTGAGCATGGGCCAGCCCCGCAACACATACCGCAAAAACCGCAATGCCGATCTTCTTCATGTTCGCTCCTATCCGCCTCTTGTTGGTGATATCAGAATTACATTCCAACAGAGACTACCAGAGCGCCCCGCTCATCGCAATGCGAAGTTGGCATCGCTCAATTCAAGAGGAATGCTCTAGGGGATTATCGAATCGACACTGTTGCAGCACCGTGACTAATGCGGGCAATATGTGTTTCCACAGCAACATCAACCAATAATCACCGCTATAATCATTCCACACTTCCGGCGTCAATCCGAACGGCATGGCACGATGCCGGCAAGTAAGCGGAAGATAAGAATCCATAACGATACGGGAGTTTGCCCTCGGAATGCGAATCGCCTCGCACCGATGTGTAGTCAACTTGTGCGCGGGCTTCTCGCTTGCCGCGCTGGCGTTCGCCTGCGTCTCGGCGGCCGAAGTCGAACCCACACCGGTGCAGGCCCGGATCATGCTGCTGCAGGACATGGCCGAAACGCAGCAGGCCGAATCGCTCAGACAACTGGTGGAACTGTTGCATCATCTCCCTGCCGACGCCCGGGAAGACGACAAGCGTGAAGCCCTTTCCGCAGTGATCGATCTCTATATCCAGCAGGGCCAGCAAGAGCAGGCGGCGAAGCTCAATGCCGAACTCGAAGCGCTGGGCAAACAAGCGCATGACGAACATGCCATTGCGGAAGCGCTGGATATCCGCGCCGACATGCTGCAGGATCAGGGCAAGAACGAAGAGGCGGCCGCCGCCATCGACAAGGCCATCGCCATTGCCGAACGCCTGAAAAACAGGAAGCTCAGCAGCCGCGTCTACGGTACGGCATCCGTCATCTACGGCGCCATGGGCAAATTCCAGAAAGCGCTCGAATTCCAGCTGGTTGCCATGGATGCGCTTGAAGAAGGCAACAGGCATGCGGAGCTGCGCCGCATCTCGGCGATGAACAATATCGGCACGCTCTATGCCAGCCTGAAAAATCCCAAGGCTGCGCTCGAGTATTACACCAAGGCGGCCAAGCTGGCGCGCGGCCTCGACGCCGAGGGCACCCTGGCGACGTTGGCCGTCAACCGCGGCAACGCCTATTCCGACATGGGGAACGAGGACGAAGCGGCAAAGGCCTACACGGAAGCGCTGGAACTGGCGCGCAAGGTGTCCGATCCGCGCACCGAAGCCACCGCGCTGAACAACCTGGCCGACTACAATCTGTCCAAGGCGCGCTATGCCGATTGCGTGCATTATGCGCAAGACACGATTGCCCTGTCGCAAAAAGTCGGCGACGCCGCTCTCAACGCCACCGCCTACGTCAACCTGGGCCTGTGCCGCATCAACTTGGGCGCCCTGCAGCAGGGCGGGGCCGACGTCAAGCGCGGCATGGATTTTTTCCGCAAGTCGAAGTCCCTGCCCCAGGTGGAGCTGGTACTGGAGCAATTAACAGACGCCTATGAACACGCGGGGCAATACCAGGAAGCGCTCAAAGCCTTGCGCGAGCAGCGCGCGCTGTCCGAGCAATTGTTCCGCGCCGACCGCGACCGCGACATGGCCGAATTGCAGGCCAAGTTCGATGCCGTGCAGCGCGAAAAGCAGATCGAAAGCCTGCAGGAAAAAAACGCCTTGCAAGGCGCGGAATTGAGTAACAAGAATCTGCAGCGCGTGATCTTTTTCCTCGCCGCGCTGGTGGCTTTGGCCATGGCCGGTTTCGTCGCCCTGCTCTACCGCAAGGTGCGCAAGAGCAACCGAGAACTCTACGAAACCAATCTCAAGCTGGAACAGCAATCGACACGCGACCCCCTGACCGGCTTGTTGAACCGCCGCGCGTTCCAGGACATGATGCGCCAGCGTGCGCAAACGCCGGAACGGCGTGCCGTCGATGCCGGCCTTCCCCCGCACGCCCTGGTGCTGCTCGACATCGATCATTTCAAGCTGATCAACGACACTTATGGCCACGCCTGCGGCGACCAGGTCTTGATCGAACTGGGCAAACGCCTGTCGCAGATCATGCGCGAAGACGACATGCTGATGCGCTGGGGCGGGGAAGAATTCCTGATCTACCTCAACCACATCCCGGGCGAGCACCTCGCCCCCATCGTGGAACGTGTGCTTACCGCGGTCGGCACGGAGACGATAGACACCGGCGAGCACCGCATCGCCGCCACTACCTCGGCCGGCTACATCTCGCTGCCGCTTTCCAGGAGCGAGCGCGGCGTTGAAATGAACTGGGAAAAAGCCCTGCATCTTGCCGATACCGCCCTCTACCTGGCCAAGACGCGCGGACGCAACCAGGCAGTGGGCGTGAAGCTCTCGGATATCAGCGTCGACGAGTTCGCTCGCCTGATGCAGGGTGACCTGGAAGACGCGGTAAAATCCGGCCTCGTCGAACTCGAAGCCATGTCCGGGCCTGGCGCCGAGCAAAAACATTAGCAGCAACGGCATTTCCTCGGCCGTCATCAAACGGGGACTCAAGCATGGAGGTCTATCATGAAAGAGAATAAATTCGAAAACAAACTCGCCCAACAGGTGCAGATTCGATGCAATGCGCGAGGTAACGAGTAAGCGCCGCAAAGGTTTCCCATCCGAGACACAGGTCGGCAAAGGTTTGCGCGTCGTCCACGGTGACAAGGAACTCCTGGAAAAACTTGGCCGCAACGATCCCTGCCCATGCGGTTCGCGGAGGTTGTTTTAAATCCTGCTGTATGAAATCGGGGTGCTTTTGACGGCGCAAACCGCCATCACTATCACCGTTGATACCGCCAAACCGCCGCACCGTTCGTGCGGCGGTTTTGTATGTGCTTCAGGTATCATTAGGCGAACCGAACAACGCCCGACACCATGAGCCTGCAATCCGTACGCGAATTCTTCGCTTCCCGCAACCTGGACATTCCCATCATCGAACTCGGTGTCAGCACGGCGACAGTAGCACTGGCAGCCGAAGCGCACGGTGTCGAACCCGGGCGCATTGCCAAGACGCTGGCCTTCCGCTTGCGCGACGGCGATGCCGTGATGCTGGTCGCAAGCGGCGACGCGCGCATCGACAACAAGAAATTCAAGGACCGTTTCGGCAAGGGCAAGATGCTGCCGCCGGAGGAGGTGATGGAATTGACCGGACATCCGGTCGGCGGCGTTTGCCCGTTCGGCCTGGCGCGGCCCCTGCCGGTCTACCTCGACCAATCGCTGCAAAAGTACGAGGAAGTGCTGCCGGCTGCCGGTGCCACGCACACGGCGGTCAGGATCAGCCCCGCACGGATGGCGGAAATCACCGGCGGCACCTGGGTCGACGTGTGCTAGGAGTCTGCGCGGCAGAACGAGTCGAAGCGAAATGGGTGGGAAAAGAGCCCAATTTGGCCTCGCTTTTGAGGACTGTAGCCGTAGCTACAGCCGGAAAAACGGGGGCAAAGTGGGACTTTTCTCCATCCATTG